>NZ_JAMDGW010000007.1:0-845990 GCF_028656995.1 Pseudomonas sp. TNT2022 ID642 | reverse complement strand
CCATGGGGTGCTCTCCTTGCGGAATAATTTAAGGTGCCCGGGAGGCGAAATCGCCCGGTGGGTGCCTGACTGTTATCAAGGAGCGTGCCAACAATTGTGGCGACCATGCGGGCCGGGGTGTTTGTCTGATTTTTCAGGCGCTTGTGCGAAAAAAAACGCTCGCTCAAGGCAAAAGTGCGCAAGAAGTTGCGCAGTACTGCGCAACTTCTTGCGCACTTGGCTGCAGGCCTTGTGCGACGTGGCTCTCAGCGCTTTTATCAGGCTTTTTTGCAAAACAAGTGCGCAACTTCTTGCGCACAGTGGCTAGATGCCTTCATTTGGCTGAGGCGGCTGCCTCAAGGCTTTTAGATCAAAAGATCGCAGCCTTCGGCAGCTCCTACATTTGGAATGCATTTCCACTGTAGGAGCTGCCGAAGGCTGCGATCTTTTGATTTTTCAACGCGCAAATTGGGTCAGACACTCATCGATCGAACGCTGCTGCGTCGCCGCATACAACCCCAACTCATCAATGGTCGCGCGCCCCAGCGCCTGCTCGAAAGCCTGCCGATTGGAATGCTCGCCGTAATGCGCCTGCGCCGCATCGCCAAGGTTCGACTGAAAAATCCCCGCCGCACTCACCGGCAGGAAATCTTCGTACACCAACGGTTCCGCTTTCACATAACCATCGCGCAACAAGTCCTCCAGTGACGACTGTCCAAGCCCTACAGCAGCGAGACCTTTTTCCGTGGCGAAATAGCGAAAGTACGCCAACTCTTGTTCACGCATGCCTTCGACACTGTCAGGAAATTCGCCAAAGTGCTGAGCCATCAGCGCGTTGTAGCGTGCGGCGTTGGCTTCGTTGGGGAAGTCACCGAGTTCATCGCGCGCGGCATTTAGCAAGCGGTCGTACAGCGCCCGGCCTTTGGGCGTAAGTGCCGCGCCGCGTTGTTCGATCTCGCCGAAGCGCGCGCTGTGACTGCCACGAATTTGGTTTTGATCGGTGAAGGCGATCGGCTCGTCCAACGCCTTGAAACTGGTCTGGCGCAGCAGGATCGGGCATTGCCGGCGCGGCGGGCCTTCGATGACCGCTTTCGGGGTGATGCCATGGGCTGGCATTTGCTCCTGCACGCGGTCGATGTCCAGCGTACGCGGCGTCAGGTGATTGATGTGCGGACCTTTGAACGCCACCACGTCGGCGATCAAACGGTGTTGGGCGCTCAACGTCTGATATTGCGTAGCGGTAACCGTCGCGCTGTGATGCCAGCGAAAGGTTTCCAGTGCCTGTAGGACGAATGCCTCGGCCTCGCTTTCATTCAATCCGCCCGCGGTTTCAGCCTGCGCGATCAGGCGTAATGCTTCAGCGGTAAAGATCGAACGCTGGGCCAGCACGGATTCGGCAAAGGCGCGTAGCTGCGGATCTTCAATCAACTCCAGGCGCAACAACGACGTAAACACTCGAAACGGGCTGACTTGCAGCGCGTCCTCATGCACTGCGCGAAACGCTGTGGAGTGCACCGGCACGCCCGCCGGGGTCAGGTCGTAATAACCCACCGGTTGCATGCCCATCACCGCAAACAGGCGGGCGAGGGTGGCCAGTTCCGTCGCGGTGCCGACGCGAATGGCGCCATGGCGCTCCATGTCCAGCCGTTCGATTTCACCGGTGCTGTCGAGCTGCCGGGCGATGTCCGGCTGACGTGCAAGCACTTCGCGGTTGGTTTGTTCCACCAACTCCATCAGCGCGCCGTACAGCGGCACTTCTTCTCGGTACATGTCGGACATCGCTTTGGAGAAGCGTTGGCGGATCAGGTCGGGGCTGACGAACGGCTGCACGGTCATGAAAAAAATTCCTGCCACGGTCACGGAATGGATGAGGGAAAAGATCGCAGCCTTCTCGCACGCGGGCAAACGAAGAATCCTACGAACTTCATTCTGCCAACGACTGATCCACCAGTTCGATCCAGTGCATCACCCGCGTGCGTCCGGCGCTGGCCAGATGGCTCTGGCAGCCGACGTTGGAGGTGACGATCAGCTCAGGCCGGCCGCTCTCCAGCGCGTTGAGGCGGTTGTCGCGCAGTTGCCGGGCCAGCACTGGTTGTGTCAGCGAATACGTACCTGCCGAGCCGCAGCACAAATGGCCGTCGGGCACGGCGGTAAGATTGAAACCCAGGCGTGTCAGCACAGCTTCCACCGCGCCGCCCAGTTTCAACGCGTGCTGCAAAGTGCACGGGCAATGCACGGCAATCCGTCGCTCGCTCGCCGCGCAGACTTTTTCCAGCGGTTCCCGATCGAGTATCTGCACCAGATCCAGCGTTCGCTCGCTGATTTCCCGGGCCTTGGCCGCATACAGCGGATCGTTTTCCAGCAAATGCCCGTAATCCTTGATGAATGCGCCGCAACCGCTGGCGGTCTGCACAATCGCTTCGGCGCCGTTTTGCAGGTGCGGCCACCAGGCATCGATGTTTTGCCGGGCGCGTTCGAGGCCTTTGGCTTGCGCGTCGAGGTGATAGTCCAGCGCGCCGCAACAACCGGCCTCGGCCACCGGGGTGACACTGATACCCAGGCGATCCAGCACCCGCGCCGTGGCGTCATTGGTATTTGGCGATAACCCCGGTTGCACACAGCCCTCCAGCAACAACACGCGACTGGCATGCCGAGGGGCAGGGCGCGAGCCGTTAACCGGCAAGTGCTGCGGAAGTTTGCTTTCAAGCAAGCGCGGCAACAGCGGCCGAAACGTCGTGCCCACGCGTAGCAAGCCTTTGAACAACCCTGGATTCGGTGCCAATGCGCGCAAACCCTCGCGCAACAGACGTTGCGCCGCCGGACGTGGCACCGCTTGATCGACCACCGCGCGGCCGATGTCGAGCAGGTTGTGATAGTCGACGCCGGACGGGCAGGTGGTTTCGCAGTTGCGGCACGACAGGCAGCGATCCAGATGCAGTTGCGTCTGCGCCGTCGCGGGTGCGCCTTCGAGCACTTGCTTGATCAGGTAGATGCGCCCGCGCGGGCCATCGAGTTCATCACCGAGCAATTGATAGGTCGGACAGGTCGCGTTGCAAAAACCACAGTGCACGCAGGTGCGCAGAATCTTCTCCGCCTCGGCGGCGCGGGGCAGTTGTCGCGATTGTTCGCTGAGGGTGGTTTGCATGGCTAGAACTCCGCGTACATGCGCCCGGGGTTGAACAGCCCTTGCGGGTCGAGTTGCGCCTTGAGTTGTCGGTGATAGCGCAGCAGTGTCCAGGCCAGCGGCTGAAATGGCGAAGAGCAGGCGCCGTGGGTAAAGCAGGTGGCATGGCCGCCGAGTTCCTGAGCGAGAATATGAATGTGCTCAGCGTCGGATTTCAGCCAGCGTTGTGCCCCGGCCCAGTCGATCAGTTGCTCGCCGGGCAGATCCAGTGGCCCGAGATTGTTCGGCAACGACAAGCGCCACAGCGGCAGGCCTTCGTCGAAAAACCCTAGACGCTGCTCATTCAGATCCCGCCAGAACCCTGAATCCTGCGGCTCACCACCGAGGCGTTGATGCGCCGCCGTCACCGAACCTTCGCCACCCTCAAGCCGCAAATACAGGCTCTGGCCATCGTGGCAGGCGGCACTGATTGGCAGCGGTTGCTGACCCCATTCGGCAAGCTTGGCCAGTGCCCGCGCGCATTCCATATCGAGGCGAATGCTCAGGCATTGCCGTGGTTTCGGCAGGACTTTCAGCGACACTTCGGTGAGCACGCCGAGGCAGCCATAACTGCCGGCCATCAGCCGTGACAGATCATAACCGGCGACGTTCTTCATCACTTCGCCACCGAAGCGCAGATGCTGACCGAGGCCGGTAATCACCCGCGTGCCGAGAACGAAGTCGCGCACCGAGCCAGACCACGGTCGTCGTGGCCCGGACAAACCCGTGGCGATCATGCCGCCGACGGTGGCGCCTTCACCGAATGCCGGCGGTTCGCAAGGCAACATCTGTCCGGCAGCATCCAGCGCCGCCAGCAGCTCGGACAGAGGCGTGCCGGCGCGCGCCGTGATCACCAGTTCGGTCGGCTCGTAACGGACGATGCCGCAGTGGGCGCGGGTGTCGAGCACTTCGCCGGCGACCTCGCGGCCGAGGAACGCTTTGCTGTTGCCACCCTGAATTTTCAGCGGCGTGGCGTTGGCCCGGGCCTCGTTGACCTGATCGAGCAGGGCGCTGGCGGCGTCGACATCGGCCATCAGAAGCGCTCCAGTTCGGGGAAGGGCAATTGCCCGGCGTGAATGTGCATCGCGCCGAATTCGGCGCAGCGGTGCAGGGTCGGAATGTTCTTGCCGGGATTCAGCAGGCCTTGTGGGTCGAACGCGGCTTTAACTGCATGGAACAGGCTCAGTTCGTCGTTGTTGAACTGCGCGCACATTTGATTGATTTTTTCGCGGCCGACGCCGTGTTCACCGGTGATGCTACCGCCGACCTGCACGCACAGTTCGAGGATCTTGCCACCCAAGGCTTCGGCGCGGTGCAGTTCGCCGGGTTGATTGGCGTCGAACAGAATCAGCGGGTGCATATTGCCGTCGCCGGCATGGAACACGTTGGCCACGCGTAAACCGTATTCTTCACTGAGGCGGGCGATGCCTTGCAGGACGCCGGGTAATTCGCGGCGCGGGATGGTGCCGTCCATGCAGTAATAGTCCGGCGACAAACGGCCGATGGCCGGGAAAGCATTTTTGCGCCCGGCCCAGAAGCGCACGCGCTCGGCTTCGTCGCGGGCCTGACGCACTTCGGTGGCGCCGGCCTCGGTCATGACCTCGCGCACCCGTTGGCAGTCGTCGTGGACATCGGCCTCGACGCCATCGAGTTCGCACAACAGAATCGCCTCGGCATCGACCGGGTAACCGGCGTGAATGAAATCTTCGGCGGCGCGAATGGCGAGGTTGTCCATCATCTCCAGCCCGCCGGGAATGATCCCCGCCGCGATGATTTCGGCGACCGCGCGACCAGCCTTTTCCACGGAATCGAAACTGGCCAGCAGGACTTTCGCGACCTGCGGTTTGGGCAGCAGTTTGACCGTGACTTCGGTGATGATCCCCAGCAATCCTTCGGAGCCGGTGAACAACGCGAGCAAATCGAAACCCGCTGAGTCGAGGGCATCCGAACCCAGGGTCAGGCGTTCGCCTTCGATGGTCAGTACTTCGATTTTCAGCAGGTTGTGCACGGTCAATCCGTACTTGAGGCAATGCACGCCGCCAGCGTTTTCGGCGACGTTGCCGCCAATCGAACAGGCGATCTGCGACGATGGATCCGGCGCGTAATACAGGCCGAACGGCGCCGCTGCCTGAGAGATCGCCAGATTGCGCACCCCCGGCTGAACCCGCGCGGTGCGGGCGGCGGGGTCGATGTGCAGAATATTATTGAAGCGCGCCATTACCAGCAGCAGGCCCTGTTCCAGCGGCAAGGCGCCGCCGGACAACCCGGTGCCGGCACCACGGGCGACCACCGGGACGTTCTTCTGATGGCAAAGTTTGAGCAGGGTTTGCACTTGCTCGAGTCGACGGGGCAGGGCGACCAGCATCGGCGTGGTTCGGTAGGCGGAGAGGCCATCGCATTCGTAGGGTTTGAGTTCGTCCTCGCGCCATAAAATGTCGAGGTCAGGCAGTGCTTGCTGCAATGCCTTGAGGAATTCGGCCTTGTTCACCTGCGGCAGCGGGCCGTCGAGGCGTTCGTCATAAAGAATGTTCATCTCAGGCTTACCCCTTGCTGATCGTTCCCACGCTCTGCGTGGGAATGCAGCCCGTGACGCTCCGCGTCACTGGACGCGGAGCGTCCCTTGAGGCATTACCACGCAGAGCGTGGGAACGATCAGGGGCTGGGTGCATTGTCATCTTTGGCTTCCCAGAAACTCGCGATAAAGCTCTGCAGTATTCCCCGGCTGTTCAACCATCGGCATGTGCCCGACGTGATCCCAGACATCCACGCGCAAATTGGCGATGCCCTTGCTCCACACCGGCACGCTGCTGACATCGATCAGCCGATCCTTGCGGCCCCAGAGCAACAGCGCCGGGCATTTGATGTCGGGCAGTTTCGGCTCCATCGGCGGGCTGGCGCGAAAATCGCGGAAGATCTCTTCCAGTTCATCGCGTTGTTGCTCGTAGCGCTGGGCGATGGCGTCCAGCACTAGATTCGGTACCCACGGCGGCGATTCCATGGTCATTGCATAAAACTGGCGAAACTCTTCCCGCGAGTTGATTAGAAACGGGTTATGCCCGCGCGCCAGATGCCGCTCCATGTCGCTGACCTCCGGTGCAGTGACGCCTGCCGGGTCGATCAGCGCCACCGAGGCGATGCGGTCCGGGTAAGTCGCCGCCAGCCACGCGGCGATGTAGCCGCCCATCGAGTTGCCGATCACATGGACTTTCTCCACGCCGCAGACGTCGAGCAACTGGATCATGCGTTTGGCCTGCAACGGAATGTCGTAGCCGCCGCCCGCCTTGAAGCCGGTTTCTCCATGGCCGGCCAGGTCCGGGATGATCACTCGATACTCGCGCACGAAGTGCCGGGAAAAGCGCAGCCACAGGTTCTTCTCGGCGCTGTAGCCATGCAGCATCAGAATCGCGCTGGCCGCTTCGTACGGCCCGCCCTGCCAGGTCGAGACAGTCATCTCGGCGATCGGCACCTCGATCTTGTGCAATTTGTACAACTTGGCCTCGATGGCCATGTTCAAGTCGTACAGCCAATGGCCGACCGCCGGATAACTCAACCAGCTCCAGGCTACGAAAACCGCGAGGGCGACAAACAGCAAAAGCATCGACGTCTTCCTTTTACGTGTTCAGGACAGAATGTGGTCGGCCGGTTTCAGCGCCCGGGTCAAGCGGTGATAGCTGAAACTGAAGCCGGGAAACATCGCGATCACATGACCGCTCTTGCTTTGATACCAACTGTGGCAGCCGCCGGACTTCCAGACCGTGCGCTGCATTTCCCGATGAATCATCTCAGTGTAGGTACGTTCCGCTTCGGGGCGCACTTCGATGCTGCGCAGGCCTTTGGCCTGCACGGTGCGAATGCAGTCGAGGATGTAGTTCATCTGCGACTCGATGATGAACAGCGCCGAGGTGTGGCCGATGCCAGTGTTGGGCCCGGTGACGATAAACAGGTTGGGGAAGTCCGGCAGGCTGGTGCCCAGATACGCGCGCGGGTATTGCGCCCAGACCTCTCTGAGTTGCACGGCGTTTTTTCCGCTGACCGGGTAGGAAATCACCCCGTCGGTGGCGTCGTAACCGGTCGACCAGACGATCAGATCAACATCGATGTGTTGGCCGTCCTCAGTGTTGATGCCGCTTTCGTCGATGGAAGCGATGCCTTGTTCGCGGGTATGCAAGGTGACATTGGGACGGTTCAGCGCCGGGTAATAGGTGCTGGAAACCAGCACCCGTTTGCAGCCAATGGTGAAGTCCGGGGTGAGTTTTTCTCGCAGCACCGGGTCCGGCACCTGGCGTTTGAGAAAACGCAGGGCGTGCTGCTGCACCATGTGAATCGCCGCTTTCGAGTATTTGAACGCGATGACCCGGGTTTCGAATTGCCAGTAAATCAGCCAGCGCAACAGTTTGTAGGCGGGTTTGCGGCCAAGCAGCCAGCGTTGCAACGGCCCGAACTGGCGATCGGCGCGGGGCAGCACCCAATGGGGCGTGCGCTGGAACACGTGCAGTTGCTCGACCTGCGGCGCAATCGCCGGAATCACCTGCACCGCACTGGCGCCGCTGCCGACGATGGCCACACGTTTACCGCGGTAGTCGTAGCTGTGATCCCAATTGTTTGTATGAAACGTCTTGCCTTGAAAGCGCTCCTGGCCGGGAAAGTGCGGAATGACCGGTTGGCTCAATGGCCCGGTGGCATTGATCAGGAACTGCGCATAAAAGGTGCCTTTGCTGGCGGTGTGCACAGCCCAGCGTTTTTCCGTGTCGTCCCATTCGACGCGCTCGACATTGGCCTCCAGCTCCACGCGGTCACGCAAACCGAACTGCTCGATGACATGCTCGGTGTAGCGCTGCAGTTCGGCCTGTCCGGCGAACATCTTCGACCAGCGGTACGGCGCAAACGACAGCGAATACAGCGGCGATGGCACGTCCACCGCCGCGCCGGGGTAGGTGTTCTGGCACCAGGTGCCGCCAAAGAAGTCCCGTCGCTCCAGCAGGCGAAAATCGTCGATTCCAGCCTTGAGCAGGTTGACCGCAGCACATTGACCGCCAAAACCGCTGCCGATGATCAACACTTTATAGGTGTGCATGGGCCTCCTTCTTATAGTTGTTTTTCCATTTTGCTCCTTTCATGTATAGCCAAATATTTGCACTGTGCGCGACCCTGATGTCGCGCTATTCAGCCCGCTGGCCGGTGATGGCTATTTAACGTCGCCCTGTTAGACTTCCAGCACATCCGTCCTGCGGTGTGCGTGGTCGAGGTCCTTATGGGAAATACCGGAGGAAAGGGACTTTCATTGGCCAGGAGGCTTTATACATCGCGCATCCTCGGGTTGATTCTGGGGCTCGTGTGCGTGAGCGTGGCGATGTACTCGCTCGATCCGCCGCTGTGGGTCTGGGCACTGATGTTCTTCAACGGCCTGGTCTGGCCGCATCTGGCGTTTCAATGGGCGCGCCGCGCCCGGGTTCCCTACCACGCTGAACACCGCAATCTGTTGATCGACGCCTTTTTCGGCGGCTTTTGGCTTGCCGCCATGCATTTCAATCCGCTGCCCACGGCGACGACCATTTCGATGATGGCGATGAACAACGTCGCTATCGGTGGTTCACGCTTTCTATTGGCAGGCTCTGCGGCGCAGTTGCTCGGGGTCGGCGTCGGGCTGGTGGTGTTTGCTCCGGCATTCGTTCCGCAGACCACGCCTGCGCAAATGTACGCCTGTTTTCCGTTGCTGCTGCTGTACCCATTGGCGCTGGGCTGGATCTGTTTTCGCCAGGCCTACACCCTCGGTCGGCATAAACGCGAATTGCTTGCCCTGAGCCGCACCGACAGCCTGACCGGGTTGCTCAACCACGGCGCCTGGAAGGATCAACTGGAGATCGCTTTTCAGCGCTGCAAGCGGCAGAAGCAGGGCGCGGCGATTGCGCTGATCGACATCGATCACTTCAAGGCGATCAACGACACCTACGGCCATGTCGCGGGCGACATCGTATTGCGGCAGTTGAGCAAGTTGCTCAAGCAAAACCTGCGGGCGACAGACGTTGCCGGGCGCTATGGCGGTGATGAGTTCTGCGTGATTTTGCCGGATCTGCCATTGTTCAATGCCGCGCAGGCCATGGAGGCGTTGCGCGAGCGCTTCGCGATTCTGGGTTATGAGCAGAACCCGGCGTTGAAGGTCAGTTTGAGCATCGGCCTGGCGGCGTACGATCCGGCGCATGCTGACGCGACACGCTGGCTCAATGATGCCGATCAGGCGTTGTATGAAGCCAAGGCAGGCGGGCGTAATCGGGTGATCTGCAATTGTGATGGCAAGCCCCGGCGGACGTTGCTGGATTCGGTTTGATCCGCATCACCACACATCCCCGGTAGAAGCTGCCGAAGGCTGCGATCTTTTGACTTTGTTTTTTCTAAATCAAAATCAAAAGATCGCAGCCTTCGGCAGCTCCTACACGTGTTCGGTGGTGGTCAGGGAGAGGTCGCATTCGGTGTAGAGCCTCGCGCCGATGTCGGGTACGGTTAAATCCCCCCGACGCGAAACAAGGATCGCTTCATGACGTTCTCATTTTCTCGCTCCCTGCTTGCCGCCAGCCTCGGCCTGTCTCTCGCTTTCTCCGCTGCCCACGCCTTTGCCGAACCGCACAAACAAGTGCTCGCCGATGCCGAGCAGTACCAGCCAGAAGCACTGAAACTGCTGGAGCGGCTGGTCAATATCGACTCCGGTTCCGGCTATGAGCCCGGCCTCAAGCAAGTCAGCGACATCGCCATCGATGAGCTGAAAAAACTCGGCGCCACCATCGAGCTGGTGCCCAATACGCCGGAAAAATCCAACCATGTACTCGCGACGTTCAAAGGCACCGGCAAAGCAAAAATCCTGCTGATGGCGCACATGGACACGGTGTTCAAGGAAGGTTCGGCGGCCGAGCGGCCGTTCCACATCAAGGACGGCCGTGCTTACGGGCCGGGGGTGATGGATGACAAGGGCGGCATCGTCGCCGGGATCTATGCGTTGAAAGTCCTGAAAAACCTCGACTTCAAGGACTACGCGCAAATCACATTCCTGCTCGACGCCAGTGAAGAAACCGGCTCGGACGTCGCCACCGACCTGATCAAAAAAACCGCCAAACAGCACGACGTGACCCTCAATCTGGAGCCGGGCCGCCCGGCCGATGGTCTGGTAATGTGGCGCAAGGGCAGCGCGACGGCGCTGGTCGAGGTCAAGGGCAAAGCCGCGCACGCTGGCGTCGCTCCGGAACTGGGGCGCAATGCCGCGATGGAAGCGGCGCACCAGATTCTTCAGTTGGGCAAACTGGGTGATGAAGCGAAGAAAACCACCATCAACTTCACTGTGCTCAAGGCCGGTGACCGCACCAACGTGATTCCCGATCAAGCCACGGCCAAGGCTGACGTGCGCGCGGCGGTGCCGGAGGAGTTCGACCGGATCGAGAAGGATCTGGCGCGGGTGTCGCAGGACAAGTTGATTGCTGAGACTGATGTGAAGACTTCATTGCAGCGGGGCTTGCCACCGATGCCGCAGACGCCCGAGTCGGATCGCCTGATGGCCATGGCCCAGGGGATTTACGGCGAGATTGGCCGCAAGTTGACGGAGGAGGGCAGTGGCGGTGCGGCGGATGCGAGTTTGTCGGCCGGGGTTGGCACGCCGACGCTGGATGGCTTCGGGATTGTTGGCGGCAATATTCACACGCCGGAGGAGTACGCCGAAGTGGCGAGTGTGGCGCCGCGGATTTATTTGTTGTCGCGGATGATTATGGAGTTGGCGAAGCCGCGGTGAGTGGTTTTGTGGTGTGACTGATGCGGGTGGGGTGTCAGGTGCATTTGCCCTCACCCTAACCCTCTCCCGGAGGGAGAGGGGACTGACCGTGTTGTTTGTGGTCCATGTGGCAACCGGCAGATCAAGTTGAATTCAGATTTGCATTCAACGCGATCTCTCACGTCGGCGTAGATCCAGAGCATCCCCCAATCGGTTCCCTCTCCCTCAGGGAGAGGGCTAGGGTGAGGGGCTTTTGTGGGAAAAGTGGAAGGCGCGGGCGGCGTACAACTTTCCAAGACGTTTCCTACAACGTACCCTGTTGCCGCGTTTCTGTATCGACCCCTATAGTTCGGGTTCGCGGAAAAACACCGCGAACGACCTTGGCCGGTCGATACAGAGACGTACAGTCTGCCCAACATATTCAGTCGATGTTTGTCTGTGATGTTGTGTTATGGCGGCTGTGCGTGGGACACCTTCGGGTGTGCCGGTTCCTGTATCCGGTCGGCCAACCCGCGTACGGCTGCCACCTTCCTCGTTTGGCCGCGACTGGTGGTAGCTCTCTCAATACAGGAGTTATACCAATGTGTGACCAAGTAATGCCCCGCTTCCTCCCCATCGACACCTACGACGCCGAATCCCCCGTGCTCTTCCTCAATACCCACTCAGAACTCAGCGACATGGCCGCCTGTGCGATGCACCGGTTTGTGGTTGTGCGCGATCTGGCCGACACCTTTGCCAGCCTCAACCTCAAAGGCATTTCCGATTGTGATCTGACGCGGGTGACCAGTGCGGTGCATCTGTTGATGCGCGAGGGCTGTGCGATTCTGAATGTGATTCAGGCGCGGGCGGTGCAGCGGGAGGAGGCTTACAAGACGCCGGTTTAGCGGTGTAGCGGCAGGCCTCATCGCTGGCAAGCCAGCTCCCACAGGGTTTGGTGCTGAACCATCAATTGATGTCGAACCGCATAACCTGTGGGAGCCTGGCTTGCCAGCGATGGCGTCAGCCCGGCCAACCCATCACTCCTTGACGCTCATGTATTCCTTGGCCCAGAGAATGTATTCCTCCGGCTGGGTATAGGTGTGCGTCAACTCGGTCGCGCTCAGGTCGGACGCCTGAGTGAAGATCTGCCGCTGTTCGCGCAGGCTGTCATACGTCGCTTTGATCGCCGCAAAGTAAGCACCATGGCCATCAATGGTCACGCGCACACCGAGTTCGGCCAGACGTTTGTCGTCGCGCAGCGCCGGGTTGCCGTAGGTCACCAGCATCAGCGGTACGGTCAGGTGTTCGGCGATTTGCTCGAGCTGATCGAAATCCTGAATCCCGACCATGCAGATGCCGTCAGCCCCGGCCGCCTGGTACTGGCGAGTGCGGCTGATGATTTCCTGATTTGGCAGGATGCCGGCGTTGGTACGGGCGATGATCGCCATTTCCGTATCAACCCGGGCTTCCAATGCCGCGCGGATCTTGCCGACGCCTTCGGCAACGGTGATCAAGTCGGTGGATTTGCGGCCGAATTGTGCCGGCAGCAAGGTGTCTTCGATGGTCAGGGCGGCGACGCCGGCGCGTTCCAGTTCAACGATGGTGCGCATCACGTTGAGGGCGTTGCCGTAGCCGTGGTCGGCGTCGGCGATCACTGGCAATTGGGCGACGCGGCCGATGCGGGTGGCCTGTTCGGCGAACTCGCTGAGGGTGATCAGGGCAAAGTCGGGGGCACCGAGCACCTGCAACGAGGCCACGGAACCGCCGAGGATCCCCACTTCAAAACCCAGGTCAGCGGCAATGCGCGCGGACATCGGATCGAACACCGACGCCGTGTGGTAGCAGGTGTCGGAAGCCAGCAGTTGACGGAAGTTACGGCGCAAATCTTGATGGGAAAGCCTGGTCATACGAGTTCCACCAATACAAAGGAATGGAAAGGCTTGAACAAAGGTGTCAACGCCGAAGAATGAAAAGGCTATCACGCGAATGGGTCAATGATCATGACGAATTTGCAAGGGACAGGTTGTCGCGGACCCTTTTGCTGAAAGGATTTACCTTTTTGCGGTGGTGACCGTCAGGCCGCCACCGCCTGTTGCTGTTGATTGGGCAGCATCGCCGCACGCACCGAATTGCCCGGTTGCAGTTGCAGGCGCTTGGCGGTGAGGCGGTCGATCACCAGGCTGCTGCCGACCCGGCGGGCGCGGGCCACGGTGATGCGGCAGTTTTCCAGACGACGGTTGTGAATCAGCCACAGCGGCGCCTGTTCGTCGGGGCTGCCGAGGCTCAGGGTCAGCTCAACGCTTTCGCGTACGGTGCGGATATTGCGCACCGGCGCTTCGATCACCGGGCCGCCGTCGAAGATGTCGATGTAGCCTTTGTGGGTAAACCCTTCGGCCTGAAGGATTTTCAGCGCCGGCTCGGTATTCGGGTGTGCCTGGCCGATCGCCGCCTGTGCTTGTTCGGTGAGCATGCAGGTGTACAGCGGCTGGCGCGGCATCAGTTCGGCGATGAACGATTTGTTGCCAAGTCCTGACAAGTGATCGGCATGGCTGAAGTCCATTTGAAAGAAATGCCGGCCCAGACTGTCCCAGAACGGCGAGCAACCGTGTTCATCGGCACTGCCGCGCAGCTCGGCAATCATCTTCTCGCCGAACAGATGCGGGAACTCGGCAACGAACAGCAACCGCCCCAGCGACAGCAGGCGGCCATTGCTGCCGTGGCGCTGATCATGGCCAAGAAACAGCGAGCACAGCTCCGATTGGCCGGTGAGTTCGTTGTTGAGAAACAGTGTCGGTATCTGCCGTTGAATGCCCAGATCCGGCGCCGAACTCACGGTCAACCCGACCCGATAGTTGTACCAGGGCTCGCGCAGGCCGACCGCCCCGGCCAGTGCGCTGACGCCGACCACGCGCATGTCGTCGTCTTCGAGCACAAACAGATAGTCCGCGTCGGCCCGTTCCACCTGTTCGGCGAACGCCCGTTGCGCCCAGCGGACCCGGTGGGACAGGCGATCTTCGTTGGCCGGCAGGGTGGTGAACCCCGGGCCGGCCTGTTGCACCAGCGCCATCAAGGCTGGCAGGTCGCTGACTTTGACCGGGCGGACAATCATGCTGGAACTCCTTCTGCGCGCCTGTTCGGGCACTGTCGTTGGCTGCGCAACCGCGCGGGTTTCACAGGGCAATCAGCCGGATCGGGCTGCCATCGGTCACGTTCAGCGCCGCACACATGGCAGGGGTGAGGGACAGCGGTTGATCGGGTTGGAAATCGAGTTCGGCCATGATCGCGCGAAAGCCGTGCAGCGCGTCATTGCTCAGCAGGTAACGGCCACGGGCATCGATCTGTGGCCGTTGCTGCACCGTTGCGGTCTGGCTGCGAGCAATCGAACGGATATTCGAGGTACGCGCATACAGGGTCGGGCCGGCGTCGAACAGGTCGATGTAGCTGTTGGTTTCGAAGCCTTCACGCTCAAGGATGTCGAACGCTTCCTGACCGTCCGGGTGGATACGACCGATACAGTCTTGCGCCGCTTGCGGCAGCATCGGCACGTAAATCGGGTATTGCGGCATCAGTTCGGCGAGAAAGGTGCGGCTCTGCAGCCCGCACAGGCGTTCGGCTTCAACGTAGGGCAGGTCGAAGAAGTGTTTGCCCAGTGCATCCCAGAACGGCGAATGACCTTCCTCATCGCTGTAGCCGACGATTTCGGTAATCACCGCCTCGGCAAAGCGCGGCGCGTGGGCGGCGATGAACAACAGGCGCGCCCGTGACAGCAATTCGGAGAACGGCGTGCGCACCAGCGCGGCGTCGATATGAAAGCCGCGCAGCAGCGTGTGATCGTTGAGATCGTGGCACAGCGACAGCGCCGGCACGCCGTGTTCAATGTTCAGCTCGCGGGACGCACTGGTGAAATGGCGATTACGCAGGCTGTAGAACGGCTCGTCGAAACCCGCTGTGGCGAGAATTTCCGAGCAGCCAACCAGACGCTGTTCGTCGAGGTCTTCCAGCACGAAGAAGTAGTTCTCCGGACCGTTAGCCTCTGCCGCGCTGGCGAACGAAGCGCAGGAACCGGCGATTTTCTCGCGAAGGCGCTCGCTGTCGTCCGGCAGGGAGGTCACGCCCACCAGACTGTCGCGGGCCAATTGTTGGAGCTGGGGCAGATCAGTCTGTTCGACTGGGCGTAAGACCAGCATGGATGTACTCCTGTATCAAAAGGTTCGGCAAAGTCGCCGAACCTGACTATCACTGTCGGTTTCCACGCGATAAATCGGCGGTCGCCTGATTTGTTGTCAGACGCCGCTCTTTTTCTTGTCAGCCGTTGCTCGGGTCAGGCAGCGCGGTACTGGCGCCGAGCTTGTTGAGGAAGAACAGGTACACCAGACCCAGAGCAATCCAGATCAGCCCGAGTTTCTGCGCATCGACGCCCATGTTGTACATGATGGCCGCGACGATGATGAAGCCGATCACCGGGCAGATCAGGTGACGCACGACCTGACCGGACTTTTGCCGACGCCAGTAGTAGTTGACCACTGTCAGGTGCAGCAGCATGAAGCCGCTGAGCGCGCCGAAGTTGACCAGCGAGGTCAGGGTGTCGACCGAGTTGATGAACAGGTAGCAGATCACCAGCGACAGCACCGCCACCAGATAAATGCTCAGGTACGGCGTGTTGTGTTTTGGGTGCACCTTGGCCAGCACTTTCGGCAGTTTGCCGTCGCGGGCCATGCCGAACAGCAGACGCGAGACGGCGGCTTGCGAGGTGATGGCCACGGCCACGCCCCAGGCCAATGCCGTGGCGACAGCGGTCAGGGTCGCCAGCCAGCTGCCGGCGGCGATTTCGGCGATTTCATAGAACGCGGTGTCGGCGGATTTGAAGCCCATGCCTGCCGCCAGATCGGTGGCGATCCAGGTTTGCGCGACGAAAATCACGCCCATCACTACCAGCGTGATCAGCGCCGCTTTGCCGACGCTCTTGCCCGGATCGCCCTTGATTTCTTCAGCGAGGGTGGAGATCGCATCGAAGCCGAGGAACGACAGCACCGCAATCGACACCGCTTGCATCAGCAGGGCGAAGTTGAAGGTTTCCGCGTGATACAGCGGCGCCAGGGTCAGCTCGCCGTTACCGCCACCGTTGTGCAGGGCATTCCAGGCGTAGAACAGGAAGATGCCGAGTACCACCAGTTGCGCCAGCAGGAAGATGATGTTCATCCGTGCGGTGAAGGTGATGCCGCGCAGGTTGACGAAGGTCGCGCTGACCAGAAACGCCAGAATGAAGCCGACTTTCGGAATGTCCGGGTACAAATGGTTGAGCGCCATCGCCGCGTAGACATAGAGCAGCGGCGGGATCAGCAGGTAATCGAGCAGCATCAGCCAACCGGCGATGAAACCGACATGCTGATTGAGGCCGCGTTGTGCGTAGGAATACACCGAACCTGCGATCGGAAAAGCCTTGGCCATGCTGCCGTAACTCAGCGCGGTGAACAGCATCGCCACCATGCCGATGATGTACGCCAGCGGCACCATCCCCGGGGCCTCGGCGTTGACGTAGCCATACACACCGAACGGGGCGATGGGGATCATGAAGATCATCCCGTACACCACCAGGTCGGTCAGCGTCAGGCTACGTTTCAACTCTTGCTTGTAGCCGAATTCTTCAATTTCCATGAAGCGCAACTCCTTGTCAGCCAGTCGGTCGTTTTAGTTGTTATCGGTCCATCGTTTACAGCGTCAGCAGTCTTTCATTCATTACAGCAATGGCGCGAGGTATCCGGCCCAGCGCGATACGGCTTCGGGGCTGCGCAGCAAGTCATTGCGCACCTCGACCAGCACCGCGTCGAGGCCACGGGCATCGCCGTGCACCGGCACGGTCATGTCGCCCAGCGGATCGATCTTGTACGGCTGATTACCGGCCACTTTCAGCGGATGTTCGCCGAGGCCATCGAGCAAACGTTGCGCGTAAGCCTTGGCCTGACCGAACAGCACGCCGACTTCCAGCGGTCGCGGCTGGCCGTAATACACCGGAGTGAAACTGTGAATCCCCACCACACGAACTGTTTGGCCCTGAGCAACACGCTCGTCGATCAATGTTTGCAAGCGCGCGTGAAACGGTTTGAACAAGGTCTGGCGGCGGTATTCGCGGGTGGCTTCGTCCAGTTCGCGGTTGCCCGGCACTTGGTAAATCTCGCTTTGCGCCGGAATGCTGTCCGGGGCGTGGCGTGGCCGGTTCAGATCGATCAGCAGCCGCGAATAATTGGCACTCAACAGGGTTGCGCCGAGCCTCTCCGATAGCTGTTCAGCCAGTTGCAGCGCACCAATGTCCCAGGCGATGTGTTCAGCGGCGGCGGCAGCGTCCAGGCCCAGATTGTTCAGGGCTTCGGGGATGTAGCGGCTGGCGTGTTCGCACACCAGAATCACCGGGTGCGTCGAGTCGGCGCGGCTCAGGTTGTAGGCCGGTCGGGTGTACAACCCCAACTCGGTGGATTCAGTACAGGCGTGCATAGTGCTCACACAAGTCAGCGGGCGAGAGCTGTTCCGTCAGCGCCAGTTCCTCGGTTTTAAGGGCGTAGTAGGTGTCGAGCAGCGGCTTGGGCAGCCATGCAGTGAAGGCGCCACTGTTGCGCAGGCAATCCAGCGCCTGGGCCAGCGAGGCGGGCAGGGCAACGATGCCCCGCGCCTGGCGTTGCTCGTCGTTGAGTGAATCGGGAATTTCGTCGGTGATCGCGTTCAGTGCCAAGCGTTGTTCAATGCCCAGACGCCCGGCGATCAGCAGCGCCGCCATGGCCAGATGCGGCGAGGCGGTGGCGTCCATGGCGCGGAATTCGAGGTTGAACTGCTGGGCCACGGATTTGCCACCGAGGGTCACGGTCGGGCAGATGCGCAGCGCCGCCTCGCGGTTCTGTTGACCCAGACAGGCGTAGGAGGCGCTCCAGTGATGCGGCTGCAAGCGCTCGTACGACACCGGCGTCGGTGCGGTAAACGCACACAGAGCCGGCAAGTAATGCAGGATCCCCGCTGCCCAATGCTGGCCGAGACTCGACAGACCGTTGCTGGTGCCGGCGTCGTAAAGCATCGGCTGACCGCCCAGATCGAGCAGGCTGACGTGCAGATGGACGCCGTTGCACACTGCGTCGGCGGCGGTCTTAGGCGCGAAGCTCAGGTCGAGGCCCATTTGCCGGGCGATCTCGCGGGTGATCTCGCGCACGTTGACGGCACGATCGGCCGCCGCCACGCCGAGCGTCGGGCGGCAGGTGATTTCGTATTGGTGTTTGCCATATTCCGGCAGAAACATTTCCGGCTCGACACCGCCGGCGCGCAGAGCACTGAGCAGCCAGCCGCCGAACTCGGCGCCCTGACGCTGGGCTTCGAGGGAAAATGCCAGATGCTCGGCAAAACCGGCGTGCAGGTTGAATTCGTGTTCGAACGCGGCGTTGACCTGCAAGCCCAGTTCATCGCGATAACGTTCGATTTCATCACGCAGCAGCGTGCGCGGACAGGCGCCCCACGGCCGGCCATCAGTTTCGCGGATATCGCCGTGGATGAAATCCAGCGCCGGCGCGTTTGCGTCCGGGCCGTTGCCGACGGTGACGCGGCTGCCCAGATCGGGAATCAGCCGCAGATCGCCATACGCGCCCCACGGATTGGTCGAGGCAATGATGTCCTGCGGCGTCAATGCGCTGTTGGCCGGCACCCAGCCGCAACCGGCGGCCTGATAATGCTCCAGCTCATCGGTGGGAAACGAGCGGCCACGGGTGATGCCGATCAAGTCAGTGGTGACCAGCGTGGTCATCGGCAGTGGTGTCAGACGGGCGCTCATGGCCGCATCTCCTGCAAGCGGGCGAGCACGGTGTCGGTGTCGGTGATCCAGCAGTAACCCTTGATCGCATTCAGGCAGGCGTGATGGCGTTCGGCGCTGTAGGTGGCGCAGGCATCTTCGACCAGCGTGACCAGATAGCCGCGATCGGCGGCGTCGCGCACGGCCATGTCCACGCATTGGTCAGTGACGATGCCGGCGATGATCAGGTGACGGGTTTGCAGGTTGCGCAGCACGTAGTCGATGTTGGTCGAGTTGAAGACGCCCGATGACGTCTTCGGCAGGACGATCTCGTTTTCCACCGGGCTCAGGTCTTCAATGATCCTGGCCTGCACGCTGCCCTTGGGCAGGTGCATGTCCGAGAGCTTGTGATCGAGCGAGCGGTCACGGCCATCCGCGGTAAGGCTTTCGATAATGGTGTGCAGCACGTTCTGCCGCGCTTCGCGAAAAGCGCTGAGCAAGCGACGTTGATTGGGTACTACCTGCATGTGCGCGCGGGTCAGGAAATACTCGGCGTCAGGCCCATTGAGGTGCGCGTCGAACTGCGGTTCGAGCCAGGCACGCTGCATGTCCACCAGCAACAGCGCGGTGTGATCGGTGACAAACGGCAAGTCCCGCGGCGAGCGGTGGGGAAGGCTGAACATCCTTATTTATCCTCCAGCAGGTGGGTGTTGAAGTCATTGCGCAGGGCATCGATGCCTTCCAGGCGATCGGCGAGGTTTTCGGTGCGCAGGGTCAGGCAGGCGATCAGTGCTTCGACCTGAGCCAGCGCCGGGACCATGGTGTCGAACGGCGAGGCCGATTCCACCGGGGCGCTGATGATCAGGTCGGCCAGTTCGCGCAGCGGCGAGGCATAGATGTCGGTGAACAACACCACACGGGCGTTGTTGTTCTTCGCCGCACTGGCGACCCGCAGGGCCTGAGTCTGGTAGCGGCGGTAATCGAACAGCAGCACGACGTCCTGGCGTTGCAGATCGAACAGGCGATCGGGCAGTTGCGCGTTGTCTTCCAAAGCGAAGCAACCGGGGCGCAGCAGACGCAGGTGATTGAGCAGGTAAGTGGCCATCAGGCTGCTAAAGCGCCCGCCGAAGCAGTACACCTGATGCCGCGCGTCGAGCAGCCAGTCGGTGAGAATGCGCACGTCTTCGGGTTGGGTCAGTGATTGGGTTTCGACCAGCAGGCGATGGCTGTCGCCCAGATAGTGGCTCCAGGCGTCGTCCTTGTGCTGATGGGCGCGCGGTTGCAACAGCGTGCGCGGCGAGCGCAAGCGGTGGTCCATGTCGCTGAGCAGGGCATCCTGGAATTCGGCATAACCGCCGAAGCCGAGTTTTTTCACCAGCCGCACAATGGTCGGATCGCTGACGCCGGCATGTTCGGCCAGACGCGCCATCGGCCCCAGACCGTTGCGTGGGTACTGATCAAGCAAGGCGCGAACGACTTTGCGCTCCGACGGCGTAAGATCCAGGCCGGGATCGGTGATCAGGTCTCTGAGAGGGGGCATCCGGGCTCCTGCTGGATGAGGGTGTTGAATTCGCTTCATAATCCGTTAAAACAGTATTTATGTAACTGACGTTACATGTCTAGTGAATTTTTCAGCGTGTTGAAACGGCGCCAAAATGGGGCGCGGTGCCCGTGTAACAAGGGCTACACGGATTTCGACCGGCCTTGTAGTCCATTGCCCACAACGCTGTCAGATATTGCCGTTTTCCTGCCGTCGTCGGTTTTTACCGGTGGCTATCCAGCAGCCCTGCGACCCTCGGTTTGCGGCACAATTGCCCAAAGAGCGGCTTTGTGCCGTTGATTTTTATCAGGGCCTATCGGAGCGATGCCTGTGCAAACCACTCGTTTGACATTGATTTGCCATGCTCGAACCGTCGCACAGAAATTGGCGTGTTTTCCTACGAATGAACCCGTTGAAAATATCGACCTGGCGTCAGGTGCACTGGTCGAGCGTTTCGACGCCGCGCGACGCTTGATTTGCGCGCCGGAATTGCGCACGCGGCAGACGGCGGCGTGGTTTGGCGCGGATGCGCAGATCGA
Source organism: Pseudomonas sp. TNT2022 ID642 (assembly GCF_028656995.1). Taxonomy (NCBI): domain Bacteria; kingdom Pseudomonadati; phylum Pseudomonadota; class Gammaproteobacteria; order Pseudomonadales; family Pseudomonadaceae; genus Pseudomonas; species Pseudomonas sp. TNT2022 ID642. Next base: position 825,278 of record NZ_JAMDGW010000007.1, on the reverse strand, counting down.
CGAGGCGCTGCGCGATTGTGACTGGGGACACTGGCACGGGAGGTCGATCAAATCCCTGCAAAACTCTGAAGGCGCGGCGCTGCACGCCTGGCTCGAAGATCCCCATGCGACACCTCACGGCGGTGAGTCGGTGACGCAGTTGTGCGAGCGCGTGGCGATTTGGCTGAGCAGTCTGCAAGCCATGCCGGGACAGGTGGTGGCGGTGACGCACCCGTTTGTCATCCGCGCTGCGCTGAGCCACGCGATGAGCGGTGCGGCGTTTCATGACATTGATGTCGAACCGCTGTCGATGGTCGAACTACGCTTCACCGGGCGCTGGCGTCTGCGCCTGCCAAGCCTGGACGTTAAAGGAGCACTTTGATGAAACAACTGCTGGTGATCGGCATCGGTGCCGGTAACCCCGACTACATCACGATGCAGGCCGTGAAGGCGCTGAATCGGGTCGACGTGTTTTTTTTGCTGGACAAAGGCCAGAGCAAGGACAAGCTGATCGACCTGCGCCGTGAGATTTGTGAACGCTACATCAGCGACCCTGACTATCGCTTCGTCGAAGCCCACAGCCCGGAGCGCGAACGCGGCGATGTCGACTACACGGCCAGTGTCGATGACCTGAACCGTGCCAAGCAGCAGACCTTCGAACGCCTGATCAATGACGAATTGTCTGATGGTCAGTGCGGCGGTTTCCTCGTCTGGGGCGACCCGGCGTTGTACGACAGCACCGTGCGCATCCTTCAGGCGATTCTTGCTTCGGGCACGTGTGCCTTCGAGTTTGACGTGATCCCCGGGATTACCAGTGTTCAGGCGTTGGCGGCGCAGCACAAGGTGCCGCTGAACACGATCGGCCATTCCATTGAAATCACCACCGGGCGGCGTTTGGCAGCGGGGCAGGTGAGTGATACGGACAGTCTGGTGGTGATGCTTGATGCTGAAGATTCGTATCACCGGGTCGCCGATCAGCAGACCGAGATTTACTGGGGGGCTTACCTGGGCACACCGGACGAGATTTTGATCAGTGGCAGACTTGCCGATGTCGCCGATGAGATCGAGCGGGTGCGCAAGGCGGCGCGAGCGGAGCATGGGTGGATCATGGATACGTACTTGCTGCGCAAATCCTAGATTTTCGCTGGCCGGGCGGGCCTCTTCGCGAGCAGGTCGAATCGTCGCACCGCCGCTCCCACATTTTGAAATGCATTCCCTGTGGGAGTGAGCCTGCTCGCGAAGGCGGCGGAACATTCAACGCATATTTCGAACAGGCAAAAAAACACCCGGTGCAACGCAAGTCGCACCGGGTTTTTGTTGCCAGCAAGCGGCGGATGTCGTGGATCCGCCATTCACTGTTGAACTCTGGTTATGCGCGTTCCAGGGCCAGCGCTACACCCTGGCCGCCGCCGATGCACAGGGTCGCCAGACCCTTCTTCGCATCACGCTTGATCATTTCATGCAGCAAGGTCACCAGCACACGGCAACCCGATGCACCGATCGGGTGACCCAAGGCGATGGCACCGCCGTTGACGTTGACCTTGTCCAGATCCCACTGCAGATCCTTGGCCACCGCCAGCGATTGCGCGGCAAACGCTTCGTTGGCTTCGATCAGGTCGAGCTGGTCGATGTTCCAGCCCGCCTTGTCGAGGCAGCGGCGGGTTGCCGACACCGGTCCAATGCCCATGATTGCCGGATCAACGCCGGCGTTGGCGTAGGCGGCGATTTTCGCCAGAACCGGCAGGCCGAGGGCTTTGGCTTTCTCGGCGCTCATCAGGATGACCGCAGCGGCGCCGTCATTCAGCGACGAAGCATTACCGGCGGTGACGCTGCCGTCCTTTTTGAACGCCGGACGCAGTTTTGCCAGGGATTCGGCGGTGGTGTCGCCACGCGGTTGTTCGTCAACCTTGAACGCCACTGGATCGCCTTTGCGCTGTGGAATCAGGATCGGGGTGATTTCATCGACAAAACGGCCGGCCTCAATCGCTGCGGCGGCTTTCTGCTGCGAGGCTGCGGCGAAGGCGTCCTGCTGCTCGCGGCTGATTTCGTACTTGTCGACCAGATTCTCGGCGGTGATGCCCATGTGGTAATCGTTGAACGCATCCCACAGACCGTCACTGATCATGGTGTCGACGATTTGCGCGTGGCCCATGCGCAGACCAGTGCGTGCGCCCGGCATGACGTAGTTGGACAGGCTCATGTTTTCCTGGCCGCCGGCGATGATCACATCAGCGTCTCCGCAACGGATCGCCTGCGCGCCGAGGTGCAGGGCCTTGAGACCCGAACCGCAGACCTTGTTCAGGGTCAGCGCCGGTACCGCGTGCGGCAGGCCAGCCTTGATCGCGGCCTGGCGTGCCGGGTTCTGGCCGGCGCCGGCGGTCAACACCTGGCCCATGATCACTTCATCGACCTGCGCACCGTCCAGACCGGTTTGTTCGAGCAACTGACGGATCACCGCCGCGCCCAGATCCACCGCGGACACGCTGGCCAGCGAACCCTGGAAACTGCCGATCGCGGTACGCGTGGCGGCAACAATTACGACGTCTTGCATTTTCGAATTCCTCACTCGGCAGCGAACTGCATTTCCGGTACGTGATCCGGGACGATCAGTTTACCAGCGGTTTTGGCGACGATTTCCTCGACGCTGACGCCAGGTGCGCGTTCCTTGAGGACAAAAGCGCCATTTTCGATTTCCAGGTAGGCGAGGTCGGTCAGCACGCGTTTGATGCAACCGGCGCCGGTCAGCGGCAGGCTGCATTTGGCGAGCAGCTTGGACTCACCGTCCTTCGATGCGTGGGTCATGATTACGATGATGTTGTCGGCGCCGGCCACCAGATCCATCGCGCCGCCCATGCCCTTGACCAGTTTGCCGGGGATCATCCACGAAGCGATGTTGCCTTCGACGTCCACTTCGAACGCGCCGAGTACGGTCAGGTCGACGTGGCCACCACGGATCATCGCGAAGGATTCGGCCGAGTTGAAAATCGACGCGCCGATGCGCGCGGTCACGGTCTGTTTGCCGGCGTTGATCATGTCGGCATCGATGGTGTCTTCGGTCGGGAACGGACCCATGCCGAGCAGGCCGTTTTCCGATTGCAGCATGACTTCCATGCCTTCGGGAATGTAGTTGGCGACCAGGGTCGGAATGCCGATGCCGAGGTTCACATAAAAGCCGTCCTGCATTTCGCGGGCGACACGCTGAGCCATTTGTTCGCGGGTAAGTGCCATGTTTTTATTCTCCGTCAGCCTGAATTATTTGCGGATGGTGCGCTGTTCGATGCGTTTTTCGAACGTGCCGCAAATGACCCGATCGACGTAGATGCCCGGGGTGTGGATCTGCGATGGATCGAGTTCGCCGGGTTCGACGATTTCTTCGACTTCAACCACGGTGATCTTGCCGGCGGTGGCGGCCAGCGGGTTGAAGTTCTGCGCGGTGTGACGGTAGACGACGTTGCCGAAGTGGTCGGCTTTCCAGCCTTTGACGATGGCGAAGTCGCCGGTGATGGATTCTTCCATCAGGTACTTGCGACCCTTGAATTCGCGCACTTCCTTGCCTTCGGCGACCGGGGTGCCGACGCCGGTGGCGGTGAAGAAGGCCGGAATGCCGGCGCCGCCTGCGCGCATCTTCTCGGCGAGGGTGCCTTGCGGGGTCAGGATGACTTCGATGTCGCCCTTGAGCAGTTGCTCTTCGAACAGCTTGTTCTCGCCGACATAAGAGGCAATGACTTTGCTGATCTGACGGTCGGTGAGCAGCACGCCGAGGCCAAAACCGTCGACGCCGCAGTTGTTGGAGACGACGGTGAGGTCGCGGGTGCCTTTGCGCTTGATCTCGGCGATCAGGTTTTCCGGAATGCCGCACAGACCGAAGCCGCCGGCGATGACGGTCATGCCGTCCTCAAGCCCGGCCAGGGCTTCTTCGTAGGAACTCACGCGCTTGTCGAAACCTGCCATATGCACCTCTTTTATTATTTGCGGGCGGCTGGCTAGCCGAATGGTTGGAGTGTCTCGCTGGAAGATATATTTGTTAAGTTGATTTTTAAGGTCGATTGATTGATAAAGCTCAACAAATGCATCTGCCCCCTGTAGGAGCTGCCGAAGGCTGCGATCTTTTGATCTGATAAAACCAAGATCAAAAGATCGCAGCCTCCGGCAGCTCCTACCTGACCGAGTTTCATGTTCAGAGGTTTGAGTATGACCATCAAACAGATCCGCGCCTTCCTCGCCGTGGCCCAGAGCCTCAGCTTCGCCGTGGCCTGCGAGCGCCTGCACCTGTCGCAATCGGCGTTGAGCCTGACCATCAAAGCGCTGGAGGAAGGCCTCGGCGGGCGCCTGTTCAGCCGCAACACCCGCAACGTGGCGCTGACTGCCGAAGGTGAATCCTTGCTGCCACTGGCCCGACGTCTGATCGCCGACTGGGACAACGCCGAAGACGAGATGCGCCAACGCTTCAGCTTGCAGCGCGGGCGAGTGACGCTGGCGGCGATGCCGTCGTTTGCCGGTAATCTGCTGCCGCCGATCCTCAAGACCTTTCGCGCGCGCTATCCGAACGTCAACGTCACGGTCAACGACGTGATCAACGAGCAAGTGCTGGAGATGGTTCGTGATCGTCAGGTGGAACTGGGGGTGGCGTTCGAGCCGATGCAAAACACTTCGATGACGTTTACGCCGTTGTACATGGATCGCTTCGTCGCAGTGGTGCCGAAGGATTCGCCGCTGGCGCAGCGCAGCGAGATCGATTGGCAGACGTTATTGCAGGAGCCGTTCATCACCTTGCAACGACCCTCAACGGTGCGGGTGATGCTCGAAGAGCACCTGCAGGCGCGCGGCATGAAGTTGCCGGTGGAGTTTGAAAGTCATCAATTGGCCACGGTTGGGCGCATGGTCGCCAGCGGTCTGGGCGTCAGCGCCGTCCCGGCGTTGTGCGCCGAGCAGATGCAGGAGCTGGGCGCCCACTGTCTGACGCTGGATGATTCGGTGGAGCGGGCCATCGGCGTGCTGACCGAGCCGGGCAATGAACTGTCGGCAGCGGCGCAGGCGTTGTTCGATATTCTCAAGGCTGAAGATCTTGGGCGACTGTGAGATCTACCCCCTCACCCCAACCCTCTCCCCCAGGGGGGCGAGGGGGCAGGGAGCTGATCAGGGGCATTTCAGAAAATGGGTTCGACTTGAAATTTTCAGGTCGATGTTTCGCTTCACAACAACTCGGTCAGTCCCCTCTCCCTTGGGAGAGGCCTGGTGCTAGCGGGAAGGGAGCTGGTCGGGGGTTATTCAGCTTGTGAGCTCGACTCAGCATTTTCAGGTCGCAGTATTCAGCCCAGACAACTCGGTCAGTTCCCTCTCCCTTGGGAGAGGGCTAGGGTGAGGGGCTGGGGTCCTGAGTCGAGCACAAAGTGCAGCAACTCACCGATCCAGCACTTCCACCAACAACGGCAAAAGCTGTTCACACGACGCTTCAATTTTCAAATCCAGCAAATCATCCGCGCGGGTCTTGCCCAGATTGATCGCAATCAACGGCTTGCCACGATCGGCAATCACCCGGCACAACCGAAACGCCGAATACGCCATCAACGAAGACCCCACCACCAACATCCCCGAAGCATTTTCTGCCGCCATCATCGCCCGAGCCGCCGTGTGCTGCGCGACGTTCTCGCCGAAAAACACCACGTCCGGTTTCATCCGCTCGCCAGCGCAATGCGGACACTGCGGCACTTGAAAACGCGCCTCGAACGCCGGATCAAGCAGGGTGTCGCCATCCGGCGCCTGTACCGCATCGACCCCGGCCAGATACGGATTTTGCCGTTCCATCAATTGCTGAATCGAATCACGCTCACTGCGCTGGCCACAGTCCAGGCAGAGGACCCGATGCAGGCTGCCGTGCAGTTCGATGACATCGTGGCTGCCGGCCTGATCGTGCAGGGTGTCGACGTTCTGGGTGATCAAGTCGTGGATCAATCCACGGTGCTGCAAATCGGCCAATGCTTGGTGGGCCGCATTCGGCCGCGCCTGACGCACCCTCGGCCAACCCAGCATCGCACGTGCCCAATAGCGGCGGCGCGACTCGGGGGCGGCGAGGAATTCCTGGTACATCATCGGCTGCCGGCCACGGCGTACACCGTCGCTGTCGCGGTAATCCGGAATGCCCGACGGCGTGCTGATGCCGGCTCCGGTCAGGACGAGGAAGTCGCCATCGGCCATCACCTCTTGCAAGGTGTCGAGGTGTTCGCGGGTCGGGCTGTCGAGCATGGTCAGCGCTCCGAAATGGGCAGTGCCAGCAGGTTAGCACGCGACCCGCGCGGGTTACTTGCGTGCCTCCAGAATCAGGTTGAACGGTGTTTGCGTGGCCCGACGGAAGTGCTTGAACCCGGCCTCGGAAAACACTTTGCGCAAACGCATTTCCCCTGCTTGCGCGCCCAGGCCGAGGCCGACTTCCTGCGACAGCGAGTTCGGTGTGCAGATAAACGTCGAGGCCGCATAGAACAGCCGCCCGACCGGGTTGATGTTGTCGTCCAGGGTATCGTTGGCGAACGGCTCGACCAGCAACACCGTGCCGTCGTCCTTCAACGAGTCATAAGCGTGACGCGCGGCGCCGACCGGGTCGCCCATGTCATGCAGGCAGTCGAAATAGCAGATCAGGTCATAGTCATCGCCGGGGTAGCTCTTCGCCGAACCCTGGAAAAACTTCGCCCGGCTGCTGACCCCACCTTCCTCGGCGCGTTGGGTGGCGACAGTGATCGACGGTGCGTGATAGTCATAGCCGACGAAACGCGAGTTGGGAAAGGCCTGGGCCATGATCACTGTTGAGGCGCCATGGCCGCAGCCGATGTCGGCGACTTTGGCGCCTTCTTCAAGCTTGGCCACCACACCGTCCAGCGCTGGTAGCCATTCGGCGATCAGGTGGCCTTTATAACCCGGCCGGAAGAACCGCTCGGTGCCGGTGAACATGCACGGATGGTGATCGCCCCAGGGCAGGGCGCCGTTGCCGCGCATGGCTTTGACCAGTTTGTCCTTGTCATGGAAAAACGACGCCACCACCCCGAGGCCGCCGGCGACGTAGACCGCAGAGTCCTCGACGGCCAGGGCCAGCGCCTGTTCTTCCGGCAAGCGGAACTGCCCGTCGTGGTGCTCCATGTAGCCGGAGGCCGCATGGGCGCTAAGCCATTCGCGCACCAGACGCGGATTGCAGGTGGTTTTGGCGGCGAGGGCATCGGCACTGATCGGCTGGCTGTCGGCCATGGCCCGGTACAGGCCGAGTTCTTCGCCGACGATGACATTGGCCAGCATCGCCGCGCCGCCCATGTCGTTGACCAGTTTGCCCATGAATTGGTTGAGCTTCGCCTCGTCCATCATGTGTGCTCCTGAAACAGGATCACGGTCCGGCGGCGTCGAAGGTCGAGGCGTGCGCCACCGGGCGGTGGTCACGGAGTTGGGCAGGGCACGGCTGACGTCCTGCGTCCCCCTCGACTGGGTAATGAATGAGTCTAGCCCCGGTCCGGGGCTGGCGCTGTCTTTGTGAACACTGAAAACCTCGGTGGGAGCGAGCCTGCTCGCGAAGAGGCCAGCCCAGTCGTCATCGTTGTCGACTGTCCGGCAGCCTTCGCGAGCATCCCACAGGTTTTTCGGTGTGTATCACTGTGTATCGCGGTGGTTGGAGGATACACAGCGCTGCAAATGCCCGGTCATGTGTACACAGCCGTGATACAGCCAGCGGTTCAACTCGGCAAAACCCACTGCTGAGGTACATCCCATGCACATTCCTCCGTTATTAGCGCAACCCAGCGTCGGCCTCGGTCTGCGCCGTGGCCTGCTCAAAGACCTACAAGCTGCCCGCAGCGGCGATTTCGACTTTCTCGAAGTCGCTCCGGAAAACTGGATCGGCGTCGGCGGTGCCCATGGTGCGGCGTTGCGTGAACTGGCCGAACGCTATCCGTTGTCCTGCCACGGGTTGTCGCTGTCACTTGGCGGGTCGGCGCCGCTGGATGTCGGTTTCTTGCAGGAAGTGCGGATATTTCTCGACCATTACAACGTGCCGCTGTACAGCGAACACCTGAGTTACTGCAGTGATGACGGGCATCTTTATGATCTGCTGCCGTTGCCGTTCACCGAAGAAGCAGTGCACCACGTTGCCGCGCGGATCCGTCAGGCTCAGGACATGCTCGGCCGGCGTCTGGCCGTGGAAAACGTCTCTTACTATGCCGCCCCGCGTCAGGACATGGATGAGGTGACCTTCACCAATGCGGTGCTGCGCGAAGCCGATTGCGATCTGCTGCTGGACGTCAACAATGTCTACGTCAACGCGATCAACCACGGATTCGATGCGCAAACCTTTCTCGCCGGTATCGAGCCGGGCCGGGTGGTCGGCATGCACGTGGCCGGGCATTTCGATGAGTCCGACACGCTGAAAATCGACACCCATGGCGCCTCGGTAAAACCGCAGGTCTGGTCGCTGCTGGCTGTGGCCTATGCCCGATTTGGCGCACAGCCAACGCTGCTCGAACGGGATTTCAATTTCCCGACATTTTCTGAACTGGTCGCTGAGTTGCAAACCATTCGCCACTTGCAGGCGGGGGGAGACCATCGTGGATAACCTGATACTGCAACAACAAGCGCTGACCCGGTATTTGCGCGATCCCGACCATCAATTGCCGCCGGCCGACATGAACGCGGCGCGGGTCAACGTCTATCGTGATCTGGTGTTCAACAACGTATCGCAATTGCTAAGCGGCACGTTCCCGGTATTGATCCGGATCATCGGTGAGCAACGCTGGGGTTTGCTGGTACGCGGCTTTTTGCGGGACTGGCGAGCGCAGACACCAAAGTTCGGCGAGATTGCCGAAACCTTTCTCGACTATCTGGCCACGCAACCGCAGGTATTGCACGAAGGCAAGTGGCCGGCGTTTTTGCTGGAGCTGGCGCATTACGAGTGGGTCGAGATGGCCCTGCAACAGTCCGATGCTCAGGCGCTGCCGTCGACCGATCCGGCGCTGTTGCTGGAACGCCCGCTGCTGATCTCGGCGCTGGCCTGGCCGTTGGCGTATGTGTGGCCGGTGCATGAACTTGATCCGAACCATCAGCCCGTCACGCCACCGGCTCAACCGACGCTGTTGCTGGTGCGGCGTGCGGCGGACTGGAGTGTGAAGTTTTCCGAACTGAGTCCGCTGGCCTGGCGCTTGATGCAGCGCATTGAAGAGTTTCCTGACCTTGATGGTCGTCAGCAGTTGCAAGGTTTGGCAGGGGAAGCGGGTGTGCCCGCGAGCGTGGCATTCATGGACAGCGGATCAGTGTTGTTGCGGCAATTGCATGAAGATGCGGTGCTCGGCAGCGTCGTCTGAGTCAATCAACAGACAGCCATGACGGCGGGCCAGGGTGCTGACGGTAGAAGACTTGCAGTTGCGCCATATCGTGTGCGAACCCGTCGCTCAGCCATTGCCGATACTGCATCTGCGCCGGCACTTGCAAGGCCGGCCGGTGCAGACAATCTGCCAGCACTTGCGCGGCCTGCATGCCGCTCATCAATGCTTTGAGTACGCCGTGGGAAGACGCCGGGTCGAGCCGGTTAGCGGCATCACCCACCAGAAAATAGCCGGCACCGGCGGCGGCCGGGGTGATGCGCCAGGTCACATCGGCGCCGCGTAGCGGACCCAAGGCTGGCAGCGCTTGCAGTGCCTCGGGAAGCGTCGTTGCCCGAGACATTGGCGCGTTTTGTTCGAACGTCAGGCGCGTCCAATGCAACAAACGCTCCTCTACCTGGGCGATCCATGTCCACCCGCCAGGATCGGCCTGCAAGTGCGCGGCCCTGGCAAAGGTCGCGCTACGACCCCGCAAGTAGCCGTAACGCACCAGCAGCGGCGGTGAACAGTGGCGGATCGGCAGCTCGAGTTGGTGACTCAACCAGCCGCGAGCGCCGCTGGCATCAATTACATAGGGCGCGTACACGCATCCACTGTCGGTGTCCACGCCGATGACGCGATTGGCCTTAGTGAGCACCCGCCGTGCCCCGCAGGGCTGTTGTACCTTTACGCCCAAAGCGGCGGCTCGTGACAGTAATGTCGCGTCCAATTGTGCCCGTTCCAGATGAAAACCCTGCCAGATGCCACGTTCATCGGCGCCGAAACCATTGAAACGGGGCGGGCCGTCCCAGTGCACCCATTGGCCGTCGAAACGCCGGGCCGCGCGACCACACAGCTGCTCGGCGACACCCAGTTGCTGCAGCAGCGGTTCGATGCCCGGATGCAGGCTTTCGCCGGGGCGAAACCGTGGGAACGTTTGCCGTTCGATCAGGGCCACGCGCAGGCCAAGCCGGGCACCGCTGATTGCCGTTGCGCAGCCCGCAGGCCCGGCGCCGACGACTACGACATCAAAATGCCTCATGGGCGACCTGCCACGGCAACGTGTCGGTTTTGATCAGGATCGCATCAGCGCTGAGCAACAGAATCACCAGCGCTTCGACTTCGACGTGGCGCAACCTGAAATCGCTTTCAGCGATCTGCACGGCGCCGCGCTTGTACAGCAAAAAGCGCTGCACCCAGCCGTCAAGGATCTGACCGGACTCCTCCTGCGCAATATCCAGCTCGGCATTCGGCCGCAGTACTTCAACGAACGACAACAGCGGCCAGGCATTGCGCAGCGGTTTGTCGCTGGCGGCGCCGAGCACGCGGTACACGCGATACATCGACCGCACGCGATGCTGATACTCGGTTTGCGAGGTGCGACCGGTCATGCCCAGGGAAAACCGGCCATCAAGGGCGACTTGTGTGTAGTCGGCATGGGCGTACGCGTGGTACTGAACGATCAGCCGATCGTCTTGAGTGATCAGTTGCGGGCCGCGCTGATCATCCCAGGCCACATCGCCGCCCATGCCGATTTCCTCATCGGTCAGGGGAATGATGCTGTGCAGTGTCGAGCGCGGCTCGAAGACCCGCGCCGAATCAGGGGATACGCCGGGCCAGAAAGAACCTAGCGCCGCGCAAATCTTCGCATCCTCGGGAAACGGGCTGGCCATCTGATAGCCGGCGAGGACGTTGATCCACTCAGCATCCGGAGTCCGCTGGCGCACCCAGCCGACCTCCCAGCCGGGCCCGAACACCCCGGCGGCGCCGTCGGGCAGCGCGGTCGGGCGCGATGGCGACGTTAGTGTGGTGGAGGTTTGCAGCATACCGGTTTGATCGGCGAGACCGACGATGGCGCTCACCCCTCGATCGGCGGGGGAGAACAACTGATCCTGCAAGTCCAGGTTGGCGCAGTAGCGGACATTGGAAAGCGCCTCCAGTCGTGCATGCCAGAGATCGGCGCCGGGTAACGTCGGCTCGTCGCTGATCCAGTGCAACAGCTTGCGTTGACTGCACAGCGGGTAGAAATCCGGAGGGCCGATCACCGAATAGGTCGCCACCGTCGGCAAACTGTTTTGCAGCACCGGGCAGCGTGGCCGCACCCAGCCATCGGCGGTACCGTCCTGATAATGCAAGGCGCGATAACCGCCCTGACGCACCAATTCCTCGACATCTTCGTGGTCGTTCAAGTCCTCGATGCTGCCATCGGCCTCGACCCGGTGACGTCCGTGAACCATGCCGCCGGTGTTGGCCGGCATCACAAAGGACAGCGGCTGCCCCTGATACTCGGCCGGCGCGACCAGCCGTGTTGTGGCCTCGGGCAACAGCACACCAGGGCCGAAATCCGCGACAGAGGCCCAATGCGCCAGATTGTCGGTAACGACGAAGGGCGGCTGGTTGATCTGCGGTTCCTGCCAACCGGTGCCGCTGTGGCGTAAATGGATATGTCGCAGCTTTTCGTTGATCTGGTGATTGTCCAGCGACACCGTCAGGTTCATGCCTTGCAGGCATTGCGAGCCATTGAACAACTTGTGCAGCGGCACCCAGAAATCCAGTTCGGCATCGATGTCCGCCTGGAAATCCATCGGCCCGAAGCGTTCGGCATCGCCCTTCAGTTGCACGGCAATGTAGGCGCTGTAGCGCACTGGCATCACCCGGATGCCGTGCGGGTCATCGTCGACGAAGGGCAGGAAACTGCGCAGCGTGGCGTCATAACGCGCGGAGGCGGTGCCGACGCGGGCAATGCCGGTGCGCGAGAAACACAAGTCGGCATGCCGGCCATGCACGGTGTCGGCGGCGCAGCGATATTCACTGGCAAACGCGACCATTGCCAACGGTGCGCCCAACACTTTGCTGCGCAGACTGTCGAGCGTGGGCGGGCTGACGCTGTAGACATAGTCGAGCACTGTCTCGATCTCAGCGGCGGTGGGAAACAGCTGCAATGTTTGCCCGTTCTCATCGCAGAGCACGTTGGGCGAGGCCAGTGCGTGGTAGAGCAGGCTGCGCGCCGGTGCGCCGGCTTCAATCGCGCGGCTCCCGGCCAGGGCGAAATCGGCAAACCCGGGCAATGAACGATCAATGTTCAGTGGCTTTTGCAATTCCGCCGCCAGCGGTTCGCCGAGCAGGTCCAGGCCATGGGCGAGCATCAGCGAATGCCAGCCGCCTGGCGCCAGTCGCCTGCACACGTGGGTGACCGATTCGAGCAGATTCATGTTGCGCCTCGACAGGTTGGGCCAATCGTCATGGAACCGCAGCCCGGCGCCGGCTCGCCACTGTCAGATCTGACAGTGGCGACCAATGGTGAACAGTGCGAAACGGGCAACACAACCATAAGCGCATCAGCCAAGGCGCACAGTCAGTGGATTCTGATGAAGTTGTAGGCATTGGCGCGGCGGTGTGCAGGCTACCGACCGGTACTGGTCGGTAGCGTTTAAACAGGCGCCGTTAAAGCGTTTATGGATGCAGCGGCAACTTCAACTCAGCGCACAATCCGCCACCCTCGCGGTTGCTCAAGGTCAGCGAACCACCCAGCGCCATGGCCAGTTGCTGGGCAATAGCCAGTCCCAGCCCTGTACCGCCGGTATCGCGATTTCGCGAGTTTTCTACGCGATAAAACGGTTGCAGCACCTGCGCCAGCTCGGCATCGGCGATGCCCGGGCCGCGGTCCATGACGGTGATTGCCAGGCTGCCCTTGTTGGCTTCGACCCAGACTTCGGCAGCGCCGGCGAACTTCAGTGCATTGTCGGTGAGGTTCACCAGCACTCGGCGCAACGCATGAGGACGGGTGTCGATGACCGCCGCACTCTTGCCGACCAGTTGCACCTGCTTGCCCATGTCTTGATAGTCGAACACCAGGCTTTCGAGGAAGGAATCCATGTTGGTGCGGCGGCTTTCCTCGGTCGAGCCATGGATGCTGCGCGCATAGGCCACGCCTTCGCGCACCAGATGTTCCATCTCGCTGAGGTCATTCCACAGTTTGTCTTTCTCGGTGCAATCGTCCATGAGCTCGGCGCGCAGTTTCATCCGCGTGATCGGCGTTTGCAGGTCATGGGAAATCGCCGCCAGCAGTTGCATGCGTTCCTTGAGGTAGGCGGCGATGCGCGCCTGCATGGTGTTGAATGCCCGTGCCGCGTAAACCACTTCGTTCGGGCCGCTTTCGTCGAGGTTGATCGGGTGGGCGTTGGGGTCGAGGGTTTCTACGGCGTCGGCCAGCCGGGTCAGGGGGCGGACCGCAATGCGCACCGCCAGCCAGGTGCAGGCGATCATCAGCGCCAGTTGGCCGAGCAAAACCACTGGCAACCAAGGCGATAACGGGACCATGGCGGGGCGCACGTCGATAGTCACCGGGCTACCGTCGCTCAGGCGCAGATGGCCCTGAAAGTGTTTCTTCGGCCCGGGAATGTCGGTGAAGGTCAGCGGATAGCGCTCACCAATGGCTTCGGTGATCGAGGTAACGGCCACCGGCACATCCCCGGCCTCGATCGGCGTGCCCGGTTCGCCTTCGCTCAACAGGTAGCCATAATTTTTTCGCGCCAGACGCTCGAGCCAGACAGGGCGCTCTTCGGCAGGCAGGCGATCAAGGATCGCAATCGAGGTCGAGACGTCGGTTTGCAGATTGCCGAGCATGGTGTTCTTGGCGCTTTGGTAACGTTCGTAATACTGCGCGCCGAACGACAGCGCCTGGGCGAGCAGCAAGCCGATCAGGAAAATCAGCGACAGGCGTGAGGCGAGGGTGCGTGGCCAGTGCAGATTGACGCTCATGCCGGGGCACCGAGGATTTCGACCGGCAGCGAGAACACATAACCCTCGCTGCGCACGGTCTTGATGTAGGCCGGTTCGCGCGCATCATCGAGCAGACGCTGGCGCAAACGGCTGACCAGCAAATCGATCGAGCGGTCGAACAGATCCGCGTCGCGTCCTTGGGTGAGATTGAGCAGTTGATCGCGGCTGAGTACCCGTTGCGGGTGATCGAGGAACACTCGCAATAAACGGTATTCGGCGCCGCTGAGGGCGACCATGGTGCCGTCCTTGTCCAGCAAGTGACGGGCCGAGGTGTCCAGTTGCCAACGGCCGAAAGCCAGCAATCGACCGGCCTCGGTGACCACCAGATTCGGCGGCAGCATCCGCGTGCGGCGCAGCACGGCGTTGATCCGCGCGAGCAGTTCGCGGGCGGCGAACGGCTTGGTCAGGTAATCGTCGGCGCCCATTTCCAGACCGATGATGCGGTCGGTTTCATCGTTGCGCGCGGTCAGCATCAACACCGGTGTGGCCTTGTGTTTGCCCACACGCAGTTCGCGGCACAACTGCAGACCATCGTCACCGGGCATCATGATATCGAGCACGATCAGGTCGACGGTGTTGGCCTCGAGAAAGCTGCGCATCTGCCGGCCGTCGGCGACCACGGTGGTGCGCAGACCGTTTTTCTTCAGGTAGTTGCCCACCAGTTCACGGATCTCGCGGTCGTCGTCGACGATGAGAATGTGATCGACATGATCCATCGGTTCAAGCCTCAGTCAGAAGGGGAATGCCCTGCAGTCTATAGAGCCTTCAATGGCTCGCCTGCGTGCCTTTGTATTGCAGTGTATCTGCCGTGTCGGCGGATACACGGGGACGCAAAAACACGATTTTTTCAGGGTTTTGTATCGCTGTGTATCCCTCGATGGCAGGGATACACAGCGATTGAAACGCGCCTGTTCCTGACACAGACGCGATACCTCGCGAGCCTCAAATAGGCTCCATCGAGGCCCACACAGATCGCCTCGGCTCAAACCCACTGAAGCCTTGAGGAAAACGCCATGAACAACAAATCCGTAATCGCCGCCTGCCTGTTCGCCGCGCTGAACATCTGCACGCTGTCGGCCCGCGCCGAAGCCGCTGTCACCCCGCAAACCTACACCTACGGCACCCACCTGGATATCCAGAAAGTGCTCTCGCTGAAACAGGACAACTCGGTGAATTGCGGGATTGTCGAGGCGCGCATGACCTACCTCGATTCGGCCGGTCAGACCCGCGTGCTCGATTACAGCAAATTTGCCGACGGCTGCAACAACGACAACTAAGTCATCACTCTTTATAGAAGGAAACAGCCATGAACAACGTATCGCGCTTTTTGACTGCCATCGGTTTCTCTCTCGCCGGCGTTACCGCCCATGCCAATGCTGCGGTTGAACAGCATAGCTGCCACAGCAGCACCTGCTTCCAACTGACGCCAGTAGCCAAGCAGGGCAGCGATGGCTTGATTGCCGCAGACGGCTCCAGCCGCACGCCACAGGGCCAGATGGTTGCCGCAGACGGCTCCAGCCGCACGCCACAGGGCCAGATGTTTGCAGCGGACGGTTCCAGCCGCACACCGCAGGGCCAGATGTTTGCCGAGAACGGCGCCAGCCGTACGCCGCAGAGCCATTGGCTGGACAGCCAGAACGGCTGAATGGCTCGTCACATTCATTGATCAAGGGTGACTCACTATGTACCTCATCGCATTCCTCGGCGGTCTGCTGACCGTGCTCAGCCCCTGCATCCTGCCGGTGGTGCCGTTTCTGTTTGCCGGCGCCCAACGCAGCCGCACTTCGATTCTGCTCACCCTCGGTGGCATGGCCCTGACCTTCGCGCTGATCTCAAGCCTCGCTGTGGTCAGCAGCGAGTGGGTGATCCAGGCCAGCAACAGCGGACGTTACGTCGCGTTGATCGTGATGAGCGTGTTCGCGCTGTCGCTGATATCGGCGCGCATCGGTGACTGGCTGACACGTCCCTTTGTGATGCTGGGCAATCGCCTTGACCCGGATATTCGGAACAAGACCGGGCCGATGGGTTCGGTCATGCTCGGCGTGGCCACGGGACTGCTTTGGGCACCGTGCGCGGGACCGATTCTCGGGGTGATTCTCACCGGTGCCATGCTGCAAGGCGCCAACGCGCAGACCAGCCTGTTGCTGCTGGCCTACGGCGCCGGCAGTGCATTGTCGCTGGGTACGTTGATTTTCACCGGACGCGGCTTGGTCAATCGCCTGAAGCTGTCGATTCCGTTCACCGGTTGGTTGCGCCGTTGTGCCGGGGTTGCGGTACTGGCAACGGCAGCGGTGATTGCTACCGGCTTCGATAAAACCTTGTTGGCGAAGACCTCCTCTGAAAGCGTCGCCAGCGTCGAAAAAAGCGTGTTGGAGAACGTGCCGAAAGTGGTCGACTACTTCATCAGCAAAGTCCGCGCAGACTCGCCGATGGAGGAGGGCAAAGGCGCGATGCCGTCACTGGGCGGCGCAGTGCAATGGCTGAACTCGCCCGAGCTGAGCGCCGAGTCCCTGCGCGGCAAAGTTGTACTGGTGGACTTCTGGACCTACGACTGCATCAACTGCCAGCACACCCTGCCGTACGTCAAAGACTGGGCGAAGAAATACGAAAAAGACGGGCTCGTGGTGATCGGCGTCCACACCCCGGAGTACGGTTACGAGCGGATCATCGACAACGTCAAGGATCAGGTGAAAAAACTCGGCATCACTTACCCGGTGGCCATCGACAACAACTATGCAATCTGGCGCAACTTCGACAATCAGTACTGGCCGGCGCATTACCTGATCGACGCCAAAGGGCAGGTGCGTTATAGCCACTTCGGCGAAGGTCGCTACGAAGCGCAGGAGCAGATGATCCAGCAGTTGCTGGAGGAGGCGAAGGCGCCGGCGGCCTGATCAGCAACACCAATGGCTCAGAGGTCGCGGACCATGAGCCATTGTTCGTTGTCCCAGGCGCGAAAACGCTCCAGGACCTGCCAGCCGCGCTTGGCGTAGTAGTCCTGCTTGCTCTGCGTATGCAGATACAAACGCGCAAAGCCGCAGTCTTTTGCCTCCCGGCAAATACCCTCGATCAAGCGCTCCGCCAGCCCTTGCCCGCGTGCTTCAGGGCTGACGAACACGCAGGCCAGCCATGGGCCGAGGTCGGGACGCAGGTCGAGGTCATCGCGTGCCAGCGCGGCGCCGCCGAGCAGATGTTCACCGTCCATGGCGATCAGGCAGGACCAGTCGTCATTGCTTTGGCCCTCGGCAAATTCACGCTGCCACTCGGCCAGCGGATGGTCGACGTATTCGTAGGGGAATTGTTGGTGGATCCATTGAGCATAACGGTCGCTGTGGTGCATGTGATGCGCGAGCCAATCGAGTTTCACTGACATCAGTCGAGTCCTTTCCAGAAGCGAGGGAGCATCAGAAACCAATCCCCCAACCTTGGCAATCCTCAAGGTGTTCCAGACGCTTTACAGAATTCCACCGCTCATCGGCAAACCCCCGGTTTTACCGGGTTGCCAGACGATTGGCAGGGACGCCGAGCGGTCTCGGCGCGATAGTGCGTGAGCAGGGTCACTGCCGGCCTTGCCCCATAACAAGAGCGCGAGGTAGCCATGCCTAAATTCGTGATTGAACGCGAGATTCCAGGGGCAGGGAAGCTGTCGGAAGCAGAACTCAAAGCCGTGTCGCACAAGTCCTGTGACGTGTTGCGCGAACTCGGCCCACAGGTGCAATGGCTGCAAAGCTACGTCACCGCGGACAAAATCTATTGCGTGTACATCGCGCCTGACGAAGAGCAGGTGCGCGAACACGCCAGGCTTGGAGGATTTCCTGCCAACAGTGTGGCGCGTGTGATGACGGTCATTGACCCGACGACGGCCGAATAATCACTGATCCAATTTGTAGCGGAGCTCACTGTCATGAGTACCCCGATTGATCTGACTGCCTTGAAAGAACGCCAGAAAGTCGCCTGGGCCAGTGGCGACTACGCCGTGATCGGCACGACGTTGCAAATCGTCGGCGAAAACCTCGCCGAAGCCTGCGACCTGCGTTGCGACGAGGAGGTGCTGGATGTCGCTGCCGGCAACGGTAATGCGACGCTGGCGGCGGCGCGGCGCGGTTGTCTGGTCACCTCGACCGATTACGTCGCGGCACTGCTGGAGCGCGGACAGGACCGTGCCCGTGCGGAGCATCTGGACGTGACCTTTCAGGTGGCCGATGCCGAAGCGCTGCCGTTTGCCGACGAGAGCTATGACGCCGTGCTGTCGACCTTTGGGGTGATGTTCGCACCGGATCAGGACAAGGCTGCTGCCGAGCTCGGCCGGGTTTGTCGCCGTGGCGGGCGGATCGGTCTGGCCAACTGGACGCCGGAAGGTTTTGTTGGGCAGATGTTCAAGACCCTCGGCCGGCATCTGCCACCGCCTGCCGGTGCTCAGCCGCCGTCGAATTGGGGCTCTGATGCCTGGCTGCACAAACATTTCGATGACCGCGACTTTCTGCTGCGCGTGACACGGCGCGAGTTCAACTTTCGCTATCGCTCGGCCGCGCACTTCATCGACATCTTCCGCCATTGGTACGGGCCGGTGCACAAGGCCTTCGGGGCGTTGCCGCCGGAGAGCGGGCAGGCGCTGGAAAGTGATCTGGCCGATCTGCTCAATCGTTTGAACCGGGCGGGGGAGGCGTCGCTGGTGGTGCCGAGTGAATATCTGGAGGTGGTGATCACCAAGCGCTGATTCACCCCCGGTTTTCATGACGATGGATAACCCTGTGGGAGTGAGCCTGCTCGCGAAAGGGCTGTGTCATTCAACAAAGTTGTTGTCTGAGACTCCGTCTTCGCGAGCAGGCTCGCTCCCACAAGGGAAATGTAGTTGGGGCGGAAGACCTATTTCACCTGCGGCCGATCAAACCACTCCAGCGCCGTGCGCCAGATACAAATTCCCAGAAAGTAAGCCGACATCAGTAACCACAAGCCCATCACCAACGGGTTGATCACCGGGTGATTAAGCACCAGCGACAGACTGCAAAGCAGCCAGATCGCCGTCACCGCAATGTTGATCGGCATGAACCGGCGTACCCGGAACGGGTGCAGGAACTTCATTCGCGTCACGGTCAGCAGCGCCAGACCAATCACCGTCAGAAAAGTGATCCACGGCCCTGGCCCGATGATGTACAGGCACAGCGCGACCACATTCCACGCCGCCGGAAACCCGACAAAGTAGTTGTCCTTGCTCTTCATGTTGACGTTGCAGAAGCAGAACAGCGACGACACCAGGATCAGCGACACGGTCAGCAGCAAGGTGTAGTCGGGCAACGGAATGTAGCGATAGATGAACAGTGCCGGAATGAAGACATACGTCAGGTAATCGATCACCAGATCAAGGATCGAACCATCGAAGCTGGGCAGCACCGATTGCACGTTGACCTTGCGCGCCAGCGCGCCGTCGAGGCCGTCGACAATCAGCGCCACCCCCAGCCACATCAGGCAGTGGGTCGGCTGGTTTTCCAACAGTGCAAGGGTCGCCAGAAAAGCGGTGACCACGCCAGTCGCGGTAAAACCATGGGCGCCCCATGCTTTGAGCCTGGCGATGTGTACGGTCGATATCACGGGGGCGTTCTCCAGAAAGTGAAGCAAGCCGGGTATCACCCTTGCGTGCAAGGGCGCCGGCAAACCGGGTCGGGGTTGCTGCTATCGACCGGTCTGGCCGGGATAAGGTTCACCACTGATCAATCTTAGCTGGCCGGCGAAAAAATACGCGGGCGAAATCCGCCAAGGCTTCGAGCATCAGCCAAACGGTGCTGGCGCTAAGGCCGCACGGGTCTATCGTTGCCAGACGCAGTTACTGCCAATGCTTGAGGATGACGTCATGAACACCAGCGATTTGCTCGAACAACTGCTGCGAGGCCAGGCCTCGGCGGGACAACAATCTTCAGCGTCTGCCGGCGATGGTTTGGGTAGTTTAGGCGGCTTGCTGGGTGGACTGCTCGGTGGTGGCTCGGGCGCGGCCAGCGGCGGCGGATCTGCCGGTGGACTTGGCGGCTTGGGCGGCTTGCTCGGTGGTTTGCTCGGCGGCGGTGCCGGTGGGGGGCTGGGCGGCGCCTTGGGTGGCGCACTGGGCGGCGGGGGCGGTACGCAAAGTCGTTCCGGCGGGACCAATTATGCGGCGCTGGCGTCGCTAGGGATGATGGCGTTCCAGGCGTATCAGGCCTGGCAACGCAGCCAGGCCAGGGCGGCCCCGCAACAGATCCCGCAGACGGCGAATCTCCTTGCCGGCCCGGAAGTCGAGGAGCACAGCCATGCTGTGTTGCGCGCGTTGATTGCGGCGGCCAAGGCTGACGGTGAGATCGACACCCGTGAACAACAGATGATCAGTGGGGAAATCAGCAAACACACCGACGACCCACAATTGCAGCAATGGTTTGACGAAGAAGTCTCGAAACCGCTGGACGCCAACGAAGTCGCGCAGGCGGCCAAAGGCGATCCGGCTATGGCCGCTGAGATGTATCTGGTCAGCGTGATCCTCGTGGATGACCAGCGGGACGCGGAGCGCAGTTATCTGGACGAGCTGGCAGCAGCCTTGCAGATCGACCCGGATTTGCAGGTGCATCTGGAACAGCAGGCCAAGGGCCAGGCCTGAAGTAACGTCAAATAATCATCGCCATCAGCAGCTCCGTCACGGAGCTGCTTCGCCGTCCGTCCGGGCAATTTTCACGTCGATTGAATTTTTCGCAGGCGCCGCCTCTCTGCTGCTGTAGAGGCGTGTGGAACAGCGTCCTGCCAACCGACCGAGAACTTTGCCATGACTGTCCTGACACACCTGCAGGCTGCGCCTGCCCAACCGCATCTGATGAACGCCGCCGGGAACATCCGCCGGGTCTATGAAGCGTTGTTGCGCGATGACAATCCACAGGACCTTGCGCAGGCGTTTTTGCAGGAGCAACTGCAACACGCCGCGCCACTCACCGATGCTCTGCCTGAAGACCCGACGACGTGGCACTCATGGGTCGCCGAACATTGCGCCGATGTCGCCCGGCAATACGCCGACTATCTGCAACAGCGCAAGGACGGCGGGCCTCGGCAATTCTTTCGTGGCAAGGCGCAGGCGCTGTATTTCCTGCAAGCGGTGGCACCGACCAAACTGGTCGACGGTGCCTGGCTTTATGGTCTATTGCCGCGCTGGCAGGACCCGCGTTTCCAGGGCCTGCTGCGGACCTTTCTGGAAGAATTGGGCGAAGGCAATCCGGCGCAGAACCACGTGGTGATCTACCGCAAACTGCTCGCCGAACACGACTTGCAGGACAGCAGCGCCATCGACGATGAGCGCTACCTGCAAGGCGCGATACAACTGGCCCTCGGTGTCTGTGGTGCTGATTATCTGCCTGAGGTGATCGGCTACAACCTCGGCTATGAACAACTGCCCTTGCACTTGTTGATCAGCAGTTACGAACTCAGTGAACTGGGCATCGATCCGTACTATTTCACCCTGCACGTGACCATCGACAACGCCAGCACCGGCCATGCGCAAAAAGCCGTGCTGGCGGCGCTTGACCTACTGCCGCTCGAGGCCGATCGCGCCGAGTTTCTGCGTCGGATCGCGCTGGGCTATCGGCTCAACGATCTAGGGCAGGGCAGTCGCGCGATCATCGAAAGTTTCGACCTTGAACACGAGTTGCTGGCGATGCTCGAGCGCAAGTGCCCATTCGCACAACACATGCACTCCGATTACTGCCGCTTCGAAGGGCAGACCGTCAATCAGTGGCTGGTTGCACCGGAGCAATTGCCCGGTTTTCTTCAAGCCTTGCAGAACAAGGGCTGGATCAAACGCCACGAAGACCCACAGGCCAGTCGCTTTTGGCAACTGATCGCGGGCGACGGTGCGGCGATGTTCGGTGTGTTCAATGCCTACGAAAAACAACTGGTGCACGACTGGATTGCCGGCGACTGGACGCCGTCGGGTAAAGCGAAACCTGTTCGACGGCACAGTCAAACCGCAGCGGCCATTGCGGGGCTTGAACAGGATCCCGATGTTCAGGCGCTCAACGCCGCGCTGCAAGGTCAGGATGCCTTGGCGCAAATGGCGATTCTGATCCCCTGGCTCGCCCCGGCCCGCCATGCACATCCGGCCGGGCTGCTCGCTACCCGGCGTTTTATCGAACTCAAATCCCGTTTGCCTTAAGGACCTTGCCGATGAATCAGGAAGAACAACTCTGCCCCAACGACCTCGTGCTGCTGCATCTCGGACGGCGCTTGTTGGCAGATGGATATCGGTTCACCACCCCGACGCCGTTGACCCATCAACGGGTCAACCAGCGTGATGAAGGCCAGATGGCCGACTCTTTGCGCGATGTGTTCGGTTGGTCGCGTCCGTTCGCGCCGGGGTTGTTGTCGGCCGATGAACAGCGGCAACTGCAAGACGCGCAGGTCATTGATGCCTACGAAGGTCAGTTGAAAAGTCGCGTGCGCTGGTCAAGCCTGGATGATTTGCTGTTCGTGCATTCGGCATTCCCCACCGACGCGGCGGATGCGGTGTTTTTCGGCCCCGACACCTACCGTTTTGCGCAACTGATCCACGCCCACCTGCAGCAAAACTTCGCGCCGATCCATCGCGCGGTAGATATCGGCTGTGGGGCTGGTGTCGGTGCAATCGTGATCGGTCGTGCCCGTCGCGAGGCGCAAGTATTGGCGCTGGATATCAACCCCGCAGCGCTGCGCCTGACCGCGATCAATGCGGCACTGGCGGAAGTCGCCAATGTTGAAGTGCGCGCCAGTGATCTGTTGCAGGGTGTCGACGGCGAGTTCGACCTGATCGTCGCCAATCCACCGTACATGGCCGATCCAGCGGAGCGCGCCTATCGCCATGGTGGTGGCACGCTGGGGGCAGGGTTGTCGCTGCGCATCGTCGAACAGGCGCTGAATCGGCTGTCACCCGGCGGTTCTTTGTTGCTCTACACCGGCGTGGCGATGGTTGATGGTCGCGATCCGTTCCTCGACACCGTGTTACCGCGACTCGATGAAAAACGCTTCGGCTGGACTTACCGTGAACTCGATCCGGATGTCTTCGGCGAAGAACTGCTCAACCCCGGTTATCAACGGGTCGACCGGATCGCCGTGGTGGCGTTGACCGTGACCCGAATTGGCTGAAGCAAGGCAGGTGCGCAATGAGCAGAAACCTTGACGACTACAACCGCATGCGCGACTTCTCGGCGACGTCTGAACCGGCCGCCGTCAAGCGCTCGGGGCGTAAAACCGCCACGGATCACGCGTTGCAGTTCTGCATCCAGAAGCACGATGCTTCGCACCTGCATTACGACTTTCGTCTGGAACTCGACGGCGCACTGAAGAGCTGGGCGGTGCCGAAAGGGCCGTCGCTCGACCCCAAGGTCAAACGTCTGGCGGTGCACGTCGAGGATCATCCGCTGGATTACGCGACGTTCGAGGGCAGCATCCCCGAAGGACATTACGGTGCCGGTGACGTGATCGTCTGGGATCGTGGCGTTTGGATTCCGCTGGAAGATCCGCACAAGGCCTACGAAAAGGGCAAGCTCAAGTTCGAACTGCAAGGCGAAAAGCTCGGTGGCATCTGGAACCTGGTGCGCACGCACATGCCGGGCAAGAAGGAGAACTGGTTTCTGATCAAGCATCAGGACAGCGCCGCACGGCCGCAGGATGATTACGATGTGTTGGCGGCCGAGCCGGACAGTGTGTTGAGCGAACGCACGCTGATTACCAAGCCGAAGTTGGCCGCCGAGCAAAGCAAACCGCCGAAAAAGGCCCCGGCCAAGGCACGCAAGCAAGCGACTGGCAAGCTCACCGGCGCGCACAAGGCCAGACTGCCGGCGCAGCTCAAGCCGGAACTGGCCACGCTGGTCGACAGCGCGCCCGAAGGGCAGTGGAGCTATGAGATCAAGTTCGACGGCTACCGGATCATGGCGCGGATTGATCATGATCAGGTGCAACTGTTCACCCGCAACGATCACGACTGGACGCACAAGTTGCCGCAACAGGCCGCAGCCTTGGCGGCGCTGGGATTGGAATCGGCGTGGCTGGACGGCGAAATGGTTGTCGCCAACGAACAGGGCGTGCCGGACTTTCAGGCCCTGCAAAATGCCTTTGAAGCCGGGCGCAGCGGCAACATTCTCTACTACTTGTTTGATCTGCCGTATCTCAACGGCGTCGACTTGCGTGAAGTGCCGGTCGAAGAGCGCCGCGCCGCGTTGGCCACGGTGCTCGGCAATCATGAACAACCTTTGCTGCGCTTCTCCGAAGCCTTCGATGAAACCCCGGACGCCCTGCTCAACAGCGCCTGCCAGATGCAGATGGAAGGCCTCATCGGCAAACGCCTTGGCTCGCCGTATGTATCGCGGCGCAGTGGCGACTGGATCAAGCTTAAGTGCAAACACCGCCAGGAATTTGTGGTCGTCGGTTACACCGATCCGAAAGGTTCACGCAGTGCCTTCGGCGCATTGCTGTTGGGCCTGCACGACCGCGACAGCGGTGAATTGCGCTATGCCGGCAAGGTCGGCACCGGTTTCAACGAGTCGACGTTGAAAAGCATTCTGGCCCAACTCAAACCCTTGCAGGTGAAGAAGCCGGCGGTGGTCAATCCACCCAGCGGGTTCGATGTCAAAGGTGTGCA
The DNA here is from genome assembly GCF_028656995.1 of Pseudomonas sp. TNT2022 ID642. Taxonomy (NCBI): domain Bacteria; kingdom Pseudomonadati; phylum Pseudomonadota; class Gammaproteobacteria; order Pseudomonadales; family Pseudomonadaceae; genus Pseudomonas; species Pseudomonas sp. TNT2022 ID642. The sequence goes on along the minus strand of NZ_JAMDGW010000007.1, from coordinate 800,573 downwards.
TTGGCTCAAGCCGAAACTGCTGGCAGAAGTCGCATTTGCCGAAATGACCAAGGACGGTTCGGTACGCCACGCCGTGTTCCATGGCTTGCGCGATGACAAACCGGCCAAGGGCATTACAGTGGAGCGAGCGAAACCGGTGAAGACCACAGAGAAGAAAACGCCTACCAAAAAACCAGCGAAAAAGGCCCCGGCGAGCAACGCCGAAACCGCGCCGTCTCAGCTCGGACTGGCCAACGGCAAGGTGCGCATCACGCACCCGGATCGGGTCATCGACGCGGTCAGCGGCACCACCAAGATGCAATTGGCCGAGTATTACGCCAGTGTTGCCGAATGGATCCTGCCGCAACTCAAGGATCGGCCGGTGGCGCTGGTACGCGCCCCGGACGGCATCGCCGGTGAGTTGTTCTTCCAGAAAAACGCCGAACGCCTGGCGATCCCCGGCATCACCACGCTGGACAAGGACCTCACCGGGCAACCGGTGATGCTGATCAACAATGCCGAAGCGCTGATTGGTGCGGTGCAGATGAGCACCGTCGAACTGCACACTTGGAACGCGACCACGGTCGATCTGGACAAGCCCGATCGCTTCGTCCTCGACCTTGACCCGGATCCGGCGCTGCCGTGGAAAAGCATGGTCGAAGCGACGTCGCTGACGTTGACTGTGCTCGATGAGTTGGGCCTTAAGGCGTTCCTTAAAACCAGCGGCGGCAAGGGCATTCACCTGGTGGTGCCGCTGACCCGCAAACTCGGCTGGGATGAAGTCAAGGATTTCAGCCACGCCATCGTCAGTCATATCGCCAAGCTGTTGCCGGACCGCTTTTCTGCGGTGTCCGGGCCGAAAAACCGCGTCGGGCGGATCTTTATCGATTACCTGCGCAACGGTCTGGGCGCCACCACCATTTGCGCCTATGCGGCGCGCACCCGCGAAGGTTTGCCGGTGTCGGTGCCGCTGTTTCGCGAAGAGGTCGCCGAGATCAAGGGCGGCAATCAGTGGAACGTGCACAACGTTCATGAGCGGCTGGCTGAAGTGGGCGACGAACCATGGGCCGACATGAAGAAAACCCGCCAGAGCATCACGGCCGAGATGCGCAAACGGGTCGGTCTGAAAAAGTGATCAGGTGTCGCGCAGCAAGTCGTGGGCGTTGAGCAGTTCGAAGGCGATTTCCGGGTGGTTTTCCAGTCCACGGCGGATCGCGGCCGGGATGGCTGCACGGGTCTTGCGGCACAGACCGGGTAACTCGTCGATCTGAATCGCTATACCGCGCATGGTGCGCACTTCGTTGAACCCGGGAGCGACATCGACGCGAATCCCCAGTTGCTCGAACATGCGCTGTTGCAGATGTTTGAGGTCGTTCAGGTCTTTGAGCATTTCGAGGCGTGCGAGCAGGCGTTTCTCTTCCTCACGGGTCAGGCGAAGGATGCGCAAATCCGCGCCGGGCGTCTCCAGCAACGGATCGCGCCCGCAAATGCAGGCGCCGGGCGGGCAGGGGGAGCGCAAAGGCGCAGAAGTCGTCATGGCCTCCATCATAGAGGCCGTCGGACAGTTTTGCCTATGCGCCTTCAGCGGCCATCCATCGGCTGCTTTTTCCGTGACGGCTACTGATTCAGGCCTTCGTAATGCACCAGAATCGCGTTGGCCAGATCTTCATCACTGGCGTTGAGGCCAGGGTTGTTCTGGCGCACCTGTTGCAATACCGACTCAAGATAAACCCCACGAATGGCCCCGCCGCTGGCGACGAATGCAGACAAGTCGTCACGGGCCGGAATCACCATTTTGTGATCCTTGAAGGTCGAGTACAGCGACGCGGAGACACCGGCCGAGGTGGCGACATCTCCGGCATCGACTTTGGCCAGAGCGGAACCCACGGGCAGGCATAAGAGTAAAGAAGAAATGAGCACTAACTTGCGCATGACGGTGTTCCTCCACAAGCGCGAAGCAAAAAGGGAAGGATTACATAATGTGAGAGGGGCGCGCGCGGCGGGAGTTCCGTGGAGCGGGAAAGTCTGCGTTATTGCGAGACAGACGCGGGCAACGCCATGGCGGGCTGCCCGGTTTTATGTCATGGGTTTCAGATCACCCCGCACGCCATGCGATCACCTCCGCCGCCCAGCGGTTTGGGCATGTCGGCGTGATTGTCGCCGCCGGCGTGAATCATCAGCGCGTGACCCTTCACCTCGGAGATCTTTTTCAGGCGCGGCGCCAGTACCGGGTAATTGGCGACGCCATCTGCCGTCACGTAGACCGCCGGCAGGTCACCCAAATGGCCGTCAGCGTACGGGCCGAGGTGTTTGCCGGTTTTCTGCGGGTCGAAATGCCCGCCCGCGGCCAGTGCGGCGCCTTTGACGCCATCCTTCATGCCCGCTTCGCAACTGGCATTTTCATGCACATGGAAGCCATGCACGCCGGCCGGCAGGGATTTCAGATCGGGTGTGAACAACAGGCCATACGCGGTTTCACTGATGGTGACCGAGCCGATCGCCTGCGGCGCGCCGTCAGCGCTGACCAGATTGATGGCGACTTTTTCCGTCGCCGCGTGCGCGGTACCGATGGCGAAGGTGCCGAGCAAACCCAACCACAATGCGCGTTTCATAGCGTTTCCTTTTGCTGCATGAGAATTCAGAACGACGGACTCAATAGCCTGCCGGTATTAACCGGCGATGAAGGCGTTGGCCGTGCGCGTTGAAAAGTGAGACTTGCTGCGCAATCCGAAAGTTTTGCTGCCTTTGGCCATTACGCCGACACCTGCTGACACGCTCTAGCGCGGCAGACCTGCGCAAATAGGCTTAACTGAAGGCTGACAAGCGCTTACGGGCGTAACGAGAGAGGAAAATCCGGTGTCGATCAAACTGCGTTTAGTGTTGCTGATTGTGACAAGTCTGCTGACGGCGTTGATCGTGAGTCTGGTCAGTTACGTCGGCAACCAGCGGATGGCCTCGGCGGTCAGCGATAACGCGGTCAGCATGAGCGCGCTGCGCAACCACATGGAAGCCGACATGATGCACGATGCCCTGCGCGCCGATGTCTATTCGGCAATGCTGGTGGGGCTAGGCAAAAGCACCAGTACGGCGACCGAGGTGCGCGATTCGATCAACGAGCATGCGGGGCATTTTCGTGAGGTGCTTGAAGACAACCTCAAGTTGCCGATCAACCCGGCATTGCGCACAGCGCTGGAGCAGATCAAGCCGAGCCTCGATACCTACATCAATACCGGCGAGCGGATCGTCGGGTTGGCGCTGGACAATCCCGATGCCGCTCAGCAGGAACTGGGCACCTTCAACACGGCATTCAGTCAGCTCGAAGAGCAAATGGCCGCTTTGAGCGAGTTGATCGAGTCCAATACCCGGCAGACCAGCGAAGGTACCGAATCAGCCATCCGCAGCGCCAACGTCGCGCTCGGCGTGGTGTTGATCGCCAGTCTTGTGTTGCTCCTGATTCAGGGGCGCTGGGTCATTCTCAGCATCATGGGGCCGTTGAAGGCCGCCAGCCGTATCGCCGAAAGCATCGCCCACGGCAACCTCAGCGAGCCGATCGCCGAGCCGTCCGGCAAGGATGAAGCCAGTGTCCTGATCCGCACATTGGCGACCATGCAGCGCGACTTGCGCAACATGATCGACGTGGTACGGCGCAATGCTCATGGCGTCAGTGGCATGAGCGCGCAACTCAGCCACGGCTGCCATCAGGTCGCCGACAGCAGTCAGCAACAAAGTGTCGCCGCCGGCACCATGGCCGCAGCCGCCAGCCAGATGACCGCGAGCATCGAGGAAATCACCCGCCACGCCGAACGCGCCCTGAGCATGGCCAGTCAAGCCGAAACCCTGGCCAAGGAGGGCGGCGGGGTCATTCATCAAGTGGTCAGCGATATGGACGATATCGCCCGATCAGCACAACAGTCGGCCCAGGTGATCCGCACGCTGGACCAGGAATCCGAAGCCATTTTCAACATCATTCAGGTGATCAAGAGCATCGCCGACCAGACCAATCTGCTGGCGCTCAATGCTGCCATTGAAGCGGCCCGGGCCGGAGAACAGGGCAGGGGGTTTGCAGTGGTGGCTGACGAAGTGCGCAGTCTGGCGGCACGCACCAGCGCCTCGACCCAGGAAATCGCCGCAATGGTCGCGCGCATTCAGCACAGCACCCGCGAGGCGGTCAGCAGCATGGAGGCGGGCGTCGCGCAGGTCGACAAGGGCATGGCGGTGACGGCGGATGTCGAACGCGCTATCCGCGAAATCCTTGAGGCGACGTTGAGCACGACACAACTGGTCAATGACATCACCCGCACGATTGGCGAGCAGAGTCAGGCCAGTAACGAAATTGCCCATCAGGTGGAAATGATTGCCGGGATGTCCGAGGGCAACAGCCGGGTGATCGGGCAAACGGCCAATACCACCGATGAGTTGTCGAGCCTGGCGGGGCAGTTGGCGCAATCGGTGGATCGGTTTCGGTTGTGATAGCGATTGGAACAATTGCACTTGTGGTGTCTGAATTGGCCTCATCGCTGGCAAGCCAGCTCCCACAATGGGCGGTGGTGTAAACACAATTGCATTTACAACATCGAACCCTGTGGGAGCGGGCTTGCCCGCGATGAGGCCAGCCCGGTCAATATTCATTCAGGCTAGATAGCTCCCCTCAAAACTTGAACGCCTGCCGCCCCACCAACAACCATTTGCCGTCCTGCTTCTGCCAGATCTGAAAGTTCTCGATCTCCGTCGGCACCACCTCGGTCCCCTTCAACGCCTGCGCGGAAAAGTGGTGGCGCACCAGCGCGGTGTCGCCGGACAGGGTGATGGTCTGGTTCTGCATTTCCAGGGTCTTGAAGGCGCTCTTGCCGGTTTCAATGTCGGCGATGAATTCTTTCTTGTCCTGAATCTTGCCGCTGGAATGGCCGTAAGTCAGGTTGGGCGCGGTGAGCGCGTTCAGTTCGGCGATGTCCTTGTGCAGCATCGCCTGGGTCAGATGCTCCACCGCTTGGGCGACATCTTTTTCCGCCGGGGCCGATGCGGCCATGGCGTAACCGTTGAAGGCACAGAGAAAACCGATCAGCAGTCGGGTCTTGGTCATTGCGGTTGTTTCCTTGTTGTTATGGGATTGACGACTTATTTGTCAGTCGTCGTACAACCTAGCAGATAATTCCTGAGTAAGGCACTGCCGAAAAGCGCTTGATCGCTGGGCAACTACACTTGAATGCTGGATGGTTTGAGTCGGCGCACTGATTGGAGGGTCATGTTCGGCGACTGGCGGCCGATAAGTCCCTGAGCGGAAAAAGACTCTCAAGTCGGGAACAGACGCGCGGGTTTGCCCTGACGTGATATTCTTCGCGCCAACTTGGTTTGACCTTATTCAGTTTGCTTGCCTTTGGGCGAGCCGACGGAATCCCTGTCGCTCAAGTAGCTGAGCCAATAATGATAAGAAGTCAGTTCAGAAGGGACATTAACTGAGGTCGATGCAGCATGTCGGCCTTGTGTGCCCACCCGTCAAAATTGAAGTGTGCCGGAATCTGCGACGCTAGCCTGAGCGTCATCAAAGCGGATCGCATACAGATAACAGCGGCGGGCGGAAGGCGTTTTATCATAGGTGCAACAGATGTTTAAAAAAGTGAACACAGCCCTGTTGGGTCTGGCTTTGGCGATGGGGATGACATCCGCCAATGCTGACGAAGCAAAGAAAGTCGACGTCCTGCTGATCGGCGGCGGCATCATGAGCACCACCTTGGGTGTGTGGATCAATGAGCTGGAGCCAAGCTGGTCGATGGAAATGGTCGAGCGCCTCGACGGCGTCGCCCTGGAAAGCTCCAACGGCTGGAACAACGCCGGTACCGGTCACTCGGCGCTCGCCGAGCTGAACTACACCCCGGAAGACGACAAAGGCAACGTGACGATCCCGAAAGCCGTCGAGATCAACGAAGCGTTCCAGGTCTCCCGTCAGTTCTGGGCCTGGCAGGTTCAGCAAGGCGTTCTGAAGAACCCTCGCTCGTTCATCAACACCACTCCGCACATGAGCTTCGTGTGGGGCGATGACAACATCAAGTTCCTGAAAAAGCGCTACGAAGCCCTGCAAGCGAGCCCGCTGTTCGCCGGCATGCAGTACTCCGAAGACCCGGCTGTGATCAAGAAGTGGGTCCCGCTGATGATGGAAGGGCGTGACCCGAACCAGAAAATCGCGGCCACCTGGAGCCCGCTGGGTACCGACATGAACTTCGGCGAAATCACCCGCCAGTTCGCCACGTACCTGCAGACCAAGCCTAACTTCGATCTGAAACTGTCGAGCGAAGTCCAGGACATCACCAAGAATGCCGATGGCACTTGGCGCGTCAGCTACAAAAACCTGAAAGACGGCACTAAAACCGAAACCGACGCCAAGTTCGTCTTCATCGGCGCGGGCGGCGGTGCACTGCACTTGCTGCAGAAGTCGGGCATTCCTGAAGCCAAGGAATACGCTGGCTTCCCGGTAGGCGGCTCGTTCCTGGTGACCGATAACCCGGCCATCGCTGAACAGCACCTGGCCAAGGCCTACGGTAAAGCGTCGGTTGGCGCACCACCGATGTCCGTTCCGCACCTGGACACCCGTGTTCTGGACGGTAAGCGCGTCATCCTGTTTGGCCCATTCGCGACCTTCAGCACCAAGTTCCTCAAGGAAGGTTCGTACCTGGACCTGCTGACCAGCACCACTACCCACAACATCTGGCCTATGACCAAGGTCGGCATCAAGGAATACCCGCTGGTCGAGTACCTGGCTGGCCAACTGATGCTGTCGGATGAAGACCGTCTGAACGCGCTGAAGGAATACTTCCCGAACGCCAAAGCCGAAGACTGGCGCCTGTGGCAAGCCGGCCAACGCGTGCAAATCATCAAGCGTGATGAAGCCGCTGGCGGCGTGCTGAAACTGGGCACCGAAATCGTTGCTGCACAAGACGGCTCCATCGCCGGCCTGCTGGGCGCATCGCCAGGCGCGTCGACCGCTGCTCCGATCATGCTGAGCGTGCTGCAGAAAGTCTTCAAAGACAAAGTCGCGACCCCTGAGTGGCAAACCAAGCTGCACCAGATCGTTCCAAGCTACGGCACTCAGCTGAACAGCGATCCAGCCAAAGTGGCTGCAGAGTGGGCCTACACCGCCAAAATCCTCGAACTGCCGACGCCTCCAGTGATCGGTCAGGTGGCTGCTCCGGCGGCACCTGCAGCTGAAAAAGCTGAAGCACCGAAGGAAAACGCTGCACGTGACATGGCGCTGTAACTAGCTGCCAGAGACACAAAGCCCACTGAACCGGCGACGGTCAGTGGGTTTTTTTGTGGATTGGTGATAGCCATCTGCATCCGGTTGATACTTGAACTGATTGTCGATCAGGAGGAGACAATGGAGTAGATGATTACATACCGACTCTTCTCTGCCACTCAAGGCCGAAGGTCGGCTGTCGGTACATGCTTTTACAGAATCCATCCAGGCCAGGGTAAATATTGGCGGAGTTTATATTCATTTTGTTTAGTTTTCGTAGCCCCTCGAATCGCAACTCTTTCGGAACTATTATTTTTTGTACTTGGTTGCTGTTGTGTTTTTTTAATATCTCACCATGACTTTCGGCTAGCGTGTTTGATGCGACGAATAATCCTTGTTGTGCAAGTAATCTTTGGTTCGAGAATGTCGGTTCAAAGGCGAGAAGGTATGAGTGTTCTTGAGCTTTTTGTGGTGTCAGTATGTTTGAGTAAGATTCAAGGCGATCTATGCCAGATAGCGTGTCATCATCGTTTTTTATGGAGTCGTGATTGATTAAGTATATTGCCGCTTCAGACTTTCCCGTCTCCAGTGCAAAAAAAAGAGCTACATATGGAGAAAATGTAAAGTCTAATAATCTGGTGGGCGCTCCATAGTGTTGCATCAGAGAGAGCCAGCTTAAAGTATCATCCTTGGTTGGAAGGTTATTAAGGTACAAGTGCGCGTTGCATTTGAAGCGATCAATCATCACTTGTTCGTGGGAGATTTTGTCAAGTTTTTTTGTCTTGCCTTTGCCGTTTGTATGTATTTCCTGTGCTTCTTCAAATGCACGATGAAGAGAACTTTTTAATTCCCAATTGGCATCTGATTCGCCTCGAAAGATCCATTTTCGATAATGTTTCTTTTCAATGATCTGGTCAAATTCGCTCCAGTTTTTCAATTCTATTTCTTTCATGTTTGCTTTCTTCTGTTCTATTTTCATTTTTGGCTATTTAACATTTTCCCACCCTTCGGACATTCGGCCAAAATAAGCGATGTGTGGAACCTCTTTCCTCCTGATTGCTTCTCTAGTCGCAAATTGAAGGAGGTTTGAATAAAAATAAAATAGCCCAATTTTTCTATTTTCTGTATCTGCCGCAACCTTCTTGTCTGAGGGGTTTATTATTCCTTTTCCAAGTATGTAGATGCGGTCTATTATTTTTTCATCGATTCCGGCTTCTTCTGCACATTGTTTGTATCTTTTGTATTCGTCTTTCAACGAGCCCTTGATGTTGCTGCTGTATGCAAAAATGGAAATGAAATATCTGCATTCTTCAGAGGAAGGATCTCTCCCTCTTTCATACATTTGTAAAGGTTTGCCAAACGGTTTGAGTTCAAATAGTTTTTTTGCTTTGATTAGACAATCTTTATATGCTTCTGTGTTTATCACGGATTTTACTTCTGTGACGCACATGACTGACTCGGACTGTAGGATCGTGGGCTGCTGATTTAAAACCGGGATACCGTCTATAGTTCGATAAATTATCAAATCGCTTTGCGGGCTAATATTTCCTTTCGAGTCAAAAATTTCTCCGGACGTCACGGAGAAACGACGGGGAAGGAGTTCTTCAAAAAAATCTTTAATTGGATTTTCTCTCTGCTCCCCCTTTGAGAGCGAGTGATTTATGGCTTTGGTTTCGGTGAAACCCGCTAAAAACCGATGATAAGATCCTTCCATTCTATTGGTGATTTGACCAGCAGGATCTTCTGTGCGGCTTTTATAATAGTCCTTCATATTCACTCCATGCTTTTGCGTTGAATTCAGGGCTTCGGCGAGATAGCGATGTTTGAATTTAGGTCTTCCTCTGTCGCCCGTTTCGAATACTTCAATTCATTCACCCGCTTCAATTGTCACTCAATGAGTTTTGCCAATTAAGGCCTACTGATACATCAGTCTCTTACTTTGGCCAGATAATCCCCAAGCCGCCTACCCATCTCTTCCCCCAACGCCTGCAACCCACTCAACGGGCGAACCATCACCTCAAACTCGACAATCTTCCCGTTCTCATCAAAGCGAATCATGTCGATGCCTTTCAGCTCCTTCGAACCCACCTTCGCACTGAACTCCAGAATCACATTCAAGCCATCGGCAGTCGCCAGCTCACGGTGATAGGTGAAGTCTTCAAACACGTCGAACACGGTATTGAGAATCATCGACACCACCGGTGCGCCCGGATAGGGCGTGTGGGCCATTGGCGAGCGGAACACGGCTTGTGGATCAAGCAAACCGGGCAGGGCGCTGAGGTTGCCGGTGCGGATCATTTGGTGCCATTGCTTCAGCGATTCAGCGACGTTGGGTTGCAGGTTCAGGTCGGTCATGTTCACTCCAGGGTTGTTCTTGTTGTTCTCGCGACGGCAATGACTCTAGATCAACCACAGCGAAATTGAACACTTGTGCAACGATTTGAATATCGGTCCATGACCCATACGGATCAGATGTGCATCTGATCCGTATTTTTTCGCTGGATCTGCCTCTGTTACCGGTTCAGTCATCCGCTCAAAATAGCCCCACAGTTCGGTCACTCGCGACGAGCCTTCATCCCGAAGCATCCGGTGCACCGCAAGCTGAGCATTGAGGAGAGCAACATGAACAAGATGGCGATTTTCCTGGGTGGTTTTCTGGCTCTCACTATTTTGATCGGCTTGCTGGCAACGATTTCTCCGGTCTGAGCCTTCAACAGTTCAATATGGGGAAATAGCGCTCTTCACGTTTCTTGAAGTGGATCGGCGCTGTGTTGATTTTTTCACCGTTCAGGAACAGCTCGGGCAAGGTCAGGATGAAGTCATCCAGTTCACCTTTGCCCAGCGGTGTGCCGGAATGATAGATGTCGCGTACTTCACGCGCGCGCGGGTTGAAGCCGGTTTTCAGTGGTTCGATGCTGACCTGGTAGGTTTCACCGTTAACCAGTTGTACGGTCGCCATTGGCGATTGGCCGCTGATCCAGAGCGGAAATTCAGGCAACGGTATCCACCGTTCCTTGGTACTGATGCCGCGCTGGCTGGAAGGCTCCATGTACAGCTGAGTGGAGAGTCGCACTTCGGTATCGACCACCGGCGTCCGTGCAGGCATGGTCAGGTCTCCCGGCAGTGACACGTGGACAAGCAGAAAAACCCAGTCCAGATCTTTCGATGTTGTCGTGAACAGCATCGCCGTTTTCGGTCCGGGGCAGGTCGGCGTGAGGTTTGCCTGCCGTCCCGCTTTCGAATCGGGGTACAGGAGCGGGCCAGCGCTACAGGCTGCGAGCATCGGAAACAAAAGCCAGACCATACGCTTCAAGTAATGGACTCCATGATTGTTGTTTTATCGGTGTGTGGAGCAGATGACGTTGAAATGTTTGTTGAAAACGTTTCATCCGCCCGCATCAGCCGAAGGCCAGCCACTGACCCGCGCCGCCGGGCCGCCCGCAGGATCTGCCGGGTAAACAATCAATGAATGACCGGTGCTGGTTTCGGCGATCAGCTTGATCGCCGGGCCGAATATCGCGTCGCGCTCTTGGGGCGTGCAGGTCGGCAGGTACACGCGCAGGACTCTGGGGTCGTAGAAGCGGAACACCAGCAGGTTGCCATCCGGGTCGGTGACGCGCAGCAAGGTTCTAAAGTGACCGCGTAATTCGTCCAGGGAAACCTGCGCAGGGGCGGTGACGAAAATGCCCCAACTCTGTCCCCAACTGTCTTCGAGCAGTCGCCAAGTGTGCGCCTGCTGCGGATCAAGGTGCAGCAGATAGGGCGCTGCCGCCGACAGGCTCGGCGCGAGTTCGCCGGCGCACAGGCAGGAAAATTCAGCGCCGCTGGTGCGAACCAGCGATTCGATGCGTGGGTCGCGAGCGCCCTCGAGCAAGGCGTAGACCTTAGGCGCGTCCGGGCGCCAACCTTGCGGCCAGAGTTCGGCGGTCAACCATTCGTTGAGGCTGGGTCGAAACTGGCTCATCGGTTGCATATCTCGCAGAAAGGCACGCCGGTTTTTGCGGCGGCCACCAATGTCTGCGCCTGCATGTTTTGCTGGATGAGCCGGGTTTCTGCGGCGCTCGGCGCGGCGGTTGCAGACGACGGTGTTGTGAGCGATGCCGCGGCTGTCGGTGTGTTGATTGGCGCTGCTCTGAGGGTTTTACCGGCGTAATCTGCATCAGCAGGTGTCAATGCTATCGGCAGCTTGATCGCAATGCCGGTACCGGACCCCGGAGATCCGCCGGAGTTGGTTTTCACCTGCGCACCGCTGATGGTCACGCCACCGGCATCGACTTTGACGAAACTGCCGCCGGCCTTGGCGGTGAGCTCCATGCCTCCCTCAACTACAACCTTGTCGCCGGCGTGATAGTGGATTTCGTTTCCGACCTCGACAAACTGCGCAGTACCCACTTTCAGGTGCTGCGTGACACCGACGGTCAGGTGATCATCCGCACGCATCTCGCTGATTCGATCCAGATGCGTAATCCGGTGTTCTTCAACCTTGAACTCGCTCAGCGTGTTGGCTTCAACGGTGTCATGTCGTTCGTTGCCGACGCGGATCTTCTGATCGTGCTCAATGTTCTCATCCCAATCGCGTTGAGCGTGGATGTAGATCTGCTCTACACCTTTTTTGTCTTCGATGCGGAACTCGTTGTAGCCCTTGCCGCCCGGTGAACTCAGGGTTTTGAAGGTGCTGCGGGTCTTGTTTGCCGGCAGGTCGTAGGGGACGACGTTTTCCTTGTGGTACAGGCAACCGGTGACCAGTGGCTGGTCGGGATCGCCTTCGAGGAAGGTGACGAGGACTTCCATGCCGATGCGCGGGATGGCGATGCCGCCGTACGCGGCGCCGGCCCAGCCACTGGCGACGCGCATCCAGCAGGTGGTTTTGTCGTTGGACTGACCGTCGCGGTCCCAGTGGAATTGCACCTTGATGCGGCCGTATTGGTCGCAATGGATTTCTTCGCCTGCGGGGCCGGTGACGACGGCGGTCTGGCTGCCGAGGACTTTTGGTTTCGGGTGTTCAAGGGCAGGGCGGTAGTGCGCGTCCCACGGGGTGGCGATGAAGCTGTTGCGGTAGCCCTGGTGGAAATCGCTTTTGTGGTCGGTGACGTCGCTGGTGACGTTTTCGCCGAGGACTTGCGGTTGTTTGCCTTCGTGGAAGACTTCCAGCAGCAGCCACAGATCGTTCCACTCGGCGCGCGGGTGTTCGGCGAGCGTGAGGAAATGGCCGCTGGTGAGAGTCGGCTCGTCACCTTTGCCTTCGGCGAGTTTGTAGTCGCTGCGATGGCGTTCGAGGGCTCGGGTGGAGAGGAACTTGCCGCGCTCGCGGGTGGTGAAGCGGCCGGGGTAGTCGTAGTCCTCGAGGTCCGGGGCGAACTCGGTTTTGACCGCGCCTTCGGGGAGGATCTTTGGTTTTTCGAAGTCGTAATCGCGGCGGCTGACGCGGGTGGTGCGGGTTTCCAGACGCAGGTTGAAGCGTTTGATCACCGGTTTGTCGGCGGCCATGCCGGAGTCTTGCTGGTAGCTCACCGGTTTCAGCTTGCGGAAAACGGTCTGGTCGTCGCCGAACACCAGTTTGTGGCCGCTGCTGCTGTGCTGGAAGTGAAAGTGAATACCTTCTTCTTCGCACAAGCGCTGGATGAAATGCAGGTCGGATTCGTCGTACTGCACGCAGTAGTCGCGTTCCGGGTATTCGGCGCCGAGCTGAAAGCTGTAGGCGTCGGCGAGAATGCCGCGATCTTCCAGGACCTGGGCGATGATCTTCGGCACGGTCAGTTGCTGGAAAATCTGCTGATCGTGGTTGTGCCGCAGGTAGGCCAGTTGTGGCAACAGGCTGAGGCTGTAACGGGTCAGGGTCTTGCCGGAGTCGCCTTGCTCGATGCGGTAGACCAGACCGTGGATCTTGCCTTCGCCGGTCGTGCCAAACGTCAGGACGCCGGGCTTGTGCAATAGCTCTTCGAGTTTGAGGTCGGGGCGCGCGCTGACGAGTTCGAGGTCGAAACGGAACGGTTGGTTGAGGGCTTCACGACCAACAAAGCTCGACACCTGCAGGTCGGTGGAACTGCCTTCAAGGGAAAAGGTAATGTGGGTAGCGTTTGCGTCCAGCATGCCTGACTCCTTCCGTGGAACAGCTTTGCCGATGGTGCAGGAATACCAAAGTGCTATCAAGGGATTTTAAACGCGCTTAAACGCCTGCATTACACTCGATCTCAACGCCCTGCACCGAGGTGCCCGTGAGGATGAATTCACCATGGACTCGCTGATTACCGCCGCTGGTCGGGCGCTGAGCGCTGGTGATCCGCTGGGTGCGTTGAACTACGTTGCCTTGCGTGAAGACCCGCCCGCGCTGGCGTTGCGTGGCATTGCCATGGCTCAGCTCGGCGATCTGCTTCGCGCCAAGACGTTGTTGCAGCGCGCGGTGAAAGCCTTTGGCGCCAATGAACCGCTGGCGCGGGCGCGCTGTGTGGTGGCCGAGGCGGAAGTGGCGCTGGCGACGCGTGACTTGGGCTGGCCGGTGAAGGCACTGGAGACCGCCCGGCAATTGCTGCTCAGCCACGGTGACCGGTTGAACGCAGCGCACGCGCGATACTTGCAGATTCGCCGTTTGCTGCTGCTTGGTGAACTGGATGCGGCCCAAGCGCTGCTTGTAGAGGTGGATCCCGCACCATTGCCTCCAGTGCTGCGTGCGGCCCATGAACTGATGGTTGCCGGAATTGCCCTGCGCCGGGTACAGGCGCACAAAGCAAGCGTCGCGCTAGTCCGGGCGCGGCTTGCCGCACAACAGGCGGGCATCGCGACGCTGCTGGCAGAGATCGAACACGCCAGGCAAATACTCGCCGCACCCGCCGCGAGATTGATCATGGCGGGTCAGTCGCAACCCGTGAACCTGGAGCAGGTCGAGGCGTTGTTCGCGTCATCGAGCCTGGTTATCGATGCCTGTCGTTACAGCGTGCGCGGAGCCGGGATGACCGTGGCACTGGCAACCCGACCGGTGCTGTTCAGCCTTGTCCGCTTGCTCGCGCAAGCCTGGCCGGGCGATATCTCCCGGGAGCAACTGTTTGCGGCGGCGTTTCGATTGCCGCTCAGTGACGAATCCCACCGCGCGCGGTTGCGCGTCGAAATCGGTCGGCTGCGGGCAGCGCTGGAACCGTTGGCGAAAATTACTGCAACGGCACGCGGCTTCGCTCTGGTGGCAGCCGAGGTGGTGCTGCTCACGCTGCCGTTCGAAGACAGGCATGCGCCGTTGCTGGCCTTGCTGGCCGATGGTGAGGCCTGGGCGAGTTCCGCATTGGCGCTGGCGTTGGGTCGCAGCCAGCGACAAGTGCAGCGGGCACTGGAAGCGCTGGCAGCGGAGGAAAAGGTGCAGGCCTTCGGGGTCGGCCGGGCGCGACGCTGGATGACGCCGCCGCTGCCGGGTTTCGCGACGATCTTGTTACTCCCGGTGTCGCTGGGCAATGGCTAGGCTGGACCCACACATCCACGAGGAAGCCGACATGAAACACGCAAACGCAGAAATCCTTCGCGAGTACGGTCCTTTTGACGGCATCAAAGGTATTCACGGCGTGACATTCGATGGCCAGCAGGTCTGGTTCGCCAGCGACGGCCAGCTCAATGCACTCGATCCGGTCAGCGGCGAGACCGTACGGACGATCAAGGTTGGCGCTGATGGTGGCACCGCGTTCGACGGCCAACATCTGTATCAGATCGCCGATCGCCACATCCACAAGATCGACCCAGCCACCGGTCGCGTACTCCACACCATCCCGGCACCGGGCAATGGCGGTGATTCGGGCATGGCCTGGGCGGAGGGCTCGTTATGGGTCGGGCAGTATCGCGAGCGCAAGATTCATCAGATTGATCCGCAGACCGGCAAGATCCTGCGCACGCTGGAGTCGAACCGTTTTGTCACCGGGGTGACCTGGGTGGATGGCGGGTTGTGGCATGGCACTTGGGAGGGGGATGAGAGTGAGCTGCGGCATATCGATGCGCAGAACGGTGAAGTCATCGCGGCGTTGAAGATGCCCGAGGGCTCGGGTGTTTCGGGGCTGGAAGCCGACGGTGCCGATCGTTTCTATTGCGGTGGTGGCGACAGTGGCCGGGTGAGGGCGATGCGTCGGCCTCAATGATCAAGGTGTCTGCGGCCGGCCTCTTCGCGAGCAGGCTCGCTCCCACAGGATTGCAGGTGAACACAAGTTTTCTGACCAACCTCAATCAGGGTGGGAGCGAGCCCGCTCGCGAAAGCGCAGTGTCAGTCACCGCTGTTTCGACGACGTTCAATACCCTCCGGGCCGCCGATGTCCAGCAACCTTCTTTCCACCAGAAC
This sequence comes from Pseudomonas sp. TNT2022 ID642, assembly GCF_028656995.1. NCBI lineage: Bacteria > Pseudomonadati > Pseudomonadota > Gammaproteobacteria > Pseudomonadales > Pseudomonadaceae > Pseudomonas > Pseudomonas sp. TNT2022 ID642. Next base: position 785,061 of record NZ_JAMDGW010000007.1, on the reverse strand, counting down.
ATTCTCAAGTGCCTGGCGCTCGACCGGCGCCATTTGGTGCTCACGCTTTTTCAGCTCCAACAGAATCGGGCTGGACCAGGTGCGATAGGTCTGTTCGATGTTGCGTCGCGACGTCATCAGTCTCTCCTTGATCAAGAGCCCGGTGTTGCGGGCAGGGGCTCTGTCCGATGAGGTATTAACGTTAGTCGAGAAAGCCGGAAGTCGCGAATGCACCAGTTTTGTGGGGGGCTGGTTTGCTTCAGGTGGACTATATGAAGCACCTATGCAGAAGGGGTAAACAATCAACTTTCTTGTTCATTAAAGGGGTAAATCTAAAGACTCGACCGTAGGAGAGCTCTTATCTCTGCCTTTGATCTAAAAAGCAGTTTCAAAATCCATCCTTGTCGGTGAGTATGGCCTCTGTTTTTAAGAATTCAGTAGTTGTTTCGTCGAATTTCCCATGGAGAAAATGGTTCATGACCATCAAGATCGAGGGAGTGATCGCCAGCAAGATTGGCTTTGCTTCTCACCAAAATTCTGTCCCGGTCCTCAGAGAACTGACCGTACACAACGATGGTGAAGCTGATTACAGCGATCTTGAACTGGAGCTTGTCGCGGATCCTCCCTTCCTTGAAGGCAAGACTTGGCGTCTGGATCGATTAAATAAAGAATCGACGTTGCATATTCCTGAACGAAATTTGACGCTGAATGCTGCTTATCTAGCCGATCTGACGGAGAGTCTCAGCGCGACCCTTGTGCTGCGCCTACGTTGCAACGGGGAAGTTCTCAACAGTCAAATCTTTCCGGTTGAGCTTTTGGCAAGAAATGAGTGGGGGGGCGTTAACTCGATGCCAGAGTTGCTGCCGGCGTTTGCAATGCCAAATGACCCTGCGGTAGATCGGATACTCAAATCTGCCTCTGATGTTCTGCGCCGCGCTGGTAAAGCGGATGGCATCAATGGTTACGAAAGTAAGTCCAGAACCAGAACCTGGGAGCTCACTTCCGCAATATGGTCTGCAGTCTGCGGGCTTAAATTGAGCTATGCGCTGCCTCCGGCAAGCTTTGAGACTTACGGCCAGAAAGTCAGAACTCCAAGCCTCATATTGGAGGGCGGTGTTGCAACATGCCTGGATACGGCATTGCTTTTCGCTGCGGCATTGGAGCAAGCCGGACTGAATGCTCTTCTGCTGCTGACGAAAGGTCATGCTTTTGCAGGCGTTTGGTTGCAGCCTCAGGAGTTTTCTCAACTGATTACGGATGAGGCTTCCGCAGTACGAAAGCGTATTGATCTGAAGGAAGCTCTCGTTTTTGAAACCACTCTAGCAACGCAATTTCCTGTACCAGGTTTCAGTCAGGCGATTAGTACTGCTGAAAGGCAGGTCAACGACGATGATTTCATCATGGCCATTGATATGCATCGAGCACGCATGCAGCGTATCCGTCCTTTGGCAACGTCGATTCCAGCGTCGAAATCAGATGTGATTCATGAGTCGGAGATGCCACTTGAGGCGTTGGAGAACGCGCCACCTTTACCGGTCTTTGACGTAGAGATTCTTTCCGAGTCAGAAACACCCGCCGGTAAGCTGACCCTGTGGCAACGCAAGCTTCTCGACCTGACTACTCGAAATCGGCTTTTACATCTGCCGGATAGTGCTAAAGGCGTTCGCTTGATCTGTCCTGAGCCCGCTGAACTGGAAGATCAACTGGCCAGCGGCAAGCGCATCAGGATCGTATCTATACCGGATCTGGAGGCTGGAGGTAGAGATTCGGCGCTTTATGAACAACAAAATCGAGAGTCGCTCAGAGATGAATATGCTCGCAGTGCATTGTCTCGTGGTGAGGTACTGGCCACCCTTGAGAAAACGAAGCTCGAAGTAGCGCTGATTGACCTGTACCGAAAAGCTCGAAGTGATCTTGATGAAGGCGGAGCAAATACTCTCTTTCTTGCACTCGGGTTTTTAAAGTGGAAAAAGTCGGCAGACGATCCAAAAAACTATTCCGCTCCCTTAATTTTGCTTCCCGTAAAACTTGATCGTAAAAGTGCGTTGTCCGGCGTGACGATGACTTTGCTTGAGGATGAGCCACGCTTCAATTTGACCCTGCTCGAACTGTTACGACATGACTTCGAACTCGTTATTCCAGGGCTTGAAGGTGAACTTCCCACCGACGACAGTGGCATTGATGTCACTGGGATCTGGAATACTGTGCGCCGTGCCATCAGGGACGTGCCGGGTTTCGAGGTCACCACGGAGCTGGTGCTGGGAACGTTTTCCTTCGCGAAATATTTGATGTGGCAGGATCTGGCTGCTCGCTCTGAGCAGCTTCTGAAAAGCCCGATGGTTAAGCATTTGTTGGAGCGAAGTGTCGGCGGCGAAGGCTTTGCTACGTCGGGGGAGTTTCCGCAGCCTCACGAGTTGGATAGAAAAGTCAGTCCGGCAGATCTGTTCACACCGTTGCCGGCAGACTCCTCCCAGTTGGCTGCAGTTGTTGCCTCCGCTAGCGGTTGTGATTTCGTTCTTGATGGACCTCCCGGCACCGGTAAGTCCCAAACCATCGCCAACATGATCGCCCACAATCTGGCTCTAGGCCGAAGGGTCTTGTTCGTAGCAGAAAAAATGGCCGCTTTGGATGTTGTCTATCGTCGGCTTGAAGAAAAGGGGCTAGGCGAATTCTGTCTTGAGCTGCACTCCAGCAAAACATCCAAAGTGGAAGTACTCAAACAACTGGAGCGTGCTTGGGATGTTCGCGATGCGTTGACAGCTGAAGAGTGGTCGGTAGAAACGGCAAAACTGCATAAGCTACGAAATCGATTGAACGAAGTCGTGGGAACCTTGCATCGTCGGCAACCTAATGGATTAACAGTCCATCAGGCTATAGGTCGTGTTGTACGGGATGGGCACGCCGAGTTGCCGCGTGTTTCATGGCCTGAGGGAACGTCTCACGACGCGGAAGACTACGCGCGGCTGCGTGATCTCGCCCGGCGTCTCGACTTGAATAGTCAGGCTGCCCGCGATCTGTCAGCGGACTTTTCGCTCATCGCTCCTACCGAATGGTCAAACGGCTGGCAAGAGTCGATCGCTGCAGTATCCAGGGAGCTGCCGGGAGTCATTGAGCGGCTGAAAATTGCCTGTGACAGCTTGTTGAGAGCCACCGATCTGCCCCTGGCCGTTACGAGCGGGGAGGATATCGAGCGGTTTTGCCAGTTTGTTGCACTATTGGTAGATACGCATGGTATCGATCTCTCTTTTGCATTCACGTTGAATGCAAGTGCCAAGATCGTTGCAGCCAAGAAAGCTGTTCAGGTCCTCACAAGTTACCGAGAAATTGAACAGTCGCTGTCGGTGCGTTACACCTCAGAGGCCTGCCGCACTATCCACCTCGAACAACTCAAAAACGACTGGGATATTGGTAAAACAAAGTTTTGGTTTCTCGCGACTCTGGCCAAGAAAAAGGTGGGTAAAAACCTTGCGGGTCAGGGCGGAGCGGTTGGATTCCCGAACGTTGAGCAGGATCTTGCCAAACTCTTCGAAATGCGCGATCTACTCATCTCGCTGGACGGTTTGTCTACAGATATAAACGCTGTGCCTGGATGGAGCGGGGCTTCTAGTGATCAATCCGCCATGGCAGTTGCTTGGGAACTCGCTGAACGCCTGCGGACGTTGATTAGCTCGAACGCCGAATCCCCCGAAGATCTTATTGCACTGCGGGGAGCCACACAAAAGCTCGTCGTTGAAGCCAATGAGTTATTGGGCGGGGGAGGCTTTATCGCAGCAGCGCTTCATCAATTAAAAGATGCATTGGAAGAGTTCAGTAGAACGAGTAAACGATTCAATGAGTTGAGTAAGCGCCCGGTAGAGGGAAAATTAACAATTGAGTCGTTGCTTGATGCGTCCAGCGCTATCTCGCGACAGGAGTCGAAGCTGAAAGCCTGGTGCGATTGGTGTCGGGTGCGCGAAGAGGCAATAGCATCGGGGCTTCAACCGTTGAGTGATGCATTGGCAATTAAAGGGTTGCCAGAGGGCGGGACTGTAAACGCATTCGAAACATCTTATGCACGCTGGTTTGCAAGGGTGATCATCGACGCTGAACCGCTGCTGCGTAATTTCGTACCAGCAGAGCACACTAGCGATATTGAGGCGTTTGTACGTCTGGATGAGGATCTTTCCAAGCTCACTGTTCGATACATTCGAGCGAAGCTGTGTGGATTGATCCCGTCGAAAAACGAGATCGGCAAGCAAGGTGGTTTCGGGGTTCTGAAGCACGAGTTGCAAAAATCACGTCGGCATAAACCTGTGCGACAGCTTGCTGTTGAGATGGGCGATGCCATGTCGAAACTCGCTCCTTGCATGCTGATGAGCCCTCTTTCGATTGCGCAATATCTTCCAACGGACCTCGCACTTTTTGACTTGGTGATATTCGATGAGGCTTCGCAAATTGCACCTTGGGATGCCATCGGATCAATCGCGAGGGGTAAGCAGGTGGTCATTGCGGGTGATCCCCGTCAGATGCCTCCAACCAACTTTTTCAATCGCGCCGCGTCTGCCGCAGAAGATGATACTGCTGAGGACATGGAGAGCATTTTGGATGAGTGTCTGGGCGCAGGGATCCCGAGTCATAGCCTCAGTTGGCACTACCGGAGTCGCCACGAAAGCTTGATCGCTTTCTCGAACCATCGCTACTACGACAGTAATCTCATCACTTTCCCTGCGGCTGAAACGCGTGCCAGCGCTGTGGAGTGGCGACGTGTTGATGGCGTCTACGCGAAAGGCAAGGGCAGGCATAATCAGGCCGAGGCCGAGGCCATCGTTACCGAGACTGTGAAGCGTCTGATGGATCCGGCGTTTGTCGCGAGCGGTCATACTATTGGGATCATTACACTCAATAGCGATCAGCAAAGATTGATCAACGATCTGTTGGATAGGGCGCGGCAACAATTCCCTCAGATCGAACCGTTCTTCCAGCATGACATTGCCGAACCCGTCGTCGTTAAGAATCTGGAGACAGTTCAAGGCGATGAACGCGATTTGATCATGCTAGGTATCGGGTATGGTCCAACCGAACCAGGCGCGCAGGTTATGTCAATGAACTTCGGTCCATTAAACAAAGAAGGCGGATGGCGTCGTTTGAATGTGGCGATAACCCGTGCCCGCAGGGAGATGATGGTTTTCTCATCTTTTGATTCTTCGATGATTGATTTGAATCGCACCAACGCCCGCGCTGTACGTGATCTGAAGCACTTCATTGAATTTGCCCAGAGAGGGCCAAGAGCGCTTGCTGAGGCAGTACAGGGCTCAGTGGGGGGTTATGACTCGCCTTTTGAGGAAGCTGTTGCTCAAGAGCTGAGACGAAAAGGCTGGCAAGTCGTACCGCAAATTGGGGTATCTCGTTTCCGCATTGATCTAGGCATCGTCCATCCAGACAGACCTGGCGATTATCTGGTTGGTGTTGAATGTGACGGTGCGACGTATCACAGTGCGGCTACCGCTCGAGATCGCGACAAGGTTCGTAGCGCAATCCTGCAAGGGTTGGGCTGGAAGCTTGTTCGGCTCTGGTCTACGGAGTGGTGGATTGATAAGTCTGGCGCGCTGGATCGGTTGCATGCATCGCTTGAAGCTCTTTTGGAAGAGTCGCGTGCATCCTCTCTTGTTAGCAAAACAGTTGAGCAAGAATCTTCAATACCTCATTTGTCATTGGTGCATAGCGCTCCATTGGCAAATGACGTAGCGAAAGAGGAAGCCCCTGCTGTATCAGAGGGCGATGCTTCTGACGAACTACCTCCCGAACTAAAAATCGCGAAGTCGTTTGCACTGCAGGTCTCACCTGCAATCAAAGATGAATACCGTGTCACCGACTTCACAAGCGTGGGCGACAGAATCAATGCGGAGGCGTTTTACTCGCCTGAATATGATGCAGTCCTTGCTGAATTGATTGCCCATGTGTTGTTGCAGGAGGCTCCTATCCTCGATTCAGTGTTGGTACAGCGCGTAGCCCGGGCACATGGCTTTCAACGCTCTGGGCGTCTCATTCGAGAGCGAGTTCTTGATCTGACCGAGCAAAATCATTATCTGAAAAGTGATCCAGTTGATGGCCAATTTGTTTGGCATTCCGAAAGTGATATTGCTGGTTGGAACAAATATCGGATACCAGCGACATTGGATGACGGCAGGTCGGTGGAGGAGATCGCCGCTGAGGAACTATTGATGGTTGCGTCTTTGATTTCCGCCGGCGACATGCCTTTGGAAATTGCCAAAACTTTCGGCGTTAAGCGTTTGACTGGAGCTGCACGTGAAAGGATAGAGCTGGCAATCAAGTCGATGTCAGACCTGTAATTTTTTGAAGTGGTACAACGAAAAAGGAGAGCATGGTGGTTGCCAGCTCTCCTTTTTATTGCCTGTTTACTCGGTCGACTGAAAGTTTGCCTTCGCTGGCAAGCCAGCTCCCAAAGGATTTTCATTTGTTGCGGAATCAGTCGTCGACGTTCATCAGTTGCTGCACACCTTCCCACGCTTCGGCGCGCATGCGTTCGATGTCCAGCCCCGGAATCACACCGTTATCGACGACCACACGGCCACCGACCAAGCTGTATTTCACCGTGATCGGCTCACCCGCCACCACTGGCGCGACGGCGCTGTCGTGGAAACCATAGAACCGTGGATGGTCGAGGCTGTAGATCACCAGATCCGCAGCCTGACCGACTTCAAGTGTGCCAACGGCACCGAGGCCCAGCACTTGCGCGCCGCCCGCCGTGCCCCAGTGAATGACGTCTTCAGCGGTGGTCGCCGAGGCGCCTTGTTCGGCGCGGTGGATCAGCCACGCGGTGTTGGCTTCGCCGACCATGCTCCCGGACTCATTGGAGGCCACACCATCCACGCCCAGGGAAATCGGCACGCCAGCCTCGTACATCTGCGGCACCGGTGCGACGCCGCTGCCCAGGCGGGCGTTGCTCACCGGGCAGTGCGAGATGCCGGTGCCGGTTTGCGCGAGCATGCGGATTTCACCCGGTTGCAGGTGCACGGCGTGGGCGAACCAGACGTCCGGGCCGAGCCATTCATGTTCGGCGACGAACTCCACCGGCAGGCAGTTGTATTTCTCGCGGCAGAAATTCACGTAGTTCTGCGTTTCCGACAGGTGCGTGTGCAGGCGTAAGCCGAGGCCGCGCGCGGTGTGTGCCAGTTCGCGCAGCAGGGTTGGCGGCAGCGAGAAGGTCGGCGTAGTTGGCGCGACGACGACGCGGCGCATCGCGTCCGGGGCGTCCTGGTGATACCGCGATTTCAGCCGTTCGATATCACCGACCATTTGCTCGAGGCTTTCCGGCTGCAGCGCGGTTTTCGAGAAGCCCGGGTGGGCGCTGGCCGACTCCAGTGCGCCGCCACGGCACAGCACGAAACGCAGGCCGAATTCATCGGCCATGTCGAACAACAGGTCGCCGGTCTCGGTGCTGCCGTGGGCGTGATAGAGATAGTGGTGATCGGCGCAGGTGGTGACGCCGGATAGCAGCAACTCGACCATGCCCAAACGCGCAGCGATCCGCGCCAGTTTCGGAGTAAAGCGGTTGAGGCGCGGATAGGGCACGCTCGCCAGCCAGCCTTGCAGATCCTGATTCAGTCCTTCGGGCACGGCTTTGAGCAGGTTCTGGAACAGATGGTGGTGAGTGTTGATCCAGCCCGGATAGACCACGCAATTGCGTGCGTCGATCACCCGTTCGCCGGGTTGCGCTTGCAGGTCGGCGGCCATTTCGGCGATGCGACCGTTGACCACGCGGATGTCCACGGCGCCGGCCCGCGCGCGAGGGCCGCGCAGGCCGGTCATCACCGCGACCGGGTTCTTGATCAGGATGTTCTGAAGTTGAGTCATGGGCAGCTCCAAACTAAAGGATGTGCGAGGCGGATTTGCTGGCGGTGGTTTCCGGCACGCTGACGCCATTCAGCGCGGCGTTGAGCAGCACCGACACCAGGCAAGCGATAACCACGCTGCTGTGCAGGAACGGCTGCGACCACTCGGGGAGTTGTTTGAACAGGGTGGGTGCGAGCACCGGCACCAGCGCGGCGGCGATGGTGAAACCGACGATCAGCACGTTGTAGCGATTGCGCTCGTAGTCGACTTTGGCGAGGGTTTGAATGCCCGCCGCCGCGACCACGCCGAACATGGCGATGCCGGCACCACCGAGGGCGGCAGTCGGCATCGAAGCGATGATCGCGCCGGCTTTCGGCACCAGGGCAATCGAGCACATCAGCAAGCCGCTGACCGCGACGACCCAACGGCTGCGTACGCCGGTGAGGATCACCAGGCCGACGTTCTCCATGAAGGCGATAAAGGGAAACGCGGCAAACATCCCGGCGATGGTGCTGGCCAGACCATTGGCGCGCAGACCGTTGATGACCTGTTTGTCTTCCACTGGTTTTTCGACGATGTCGCCAATGGCCACGAACAGCCCCATCGACTCGACCATCTGCACGATCATCACCACCACCATGGTCGCGATGGGGATCAGGCTGAAGGTCGGCAAGCCGAAATAAAACGGGTAGGGCACGGTCAGCCATGGCGCTTCTTCGACGCTGTGAAAACTGCCCATGCCCAGACCGTAGGCCAGACCGGCGCCGATCAGCATGCCGATCAACACAGCCATGTTGCGCAGCAAAGGGCTGCCATAACGGTTGACCAGCAAAATGGTCAGCAACACCACCACCGCCACGCCGAGAAACGCCGGCGCGCCAAAGTTGCTCGCATTGCGTCCGCCGCCAACCCATTCATAGGCAATCGGGAACAGCTGCAAGCCGATCACGGTGACGATGCACCCGGTCACCACCGGCGGGAAGAATCGCCGCAATCGGCCCACGAACGGCGCGATCAACATGGTGAAAATCCCCGCGCCGATCACCGCCCCGCAAACCCCGGCGAATCCCACCTCCGGGTTGCTGCCGATGGCGATTACCGGGCCAACGCTGCTGAACGCCACGCCTTGCAGAATCGGCAGGCGCACGCCGAACTTCCAGAAGCCGACGGTTTGCAAAAGGGTGGCGATGCCCGAGCAGAACAACGTGGTGCTGATCAACACCACCGTGTCGGCGTGGGACATTTTCAGGGCACTGGCGACAATCAACGGCACGGCGATGGCGCCGATGTACGAGACGGCCATGTGTTGCAGGCCGAGGGTGAGCATCTGTCGCACCGGCAAAACGCGGTCGACGGGATGCACGGTGGATGCGCTTTTCGATGGGGATGTGGCTGACGACATGGGGAAACACCTCTGGCTGTTTTATGCGGTAGAGAGGGGTATTCGTCTGATGCCGCTTATCTCAAGAACACAGTGGAACCCTGTGGGAGCTGGCTTGCCAGCGATGGCGATTTAGCAGTCACCATTTTTATAAACTGACAGTCCGCTATCGCTGGCAAGTCAGCTCCCACAGGTGTTGTGTTGTTCACAAGAATTGGCATCAGTCATTCGTGCTGCGAAGCCGCCATCCACCGGCTCCGATGCCTTGTTTCAGCCTGCCAGGCAGGCGGCGAAGCCTTGGTTCAGCGCCGCGCGATCCAGGTCGCGGCCGATGAACACGATCTTGCTTGAGCGGGGCTCCGTGCCCCACGCGGTCGAGGCGCGGAATTCCACCAGGCTGTGCACGCCTTGCAGCACGTAGCGCTGGTCTTCGTTGGCCACCGCGAGCACGCCTTTCATGCGGTACAGGTTGTCGGCCTGAGAGAAACGCAGCTCGCTGATCCAGCGATGGAAGGCCATAAGGTTGACCTCGCCGTCCACGGCGATGCCCACCGATGACACGCTTGGGTCGTGCTCGTGATCCGGCTCTTCATGATGGTGTTCGTGATGGTTGTGATGCTCGGGTTCCGCGCCGATCTCCATCAGCTTCTGCGTGCATTCAAATGCGCCGATGCCGAGGATTTTTGTCAGGTCGATTTGCGCATGGGTCGAGGTCACCAGATCCGCTGTGGCATTCAAGCCACGGATCTTTCCGCGCAGGATTTCTACCTCGTCGCTGCTGACCAGATCGACCTTGTTGATGACGATCCGGTCGGCGCAAACAATCTGATCCACCGCCTGATTGTCGACGCCGTCGAGTTGCAAATCCTCCAGGTGCTGTGCGATGTGCTTGGCGTCGACCATGGTCACGATCGCGTCGAGTTCGACTTCATCGGCGATCGGGTCATTGATGAAAAAGCTCTGCGCCACCGGGTACGGGTCAGCGAGGCCACTGGTCTCGATAAGGATGTGATCGAGGCGCACCGGGCGCGCCACCAGTTCGCGGACGATGCGCACCAGATCCTCGCGAACCTCGGCGGTGCAGCATACGCAGCCGTTGACCATTTCGTAGATTTCTTCGGTTTCCGAGCTGAGGACGAGGTCGCCGTCGATGCCGACTTCACCGAATTCGTTTTCGATCACGGCGATTTTGCGGCCGTGGTTTTCCTTGAGGATGTAATTGAGCAGGGTGGTTTTACCGGCACCGAGGAAGCCGGTGAGGATGGTCACGGGGATTTTGGTGTTGCGGGTCGGGGCGTTGAAGGGGGTGTTCATCTGAAGCTCCTTAACTGTGTTTTTGTCGGAGTGCGATCAACTGTGGGAGCTAGCCTGCTAGCGAATGCGGTGTGTCATCCAGCGGTGATGGCGACTGATCCACCGCTTTCGTCGGAACGCCGCCCGGACCAGGCTCGCTCCCACAGGGATTTGGGTGTTCACGCCAGCGGGTGGCAACACCGGCATCGAGGCCAAACAGATCGAGCACGCGACCAAGGCTGTGGTCGACCATTTGCGCCAGATTCTCCGGGCGGGCGTAGAAGGCTGGCACCGGCGGCGCGATGATCCCGCCCATCTCGGTGACGGCGGTCATGTTGCGCAGGTGCGCGAGGGTCAGCGGGGTTTCGCGGGCCATCAGCACCAGCGTGCGCCGCTCCTTGAGCGTGACGTCGGCAGCACGGCCGATCAGCCCCGAGGACGTGCCGGTGGCAATCTCCGCCAACGTGCGCATAGAACACGGCGCGACAACCATGCCGAGGCAGCGAAACGAACCGCTGGCAATCCCGGCGGCGACGTCATCGGCGCGGTGGTAATGACTGGCCAGCGCAGTGACGTCGGCCAGTTTGTAGTCGGTTTCGTGGGCCATGGTCAGGAGTGCGGCGCGGCTGATGATCAGGTGGCTTTCGATGTTCAGCTCGGCGAGCAATTGCAGGAGTCGCACGCCATAGATGAAGCCGGACGCGCCGCTGATGCCTACCACCATCCGCTGGCGGTTCATGATTGAAGTCCTTTGAGCAGAACCCGCGCGCGCTTCAGAACTTCTTGATCGAGCTGCGCCTTGATCCCGTCAAAGCCCGAACCTCGTGTGGCATCCAGGCCCATCCGCGAAGTGGTGCCGTTGACCGACGACGAAGGGTCGAGCGGACTGCCCGGTAAACCATCAATGGTGAACATATCCAGGTGCGGCTGAAAGTGTGTGGCCAGCGCCCACAGCACCTGACTGTCATCACTGATGTCGATATCGCTGTCCACCGCGATCACGGTTTTCAGGTACGGATCCCAGCCGAGCAGGGCCAGCATGATCTGCCGCGCCTCGCCGTCGCGACTTTGATCCAGCGCCACGTAACAGTGGAAGTGTGTGCCGGAATTGGGGTAATGCACGGCGGTGATGGCGGGGAAACGTGCTTTCAGTTTCTCGCTCATTTCCGCTTCGCGGGGCAGGCGGGCGAGGGTCAGATGCTCGGCGTAGCGCCCGCCCATGACGTCGACCAGCCAGGCATTTTTGCGCTTCAACAGGGTGTCCACGCGCAGTACGTTGTTGGTCGAACGATCCGAAGAATAACCGCTGAATTCACCGAACGGACCTTCCTCGGCATACGCCGCCGGGTCAATCGCGCCTTCCAGAACAAACTCGGCATACGCCGGCACACCGATGCCGTAGCGTGGGGTTTTCACCAGTTCCAGTGGTGCGCCGAACAGCCCGCCAGCGACGGCACGTTCATCGGCGCCATAAGGCAAGCGCGCAGCAGCGGCGAGCATGAACAACGGATGCGCACCGACGACCATTGCTACGCGCAACTCTTCGCCACGCTCGCGGGCGGTTTGCAGCATTCGCCACAGATGACCGCGTGAATGCAGGCTGGTGGCAAGTGCCTGGCGGGCGTGGCGCATCGAGCGGTGGTAGCTCATGTTGGCGATGCCGGTCAGCGGGTCTTCGGCGATGATGATGGCGTTAGTGATGTACGGCCCGCGATCACTGTCGAAATGCTTGAGCATCGGCAGCAGTGCGAGATCCAGCGCTTCGCCTTCGAAGACTTCATCGAGGATCGGGCCGCTTTCTACATAACGCGGTGCGATGGGTCGGTTGGCGCGGGTTTGAAAGGTTTCGTGTAACTGCGCAGGCATTACGCCGAACAGCCGGGCGATGCGGGTTCGGGACGCAAACAGATTGGTCGCCACCGGCACGCCGAGATGGCCGACGTGTTCGCAGATCAGCAGTGGATCGCGGCCTTGGGCGGCGAGGGCATCGACCAGGGCGGTGACGTCCTGATCGGCGGAAATCGCTTGGGTGACAGTCAGCATATCGTCCGGGTACTCACGGCGATAGGCGTCGATGAACACGTGAAAGTCCTGGGAATCGCCGAGCGTCGAACGGGTCATGGTGTCACCTCGTAAAAAGCAGGCACGCAGGGGTGAGAGGGCGATCGTGCGGCCAGCCGTTGGCCTGCCGGTCGAGCGAACGCCGGATCATCTTCGTGCCTGTAAAGTCGCTGTGTGTCGGTCGTAACATTGGCCCCTGTGGGAGCGAGCCTGCTCGCGAATGCGGTAGGTCATTCAAAGTTGATGGCGACTGACTCACCGCTTTTGCGAGCGGGCTCGCTCCCACATTGGGTTTTGTGTGTGGCTACAGGTACGTTGTGGTCAGGCGAATGTCAGCCTCGACCAGATCCTTGGGCGGTGGCGTCGGTTCGATCCCGCACAACCGGGCGATGTTGTTGCCCAGGTAGTCCTCGAGATGATCCTCATCGATGGCCAACCCCTGCGGTGCCGGTGAGCACAACACCTCCAGTTCTCGCAGCCACATGCCCGGTTCGTTCGGCGGTGAGTCAGTGCCGAATACGATCTTGTTGCGCGGCAGCTCCTTGGCGAATTCGACGATCCGCGACTGGAAGCACCAGCCCGATTCGCAGTACACGTTCGGCGTGTCCATGGCCATCCAGAACGCCTCGAACGAGTAGTTGCCGCCGGTCTGGATGCCGAAGTGACCGATGATGAAATTGACCATCGGGAATTCGCGGATGATCGGGTAGAACATCGTCGGAATCGTGTACGGGCCGTCGCCGGTGTGGATCAGCACAACGATGTTGTACTTGGCGCAGACTTTCATCGCCGGGCGCAGCCAGTCGAGTGCGCGATCAGGGCGATAGCCGTGCATGTTGGCGTGCAGCTTGAGCATCTTGAAGCCGTATTCCTTGATGTGGAATTCCAGCTCCGCCGCACCGTTTTCCGGTCCCCAGCGCGGGTTGAAGTTGAAGTTGCCGATGAAGCGATCCGGGTACTTCACACAGAGTTCGGCGACGTAGGACATGTAATCACGCACGCCCTCGCGACCCCGGCGGTTGCCGTCGCGATAACCGGTGTTGCCCGGTGGCGGCTGGATGAAACCCATGTCGATGCGGCGTGGTTTGCCGTTGATCATGTACGGGCCGTCCATCAACTTGAGCATGCGCTCGCCGGTGAACGGTTCGCCGGTGTGGCGCCAGGCCTCGTCGACCAGGTTGGTGGGATGCAGATGGGTGTCGATGATCATCGGTTCAGCTCCTGGCCAGTTGAGTGGTGACGGGGCGCTTGAGTTGCGCCTCTGCTTCGGAAACGGAACGCGGTGGCGGGGTTGGCTCGAGGCCGATCATCCGCGCGGTGTTGTTGCCCAGGTACTCTTCGAGAGTGTCCTCGTCGAGATTCAGGCCTTGTGGCGGCTCATGGCAGAGCACTTCGAGCAGGCGCAGCCACATGCCCGGTTCGTTCGGTGGGGTGTCGGTGCCAAAGAGGATCTTGTGCGTCGGCAGGACCTTGGCGAATTCGACGATTCGCGATTGCAGGCACCAGCCGGATTCGCAATAAACGTTGGGTAACTCCATCGCCCATTGCATCGGTTCGAAGACGTAGACGCCGCCGGTCTGCACACCGAAGTGGGCCATGATGAAATCGACGTTGGGAAATTCCTTGATCATCGGCACCCATTCCGACGGGATGCTGTAAGGCCCGTCGCCGGTGTGCAGCTTGACCGGAATGCCCAGCTCAGCGCATTTCTCGAAGCATGGGCGCACCCAGTCAAGGGCACGGTCAGGACGGTAGGCGTGCATGTTGGCCTGCATTTGCACCATCTTGAAGCCGTGTTCCTTGACGTAGCGCTCGATCGCCTCGACGCCGTTTTCCACGCCGCAGCGCGGGTTGTAGACGAAGCAACCGATGAAGCGATCCGGGTAGGTCTGGACCATTTTCAGGGTGTACGCCATGTAGGCGTCGATGGATTCACGGCCTGACAGTTCGCCGTCGGTCCAGGTGTAAATCGTGTTGCCCTGCGGCGGCTGGATGAAGGCTTTGTCAATGCGGCGCGGCTTGCCGTTGACCATGTACGGGCCATCCATCATCTCCAGCAGACGCTCGCCGGTGAACGGGTCACCGTCATGCCTCCAGGCGAGGTCCACGAGATCCGTGGGATAGCAGCTGATATCGATGATCATTGAAGTCGATCTCCTGATAGCGGGGAAGGGAGCCTTGCGGCTCTCGGCATCCACGTCCCGGGCAATCGGCCGTTTCTATGCGCAAGACACGCGCATTCCCTCGCCTGTTCGCATCCGGCCCGGGTGGGTGGCTGCTGAGGGCGAGTATTGGAAAGGGGGGTTGGGTTCGTACAATATTAATTGGGCGCGGTGGTGATACTTGGGCGATATGGGCAGATCAAGAGCTACCCTCACCCCAGCCCTCCCGAAACGTCGGACCGCCCAGAGGGAGAGGGAGCCGACCGAGGTGTCTTGCCTTGTACATCGACCTGAAAGAACCAGTCGATTATGGATTCACAGCAGGAGGTGCACGTCGGTGTCATTCGCCAATATTCCCCGATCGGTCCCCTCTACCTCTGGGAGAGGGCTAGGGTGAGGGCAGGGTTCTCAAGCGTACACAGGACTAACTGCCTAACCGCATCAACCACCGGCGCCACACGTTCGGCCTGCCCCTGCGGCCACACCGCATAAAGGTTGTAATGCGCCGCAATCTGCGCCTCGTTCAACGCCACCAATCGCCCATTGCGCAACGCATCAGCCGCCAATAATCCGCGCACCAGTCCTGCACCGACACCGGCCTCAGCGGCAGCTATCAAATTCGCCGCATTATCAAAAATCACCCGCGCCGGCGGTTCAGTCGGCGTCATCCCGGCGGCATCCAGCCACGGAATCCACGATCGTCGCGAATACCCCAACAACGGCAATTCGAGTATTTGCGCCGGGCTCAACGGCGCCTGCAAACCATGCCGTTCCAGCAACTCCGGAGAAGCCACCGCCAACACCCGATCGCCACAGATCTGGGTCATCTCGCAGTCGTCCCAATCGCCATAGCCATAACGCAACGCCAGATCGACCCGCTCAAACGTGCTGCGATCACTGCGCGGCATCGACAGCAGCGTCACCTCGTAATCCGGCAAGCCATCAAGCAATTGCGGCAGGCGCGGATTGAGCCAGCTTTGCGCCAGTTCACTGTCGACATCCAGGGTCAAACGTTGCGCCACGCTGCGGTTCTTCACCGAGGAAATCGCCCGGTCGATTTGCGCCAGACCATCCGACAACACACTGGCAAACAACTGCCCGGCATCAGTCAAATTGCTGCCGCCACCTTCACGGACGAACAGCGGCTGGCCGATGAAATCTTCCAGCGCACGGATCTGCTGGCTGATCGCACTGTGCGTCAGATCAAGTTTGCGCGCCGCACTGGAGAAACTGCCGCTGCGCGCCGCGTGAATAAACGCACTCATGGACTGCACCGACGGGTATCGCTTGTACATGTTGTTAGTCCTGCTTACAGCGGTTGGCAGAAATCGTCGCTGGCCGCGTGTTGCTCAGGGTTCCAATAATCGGTGACCAGGCCCGCATAAAGACGGGCCGCTCTTCTGGAGCCTGACAATGATTGCATTCACGGTTAACGGCGAACGACGCGAGCTGGATGAAGCGTCCTCCTCCATGCCCTTGTTATGGGTACTGCGTGATCAACTGAAACTCACCGGCACCAAATTCGGTTGCGGCATGGGCCTGTGCGGTGCCTGCACCGTGCACCTGGATGGCGTCGCGGTGCGTTCCTGCCAGTTGCCGGCGGCCGCCGTCGCGGGCCACAGCATCACTACCATCGAAGGCCTGTCGCTGACGGAAACTCATCCTCTGCAACTGGCCTGGATCGCCGAAGATGTGCCGCAATGCGGTTACTGTCAATCCGGGCAGATCATGTCCGCCGCCGCGTTGCTCAACACCGGTGCGGCGGTGACCGACGATTCGATCCGCAATGCGATGTCCGGGAATATCTGCCGCTGCGGCACCTATGGGCGCATCAACAAGGCGATCAAACGTGCGGCGAATGCGCCGAAGGAGGCCTGATGAGCCTCGTCGACGACACCCGCATCGAACTGCCGCGCCGGGTTTTTCTCAAGCAAGCGGCAACAGTCGCTTCCGGTTTGGCGATTGCTCTCTATCTGCCGAGCGGCATCGCTGCGACTGACCCGAAAGCCCCGGCACCGGCCAGCGAGTTCGAACCGAATGCCTGGGTGCGCATCTTTCCTGACGGCAAGGTGAAACTGGTGGTGCACAAGCACGATTCCGGCACCGGCACACAAACGGTGCTGGCCGCGTGCGTGGCTGAAGAGCTGGACGTCAACCCGATGACCGTGCAGGTGATCACCCCGGAAGATCCGTTTTTCGAAACCTACATTCATCCGGTCTGGAAGGTCTTTTCAACGGGCGGCAGCACCAGCGTTTCCCTTGAATACGACCGCTTGCGTATGGCCGGAGCTACGGCGCGGGCGCTGTTGATTACGGCGGCAGCCAAGCAGTGGAAAGTCAGCCCCGACAGTTGCGTCACCGAAGAAGGGCGGGTCGTTCACACCGCGAGCCAGCGCAGGCTCGGTTATGGTGAACTGGTCGCAGTGGCGGCGAATCTGCCGGCGCCGACCAACGTTACGCTGAAGGATCCGACGCAATTCAAGTACATCGGCAAACTGCGTCACAAACGTGATGCGGCGGCCAAGGTCTGCGGGCGTTTCAAATACAGCATCGACGTGCAATTGCCGGACATGCTGGTGGCGGTGATTCAGCGTGCGCCAGTGGTCGGGGCGAAAGTGCTCAGCGTCGATTCTGCTGCGGCTCTAAAAGTGCCGGGCGTGCGCAAAGTGCTGGCGATTGCGGGGCGGCCCGATGTGCTCGGCGGCAATCTGGAAGGTGTCGCCGTTTTGGCGGATACGTTCTGGGCGGCGCAGCAGGGCCGCCAAGTGTTGGAGATCAAGTGGAGCGATTCGCCGCTGGCCGGGTTTGACAGCGAGCAACTGGCCAGCGCTCAGGCCCGAGCCATCGGTGATCCTGAAGCTCAAACCGTCAAAGCGATGACCCAAGGTGATGTCGCCGGGCAATGGGCGGGCGCGGCGCAGCTGATCGAAGCCGATTACACCATGCCCTACAAGGTGCAAAACCCGCTGGAACCGATCTGTATCACCGCGCAGGTCAAGGACAAGGCAATCACGTATTGGGGTGGTGTGCAGGTGCCGTCCTCGGCACTCGAGGCGGCGCAAACCGTGTGCGGGATCGACAAGGCCAACGTGACCATTCATGAATTGGTCTCCGGCGGCAGCTTCGGTGCGCGGGAGGCCAAGTACTGGTTGTTTGAAGTCGCGTATCTGGCGCAGAAAACCGGTGTGCCGGTGAAATTGCTCAATAGCCGCGAAGATGAAATGCACGCGCTGTTCAATCATCCGGCCACTTTGCATCGGGTCAAAGGTGCGCTCGACGCTCAGGGCAAACTCAGCGCGCTGCAACTGCACGCGGTGTCGCCAGCCTCGCCGGAACAGTGGGAGCCGGGTTATTTCGAACGTCCAGACAAAATGGATTACAGCACCACCGAGGCGATCACTGCGTGGGACTTCGCCTACCGTCCGCCGCATCTGGAATTGAACTGGGTCAAGCACGAAAGCAACGTGCCCAGTGGTTGGTATCGCTCGGTGAGTTTCATCCCCAATGTGTTCGCCGTGGAAAGTTTCATGGATGAACTGGCTCATGCTGCCGGTGAAGATCCATTGGCGTTCAGGCTGGCCAATATGCAGGAGCGGCCACGGCACGTGGCAGTGCTCAAGCAAGCTGCCGTGCGCGCCGGTTGGGGTAAACCGCTGCCACCTGGCACGGCACTGGGGATCGCGACCAATCAGGGTTACACCAGTTTTATTGCGGTGGTCGCGCGGGTGACAACGGTCGACGGCAAGCCGAAAGTCGAGAAACTCACCTGCGTGGTCGATTGCGGTTTGGCGGTCTCGCCGGGCGGTGTCGAAGAGCAGGTTTACGGCGGCTTGATGTGGGGGTTCGGCCATGCGTTGTTCGACCGGCTCGACATCAAACAGGGCAGGGTGGTGCAGAGCAACTTCCACGACTACCGCGTCACGCGCATGTCGGACATGCCGACCACCGACATCCTCGTACTGGACGGTGAACCGAGCAAACCTGGTGGCGTCGGTGAGTTGGGCAGTCCATCGGTGGTGCCGGCCATCGCCAATGCCCTGTTCGCGCTGACCGGCGTGCGCCAACGTTCGACGCCATTGAACCTGGGGTAAGTCGCCATGGATTTGCGTCTGCTGCGGTATTTCATGGCGTTGGCCGATGAGTTGCACTTCGGTCGCGCTGCCGAACGCCTGCACATCTGCCAGCCGCCGCTGAGCCAGCAGATTCGCCTGCTGGAGGAGGAACTGGGCACGCCGCTGTTCGAGCGCAGCCATCATCGGGTCGAGCTGACGGCGGCGGGGCAGATGCTCAAGGAGCAGGCGCCGCTGGTATTTGAACAGCTAGAGCGGGCGCTGGACCTGACGCGGCAGACCGGACGGGGACAGTTGGGCGAGCTGGAAATCGGCATGATCAGTTCGGTAATGGTCGGCGTGCTGCCCAAGGCCCTGCATCTGTTTCGTGAGCGCTATCCGCAGGTCAACTGGCGTCTGCATGAAATGACCCCGGCGGCACAGGTCAAGGCGTTGAAGGAAAAACGCATTGATGCCTGTGTGTTTCGTGTCGGTTACGACGATCCGCTGTTGCGCAATGAACTGCTGATCTACGAGCCTATCCATGTGGTGATGCCGGCGGATCATCCGCTGGCCAGCCGTGAGTTTCTGGCGCCGGCGGATCTGGCCCGCGAGCCGTTTGTGGCGTTGGAATTGAAGCAGTCGCGGTTTGCCAATTTCCTTTATCAGTGCTGTATTCAGGCCGGGTTCACCCCGCAGATTCGCCAGCAGGTGATCGAGGTGCAAACCTTGCTCAGCCTGGTGCGCGCCGGGTTTGGGGTGGCGCTGTTGCCGGCGTCCATCGAGCAATTGGCCCCGGCGGGGTTGGTGTTTCGGCGCTTGACCCCGGCGTTGCCGGAGGTGCCTTTGTATGCCACTTATCGGGCGGACGATGCTTCGCCAGTGCTGAAGCTGTTTCTCGACACGTTGCGTGAGCTGGTAGTTGACTCAAGCCAGCACTGAACCAGGTAGGAGCTGCCGAAGGCTGCGATCTTTTGACTTTGATTTTTAAAGATCAAGATCAAAAGATCGCAGCCTTCGGCAGCTCCTACAGGGAGAATTGTGGTGGTTTTTAGATGGTCGGCACGATCACGGGCCGCCGCGGTCGTACTCTTCACATGGGCGTATCACTTGTGGAGATCCAATGAGCCAGGAAGTCCTGACCACCGAAACCAACCGCCGCCAGTTGCAGCAGATCATCGCCGGGCTGTCCGACGGGGTGATTCTGCTGGAGCTGGATCAGAGCATTCTCTGGGCCAACGAAGCCGCGCTGGCCATGCACGGTGTCAAACGGATCACCGATCTGGGCCACAATGCCGACGAGTACGCCAAGAAGTTCCACCTGCGCTATCGCAACAATCACTCGATCACCGCCGAAAACTATCCGATCAGCCGGGTGGCGCGCTGTGAGAGTTTCAATGACGTGCTGATTGAAGTGTCACCGGCCGACGACCCGGAGCGCATTTGGGTGCACAGCGTGCGCAGCATGATTCTCACGGATCGCGAAGGGCAGCCCGAGTCGTTGGTGTTGATCATGAGTGACGTCACTGACTGGGCCAACGCTGAGCAGCGCTTCGAAAAGACCTTCAACGCCAATCCTGCGCCGGCGGTGATCTGTCGCCTCAGCGATTTGCGGTACATCAAGGTCAATCCCGGGTTTCTCGAGATGACCGGCTACACCCGTGAGCAGGTGATCGGCACCTCGGCTTATGAAATCGACATCTTCGAGCAGGCCGAGAAAAAGGATCTGGCGATTCAGCGTCTGCGTGATGTCGCGACCATTCCGCAGATGCAAGCCGAGCTGCGCCTGCCCGATGGCGGTAGCAAGCAAGTGATCGTTGCCGGCCAGCCGCTAACGCTAAACGACGAGGATTGCATGCTGTTTTCGTTTGTCGATATGGAGCTGCGGCACAAGGCCGAGGTGGCGTTGCGTCAGAGTGAGGAGCGTTTTGCCAAAGCATTTCGCTTGACGCCGGTGCCGATCCTTATCTGTAGTGCCGACGAGCAGCAGGTGATCGACGTCAATCAGGCGTTCCTCGATACCCTGGCCTACGACAGCGAGGACATGCTCGGCAAAACCGTGACGCAGCTGGATTTCATCGATGACAGCGGCGCGCGTACGCGGTTGCTGGCGGCGCTGGCGAAAAGCGGTCGGGTGGATCGGGTGGATGTGCGGGTGCGCAAGAAGGATGCGGACCTGCTCGAATGTGCGCTGTCCGCCGACACCGTGAATATTCAGGACATGCCGTGTTATTTGCTGGTGTTGATGGACATCACCGAGCGCAAGCGCACCGAACTTGAGTTGGTGGCGGCGATTGAAGAGGTGATGAAGGACGCTTCCTGGTTCAGCCGTACGTTGATCGAGAAGCTGGCCAATGTGAAGAAGGTTAACTCGCCGCAATTGCCTAGCGTGTCGTTCACTGATCTGACGGCGCGCGAGCGTGATGTGCTGGGGTTGATCTGTGAAGGGCTGGCGGACAAGGAGATCGCAGCGCGGCTGAAACTGGCGCCCAACACGGTGCGAAATCATGTGGCGACGGTGTATTCCAAGCTGGATGTGCACAGCCGCAGTGAGGCGATTGTCTGGGCGCGGGAGCGTGGGCTGTTTGCCGGGGAATCGAGCGCCAAGGGTCAACGATAGGGTGCAAATGCACTAGTTCGAATGGTGCAAATTGAGGTGTTGGCGGGTGAGGTCTGTTCTTAGTCTGGTGGGGTGCGATACGAGCCTTTTTGGCTCGGGATCGCGGCCCTTCGCAGTCGTTATAGGAACAGTCTGATGATGAATCTTGCGCAGTTGCGCTCGCAGCTTGAACGCAGTTTTTCGCCGCTGGCGTGTGAATGTCTGGTGGATGGTGATCATTCGCTGACTGTGAAGCTTTATCACCCGGTGTCGGGGCAGGTGGATCTGGTGATCAGTGGGTTGAAGCTTGATGCGCTGCGTACGCCTGAGTCGGTTGATGCTTTGATTGAAGAGTTGCGGTATGAGCTGGAGAGCAACTCTTTGCGTTCTTCTCTTGATCCTGATTTGGCTTAGGTTTTTGGGTTTGGGTTTGGGTTTGGGCTTGGCGGCCTTTGGGCCGACCAGGTTCTTGGGGTTTGGGGTGAATATCCGTTTTTGTGGGTGCTGCGGCTGGCGGTTTCGCCCTTACGGCGAGTCACCTTTTCCAAACGCCGAAAAGGTAACCCAAAAGGCTTTGCCCTGACGTTCGGCCCCTCGCTGGGGCTTGGGGTTCCTTCGCTCCGGGATCGATCCGGGCGCATCGCCTACGGTTTGCTTCGCTGCACCTCCTCTCGATGTGTTCGACTTCGTCGAACGGTCGCTGCGCTCCCTCCCCCGGATCAATCCCTCCACTCAGCCTGCCGACGGGCTTCCAGATCAAGATCAAGAGCCGCAGCCGAGCTAACGCTCATCCTGTTGAGTGGTGAGAAGCAGGGGCGGTCGCGATTTGCTCTTGCTCTTCTGTGGGAGTGAGCCTGCTCGCGAAGGCGGCCTGACAGCCGGCCTGTTTTTTGCGGGAGTACTCCATCCAACTGTGGGAGCGAGCCTGCTCGCGATGGCGGCCTGTCTGGCAAAGCGAATCCCAGCCTGCCAACCTCGCTGATTCCAACGCAAAATCGACAGCCATACCCCTCCGATACGGCCCGTTCACTGGCGCTTGCGGGTGTCTCGGCTATAAAGAATGAGTGGTCAGGTCTTCCGTGGTCGGTTGGGTCGCGGAAGTTGCTCTTCCATTCATCGCGGGTCGTCCTATGAACCATCTTGGGAAACGCGTGTTGCCGTTGGCTTTTTTTGCAGTGCTGTTGGCTGGCTGTGCCAGTCCTCCACCCCCTCCGCCAGTGACGCCACCGCCACCGCCGGAACGCACTTGTCAGGTTCTCGAAAACACTGAGGTCGCTGGCGACATGTACGCCGACGGGCAGGTCACACGACACATCACCACCACCCGTTGCGTCACGCAGTAGCGCCGGCGGGGCGCAAGTCCCGGGTTGAGCGGATTGTGCTGGTGGCCGATCTGGCCGGTACGGCGGTGTTTGCCGTGGAAGGTGCGATTGCGGCGATGCGCAGTCAGCTCGACTTGCTCGGGGTGATGGTGATTGCGTTTATCGTCGCCCTCGGTGGCGGGGTTACCCGAGACTTGCTGATTGGTGCGACGCCACCCAATGCAGTGGCCGACTGGCGCTATCCGGCGCTGGCGTTTTTCATGGGGGGGCTGGCGTTTGTCTTTCATGAGCAAGTGCTGGGTTGGTCCGGTTCGACGCTGATCGTGCTGGATGCGGCGGGGTTGGCGTTGTTTGCCGTGGCCGGTGCGCAGAAGGCGTTGAATTTCGGGATCACGCCGTTTGTGGCGATGCTGATGGGCACGATCACGGGCGTTGGTGGTGGGGTGATTCGCGACATTGTGCTGGCGCGGATACCGGTGGTGTTGCAGGCGGACCTTTACGCGAGTTCGGCGTTTGTCGGTGCGGCGGTGTTGGTCATTGGGCGCAGGCTGGGCGTTTCACCGGTGGCGGCGGCGTTGCTGGCGGGGGCGGCGTGTTTGCTGTTGCGTTTGTTGTCGGTGCATTTCGGCTGGCAATTACCGAAAGTCATTGCCTGATACACAAATCCCTGTAGGAGCTGCCGAAGGCTGCGATCTTTTGATTTTGATTTTTTACAAACAACATCAAAAGATCGCAGCCTTCGGCAGCTCCTACAGGGACAAGATCAGTTCAAGTCCCGAGTGGGATCAGGACAGAAACCCACCATCCACATTCAGCGCAACACCCGTGGTGTAGCTCGACGCATCACTCGCCAGGTACAACACCGCACCGGCCATTTCACTCGGATCGGCCACACGCTTGAGCGGGATCTGCGTCAGCGCCTGCTTGAGAATCGCATCGTTCTTCACCAGCGCCGAGGCGAACTTGGTGTCGGTCAGGCCCGGCAGCAGGGCGTTGCAGCGGATGCCGAATTGCGCGCATTCCTTGGCAAAGACTTTGGTCATGTTGATCACCGCAGCCTTGGTCACCGAGTAGATGCCCTGAAAGATCCCCGGCGAAATGCCGTTGATCGACGCCACGTTGATGATGCTGCCACCGCCGTTCTCGCGCATCAGCTTGCCGGCTTCCACGGACATGAAGAAGTAGCCGCGAATGTTGACGTCGACGGTCTTCTGGAACGCGCTCAGATCGGTGTCGAGCACGTTGCAGAACTGCGGGTTGGTCGCGGCGTTGTTGACCAGAATGTCGAGGCGGCCGAACTGTTCCTTGATCCCGGCGAACACTTGGCTGATCTGCTCCATCTCACCGATGTGGCAGGCCACCGCAGTGGCTTTGCCGCCAGCAGCGATGATCGCGTCGGCGACGTGCTGGCAGCCGTCGAGTTTGCGGCTAGAGACGATCACGTGGGCGCCTTGCTGGGCCAACAGTTTAGCGATGGCTTCGCCGATGCCACGGCTGGCGCCGGACACGAAAGCGATCTTGCCGTCTAGGTCGAACAACTGAGTCTTGGACATAGGGGTTCCTTGGTGTGGGCCGTCAGAGGCTCGATTTCGCAATGACCTGCAAGCTCATCTGCTCCAGCAGTTTGTTCATGTGAATGAACTGCGCGAAGCGTTTGTCCTGGGTCTGGCCATGGTAGAAGCGGTAGTAGATCTGCTGCACGATGCCGGCCAGACGGAACAGGCCATAGGTGTAGTAGAAGTCGAAATTGTCGATCTGGATGCCCGAGCGTTCGGCGTAGTAATCAACGAACTCACGGCGGGTGAGCATGCCCGACGCGTGGCTCGGCTGGCGGCGCATCAGTTGCACCGGCGCCGGATCGTCCGCCTGAATCCAGTAGGCGAGGGTGTTGCCCAGATCCATCAGCGGATCGCCGAGGGTGGTCAGTTCCCAGTCGAGCACGCCGATGATCTGCATCGGGTTGTGCGGGTCGAGAATGACGTTGTCGAAGCGATAGTCGTTGTGGACGATGCTCGAGGTCGGGTGGTCGGCCGGCATCTTGTCGTTGAGCCAGGCTTTGACCTTTTCCCAGTGTGGCGCGTCGGGCGTCAGGGCTTTTTCGTAGCGTTCGCTCCAGCCTTTGATCTGGCGGGCAACGTAGCCTTCCGGTTTGCCCAGATCACCGAGGCCGCAGGCGTTGTAATCGACACGGTGCAGTTCGACGAAACGGTCGATGAAGCTCTTGCATAGCGCTTCGGTTTTCGCTGAATCGAGGCCCAGTTCCGGCGGCAGCTCCGAGCGCAGGATGATGCCGTTGACGCGTTCCATCACATAGAACTCGGCGCCGATCACTGATTCGTCGGTGCAGTGCACGTAGGCTTTCGGGCAGTACGGGAAACCGTCACGCAATTGATTGAGGATGCGGAATTCGCGGCCCATGTCGTGGGCGGATTTGGCCTTGTGGCCGAACGGCGGACGGCGCAGGACGAACTCCTGTTCCGGGTATTCCAGCAGGTACGTCAGGTTCGACGCGCCGCCGGGAAACTGGCTGATCGCAGGTGTGCCGCTCAGGCCCGGAATGTGCGCTTTGAGGTACGGATCGATCAGGCTGGCATCGAGTTCTTCGCCAGAGCGGATACGGGTGGACTGGTCAGTAAGCGCCATGCTTATCCCTTCTGCTTATTTTGGAGGCCAGACATCATTGGCTAATCTAATGGCGCGCTCAGGTCGCCACAAGCGCGGGCCGGTCTTATAGGTTAGCGTGTTGCCGGATAATCACCTTTGAGAATGTGCGCGACGGGCCGCGGCAGACTAAGGTTTAGCGGGTATGCCATGGGCAAGAAGGAGCTTGGAATATGGGCTGTCCGCAAGTCTGTGCCACGGCCACGTTGCAATGCAGCTTTGGCGCTGCGCCGTCGATGCTCAATGTGCTGCCAGTGAACCGCACGCTCACCGGCGGGATGCCGGCGGCGAACATCATGGATCACATTCCGTTGGTGAATATCCTGCCGTTTGGTGTGTGCATGAGCATGGCCAACCCGATGGTCGCCGCTGCAACTGCTGCCGCGCTGGGGGTGTTGACGCCGATGCCGTGTATTCCGGCGACGGCCACACCGTGGATTCCCGGCGGGGCGCCAACGTTGTTGCTGGGCGGGATGCCGGCGATCGATGCCAACAGCACGTTGATGTGCAACTGGGCGGGGGTGATCAAGATTGTGGTGCCGGGACAGATGCAGATGCTCATTCCCTGAGGTTTGGCGTTTATCCGAATCCCGTTGCCCCTCACCCCAGCCCTCTCCCGGAGGGAGAGGGAGCCGACCGAGTTGTCTGCCGAGATACATCGACCTGAACGACCGAGTCGATTATTAGCCCTGCGCATTGAATCGAGTCGATTATGGATTCACAGCAAGTCTTCCATGTCGGCGTAACTCGCCAATATCCCCCAATCAGTTCCCTCTCCCTTTGGGAGAGGGCTAGGGTGAGGGGCTCTTCAGGGGGCTCAAGCCTGCTGCGGATCCGCCCACTGCCGATACCACCAGCGCACCCGCGAAATCGGCTTGCCATCCGCACCCAGCGGCCGCCCATCCTCGGCAAATCCTTGCTCTGGCTCCAGCAATTGCCCGTTCACATAGCGCGCTTCCAGCGCCGGTTTGCCATTCGGATGAAAGCGCTGATAACGGCCCTCACGCACGCCATCGCGATAAAACTCCGCCTCCGCCACTTGCCCATTCGGGAAGTAATTGAACGCCTCCCCATGCAACAACCCGCGCCGATAGTTCGCCTTACGCTGCAGAAAACCTTCTGGCGCATAAAAACTCGCCACCCCCTGCAACTTGTCGCGCACAAACGGCATCTGCGCCGAGACCTTGCCGTTGGGGTGATAGAGCAGCGACGTGCCTTGCAGCTCGCCCTGGCTGTAATGCAGATCGGCTTGTTTGCGCCCGTCATCCTTGATGTTCAACGGGCCATCGAGTTGACCGTCCTGCAAACGCCCCTTGAGTTGCTTGTCATCCTGCTGCAGATCCAGCGGTGTGATCGCCATGGCTGCTCCTTGTCAGTTGACCTGCACCAGGCCGCCCTTGATGGTCAGCATGCCGCCGCCATCCACGGTCTGCGAGGCTGCGCCTTTGTTGGTCAGGCTGATCCCGGCATCGTTGGTCAGCGTCGTTCCGGCCTTGTTGTCCAGTGAGGTACCGGCCTGATTGGTCAAGGCAGTGCCGGCCTTGTGCGTGATCGAGGTGCTGGCCGAGGTCGCCAGATCAGCGCCGCTCTTGATCGTGAAGCTGCCGCCACTTTGCAGGGTGAGGGTGCCGCTGACTTTGATCGTCAGGTTGCCATCGACTGTCAGGCTGTAATCGCCGCTGACCTTGTCGGTGTAATTGCCGCCGGTGCTGTGATTCTGGTCGGCGCCGACTTTCACCGTGCGGCTGTCTTTGACATCGAGGCTGTCGCTGCCGGTCTGAATCGTGACGCTGCGTTTGCCTTTTTCCAGCGTCACGGTCTCATCGCCATCCTTGACCGTGCGGGTGCGGGCGTTCTGCACAGTAAGGGTTTCGTCGTGGCCGACAGTCGCGGTGGTGTCGTTGAGCACATTGATGTTGAGATCTTTCTGCGCTTGCAAAAACACCTCCTCAGCGTCCTTCTTGTCCTCGAAGCGCAACTCGTTGAAGCCACCGCCGCCCTTGGACGACTGAGTCTTGATACCCGATTGTGTCTGGTTGGCCGGCAACGCGTAGGGCAGGGCGTTGTCGCCGTTGAAGACGCAACCGGTCACCAGCGGTCGATCCGGATCACCGTCAATAAACGTGACGATGACCTCCTGACCGATGCGCGGAATGAACTGCATGCCAAAGCCTTTGCCGCTCCACGGTAGTACCACGCGCACCCAGCAGGAACTGGTTTCGTCGTTCTTGCCGTCGCGATCCCACGGGAACTGCAACTTGATCCGGCCGTACTCGTCAGTCCAGATTTCCTCTCCGGACTTGCCCACGACAATCGCCGTTTGCGGATGCATGCGCGGTTTTGGCGTGAGACGTTGTGGACGGAACGGCGTGGCTTTGGGAATGGCTTCAAAGCGGTTGCGATAGATTTCATGGCTGACGTCGTGGGTCACCCGGGTCACCACCCAATCGATGTTCAGACTCGCATCTTCATGTCCGTCGAGAGTGAACCAGTGCCCCGGAACCAGCCAACGGCAGTCGCTTTCGCCGACAAAACGTTTTTCCTCGCTGCGCAAGCCATCGACTCGCTGTTTGGTCAACCCATCACCGCGTGCCTTGGCGTTGTAACCGCCCGGGTGCTCATAGATCGAAAGCGGCCCGGCCACGGCTTCGGCCTGGCCGTAGAGTGAAGTCGTCGGCGTGGTGAACTCATAATCCGTCGCCCGATAGACCCCGACTACCGCTTGCAGACACACCTGTCCGGAACGAATGCCATGCAGTTCACGCCCGCCCAATCCCTGTCCCAGGTACTTGACCGTCGGCCCGTTGGGGATTTGTACGAAGGCGTCGTTGCTGTCGCCAAGCACCAGCGTGTGCTTGCCTTCATCGTGGGTAAAGAACCAGAAGATGCCTTCTTCCTCCAGCAGCCGTGAGACGAAGGCGAAATCGGTTTCGCCGTACTGAACGCAGTAATCACGCGGGGTGTAACTGCCGGTCAGCGACAGCTTGAAATCGCTGAAGCCATGGGCCTTGAAAATCGTCGTGACGATGTCCGAGGTGGCGAGGTTCTGGAACACGCGGTTATTACTCGCCAGCGTCAGCCACCAGAGCCAGGGCCTTAGTACCAGTTGATAGCGCTCGGCCGTGGCGTCGGCAGGCAACTGGCGGATCTCCGCGACCAGCGCATCGAACGGGCGCAGTTGCGCGTCGTTGTGAAACGTCGTGGTGACGTGTGTGGCGACGGCGCTGGTCAGGGTCAGAGACGCGCCGTCATTGAGGCCGCCGAGGGTTTGCGAACCGAGTGCATTGAGCGCTTCTTCACCGGATAGCGATTCAGGATAAAGCGCCGACAATGAAGTAGCGGTGAGTGACAGGCTGGTGTTGCTGTCGGTTGAGCGGGGCATGGAGTGGTCTCAATGGCTAAGACATTGAACTATCGTCAATGGGGGTTGAGCCGAGTGACGTTGATACCGAGGCGCCAGTCGCTATTGTTGCCGTTACTGGTGGGGAGCCAGAGGATGTCGAAGGTGAGGGTGGGACCACGCCATAGGTAAACAGTACCGGGAAATGATCACTTCTTATGGGCATGCCCAAACAGATTTTCTGGATGACCGTAGTGCGATGCCTGACAGACTCTCCCGATGTAACGCTGTTTGCGCTGCCTTCGCACACGGCGCTCCATTTCTCCAATTCATGGACGTATGCATAGTCCAGCAAACTCAGCCGGGTCGTCGGATGTCGTGGTGTCCCATCAATGGCATGGTTCCATTTGTATTCTTCTTCAAAATATTCTTTTGGCGTGTGTTCAAGAAAGTGTCCGAGCTCCTGCATGTCCCGTAGTTCTCGGCGGGAGGAACTCACGTCGTCACTCAGGATGTTGACATGTGTATAGCCCGGATAGGCTGGCGTCAATTTGTGCATTTTCATTATGAGGTCAGGATTTCCGTCAGTCGGTACGTTCAAATCGCCACCAAAAAATACCAGCTTGACCTTGAGACCTTGAATGTAAGCTATTGCGTTGATGATATTGCCCAGTGCCCGCTTTGAAGCATTAGCATGGTAGAAGCCGTAACATAAATCGGTAGTTCTATGGCGGATGAGCAGTACCCCGCGTTGCTCTTTGTCATCCAAAGGTACGTGTGCTGAAATGTCGGTGAACTCTCTGGCGATTGCGTTTTTTACAAAAACGATTGAGCCCAGCGTAGTGACTTTGGTTTTTGCACTCTCAGGCTGAAGAACGCTTATCGGGCTGTATTCAGCGCTCAGATCCCTTATTAACTGGGTGTTTGCGGCGCCTGATTTACCCGTTTCGAATAAGGCAAAAATGTCGGGACTTCTTTGTTTCAGGTAATAAACCAGGAAGGCAAGTTTTTCCCTGTAAGCCTCGGACAGCGTCGCGTTTTGCTCATCGAAGTGTTGGGCATTCCAGGTCATTATGGTGAGCGGCATTTTCGGGTCTCACTTTTTAGAAGTAATTTGCTTAATCAGATGTTCAGAAAATGCCGCCAGAAAGTCTTCATGAATGCCGATGCAATCCGATTCATTTTGTTTCTTGATGAACGCGTGTGACGAGGTGCTCTGATGCTCCCCGCTGACTTCTACTGCCAGACCCATCAGCTCTTCTATTGCTTTTCCCTGAAGCTCTATTGTCAATACCCCACCATGGGTTACACCGGGGCTTCCTTTCTTGAAGTAAAACCACTTGTGCCTTTCGAATGAATGCTCTCCTTGCGATACCACCTGCGTTTCCATGGCATAAGCTTTCTCCTTGTCACTGACGTTGCGCTTGAGTACCTCTTTGGTTGTTCCTTTGGGCCAGGCAAGGATACGGTCCAGATGAGCTTGCCTGGCACGGGTGGCGGGAACCTCCTTGATCCAGAAGTCAGCACACTCGTTGATTTTCTTCCAATAAGTACTGTCAGGCGTTACAGCGTCTCCAGCGTTCAATGCCGATCGCGCCTCTTCCAGTTTCAACGCTTGCAGATGAGAACGGTTGTACTTGTTCGCGGGCGTTTCAACCAAGTGGGTCGCGGCCAACGTACCTAGAAATCCAGCGTAGAGCTGCAAGTGAACTCGGGTGATTTTGAAGTCATGCAACGAGGCTTGTGCAACTCCGTGTTTGGCGTATTCATCAAGCGCAGGGCATTGCCCCAAACCATTGAAGTAAGCATCCGTCGCGGTGTGTTCGCTTTGCAGTTTGATTAGGCCTTGGGGTTTGATCGTGCCTGTCCACAGGGTGTCGATACTGGTCGCCAATGCCGTTATCAAAGGTTGACCGCCGATTGCGGGGGGGCGTCCAGTCCATAACGTGTCGATTGAAATGGCGAGCTGCTGTGGATGAGCACGCTCATAGGCTTGAAAATAGGCAACGTGTTTGCCATGAGTAAAAAAAGCGACGATGGCTTCTTTTACACTGGCAAGTGATACATCACTGGCATCCAGCCAATTGTTCTGGTTATTGAATAACGTAAAGTTCATGGCTGAGTCATCCCTGCAATTTTCGTCCGGTTCACCTCTAAGGTGATTTATGAAATGGGGACGGATTTATGTGTTTGTTCATCCATTTATTCCTCAAACGGCAAAAACAAATCCGTCCCCGTTCATTCACTTCTGAGCATTTTTGGCTTCGGCTGCCTTGGCCTGTTGCCACATCGGAATCGCCTTGAACGCGGTCACCATGTCGTAATCCAGCGCCACCGGTTTCGCACCTGCTGAGGTGTCGGGGCCCATCGGGGTCTTGCCGTCGCGGCTCTGGAACCAGCTCATCCAGAGTTTCGATCCGGGTTCGGCCATGACCAGTGCCGCGTCAGGGTCACTGCCCGAAAGTGGTGGATCGATGGTTTGCGGTGGCTGGCTGGAGGTGGGCAGCAAGAACGAGGTCATCGGATATTGGGCGCTGCTGTGGCAACCCAGGCATCCGGCACTGGCCAGACCGGCCGGGTAGTAGTGCGAGGCGGCCCAGGCAGGCGTCACGACGGCGCCGTCGTTCGGGCCTGACAGTCGGCCGTCCCAGCCCAGTGTCGAGACCGCGTAAACCGGTGACTTGGGGTTGACCCAGTTTTCGCTGAGTTTCGGATTGACCGTAACGGGCGGAGTCAGCGCCGTGGGTGCTGTGTTGATGACGTCCGGGTTGCCGCCCCAGGTGGCCCCCAGCGGAATCATCTTGTCCCAGGCGTCTTTGCCCGGCGCGTTCTTGTCGTACACCAGGGTGGAGAAAACCCAGCCGGTTTGCGGGGAAGCGACGCTGTCTTTGACGATGATGTCGAACTGCATCAACGATACATTGGTCATGGCCGGTTGAGTGGTGGTGCCATTGAAGTCTTTACCGACGCATTGGGTTTTATTCAATGCACTGCCATTGCTGGTGTTCACCGGTGCGTAGATCTCCCACTGGGCGGCGCCTTCCATGGGCGCCCAATCGCTGCCACAGGCACTGACCATGGCGAATTTGATGATGACGCTGCCTTCGGCAAACTGCGTAGTGGTCGTCTCCAGCACCGGATTCATCGCGCGCTCTGGGGTTTTGCCCCAGATATCGCCGAGGGTTTTCGCCGCGCGGGTGTCGTACAGCGTCAGCACATAAGTGGTCACCGGCAGGGTTTGATCCGTCAGTGTGCCAGCTGGGAAGCCTGACCCGACATACACGCCACGAATGGGCTCACGTTCAATGCCCAGCCAGATCGAGTCGTACCAGCCACTGTTCTGGTAATTCCAGTTGGCATAGTCATAGACAATTTTGCGCATGTCGGGAGAAACGTAGTCCTTCAGCGCCTGAACGTAGGCACCGGCATTCGCCTGGGTGATTTTGCCGTTGCCGGTGGCCTTGCTCCACGCAAAGGAGGTGCCGGCCGGTAGTTGCGTCGGATAATCATGGCTGAGCGTGAACAGCGGCCCTTTGTAATTCGGTGGCGGGGAAATGGCCGAGGTCAGGAACGGGTCGATCTGTAAATTCGCGTCACTGAGTTTTTCGACCGTGGAGGTCAGGAAGGACACCTTGCCCACCAGTTCGTTTTCGGAATGCCGAGTGTCGGCCTGCGCAGGCAGCGGTATCGCGATACAGGCTCCCAGTAGGCTCAACGGGTATTTCAGGCTGTTTTTCATGACATTATCCTTGTCAGTTGTGGCAGAGCGCCTTTCTTTCATCACGGTTTTAGTGCACTTGTTGCGGACCCTGGGCCTTACTCCAATACCCACTCCGCCAATTTTCCGGTCACTTGCGTCATCAACACATTCTCGATATCCCTTGCTCCTGCCGCGCTGCACTTGGCGAGCACCGCTTTGACAATTCCCGAATCAAACTCGAACTGTTTGCCCGTCGCTGCCTTGTAGCGGCCACGCAATTTCTCCAGCTTCGCCAGCACAATCCCTTCCAGCGTCGCCTCATCCAGCGGCCGATACGCGACCACGGTCATCCGCGCCAGAAACGCCGGGCGGAAGGCTTGCAGCAGGACTGAGTGCAGGGCTTCGTTAAAGGCTTCCGAGCCGAGTTGTGCAACCGGTGTGTCGAGCAAAAGCTCAGCGCCGACATTGCTGGTGGCGAGCATCACGGTGTTCTTGAAATCGACTACCAATCCGGTTCCGTCCTCCATCAAGCCTTTGTCGAACACGTTGTAAAACGCCTCGAGCACATCCGGGTGTGCCTTCTCGATTTCATCCAGTAGCACCACCGAATACGGTTTGCGCCGCACCGCTTCGGTCAGGACGCCACCGCTGCCATAACCGACATAACCCGGCGGTGCGCCTTTGAGTTGGCTGACGGTGTGGGCTTCCTGATATTCCGAAAGGTTGATGCTGATCAGGTTGCGTTCGCCGCCGTATAACGCATCGGCCAGGGCATAAGCGGTTTCGGTTTTGCCGACGCCGGTTGGGCCGACCAGCAGGAACACACCCACCGGTTTTTGCGGATCGGTCAGTCCGGCGCGGTAGGCCTGCAAGCGCTGGGCGATGGTGTTGAGCGCGGTGCTCTGGCCCATCACCCGTTGGCCCATACGCTGACCAAGGGTGCGCACGGCGTGGGCTTCGTCGGCGAGCATTTTGCCGACGGGGATACCGGTCCAGCCGGCAATCACGGCGGCGACGGTTTTTGTGTCGACCTGCTCGGGTACCAGTGGATCGTCCTGGCGGATCGCATCGAGCCCAGCCTCAAGGCGCAGCAGTTCGGCGGCGAGATGATCGATACGGCTGTCGATGGCTTCATCGGGTTTGTCGCTGTCGGCACGTTCGCTCAAGGCCAGCAGCTCGCGCCGGGTATCGAGCAGTTCGCGCACGGCCACGCGCTCTTCGCCCCAGCGGGTTTGCAGTTCGCGAATCGCCTGCACGTTGCTCTTCGACTCGCTTTCCAGCAGCGTGATGCGTTCGCGGTGGTCCAGCCCGGTGGCCTGTTCACGGCGCAGGCGTTCGACTTCTTCTTGCAGACTTTGCTGGCGGTGACGCAGGCTTTCCAGCGGCGGCGGGACGTCGTGCTGGCCGAGGGCGACCCGGGCGCATGCAGTATCGAGCACGCTGATGGCTTTATCCGGTAATTGGCGGCCGGAAATGTAGCGGTGCGAGAGCTTCACCGCTTCATGAATAGCCGCATCGAGCACCTGCACGCCGTGATGCTGTTCGAGTTTGGCAGCCACGCCACGGAGCATTTCCACGGCAGTGATTTCGTCCGGCTCTTCAACCTGCACCAGTTGAAAGCGGCGGGCGAGGGCGGGGTCTTTCTCGAAGTATTTTTTGTATTCCAGCCATGTCGTGGCGGCGAGGGTGCGCAACTCGCCACGGGCCAGCGCCGGTTTCAGCAGGTTGGCCGCATCGCTGCCACCCTCGGCACCACCCGCGCCGATCAACGTGTGGGCTTCGTCGATAAACAGGATGATCGGTTTTTCGGCACTGCGCACCGCATCGATCACGCCTTTCAAACGCTGTTCGAATTCACCTTTGACCCCCGCACCGGCCTGCAGCAGACCCAGATCCAGCACGCGCAAACTGACGTCCTGCAACGATGGCGGCACGTCCCCGGCGGCAATGCGCAGGGCCAGGCCTTCGACCACGGCGGTTTTGCCCACCCCCGGCGCGCCGACCAGAATCGGATTGTTTTGCCGGCGGCGCAGCAGAATGTCGATGCATTGACGAATTTCGCCGTCGCGGCCAACGATCGGATCAATGCGTCCGGCATGTGCGTCGGCGGTGAGATCCTGGGTGTATTGATCGAGTACCGAGTCCTGGCGCGGTGCTGAATTGGCCGATGAGCCCGTGCGCGCACCGACGTGTTCACGAGAGTTCTCCGTCCACTCCAGCAGGTTCGCGCGCAGTGCTTCTTTGGGAATGCGCAGCAACGACGAAGCACTGTTAAGCAACAGACTGCGGCGCTCATCGCGATCGACCAACGCCAACAACAGCAACCCGGAACGAATGCTGTCGAGCCCCAAGACACTGGCCTGCACCACCGCGTCTTCGAGCAAACCCAAGGTGTGCGACGACAGTGCTGGCGTGCGCGTGCTGCCGGCCTTGAACAGATCCAGCGCCTTGTTGATCTCCGCCGTCAGCGCGTCACGTTCGAGGCCGAAGCGCGGCAACAGAAAAGCCAGATCGCCGCCCTCGATGTCGAGCAGTTCCAGCAACAGATGTTCGATCTCGACAAAGTGATGTCCGCGCTGCAAACAGCGCTGGGCCGCGCGTTCGAGGGCGCGACGATTGTCCGGGTTGAGGCGTCCGATCAGGCTGGCCAGTTCCATGTTCAGGTGATCTCCAGCTGACGAAGGCGGGTTTCGATCATTTGCACATTGAGGCTGGCCTGACGCTGCAAACCGCCGTTCCAGCTGACCAGGGCCGGCGCCTGTCGACTGAGTTTCATCGGCACGGCACCGCGGACCCGCAGCACCAGTCTGACCTCCAGGTCCGGGCCGAAATACAGTGCCGCGAGACTGGCCAGTGCCGGGTGCGCTTCGCCATCCGGCAAGAAGCGTGCAGCCTGCGCCGACGGCAACGGTCCGAGGATCAGGCGAATGCCGGCATGTTCATCCCAGACCCGTGTGCCGGCCACGGCACTGCGACCCAGTTGCAGATTGCGCCCGCCGGGTTTCATCACACTGCGGCTGGCGGTTGGAATAAGGCGCCAGGCACCTTCATAAGCGCTCAACTCGACGGGCACGGCGAACTGCTCGCGGACAATCGCGGCGAACCCGGCCAGCGACCGGCGGCCGTCGGCAAAAAGCGCGGTGCACGCCAATACCGCGCAATCGGGCACCGCCTGACGTTCCTGCAAAGCCTTGGGCAGCAAACCGGTCAGCGCGCGCAATTGCGCCTGCACCGGTGAAGCCCCCGGTGTGACGAAACCCAGCGCCACCCGGTGCTTGCGCATCACTTTGTAGAGCAGGCTGAGCAAGCGATGCTGGAACAGATCGAGAAACGCCGCCGGCGCATGATCCTTGGCCCGCGCCCGTTGTTGCAGCCAGTCCTGATAAGCGTAGGGGAGTGGGCCGTCAGGACCGCCGAGGCCGAATATCGGCGTGTCGATCGTCAGCGGCTCGCCCGGTTCTTCGCGCAAGGCTTCGAGCTGGCTGATGGCAAACATCGGCGTCAGTGGTCCACGCAGTTTCACCGCTTCGGCCTGAGGCGAGGTGCCGCTGCCGAGGGGTTCGGCCTGAGGTTGCTCGCGTTCCAGCAGCAGCAACGCCTGCAACAACTCGAACGCCTGCGGATCGCGGCGCAGACGTTGGCTCAGCGTCAGAGCGACAGCGGCATGCCGGCTTGGGGTTGCCATGCCTTGACCTCCTTGTCGGACTGCATCAGCACCGTGCGCACAAAGCGATTGGCCGTGGCGTACAGGGAAAAGAACTGCGCCAGCACCGCCGAAAACAGCACCGCGCTGCTGCCGACAAAGTGCTGCGGATCAAGCTGCAATTGCACTTCAAGACCATTGCGCCAACCGCGCCAGGCATCGGCACCGACATGGCCGATCACGCGTTCGCAATTGAGCCCCAGCAAGCCTTCGATCTGGCGTAAAGCGCTGGCCTCCTCACGCAGGTTATGCAGATGCAGAATCTCTTTCAGCGCGTCCAGCGCCTGCGGGCCTTCCACCAGCGACAGGTGATTGAGGGTCAGTTGCGACACCAGGCGCCAGCGCGAATCACCGTCCAGGCGCGGCAGACTTTGCGCGCTCGGCGGATTGCGCAGGCGTGCCCAGGCGACGGGACCAGGGCGCTCGAAACCCAGCGGCGTACCGGCCGGCAGACTTTGCGCCAGATGACGATTGGTGCAGAGCAACTCTGCGGTGAGGCTGTAATCAGGCAGATCGGTCTGTGGCTCGAAACGGGTGTCGACCACGCTCACCAGCAAATCACTGCCAAGCCGGTTCGGTGTCAGGCCGTTGACGCGCCGCGCATGCCAGTAACGCTGTTGCTCGCCGCCGCTGTGCTGGCTGCCGTAATACGCCGGCAGACGCTGCACGCCGGCACTGGAACTGGCACGCATGCCGCGAATGCTGTGGATCTCGACACTGTTTTCGCGGTGGCTGTCGGCGATCAACCGATACTCGCTGCGCGTGCCATCGGGGCGCAGCGGCTCGGAAGTACGCGGGAACAGGTTGATCACCGGTGCGCAGCCCAAGGCAATGTCGCTGGCTTGCAAGTGCACGCGGCTGCCGGGGGCACGGTCGAAAACGATGTACAGATAGAGTGTCTGACTGTCGCTGGAGACACCGCCCAGTGGCAGATCGAAGAAGTGGAATTTGTCCGGGAACGCAAAGTATTCGGCGAGCAAACGCATGCCCGGATGGACGCCGTCTTCATCCGGCAGCAGCGCTTCGTCATCAGCGAAACCGACGATGTTCGGCAAGCCTTTCAGCGCTGTCGGAACGCTGCCCGGCGACCCCGCCAGTACCTGCACTGCATGGGCGCCGAGCAGGTCATACAGGCAGGCATTGACCACCGGTGACGCCGCCAGATG
Source organism: Pseudomonas sp. TNT2022 ID642 (assembly GCF_028656995.1). Lineage (NCBI taxonomy): Bacteria > Pseudomonadati > Pseudomonadota > Gammaproteobacteria > Pseudomonadales > Pseudomonadaceae > Pseudomonas > Pseudomonas sp. TNT2022 ID642. The sequence goes on along the minus strand of NZ_JAMDGW010000007.1, from coordinate 747,812 downwards.
AATGCGCAATTGCTCGATGCCCAGCGCCGACCATTGGCTTTCCCCGCGGCAGCGCAGACTCAGGCGCAATGCCGAACGCGACTGCGCCACACCGGTCAATGCCTGGGCTTCGTCGCTGCCGAGCAACAACGCCTCGGTGACTTCGATCGGCCACAAATGCACGGCGGCCGACGTACGAAAGTGAATGCTTTCGCCCTTGCTGGTGGTCACGAACAGCGGCGTGTCACGGGGCAGGGGATAGCCGTCGTCGAGATTGCCTTTGCTCGGGTCAGGCTCGAACTGCACGATGGCGCAGGACGGCAGCGGCCGCATCGCCAACGGATAAAGTTGCTCGAGCAGCGCATCGCTGAACTCGGCGTAGTCGTCATCCAGACGCCGTTGCAAGCGGGCGGCGAGCAGGGCGAAACCTTCCAGCAAACGCTCGACGTGCGGATCGGGACATTCGCCCGGCGACAACTCCAGACGCCGCGCGACTTTCGGATAGCGCTCGGCAAACTGACTGCCGGCGTGGCGCAGCCAAGTGAGTTCGCGTTGGTAGTAGTCGAGCAGTTGCGGGTCAATCGAGTCGCTCATGGCGCACCTCCAGCCCTTGGCCGCCGGGCTCGATGACGAATGCCACCGGCCACTGCTGGCGACCGCTGCGCAACTCACCGAGCAGGCGAATGCTCATTTGCTGCGGATGCTCGGGCAACGGATTGACCTGAACGTCGCCCAGCAGCAGGCGCGGTTCAAAATGCGTGATGGCTTCGCGGATGTCCCGTGCCAGCCGCCGACGGTCGTCGCTGCGCTGCTGTTGCAGTGCGCTCCAGTCGGCGATGCCATAGTCGATCACACTGGGTGGTGTGGTCAGCGTGCGCGGGCCACGCCGCGTATTGAACAGGCGCCCGAGCTCGGCGTGCACCGAGTCGAGCAAGTCCTGCCGATCGAACTCGCGCGCACCCTCGGCCTCGCTGGACGCGAGGCGTTCGAACAGCGGTGCGCGCATGCCGGTGCCTGCCATGGCCAGAGCGCCGGGTTAGCTGACAAGCTTGTTGGCGGCCATGTCCCAGGTCGACGCGGCGGTGCCTTCCTTGGTGCCATCGTCTTTCTGTGCGGTGAGTTCCCATTTGATCTTGGTGAAGTTCAGCGACACGGTTTCCACCGGTTTACCGCCGGTGCCGCCGCTGACACTGACGTTGGACAGCACCACGTTGGTGAGGGTGTAGACGATAAAGGGCATCAACTGCCCGCTGCCTTCGGCGGCGTTGCGGCCGATGGTGATGATGGCTTCGGGGATCGGTTTGCCCGCGCAGCAGTATTCGTTGAGTGACGGCGTCGAGCTGTCGATAAACTTGGTCACGGTGAACTCGCCGACATGGGGTTTGCCGGAGGTGCGCTCCGAGTTGCTGACGTCGTTGGTGACTTGCATCGCCACGTTGTGGCTGTAGGACATGACTTCGATCTTGTCCGCAAAACCTTCGAGCAGGCTGTCGCCTTTGATGTCGCCGCCGAGGTCGAGAATGATTGCATCCATCGCTTGAAACTCCTGAAGGGTGTCGCGCTAGATAGAGAAAGCCCCCACCGCAGCAGCGGCGGGGGCAAAGCAGGTCAGGCAGCAACCGGTGGCGGCAAAGTCGCCACCAGGCGGATCGACGCGGTCAACTCTTCGAGCTGGAAGTGCGGGCGCAGAAACACCGTCGCGCGATAGGCACCGGGTTTGCCAGCCACTTCGGTGACGTCCACCCGCGCCTCACGCAACGGGTACTGCGCCTTGATTTCCTGCGGCGCGTTGTCGTTGATCAGCACGTAATCGGCGATCCAGTTATTGAGGTAGGTCTGCACGTTGTCGCGGGTCATGAAACTGCCGACCTTGTCGCGCATGATCACCTTCAGGTAATGGGCGAAACGCGAGGCCGCGAGCACGTACGGCAACATCGCCGAGATCCGCGCGTTGGCGTTGGCCTCATTGGTGTTGTAGACCTTGGACTTGTTGGTGGTCTGGCCGCCGAAGAACACCGCGACGTCGCTGTTTTTCTTGTGGCACAGGGCGATGAAGCCGAGGTCGTTGAGTTCCTTCTCGCGGCGGTCGGTGATCGCCACTTCGGTCGGGCATTTCAGCGACAGGTCGCCGGAGCTGGTGCGGAAGGTGTGCGCCGGCAGGCCTTCGACCGCGCCGCCGCCTTCAGCGCCACGAATCGCCGCGCACCAGCCGTACTTGGCGAAGGCTTCGGTGATGCGTTGCGACAGCGCCCACGCGGCATTGCCCCACAGGTATTTGCTGTGGTCGGTGCCGTTGACGTCTTCGACGTAGTTGATGCCTTCCACCGGCGAGGTGTCGGGGCCGTAGGGCAGACGCAGGAGGAAATGCGGCAGCACCAGAGAGACGTAGCGCGAATCTTCGCTCTCGCGGAACGAGCGCCACTTGATCAGCTCCTGGCTCTCGAAGACCTTGGACAGATCACGCGGCACCGCCAGTTCGGTGAAGCTGTTCATGTCGAACAGGCGCGGGCTTGCGGCGGCAATGAATGGCGCGTGAGCCGCGGCGGCGACGTTCGACAGTTTCTCCAGCAGGCCGATGTCCTGCGGGTGCCGGCCAAAGGTGTAGTCACCGACCAACAGGCTGAACGGGTGGCCACCGAAGGTGCCGTATTCCTCTTCGTAGATCTTTTTGAACAGCGCGCTCTGGTCGAATTCGACGGCTTTCTCCAGGTCGTTCTGCAACTCTTTCTGCGTCACGTTGAGCAGGCGCAGTTTCAGCCGCGTGCTGGTTTCGGTGTTCTGCACCAGCAGGTGCAGACCGCGCCACGAGGCTTCGAGTTTTTGCAGGTCGGGGTGGTGCAGGACCTCGTTGAGCTGGGCGCTGATCAGCTCGTCGATCTGGCTGATGCGGTCGTTGATCATCGCCACGGTGTCCTTGTCGATGGCCATGCCTTCGTCGAGGACCTGGGTGGCGAACTCCGCGAGCATGTCGCGAGCGTAATCCTGCTGACTGTCATCGTGGGCCATGCGGCCGTCGAGAATGATCTGGTCGAGCAGGGAAAGTGTCTCGGTCGTACTGTCGCTGGCTTGTTTCTGAGCTGAAGCGGGCATGGCGAATTCTCCCCTCGATTAGGTGGACGATCAGGCTTGCGGTTCGGCCGGGGCCTCGGCGTCAGCGGCCGGGGTAGCGGTGTCCGGGCGGGCCGATTTGATTTCCTGCAGGCCTTCGGTGTTGGCGATGACATCGCGCAACAGCTTGTCCAGGTCATCGTTGCCATCGAGTTTGGTCAGCAGATCGCGCAGGCGCTGGCGGGCTTCGAACAGGCGCCGCAGCGGGGTGACTTGTTCCACCACTTTGACCGGATCGAAGTCGTCGATGTGTTTGAAATTGAGTTCGATATTGAGCTTGCTGTCGTCGCCGCTGAGGGTGTTGTTGACCTGCAGCGTGGCGCGTGGGCCGATCGAGGCGAGCACTTCATTGAAGTTGTCGCGGTCGATTTCGGTAAAACGCCGTTCAGTCAGTTTTGCCAATGGTTCGAGCGGCTTGCCCGAGAGGTCAGCGAGGATGCCGACCACCAGTGGCAATTCCTTTTTCTCGATGGCGTTGCCGATTTCGACGTCGTAAGTGATTTGCACTCGGGGCGGGCGCACCCGGTCGAGCTTGTGCTGAGTACTTTCTGCCATGACGGCGGACTCCGATGCGATGAGCGGGCGCAATGCATCGGGGAGGCCCGTTCATCGCTTTCCCTTGCTGGACCGTAGGTTAGAAAGGGAGGCAGATGACCTGTCGTTCCTTTGACAAACCTTCTTGATTCGGCTGTAGGAACCGAACTACCCAAGACGCTAGAACAGGTCTATAAAAAAGCAAGCAAAAACATTTTTGGACAGGTTCGTGAAAAGGAAAATTCATTTTGCGTACACGACTTTTTCTAACGCTGGTGTTGGTGACTCTGGCCGGTTGCTCGTTCTTCGGGCCGAAAGTTGACCTCGACAGCCTGACCCTCGACGTCGCCCCGAAAGCCAACGACGACACGCCGATTGCCGTGGATTTCATCGCGGTCGCCGACCCTGATCTGCTCAAGCAATTGTCGGGCATCAGTGCCAGCCAGTGGTTCGCCGGACGCGAGCAGTACCAGCGCGACTATCGTCAGTTGATGAGCGTGTGGGGACTGGAGCTGGTGCCGGGGCAATTCATCGACCGCCAACCCTTCCCGTTGGGGGGCAAGAAGGCTGCTGGACTTTTGGTCTTCGCCAGCTATAACACACCCGGAGCACACCGCTTGCGGCTCGACGATCAGAGTGAGGCGTGGCTGAAATTCGACAGTCGCGAGATGAGCCTGGTCAACGCCACCGAACACTGAAACACCACCGCTGCCGCCGGATCGCGGCCTTGTCGAAGGGAGTCGTATGAGTCTGCTACCTGACGCGGTTTGCTGGCACGAAGGCATGCAATTGCTGCCGCAGCATTTTCAGTTGCAAGGGCTGCGGGCCGAAGCGCTCGGTGCGCATCTGGCGCAAGCCTGCAACCCGTGGTTCTGGGGTGTCAGCCACATGGAATTCGACCCTTCGGCGCTGAGTGCCGGGGTGGTACGGGTGGTGTCGCTGCAAGGGACGATGCCCGACGGCTTGCCCGTGGATTTGCAGGCCGGGATCGGGCCGACGCTGGAACTGGATGTCGGCGCGGCGATCGATGCCACCGACGACGCCACCGTTACCGTTTACCTGGCGATCAGCCCGATGTGGCGGGCTGGGCAATTGCTGCCACTCATGGGCCGCTTGCAGTCGGTGGTGGGCGACGCACTACCGGATCTCACCAGCGGCGAGTTCCCTGAGTCGATCACCGTGTGGCGCCCCAATCCACGCCTGTGCACGCAACTGAACAAGGCCGATTCGATCTGCCTGCCGCTGCTGAAAATCCGCAAGGAGGGCGGCGGTTTCCTGGCGCTGTCTTATACCGCGCCGACGCCGACCCTGTTACCGGAATCGGCGCTCGGTCGACGCATCGCCGGCCTCTGTGCGCGGGCACGGGAAAAGTGCCTGTTTCTCGGTGGCCGTTTGCGTCAGGCGCAGCAGGCCGGCAATCAGGACGACGCGCTGGAAATCCGTCGGCAGTTGACCGCGTTGTGGGTTCGCCTGCCGGAAGTCGAAGGCGCGCTGAACAGCCGCATCGCCCACCCGCAAACGCTTTATGTGCACCTGCTCGGACTGGCGGGTGCGTGGTCGGCGCTCGATCCGCTGGCCGGTGTGCCGGCGTTTGCCCCGCTGGATTTTGTCGAATTGCAGCGCGGTTATGACGCGGTGCTGCAATGGCTGGAAACCACCCTCGAACTGATCCGCGCCGGCTACCGCAGTCTGCCGTTCGAACGCGGTGAGCAGAGTTTTTCGATTCAACTGCCGGACGAGCAGCCGAGTCAGCGTCTGGTCATCGGTCTGCGCATGCCCAACGGCGCCAGCGAGCAAGCCGCGGTCGACTGGTTGCGCGGTGCGATCATCGCTTCGGCGCCGCACATCGCGCTGCTCAGTCGTCAGCGCATGAGCGGTTTGTCCCATCAGGCCATGAGTCGCAGCGAACAGGTGGCCTACAGCGTCGGCGAGGACACGCGGCTGTTTGTGCTGACGGCCGAAGGCGCGTGGTTCGACGCGCAACTGCCGCTGATGATCGCCGCACCAGCGGCGAAGCTGACCAGCAGTCCGTGGCAAGTGGTGCTGTTTGTCGCCCAGAACAGTGAAAGTGCCTGATCACACAAGGAACGCCGTATGTCGCAAGGAAGTGCCGCAAGCCTTGGGTTGCAGGACGCACCGTTGAGCAGCGCGTTCCGCCAGACGTGGCAGCAATGGCAACAGGACTGGGTGCAATTGCCCAAGGACAGCGAGGACGAAGCTGCGCTGGTGGAGACCGTGGTCGAACTGTCCACGCAAGCGTCGCAGCGATTGTGGCGCACCGCTTATGCGCGGGTCGGCGATTCGGCGACCGAGCAGGTCAAGGCTCTGGTGTATGCATTCGTCGCGCTGGTCGATGAAACCCTGCTGTTCACGCCATGGCCCGGGCAAGCGGCGTGGCAGGACAAACCCTTGGAGTCGCGGCTGTACGCCAGCCGTCAGGCCGGCGAGCAAGTGCCGGCGGCGATTCAGACACTGCTCGACGAGCAGCAACCGACCACCCGCGATCTGGCCAATGTCTATCTGCAGTGCCTGATCCTCGGCTTCCATGGGCGCCTGCGTGGCGAACACAGCCAGACGCAACTGGAGAAGTGGCGGTTGGCGCTGTACACCTTTGCCTGGCAAGACGAAGCGAGTTATGGCGGAGTCAGTCAGCGCTTGGTGCAGCCGTCGCTGACCCCGCCATTGCAACTGCCGGTGCGCACGGCGCTGCCGGATGGCTTTCGCCTGGCGCTGGGGATTCTGGCGATGCTGCTGTTGCTGACCGGGCTTGGTCAGTTCCTCTGGCGTGACATTCAGTCGGAGCTGGAACCGGTGCTGCAGATCATCGACTCGGTGGTGCCGGCGGAGCAAGACTCATGAGTACCCTGACGATGCTCGCGTGGGTTGTCGCGCTGCTGCTGGTCGTGGTGATCATTGCCGTGGCGGTGTGGTGGTTGCGCACCCAGAGTGGCGCCGCAATCCGTAGTTTTTATGCCGCCGTGCGGCAAATGGAGCAGGAGCAGGGCAGTCACGACCGCTATCAGATGCCATGGCTGTTGATGCTCGGCGACGAAAACCAGGGCACCCAACTGGTCAACGAATGGCGCCTGCAACCGACCGACAAACCAGCGTGGTTCGGCCGCTGGTGGTCGGATCCCGAAGGCGCCGTGCTGGTAGTGCCGCAGGCGTTGTTTCTGCCCGACGACGGTATGCATTTGCAGCGTGGCGGCTGGTGGCGTTTGCTGGGTTTGATCTTGCGGATGCGCAGCAAGCGGCCGCTGGACGGGGTGGTCTGGCTGGTGCCGGTCAGTCGTCTGAGCAATCTTGAACAGGCCGCCGGCCTCGGTCTGGCGGCGCGCCGGCGCTTCATCGATCTGCTGCAACGTTTTGGCTTGAGTGTGCCGGTGTACGTGATCATCACCGGACTTGAAGAGTTGCCGGGTTTCCAGGAACTGATCAGCGCGCTGCCCGACGAGGCCCGCGAACGTACCCTGGGCTGGTCGTCACCTTATTCACGCGATGCGGTTTGGCAAGGGCAGTGGAGCGATCAGGCGCTCGATCGCCTCCATCGCGCCATAGCGGAAGCCATTATCGAAATCGGCACGTTGTCCGGCCAGTTGAGTGCCGATCTCTACGCCTTGCCGGAGCGTCTGGAAACGTTGCGGCGCGGTTTGCAGAGTGTTCTGGAACCGGTGTTTCAAGGCAACGCTCAGGGTGAAGCGCCGTGTTTTCGCGGTGTCTATTTCAGCGCCAGTCAGGCCTCGGAGGATGCCAAAGATGGATTTTCTGCTGACGACAGCGGCTTGCAGCAAAGCGTGTTCGTGCGCCAGTTGTGGCGCCAGCGCCTGGTCGGCGAACGAGGCTTGGCGCAGGGCGTGCCGCGTCTGTTGCGCTTGCGTCAGCGTTGGCAGCGATTGACGGCCGGTGTGGCGCTGGTGGTCGGGGTGATATGGGCCGTAGCGATGCTGTGGGTCTGGCAGGTATCGGTCAAGGACGCCCACGAACTGGCGCGGCAGATGCAAGGCGCGCAAAAAGGCTACGTGGCAATCAGCGACGAGGCGCAGCGGGTCGACTCGACCCGACGCAATGTGCAGACCTTCTGGCGCGTGCTGGAGCGTGCGCCGCACTGGAACTACGTTTCTCTGGTGTTTCCGACATCGTGGTTTTCCTCGCTCGACAATCAACTCGAACAGCAAGTGTTGCAGTCTACCCAGCGCCATATGATGGTGCCGCTGCATGATCTGTTAAGCGCGCAACTGGCACAGATCAAGGCGATCCGCAGCACCGACCGGCGCAGCAGTGTCGAAAGCGACGACCCGGCGCAGTGGCAGAACTATCTGAAGGCGAACGATCTGGTGGATCGGGCCTTGCGTCTGGAACAGCAGAACCAATTGTTCAATCAAGTGCAGAACAACCCGCGCGCGCCGCTGGACGACCTGGTGCAACTGAGCAACAACGCGCTGTCACTGAACCTCAACACGGGCACCTTGCCCTATGCGGCGTTCTACAATCGGTTGCTCGTGGCCGGGGAAGACGGCAGCTTGCAGGCGCTTGATCTGAGCGTCGACCGGCCGCAGATCGTCAGCAACTTTTCCGGGTTGATGCAGCGCTGGCTGGATCAATATTTCCTCGCCGACAACTTTGTCAGCAAGGCCGGTTACCTCAAGTTGCACCTCGATCAACTGGAGGCCGGCAGTGGCAACAGCCTGCGGGAGCTGGAAGACCTGACCGCGCTGGTCGACGATTTGCAAGCGGCGATCGCCCTGACCAATTCGACGTGGAGTCGCGGCAAGGGCCAGGAGCTGGTGCCGGGTTATGGTGACTTCCTCGCCAAAGTGGGCAAGAGCACATTGTTGGGCGCGCAAGTCCAACAAGACCTCGACACGCAAGCGTCACGCTTGCAGCAGAGTTTCCGCGATCAATGGATCGCCCAGATCGGTTCGCGGGACAACCTGCTGGTGCAGCAAGTCAGCGGGCAGTTGGCCTTGCAGGAACAAGTGATCAAGCTGGACAACGCGATACAGGCGCTGTTCAAGCGTGACTTCGTTTCCGTTGCCCTGCGTGCCAGCGAAGACAACGTCAATATGCAAGGCCAGACCGTGGACGGCGATGACCTCAATGAATCGCTGAAGTATTTCGCCGATTACAACAGCTACATCGCCGAAGAACTGCCACGCATTCCACCGGACTATCGCGTTGCGGTGCTCAAAGCCGCCGAGCGTGCCGCTGCCCAGGCGATGTGGTTGAGCCTCAAGGATCACAACGATCAGGCGCATCCTTACGCTGTGTTCAATGTGCAGGCCGAGCAAGCCATGGCCCTGCAAAAGGCTTTCGTCGAGGTGCATCGTCCGGATCTCTCCACCCGCCTGCAAGCGGCGCTCAACCGCCGCGCCATGGCGCAGATTATTGGCGGTCTGGATGAAATCACCGCGCAACCGCTGTTCGGCGGAAGGGCCGAAATCAGCCAGTGGGACGGTTCGAAAAACCTCGGTCTGGAATTGTTCGGCGCCAGTGACGTGCAGGATCTGAAACTGAGCCTCAAGCAGCAGTTCAACACCATGCTCGGCATCACTGAGCGGCGCACGTCTTCGTTGCAGTGGCTGACAACACAGCAAGCCAATCTGTCGGCACTGGATTACGAACGCGTGACGCAGTTCAGTGCGCTCAACGACGAACTGCGCAAATACAAAGAGGCCAACCCGGCCAGTTCGCCGGCACAGATCGAGCAACTGGTCAGTCGCGACTTCGTCGAGATGGACGTCAATTCCTGCCTGCAAATGTTGCAGACCGCCAACGTCGCCGGCGGACGCGGCACGTTGGCGATGCGCGCGGTGGAGTTGCAGCAGGAGGCCATGCAGCGTTGCCAGATGCTGCAAGTGCAACAGGCCGCTGCGGCGTGGAATGAGCTGGCCAACTACTTCAATCAATATCTGGCGGATCGCTTTCCGTTCGCCAACGGCGTGCAGATGCAGGACGCCGATCCGGCGCGGGTTGAATATTTTCTGCAACTGATCGACAAGAAACTGCCGGTCGCGCAGGCCGGCCTTGTCACCAACCAGACCCCGGAGCGCCTGGCCGCAGCGGACTTTCTCAACCGCTTGAAGCAGGCGAGCACTTGGCTGACGCCGCTGTTCGTGCGTGACAAGAGCGGCATCCTTGGCGTCGAACTGGACGTGCGCTGGCGCACCGATCGCGATGATGAGCTGGGCGCCGATCAGGTGATTGCCTGGGGCTTGCTCGCCGGCAATCAGCAAATCAACTATCCGGCAGCCGAGCAACCAAACCTGCGCTGGATGGTCGGCCAGCCTGTCCGCCTGACCCTGCGCTGGGCGCGTAACGGCAAGGAGCGGCCAGTCAATGATCCACAGCAACCGAATCTGGTGGTGCGTGATCTGGAGGCCGGTTGGGAGTACGGCGGGCCATGGTCATTGCTGCGCCTGATGCGCGCGCATTTCTCGGTGCAGCGTCAGCCAAACGTGGATTACACCGATTTCCCGCTGACGTTGCGTTTACCCGTGACCGGGGCGCCGGACAGCGTCACCAGCGACTTTACGCGCATGTTCGTGCGCCTGTCGCTGATGAGCCAAGGCTCGAAACTGCCGCTGTCGATCGCGCCGTTGCCAACCCGCGCGCCGCGTTCTCCGTTTCAGGTGACCGGCAGCACCGCCGCCCTTGAATCACAGAAGGAAGACATGTGAGCCTGCCATCGACGACGTTGCCGGACTTGATTGACCAACTGCTCACACCGCTCAGCGCGGATATGCCGTGCGGCGTCGATCTGCGCTATGAACGTGAGTTCGACCAGTTGCGCGACCTGCGTCGCGAAGACGACGCCAGCCTGCCGACCGGGGTCTGGCAATCGACACTCAAGCGCGCGAACTGGCCGGACGTCGAAAAACTTACGACAACGTTATTGCTGGAGCGCAGCAAGGACCTGATGCTCAGTGCCTGGCTCGGCGAGGCGTGGTTGCACTTGCAAGCGCTGGACGGCTTGCCCGGCAGTCTGGCGCTGATCGCCGGGTTGTGTGAGCGCTTTCCCGAGCAGTTGCACCCGCAGGCCGAGGACGGCGACCAGTCGTGGCGGGTGATTCCGCTGGAATGGCTGGTGCGCCGCTACAGTGAAATATTGCTCACGCGGGTTCCGTTGTTCGGTAGCCGCAACAGCGATTTCGAGGCTTACACCCTGGAAGTCTGGCGGCGCTTGCAGGTGCAGCAAGTGCAGACCAACGACAGCAAGAACGCCAAGACCTCAGCGGAAATCGCGCGCAATGAACAGAAGAAACTCAACGAACAAGTGCGCGCCACGCCGCTGGCGTTCTGGCTGCGCACTCAGGGCAATCTGCTCCTGAGCCTGCAACACTTGCAACGGCTCAACACCTGGAGTGATGCCTATCTGGGAGATCAGGCGCCGGGATTGCGCCCCTTGCAGGACACCATCCAGGCGCTGCTGAAACTGGTTCAGGAGTTTATCGCCATGCACCCACAACAACCGGCACCGCCACCGCCGCTGGTCGAAGCCCCCGTCGCCGTTGCGCAGCCAGAAGAACACGTACCGGTCGCCTTGGCCTTTCGTGAGCCGGCCAATCGCGAAGAGGCGTATCGCCAACTGCTGCTGATCGCCGAATACCTCGCCCGCACCGAACCCCACAGCCCGGTGCCGTATCTGATCCGGCGCGGGGTCGAGTGGGGCAACAAACCGCTGAGCGAGTTACTCGGTGAGTTGATCAGTGCCGACGCCGAATCGCGGCGTTTGTGGACGTTGCTCGGCGTGCTTTAGTGCACGCGCTGGTTGTTGAGTTTCGGTGGTAGCGCGATGGGCGTCAGCACTGGCTCGCCCGAGAAGAACGCCACGAGGTTTTTGCCTACCAGCTCCACCGTGCCTTGCGTCGCTTCCGGGGACAGGCCGGCGACGTGTGGTGTCAGCAACACATTGCTCAGGGTTTTCAACGCATCCGGCACTTGTGGCTCGTGGTCGAACACATCCAGTGCGGCGCCGGCAATTCTGCGTTGTTCAAGGGCGGTGATCAGATCCGCCGTGGCGATCACACTGGCGCGGGCAATATTGACGATAAACCCTTTCGGACCAAGCGCATCGAGCACTGCGCGGGTAACCAGATGCTGTGTGCCGATGCCGCCGGGCGTGGCGACGATCAGGAAGTCCGACGCTCGCGCCAGTTCGGTCGGCGTCGAGCAGAACGCGTACGGCACATCGTTGCGCACCTGACGGCTGTGATAGCTGATCTGCATGTCGAAGCCGAGGTTTGCGCGTTTGGCGATCGCCATGCCCACTGCGCCCAGTCCGAGAATCCCCAGGCGTTTGTCGGCCAGCGACGGGCGCATGATTTTCGGCCATTCCCCGCGGCGTACGGCAGCGTCGCAACGCGGGATGTCACGGACCAGCGCCAGCAGCATCGCCATCGCATGGTCGGCCACCGACGAGGCATTGACCCCGGCGCCGTTGGTGACGGTGATGCCGCGGTTGCTCGCGGCTTGCAAGTCGACGTGCTCGTACCCGGCGCCGATCACCGTGATGATTTTCAGCGCGGGCAGGGCGGCGATTTCATCGGCGCTGAGGCCCAATGGGCCGCGGGTCAGCACTGCGTCGATGCGGCTACCGTGGGTGGCGATGGCTTGCGCACGTTCGGCGGGTGTCGGAGCGAGAATCAGGTGGAAGCCCTGATGTTCGAGGATCGGCAAATAGTCATTGATGGTTTCAACCAGTACCAGAACGGTTGCGGGCATTGCGCGGCTCCTGTGAACGTCTGCGGGTTGGTCGCGAAAGTCGTTTCAGAGTGCTGAATCCGCAGCGACTTGGCAATCGTTGTCATTGGCGCAGTGGTGCTTTGATTCTGGACGGCTTCGGACAAGAAGCAAGGCTGGCAGCACACCGGTGATCCGGTGTGCTGTCGGTATCATTGGGCCGCTTGAGCTTTGGCTTGCTCAGCCATCGCGAGCGGCTTGATATCGTAGGTCGGATAGAACTCGGTGCGATAACTGCCCCAAGCAGTGTTTTCCAGCGCCAGGTTCACTTCCGCCAGACGCGAGACAGGAAAGCGCACGGTCACGACCTGGCCGATCCCCATCATGATGTTCCAGCTCACCACCTCGACTCCGGCCGGGGGAAACGTTTTATGGAAACCTTGTTGCGCAAGCTGAGCCTTGAGTTCACTTAACGGTCGGGTTTGATCATGTTTCAGAAACACGGTCAGCATCATCGCGTTGTCGGCGGTGGCGACGGCATTTTTTGCGGGCTGGGTGGCAGCTTGTGCGCTGACCCCGGCGCAATAGACAGAAGAAATCAGTAACGTCGACATCAGCAGGGTTTTAATTGACTTTTGCATAGCGAACTCCTGGTTTTATTGTTTGATGGCGGACTTGGTTTCTATTGTTCCGGTATAGGGCGCGTGAACGACATGAATGCGCACAAGAGGATTGTTGTCGACCATGTCGCGGGGGACTTCACGAGAATAAGTGAACTCACGTTTGTTCAGTGTTTCCAGACGTCTGACCCATGTTTTGGTCGGGCCGATATCCGGCACAAGAATGTGCTGTTGCTGATCACCGGTGACAAAGAAATACCCGCCACCACCATTGTTGTACTTTGATTCGCCTGTATCGGTGTAAAAGAACTCGTATCGATTACGCTCGGGATCCCACGTCGATATACCAACGACGCCGGGGTACTTCGCTTTGACGTCGGTTTCCGGGGCGCCCTCGATGTAGACCTTGGTGGTCAGCCATCGCGGCGAAGAAGCCAGCTCGCGGACATCGGCGTTGGCGCTGGCGAACGGGGCAAGCAGTGCGGCCAACAGCAGGCCGGTCATCATGTTCTTTTGCATGCTGTGTCCTCTTTATCACACTTCAATTATTGGTCTTCGAATTCGGTGCGATAAAAATATAGACCTGCCATGGAATATTGTTCAATGGCTGGGTAGTTGTTTGTAACAAATGGCTGGTATTCGGTTTTAAGTAATATTTTGTTGTGGGTTTTTTTGGCTGTTTAGGCTGTAGGAGTATTCTGAAAAGTTGGTGTCCGATTTGATTGTTTGTTGGCGTTGTCTGTAGTTAAAGTCGCTGGCACCCTTGATTAATTACACGATGCTGTAGGACAGGGGATGCCGTAACAAATGTCTGGTTGACGCAGCCGCAGCAAGGCAAGTTGCGTCAACTTCAGAGTGGATTTCCTTAGAACCTCACTTCAGCGCTGTCGATCAATCGTGCAAAGGCGGCACCGAGCGTAGCGTTGTGATGTTTGATGATTGCTTCGGCCGATAGCTCGGCAGTGTCCATGCAAGTGTGGGCGTCGCTGACCAGCAGCGGTCTGAAGCCAAGATCGGCAGCGCTGCGACAGGTGCTGTCGATGCAGAACTGGCTTTTCATGCCGACCACATAGAGGTCGTCTATCTGTGCGGCTTTGAGTTGCTGTGCGAGGTCAGTGCCATGGAAAGCATCGGGGCGGGATTTGTCGAAGAGGGTGTCGATGTCAGCGTCCAGTTCAAGCGCTGGCAACAATTGCCAGAATGGACTGCCAGCGGCAATCGGTGAGCCGTCCGGGCCGGTGTGGCGCACGGCGAAGATCGGCACTTGAGTCGCCCGGGCCTGAGCGACCAGGCGCCGGATGTTGGCCAGAACCCGTTCGCCCTGATAGGGCTTTTCCGGTCCGTGGAACAGACCGACCTGCATATCGATGATCAACAGTGCTGCGGGCATGGTGTTTCTCCTTGGGTGCTGCAGATGCCGCACGGACGGGAGAAACAACAAGGCCCCGTCCATTGCTGGCGGGGCCTTGGGTTTGCTGCGCTGGGGTTACCTCAGACAGAAACACCACGACCCGCCGGTGGCGGTCGTGGTGGTACGGGTGAGCTGCAGCGCGCGAATGTTCATGGGCCGATCATGCTGGCGCTGATAACGGGCTGTCAATGAGCGGGTCAAGTAACGTACTGCGCGACGCCATTGCCGAATGACCAGTTCTCTTTTTTTACCTCGACCAGATTGATGAACACGTCTTCCAGGCGCACCGCCAATTGTGTGTGCAGGCTTTCGGCGATGGTTTTGAACAGCAACTGCTTTTTCTCCACCGTGCGCCCTTCGCTGATGGTGATCTGAATGAACACCACGCCATCACTGCGCTGGATCCCCAGATACTGCGGGTCGTAGACGAAATGCTGGCTGTCGTGCTCGGTGAGGATCTGGAAGTTGTCGTGCTCGGGCACATCGATACAACTGCGCAGGGCAGCGTAGATGTGCTCGCCGATGCGTTTGGCGAAAGTGGGGTCGGGGTTTTGCTGGATATCGACGCGAACCAGTGGCATGGGAAGGCTCCGCAGGGCAGGGGACTCATCTCACGCTAGATCATGTGGGGCAAACTGAAAGGATTGGGGGCTTGAAATCGACGCAGTTCCTTAAAAGTCACTGTATGAGGCTGCCTACTTTACTCACGGATTTTGCCTACGAAACCGCCAGACTCGTCCGCTACCCGGCAGGTGAACAATGCGAAATCATGAGGGCACAAAGCAGCCAAGGTAACGGCTGCCAATAGCCAAGGAAGGCGCATGCTTCAGAATGATCGGGAAAATCTGGAACTCGAAAGACTACAAAACGAATCACGCAAGCTCATTGTCGAGAGGCGCAAGCTTATGGCTGAGGAAAACAAATTAAAGCGAGAAGGGTTCTGGTACCCGGTAGCGGTAGGCACGGGGCTGCTGACTGCGATTACAGCTGTATTCGGAATATTGACCAAGCTTTAATTTTGAAGCGCTTTACACATCATGGTTCGCGACCAGGCGTACCGGATGTTCAACAACGGTTTACATGACAGATTGGTTTCGTGACCTCGCAAAGGACAATAAACATGTACATAGAAGACCCTAAAGCCAGAGTTGAACGACTTCGACGAGAGGACGCCGAGTTTGCTGAAGAGGCCAGAGGTCTATCCCCGGCTGAGATTCGCTCAGAATTATTCAGGTTCAGTATGGGGGCAATATTTGCGCTGGTCGTCATCACAATCGGGACGATAGTTCTTCGTTCGATATGAAATAACTCTATGAGCTCGCAGAGGCATACCGAAAACGACATTTAACGTGCCTATGTACGACAGCTATTTTCCCGAAAACGACACCCCGCTGATCTGCTCCGCACAACCATTCCTCAGCTAAGTCTTTGCTTCTGCTCATTTATCACGGAGAATCGCGCCCCTGTTTCGGCCGGAGCATGTCTGTCGGTTTTTTCCGACGCATCCTGACCGAGTGGCAAGTGACCGGAATGCGGAGATCCGACCGGATGAATGATCAGGCCAATAGCGTCGAAGAGCGCTTTGATGCAGCAGCACCCGCTGAACTTTCGAGCTGGAATCGCCAGGACACCACCTGGATGTTGGGACTGTTTGGGACGGCCATCGGCGCCGGCACCCTGTTTTTGCCGATCAACGCAGGGCTGGGTGGCTTCTGGCCTCTGGTGATCCTCGCGCTGCTGGCGTTCCCGATGACGTTCTATGCCCACCGTGGCCTGACCCGCTTTGTGCTTTCCGGTCGCGAAGGCGCCGACATCACGGAAGTGGTCGAGCAGCATTTCGGCATCAAGGCCGGTGCGCTGATCACGCTGCTGTACTTCTTCGCCATTTTCCCGATCCTGCTGATTTACAGCGTCGGCCTGACCAACACGGTCGCCAGTTTCCTCGAGCATCAACTGCACATCACGCCGCCACCGCGCGCGCTGCTGTCGTTCGTGCTGATCCTCGGTTTGCTGGCAGTGGTGCGTTGCGGTGAGCAGGCGATCGTCAAGGCGATGAGCCTGATGGTGTACCCGTTCATCGTCGCGCTGCTTTTTCTCGCCGTTTATTTGATTCCGCACTGGAACGGCGGCATCCTCGCCACCGCTTCGCACGTGCCGGCACCGTCTGCGTTGCTGCACACGCTGTGGCTGGCAATTCCGGTGATGGTGTTCTCGTTCAACCATTCGCCGATCATCTCGGCATTTGCGGTCGATCAGAAGCGTCGTTATGGCGTCCACGCTGAAGAGCGCAGCTCGCAGATTCTGTCCCGCGCACACGCGTTGATGGTGCTGATGGTGCTGTTCTTCGTGTTCAGTTGCGTACTGACGTTGTCGCCGGAGCAATTGGCGGAAGCCAAAGAGCAGAATCTGTCGATCCTGTCTTATCTGGCCAACCATTTCAGCAACCCGACCATCGCCTTTGCGGCGCCGCTGATTGCGTTCGTGGCGATCTCCAAATCGTTCCTCGGTCACTACATCGGTGCCAGTGAGGGCCTGAAAGGCTTGATCGTGAAGAGCGGCAAGCGTCCGAGCGCCAAGGCACTGGATCGTATCGTGGCGGCGTTCATGCTGGTGATCTGCTGGATCATCGCGACGCTGAACCCGAGCATTCTGGGCATGATCGAAACTGTAGGCGGCCCGGTAATCGCTGCGATTCTGTTCCTGATGCCGATGTATGCGATTCGCAAGGTGCCAGCAATGGCGCGTTATCGTGGTCAGGCGTCCAATGTGTTTGTCACCGCAGTAGGTCTGGTGGCGATTTCGGCGCTGATTTATTCGCTGACTGCATAAGCCAAAACCCAGGTTACTCAGCTACAGTGGCCGCTGTGCGTGACGCGCACAGCGGCTTTTTTTCGTCTGGAGACAGTGGATTGTCGAGCGCCCCGCAACCTGTTGCCCCCCCCAATCGCTGGCGCGATGTGCTTGCCGGTCTATCGATAGCAGGCCTCTTGCTGCCCGAAGCGGTGGCGTATTCGACCATCGCCGCCCTGGCACCGCAGGCCGGGGTAATCGCCCTGTTTGCCGGGTTACTCTGTTACGGGTTGTTCGGCACCAGTCGCTTTGCAATTGTCTCGGCGACGTCCTCCTCGGCCGCAGTGCTGGCGGCGGCGACGGCGACGCTGGCCAATGGCGATCCGCAACTGCGCTCAACCCTGGCAGTCGGTTTAGTGCTGGTCACGGGCGTGTTGTTTTTGCTGGCCGGGGCCTTTCGTCTGGGCAGTGTCACGTCCTTCATCGCCAAACCGGTTTTGCGTGGATTCGCTTTCGGTCTGGCGCTGACCATCATTCTCAAGCAGGTCGCCAGTGTGGTCGGCGTGCATCTGACCGACGCCAATCTGGTGCGCTTCGCCCCACAACTGTTTGAACAGCTGCCGCAGTGGAACTGGCCGGCCGCAAGTGTCGCTGCAGTCGCGCTGCTGTTGCTCGGAGTCTTCTCGCGATTCCCGCGAGTGCCCGGCGGCTTGCTGGTGGTGGTGATCGGCATTGCTGCCGGGCAATGGCTGAACCTGCCAGCGTACGGCGTGAAGATGATCGGCATTATCGACCTCAGCCTGGAAGTCCCCAACCTGCCGGCGCTGCCGTTCTCTGATTGGTTACGGCTGGGCGAGGTGGGGTTTGCGTTGGTGATGATTCTGTATGCGGAGTCTTACGGGTCGATCAGCGCTTATGCGCTCAAGCATGGTGACCGCGTCACCTCAAACCGTGATCTGTTGGCGCTGGGAGCGTCGAACCTGCTCTCCGGATTGTTCCATGGCATGCCGGCAGGGGCGGGGTACTCGGCGACCTCGGCAAATGAAGCTGCAGGGGCGACGTCTCGCTGGGCCGGCGGGGTAGCCGCGTTGGTGGTGTTGATCATCGTGCTGACGGTGTTGCCGTGGATTGCTCTGACGCCGGAGCCGGTTCTCGCCGCGATTGTCATGCATGCGTTGGGTCGCGGTTTGAGTTTGCAGCCGCTGGGCCGCTACTTCATCTGGCGCCGGGATCGCGTGCTGGTGATCTGTGCGGTCTCGGCCGTTTTGATGTTGGGCGTGCTGGACGGTTTGCTGGTCTCGGTGGCGATCAGTGTGCTGTTGATGCTCAAGCAAATGTCGGCCGCGGACATTCAAGTGCTGGGGCGGATTGACGGCGGGCATGATTTTGTCGATGTGCAGCGCCATCCCATTGCGCAGATGGAACCCGGCGTGCTGATCATTCGACCGAGCGAGGCGTTGTTTTTTGCCAATGTTGAACGAATTCTGGGGGCGGCGTTACGGCTGATCCGCCATGCAGAGGTGCCGGTGCACACGGTGATTCTCAGTCTTGAAGAGACGCCGGATCTTGATGGCACCAGCATTGAGGCGATGCAGGAGTTTTTCCTGCGGGTGCATCAGGAAGGTCAGCGATTGATTCTGGCGCGGCTCAAGCATGAAGCGTTGACGGTGTTGGACGCTTTGCCTGAAGTGCTGGCCAACGGTGTGATCCTGAGCGGTTTGAGCGTCGATGGCGCCGTGCAGAAAGCCCTCAAGCTCAACCCATAACCCTATGGGGGAAATGCAGTTCTCTTGTCTGGTAAGAATCAAATCTGGGAGCGAGCTTGCTCGCGAAAGCGGTGTGTCAGTCGATGTAACTATTGGATGATGAATCGCTTTCGCGAGCAGGCTCGCTCCCACAGGGTCTATGTGTGATGCATAAAAAAACGCCGCTCATCTCACGATGGGCGGCGTTTTTCATTGCGTTGTTACGTTAGGCTTGAACGACCGGGATGTTGGCGTTCGCAGCAGCTTCACGGAACTCGGCGATCTGGTCGAAGGACAGGTAGCGGTAGATATCGGCCGCCATGCTGTCGATCTTGCCAGCGTATTCCATGTACTCCTCGACGGTCGGCAGGCGACCCAGGATCGAAGCCACGGACGCCAGCTCGGCCGAAGCCAGGTAGACGTTCGCGCCGTCGCCCAGACGGTTCGGGAAGTTACGGGTCGACGTCGACACCACGGTGCTGTTTGGCTCAACGCGTGCCTGGTTACCCATGCACAGCGAGCAGCCTGGCATTTCCATGCGTGCGCCAGCCTTGCCGTAGATGCCGTAGTAGCCTTCTTCGGTCAGTTGGTGAGCGTCCATTTTGGTCGGCGGCGACAGCCACAGACGGGTTGGCAGCTGACCCTTGACCTGATCCAGCAGTTTACCGGCAGCGCGGAAGTGACCGATGTTGGTCATGCACGAACCGATGAACACTTCGTCGATCTTCTCGCCAGCAACGCTGGACAGCAGACGGGCATCGTCCGGATCGTTCGGCGCGCACAGTACAGGCTCGCTGATGTCGGCCAGATCGATTTCGATGACTTCGGCGTATTCGGCGTCGGCATCGGCTTCCATCAGTTCCGGGTTGGCAACCCAGGCTTCCATCGCTTGAGCGCGACGTTCCAGAGTACGAGCATCGCCGTAACCTTCACCGATCATCCAGCGCAGCAGGGTGATGTTGGAGTTCAGGTACTCGGTGATCGACTCTTTCGACAGCTTGATGGTGCAACCGGCAGCCGAACGTTCGGCCGAGGCGTCGGACAGTTCGAACGCTTGCTCCAGGGTCAGACCTTCCAGACCTTCGATTTCCAGGATGCGGCCGGAGAAGGCGTTTTTCTTGCCTTTCTTCTCGACGGTCAGCAGACCGTTCTGGATAGCGAAGTACGGAATGGCATGAACCAGGTCACGCAGGGTGATGCCAGGTTTCATTTTGCCTTTGAAGCGCACCAGGATCGATTCCGGCATGTCCAGCGGCATAACGCCGGTGGCCGCAGCAAACGCAACCAGACCGGAACCGGCCGGGAACGAAATGCCCATCGGGAAACGGGTGTGCGAGTCACCACCGGTACCGACGGTGTCCGGCAGCAGCATGCGGTTCAGCCACGAGTGGATGATGCCGTCGCCCGGACGCAGGGAAACGCCGCCGCGGGTCATGATGAAGTCAGGCAGGGTGTGGTGGGTGGTGACGTCGATCGGCTTCGGATACGCCGCGGTGTGGCAGAAGGACTGCATCACCAGATCAGCGGAGAAGCCCAGGCACGCCAGGTCTTTCAGTTCGTCACGGGTCATTGGACCGGTGGTGTCCTGAGAACCTACGGTGGTCATCTTCGGTTCGCAGTAGGTGCCAGGACGAACGCCTTGGCCTTCTGCCAGACCGCAAGCCTTGCCGACCATTTTCTGCGCCAGGGTGAAACCCTTGGTGCTTTCAGCTGGGGCTTCCGGCTTCTTGAACAGGTCGAACGGTGGCAGACCCAGTTCGGCGCGAGCCTTCTCGGTCAGGCCACGGCCAATGATCAGCGGAATACGGCCGCCGGCACGGACTTCGTCCAACAGCACCGGGGTCTTCATTTCGAAGGTGGTCAGGACTTCGTCGGTGCCGTGTTTGCAGACTTTGCCAGCATGCGGATACAGGTCGATCACGTCGCCCATGTTCATGTTGGAAACGTCGAACTCGATTGGCAGTGCGCCGGCATCTTCCATGGTGTTGTAGAAGATCGGAGCGATTTTGCTGCCGAAGCAGAAACCGCCAGCGCGCTTGTTCGGCACGTAAGGAACGTCGTCGCCGAAGAACCACAGTACCGAGTTGGTCGCCGATTTACGCGAGGAACCGGTACCGACCACGTCACCGACGTAGGCGATAGGGAAGCCTTGACCGCGCATTTCTTCGATCTGCTTCATCGGGCCGATGGCGCCCTGCTGATCAGGAACGATGCCGTCACGGGCCATTTTCAGCATGGCCAGGGCGTGCAGCGGGATGTCTGGACGCGACCAGGCATCAGGAGCAGGGGACAGGTCGTCGGTGTTGGTTTCGCCGGTAACCTTGAAAACGCGCAGGCTGATCTTGTCGGCCAGAGTCGGGCGGTTCTTGAACCACTCGCCGTCAGCCCAGGATTGCAGTACGCCTTTGGCGTGAACGTTGCCGTTCTTGGCTTTTTCCGCGACGTCGTGGAACGCATCGAACATCAGCAGGGTGTGCTTGAGTTGCGCGGCAGCGACTGGCGCCAGCTCGGCGTCGTCCAGCAGGTCAACCAGAGTCACGATGTTGTAGCCGCCCTGCATGGTGCCGAGCAGTTCTACAGCGCGCTTTTTGTCCAGCAGAGGGGAGGAAACTTCGCCCTTGGCCAGTGCAGACAGGAAGCCGGCTTTGACATAAGCCGCTTCGTCCACACCTGGTGGAATGCGATTGGTGATCAGGTCAACGAGAAATTCTTCTTCGCCAGCCGGAGGGTTTTTCAGCAGCTCGACCAGGCCTGCTGTTTGTTCGGCGTTAAGCGGCTGGGGAACGATACCCAGGGCTGCACGCTCTTCGATATGTTTGCGGTAGGCTTCAAGCACAGTTATTACCCTCATCAGTGGTCCCAAATGGGTGTCCGGGACGCTCATCCCGAAATTGCCGTACTCATGCTCCTCACGACGTTGTGGGTCGTTCGGCCAGAATTACCGGCAATTCCTTACAGAAGCTGCTTTCAAAGTTTTACGCCTGCAGAACGGGGAGCTGATGAGGGTTGGCGCTGAATTTTTCCCCGCTGGAAAAACCCCTCGCCAACACCGCTCTGAAGGAACGACTGTGCTCGTGACGCTTTGAAAACAGCTTCTAACGGACATTGGCGCCTTAAAAGGCTGGCTGATTCTACGGCAAAAAAAATTTAAAGGTAAGTCGCGCTCTATTGGACTTTCGTGGCAATGCGTGTGGCCGGTGCAAATGCCGCGCGCCGCTGTGACCCTGATGTTTGAGGGGTGATCAATGCCCGACAAAGGGCTAACATGCCGACCTGTTCCGCGTTTCAGTGTTTTGCCTATCTTATGCCCAATCAGACCATCAAGACCCCCTGCGTCGGCCTCTGCTCCACTGTTTACGGTGATCTGGTGTGCCGTGGCTGCAAGCGTTTCCACCACGAAGTGATCCACTGGAATGGGTACAACGAGGAGGAAAAGCGTGCGGTGTGGCTGCGTCTGGAGCAATTGCTGTCACAAGTGATGGCGGGCAAGGTCGAGATTTTCGATTCGGCGCGCCTGCGCGAGCAGCTGGAACAGCGCAAGATCCGCTTCGTGCCGCATCAGTCGGAGTATTGCTGGGCGTATCAGCTGATTGCCCGTGGCGCGCGGGTGATCATTAATCTGGAAGCGTACGGGATGGTGTTGCTGCCGGAGTTTCGCGACTGGAACCTGCCGGAATTGCGCGATGCCATTGATCGGGAATTCTTCCTGCTGTCGGAAGCGCACTATCAGCGCTACATCGCCCCGGGCTTTCTGAAAGACGCCTTCGGCGCCTGAAGGTCAAAAGATCGCAGCGTGCCGCAGCGCCTACATGGGAATGCGTTCTACCTGTAGGAGCTGCCGAAGGCTGCGATCTTTTGATCTTTAATGTTTCACCGCCAACTCCACCAGATGATCCTCAACCTCCTGCGGTTTGAGCACCAGTACATCGCTCTCCAGCGCATCCAGTACCACTTCCGCAGTATTTCCGATCAACGCCCCTGACAACCCGGTCCGCGCCACCGTGCCGATCACGGTCACTGCCGCCTGCAGCTTGTGCGCCATGAACGGGATCAACACATCCGCCGGGCCTTCCTCGATGTGCAGATGTTCATCATCGACATCGAATTCAGCCTGAAACGCCCGGCATTGCTCGCGATAACGCGCCTCGATGGTTTCGCTCAGTTGCAGCGTCGGGTCCGCCGCCGACAACATCGGTGATGGATGCGCAGCGATCACGTGCAGATGCGCCTTGGCCAGACTGGCAATGTCATAGCCATGATCAATGATGGTCGTGTGCAAATGCCGGTGCTCACCATCGGCATTGCCCACATCAACCGCCGCCAGAATCACTTTGTCCTTCCACGAACCTGCGGTTTTCACCAGCAGCACCGGAGTAGGGCAGTGGCGCAGGAGTTTCCAGTCCGCCGGGGTCAGCAGGGCTTTTTTCAGGGAACTGTCCGGGAAGTGCTGCTTGATCACCAGCCCGCAACCCTCGGCCTGCTGCACCTCGATGATGGTTTCGTGCAGGCTCTCGTTCCACGCCTGCTCGGTGGTCACGCTGTAGCCGTCGGCCACCAGCGCAGCCTTGAGTACGCCAAGCATGCCGGCGTGATCGTGTTTCTTGTCGCACACCAGCAGGTGCAGATGGGCCTGGGTCACGCCGGCGATCAACTTGGCGCGCTTGAGCGCCAGGCTTTCCGAATGTTCGGGTTCAATGACCACCAGAATGCTGCGAATGGCTTGCATGAGCGGAGTCTCCAGCAAAGAAAAGGCACGGCGTTGCACAACTATAGTTGCTGCTCGATCGTGCGCGACTTGATGCATATCAACGGTGGTGGCTGGTGGTCTGCGGGCAGGCCGGTATAATCGGCGCCCTTCGCTCGAACACCTTTTACCGTGAGCCCCATGATCCTTCCCGAAATCCACGAATTCCTTGGCTGCCGCACCCCCGACGCCTGGGTTCAGGCCGCACTGGCCGATCAGGAAACCTTGCTGATCGACCACAAGAACTGCGAGTTCAAGGCTGCCAGCACCGCCCTGAGCCTGATTGCCAAGTACCATTCCCACGTCGACCTGATCAACATGATGTCGCGTCTGGCCCGGGAAGAACTGGTGCACCACGAGCAGGTCATGCGCATCATGAAACGGCGCAAGATCGAACTGCGCCAGCTGCATGCCGGTCGTTACGCCTCGGGCTTGCGCAAGGTCGTGCGCAGCCATGAGCCGGTGAAACTGGTGGATACGCTGGTGGTCGGCGCGTTTATCGAAGCGCGCAGTTGCGAGCGGTTCGAAGCCTTGGTGCCGCATCTGGACGAAGAACTCGGCAAGTTCTACTTTGGCCTGCTGAAAAGCGAGGCGCGGCATTTTCAGGGTTATCTGAAGCTGGCTTATCAGTACGGCGATGCGAAAGATATTGCTCAGGTCATCGACAAGGTCCGCGCCGCCGAGCAGGAACTGATCGAGTCGCCGGATGAAGAGTTTCGCTTCCACAGCGGCGTGCCTGCCACCGCATGACTCCGTGTAGGAGCTGCCGAAGGCTGCGATCTTTTGCTTTTGAAGAAGCCGGATCAAAAGATTGCAGCCTTCGGCAGCTCCTACAGATGTAGCGATCAGTGCATGAATGTTAAAAACTCTTAAGAGTATGAAACATCACCGAAAACCGGCCCCAGCGGCCGGTTTTTGCTGCCTGAAACAAACGCCACCGCCACGAAAGCCGCCATAATGCCGGCCACTTCACACATGGGCGGCAGACGGTCGTTATGGATAACCTGGGTTTTGGCAAAGTCCTGCTGGTGGAAGACGATGAGCGCCTCGCTGCGCTGATTGCACACTTTCTCGAACAACACGGCTACGAGGTGCGTACGGTGCATCGTGGCGACCTGGCCGTGGCTGCCTTTCTCGAGTTCAAACCGAAAGTCGTGGTGCTTGACCTGATGTTGCCGGGGCAGAGCGGTTTGCACGTGTGTCGGGAGATTCGCAGCGTGTCGGACACGCCGATCGTGATTCTGACCGCCAAGGAAGATGACCTCGACCATATCCTCGGTCTGGAGTCCGGCGCCGATGACTACGTGATCAAACCGATCAAGCCGCCGGTGCTGCTGGCCCGGCTGCGGGCCTTGCAACGGCGACAGGTGCCGGACAGCAACGTGGTGAGTTTTTTGGAGTTCGGCCAGTTGAGCGTCGACCGCAGCTGCCGTGAAGTGCGGCTGGCGGGTGAGGTCATTGAAATGACCACCATGGAATTCGAGCTGCTGTGGTTGCTGGCCAGCGCGGCGGGCAAGGTGCTGTCGCGCGACGATATCCTCAATCGCATGCGCGGGATCGCCTTCGATGGGCTCAATCGCAGCGTCGACGTCTACATCAGTAAATTGCGCAACAAGCTCAAAGACAATCCCCGCGAGCCGATCTGTATCAAGACCGTGTGGGGCAAGGGGTATCTGTTCAATCCGTTCGCGTGGGAGCTGTAGATGCTGCGGTTATTTTTCGGGCTGTTTCTGGTCATGACGATGGGTCTGGTGCTGGCGTTGCAGACGGTTGAACGCACCTTTGATGCCTTGCTCGATTATCAGATGCAGGATTACAACCGTGAGGCGGTGCGCGGGCAGGCCTGGACGTTGGCTCAGCAGTTGCGTGACCTCGACGGCCCGGCCCGGGAAAACCAGCTGGAAACGATTCGCCCGCATTATGGTTTGGGGCTGATGCTGGTCGACGCCTCTGAACTGACACTGAGCGAAACGGAAAAAGCCGAGTTGGCCAAAGGGCTGCTGGTGATCCGTGACAAATACACCCAGTACATTTCCGCGATTGACGATGGCCCGCAACTGCTCAGCATCCGCTTGCCGGCCGAACCGAGTCTGATGCCGTTCTACATCGCCGGCGCCTACCTGATGATTGCCGTGATGATCGGCATCGTCCTGTTTTTCTGGGTGCGTCCGCACTGGCGTGATCTGGAGAAACTGCGTCTGGCCGCCGAGCGTTTTGGCGACAACGATCTGTCGGTGCGCATTCAATTGTCGAAACGCTCGAACATCCGCGATCTGGCCGAGCACTTCAACCTGATGGCGGCGCGCATCGAAGGCCTGATCGCCAATCAGCGGGAACTGACCAACGCCGTGTCTCACGAGTTGCGCACGCCGATTGCGCGGCTGTCGTTTGAACTCGATCAACTCAAGCAGCAACCGGACGCCAGTCAGAACCGTGAGTTGATTGCTGACATGTACGCCGACCTCGGCGAGCTGGAGGAGATGGTTTCCGAACTGCTCACCTACGCCAGCCTTGAGCGCGGCGCGACGGTGATCAAACGCGAAAACATCCAGGCTGCCAATTGGCTCGACAGCGTAGTCGGCAGCGTGGCGCTGGAGGCCGAAGAGGCGGGCGTGCAGTTGCTGATTGGTGATTGCCGGCTCGACACCGTGCGCATCGAACCGCGATTCATGGCGCGGGCGGTGATCAATCTGCTGCGCAATGCGATTCGCTATGCCGATCAGCGAGTTGAAGTGACGCTGGTGCGCACCGGCGATTATTACGAAGTGCGGGTCAACGACGATGGGCCGGGCGTGCCGGTGCACGGGCGGGAGAAAATCTTTGAGCCGTTTTCGCGGCTGGATGCCAGTCGGGATCGCCGCACCGGCGGGTTTGGTTTGGGCCTGGCGTTGGTGCGCCGGGTGTCACAGTCCCATGGCGGGCAGGTTGAGGTGGGCGATTCGATTTGGGGTGGGGCGTCGTTCCGGATGACATGGGCGCATCTGGATTAATGGCAGCCCAATCAAGATTTTTGTAGCTGCCCCACCGCCATCGCTGGCCAGCCAGCTCCCACAGGTATTGGCGGTGTGACTGTTCTCACGGCAATACCTCGAATCCTTGTGGGAGCTGGCTTGCCAGCGATGGGGCCATCCATGGCGCCGCAAATTCAAGGTTTGTTAACGATCAGAAATCCCACTTGGTGGTCAGCATCAAATTGCGCGGCTCACCGTAGAACGTGGTGTCGAAGTTGCCCAGGCCGGTCAGGTAGCGCTTGTCGAACACGTTGTTGGCGTTGACCGTGAAGCTCAGGTGCTCGTTGTACTGATAGCGGCTCATCAGGTCGACGAGGGTGTAGCCGCCCTGTTTGATCCGCGTGTAGTCGCCGGCCGGGGCGCTGTAGATCTTGCCGTAGAACGCGCTCTGCCAGCTCACGCCGCCACCGACTGTCACCTTGTCCAGCACGCCGGGCAAACGGTAAGTGGTGAAGGTGCGCACCGTATGCTCGGGTTTGGTGGTCGACAACGGATAACCGTACATGCGCTGCTCATCGGCATCACGGGTGCGCGCGTAGGTGTAGCCGGCGGAGATATTCCAGCCTTCGGCCAGTTCGCCGGCCAGCTCCAGCTCCACGCCTTTGGTGGTGGCGCCGTCGATGGCTTTATAGATGCCTTCGTTGGTCACCGCGTTGGTGCCGATCGACTCGGCCACGCCGTCCTGCTCGATGCGGAAGAACGCCAGGCTGGCGTTGAGGCGACCGTCGAAATACGCCGCTTTCAAACCGGTTTCATAGCTGTCGCCCTCGACCGGGGCAAGGGTCGAGCCGTTGGTGTCTTTGTAGGTCTGCGGCTGATAAATGCTGGTGTAGCTGGCATACAGCGAGTAGGTGTCGTCGAGGTCATAAATCACCCCGGCGTAAGGCGTGACCACGCCGTGTTCCTTGTAACTGGTGTGGGTGCCGTCGAGGCCGGCGCCGGGGTTGTAGCGGTAGTCTTCGTTGTATTTGAAGGTGCTCAAGCGGCTGCCGAGAATCACTGAGAGATCGTCGGTAGGGCGCAGGCGCGTGGCCAGGTAAATGCCGTTCTGACTTTGCGTGCGCTCGTATTTGCCGTTCTTCGGGAAGTCCTGTTTCGGCAGATTGCCGTCCCAGTCGTAAATGCTCCCCGGGACTTCGGAAAACGCACTGGTGTCGTAGGTCGAACCGGTCTGGCGCGAGTGCGAGGTCATGACGCCGGCGATCAGTTCATGCTCGCGACCGCCCAGCGTGAACGGGCCGGAGACGTTGACGTCAGCGGTGTTCTGTACACGATGACCTTCCCAGCGCCCCCAATACATGAACATGCCTTCGCCCGTGGCGCGATTCGGATTGCCGCCGCTGGCCGAGGCCAGACGCGTGTCGTGATCGGTGGTTTTCTGGTCGAGGCTGACCTTGAATTTCCAGTCGTTGGCCAACGCCTGTTCCAAGGAGGCGAAGTAGGTGATGTTGTCGAAATCGCGGCGGCTCCAGTCAGCGGCAGAGTTGAAGTGCCGCCCGAAATCAGTGCGCCCGCCATCGGCGAAGTACACCGGGTTGCCCGTCCACGACGAACCCCGTGGTGTGGTGCTGGATTTGTCGACGCCGAAGGTCAGCAGGGTGTCGTCGCTCAGGTCGGCCTCGAGAATGCCGTAGAACAGGTCTTTGCGCTGGCTGTAGTGATCCAGGTAAGAGTTCTGATCTGAATAAGCGCCGACGAATCGTCCGCGCACGTTGCCCGATTCAGTCAGTGAACCGGAAATATCACCCACGGTGCGGTAGGCATCCCACGAACCAACGGTGCCGCTGATAGAGGCTTTGAATGCCTTGGTCGGCTTCTTGCGGATCAGGTTGACCGTAGCCGACGGATCGCCTGAGCCGGTCATCAGGCCGGTCGCGCCCTTGATGATTTCAATGCGGTCGATGCTCGCGGCGTCGTCGCCATTGTTCGGGTTCTCGCCGTACACGCCATCGTAAGGAATGTTGACGCCGTCGTACTGGAAGTTGGTGATCGCCAGGCCACGGGCGGAAAATTCGGTACGGTCGCTGTCGTACTTCTGCATGGAAATGCCGGGGGTATTGCGCAGCGCATCGCCAATGCTTTGCACACCGCGGTCGTCCATCTGTTGGCGGGTGACTACGGTCACCGATTGCGGGGTTTCGCGGATCGACAGCGGCAGGCCGGTGGCCGAGGACATGGCGCCGGTGGTGTAGGCGCGGGTGTCTTCGGTGGTGGCGCCGAGGCCTTGCGCGGAAATACTGGTGGCGCCCAGTTGCAAGGTCTGGTCGGTTTTTTCAGCGGCGTTGGCAGAAATGCTCAGCAGGGCCAGTGCCAGCGGGCACAGGGCGAAACGGACGTGCGACATGGAGATCCCTTTGCATCGAATCGATCGGTAGTTGAAGTGCTTCTGAGGGGTTAACCGAACGAGTGCGGGAAAAGGGAACTACAAAAATCAAAAGGTGAAAAAAGAACCTTGTGGGAGCTGGCTTGCCAGCGATAGCGGTGGGACAGCCAACATTGATTTTGAACAAGCTGTCCTCATCGCTGGCAAGCCAGCTCCCACAGGGATAGAGGAATGGCGGCGATTGTCTATCGGGTCAACCCGAGGCGTTCATGCCACTGGGCGATGGATTCTTCGGGGTAGACGTCGAACTGTTGGTCTTTCGATTTGGCCTCGACTTCGACCCAGGGTGCTTTCGAGCCGAGCATCAGATGCGTGTGCTCCGGCGGCACCGGCAACGGCGTATCGATCGCCGAGGCGAACGGGTGGATCAGCTCCGGCCATTCCGGGCTGAACAACCACAAGCCGCTGCCGCACAGTGAACAGAAATGCCGTTCGGCGCTGCTGCGATGGGCGCGTTTGGCGCCGTCGTCCTTCATCTTCGCGTGATAAACGCTGATGTGCTTGCGCCCGCGCACCTTGAGACTGGTCGCGTCGCCGCCGAGGTTGATCGCATATCCGCCGCCGCCCTGGGTCTTGCGGCAGATCGAGCAATAGCAGCGTTGATAAGGGTAGGGGTGGGCGCTGGTGAGGCTGAACGTGACCTCGCCGCAATGGCAGGAGCCTTCGAGCTGCATGGGTGCTCTCCCGTTTTTGAATGTGCGCTTGAGCCTAGAACACTCCGCGCGATTACGGCCGGTGTGATTCGACGGGCGGGCGCAGCGTCTAGCCCCAGTGTCCCCGCAATCCCATGGGGCGAGACTTCGGAACCCGGCATGCAAGCGCTGTTGAACGAGATTCTTGACGCTGTCCGCCCGCTGATCGGGCAGGGCAAGGTGGCTGACTACATTCCTGCCCTCGGCACCGTGCCGGCCAATCAGCTGGGCATCGCTGTGTACGGCAACGACGGCGAGATGTATTGCGCCGGTGACGCCGAGACGCCGTTCTCGGTGCAGAGTATTTCCAAGGTGTTCAGCCTGGTGCAGGCGATCGATCATTCCGGCGAAGCGATTTGGGAACGCCTCGGTCACGAGCCGTCCGGACAGCCGTTCAACTCGCTGGTGCAGCTGGAGTTCGAGCGCGGTCGGCCACGCAACCCATTCATCAATGCCGGCGCGCTGGTGATCTGCGACATCAACCAGTCACGTTTCGCTGCACCGACCCTGTCGATGCGCGATTTCGTCCGGCGCCTGTCCGGCAACCCGCAGATCATGATCGACGGCAAAGTCGCCGACTCCGAATACCAACACCGCGCGCGCAATGCGGCGATGGCGTATCTGATGCAGTCGTTCGGCAATTTTCACAACGATGTCGAAGCGGTGCTGCGCAGCTATTTCAGCCACTGCGCGTTGCGCATGAACTGTATTGATCTGGCCCGGGCGTTCTGTTTTCTGGCCAATGACGGGTTCTGCAAACACAGCGGCGAACAGATCCTCACACGTCGGCAAACCCAGCAGGTCAACTCGATCATGGCCACCAGCGGACTGTATGACGAAGCGGGCAACTTCGCTTATCGCGTCGGCTTGCCGGGCAAGAGCGGTGTCGGCGGCGGGATTGTTGCGGTGGTGCCGGGGCAGTTCACGGTGTGCGTATGGTCGCCGGAGTTGAATGCGGCGGGGAATTCTCTGGCGGGGATGGCGGCGCTGGAGATACTCAGTTCGCGGATTGGCTGGTCGGTGTTCTGACCCGATCACACAGACACCACAAAACCCTGTGGGAGCTGGCTTGCCAGCGATGAGGGCCTGTCAGCCACTATAAATTGACTGAACCACCGCTATCGCTGGCAAGCCAGCTCCCACAGGTTTCTTTAGTGTCTGAAGAGGTGTATTTCATCGAGTAATCCGCTACATTTTCCGGCCGCTCCCTGCATGGTGAATCCGCTTCATGTCTCTCGCGCTCGAACGTCTAGTCGCTGGCACGCCGATCCCTTTCGCTGGTAACCGCGTCACCGTGGTCAGCCCCGAACTGGCCGCGCGCTTTCAGCCCGGTGACCACCTGCTGGTGGAGCAGGTCAGTGGCGAGTTGCTGCTGATCCCCGTGGCGGATCAGCAAGCAGCGTCCGTGGCGATCGAACGCGCGGCAGCGGCATTCACTGCCTTGTCGGCAGTGTCCGATGAGGCCATCAGCAAGTTCTTCGACTTGTTCGCACAACGTCTGGAAACCCCGGACTGCTGGGCGCACATCGAAACCGCCAACCATGCCGATATCGAACGGGCCAAGGCGCGCGGCCGCTCCACCACCCGGCTGCTCGCCGACGAGCGCATGCGCCGCGACATGATCGCCGGCCTGCGTGCCTGGCGAGACGCAGCGGCGACACGCGGCAAAGTCATCAGCAGCGTCGAGCATGACGGCTGGAAAGTCGAGCAAGTGGTTTCGCCGCTGGGCATCGTCGCGTTTGTCTTCGAAGGTCGGCCGAATGTTTTTGCCGACGCGGCAGGTGTCTTGCGCACTGGCAACACCGCCGTGCTGCGCATCGGCAGCGATGCATTGGGTACCGCGCAAGCCATCGTCACTCACGCGTTGAACCCGGCGCTGGCCGATGCCGGTCTGCCCGCCGGTGCGGTGTCGCTCGTGGAAAGCGTCAATCACGCGGCCGGTTGGGCGATGTTCGCTGACCGACGTTTGTCGCTGGCCGTGGCGCGCGGTTCGGGTCGTGCGGTCAGTCAGTTGGGCAGCATTGCCCAGCAGGCCGGCACCGCCGTCAGCCTGCACGGCACGGGTGGTGCATGGTTGATCGCGGATCGTGCGGCCGATGCCAAACGCTTCGCCGCCGTGGTGCGCAACTCGCTGGATCGCAAAGTCTGCAACACGCTCAACGTGTGCCTGATCCAGCGTGATCGCGCGGCGGAATTGGTGCCGTTGTTTCTCGACGCGCTGCAACAGGCCGGTACTGCGCGTGGCCAGGGCTGCAAATTGCACATCGTCGAAGGCAGCGAAGGCTGCTTGCCGAGTGAGTGGCAGAACGCAACGGTCGAGGTCTACCGCGCCGAGGGCTATCAGACCGAGGCACTGGCAGAACCCTTGGCAGAGTCCGAGTTGGGCCGCGAGTGGGAATGGGAAGAAACCCCGGAAGTCAGCCTGATGATCGTTGACGATGTGGATCAGGCGATTGCGCTGTTCAACCGCTACAGCCCGCAATTCACCGTGTCGTTGATCAGTGAAGATGCGCAGGTTCAGGAGCGTTTTTACAACGCGGTGAATGCGCCGTTCGTGGGCAACGGCATTACCCGTTGGGTCGATGGGCAGTACGCGTTGAACAAGCCGGAGTTGGGGCTTTCGAACTGGGAGAGCGGGCGCTTGTTTGCGCGCAGTGCGATTCTTTCGGGGGATGGCGTGTTCACTGTGCGCAGCCGCATGAGCCAGATCGATCTCACAGTAAAACGCTGATCTGGCGGACAACGATCGTTCCCATGCTCCGGCGTGGGAATGCAGCCCGTGACGCTCCGCGTCACTGGACGCAGAGCGTCCCCGGAGGCATTCCCACGCAGAGCGTGGGAACGATCAGTTGCTCAGGCCGCGTGGGTGGTTTGTGCATGGATCGCGCAAGTCGCTGGCTGTTCAGCCAGCGGCACAAACGTGCGGCGGTCGGCGGACAGCGCATCGATCGAACCGGTCTCGATGTCATACACCCAGCCATGCAGATTCAGCAGGCCTTTCTCCTGAGCCAGACGCACGCTCGGATGGGTCTGAATATTCGCCAGTTGCGCGATCACGTTCTCGCGCACCATCGAGCTCAACTTCGCCGCGTCATTGGCATGTGGCCGCGCTTCGTTAACCACTTTCGCTGACTCGGCATGCTGCAGCCAGCCACTGACGGCGGGCAGGTGATCCATGCATTTGCACTGCGCAATCGCGGTCATCGCGCCGCAGTCCGAATGCCCGCAGATCACAATGTCGGTCACCCCAAGCACCGCCACCGCGTATTCCACCGTGGCCGAAACCCCGCCCGGATGCGGGCTGTAGGACGGCACGATATTACCGGCGTTACGGATCACGAACAGCTCGCCAGGTTCTTGCTGGGTCAGCAGTTCCGGCACGACACGGCTGTCGGAACAGGTGATGAACAAGGTGCCGGGCTCTTGCGTGGTTGCCAGGTGTTTGAACAGTTCGGTGCGTTGCGGAAACGCTTCGTTCTGGAATTTCAGGAAGCCATCAATCAGGTTTTTCATGGTGTTGTCCTCTCAGTTCGAGCAACCGCTGCCGAATTCGCTGTATTGAAGAATGTGTTTGCCGCCGTGGCTGTCCAGATACGTCATCTCCACCGGCACCACGCCACACACATCGGCAACCGGGGTAATGCTCAGCACTTGGGCGACATCCAGTTGCATGCCGTAGCGGTAGGCGACGGCCTCGTCAGCGGCAGATGCCTGGGCGCAAATGCCGCCGAGCAAAGCCAGAATCAACAGAATTTTTTGCATGGGGCAGCCTCCAGATGTGTTGGGTGACGGGTAGCCATTTGAGGTGGGGTGGCCCGCACGCAGGGTGCGGGCCCGTGCAGATCAGAACGGACGCAGGGGCAGGAACTTGCCATCGAGGGTGACCACAGCGCGGGAGCCGCCTTCCGGGTCTTCGACTTTCTTGATGTCGAGTTTGAAGTTGATCGCGCTGATGATGCCGTCGCCGAACTGTTCGTGAACCAAGGCTTTGAGGGTGGTGCTGTAGATCTGGATCATCTCGTGGAAGCGGTAGATGGTCGGGTCGGTCGGCACACCGCTGAGGCTGCCACGCAGCGGGATGATCTGCATCGCCGCGACGTCTTCAGCGCTCAGTTCAAGCTTGTCACCGACCACTTGCGCGGCGTTCTCCGGCAGCGGGTGCTGGCCGAGCAGGGCGGCGGTGACGTACGCCAGGCTCAGACCGGTGTCGTCAGCGAGATCCTGCCATGACAGATCTTTGCGTGCCTTGGCATCGAGAATGCGGGTAGTCAGGGCCAGGCTGGTGTCGTTGTAGGCGTGGGACTGTTGCATGGTGTCACTCCTTTCAGGGGTTGGCTTGCTGTGTGGGATTGATCTTCTGCTGATTGATCCATAGCGTCCAAGACCGATATACAATGCTTCGCATAAGTCCTGCCTATAGATGGTGTTTCCCATGCTGCTGCGACATTTGCGTTATCTGTTGGCCGTCGCCGATCACGGCGGCTTCACCCGTGCCGCCGAGGCATTGCATGTTTCACAGCCGACCCTGTCGCAGCAGATTCGCCAACTGGAGGAAACCCTTGGGGTGAGCTTGTTTGATCGCACTTCGCGTACGGTCAAACCGACGGATGCTGGCGAGGCTTACATCGAGTGCGCGCGGCGGGTGCTGGTGGAGTTGGAGGCGGGTAAACGCGCGTTGCATGACGTGAAGGATTTGTCTCGCGGGACGTTGCGTCTGGCGATGACGCCGACGTTCATGGCGTATCTGGTCGGGCCGTTGGTGCGCGATTTTGCCGCGCGGTATCCGGGGATAAATTTGCAGATTTTTGAGCTGTCGATGGATGACATCGAGGCGGGGCTGGCGGATGACTCGCTGGATATTGCGATTGCGTTTACGCCGGTGCGCAATGCCGATATCGAATGCATTCCGGCGTTTACCGAGACGTTGGGGATCATGGTCGGGCGTGAGCATCCGCTGTATGACAGTGTGGCGGTGCTGACACCGGAGGATATCGCTTCGCTGGATTTCGCCTTGTTGGCGCCGGACTTCATTACGCGGTTATCGGTGGATGAGTATTTTCGCCAACACGGGATTACGCCGCAGGTGCGGATCGAGGTGAACTCGGTGAGTACGTTGCTGGAAGTGGTGCGTTGTTCGCCGATGGCGACGATGTTGCCGCAGGCGATTGCGACGGAGGATCGGGCGTTGCGCCGGTTGCGGGTTGAAGGTGATGCGCCGGAGCGTGGAGCGGCGTTGTTGCGGCGGCGCAATAATTATCACAGTGCGGCGGCGGTGGCGTTTGTGGAATTGGTGTTGGACATGGGAAGCCCCTCACCCTAACCCTCTCCCAGTGGGAGAGGGGACTGACCGAGTTGCTTGTGCGATCTACGCCGACCTGAGAAACCTGAGTCGAACTCAGGTTCTGAAAGCACCATAAATCGGCTCCCTCTCCCTAGGGTGAGGGGACTGACCGAGGTGCTTGTGCGATTTACGCCGACCTGAAAGTTTTGAGTCGAACTAAAATTTTAAGCGCAGCACAAATCGGCTCCCTCTCCCTTGGGAGGGGACTGGCCGAGGTGTTCGTGCGATTTACGCCGACCTGAAAGTTTTGAGCCAAACTTAAACGCAGAGCAAATCGGCTCCCTCTCCCTCGGGAGAGGGCTGGGGTGAGGGGCAATTCCAGTCACGCCAAATCAATGCAAGCGAACAAAAAAAGGCCTGCTTCCTTTAAGGAAACAGGCCTTTCAATTATTTGATTACTAACTCAGCAGAACCGATCAATCACCCGAACTTCATTCTTGTTCTGCATCGAATCCCACGCCTGTTTCAGCGTTTGCAGAACATTACCGATGAAGTCCTTGTCGGCCGCTGCCTTCTTGCCAACATAACCGTGGCCACGGCGGTACATCTTCAAGCGGGCCAGCAGGTTCTGATGATTGCGGTCGAACTCGTCTTCGTCAGCATGAGTCGCCAGGCAGTCGATATGCACCTGCCCCGACTTGCTGATCCAGAGAATATGGCTGTCGTGGCTGTCTTTCTGCGCCGCGAACATACGAGCCAGTTCTTCGATAGTCGGTTGA
This sequence comes from Pseudomonas sp. TNT2022 ID642, assembly GCF_028656995.1. NCBI lineage: Bacteria > Pseudomonadati > Pseudomonadota > Gammaproteobacteria > Pseudomonadales > Pseudomonadaceae > Pseudomonas > Pseudomonas sp. TNT2022 ID642. Next base: position 712,056 of record NZ_JAMDGW010000007.1, on the reverse strand, counting down.
TTGTTCAGATTCATGATATTGCCCCTTGACCAGTCTGGTGATCTTTCAAAGTTGATTCGCTAATACAGGTAGCCCATCGGTTAGTTGATCCCTGGCACCGAAACCAGGACGTCAGCGCTCGCCCGTGTGAAGTACGGGGTCGTGCATCTGTTGCATGTAGTCGTGTTGAATAACTGCTACGCAATAGCGTCACAACGAGGAGAAGCAGCGAAAACCGGGAGGCTCCTTGACGACATTTACCGTGTCGACGCACAAGCGTCTTGAGAATTTTCGCCAGCGCTTCTCGTCCTTGTACTGGACGTTCAGGCCAGGTCAGCTTCTTCAATCTGCCTTGTGGGCAGCGTGTATCCGGAAAAAACAACTCGGCGGTCAGACGAGTTTGCTCAAGCGTGTTACGCGTGTTCCCGATCGGGGAACGTCTTCATCATGCAAAAGCAAAACGACGCCGTCAACGGTTTTGTAGTGATTATTTTTGTTCACTACATATTGTCGGACAAAGCTGTTTTGGAATGAGAAAGAATCCGTTCAGGCAACGGAAAAGGGTGCGCGCAAGACGTAGAAGGTGCACGGATAACCGTCCACTTCACGCTGCTGCACGGTGAACTCGCCGCCGCTCAATGCTGGGATCAGCCTGGCCCAAAAGCGCTGTGCCGGCAGGTTGGCGTCGATATGGAAAATCTGCCATTGACCGGGGATCTGGCTCAAGAGGGCAGAGATGACAAACTGCGCGACGCCTTGGCCACGAAAGCGTCGCGCTATGAAGAAGTAGCCGATGTTGTGTTCGGCGCCGGGGATATGGATTTCGTTATCGACGGTCACGAAACCGGCGAGTTCGCCGTCGACCTGAATCAGGAACGGTCGAGTGGCCGGGTGGCGCCAGTAGTCGATTTTCGGCTGGATGGAGAAGAAGCCGTGTTCGGCGAGCCTCAGCGGCAGCCACTCGCTGAAGTCGTACATGTAGAACTGCATGAGGTTTTCGATGATATCCAGCTCATCGCGCTGAGCGGGTTGCAGTTCGATATTGGCCATGCGCCGGGTTCCTGAAAGTGCTGAGCCTTGCAGAAACACTAGCGGGTTTTATTTGCCTGACGGTTTCGCTGTGCGTTTTGTCGTACCCGTGGTTTTGCTGCGGGTCGATTTGCGTTTCTTCTTCCACGGTGCCGCCGCTTTACCGGCCGGCGGCGGGCCGCTGATGGTCAGGCTGAGGCTCGAGCAGCGTGTAACCTGTTTGCTCATCCACGCCGCTTGTTTGGTGACAAATTCTTCCAGACTCATTTCGCCGCTTTGCACCATGTCCAGCGCCTGCTCCCAGATCGCCGTGGTGCCGGGGTCGGCAATCGCGCGAGGCACCGCATCGATCAGGCTGAACGCCGCCGGGGTGGCCGCGAGAGCCTTGCCGTTTTTCACCAGATAGCCCCGATCAATCAAGCCCTGAATGATCGAGGCGCGGGTGGCTTCTGTGCCGATGCCGGTGGTGTCCTTGAGTTTCTGTTTGAGCAGTGGATCCTCGACCAGTTTGGCGACGTTTTTCATCGCCTTGATCAGATCGCCCTCGGTGTAGGGTTTCGGTGGTTGCGTCCACAGATCCTTGAACTTCACTGCGGCGATGGCGCATTCGACGCCTTGGCTCAGGGCCGGCAAGGTTTGCGGCGCGGGTGCTTCGCGGCCCTTGGCCGCTGCCAGAGCTTCGGGTAATGCGCGTTTCCAGCCCGGTTCGATGATTTGTTTGCCGACTGCGCGCAACGCTTCACCGGCGCAATCGAAATCGGCTTGGGTGCGATCGTATTCGTGATTGGGCAGAAACTGCGCCAGATAGCGTGCGCGAATCAGGGTGTAGACCGCGCGGTGTTTGCCGGTCAGGCGTTCAAGATTCTTCGCAGCAGCGGTAGGGATAATGCCGTGGTGAGCGCTGACCTTGGCGTCGTTCCATGCCCGGGATTTGCGTTGCGGCTCCAGAAACCCGTTGAGCGCCTCAAGACCCGGATCGGCCTGCCGCAACGCGGCGAGAATCCCCGGTGCCTCGCTGTGTTGGCTCAAGGGCAGGAAACCGCAATCACTGCGCGGGTAAGTGATGACCTTGTAGGTTTCGTAGAGCGCCTGGGCAATGTCGAGGGTTTCCTGCGCGCCGAGGCCGAGTTTCTTCGAACAGACTTCCTGCAGGGTGCCGAGATCGAAGGGCAGGGGCGCCACCTCACGCATGCGCTCGGTTTTCAGCTTGACCACCCGGGCACTGGCAGCGCTGCTGATCGCAGCAGCCGCTTGCTGGGCCAGCGCCTGATTCAGGCAGCGATCCTGATCGTCACAGACATCCGACGGCGCCCGCCACTGCGCGGTAAACGGGATGCCGTTGTGCAACAGATCGACATCGATCGCCCAAAACGGCACTGGCACGAAATCGGCGATGCTGCGGTCGCGATCCACCACCAGGCGCAAGGTTGGCGTCTGCACGCGGCCTACCGGCAACACCCCTTGATAACCCGATTGTCGCCCGAGCAGCGTGAACAGCCGGCTCATGTTCATGCCGATCAACCAGTCCGCCCGCGAGCGGCCCAGCGCCGAGTGATACAGGCTGAAGGTCTCGGCCCCGGGTTTCAGTGCGGCAAGGGCCTTGCGGATCGAAGCTTCGTCCAGTGCCGAGAGCCATAAACGGCGGATCGGCCCGCGATAACGACAGTGCTCGACCAATTCCCGGGCGATCATCTCGCCCTCACGGTCGGCGTCGGTGGCGATGATCAGCTCGCTGGCTTCACCGAGCAGGCGTTTGACCGCTTTGTACTGGCTGGCGGTGCGCGGTTTGACGGTCATTTTCCACTTGTCCGGAATGATCGGCAGATCGGCCAGCACCCAGCGCTTGTAACGTGCGTCATAGGCATCCGGCGGGGCCGTTTCGAGCAAGTGGCCGATGCACCAGGTCACCGTGACGTCCGTTCCCAGCCAGCAACCGTCGCCCCGACGCTTGGCGCCGAGCACGGCCGCAATATCTTTGGCCTGGGAGGGTTTTTCACAGAGGTACAGCAGCATAACCACCATCGTCGATCAAGGTCCGAACAGGTGCACAGAATGGCCGGACTTGGCGTCAGGGGCAACTTTTATCTGTATGGATATACAGATAAAAAACATTGCAGTACGTGACGGGTAATACAGGGACGCAGGCCGGGCTATCGAGAAATTGATTAGCGCCCGGTTTGCGCCTGTGTCAGGTTTTTCGCCGATGCAAACACGCGAGTGACAGGACGATCTCGCCAGAAGATCGCCGTGGTCTGTCGACACTGACTACTCAGAAACAAGGAAGTCCATCATGGCTCAAGCCAAATCGAAAACCAGCAGCGCCTTCGACGAAATCGATACCTTCAGCCACCTGTATGACCGTGGCGTCGGGCTGGTTAATGGCAAACCCTCATTCACTGCCGATCAGGCTGCGGATGAAATTTTGCGTAAAGGCCTGTCGTGGGGCGACAAGAACGCTGACGGCAAGATCGACCTGAGCTACAGCTTTCTCACCGAAAAGCCTGCGAACTACAACCCGAAACTGGGCAACTTCAGCGAGTTCAGCGCCCAGCAAAAGGCCCAGGCCGTGCTGGCCATGCAATCCTGGGCTGACGTCGCCAACGTCACCTTCACTGAAGGCAAGGGCGGCGATGGCCACATGACCTTCGGTAACTACGATGTCAGCACCGGTGGCGCAGCGTTCGCTTACCTGCCGAGCGGCGGCAGCTATGACGGTCAGTCGTGGTACCTGATCAACGATCAGTATCAGGTCAACAAAACCCCGGATACCAACAACTACGGGCGCCAGACTCTGACCCACGAGATCGGTCATACCCTCGGCCTGTCGCACCCCGGGGCCTACAACGCCGGCAACGGCAATCCGACCTACAACGACGCCAAGTACGCCGAAGACACTCGCGGCTACAGCCTGATGAGCTACTGGAGCGAAGCCAACACCGAGCAAAACTTCAGCAAGGACGGCAGCGGCGCGTACGCCTCGGCGCCGTTGCTCGACGATATTGTCGCGGTGCAGAAACTGTATGGCGCCAACTACGCGACCCGCGCCGATGACACCACATACGGCTTCAACTCCAATGCCGAGCGCGATTTCTACAGCGCCACTTCGGCCTCCTCCAAAGTGGTTTTCTCGGTGTGGGATGGCGGCGGTAATGACACGCTGGACTTCTCCGGCTTCAGCCAGAACCAGAAGATCAACCTCAATGAAGGCTCGTTCTCCGATGTTGGCGGTCTGGTGGGCAACGTTTCCATTGCTTACGGTGTAACCGTGGAAAATGCCATCGGCGGTTCAGGCAATGACCTGCTGATCGGCAACGCCGTTGCCAACGAACTGGTCGGCGGTGCCGGTAATGACATCATTTACGGTGGTGGCGGTGGCGATACCTTGTGGGGTGGTGCAGGTGCAGACACTTTTGTGTTTGGTGCTGCCAGCGATTCGACCATGACTGCGCCGGACTGGATCATGGATTTCACCAGCGGCCTGGACAAGATCGACTTATCGGGGATCGCCGGTTTTACCACGGGCGCGGCGTCGTTGAACTTCGTCAGCGGCTTCACTGGGCATGCGGGCGATGCGATCCTGACCTACTTCGAGCAGACCAATCAGACCAGCCTGATGGTTGACCTGACGGGGCAGGGTTCGGTGGACTTTGCCGTGGGTGTGGTGGGGCAAGCGTTGGCGACTGATATCGTTGCGTGATGCCTGAAGAGCGGCCCTCACCCTAACCCTCTCCCAGTGGGAGAGGGAACCGAATGGGGGATATTGGCGAAATTCACCGACTTGAACGATTGGCTTTGAATCCATAATCGACAAGATTTTTCAGGTCGATGGATTTCGCCAGACAACTCGGTCAGTCCCCTCTCCCTCCGGGCGGTCCGACGTTTCGGGAGGGCTAGGGTGAGGGGCTTTTGCTGTTGAGGGGCCGTTCAGCTGTAAACCCAACCCAACCCGCACCAATGGGCTATACCTGAACCGGTCTCTTCGCCGTATCCAGGAGAACCCCCATGAAAACCTCCGGCCCCAGTCCCGTCATTGCCCTCGAACAACTTCCCGGCTGCCTGATAGTTAAATTCCACGGCATCCAGGTCGCAGCGTCTTCCCACGTCATGATTCTCAACGAAGCCAACTACCCGCCGGTCTATTACGTCCCCCGCGAAGACATCGACGAAAAGTATTTCGCCCGCACCGACCACACCAGTTATTGCCCGTACAAGGGCGATGCCAATTACTTCAGCCTGCAAGTGCCGGGACATGAAGGGGCGAACGCGGTGTGGACTTACGAAAATCCGAAAGTGTCAGTAGCGCCGATCCGCGACTACGTGGCGTTTTATCCGGATCAGGTGAAGTTCGAGGTGATCAAGGCTGAGGTATAAGAACTGGCTCAAGCGCCCTCTCAAGGAGGGGGACCGCTTGAGGTTTTGTTGTCTTCAGAAGCAATGCCACCATGGGATAGTACTTGTTGTCGTGGCTACAGGTTTGCTGGGCGTTGATGGGTGCCACCCATGCCAAGGCTTGTACGTCGAGTTCCAGCATTTTCTGCTGAAAAACTTGAATCTGTAGGAGGGTTGCCGGTTTATCCCGTGAGTACGGAGCAACAAACACTGCGCCGAGACGTGGTTCGTGATAATTCAGCCGTTCTGCATCCTGTGTGGCATTTGCAAGCCTGCGTTTAATGTATTTACTCGTGTTTTTGGTATCGCTGATATCCAAATAAGCCACTTTGGCTTCGATGCAAAAACCCTTTGTGTCGTTGGCAATGTATAAATCATTTCGGCCGATCAACGTAATCTGCTCGCTCGCCTCTGTCGCAACCTTACTGATCTGGTATTCCTCGATGGCCGTCCAGTCGGCTTTCCAAGCAGCACCGGCAAGAATGCTGACGTTAGCCTGCTCGTTGTACCAGTAAGGCAAATCACCTCCATTCCATACATTAATGTAACGCTGGGTGCAGGCGATCCAACTCCGCAGTACAGGTTCGAGCGACTGCAGGGTTGGGCAGGTAATGGATACATATTGATCGTTCAACGGAGTGATTTCCTTTTCATAAGTAATCTGGTTCCGCTCAAAAGAGATAGCTGAAAAAGCCTTTGGACTGACGTGAGCTGATTTCTCGTGCGAAAAGATTTCGGGTCGACGTGAAGAAGGCTTGTTCGGTACCAAAACGGTCAAGTTCGTTAGTCATGAGCAGACGATTCAGTTCGATCGCGGGATTGGCGTAGGCACCGATTTCCTTGAGTATTTGGGTTTGGTCCAAGAGCTTGTCGGATCGCGAAATAGCCAATTTTCGTAATAATTTCATCATCTCATCCGTGTTCGCAGCGGCGAGATAGGGAGCTCTTTTGGTTAGCAATTGCCTATCTACTTGTCCGAGTCGCTTGTCCCGGGTGCTTGCTAATCGCTTGAACTTGTCATAAGTGCCCGTTACCAATGCCAGCTCCTCATATTTTATATAGAGGTCGACATGGCATTGCCGCACAGCGACATTTGATTCATGAATAGTTTTGGACAGTTCCCTAGTAGTGTTCGCAATTGTTTTAGGAATGATCTCATAGCCCAACGAAGCAGAAGACTCAGGCTCGGTAAGCATGTGAGTGAGCTCTCCAAACTGTAACTGGTAGTTGGCAGCCAACTCGCCGTACTGATTTGCCAACTGCTGGTGTTGCATGGCACAGGAAGCTTGCAGCATCCTCATTGGCCGGTAATAGCTGTCGATGATGTCTTTCTTGTCACCTAGCGAGCTTTTGTAGCCTTCGAGAATGCCGCTGAAAAGAAAGGAGCCTAGCAACAATGGGACAATGGCTTGGCCAAACCATAAAAGGAACTTGCTCCCTCGGTTGGTTCTCTCTTGTTGGCTTACTGGCTGGGGGGTGTTTTCGGAGGATGTTTCATTCACCGGTGCTTCGGCCATTATCCTGTTCCTTAGGATTGCGAGGTTTTAGAAGGCAAGTATGTCGAACTGGCCGAATGGTATTTAAATGCCATCACTCTGTCGATGGCAGTCCATCGAGCAGTAAAAAACCGCTTCAGGAAAAACCCGAAGCGGCTTTGTTTAACGCATCAGTTCTTGTCGAGATCGATATTCTTCGTCTCACGCAAACAGATCATCCCCACCACCAGGCTCACCCCGGTAATCAACACCGGATACCACAGCCCGTAAAAGATGTCCCCGGTGTACACCACCAGCGCAAACGAAACCGTCGGCAAGAATCCGCCAAACCAGCCGTTGCCGATGTGGTACGGCAGCGACATCGAGGTGTAGCGAATGCGCGTCGGGAACAGTTCGACCATCAGCGCCGCGAGCGGGCCGTAGCACATGGCCGAGATGATGATCAGCGCCACGATCAGGGCGACGATCATCGGTTTGTTAATCTGCTGAAGATCGGCCTGTTGCGGGTAGCCGGCGAGGGTGATCGCGCCGCGCAGGGCGGCCTCGTCGAAGCCATCGAGTTTGACGTCGCCGACGCTCACTTGCACGGCGCTGCCCGCCGGGGCGGCGGCGCTGGAGTAGGGCAGGCCTTGCTTGACCAGGAAGGTCTTGACCTTGTCGCACGGGCTGTCGAATTTGGCTTTGCCCACCGGGTCGAACTGGAAGGTGCAGGTCGCCGGATCCGCCAGCACGGTGATCGGTGCCTGACGGCTGGCCTGATCGATCGCAGGGTTGGCGTAGTGGGCGAGGGATTTGAAGATCGGGAAGTACAGCGCCGTGGCCAGCAGCAAGCCGAGCATCAGCACCGGTTTACGCCCGACCTTGTCTGACAGCCAGCCGAAAAAGATGAAGAACGGTGCGCCGATGACCACGCTGATGATCAACAAAGTGTTGGCCACCGCCGGATCCATTTTCAGGAACTGGGTCAGGAAGAACAGCACGTAGAACTGCGCCGCATAGAAGGTCACCGCTTGCCCGGCGTTGATGCTGAACAGGGCGATCAGCACGACTTTGAGGTTCTCCCATTTGCCGAAGGATTCGCGGATCGGCGCTTTCGAGGTTTTGCCTTCCTCTTTCATTTTCAGGTACGCCGGCGACTCGTGCAGGCTCAGGCGAATCCAGGTGGAAATGCCCAGCAGCACGATCGACAACAGGAACGGAATGCGCCAGCCCCACACTTCAAACTGATCGCCAGTGAAATAGCGGCAACCGAGCACCACCAGCAGCGACAGCAACAGGCCGAGGGTCGCGGTGGATTGAATCCAGCTGGTATGGAAACCGCGCTTGCCGATCGGCGCGTGCTCGGCCACGTAGGTGGCTGCACCGCCGTATTCACCGCCGAGCGCCAGGCCCTGAAGCATGCGCAGCACCACCAGAATGATCGGCGCGGCGATGCCGATGCTGGCGTAGGTCGGCAGCAGGCCGACGCAGAAGGTCGCGACGCCCATCAGAATGATCGTCGCGAGAAAGGTGTATTTGCGCCCGATCATGTCCCCCAACCGACCGAACACCAGCGCCCCGAACGGCCGCACGATAAAGCCGGCGGCGAAGGCCATCAGCGCAAAAATGAACGCGGTGGTGTCGTTGACTCCGGCGAAAAACTGCTTGCTGATCACCGCCGCGAGGGCGCCGTAGAGGAAGAAGTCATACCACTCGAACACCGTTCCCAGTGAGGAAGCGAAGATGACTTTGCGTGTATCCGGGCTGGTCTCGACGCTGCGCACGGCGTCCAGCGGCTGAACGTGTTCTGACATATCGGTATCCCTCACAGTGATTGTTTTTGTTGTTCCACTGGTGTTGCGTGTCCGGGTGATGCCTTGAATTAAACGCGGTCCCTTGTAGGAGCTGCCGCAGGCTGCGATCTTTTGATCTTGCTTTTGATCTGGAAAATCCAAAGTCAAAAGATCGCAGCCTGCGGCAGCTCCTACAGGGTTTGGGCCAGCTCCAATTTCGCGGTGCTGCTCCTGGTGTTGGTGCTGAGGATCAGTTGTGCGGCTTTCTCGGCAATCATCAGCGTAGGCGAACAGGTGTTGCCCGAGGTAATGCGCGGCATGATCGACGCGTCAGCAATGCGCAAACCGGGCACGCCGTGGACGCGCAGTTGCGCATCGACCACCGCATCGCCGTCATTGCCCATGCGGCAGGTGCCGACCGGGTGGAAAATCGTCGTGCCGATCTTCGCTGCTGCTTGCTGCAATTGTTCTTCACTTTGCAGGCTGGCGCCGGGCAGGTATTCCACCGGTTTGAAGCCTTGCAGGGCAGGCGCGCTGACGATGCGTCGCGTCAGGCGAATCGCATCCGCCGCGACGCGCAGATCTTCTGGATGACTGAGATAGTTGGGTTGAATCAGCGGCGCTTCCTGTGGATCCGCCGAACGAATGTCGATACGCCCACGACTCTGCGGACGCAGATCGCAGACCGACGCGGTGAAGGCGGGAAAGCTATGCAGCGGCTCGCCAAAGCGCTCCAGCGACAGAGGCTGCACGTGATACTCAAGATTCGCCGAGGTCTGCTCCGGCCCCGAGCGCGCAAACGCGCCCAACTGACTCGGCGCCATCGACAGCGGCCCGCTACGGTCATACAGATAACGCAGGCCCATGCCCATCTTGCCCCACACGCTGCCAGCGATCTGGTTGAGCGTGCGAGCGTTTTCCAGTTGGTAGATCAGGCGTAATTGCAGGTGATCCTGCAGGTTGCCGCCGACGCCCGGCAGCTCATGAATCACGCCGATGCCCAAGCGTTCGAGCAATGGCCGCGGACCAATCCCGGAGCGCTGCAGAATGCTTGGTGATCCAACCGCGCCAGCGCACAGGACGATCTCCTTGCGCGCCTTGAACTGTTTGGTCTGACCTTCATGACGCGCACTGACTTTTGTTGCGCGACCGTCCTCTAGCAGCACACGATCCACCTCAACCCCGGTCAGCACTGTCAGGTTCGTCCGATCACGTACAGGCTTGAGAAAAGCCTTCGCCGCGTTCCAGCGCACGCCGGATTTCTGATTGACCTGAAAGTAGCCGCAACCCTCGTTGTCGCCCTGATTGAAGTCATCGATGCTGGCAATGCCGCTTTGCTCAGCCGCACTGCGAAAGGCATCCAGAATCGGCCACGACAGACGCTGCTGCTCGACCCGCCACTCACCCTTGGCGCCGTGAAATTCAGCCGCACCGGCAAAATGGTTTTCGCTTTGTTTGAACAGCGGTAGCACGTCGTTCCAGGCCCAACCCGGGTTGCCCTCGGCCGCCCAGCCATCGTAGTCGTTGGCCTGGCCGCGCATGTAGATCATGCCGTTGATGGACGAACAACCGCCCAGCACTTTACCGCGCGGATAGCTCAGCGCGCGGCCGTTGAGGCCCGGTTGTTCTTCGGTCTTGAAGCACCAGTCGGTGCGCGGGTTACCGATGCAGAACAGGTAACCGACAGGAATGTGAATCCACGCATAGTTGTCGCGCCCGCCGGCTTCGAGCAACAGCACGCGCTGCTGCGGATCTGCCGACAGCCGATTGGCCAGCAAGCACCCGGCAGGGCCGGCGCCGACCACGATGTAGTCGTATTCATCGAGGGAAGTCTGCATTCCCTGACCTCGCTTTTTGTTTTTATTGTCGGACACTCTAGTTGTTAGCTTTCGTTAAAAGAATGTTAGTTTTTGCGCAGCCGCTGTGCGTTTTCAAACAGCCTGCATAGACCATAGCCGACAAGGACACGCCATGTTCGACTGGAACGACCTGCGGTTTTTTCTCGAACTGCAACGCAGCGGCCGCCTGCTCACCGCCGCCCGCCGTCTCAACACCACCCACGCCACCGTCGCCCGCCACATCGAAGCCATCGAAAAAAGCCTCGGCACTGCGCTGTTCGTCCAGCACGCCCAAGGCTACGAAATGACCCCGGCGGGGGAGGCGCTGCTTAAACATGCCGAAGCGATGGAAAACGTTGCGCTGCTGGCGCAGGAAGAGATCACCCAATCCACTGCGCCACTGGGAAAGATTCGTGTGGGGGTGACGGAAGGGCTGGGCATCAAGTTTCTCGCCAGCCGCATGATCGGCTTGTTCGAGCGCTATCCGGGATTGGAAGTGGAGCTGGTCGCGGTGCCGCGCTTTGTCAGCATCCTCAACCGCGAGGCGGAAATCAGCATTCATCTGGAGCGCCCGGCGGCGGACATGCTGGTGACGCGCAAACTCACCGACTATCGACTCGCGTTGTACGCCAGCCAACGCTATCTCGATAAGGCGCCGCCATTGCAAAGCCGCGAAGACCTTGGGCGGCATGCGTGGATTGGTTATGTCGATGATTTGCTGTTCAGCCAGGAACTGATGTTTCTCAACAGCTTCTGCCGCAGTCCGCGCGTGGTGTTCCATAGCACCAGCGTCATCGCCCAGCAGGAAGCAGCGCGGTCGGGATTGGGTATTGCAGTGCTGCCTTGCTATATGGCCGAGTCGGATCCCGATCTGGTGCCGTTGCTTCCGGATGAGAGCATCGAGCGTAGTTACTGGATCAGTACGCGGCGCGAGTTGCACAAGTCGGTGCGGCTGCGGGTGGTCTGGGATTATGTGGTGGGGTTGTGTGAGGCGGAGCAGGGCTTGCTGCTGGGCAGATCGCAGGCCGGCAACCGTTAATCCTCTTTGGCTGTGCTGGTGTTGGCGCCGCTTTTGCTTGAATAGCTCCAAAGCCTTTGGCAATGGAGAGCAGCAATGAGGGAATGGCTTACCGTTCGCGACATCAATGCGGACATCTTGAAGGCCATCAGTGACGGCGTCTTACGGCATGGCCGAGCCTTGTCTGAGGCTCGCGGCGGACAAGCTGAAGCCATCGCCTGTGCGCTGATGGAGGAGGGAACACTGATCGGCGGCGCTACCGGCAGAACCGAATTCCGGCGTCTGTTTGTCAATTACCTGTGGATCGACGCGCAATGGCGCGGAACCGGGCTGGGTACTGAGGCGTTGCACAAGCTTGAGGCGTTAGCGGTTGAAAGGGCGTGCGTGGATGCCTTGATCGAAACGCTGGATGACAACGTCGCCCGGTGGTACATCCGCTGCGGATATAGATTGATCGCGCATGTGCCTGAGTACTGCGGCCCGTGGAGTCGTCATACGCTGTTGAAAACGCTGGTGACGACAGGTGCTCCCACAAGGTTCTTTGGTCGAGGGTATTTGCCGGGTTGATTTATATATGGATATCCGTATATTCGAATTTCCATACGTACAGAGCTTGTCCCATGATCACTCCCACCGAAGTCTTCAAGAGCCTCGCTGACGAAACCCGCGTCCGCGCCATGCTGCTCATCGCCGATCAAGGTGAACTCTGCGTCTGCGAGCTGATGTGCGCACTCGGCGACAGCCAACCGAAAATCAGCCGCCATCTCGCGCAACTGCGCAGCAATGGTTTGCTGCTTGATCGCCGTCAGGGGCAATGGGTCTATTACCGCCTCAACCCTGATCTTCCTGCGTGGGTACGCGAAATCCTGCAAGTGACGTCCAAAGCCAACGCCGATTGGCTGAAGGACAACGCCGCCCGCCTGCAGAACATGGACGGGCGTCCGGTTCGCGAAACCGCCTGCTGCTGAGAAAGAAAAAATCATGCGAATTCTGTTCATGTGCACGGCCAACAGCTGCCGCAGCATCCTCTCTGAAGCCATGTTCAATCATCTGGCGCGCCCCGGATTCGAGGCCGTGAGTTCCGGAAGTTTCCCCAAGGGCCAAGTGTTGCCACGCAGCCTGTCGACGCTGCAACAGGCAGGCATTGCCATCGATGGCTTGTACAGCAAAGGCAATGACGCGTTCGAAGACAATCCGCCAGACATTGTCATCACCGTCTGCGACAAGGCCGCCGGTGAGAGCTGCCCGGTGTACTTCGGCCCCGCACTCAAAGCCCATTGGGGTCTGGCAGATCCCTCGGATGTGATCGGCGACGATGCCGCCGTGGACGCGGCGTTTGCTGCCACGCTGGCGATCATCGAGCGGCGCTGCGCGACCTTCCTCGGCCTGCCATTTAAAGCACTCAACCGCGCTGAACTACAGCGTGAGCTGGATCGTATCGGCTCTCTCTGAGCTGGAGGACATATGTCAGAACAACTGCCCCATCTTGATCATTCGCTGTTCGAAGGAGCGTCCCCTTTGGGCGAACACAAACCACGCATCCTGCTGCTCTACGGCTCGACCCGCGAACGCTCCTTCAGCCGTTTGCTGGTAGAGGAGGCCGCGCGCCTGCTCGAACACTTCGGCGCCGAAACACGCATCTTCAACCCGTCCGGTCTGCCACTGCCCGACGACGTTCCGGTCGACCATCCCAAAGTGCAGGACCTGCGTGATCTGGTGCTGTGGTCGGAAGGCCAGGTCTGGTGCTCGCCGGAACGCCATGGCGCGATGTCCGCCGTGTTCAAGGCGCAGATCGACTGGATCCCGCTGGAGCTCGGCGCCGTGCGTCCGACCCAGGGTAAAACTCTGGCCGTGATGCAGGTCTGCGGCGGTTCGCAGTCGTTCAACGTGGTCAACCAGTTGCGCGTGTTGGGCCGCTGGATGCGCATGTTCACCATCCCCAACCAATCCTCGGTGCCCAAGGCCTACATGGAATTCGACGACGCCGGACGGATGAAACCGTCGCCGTTCTACGATCGTGTGGTCGATGTGATGGAAGAACTGGTGAAGTTCACCGTGCTGCTGCGCGATCAACAGGCGCATCTGGTCGACCGCTACTCCGAGCGCAAGGAAAGCGCCGAGCAACTGATGGCGCGGGTCAACCAGCGTTCGATTTGAGGCCGTCCCCCGACGAGGGACGGCTGCGTTCACGTGCGGCAACGACGGGTGCAATCCAGCTTTGATTGATGGTGATCAACCTTGTGTCGGTCAGTTCGGCGCAGCCTTGGAAAGGTGCTGAACTCACTGCAAACACCTGCACAGGAGTCTTGACCATGGCCATGATGAAAGCGGCGATATTCGTCGAAAAGAATCGCATCGTGCTGGATGACAAGCCGATCCCCGAGGTTGGTCCGCTGGACGCGCTGGTGCGCATCACCACCACGACGATCTGCGGCACCGACGTGCATATACTGCGCGGCGAGTATCCGGTGGCCAAAGGTTTGACCGTCGGTCACGAACCGGTGGGCGTGATCGAGAAACTTGGCTCACAGGTGCGCGGATTTTTCGAAGGCCAGCGGGTGATCGCCGGCGCGATTACCCCCAGCGGCCAAAGCTACGCCTGCCTGTGTGGCTGCGGCTCCCAGGACGGGCCGGACACTCGCCACGGTTTTCGCGCCACCGGCGGCTGGAAATTCGGCAACATCATCGATGGCTGCCAGGCGGAGTACGTCCTGGTGCCCGATGCCTTGGCCAACCTCTGCCCGATCCCCGGCGGGCTCAGCGACGAACAAGTGCTGATGTGCCCGGACATCATGTCCACCGGGTTCTCCGGCGCCGAACGTGGCGAAGTCAGTATCGGCGACAGCGTTGCGGTGTTCGCGCTGGGGCCGATCGGCCTGTGCGCGGTGGCCGGGGCGCGGCTCAAGGGCGCGAGCGTGATCATTGGCGTCGACGCGGTGGACGAGCGCATGAGCGTCGCGCGGCAGTTGGGCGCGACCCATGTGGTCAATTTCAAGGACGGCGACGTGGTCGAGCAAATCATGGCGTTGACCGACGGGCGCGGCGTAGATGTATCTATCGAAGCCTTGGGCACCCAAGGCACGTTCGAGTCTGCCTTGCGGGTGTTACGCCCGGGCGGGCGCTTGTCGAGTCTGGGGGTTTACGCGTCGGACCTGCGCATTCCCTACGATGCCTTCGCGGCAGGGCTGGGCGATTACAGCATCGTCAGCACCCTGTGCCCCGGCGGCAAGGAACGCATGCGCCGGTTGATGGCGGTGGTGCAAAGCGGTGGCGTCGATCTGTCGCCGCTGGTGACCCACCACTTCAAACTCGACGATATCGAAGCCGCGTATGAACTGTTCGCGCATCAGCGCGATGGGGTGGTGAAGGTGGCAATCACGCCGTGATCGGCAACGCGCCCCGCAACGTTTAAAGGTGCGGGGCGCAGGAATGTCGCTACAGACTCAGGCGATGAATGACCTGGTGGGCATCATCAGGATCGCTGTGGGTTTCAAAGCCCAGCGAACGGGCGAGGTCGCGCATGGCCGTGTTGCTGGCCGAATCCACCGAATACAGATGCTTGAAACCGTTGTGCCGGACAGCCTTGATCAAATGTTCCATCAGCAACGTGGCCAGGCCCAGGTGCATCCACTCATCGGCGACCGTCACGGCGCATTCACAGTCCTGTTCGCCCGTGGCGGCGTAGCGGCTGATGCCGATCTCGATCAATTCGCCATTTTCGTGAACCAGTGCGATGAAGGCCGCGCGTTGTTTGTAATCGACGTCCATCAACTGATCGAGCAACGCGGTGCCCGGCTCACTGATCTGCGCGAGAAAACGCAGGTGTCGGGACTCGGGCGACAAGCGCTTGATAAACGCGTATTCGCGTTGGCGATCCTCGGCGGCCAGGGCACGGATCAAAACGTGGCGGCCATCCCTGAGCGACTCGATCCAGTATTCACCTAGGTGCGCGGCATAGGCCGGCGCCGCGCGGTCATTGTGGTCTTTGACAGTGAGCATGAGATGAGCCTCCATCGGGGCTGAACGAGCAACGCGCAGGAGAGTGCGCTGAGTCTGTTCTACACCGATGTCAGCCCCGGAAGCTGATCTGGATCAGATTCCGACGCGCGGCCACTGTTTTTCAGCGGGCGATGATGCTTCTGTTTCCGCAACAGGCTCAACTCTGCGGCGGTTCGCGGGTGCTGCGTTGCGATGCGGGGCGCGGTTGCCCGTCGGGAATCGACAAAGTCGCACGCAGACCGCCCTCAGCGCGGTTGACCAAAGTGATCCGTCCGCCCAACTGCGTGGCGATGGTGTTGACGATGGTCAGTCCCAGCCCCGCACCGTGGGCATTGCCGCGGCTGTAGAAGCGTTCGAACAAGCGTGCCCGGTCCGTTTCATCAATGCCCGGCCCCTGATCTTCAACGCTCAAGTGATAGAAACCCTCGGCCTGACTGAGCAGTACGGTGATCACGCCGTGTTCGGGGGAGAAGTTCGCAGCATTGGTGATCAGATTGTTCAGGGCAATGTCGATCGTGCCGGGGCTGGCCATGATGTTGAACGGCTGGGCGCTGTCTTCGAAGGCCAATTCCAGGTGCTTGCTCAGCAACCATGGCGTCAGTTGCACCAGGCTGTTGCGCACGGTTTCGCTGAGGTCGATGGGTTGCAGCGGCGGCGGATTGGGTTTCGGCTCCAGGCGCGCCATGGTCAGCAACTGGTTGACCAGGCGACTGGTGCGGTCGACCCCAGCGATCAGAAACGCCAGCGATTCGCGCCGTTCCTGTTCGGTGCCGGCCTCCTGCAGGTTTTGCGCATGCACCCGCAGCACCGCCAGCGGCGTGCGCATTTCGTGGGCGGCATCGGCGATAAAGCGCCGTTCACGGCCGAGCACTTCCTGAATCTGCGCAAGCATGCGGTTCAGCGCTGCCTGCATCGGTTCCAGCTCACTGGGCAGCGGCGCCAGTTGCAACGGTTCCAGCGAACCACTGTGACGGGCGCGCAGAGTTTCGGCCATGTTCGCCAAGGGCTTGAGGCCCCAGCCGATGGCCAGCCAGACCATCGCCGCGAGCAGTAAGCTGCCGACCACATTCGGCCAAAGGGTGTGGCGGACGATGCGGTCGACCAGATCGGCGCGCACATCGTCGCGCTCACCGACCCAGATGCGCAGACCGTTCTGTTTGTCTTCAAGGAGAAAGGCGCGCCAGTGCCGATTGTTCAGATCCACCACATCGCTGAAGCCGGGCTGAGTCGGCGGCGCCCTGAAGGACGGTGCGCTGGCGGTGTGCACCAACACATCACCGGCAGGATTCCACACCTGAAAAGCGATTTTGCGTTCGTACGGATGACCCTCGCCGCGCGGCACCGCTTCGCCCAGCGCCGAGTTGAACGCCTGGTACAGTTCGGCGTGCTGTTTGCTGGCCAGTGGCATACGCATCACGCCTTGCAGCAGGCGCGCGTTCTGCGCCAATTGCGCGTCGTAGACTTCGGCGATTTCGTGGTTGCTGTCGTGCAGGTTGAAGGTGCTGAGCACCGCGAGGCCGGCCAGCAACAGGCCGATGATCAAGGTCAGCGTGCGGCGGCGGATCGAGGTCATCGACGCTCCTCCACCAGATAACCGACACCGCGAATGGTGCGGATCAGGTCGGTGGAAAACTTCTTGCGCAAGTGATGAATGTGCACTTCGAGGGTGTTGCTTTCGGCTTCTTCGTTCCAGCCGTAAAGCAGCTGCATCAGTTGATCGCGGGTCATCACCCGGCCCGGCGGCGATAGCAGTTCGTGCAGCAACTGATATTCCTTCGGCGTCAGGGCCACAGGCTGGCCCTGATAGCTGACTTGCTGGGTGCCGGGGTTGAGGCTGATGCCGGCATGCTCAATCAACGCCTGGGCGCGCCCTGCACTGCGCCGCAACAAGGCGCGCAAGCGTGCCTTGAGTTCGTCCAGATCGAACGGTTTGATCAGGTAGTCGTCGGCCCCGGCGTCGAGCCCGGCGATGCGATCTTCGGTGGCGTCGCGGGCGGTCAGAATCAGCACCGGCAGATTCGAACCGCTGTCGCGCAGGCGGCGCAGCACCTGCAGGCCGTCCATGCGCGGCAGACCGAGATCGAGCACGGCGACATCGAAGGTTTCACTGAGCAGCGCATGCAACGCACTGCTGCCGTCCTTGAGCCAGTCGACGGTGTAACCCTCGCGGCCCAGCGCCTGATGAATGCCTTCACCCAGCGCGACGTCATCCTCAACCAGTAATAAACGCACGCGGACTCCTGTCAGTCGAGTTTCTTGTTCACGTCCACCAGCAGGGCGGCGATCTCTTTGCGGCGACCGGCATCGGCACTTTCCCGGCCCGGGCGCGGCGCGGCTTGCTGGGCTTTGAGCAGCGCAGCTTTGGCTTCAGCGTAGCGCTTCTGACGGTAGAGGTGATCGCCCCAGAAGTACAGGCTGTCGATGCCGTTGGGGTTGAGTTGCAAGGCTTGCTTGAGCAGTTGCTCGGCTTTGTCGCTGTCGCCGAAGCCGATGGGCCAGCCAGGCACCCGGTCATACAATGCGGCGAGGCTGGTGTAGGCCGAGCCTTGCAGGGCTTTGGGGTCGAGGGTCAGGGATTTTTCCAGATCGGCCTTGGCGTCCTTGGCTTTGCCCAAGGCACCGAGACCGCCCTCGGCACCGGCCCAACTGCTGGTGACGATGCCTTTCCAGATCCACGCTTCGGCCACCGCCGGGCGCTTGGTGGTGAACGTGTTGGCCTCGTTGGCCAATTGTTCGAACGCGGCGGCGCGCTGTTTTTCCGCCACTTCATATTGGATGTGCGCCCAGCTCTGCTGGATGCCCTCGAGACGTTGCTGGTCGGCCGGTTCCAGCGCCCAGACGCTTTGACTCAGGGCGGCGAGCAACAGGCATGCGGATAGTTTTTTCATGGCTTTGGCGACTCGTGGTCAGGTTTTTCACTGAGGCGGCGGATCAGCGGCAACTGCTTGCGCAGGCCTCGATCGACCAGATGCGGGAGCAGATTGTTCAGGCGGACGAAGAAGCGTTCCGGCCAGCCCAGGTAGAGGTCGCGACGATCACCGGCAATCGCATGGATCACCGCCGAAGCCACGGTTTGCGGATCGTCGACGTTCGCCTTGAGTGCGTCGTTCAACGCTTGTGCGGCGGCGCTGTTCATCGAGGTGCGCGTGGCGCGCGGCGCGACGTACAGCACGCTGACGCGAGTGTCGGCGAGCTCCCGGCGCAGTGCCTCGGAAAATCCGCGCAAAGCAAACTTGGTCGCACAATAACTGGCGTAACCCGGATAGCCGATCGAGCCGTAGGTCGAGCCGACGTTGACCACCATCGCGCTGTCGGCCTGCTTGAGCAGCGGCAACAGCAGTTTGGTCAGGCACATCGGCGCACTGATATTCACCGCCAGCATCGCGTTGATGTCGCTGTCATCGAGCTGTTCGAGCATGGCGAAGTGATTGACCCCAGCGGCGTTGATCAGCAGGTTGATACCACCGATGGCTTCGGCGGCGACCAGCACTTTGCGTCGGTCGCTGAGGAAGGTCAGGTCGGCGCCGACCCAGCACAACGACTCGGGGTAGCGCTTGAGCAACGGCAGCAGTGCTTCCTGATGCCGCGCCACCGCGAGCACATGGGCACCGGCGGCGCACAAGGTTTCGGCGATGGCCAGGCCGATGCCGCCACTGGCACCGGTCAACACCACTCGCGCATCACGCAGCTGCATGTTGAGCCTCCGCGTCACGCGGCAAGCCACGGAACATGTCGGTGTACAGGCGATAGACGACTTTCGAGGCATGGATCACGGCGGCTTGATCGGCAGGATCTTCCAGCTGATTCATCAGCCGCCGATAGGTCTGCATGTGCTCGATATCGAGCGAACCGTGGGAGCTCAGGTAACTGAACGCCGTTTCCGGCAACGCCAGACGCTCGCGAATGCTGCCCGCCGCGTGGGTGGCCAGGGCGATGCTGGTGCCTTCAAGCACGTTGACCATGCCGAACAGACCGACCGGATTGCCCCGGGCGATCAGGTCGTAAAGGAAGCTGACCATCAACTCGATCGACAACGACGGCTGCCCGTCGCGCACCGCATCACGATCACCGCCACACGCGGCGATGTCGTTGAGCACCCAGTGCTCGTGGCCGTATTCGTCCTCGATGTACTCGGCCACCGCTTTGCGCAGCCATTCCAGACGCGACGGCAGGCGTGCACCGCAAGCCATCATCAGCGGCACGGTGTGGCGCACGTGGTAATACGCTTGCGCGAGAAACGCCCGATAGCTGTCGAGACTGACCTTGCCTTGCAGGGCATCCAGAATGATCGGCAGGTTGAACAGTTCGTGGCGTTCCTGTTGCGTGGCTTCTTGCAGGGTGTCAAAAAAACTCATGATGCGGACTCCTCGGAAACAGCGGATTCGGTCAATTGGTTGTGGTACTGCGCGACGATGGCGTCGCGGCGCGGGCGGCCGTTGGCGGTGAGCAAGCCATTGGCGGCGGTGAAGGGGTGCGGCAGGCGCGTCCACTGATGCACCTGGGCGTAATCGGGCAAAGTCTCGTTGGCTTCGGCGACGGCAGCGGCCAGTTCGGCGTCGGTGCAGTCCGGGCGATGCGGCCAGAGCAGGGCGTGATTGCGCGGCAAGGCTTCGCCGTAAACGAACGCCTGAGCGATGTGACGGCGCTGGGTCAGCTCGGACTCAACCCATTCCGGGTTGACGTTGCGCCCGAAACTGGTGACGAACTGGTGCTTTTTGCGGCCCTTGAGATAGAGAAAACCTTCCGGGTCGAACTCGCCCAGATCGCCGCTCGGCCACCATTCCTCGGCGTACGGCGCGTCGCCCAGATAACCGAGCAGCGTCGAGCCCTTGATCAGCACTTCGCCGTCCTCGGCCAGCCGCACTTCAACATGCGGCAGCGGTCGGCCGACGCTGCCGGGGCGGCGCGCACCGGGGCGATTGAGGCACACCACCGAGGCGCATTCGGACAAGCCGTAACCTTCATAAACCGGCAGCCCGACCCGTTGTGCACGGTGCAGCAGATCCTCCGAGACCCGCGCACCACCGACAGCGGCAAAGCGTAGGGTTTGCGGGTCGAAGGCTTTCTGCTCGGCGGCGCTGACCAGTAACAGCAGCAACTGCGGCACCAGGATCAGACTCTCCGGTGCACGGCTGGCCAGATAACCGAGCAGACGCGGAATCTCGACGCCGCTAGCGCCCTGAATGCCGAGGGTTTTCTGGCTCGGCAAACTCAACATGGCGCCGGCATACAGCGCGGCGTAACAGCCGAGGTTCTCCAGCAGAATCGCCAACGGCAACAGCGCCAGATGATGCTGCGGACCGGTCACTTCGCTGGCCTGATGCAGCTCCCGTGCCACCCGCAGCAGGCTCTCGGCGCTCAGGCACACACCTTTCGGCGTGCCGGTGGTGCCGGAAGTGAAGGTGAGTTTCGCGGTGCCGACCGGCATACGATTCGGGCCACTGAACGAACGGCACCAGAACTCGCCACGTTGTTCATAGCCGGCCGCGAGCAGTTCGGCGACCAGCTCCGGCTCGGCGATTACCCGTTCGGCCTGGCTCTGTTCCAGACAATGAGCACGTTGCGCCGCACTGAAAAACGGCGGCAGCGTCACGCAGGTCAGGCCTTCAAACAGCACGGCCAGATCCCAGAGCATCGCGTCGACGCCGTTGTCCAACGCCAGCGCAATCACCTGCGCTTGCTCATCGCGCAAACGCTCCTGGCGATACAACACTTCGGCGTACAGCGTGGCGTAATCGAGTTTCAGCGTGTCGCCCCACAGGGCCGTCGCGTTGTCATTGCGCCGGGCATGGTCGCGCAGGGTTTCCTGGAAGCGTTGCAGTTCAAGCGACATGACAGGCTCCTTCAATCGAGCCCGGCAAACCCAAGCGGGTAAACAGGCCGATATCGCGCAAATGGACGAACCCCGCACGGATGTTGCCGACGTGTACCCAAGGTTTACTTTCGTAATAACTGCCCCAGTGTTGACGCTCGTCACCCAATCGATCCGGATCAGCGGCGCACAATGTCACTGGCTTCAAACCCAGGCGATGGAAGCTGTTGACCAGCCCGATGTTGCCGGTGAACGTCACCCATTCCAGTCCACCCATGGCCAGCAGGTAGGTGATGGCGATGATGCTCAGGCGCGCGCTGCCGGTGTCGCTGGCGGCGAGGTTGCCGACTTCGACGATGGCGCTGCGCTCGACCGGACGATCTGCCGCCGCGCTGATCAACGGCTCGATCGGCTCATCCAGATAGCGCTCAAGGAACAGTGATTCCAGATGCGCGCGACGCACCCCGGCCACGGCGCACAATTCGCCGTCGCCGTTGTGCATGCCGAACAGCTCGGGCATGAAATGGCGAATGTCGGCGCCGTGGGCCTTGCGAAAGCGTTGCTGGATAAAGCTTTCAAACGTCGCTCGCAGAGTGTCGTCGGGCAGCGCGCCGGTCAGTGTCATCTGCGGTGTTTCGGCTTGACCGAAGCGCAGGGGCAGGGCGATGTTCCAGTCAAAATCGGGCATGGGCAGAACGCCTCCCTCAATAGGTTTGAGGCGAGTATCGGAGGCATTTCTTAACGAAGTCTGAAGGTGAAAAAAGGTTAACGTGAGGGTCTGTCTTCAGACTCTCTTAAGACTGGGCGGGCAGGGTAACGCCGTCGGTTCGCCCAACAACCGGAGCGAGGCGGTCGAACGAATCGACCGTCACTCACGACAATCACGAGGCGCAGCTTATGACCCGCGACACCGCCGTAACCCGTTACGGAAAACTCTCAATCACCCTGCACTGGCTGATGCTGGCGCTGTTTATCGGCGTCTACGCCTGCGTCGAAATCAAGGGCTACCTGCCCAAGGGCAGCGAAGCGCGCGGCTTGCTGATGGGCTTCCACGGCCTGTTCGGCGCGAGCATCTTCGCCCTGGTGTGGATCCGCCTGCTCGGCCGCCTCACGCCACGCCCACCGATCACGCCCAAACCCCCAGCGTGGCAGACCGGCATCGCGCACCTGACACACCTGGCGCTGTACGGCCTGATGATCGCCACACCAATCCTCGCCTGGCTGATGCTCGCCGCCGCCGACAAACCGTTCCCGTACTTCGGCTTCCACGTCCCGGCACCCGTGGCCATCGACCCGGACTTCGCCAAACAACTGAAGTACTGGCATGAACTGATTGGCAGCACCGGGTACTGGCTGATCGGGCTGCACGCGCTGGCGGGGTTGTTCCACCATTATTGGGTGCGGGATAACACCCTCGTGCGGATGCTGCCGGGCCGCACCGAATAACCCTGATCCACTACAACCCCTGTGGGAGCGAGCCTGCTCGCGAAAGCGGTGTGTCAGCCTCTGATGATGTTGGCTGACACGGCCTCTTCGCGAGCCGGCTCGCTCCCACAGTTTTTTGTGGTGTCTGGCAGAGCGGGGCAGTTGCCGGAATCGCACTTCGCGTCCACTCTATGACCTGCCGACAAGGAGCGTCCGCCGACCCTCCGTCGTGACCACAGGGAGCTTGCAGCATGAGCGAAGACAACAAGGTAAAAGGCCCGGCGTCGTACTTCCCCTCCATCGAGAAAAAATACGGCCAGCCCATCGATCACTGGCTAAACCTGCTCGCCGGCATCAGCGACAAGAAGCACATGGAACTGGTGGCATGGCTCAAGGAAGAACACGGCATGGGCCACGGTCATGCCAACGCCCTGGTCGCGCATCATCTGGCGGGTAAAAAGTGAGGGCAGGGCAGCGATGAATTTCTCCCACCGACCAGTGACGGCCGACGACGTCAACACCCTCTGCGGCTTTCCCCAAGGCGAACAAGAGCTGTTCTTCATGTTCCCGAAAGCCAACTTCCCGCTGACGGAAGAACAGATGCACAGCGCAATCAGCCAGCGCTTCGACTCCACGGCTTTTCTGGCCAACGGCGAGTTCGTCGGCTTCGCCAATTTCTACCGCGCTGAGCACGACGGCATCTGCTGCATCGGCAACGTCATCGTCGCGCCCTACGCCCGAGGCCAAGGTGTTGCGCGATACATCGTCGAAACCATGACCGCAGTGGGCTTCGAAAAGTACCAGGCCAAGGAAGTGCAACTGTCCTGCTTCAACGAAAACACCGCAGGCCTGCTGCTTTACCCAAAACTCGGCTTCGTGCCGTTCTCCATCGAAGAACGCCCGGCGCCGGGTGGCAAACGTTCAGCGCTGATCAACATGACGCGCCGCCGACCATAGTCATCCCCAATCCCTGTGGGAGCCGGGCTTGCCCGCGATGACGCCAGCCCGGCCGCCGCGAACCTCAAGCCCAACACAAAACTTGTGGGAGCGAGCCTGCTCGCGAAGTCGCCCACCCAGTCACCCCATCAACCACTGACCGAAATAAACAGTAAAAACCACCACTGTTTAAACGAAGCCTCAAGTAACCACCGAAACCCTACAACGCCTTGCGCCGTTACCTACGACTAAGCCAGAATCCGCCGGCTTGTGCGTCTAGCTCGCGGGTTCTATCGTCTGTCGGTCGCTGAAAACAGCGATCGGGTTTGGTAGCCCGGTGTTAGATGTACAGCTCCACCATCGCCGAAACTTTTTCGTTTCGAATTTATGGTGGTCATGTGCAGGGCGTCCTAGGGCGCGCCGGATCCTAACACCCGGTCTACCAACCTGCGCATGGCCGCCACCCTTCGTTTGGTAGCGAAAGGGTGAAGCCTCCTCTAAATGTGTTAGGAGCTTCATCTATGTTCAAACCAACACCCAACCCACCAGAAACCGACCCCACATCCCCCTACGAATCCCCCGATTCCAAGCGATTCCACGAAGCCGCCGAACGCGCCCTCGACCACTACCTCAAACCCGCCAGCCAAATCATGGCCAGCACCCAACAACCCGAACGCATGTACCTCGCCAACCCGAAGTACAACAGCGAATCCCTGCTCGCCAACGCCAGCGAAACCCTCGGCTCCGCCAGCGAAATGCTCCTCAACTTCGCCGCCATGCTCGACACCCCCCACCGCAAAACCGCACTGGGCATCGCCCAAGTCGTGATGCTCGGCGAAATCGCCGTCAACCAAGCGCTGGATAACGTCGAAATCGCCAGCTAACCCCCACCCCGACGAGGGGAAACCCTCGTCGCACCCCGCGGTCACACCCTGGCTGGCACACGGCCACGGCTTGCGCCCCCCAGCCCCGGCTGTCACCCTTCGGGCCGTTCTCAAGGATCAGAACCAGGAATCACGGATGAGTGGCTACGTACCCAACCCCCCGAAAAATTTTCGTTACGAAGAAGCCAAACCCGTCGATATTCACGCCCAGCGTTGGGCGGAATATGAGAAACACGGGAAAGAACCTGCGCGCGAACCTGAGAAAATCGGGATCGCGTTGAGGATTGGGGTTTTCTTTGATGGCACTGGGAATAATGCGAACAACACGGCGGCTGGATTGCTGTGTGGGGCTCAGCATCCGATTGCGCCGGAAGATATTCCGGCTAGTTGTCAGCCCTATATGGGGGATCCAGACAGCAGTTATGGCGCTGGCGCGACCAATGTAAAGAAGCTTGCCGACCTGTATTACGAAGCTCCGATTGCTGAAGGAGAGGGACCGATAAAGCAGGTATCCCGCCCTTTGTACATTGAAGGCATTGGTACTCAATCCAATGAAGAAGACAGTTTGGTCGGTCAAGGCATGGGGCGTGGAGAGACAGGAGTCGCAGGGCGTGTTCAGACTTCGTTTACCTTCATCAAACAAGTCCTTGAGGATGCCCTTCAAGAGAATCCGGACAGCGAAATTACATCGATCACCTTTGATACTTTCGGATTCAGTCGAGGCGCAGCGGCAGCTCGCCATTTCTCAAATGAAATCGTAAGAGGCAAGCAGGGGCCGCTTAGGGATCTATTGGCCACTTACGCCAATAATTTCTCCCGGACCTTTGTCGACCAGTACGGTGGCAGCATCCGAATGGGCTTCATTGGGCTGTTCGATACAGTGCCGTCAATTGCTGGCTTCACAAATTTTGGCAGGGTGAAAAGCCCCATAGCACCGGGCATAAAACTGTACCTTGATCCGCGCTTTTTCAAGGACGTCGTCCACTTGGTTGCTCGCGACGAATGTCGGGCCAACTTCGCCCTCAGTAAAGTTAAACCCGACTATCCAGAATACGCATTTCCAGGTGTCCACTCGGATATCGGGGGCAGCTACCTCGATGAAGTCGAAGAGTGTGTTTTGGTCAGTCCCATGCAAACGCTTGATGTTTGGAGCAACACTGACGTGAAAACAACCTCGATCTATCAGGATGCCGCTCGGGTAAAAAGTCAGTGGGTAGCCAAAGGCTGGCCTGCTCATCTTTTGGAAATCGTAACGCCCACTGCGCTTGCTTTGCCGGCCGATCCGCAAGATCGTTTCGGGCCTAAGCAAAAACGCGTATACGCTGGGCTACAACTCAAACGCCCGGTTAGTGGCAAACTCTCAACGGTTTACTTGAGAGTGATGTATCAGTTGGCCAAAGAAAAAGGTGTCCCGTTCACCGACATTCCTGGACGAACCGAGTATGCCGTTCCCCAGGAACTGCAATCGCTCTGTGACAGGTTCATCGCCGGCGACTACAGCACCACCGCAGAAGAAGAGCAATTGCTGAAACTGAAATACATCCACACCTCTGCCAACTGGAATCACCCGCAAGGGAGACGTGACGGCAGCGGTTTGAGAGCCGTTTACATCAATGCACCCACGGACGATGGCATTCGCGTGCAGCATCCTCACGTAGCTGATTGGAAGCTTTGGTAATGAGAATACTCGTAGCTCTATTGAGCGTTTTGGCCTTCACAGGCTGTCACGCAACAAGCTCCAACTCAGGTGAAAATGATCCCAAATACCCGTGGTGGGAGCTGGCGTTCATCAAACCCAATTTCATGAACGTGTGGGTTGAAGACAGCTCTGTGGAAGACATTGACGGTAAGACCTTTCTGCGAGCAGGGGGAGGGAACGCCAGCGGTGCAGAGCCGAATGACGACAAAGAATCGGCGCGCGGTTGGATAGGTGTTGGTGGTACAGGCAAACCGGTTATTGGGGCAGGGCTACCTAAGCGGATCTTTGTCCGCTGGCAATCGATTCCAGAGCAAAAAACTTACCGGGCGTGGGTAGATATCCCTGAAGAAGCCAGGCAAGTGATGGTGACGTCTACCCATCAGCGCTGCCCGGAAACTCCCGAGAAAACAGCACGCTTCATGGCCTCCGTCTATTTGGGACTCGCCCCGGGTGGTGTGGTGCAAGTGTGGGTAAGAGATTTATGCCGTCGCCCAGTCAAAGTCGCTCGTGCCCAGGCTGAGTTGGAGCCGCTGGGGCCCGAGTTGGGTAAAAATGGTGGTCAGTATGCTTATCCCATCAGTGAAAAGGCCAAGCGGTATATCGACAAGTACGGCATTCCCTATGGGAGTTGGTAATCGTCGCCCGATGAAACAACTGATAACGATGCTTGTTGCTTTGTTAATTATCGGTTGCCAGTCAACTGATCCGCTTTCCACAAAAAATGATCCTAGGTCTCCATGGTGGGAGCTCGCGTTCACCGAGCCTAATTACATGAAGGTTTGGGTAGAGGACACTGCAGTGCAAGACATCAAGGGCGAGACGTTCTTGCGCACTGGTGGAGGATCCGCCTCAGGTGGCCAACCGGAAGACGGCACAGACTCTGCCCGTGGTTGGCATGGCGTGGGAAGCACAGGAAAAGCTGTTGTTGGTGCTGATCTTCCCAAACGGATCTATGTCCGTTGGCAATCCATTACTGAACCGCAAACGTATAAGGTCTGGGTCGAAATTCCAGAGGAAGCCAGACAACTCATGCTTGAGTCCGTCAACCAGCGCTGTGCAAAAACACCTGAACAAAAGGGGCGTTATAACGCGTCTATCCACTTGGGCCTGGCGCCCGGTGGTGTCGTGCAAGTCTGGGTCAGAGACTCATGCCACCATCCTGTCAATGTCGCCAGAGCACAGGCGGAGATCGAACCGCTAGGGCCTAGTCAAGGCAAAAACCAAGGACGCTACGCGTATCCCGTCAGCGAAAAGTCCAAGCGGTATATCGAGAAATTTGGCATCCCTTACGGGAGTTGGTAACCGTCCGCCGATGAAGCAAATCATATTAATGTTGAGTGTTTTACTGGTAGCTGGATGCCAGGCTACCGACCCATTTTCAGCCGAGAACGATCCGAGATCCGATTGGTGGGGACTGGCCTTCACTGAACCGGCTTACATGAAGGTTTGGGTAGAAGACAGCACAGTTCTGGACATCAAAAACATGACGTTTTTCAAGGCGGGCGGGAGAACCGCTGCCGGAGGTGAACCAGAAGATGGCACAGAGTCTGCCCGAGGTTGGGGTACTGTCAGTGGTTCCGGTATGCCGGTAATCGGTGCCGATCTTCCCAAACTCATCTTCGTCCGTTGGCAGTCCATATCAGAGCAGAAGACCTACAAGGGATTCATCGGAATCCCAGAATCAGCCAGGCAATTGATGGTGGACTCAACGCACCGACGTTGCCCAGAAACTCCTGAAAGAGCTGCACGATATATGGCCTCTCTGTACGTGGGGCTAGCCCCGGGCGGTGTATTACAAGCTTGGGTCAGAGACTCATGCCACCGCCCGGTCCAAGTCGCTCATGCCCAAGGTGAAGTTGAGCCGCTAGGCCCGGAGCAGGGCAAGCACGGTGGGCGCTATGCATACCCAGTGAGTGAAAAGGCAAAGCAGTACATCGAGAAGTACGGTATCCCTTATGGTAGTTGGTGAGTAGCGTGCTTCTGACCTCCAGCCTCACCCTGAATGAAGCGCCTCACGAGGCTGTTCTCGTACGCCACCTGAGCGTCGCAACACGTTTAGTTGGCGTTAGTCGGATCATGGAAATTCATTTTGAGAATTGTAAACACTACACGCTTCGATGATGTCGACCACGACGCGGGGTATGAGTACCGTGGTTTCAACTACGTGATTCGGAATGAAATGGATGAGTTTCACGTCAGAATTTACGATAGTGATCCTGGCAAGGTAACGGTAGTACGTCCGACCTCTATGTATGAAAACTGCAATCTCAGAGTTCTTGTATGCTTTTTACAATCCAAACTTGGTGCGTCCTCGATCTCCGTCTATAAGATAGAAGTAGGGGCATATGAAGAGATAGATCTCAACGGGTTGATCTTCAAAAAATAAATCTGTCCCGATTTTTACTTTTCAGTCCGAGGCGAGCGACATTAAACGATCGACGCCTGTAGGTCAGTTCTGGCAGAATCGGGCCAGAAACGCACGCTTGCCAATAGTCGCTGACGCATCTGTTAGATTTAAGTTTTTCTGCACCCCGTGATGCGCCTTTGAAATTTTGAGCGATCCAATAAAACTAGTTTTAACAGTGAATGTAAGAGTCGTGCTAGAAAATTTAAATATTCGATTCTAATGCCGAGTAAATTGGTGTTAGGTCAGAAATCAACGTTGACTGTCTAACCTTGTTCTCAAACCCGAATAATGTAGCAACCGCGTTAGTAGCCTTGACGTACGCGTCGCCACAAAACGGGGAGACAATAATTTCATCGATCATTGAAGCGCAATCTATTGGGGCTAAGTACGATTTATATGTGCTTGGATCGTCAATTTTCGCATCTTTGATTTGCGTATAAGCTCTGACCTCTCTTTCGTGAGCATAGGAATGCCTCTTGTAAATAGGATCGAGAAGTACATTTTCAGCATGTGCGGTCATCACAACCTCATAATCCTCTCGCGTGGTTTTGGCGTAATTGACGTACACTACTCTTGCAATTTTTCCATGAAATTCGTTACCCAATGCTTTTGCAAGCTTCTCTACAGTTGTGCGGATTGCAATCGCCTTTCCGGTGTCACCGTATATCTTCCACATTGCTTCTGACTCTTCGTCGCCTTGATACCAGCAAGAAACTACTCGCGAGTGAAAGATTCTCTGAGCAAATACTTTTAAGTTATTTAGGTCTTGCGCCTTACTAGCGTCATGCGACAAATACATGGCGGGTGGACAGTGTTTCTTGACTTGTTTAAGTACGGCAGGCGGGGGATACCCCTCATATGGATCGCTCTCACTATATGAGCTCAAACCAGTCATAAATAAAGCTTTATCATCTAATATGTTAATAAGGCGATCTAGAGTCATGTAGCGCCAGATGGTTTCTTTGCCCGTTAAGTCATCTACTAGAGTCGCTGGCATTTTTCCTCCAAGAAGTAATAGTTATATTATTAAAAGATCAGCGCAAGCGTGTTGATGCACGCTCTCCACCAGCATTGTCTTTCATGTGTCCAACCAGAGTCTCGAAACCGATTGTGAGTATACAGCCTGTAATTTTTATCTAAATGACATCTTATAAGAGCTGAGTGAAAATAGTTTTTGACGGTCGGCTAAGTGCCGAAGCCGCCCGATGCGCAATTCTCTATGACTCCGAGTACTGCCAGATCAACGAATCCATACACAGCCTCATCCAGCAACAATGTCAAACGCAGCGCTACCCAAAACCTCCCCATTAACCATCACCCGAACCCCATGCCGCCCCTCAAAATGCTTCCGAGTCGTAAAATCCTTAATCACCTGCCGCCTCCCCACAACCACACTCTCAAACCCCGGCAACACCACCGTCTTCAACTTAAAAACCTTCCCCGAAACCCCGCCATTCGCCTTCACATAGTCAATCGCATAATCAATCACCAACCGCTGCTCATGCGCCACCGTCGACTTCACCACAAACGACAACGTAATCGCTTCCCCCAATCTCACCACCGCCGGCTCAACCCGCACATCCAACAACTCAACCTCAGCCTTCGCCCCGGCACCAATCACCGTCAACGCCCGAAAATCCCCCTGCTTGATCAAACTCCGCAACGCATGCTTGGCAATCCAGGCCGTGTGCTTGTTCTCCAGCGACCAACCTTCGATCGTGTCCAACACCCACTCCGGATGCACCTTCGTCACATCATTCAAATGATTCGCCACGGACTTGCGCACATACAAACTCTCATCCGCCTTCAGCCGATCGAGTATCCCGGCGGCCAACTGCGGATCGGCCTGAACCGCTTCCAACCGAAACGACCAAGGCAGGCGAGGGCGGCTGCCTTCGCTGGCGAGGCGTCGAACGTGGTGGTTTTCGTCGCGGGTCCAGTCGTGCATCCGTTCCAGCGAGCGTTCGAGGTCGCTGCGCAGAAAGTGGCGGATGGCGAATTCGGAGGAGCCGAAGGTGGTGAAATACTTCAGGGCGTCCATGGAGGTGTCGAACGCATGCCCGCCGTAGCTCGCGACGTAGTGCGGCAGGCACATGCTGACGAATCCGCTGTTCAGCCTTGGCGCGAGTTCACGCAATACATCGAGGGAATCTTGGTAATCCAGCGGCAACACGGCGTGCAGGCTTTCACTGACACGCGCCATGCGTTGCATCACTGATAATTCAGCGAGTCCGTCCTGGGCGTGTTTGAGAAACGCTTTGGCCTTGAACGCCGGGTACACGGCGCTCATTTCGCTGGCGATGTGCTGCAAGCGCTCGGCGTTGAAGATTTCCTTTAACGCCGGGGCGGCGGTGTCGGTGGTGCTCATGGTCAGGTCATCGGGGTGCTGACGAACGCTTCGAGGGTTTCGGCGTAGGCGGTGTATTGGGCGATGTGGGCGTAGCGGCGGGTGTCGATCTGGTCGGGAACAACGAGGTCGGTGAAGCTCCAGGCGACGGCGAGGCTGATGCCGGCCTGGGTGAGGGTGCCGTCGGTGGGCAGGCCGGTTTTTTCCAGTTCTTGCTCGAGGGCGGTGAACGCGGCGGCGAGTTGGCCTTCGACGCGTTCGACCCATGGCTGGTATTGAATGTCGGCCGGGCGCAGGTTGCGTTCGTAATAAAGCTGCACGGCTTTTTCGCAGGCAGCGAGGCTGAGGCCGATCAGGCGCAGGGCGTGGGCGCGTTGTTTCAGATCGGTCGGCAGCAGACTTTTGCCGGAACTGGCTTCGAGGTAGTCGAGGATGAGGGTCGAGTCCATCAGGACCACGCCGTCGTCGAGGATCAGCGTGGGCGCTTTGACCACCGGGTTGATCTGCTGGAATTGCTCGAAGTGGCGGAACACCGAGACCGACTCGTGTTCGAGGTCGATGCCAAGGCGTTTGGCGGAGATCGCCACGCGGCGCACGTAAGGGGAGTCCAGCATGCCGATCAGTTTCATGACGCGTTCCTTCAAGTCAAACCGGTGGGAAGGCATAACCTAGCTGACGTTGAGGCAATTGTCAGTCGTCGAAGCCGGGTTGTTTACGTATCTCATCGACTTTCTGCCAGTGGACAGTCCACCTGCGACAAAACATGGCCTGGTACAAACATGACGGTGGCGGGGCGCTGATCCGGTATCCCAAACGCAATAGTTTTCGAGGCGGTATATATATCTACCGCACGTGATGAAATCCGTTTGCCGACAATTACTCCATGAAAACACCTGATCTCGCGAAGGAGGCAACGCTGTTTGTTGTACTTGCAGATCAGGTGCGATGCCTCTTTTTCAAATGGCCCAATGGCAAATCATCGGAGCAATACAATGGCAACTCTACGCAGAAAAACACCTGGCGAGCTCAACCCCTATTTACTGGGCGACACACCCTGCTGCCTCGGATTCTCTCAGCAAGCACCCACCGCAAGATTTACAGGCGCGGGCTCTGTATATCTGGTTCATCTCGCGGCAGGTGCGTCGTTGGAAATCGCGACAACAGGCACTTGGCCTGAAACGGGAAAGAGTCGGATATCGACCTGGGAGTTTGACGCTACTTCACTGGGAAACATCGATGTGAGGTTGGAAGGAAACAAACTGAAAATTGGAACATGTACAGTTTGTCTGCTTGATTACGACCCCGAGAAAACCTTTACAGACCGAGTACGCGTCATTACCGCAACGGGCTTGATCAAGGTTGTTGATCTTGCTCTCCGGACAATCTGTTTCGATGGTTTCGATGGCAGGTTTTTCTCGGCGCCAGATGCCACTCTAGACACCTTGCCTCATGCATTTGTCCATTTTGCGGACAAAGTCGTGAATGTTCAGTACGTCGGCCATGGTGACAGTACGAAACCAGTCAAATACAGCTTCCCGGAGCGGCATTGGCTGGTGGGTGATGACGTTATCGATTTTGCACAGTTGACGGTCCAAAGCCGTTGCAGCCATCAAATACCGTATCCAATAGCGGAGCGCTTCTCCTTGCCGCCGATCTAACCATCAGTTCAATCCTCGCCTGCTGGTTTCCGTGGAGGTGTCCAGGCATTTGGCGGAAATCGCCACGCGGCGCACGGACTTGGAGTTCAGTGTGCCGATCTGTTCTAGTCAAACCGGTGGGAAGGCATAACCTGGCCGACGCTGAGGCAATTGTCAGTCGTCGAAGCCAGGTTGTTCGTGAATCTCATCGACATTCAGTTCCAGCCGATACGCCACCGCCACAAACAACGCCTGACACAAACACAACGTCGCACTGAGCGAACGAAAGGCGAGGGCGCTGCCTTCGTTGACCAGCAATACGCTGTTGGCGAGTTTTGCCAGTGGCGAGAGGTGGCTGTCGGTGAGGATCAGGGTTTTGGCCTGTTGCTGGCGGGCGAAGCGCAGGCAATGCTGGGTTTCCTTGGCGTAGGGCACGAAGCTGATGGCGATGACCAGGTCATTCGCGCGCACGCTGCGCATCTGCTCTCGATAACTGCCGCCGAGCCCGGACACCAGATGAATTTTTTTCTGAGTGTGTTGCAAGTTGTAAACGAGGTAGTCGGCGACGGCGAAGGAGCGGCGCACGCCGACGACGTAGATATTGTCGGCGTTGATGATCAGGTCGACGGCTTTTTCGAACGCGACGTCATCGAGTTCGCGGCCCAGGCGTTCGATGCCGGAGCGCGTGGCGTCGATGCATTCGCGCGCGAGGTCGCCGACGCTGGCTTGCTGCGACTGGTTGGCGATCATGCTGCGGATGCGTTGCTGGTAGTTTTGCACCGGCGAGGCTTTGTGCGTGTAGGCGCTGCGGAACAACGCCTGCATTTCGCTGAAGCCGCTGAAACCGAAGCGTTGCGAGAAGCGCACGATGGCGGACGGGTGGACTTCGCACTCGCGGGCGATGTCGCTGATGCGGTCGACCATGATCCGGTCGCTCTGCTGGCTGATGTAGCTGGCGATGCGTTTAAGCTGGCGCGGCAGGGCGTCGTATTCGTCGGTGATCAGTTGCAGCAGGCGCTCGGCATTGATCGGGGGGCTGGCGAGTGAAACCTCGTCGGTGGCCGGCAGATCGGGGCGGGGCATAG
Organism: Pseudomonas sp. TNT2022 ID642; assembly: GCF_028656995.1. NCBI lineage: Bacteria > Pseudomonadati > Pseudomonadota > Gammaproteobacteria > Pseudomonadales > Pseudomonadaceae > Pseudomonas > Pseudomonas sp. TNT2022 ID642. Next base: position 678,304 of record NZ_JAMDGW010000007.1, on the reverse strand, counting down.
GTCATCCTTAAGGCTGTTTGATCACACGGTGGGCCTGATAGTAGTGGTGCTATTCCGGGTTTGCTTTGCTGAAACGATGCAGTGCGTGGTAAAAAATCGCGTCTGAACGCTGCGCGGTTAGCCGTTTGTCTTCTATATACAGCCGCTCGACTGAATTTCTTGCTATAAACGCACTCCGATGGCCGTGTGAACCCTGTGTCAGAGCAGTTTCCGGACGTTGTCGGACAAATTCCCTGTATTTACAGTTGCTGAGGCCTCATTCGGGCCTTAGACTGCCGCCCCTCGTAAATTGAGTGCCGGGTGGCATTTGCAATAAACGATGCCTTTTCGCCGACCGCACGCGGTTCGCCGAAACGCTCCCTAATTCGCCTTAATGCACGTTTTTTTATAGAGATATCAATGACAAAGGACAAGTTGCTGGCCATGCCGGCAGATGACTACATGAATTCCGAGCAGCACGCTTTCTTCACTGAGCTGTTGCAGAACATGAAAGTCGAAACCCACGAGCGCATTGAGCAAAATCGTATCGCCATCGAAAGCCTGGACACCCCGGCTGACCCGGCGGACGCGGCTTCGGTTGAAGAAGAGCGCACTTGGCTGGTAAACGCGATCGATCGCGACCAGCGCATGCTGCCACAACTGGAACAAGCCCTTGAGCGCATCAAGGAAGACAGCTTTGGCTGGTGCGATGACAGCGGCGAGGCCATTGGCCTGAAACGCCTGCTGATCAGCCCGACCACCAAGTACTGCATCGAAGCTCAAGAGCGTCACGAGCAGATCGATAAGCACCAGCGTCAGGCCTGATTCTGTGAGGTGACCCTTTCGATAGGGGCGCCTTGAAAAGATCGCAGCCTTCGGCAGCTCCCACATGGGCGTTGCTGGAGGCTGCGATCTTTGTTTTTGCTCGTCTGCAATAATCCCGAGCCGTTCCATTGACCTGCCACAGACCCCACGACTAACGGACCATGGATAATGGCGTTGTAGTGGCGTTTAATGCAGTCACAACAATGAGAACAAGCGTGGGGTGTTGATATGACGAGAGATGGATCTCTGGTTGGGGCTTTGCCTGCACCAGTGCTTTTGCCGAAAAACCGCTGGATCGCACCGACCCTGCAAAGCATCGCCCTGATGCTGTTGCTGGCCGGCATGACGCTGGGTGAATGGTCGCTGTACATTGGCATGCCGCTGGCGGTGCTGATTGTCTGGCTGCCGCGCCTGCGCTCCCGCGCTATCCCCGATGCCCAGCCTGCCGATACCGGCAGCGCAATGTCCGACCTGACCCGCGACCTTTCCTACACCACCAGTCATAACGCGTTGTCGGCAGCCGGCGTGGCGTTTTCGGTCAAGGAACTGGCGAGCAAACTCGAATCGCAACTCGATGCGGCGGCGCAGATCGTCAGCAATGCCGAGGTGATGATCGCGACCGAACACGCCACTTCACAACTCAGCCGTGCCGCGCTTGAAGCTGCGAGTCAGGCGCATCACAGCAGCGCAGCGGGGCGTACGGAGCTGGTGGATTCGATCTCGCGCATGCATCAGCTCAGTCAGCGCGCCAATGCCAGCCGTGAATTGATCGAAGCCTTGAGTGTGCGCAGCGATGATATTCAGCGCGTGACGCTGGTGATTCAGTCGATTGCCAGCCAGACCAATCTGCTCGCATTGAACGCGGCGATCGAAGCGGCGCGGGCCGGTGAGCATGGTCGCGGTTTTGCCGTGGTGGCGGACGAAGTTCGCGGATTGGCGGCGCGCACCGCTTCGGCGACCGGTGAAGTGGGTGAGATGGTCGCTGACATTCAACAACGCACGGCGCAGGTAGTGGAGCAGATTCGCGAGTTGTCGAGTGATCTGCAGACCGGTGTCGAGCAGGTCGAGCACACCGGCCAGCATCTGGAGAACATCGCGCGATTGGCCGCCGGGGTGGAAACTCAGGTCGGTGAAATCGCCCAAGGTGCGGAAACCAATCGCGAACAACTCGACAGCCTGTTCAAGGCGATCGAGCAGATGCGTAGCGATCTGGCGATCAGCGATCAACAGACTCGCCGCCTCGCTGAAGCCGCAGTGCAAATGGAAGGGCAGGCGGAAACCATCAGCGAACGCTTGGCTGAAGTCGGGCTGGATGACTATCACCAGCGTATCTACGATCTGGCCCGCGAAGGGGCCAGTCAGATTGCTGCGCGGTTCGAGGCGGATGTCGAGCAGGGCAGGATCAGCCTTGAGGACCTGTTTGATCGCCAGTATCAGCCGATACCGAATACGCAGCCGGCGAAATTTCAAACCCGTTTCGACCGTTACACCGATCAGGTGCTGCCGACGATTCAGGAGCCATTGTTGCCGCGTCACGAGGGGCTGGTGTTCGCCATCGCCTGTACACAGCAGGGTTATGTGCCGACGCACAATCAGCTGTTCAGTCAGCCGTTGACCGGCGATGCGCAGGTCGACGCGGTGAACAATCGCACCAAACGCAAGTTCGCGGATCGCACCGGTATTCGCTGCGGCAGCCATCAGCAACCGGTGTTATTGCAGACCTACACCCGCGACACCGGTGAACTGATGCATGACCTGTCGGTGCCGATCATGATCAAGGGCCGGCACTGGGGGGGATTGCGTCTGGGTTATAAGCCGGAAAAGCCGCGTTGAGGGATTGTTACTTCCGATGCAATGAATCTGTGCAGGGAGCTTGCTGTTTCCGACCGAAAGAAACCATTAATCTGACCGCTTAGTTAGGGTGCTAATGATTTCGGGAGGGCTGCATGCAGTGCAAAGTTGATGTCGCGGTGATGATCGGCAGTGGCGTGCCAGCCGGTTTGCGCGCAATGGGTCGAAGCGTCTGCTGGGTGGTGTTGCTCAATGGCGAACGTCGTGGCACTGCGTTTGCCAGCCGCGACGAGGCTGAGGAGTGCAAGGCTGCATGGCTCGCGCAATTGCACTCCGAGCCATGTGACAGCCTTCACTGATCCGGGATTACTTGCCGCGATGCAGGCGCACATTCAGTTCGTCGACCATGACCGCTTCTTCACCATCGGCCCTTAACCATTCCTTGAGCAATTGCGCCTGTTGCGGCGACCAGAAGTCGGCGTCGATCAGTTTGGTGTTGGCGTCCAGTGGATGCGCCTCGATGAAATCGTCGATTGCGTTATCTTCTGAAGGCAACCCCAGTTGATCGAACAGGGTTTTCAGATCGTATGCTGGCAGTTCCATCGTGTACTCCTTCGGTGGGCGCCGGTACGGCGCGGTCGATCACTCTCTTTATCTGAGGCAGCCGTTCGCCAGGAGTTCGATCTTCGATTCAAGTGAACGGGCGAGGGCGCAGGCTTCGTTGTGATCTTCGCGGAAACCTCTTACACGGCCGGTCGATGTTTCCTTTATATGGAAAAAAGCGTTGCCGGCGGGTACCACCTGGAAGCGTGGACATTGCTCGTCGATAGCGGCGGTACGCAGTATCAGCGGCGATTCGATGCGAGCGCCAATCGTCGTGGCAAAGTGGGTCCGAGTGCACATATGAAGTCCTTTTCATCAGTTGGCCGGTATTTACCGGCCGTTTCGGGTAGTCGGAATGAGCATCGCTGCTCTAGAATCGCCAGTACCTGTTGACGACAGGGCTTATCTAAAGCAATTTTTCGCCAGCGATATGTCGGAAAAGTGCTTTTTTTCGTGAGAATTTTCCCTAAAGTTCGTAGTCAGACTGCTCTCGCCGCTCCAGAGGATTTTTCCTTCAAGCTTTGGCGACATCGGGATGAGTTTCGCGAGTGACAATCCAGTAGTCTTAGCAACCTCGCGTTGAATGAGCACTCTGCTCGATTCGGGCTTTATTGATTTGTTTGCAGTACATCGGCCTGGCCGTTTTTTTTGCCGTGCGCGTTTTCCGTGTGCGGTTTTTTCAGATGTGGGGATGTTTCTTTGGCAGTCAGTAATCTCGATATGCATGCTTTGTTCGTGTTGGGTGATTTGCGTGCAAAGCTGGTCAAGCTGTTCCAGTCGCGTTTTGTTTACATCACCGAACAGAACGCTGAAGGCATTTACGTGGCCGAGATCGACACCGAAAGCGCCTTGGTGGTCGATGACAAACCGGGGCTGAAGCTTAAGGTCGGCGACCATTTCAGTGCATCGGTCTTGCCCAGCCGTGAAGGCGGCAAAATGGATATCCGCTTTCGCGAGATCAAACTTACGGTTTACGGACTGGGTGATTACGCTTTCGTCGAAACCGCTGACGGGCAGGCGATCCTGTTCAAGGAAGGCCACAGCGTGGTGACTGTATTCGCCGCCCATCAGCAATTGCAGGAAGGCCTGACCAAAACGCTGAAAGCCGTTACCGCCAAAGCCGCCAAGTGGCGCAAGGGTGAGCTGGTGACGTTCAAGGCCAGCGAGTGAGCCGCGCGGATTTCCATGCGCAGAACCTCGACACTGCACGCGAGGAGGCTCGGCGTTTATTCGCCGCCAAGGCCGAACTGCAAGGCGCCTGGCTGAATTGGCTGGCTGCGCAGATCTACGCACTGCGTCCTGCGGAATACGCCAGCATGGTCAGACGCGAGCTGCAAAGCCTGCAGGAAAAGTCTGATTCATAACCTCGTCCGGAGCGCGGCCCGGAAAAAGCAGGAACCTCGGCTACAGTCAGTTGACTGAGTATTCAGAGGCTTGCGGTCTTCTGTCAGGCCAACCTGCCATTGCTGTGAACAGCACGAGGTGCAATGCATGAACGGATTTCGACGGTTATTGGCCGCCAGCGTGGCCACGTTCGGTTTGCTGACATCAGCGCCATCGGTGACGGCCGCCCAGGCGCCGATCCACTTTGCCGACCTGAACTGGGAAAGCGGCAGCCTGATCACGGATGTCCTGCGGATCATCGTCGAGAAGGGTTACGGCTTACCGACCGACACCTTGCCTGGCACCACCATCACGCTGGAAACCGCACTGGCCAACAATGACATTCAGGTCATTGGCGAGGAGTGGGCCGGGCGCAGTCCGGTGTGGGTCAAGGCTGAGGCCGAAGGCAAGGTCGTCAGTCTCGGTGACACGGTCAAAGGCGCTACCGAGGGTTGGTGGGTGCCGGAGTACGTGATCAAGGGCGACCCGGCCAAAGGCATCAAGCCGCTGGCACCGGATCTGCGCAGCGTCAGTGATCTGAAAAAGTACAAGGACGTGTTCAAGGATCCGGAGAACCCGAGCAAGGGGCGCTTCCTCAATAGCCCGATTGGCTGGACTTCGGAAGTGGTCAACAAGCAGAAGTTGACGGCTTACGGCTTGCAGGATGATTACACCAACTTCCGCAGTGGCTCGGGGGCGGCACTGGATGCCGAGATCAGCTCTTCGATTCGTCGTGGCAAACCTGTGCTGTTTTACTACTGGTCGCCGACGCCGTTGCTGGGCAAATTCAAACTGGTGCAACTGGAAGAGCCGCCGTTTGATGCCGAGGCGTGGAAGACGCTGACTGACGCCGATAATCCCAATCCGAAACCGACCCGGTCGCTGGCTTCGAAGCTGTCGATTGGTGTGTCTACGCCGTTTCAAAAGCAGTATCCGCAGATTGCCGAGTTTTTCAGCAAAGTGGATTTTCCCATCGAACCGTTGAACAAGGCGTTGGCAGACATGAGCGAGAAACACGCAGCGCCGCGGGATGCGGCGGTGGCATTCATGAAGGCACACCCGGATGTGTGGCAGGCCTGGTTGCCGAAGGATGTGGCGGATAAGGTATCCGCTGATCTGAAATAGAGGCTGTAGCGCCCGGCCTCATCGCGGGCAAGCCCGCTCCCACAGGTATTGTCGTCGAATGCAAATTTTATGTACGACACCAAACACTGTGGGAGCGGGCTTGCCCGCGATGCTTTTAAAACTTCGTCTGCACGGCCAGTTCGAAGGTGCGCGGTGTCCCCAGGTAATACGCCGGCGACACATGCGCAAATTCGGCATACACCTCATTGGTAAGGTTACGCACGCGCCCGGTCACCGTGGTGTGCGAATCCACCTTGTAGCTGAGGAAGCTGCCGAACAAAGTGTACGACGGCACGGTCATGGTGTTGGCCGTGTCCGCATACACCGATGCGACATACCGCGCATCAACCCCACCTTGCCATTGCGGCGAAAAGTCATAAGTCAGCCACAGATTGCCGACCCGATCCGGCACGTTGGTCGGCGTGTTGCCCTTGCGCGACACGACCGCACCGGCGGCATTCTTTTCGGTGAAATCATCGTACTGCGCATCGACCCAGGCGAAATTGCCTTCGGCCAGCAACTTGTCGGTGATCCGCAGCGAACTGGCGATTTCCACCCCTTTCGACGTCTGCTGACCGACCGGAATACTGCCGGCCGGATCTAACGGGTCGGTTACGGCAAAGTCTTTTCGCTCAATGGTGTAGGCGGCAATCGTCGCCGAGCCACGCCCGTTCAGATAATCAAACTTGCTACCAATCTCCCATTGCTTGCCGGTGGAGACGTCGAAGTCCTGTGTGCCGTTTGGTTGCTCGGCGGCGGTGCTGTATTGCACGTAAACGTTGGCCGATGGAATGAATTGGTACGTCAGGCCGGCGCGACCGGTAACCGGCTCCCAACTGCGCTTGAGGTGCTTGGGGTTGGCAGCAGTCACGGTGCGATGGTTGGTCACGTCGAGGTCAATGTCGTCATAGCGCAGGCCGGTGAGCAGCGACAGTTTGTCGGTCAGCGCCAAACGGTTTTCCACGAACAATGCTTTGGTGGTGACCTCGTTGGTTTTGTCGCTGATCAGTTTTGGGTTGGTGCCGGGAATGTCGTAGAAGTGCCCCGGACGGTAGTTGTTCGGGTCCACCGTGCTCGCGCCTTTGACGTTCAGTGGCGAATTGGTGGTCTGGTTGACCTTGTATTCGAAGCCCCCCGACCACGTCGTGTCGAGCCCGAAAAGCGTGTTGTCGTGACGCAGTTCGAACTGGTTGCCGTTCTGCTCGCCCTGATGGCGCACCTGATACGCAGTGGAGCGATTCACCGCGGTGTTGTCGGCGTTGTACTGGTAGGTTTCGAGATTGCGGTAATCGCGTTGGCTGTCGAGGTGATACAGCGTGTTGCGCAGGGTGGTGTTGTCGTTGATCCGGTAGTCGATGATCGAACGGACCCAGATCGTCCGCTGCTCGTACCGGCCGTCCTCGACGTTGTAGTTGTTGAAGCGGTTGTGTTTGTCGATCTTCAACTCGCCGGCCTTGGGATTGAGCACGGGCGTGCCCCAGTACGGACTGTCTTCGTGTTCGTCCTGATATTCCAGTGCCAACGTGTGCGACAGGTCGGGCGTGAGATCGCTGAGCAGCGAGAACGCCACGCTCCAGGCATCGCGCTCCTGGCGGTCGATGTAGCCGTTGCTGGTGTTGTGGCTGACGTCGAGTCGCGCGTAGTGCTGCACGTCGGCGCTCGGCTCGGTCAGTGCATGATTGAGGCCGAAAGCGGTTTCGGTGGTGTCGTAGGTTCCGTAGCTGACCCGGCCTTCAACGGCCTGTTCATCGCGGGTCGCCAGTTTGGTCACGTAGTTCAGCGAACCGCCGACCGAGCCTGCGCCGTTGATCAGCGATGACGGGCCGCCGACCAGTTCCACGCGGTCGTAGATCCATGAATCAACTGGCCGCGCGAGGCCGCCGGAAACGTTGATGCCGTTGAACATCTGGGTAATCTGGCTGCTGGTGAAGCCGCGATAGGAAACGAACCCGCCGAACCCCGGCGGTGCGCTGGCGTTAACCCCGGGGAGGGTGTTGGCGGCGTCCTGAAAGTTCTGTGAACCATGACGCTCGATGTCGTTGCGATTGGCGATGGCCACCGAGGCGGGTGTGTCGCGCACGCTCAAGCCGAGGCGTGAGGCCATGCCGCTGGATTGCTCGAGGCTCAGGCCTGGCTCTGCGCCGGACTCGCCATCGATGGTGATCGGCGCCAGATCCACGGTGGATTGCGCCCAGACGTTAACGGACAGGCAGCCGCACAGGCTCGCCAGTAGAGTGAGTTGTTTCATCATTGAATCCTGAATGCTTGTCTAGGAGTCAGCGCACAGGCGAACGCCGCGCGTTGGCGCAGTGGGCTGACAAATCAAAAAGGCAAAGACACTCAGGCGAGCGGCGGGGCGCGAGGGTTGGCCGAAGGCCAGGTGAAGCGGGCAGGAAGGTCGGCGCTGACGATGGGCGCCAGCGGCGGGCTGTGTTGTTCCGGCAGGATCGCCAGCGTCAGGCTGGAATTGAACGCCGGGCCCATGCCGCCGCCGACCGAGCACAGCGGGCAGCCAAACGACTTGGACAGGGTGGGCAGTTTTTCTTCAGTGGGATTGCTGGCGAGCGGCGCTTGAGTGGCCGGGTCGACCGTACAGAACTGGCCGCCGATACCGTTCAACTGCATGCCGACCATTTGTCCGTGACCGATGCTGCAGGCGAACACGTTGAACAGGACGCAGCAATAGAGCATCCAGGCCAGCAGTGAACGATCGGAACGGGAGAATTTCATGGGGCGGCACTTTACCGTACCGCTGATCGGTCGTGCACTTGAAAAAAATCCGACTAGGATGATTTGTTCAAATCCCTTTCCAAGGATTTCAACCATGACCTTTGTGTTGGCTCAATGGCTGGTGACAACGTTTGCGGTGATCGCCTTGATGCACGTGTATTGGGCGCTGGGCGGGCAGTGGGCGGCAGCGGTGGTGGTGCCGCAGGTGCCGGTGCGCGGATTTGTCGCAACGGTGCGGCCGGCGTTCAAGCCTTCGGGCTGGCTCACGTTGATTGTGGCAGCGGCATTGCTGGTGATTGCTGCGTTGGTGTGCATGCGCGTTGGCTGGGGAATGCCGGCGGTGACGCACAAGGCGCTGCAATGGGTGATCAGCGCGATTGCGCTGTTGATGTTTGCCCGGGCGATTGGTGATTCGAATCTGGTCGGGTTTTTCAAGGAAGTGACGGATTCACGGTTTGCGCGGCTGGACACCTGGGTGTATTCACCGTTGTGTGCGGTGTTGGGGGCGGGGTTGTTGGCGGTGGCGTGGGTCTAGAAAAGCAAGATCAAAAGATCGCAGCCTTCGGCAACTCCTACAGGGGGGGAGCGCATTCCAATGTAGGAGCTGCCGAAGGCTGCGATCTTCTAACGGTTCAGCTACCGCTCTCGGTGCGGCGGCTGCTCACCTCTGCCGGCACATCATCCCCGGCCATGCGCTTGCGGAACAACGCCGCCCGCGCCAGCAGCAAGGTGGTCACCGGCACAGTGATTGCCAGCAAAACCGGAATCAGCCAGGCATGTATGACTGGCCCGGACTTCAACGCCGAAAAACAAATGATCGACGCCAGCGCCACACACCATGCGCCCAGCGTCGAAGCCAGTGCTGGCGGGTGCATGCGCTGGAAGTAATCCTTCATGCGCAATAACCCGATCGCGCCGATCAACGCAAACAGACCGCTGAGCACCAGCAGGATCGCCACCGGAATCTCGATCCATAGCGACAATTCAGCATTCATTCGATCACCTCGCCACGCAGCAGGAATTTCGCCAGGGCAAACGAGCCGACGAAGCCGAACAGCGCAATCAGCAGCGCCGCTTCGAAGTAAGTGTCACTGGAATAGCGAATGCCCAGGGTCAGCATCATCAGCATGGCCACGATGTACAGGTAGTCCAGCGCCAGCACTCGATCCTGCGCCGATGGGCCTTTGAACAAACGCACCAGGGTCAGCACCATGGCCAGCGAGAACAGGAACAGCGTCAGCAGGATCGCGTTCGACAGTAATGGGCTCATTCGAAAATCTCCATCAACGGCCGCTCGTAGGTGGTCTTGAAGTGCTCGATGAATTGCGCTTCATCATCCAGATCCCAGACGTGCAGCAACAGAATGCTGCGGTCCAGCGCCAGCTCCGACCACACCGTGCCGGGCACCACCGTGCAGATCATCGCCAGCGTTGCGAGGCCGTGAGCATCGCGGAGGTCCAGCGGGACTTTGACAAAACCCGAGCGTGGCGGGCGACGACCGGCGTTGAGCACGCCCCAGGCGACGATGAGGTTGGACACCACCACGTCACGACCGACGAGGAAGAACAGGCGCAGGATTGTCCCGGGACGGCGGATGCGTACCTGTTTCGGGCGCAGTTTGCGCATCATCAACGGTGCAGCAAAACCCAGAATCGCGCCGAGCAACAGATTGCCCGGGCTGATCGACAGGTTCAGGGTCAGCCACAAGGCGCACAGCGCCAGCGATAACAACGGTGCAGGAAATACACGCTTCATGGCTGCACCTCCAGCATCGCCGATTTGGCTTCCGGGCTCGGTACGGCACGGGTGCCGAGCACCGCCATTACGTACTGCTGCGGGTTGTTCAACGCTTCAGCGGTGGCCTGGGTGTAGCGCAGCAGCGGCTCAGCCTTGAAGGTCAGGGCAATGCTCAGCCCGAGCAACAGGAAAATCGGCGCGCATTCGAGTTTGCGCAGCAGCGGCGAAGGGCGCTCCTCCGGCGTCCAGAAACGCTGGATACCGAGGCGTGAGAACGCCATCAGCGACGCGAGTCCGGTGAGGATCAGCAGTGCCAGCAACGCCCAGGCCGCGTTGGATATCGGCGCGCCAGTGCCTAGGCCCAGCGGATTGAGCAAGGCGCCAATCAGGCTGAGTTTGCCGATAAAGCCGGACAGCGGCGGCATGCCGATAATCAGCAATGCGCAGGCGATGAAGCTCAGGCCGAGAAACGCCATGGTCCACGGGATGACCTGACCGACCACGGCTTTCTGCTCGTCATCGAGGTTGATGCCTTTGGGCGGTTGCAGGGATTCCTGCGGGCGTGGCAGCAATTCGCTTTCGTCTTCCAGCGGAATCTCGTTGGCCGAGCGCGAGCGCTCGATCAACTCGGCCAGCAGGAACAGCGCACTCAAGGCCAGAGTCGAGCTGACCAGATAGAACAGTGCCGCGCCGATCAGGTTCGGCTGGGCGAAACCGACGGCGGAAAGCAGAATCCCCGCCGACACCAGAATGCTCAGGCTGGCCATGCGTTCCAGGCGTTGCGCGGCGAGAATCGCCAGCGCCGCGCAGGCCATCGTCGCCATACCGCCGTAGATCAGCCAGTCGCCGCCGAAGAATGCCGAGGCTCCGGCCTGCCCTGAGAACAGAAGGGTCCACAGGCGCAGCAACGTGTACACGCCGACCTTGGTCATGATCGCGAACATCGCCGCCACCGGTGCACTGGCCGAGGAGTACGCTGGCACCAGCCAGAAGTTCAGCGGCCACATGCCAGCTTTGGCCAGAAACGCGACGGCGAGAATCCCCGCACCGGCGTGCAGCAAGCCCCGGTCGGCTTCCGGCACCAGCGGAATCTTCAGCGCCAGATCGGCCATGTTCAACGTGCCCGTGACGCCGTAGATCAGTGCCGCGCCAATCAGAAACAGCGACGAGGCCAGCAGGTTGATCGAGATGTAATGCAGCCCCGACGACACCCGCGCCCGACCCGATCCATGCAACAGCAAGCCATAAGACGCAGCGAGCAGCACTTCGAAGAACACGAACAGGTTGAACAGATCCGCCGTCAGGAATGCGCCATACAGGCCCATCAACTGAATCTGGAACAGCGCGTGGAAACTCGAACCGGCGCCGTCCCAACGGGCCATGGCAAACAGCAGGGCGCTGACGCCGATGATGCCGGTCAGCACCAGCATCAGCGCCGACAGGCGATCAACCACCAGCACAATGCCGAACGGCGCCTGCCAGTTGCCCGGCAGGTACACGCCAATGGAGCCGGGCACGCCAGTGGTCTGCGTCCATTGCAGCAGCATCACCGAAATGAACAGGCCGACGAGGCTGGAGAACAGATTGATTTTCGCCTTCAGCGGCCGGTGCCGCTCGCCGAGCATCAGCATGATGGCGGCGGTCAGCAGCGGCAGCAGAATCGGTGCGGCGATCAGGTGAGTCATCGCCATCATTCTTTAGGCTCCCGGCCGTCGACGTGGTCGGTGCCGGTCAGGCCGCGCGAGGCGAGCAGAACGACGAGGAACAACGCGGTCATGGCGAAACTGATAACGATCGCGGTGAGTACCAGTGCCTGTGGCAGCGGGTCGGTGTAATGCAGCAAATCCTGGGTGACGCCGTCCTTGATCACCGGCTCCTTGCCGATGAACAGGCTGCCCATGCTGAAGATGAACAGATTGACGCCATACGACAGCAGACACAGGCCCATGACCACCTGGAACGTCCGTGGCCGCAGGATCAACCAGACGCCGGACGCGGCGAGCACGCCGATGGCGATTGCGATGACTTCTTCCATCAGACGGCTCCTTTGCTGGCGACGGACTTGGGCAGCGATGCGGTCTTGTGACCCCGCACCGATTGGTGGGCGAGGGCGGTGAGGATCAACAGCGTCGAACCAACCACCACGCCGTATACGCCGATATCGAAGAACAATGCGCTGGCGATATGGATGTCACCCAGCACCGGCAAGCTGAAATGCCAGGTGTGCGTGGTCAGGAACGGATAACCGACGACCATCGCCCCGAGGCCGGTAGCGGTGGCGAACAGCAGTCCGGTGCCCATCCAGCGCAGTGGCCGCAGGCTCATTTGCGCCTCGACCCACTGCGTACCGGCGACCATGTATTGCAGGATGAACGCCACCGACATCACCAGGCCCGCGACGAAACCGCCACCCGGCTGGTTGTGCCCGCGCATGAACAGGTAGAACGACACCACCAGCGCAATCGGCAGCAGCAGACGCACCAGGACTGCCGGCACCATCATGAAACCGAGCGCGGTGTCGCTGGCCGAACGCGGGTTGACCAGATCGGTGACCACGTCTGGCGCCAACAAGCGTTGCTGAGCGGGCAGTTGCAGACTTTCTTTCGGGGGGCGGAAACGGCGCAGCAGCGCGAACACGGTCAGCGCCACGGCGACCAGTACGGTGATTTCACCGAGGGTATCGAAGCCACGGAAGTCCACCAGCATCACGTTGACCACGTTGCTGCCGCCGCCCTCAGGCATGGCGCGGCTGAGGTAGAACGAGGAGATATCGTTCGGCGTCTGGCGCGTGAGCATCGCGTAGGACAGCAGCGCCATGCCACCGCCGACGGCAATCGACAGCAGCAAGTCGCGCAGGCGGCGAATGCGCGCCTTGCGCAGGCTGCTTGGCAGTGGCGAGACTTCTTCGATACGGCGTGGCAGCCAGCGCAGGCCGAGCAGGATCAACACGGTGGTAACCACTTCGACCGCCAGTTGCGTCAGCGCCAGATCCGGCGCGGAGAACCAGACGAAGGTGACGCAGGTCATCAGCCCGCAAACGCTGACCATGGTCAGGGCGGCGAGACGGTGATACTTGGCCTGCCACGCGGCGCCGAGGGCACAGGCAATCGCCAGCAGCCACAAGGTCACGAAGACGATCGAGCCGGGAATCTTCGGCCGGTCGCCCCAACTCAGGCTGCTGTGCAACATTGGAATCAGGCCGGCGAGCACGGCTGCCAACACCATCAGGAACAATTGCATTTGCAGACGCTTGGTGCCGAGTCGCCGCTCTGCGCGCCGGGCCATGCGCATCATCACCACCAGGCTACGCTCGAACAAGCGCTTGCCGTTAAAGCGGCCAACCAGTGGCGGATACTTGAAGCGCCCGCGCTTGAGCTGATTGCGTAGCAACAGATAGACGATGATGCCGCCGGACATGGCGATCAGGCTCATGATCATCGGTGCGTTCAGACCGTGCCAGATCGCCAGGCTGTATTCCGGCAGTTCGCCGCCGACGACGGGCAATGCCGCTGCCGCGAGCAATGGACCGACGATCTGCGCCGGGAAAATCCCCACCAGCAAGCAAGTGAACACCAGCAACTCGACCGGCGCGCGCATCCAGCGCGGCGGCTCGTGCGGTGTGTGCGGAAGGTCAGTGGCCGGTGGACCGAAGAACACATCGACGGTGAAACGCAGGGAATAGGCAACGCTGAATGTACCGGCAATGGTCGCGACAATCGGCAGCGCCGCTTCGACCCACGCCGTGGCGTTGATGAACACGGTTTCGGCGAAGAACATTTCTTTCGACAGGAAGCCGTTAAGCAGCGGCACCCCGGCCATCGAGGCGCTGGCAACCATGGCCAGCGTTGCGGTGAACGGAATCAGTTTGATCAGGCCGCTGAGTTTGCGGATATCGCGGGTGCCGCTTTCGTGGTCGATGATGCCCGCAGCCATGAACAGCGAGGCTTTGAAGGTCGCGTGGTTGAGAATATGGAACACCGCCGCGACCGCCGCCAGAGGGCTGTTCAGACCCAGCAGCAAAGTGATCAGGCCAAGATGGCTGATGGTCGAGTAAGCAAGCAAACCTTTGAGATCGTTCTGGAACATCGCGCAATAGGCGCCGAGCAACAGCGTACACGCGCCGGCCCCACTGACGATGTAGAACCATTCTTCGCTGCCGGACAGCGACGGCCACAGGCGTGCGAGCAGAAAAACCCCGGCCTTGACCATGGTCGCCGAGTGCAGATAAGCCGAAACCGGTGTCGGCGCCGCCATCGCGTGCGGTAGCCAGAAATGGAAAGGAAACTGCGCGCTTTTGCTGAGCGCGCCAATAAGAATGAGGGGTAAGAGGATAGGGTAGAGGGCGTGTGCACGAATCATGTCGCCGGCGGCCAGGACCTTGTCGAGGTCATAGCTGCCGACGACATGGCCGAGAATCATGACCCCCGCCAGCAGGCATAATCCGCCGGCACCGGTGACCATCAGCGCCATGTACGCACCGCGACGGGCGTCCGCGCGGTGGTGCCAATAGCCGATCAACAGGAACGAGAAGAGACTGGTCAGCTCCCAGAAAAACACGATCTGTATCAGGTTGCCGGAGATCACCAGGCCCAGCATGGCGCCCATGAACGCCAGGAAAAACGCGAAGAAACGCGGCACCGGATCGTCCGGCGACATGTAATAACGCGCATAAAGAGAAACGAGCGTGCCGATGCCGAGTACCAGCATCGAGAACAGCCAGGCGAAGCCATCCATGCGCAGAACGAAGTTCAGCCCCAGGCTGGGCAGCCACATGAACTCTTCGCGGATCACGCCGCCGTGGGCAATTTGCGGGTACAACATCGCGACCTGGACGGTGCCGATCAAAGCGACCAGACCTGCCAACAGGGATTCGGTATTACGCGCGTTGTGAGGCAGCACCGCTGCCAGACAGCTGCCAATGAATGGCAGAAGCAGTAGAACTATCAGGGACATAGGCTTCTAATCTGCGGAAGTTTGTGAAGCATCATACGTGCCAGCTCCCCGATCACCAAACGCCAGGATGTCTCAGAATCCTACAAAGTAGTCTGGAATTTTCTGTTTGGCATTGTTTCAGGAAGGTCGATGTTGCTTGGAATGGCCTCATCGCGAGCAGGCGAAGGCCTACATTTGGAATGCGTTCACCTGTAGGAGTGAGCCTGCTCGCGATAGCAATAATTCAGCCTATGAAGGCTTCGGAGCTTTACCCCTGTGCTTCCCGCTCCAGCTCAGCTTCGGCTTCTGCAGCCTTACCCTTGGTCTTCAACTCACTGACAATCACCGCCGCCACAATCAACCCGGCGCCCACCAACGCAATCGCCGGCAACCGCTCTCCGGCAATCCGCCCGACAATCCCGGCCCAAACCGGCTCACCGGCATAGATCAACGTCGCCCGGGTTGGCGAAACACTCTTCTGCGCCCAGTTCATCGCCACCTGAATCGCTGCACTCGCTGCGCCCAACCCCAGCGCGGTCACCAGCAAGGTCCAGGAGAAATCCGGAATCATTTCCCCGGTCGGCACCACCAGCAGGAACGACAGCACGGAAGTGGTTGCCAGTTGCACAACAGTCACTCGGCGCACATCGACCTGACCGGCATAGGTGCTGATCAGAATGATTTCGGCGGCGATGGCGATAGCGCTGATCAGCGTGGCGATTTCACCCGGACTGAAATTCAGCGCAGCCCCGGATGGCCCCGATAACAACATCAAACCGGTAAACGCCAGCATGATGCCGATGCTCGGCATCAACCCCGGGCGTCGCCCCAGCACCAGCCATTGCAGCAAAGGCACGAATGGCACGTACAACGCGGTGATGAACGCCGATTGACTGCTCGGGATCGTTTGCAATCCGACCGTCTGCAAGCCGTAACCGAGCATGATCGCCACGCCGATGAAGGCGCCGGCCTTGAGTTCAAACAGCGTCAGTTCGCGCAAATGGCGCCATGAGAACAGCGCGACGATAGCCGCCGCAGCGGCGAAGCGCAGGCCGACAAAAAACATCGGGCCGCTGACGGTCATCGCATGCTGAACCAGCAGGAAAGTACCGCCCCAGATCATGGTGATCAGCACCAGCACGCACTCGGCTTTGCTGAAACGAGAGAAACGGAGAGGAGTGGAGGAGTTGTTCTGCGACGTCATGACCTTGCGCACTATAAAAAGGAGGCCGCACAATGCGCCCAACGTTGCGCAGTATACTGCCCAACCTCACCGAGTGAGCAATATAGTGCACAAAGATTCAACGCAACGGGCGTCCGTCCTGCAACACGTCAGCCTGAATGTGCGGCGCCTGCGCCATGCCGCTGACATGAGCCAGACTGCGCTGGCGGAAAAATCCGGGGTCAGCCGGCGCATGCTGGTGGCGATCGAGGCGGGTGAAAAAAATGTCAGCCTGACCACCCTCGATCGCGTGGCCGAAGCGCTCGACGTCGCCTTCAGCGACTTGATTCAGGCGCCGGACGCCCGTGATCCGAGCCGGATCAACGAGGTGGCTTGGGCCGGTGTGATTCCCGGCAGCAAAGCGGTATTGCTGTCCAAAGCCAGCGCGACCCGCGAAGTCGAGCAGTGGGAATGGTGCCTGCAACCGGGTGAGGTCTACCCCTCGCAACCGGATGCCGATGGCTGGAGTGAACAGATCTACGTGTTCGAAGGCTGCCTGACATTAATGCTTGGCGAACAGCCGCAGCACATCTGTGCAGGGGAGTTCTTCATGTTTGCCAGCAACCAGCCGCATTCCTATCGCAATGATGGGGATGTTGCGGCGCGGTTTGTTCGCAATGTGGTGATTTGAATGAGTCAGAGCGCAGACATCCTGATTATCGGCGGTGGCCTCAGCGGCACGATGCTGGCAGTGCAATTGTTGCGTCTGCCGGGTCGGCGCAAGCTTCTGATCGTTGAGCCACGTTCTGAGTTGGGGCGGGGCGAGGCGTACAGTGCCATCGAGTTGGGTCACACGCTCAACGGCAACGCCGCGCGCATGAGTGTTGATCCGGATAATCCCGATGATTTGACGCAATGGCTGACCGAGCACATTGCCGGCGGTGGCTGGCCTGAATCGGCCGAGCAGGATGTGCCGGTCAGCGAACTGTTTGCGCCGCGTGGATTGTTCGGCGTCTATGTGCAGCAGCGTCTGGCCGAGGCGCGTATTGCCGGAATGCAAAATGGCTCGAGCGCTGAGCACATCCGCGCGGAGGTCGTCGATCTGCAAGTCGAGGCCGATTCGGTGCAGCTCACACTGAGCGATGGGCAGTCATTGCACGGAGCCTGCGCGGTGCTGGCGACCGGTATGTTCCCCGCAGCACGAACCCCGCAGAAAACCTCCAGCGGCCTCAACGCCGCCGCGCTTGATCCGTGGGATGTCGCGGCGATGCGTCAACTCGACCCGCAATCGACCGTATTGATCATCGGCTCTGGCCTGACCATGGTCGATGCCGTGGTGTCGCTGGAGCAGGCCGGGCATCGCGGGCCAATTGAAGTGTTTTCCCGGCACGGCTTGTTGCCCCACGTGCGCCGACAACCGCCGGCCTGGATGGATTTTCTTGGCAGCGATCACAGCATTCGAACGCCACGACAGCTGTTGCGCGAATTGCGTCGGCAATGCCAGGCAGCCATTGCACAAGGCATCGATTGGCAGGCGCCACTGGACACGGTTCGGGTGCATATCGCTCGTTTGTGGAGTCAGGCGACTGACACGCAGCGTCGACAATTCGTACGGCATGTACGGCCGTGGTGGGAAAGTCATCACCACCGTTCGCCGCCGTTGAGTGCGGCGCTGGTTGAGCGTCTTTATAAAGAAGGGCGATTGCGTATTCAGGCAGCTTCGTTCAAAGGGCTTGAGCCGAACCCTGAAGATGGCGTCAGTATTCGCATTCGACGTCGTGGTGAGTCTGCAGCTTGCGTGGTGCAAGGCGCTGCACTGATTAACTCCAGTGGCATCGAGTATGACTGGCGCCGGGTGGCGCGACCGTTGCCGCAGCAGCTACTGGCGCGCGGTTTGGTGCAACCGGGACCGTTGGCGTTGGGAATCGCAGCGGCGGTGGATGGCGCAGTGCTGGATGCCGAGGGGCGTGCGGCTGGCCGACTGTTTGCGATGGGGCCGCCGTTGCGCGGGATGTGGTGGGAGAGTACGGCGGTGACGGATGTGGCGTTGCAGGCGAAGGCATTGGCGGTGCGGTTGGTGGGATAAGGTTGATGGTGGTCTTTCGGGCCTCTTCGCGAGCAAGCTCGCTCCTACAGGGGGACTGTGGTTGTAAATACCCTTTGCGCCACACAACGGAATCTGTGGGAGCGAGCTTGCTCGCGAAGGGGTCATCTAATTCAACATCTCTGTTGACTGGAAGACCGCTATCGCTGGCAAGCCAGCTCCCACACAGGAAATGTGTGACGGCTTAAAAGTTACGCCACCACTCGATAACACGGCACATACGCCGCGCCGCCCGGCAGTTTCATCCGGTGCTGGGCGACGAAAGCTTTGAGCAGTGCGTCGAGCGGTTGCATGATCGCCGCATCACCACGGATCTGGTACGGCCCGTGTTCTTCGATCAGGCGAATGCCCTTGTCCTTGACGTTGCCAGCGACGATGCCCGAGAACGCCCGGCGCAGGTTGGCCGCCAGTTCGTGCGGTGGCTGGTCGCGGTGCAGTTTGAGGTTGGCCATGTTTTCGTGGGTTGGATCGAACGGGCGCTGGAAGCCTTCGTCGATTTTCAGCAGCCAGTTGAAGTGGAACGCATCGTTGCGCTCGCGGCGGAACTGCTTCACCGCTTTCAGGCCTTGAGTCATTTGCCGCGCCACTTCGGCCGGGTCGTCGATGATGATTTCGTAGTGTTGGTTGGCCGCTTCGCCGAGAGTGGCGATGACGAAGGCGTCGAGCTGCTCCAGATATGGCGCGGCGTGTTTCGGCCCGGTGAGGATCACCGGGAATGGTAGCCCTTTATTGTCCGGGTGCATCAGGATGCCCAGCAGGTAGAGGAATTCTTCTGCCGTACCGGCACCGCCCGGGAAGATGATGATGCCGTGGCCAACCCGCACGAACGCTTCCAGACGCTTTTCGATGTCCGGCAGGATCACCAGCTCGTTGACGATCGGGTTCGGCGCTTCGGCGGCGATGATGCCCGGCTCGGTCAAGCCGAGGTAGCGACCGCCATGGATACGCTGTTTGGCGTGGGCGATGGTCGCGCCTTTCATCGGGCCTTTCATCACGCCCGGGCCGCAGCCGGTGCAAATGTCGAGGCTGCGCAGACCGAGTTCGTGGCCGACTTTCTTGGTGTATTTGTATTCTTCGGTGTTGATCGAGTGACCGCCCCAGCACACGACGATTTTCGGCTCGACGCCCGGACGCAGGGTGCGGGCGTTTCGCAGCAGATGAAAAACGTAGTCGCTGATGCCTTGCGAGGTGCTCAGGTCGATGCGCTGGCTGTCGAGTTCGTTTTCGGTGTAGACGATGTCGCGCAGGGCGCTGAAGAGCATTTCGCGGGTGCTGGCGATCATTTCGCCGTCGACGAACGCGTCGGCCGGCGCGTTCAGCAGCTCCAGGCGTACGCCGCGATCCTGTTGGTGAATACGGATTTCGAAGTCCTTGTAGGCTTCGAGGATGGTCTTGGCGTTATCGACATGGGCGCCGGTGTTGAGGATGGCCAGGGCGCACTGGCGGAAGAGGGTGTAGGTGCTGCCGGATCCGGCTTCGCTCAGTTGCTGAACTTCACGTTGAGAAAGGGTTTCCAGGCTGCCTTTCGGGCTGACCGAGGCATTGATTACGTGTCGTTGGGTCATGCAATGATCCTTAAAACGATGTCATCCCAAAACCAGGCGAATGGCATCCGAATAGTGTGTATCCATGAATGAAGATGGCACGATCTGCGCTGTACTGCCATGTCCCCGTTGGACGCTGAAAAGATGAAAAGGAGCCCCAGCATAGCTAAATCCGCGCTAGAGGCGATAATGCGCCGGCCGGTTTTTTCAGTTACCCCTTTTGTCGCTCAAGGAAGTCATTTGTGATGTTCGAGATTCAGCCGATGGACGCCGCCACCTTTCGCCAGCAGACGCGACGCAGCACGATCATCATCGCCGTGCTGTTCCTGGTGCTGGCGATGCTGTTTTCCAGTGTGGCAGTGGCGCTGTTCGGCGAGCCTGGCGGCGATAACCTGCGCTTCAATGTCGGTGGGGTGTTTGTGGCATTTCTGCTGACGGCTGCGTTATTGCGCGGGCGCTTCTGGAATCAGAGCTGGATGGCGCCAGCCGTGTACAGCTGGCGACTCAAGCGCAACCTGATGAGCATCACCAATGTGATGCATCAGGTGACGGCGGCGGTGGAGAGGAACGATGCGACGGCCATGAAAGTGCTGCGTTTCTATCATCTTGGGTTGACGCAGATGCATGAACTGGACGGCAACTCCAGCGATCACGGGCAACTGTGGCGGGAAGTCGAAGCGCACAAGGAGCGGATGCAGGCGCAGGGACTCGATACCGAGCAGACGCGCCTGGATCCGGCTTGGCTGGAAGCTTTGAAGCCGACGTCGCGCTGATTACACTGCTCGACGCAGTTTCCACGAGCGGATCAAACGCCCGTACACCAGCAGGTTGACCGCCAGCACCACGCTGCCGAGCGCCAGTTGAATCTGCGGGGTGAGCCCGGCCGGATAGATGATCGGCCAGATGTAATGCTCGATGAAGCCGCCGGCATATTCGGTCTGCCCGGCGGCGTGGAGCATGAGATTTTCCCAGTAAGTCAGCGGGCAGGTCAGATGCAGCACTTCGACCGCCACGCCCCAAGCAGCGGCCGGCAAATGCAGCCACATCACCCGTGGCCATTTGAGGACCAGCAGCCCGCCAAACAGCACGAACAGAATGAAGGACAAATGAAACAGCACCAGCCCGTCGGCTGCGATTCGGTACAGCATGTCGTCTCCCTGACGCGGTTGTGAATGGCGCTATGTTACGCCGCTCAGGGCATTAAAGGTCAGTGTGAAAGTCAGCGAATTGCGCGCGCATCCGGTCGATTTCCCACAAGTGCGCAAGATTGTTCAAGCCAGAAAGGCGAAATGGCTGGCACAGTCTTCGACCGTTTCCTGGTTGAAGAACGTTTATGTCTGATGCACTTATGCCGCGCAGTGCGTTCCTTCGCGGCGCTGCGGCGATCATGCCGTTGTCTCTGGCCACCGCGCCTTGGGGGCTGCTGGCCGGTTCCATGGCGATCGAAGCCAACCTCACGCCGCTGCAAGGGCAGGGCTTGTCGAGCATTGTGTTTGCCGGCGCGGCGCAATTGGTCGCGATCGGCATGCTCAAGGGCGGTGCGGGGGTTTTTTCGATTCTGCTGACCACGCTGCTGCTGACGTCGCAGCACTTGCTCTATGGCATGAGCATGCGTTCGGTGATTTCGCCGCTGCCGGGCCGCTGGCGCATCGGTCTGGGCTTTTTGCTCACCGATGAGTTGTTTGCACTGACCAGTCAACATGATCGCCAGCAGTTCAACCGCTGGTATGCGCTGGGCGTCGGCCTGACGTTCTACATCGCCTGGAACCTGTTCACCCTCGCCGGCATTGTCCTTGGTAGCAGCATTCCGGGGCTTGAGCACTTGGGGCTGGATTTCTCGATTGCCGCCACGTTTATCGCGTTGATCACGCCGGTGGTGCGTAATGTACCGACACTGGTGTGTGTGGCGGTGTCGCTGTTTTGTTCGGTGTTGTTCAGTTATTGGCAATGGGGTTCGGCGCTGGTGTTGTCAGGACTGGCCGGAATGACCGCAGGGTTTATCTGCAACAAGCTGTATCGGGAGCGCACATGATGGTTTGGGCGGTGATTTTTGGCATGGGGCTTCTGGTGTTTCTCAATCGCTACGTGTTTCTCGAGCCGCGCTTGCCGGTGCGTCTGAGCAGTAATGCGCGGCAATTCCTCGGTTTTGCAGTACCGGGGATGCTTACCGCGATCTGTGGGCCGATTGTCTTCATGCCCGACAAACAGCTGAATCTGCAGTGGGACAATCCGTATCTGCTCAGTTCGCTGGTGGCGATCGCTCTGGTGATCTACACGCGCAGTACTTTGCTCAGCATGTTGTTGAGCATGGCGTTCTTCTTTTTGCTGCGCTGGTGGCTGTAAGTTGTCTGTTCTACGCTTGAGGGATTAAGGGTTACTGATAACGGGAGGTGCGCATGGCGACTGAGCAAAAGCATCCAGACACGGATGACGAAGATACGGACGAACCCACGCAAGAAGAAATAGAGTGGGAGAAGCACAAGGAACAAACCTGGAAGCACGATGATGGCAGAGAGCTTTCAGATCCTGATCGCAAATTTTGAGTGATTTCTACGAAAAAGCCCCGCAAATGCGGGGCTTTTTTACGGTTTCAAAGATCGTCCAGCTGCGTGAAATCGGGGTGTGTGGCCCGATATCCCAAGGTTCGATCAATCCACGCATTCAGCTCGTTGACCATCACCGGCGCGTGGCCAGGATACCCCTCGAGGGTGGTACGCAGGATGCGTTCGATATCAGGTACGGCACGCAGGTTTCGGGTCTTGATGTAGTGGCCGATAAAACAGTCGAGTTCAAAGCGTTCTGTCATGGACAGATAAATACACTCCAGGCCGCTGACCTGTTTGATTGCAAAATCGTCGCGCAACTTATTTCTCTGCAAGGCTTGTAGAAGTTGTTGTGGATTCCTGGTTTGTTGACTCTATGGTCAACTGGTATACCAATCGGAAATGCGGCGCGCATGCTAGCTGTAGTGCATCTAAATGTATGTATGACGGTTGAAATGTCAGACAGGCGGTTAGTTCATTCGAACGTGTGTTTTATGTGCGCCGTCTCAAAAATGAAACAGGGTTTGTAACGGCAGTGATTCGCTTTATGAGTTGCTAAAGTTTGCAATAGTTTTATTTCTTATAACGCTGCGTCAAAAGATCGCAGCCTTCGGCAGCTCCTACATTGATAGACGTGCGAAGTCGGCAAATGTTTAAGCCTGCTCGATAATCAAACTGGCCCCCTGATTGCGCACGTTACCGACAGCTTTGCCGACTTTGTACCATTCGAACACTTCGCTGCCTTCACCTTCGAATAGCAGCATTTGCTCGGCCCGTTCAACTGGCGTCGCCGGATCCAGCCACTCGCGCACCAATTCCGCGCGGAACACCACCGGACGGCGATCATGGATATCGAGCATGCCGCCGACAGCATCGGCGGTGATGATCACGAAACCGTCGTCATCCCGAGCCGGCGTTGCGGCTGTCGGAAATTGTCCGATGGCAGCGCAGAAAACCGCTTCGTGATCCGCGCGACGAATCAGCCACGGTTGTCGTGTTTTATCTTCGCCGTCAACCCATTCAAACCAGTTGTCCACGGGCACAATCAAACGATGTCGCCAGATCGCCCGGAAAAACGGACCATGGGCGACTTTCTCTACCCGGGCATTGATCGGTGGTGGGCGATCCTTGGCCCAGTGCGGGCGCCAGCCCCAGCGCAGATTGTCGGCATGCAGGTGCTGCCCTTGTTGATGCAGCACGGCCAGCGCGGTGGTCGGCGCCGCGTTATAGCGATCAAGCGGCGCATCGCCAACGTGATTGATCAACGCGTCGGGAATGCTCAGCACCGCGACAAAGTCGTGAATGCCACGGTACTGCGAGAGTCTTCCGCACATGGGACGATCTCCGGTTGGAGATTTCAGCTTAGTCGCTGGCGCCCTGACCGGTGAATGTGTCGCGCCAGTTCAACCAGCGGCGTTCGAGCATGGCCAGCAAGCCGTCGCTGAATTTGCCGAGCAAGGCGAGCACGATGATCGCAGCCAGCACGATGTCCGGCCGCGAGGTTTCCCGGCCGTCACTGAGCAGATAGCCAAGCCCCTTGGTGGCCGCGATCAGTTCCGCCGCCACCAGAAACATCCACGCCAGACTCATGCCACTGCGCAATCCGGTGAACAGGCCGGGGAGGGCGGCCGGCAGCAATATCCGTCGCACCAATTGCAAGCGGCTGAAGCCATAGATGCGGCCGACCTCCACCAGTTTGCGATCAATGTTGCGAATGGCTGCGACGACATTGACGTACACCGGAAAGAACGCGCCGATGGCGATCAGGACGATTTTCGAGGTCTCGTCGATGCCCAGCCACAACAGCAGCAGCGGCACCCACGCCAGGCTCGGAATGGAACGCAAGGCGGCGAAGGTCGGTTCCAGATAAGCCTCGGCTTCGCGGCTCAAACCAACCCAGGCGGCAAACACCAGCGCCAGACTGGCGCCAATGACAAAGCCCAGCAGCACGCGGATCAGGCTGGCGCCAATGTGTTTCCACAACGCGCCTTCGGCGAGGTCGGTGAGGGTCAGAGCGATCTCGCTCGGCGCCGGCATCTGGTAGGACGGCAGCCAGCCGATGCGTACGATAATTTCCAGCGCGACGATGATCAGCAGCGGCAAGGTCAGGCCCTTGCAGCGGCGCTGCCATGTCGGACTGAAACCTGGAGTGCGCTGGCGTGGCGCCGCGAGCGGCGCGGGCAGGTCTTTGCTGTGAGTGGTCATGGTTTTGGCTCCGCTCACGATAAATCCGCGACGGGCGCGGATTTGTCGTAAGACTGGTCGGTTACTGGTGAGCGACGGCTTGCTGCACACCGCTGTCGAGCAATTGATCGATGACTTGATCGACATTCACCCCACGTCGCACCAGTTCCTCGGAGACCAGAATCGGCGCCGCTGCCTTGGAGGCACTGATGTCCTGTTGGGTCAGTTGCGGGCTGCTCAGATCGGTACGCGACAGTTGCAACTTGGCTACGTCCAGCGGCAAGCCGGATTCCTTGGCGAGCAGCGCGGCGAATTCATCAGGGTTTTTCACGGCCCAGTCGCGGGCCTGTTCGTAGGCTTTGATGACGGTATCGATAGTTTGCGGATGTTCTTTGGCGTATTGCTCGGTGACGCTGACCACGCCGTAACTGTTGAACGCCGGGTTGCGATACAGCAGGCGCGAACCGGCCTGGACCTGGCTGGCGGCCATGTGCGGATCGAGTCCGGCCCAAGCGTCGACATCACCTTTTTCCAGCGCCGTGCGGCCGTCCGGGTGTTGCAGGTGGACCAGTTCCACGTCGTCTTTTTTCAGCCCGGCCTGTTGCAGGCTGCGCAGGGTGAACAGGTACGGGTCGGTGCCTTTGGTGGCGGCGATCTTTTTGCCCTTGAGGTCGGCGACGGTCTGGTAAGGAGAATCCTTGCGCACCACCAGTGCAGTCCATTCGGCGCGGCTATAGACGTAGACGGATTTGATCGGGCTGCCGTTGGCTCGGCTTAGCACGGCGGCGAGGCTGGCGCTGGAGGCGAAATCCACGCCGCCGCTGTTGAGGTATTCCAGCGAGCGGTTGCTGCCCTGGCTCAGTACCCAGCTGACCTTGGTCTGCGGCAAGGCTTTTTCGAGGAAGCCGAAGTGCTTGAGCACCAGACTGACCGGCGAGTAATAGGCATAGTCGAGATGCACTACCGCCGGTGCGTTTTCAGCCGCGTGGGCCAGTGGTTGCAGGCTCAGTGCCACTGCGCTGGCAGCCAGCAAGGTTTTGAGTCGAGGAAAGAACGATGTCATGGGGCGCTCCGGCAAAGGCACAGGTTTCTTATGTCCAAAAAGATATTTTTATCGAATGCTTCCTGCATGAATGGAATATTGCAGGCTCTGTGCCATGTGCTTGAAAGCGCCGGTTTATAGGGGTTTTAACGCCAGGTGCAGGGTTTCAGCTGTTGCGTGGGCAACAGTGTGATCCGCCACTGTTGCCAAGCAAACAGCAAGTATCAACTGTGATGAGCTTATGCATTTATCGAATTTCAAAACCGTGAATCAACAGCGTTATGGTCTATGCAATTACCTTTGCAGGACTGGCCATGAAGCTTTCTCGTTTCCTCCGCCGTGCGTTGATCACTGCATTATTCACCTCGCCGCTTTCCTACGCAGCCGAGCCATTGGTCCTGCATGTCGGCGATCAGAACTACTACAACATCCGTGCCTCGGTGGAGGCCTCCGGTGTGTTGAAAGACGCGCCTTACACCGTCGACTGGAAACACTTCCAGGCGGCCGCTCCATTGGCTGAGGCCTTGCAAACCGGTTCGCTCGACCTGGGCTTTTTGGGCGATTCCGGTTTTCTGTTTCTGGCTGCCAAGCAGGCGCCGGTGAAGCTGATTGGCGTATCGCGGCAGAATCCGGACACCATCGCTTTGTTGGTGCCCAAGGACTCTCCGGTAAAAACCATCGCCGATCTAAAGGGCAAGAAGGTCGCTTATTGGCCCGGCGCCTGGAGTCAGCAGTTGACCTTGCGCGCCCTGGAGCAGGGCGGTCTGCCGGAAAACTACGTCGAGTTCGTCAAGTTGATGCCGATCGATGCCGCCGCAGCGCTTCCGCAGGGCAGCATCGATGCCTTCCCGGTGTGGGAACCGTACATTTCCCAGCAGATCGTATTCTCCGGCGCACGGCCGATCCTGACCGCAAAAAACCTGATGCCGGGCCTCAGTGCAATCGCGGCGTCGACACCGTCCATCGACAGCAAGCGCGCAGCCATCGCGGATTTTCTAGGTCGTTTGAAACTGGCGCGGGCGTGGGTCGACAGTCACACGGATGAGTACGCCGATCTGTGGGCGAAGAAAGCCAATCTCGATCAGCAGGTGTCGCGCCATTGGTTACGTCAGGCGCACATGACGGTCGGTCCTGTGGACAGGCAAGCGGCGACGGATCTGCAAAGCACTGCCGACTTCCTGTTCAAAGTCAAAGCGCTGCCAGCTCCGTTGGCCACCGCTGGAATTATCGACACGTCTTTTCAACAGGCATTGGCTCACTGAGCGAGCGCCGGAACCAAACCCTGTGTACCTTATCCAACCTCCGCTCGCGTATCGGAGCGCAGGGATGGATAGGGGCGAGGGAGTTTTGCCAATCGACCACATGACGGCAGTCGCCGTGCTCAAGGCAAAACATGACATCCGGATTCAAACTTCTTTGTGCCGCGCTGATTGCTCTCGGGCTGGCCGGTTGTATCGCCGCCCCGATAGAAATGACTGCGCAAACCGAAACGCGTCTGAAGACTCAGGCACCCGTGCGGTTTCTGTTGACGTTCGACGACGGCCCCAGCGCTTCGAGTTTGTGGAATCCGTCGGCCACGGTGCTCGACAGCCTCAAGAACAATCCGCTGATGCCGAATATCAAGGCGGTGTTCTTCGTGCAGACGCGCGCGCCACGAGCGGGCAACAGTGACATCGGTCGCGCCATCATGCGGCGTGAGCATGACGAGGGGCACATCCTGGCGTTTCACACGGCAACCCACTGGCACACCAATCATCGCTTGCTCGACCCGCCAGAACTCGAAGAATCACTGACCAACGGCACGGCTGATATCGCTGCCATTACCGGGGCGCCGCCGACGCTGCTGCGCCCGCCATTCTGGAATTACGACAAGCGCACCTTCGCCGCCTATCAGCAGCATGGCTTGCATGTGTTGCTCACCGATTTAAGCGCCAATGACGGCAAGATCTGGGGCTTCAATGCCAGCCCGCGACGTCGGGCCAACCTGCTGCGCCAGTTATCGGAAGTCCGTGAACGTATTGCCCTCGGCGAATTGCCGACCGTTGATGGAGTCATCCCGGTGGTGGTGACGTTTCACGATCTCAACCGATATACCGCGCGGCACACTCGCGAATACCTGCAGATTTTGCTGGACAGTGCCGCTGCCACCGGCGTGAAGATGGCGGACAAGCCTTTCTATGATGATCGCGCTGAGCTTGAGAAAGCCGCGCTGGCTCGAACCGTGGAGAAAAGCTCAGAGGCGGTGAATTTGCCGGGGATGTGGAACTGGATCTGGGATCATGACGCGCACTGAGGGCGAGTCGGAAGTTGTGACCTGGTTGGCATTTTTGTATCGAGCGAGCCACAAATTGCTCATCTATGCTCAACCAGTCGACCGACCCATCGCCTGCGAGGCGTTCAATCATGCTTGCCATTGACGATATCTGCCGGATTGTCGAATCCGGCTTTCCTGCGTTCAAGTGTGACTGCACTCCAGACGCGGAGGGGCTGCTGCAAATAAAGGTTTATGAGCCAGTCAGCGGGCGTGTCAAATTGCTGCTCAATGGCGTTTCCCCGAAAGACCTCGTCACGATCCGTGATATTTCCAACTTTATTGGTGAGTTACGCACAGAAATGAGCGCGGGCCGCCGAGCCTTCGCTGGCTAACACCTCATAAACGCCGTTGAAACGCTTGGACGATGCGCAACGTCGCTTCGCTGGTATTCAGATTGCACACCGCGTCCAGCGGATGCCAGATGCAATCGATGATCTCGTTCTGTGGACGCACTTGCTCGAAGTCCAGCACGGACGCCTCGTAGACATGATGCCGCGTGCTGCCGCTCTGCAATTCCATTAAATACAACACACCGTCGGCGTCCAGGCCGGTTTCTTCTTGTAGTTCGCGTACGGCAGCCTCCGCTCGGGTTTCCCCGGGCTCGACCTTGCCGCCGGGCAATGTCCAGCGGCAGCGAGGTTTGCGTACCAGGAGAATGTGGCGATCCTGTTCGCATATAACGGTTGCACGTACTTTCATCTGTTACCTGTTTACTGCCTGTCACAAAAAAGAAATAAAACTGCAATATTTGAGCCGAAGCTTGCGGCAAAGGTTTCATTGGAGTTTTGAGCGATCGCTGCGGCGAAAAGTGCCAAATCCTTGACTGGCGCGGCTGGCGACATCCGGTCGGCATTTCGAGCGGCTCAAGGTGTAAGGTAAAAGCGTGAAGCTGGATCTGACCGTTAGCGAAAATGGAGGTGTCCATGAGCATGCCGATGTTGAACAAGATGCACATGAACGGCTATGACGTGCTTAGCGTGAACAATGGCCCATGGCGGGTTTGCACTCAGGGCGATCGGTTGGCGTCGTTTGGTAGCCGGGAAGAGGCGCTGGCCTATGCCGCAGCGCTGCCTGGCTACAAAAAACGCACGACGCGCGCGCAAAGTCACAAAACCCACTGACAGGCTGGCTGTAATGAAAGAGCCCCGGCAATTGTCGGGGCTTCTGTTTTGGGGGAGGGTGGTCTCAGTGGACCTTGGTCCGGCTGATGGCGCGGGCTTTCACTTCCCGGGCATAGAGTTGCAGCCGTTCTTCATCGCTTTGCAGCACCTCACAGGATCTCAGCACGCTTTGCGCATCTGCCTCATTGCCGGATTTGCGCAGTTGTTCTGCGATACGTTTGAGGTCGACCGCCGACCATCTCAAGTCCGATGCAACGCTTTGCAGGTCGCGTTGAAGTTCGTGTTCGTATTGATTGAGCCGCATGATCACCTCCAGAACATTCTCGGTAGAAAAGAGTAGTCGCATTTTTCGTCGAGGGGCAAAGCCTGTTCATCAGCACGCTGAACGGTTGTGAAAAGTTGTGCAGATTGCGCCAAGGGCGCGTTGCCACGATGGATGTAGAGTCGCTTACACGCTACATTCACTTTTTTCAGATCAGGAAAACACCATGCGGATATGGATCGGGAGTCTGGCGTTGGCCTTGTTGGCGGGTTGCTCGTTGCCGGCCTCGTTGGTGCCGGGTGAGCCGAATATCAGCAAGACCAGCGCCAAGTCGCCCAAGGACTATGCGGCGTGTTTATTACCGTTGTGGCAGAAGGATGTGGCAAAGACTTCGCAGACCTCGATTTCCAACGGCTATCGCATTACTGCGCCGAGCATTATCACGGCGGACGAGATCCTCGATATCGTCAAGTACAAGGATGGCAGCCGGGTTTCGCTGTATCAGGGGCCACCGTGGGCCAAGTCCGGGTCGTTGCGCCAATCGGTGCGTGATTGCCTGTAACGACGCCTGCAGAGACAAAAAAAGCAGAAGCCGTATCGTCGGTTTCTGTTTTTTTTTGCCTGCATGGAGACTGATAAGGTGCTATCTGATTCGCGAAATGAACGGTGACAGTTGCGCACGAAGGGTTTCCTCCGTGTGCACTAGGCTTTTGCGGGGCGGTCGATAGTCAGGTCGGCCGGTCTTTCAAGGAGCCTCGGATCATGGATGATCTGGTCAAAGAAGTTATCCCGTTGTTGCAGTACTTGATTCCCGGTTTTTTGTCGGCGTGGATTTTTTACTCGCTGACGGCGTTCAAGCGACCGGATACGTTCGGGCAGATTGTGCAGGCGCTGATTTTTACGTTTGTGATTCAGGGCGCGGTATTGGGGATTGGGGCAATTTGTCTTTGGGTGGGTTCGAAAGGCTTTTCTGTAGGGAAATGGGATGCTCGGGCAGAGGCATTGTGGGCATTTATTGTTTCAGTATGTCTCGCCGGGCTTTTCTGTTATCTGACTTCAAACGGGGTGTTGCATGTGTGGCTACGCAAGCGAAACCTGACACGTAAAAGCTCCCATCCCAGTGAGTGGTACAGCGCTTTTGAGCGACAGGATCGCCTTGTCACTTTGCAACTGAATGACGAGAGGCGATTGTTTGGCTGGCCCTTGGAGTGGCCTTCTGGCCCCTCGGAAGGGCAATTTATCTTGCTGAATCCACAATGGCTTGGCGATGGTGGCGAGGTGCTCACTTTTGGCGCCGAATTAATGGTGATAGATTCCTCAAAAGTTCAGTGGGTCGAATTCAATTCTGTCGAGGAGGTTGTTTCATGAGCGCAAAAGCACCCAATCCCATGCCGCCTCACGTGGCGCGTCTCTTCGTGGGGCCAGACGGCAAGCCGTTGGCAAAACCGCTGGTTAAAGGGCCGAGTGCGCCTCCACCGCCAAAGCGCTGATCAGTGTCGCGAGCCACTTAGCCCCAACCCTCAGCCACCGCCCGGCGAATCGCTTCCAGCAGCATCGCAAACGCCGGGTTGTCGTTGTTCTCCCGCCAGATCAGATGCAGTTCGCTCTGCACCCCTTCGCCCAAATCGATATCGCGAAACACTACATTTTTGAACACCACACTGGTGGCACAGCGCGGCACCAGCGCCAGGCCCATGCCCGCATTGACCAGTGCCAGTATCGTCAGCGACGACCCCAGCCACTGCACGTAATCCGGCGCGACCCGGGCCGAACGCAGCATGCCGGTCAGCAGTTCGTTGAACGGCGGATACGCGGCGTGGGAGTACATCAGGAACGGTTGTTTATCCAGGTCACTGACCGCCACTTCAGCCGCCGTTGCCAATGGGTGTTCACTCGGCACTGCCAGCACAAACGGCTCGCGCACCAGGCACTCGGTGGCGTACCCCGGTTCCAATAGCGGCGCGCGGGCGATGCCCAGATCAATGCGGCGCGCGCGCAGGGCTTCGTGTTGCTGGTACGTGTTCATTTCCGTCAGATCGATTTTCACCTGCGGTTGTTTAAGTCGCGCCTCGGCGATCACCTTGGGCAGAAACTCATACACCGCGCTGCCGACAAAACTGATGTTCACCGAACCAATGTCGCCTTCGGCAAACCGCCGGGCGGTGACGGCCGCTTGGTGCGCGCGCTCCAGCAGGTTCTGTGCTTCGATGAAAAAAGCACGGCCGGCGGCGGTCAGCGCGACGCTGCGGGTGCTGCGGGTGAACAGCTCGACGCCGAGGTGATGTTCGAGCAATTGAATCTGCCGACTCAGTGGCGGCTGCGTCATGTTCAGCCGTTCGGCGGCGCGGCGAAAGTTGAGTTCGGTGGCGACGGTGGTGAAGCAGCGCAGTTGAGTCAGTTCGAACATTGATCTAATCCGGGTATCAATCGAATGCCAAGTTAGATTAGACGGGATCAATGATCGCCGTCCATGATCGGCCCATCGCTTTACGCCATCCCTAAAAAAACAAGATCGGGAGTCGCCCTTGAAAACCCTCCAGAGTCCGCTGGACGTCACGGTTCTCGCCCGTGCCGCCGCCAAGGTCAAGCGCCACGTGCTGCCGCTGTTCGTGGTGATGTTCATCGTCAATTACATCGATCGGGTCAACATCGGTTTTGTGCGCAGTCACCTGGAGACCGATCTGGGCATTGGCGCTGCGGCTTATGGCCTCGGCGCCGGTCTGTTCTTTATTGGTTATGCGCTTTTCGAAGTGCCGTCCAATATGCTCCTGCAGCGTTACGGCGCGCGGGTCTGGCTGACGCGGATCATGTTCACCTGGGGCGCAGCGGCCATGGCCATGGCCTTTGTCCGAGGTGAAACCAGTTTCTATGTGCTGCGCTTTATTCTCGGTGCGGCCGAGGCGGGATTCTTTCCGGGGATCATTTATTACTTCACCCAATGGCTGCCGGCCTCCGAGCGCGGCAAGACCATGGCGGTGTTTCTCAGTGGTTCGGCCATTGCTTCGGTGATCTCCGGCCCGGTGTCCGGTGCGTTGCTGCATATCAGTGGTCTGGGCCTGCATGGCTGGCAGTGGATGTTCCTGATCGAAGGCGCGGCGTCGGTGGTGCTATGCGCATTCGTATGGTTCTGGCTGCAATCGCATCCGCGTCAGGCCAAGTGGTTGAGCGAGGAGGAACGCGAAGCGCTGGTGGCGGCGATTGCTGAAGAGCAGCGCGCTCGTGAGGCGTCGCAGGTGGCCAAACCGTCGATGTTCAAGCTGTTGGCGGATCGGCAGATTGCGCTGTTCTGCTTCATCTACTTCTCCATTGCCCTGACCATTTACGGCGCGACGTTCTGGTTGCCGAGCATGATCAAGAAGATGGGCAATCTCGGCGACTTCCAGGTAGGTCTGCTCAATTCGATCCCGTGGATCATTTCGATTGTTGCCATGTACGGTTTCGCGGCAATGGCCGGCAAGTGGAAATTCCAGCAAGCCTGGGTCGCGCTGACGCTGGTAATCGCGGCCATTGGCATGTTCATGTCGACCACCGGCGGGCCGATCTTCGCCTTTGTCGCCATCTGTTTCGCCGCCATCGGTTTCAAGGCTGCATCGGCACTGTTCTGGCCGATCCCGCAAAGCTATCTGGATGCGCGTATCGCCGCTGCAGTGATCGCGTTGATCAACTCCATCGGCAACCTCGGCGGTTTCGTTGCGCCGACGGCGTTCGGCATCCTCGAAGAAACCACCGGCTCCATCGAGGGCGGACTTTATGGCTTGGCGGCGACGTCACTGGTCGCTGCGGTGGTGATCTTTTTTGCCCGCACAGCGCCTGGCGCGAAAGGCAAAAACCTCGCAAAGCCGTCTGAGGTCAGCGCCGTTGTTGCGACGGCCAGCCCGGCCGCGAGCCACTGAATTGATTGTTGATCTGTCAGGAGCGTTATCTTGAAAATCACCCGCGTAACTGTGACCCCGATTGCCTTTCGCGATCCGCCGCTGCTCAACGCCAGCGGCATCCACGAACCCTTCGCCCTGCGCTCGATCATCGAGATCGAAAGCGACAACGGCTACATCGGCCTCGGCGAAAGCTATGGCGATGCCCCGGCGCTGGCGATTCAGCAGCAGTTGCAGGCGCAACTGATCGGTCTCGACCCGTTCAACCTCAACCAGTTGCGCGCGATCGTGCAGGCCACCGTCGCCGCGAATAAACCTGCCAGTCTCGCCGGTGCTGAACTGGCGCCCGGTTCCCACGCCAGTAAAGCGGTGAGCAATGCCTACTCGGCGTTCGAAGTGGCGTTCCTCGATTTGCAGGCGCATTACCTGAATGTGCCGCTGGTGGATCTGCTCGGCGGCGCGATTCGCGATGAAGTGCCGTTCAGCGCGTACCTGTTTTTCAAGTACGCCCAGCATGTCGATTCGCCCTACAAGCCTGACAACTGGGGCGAAGCACTCAGCGAACAACAGATTGTTGCGCAAGCTTCGCGGATGATCGAGGCGTACGGTTTCAAGAGCATCAAGCTCAAGGCCGGTACGTTGCCGCCGGAGCATGAAGTGGCGTGCATCAAGGCGCTGAAAAAGGCCTTCCCCGGTTATCCGTTGCGCATCGATCCGAATGGCAACTGGTCACTGGAAACCTCGATTCGCATGGCCGAATTGCTTGGCGATGACCTGCAATATTACGAAGATCCGACCCCGGGTCTCGACGGCATGGCTGAACTGCATAAACGCACAGGCCTGCCACTGGCGACCAATATGGTGGTCACCGATTTCGACGAATTCCGCCGCAGCATCGCGCAAAACAGCGTGCAGATCGTCCTTGCCGACCATCATTACTGGGGCGGCCTGCGCGACACGCAAACGCTGGCAAAGATGTGCGATGTGTTCGGCGTTGGCGTGTCGATGCATTCCAATTCGCACCTGGGCATCAGCCTGATGGCGATGGCACATGTCGCGGCGGCGGTGCCGAATCTGGATTACGCCTGCGACACCCATTACCCGTGGCAGGAGCCGGATGAAGAAGTGATCAAGGGCGGCAAGCTGCCGATTGTCGATGGCTGCGTGAAGATCACCCGAGCGCCGGGGCTTGGGCTGGAGCTGGACCATGATCAGTTGGGCAAGCTGCATGATCAGTACCTGACGTGCGGGATTCGTCAGCGTGATGATGTGCGGCAGATGCAGCGGTACAAGCCGGACTGGAAAGCGGTTAAACCGAGGTTTTGAGGTGCCTGAATTGGCGCCATCGCGAGCAGGCTCACTCCTACAGGGAAACGCATTCCAACTGTAGGAGTGAGCCTGCTCGCGATTGGCGTCCTCACGGTTACAACGTTTCTACCAGCCAATCCCGAAACGCTTTCAGCGACGGCAAATTCTCATTACGCGGTGGATACACCAAGTAGTAGCTGCGTCGACTGGTGATCGGCTCGCCCAGTTGCAGCAACTCGCCATTCGACAACTCATCTTCGACCAGAATTCGCGGCACCAGCCCCACGCCAATATTGGCCCGCACCGCTTGAATCAAGTGCGAGGTCATTTCAAAGCTTGGCCCGATGCGCATGCTGCGATGCGGCAAACCGTGATGGCTAAACCATTCCGCCCACGCCTGCGCGTTGCTGCTGACGTTAAGCAGCAGCTGCCCGGCGATGTGCTGTTCGGCGTCATTGCGCTCGGCGCTGGATAGCTGCGCACTGGCGATCACCACCAGCTCTTCAGTATGCAAGGGCAGGGCGGTCAGCCCCGGCCACTCCCCGCCGCCGACGCAGATCGCCGCATCGATTTCGCTGGTGTCGAAGTCGATCGCTTCGATACGCGAATGCAAATGCACGGTCATGCCCGGATGCGCGGTGTAGAAATCCTTTAGCCGTGGCAGCAACCATTTCGAACCGAAGGTCGGCAGCGTCGCCAAGCGCAAACTGTGAATGCCCGAACCAAACGCCATCGCCTGCAACGTCGCGCTGCGAATCTGCCCAAGCGCTTCGGCGAGTTCGCGCTGATACATGCGCCCGACATCGGTCAGTACCACTTGCCGGCCTTCGCGCGTGAACAGGCGCATGCCGAGCATCTTCTCGAGAATCTGCACCTGACGGCTGACCGCACTCTGCGTCAGCGACAGTTCATGGGCGGCGCGGGTGTAGCTTTCATGGCGCGCGGCGGCCTCAAAGGCCAGCAGTAACGACATGGAAGGGGTGAGCGTGCGCGGATTCATTCGTAAAAGTCATCAATAGCGGGTCGAATTTACGGTTGTCCCGGCGTTCGCCAGCAATGAACATGGGCACCATGAGATGGCGGAGCCTGACGTAATCATTCGTTGCGTACAACTGTTTACCGCCACGCGGCCCGATTTGACCGAGATAACCTGACCGATGATTGCCCAGCTGTCCCCCGCCAAAGCCCTGACCAGCGATTACCAACAGTTCCTCGAAGCCCTGAAAGCCAGCGGTTTTCGCGGTGAGATCAGCGCCGATTACGCCAGTCGTGTGGTATTGGCGACTGACAATTCGATCTATCAGCGCCTGCCGCAAGCGGCGGTGTTTCCGCTGGACGCCGAGGACGTGGCGCGGGTGGCGCGGTTGATCGCCGAGCCGGCGTATCAGCAAGTGGTGATCACCCCGCGCGGTGGCGGCACCGGCACCAACGGCCAGTCGCTGACCGATGGCATCGTCGTCGATCTGTCGCGGCACATGAACCGCATCCTCGAAATCAATGTTGAGGAACGCTGGGTGCGGGTGCAGGCCGGGGTGGTCAAGGATCAGCTCAACGCCGCGCTGAAATCCGCCGGGCTGTTTTTCGCCCCGGAACTGTCGACTTCCAATCGCGCCACCGTCGGCGGCATGATCAACACCGACGCCAGTGGTCAGGGCAGTTGCACCTACGGCAAGACCCGCGACCATGTGCTCGAACTCGATATGATCTTGCGCGGCGGTGAGCGCCTGCACGGCCAGCCACTGGAAGAGAGTGAACTTGAAGCGCTGTGCGCCCGCGAAGATCGCGTCGGTGAAGTCTATCGCTGCGCGCGGCAGATCATTGATGAGCAGGGTGACCTGATCAAAGAGCGTTTCCCCGATCTCAACCGCTGCCTGACCGGTTATGACCTCGCGCACCTGCGTGAGGCGGATAACCGTTTCAACCTCAACAGCGTGCTGTGCGGTGCTGAAGGCTCGTTGGGTTTTGTCGTTGAGGCGCGGTTGAATGTGTTGCCGATCCCCAAACACACGATGTTGGTGAACATCCGCTACGCCGGGTTCATGGACGCCTTGCGTGATGCGCGGGCCTTGATGGCGCTCAAGCCGCTGTCGATCGAAACCGTCGACTCGAAAGTCTTGCTGCTGGCGATGCAGGACATCGTCTGGCACGGCGTCGCCGAGTATTTCCCGGAAAGCGCCGAGCGCCCGACCTTGGGCATCAATCTGGTGGAGTTCTGCGGCGACGATCCGGAGGATTTGCAGCGCCGGGTCGAAGCATTCGTCGACCACTTGAGCAGCGACCGCACGGTTGAGCGTTTGGGTCACACGCTGGCGGTCGGTCATGCGGCGGTGAACAAGGTCTATGGCATGCGCAAACGTGCAGTGGGCTTGCTCGGCAACGTCGCCGGTGAAGCGCGGCCGCAGCCGTTTGTCGAAGACACCGCGGTGCCACCGCAGCACCTGGCCGAGTACATCGCCGAGTTGCGCGAGCTGCTCGACAGCCACGGTTTGCAGTACGGCATGTTCGGCCACGTCGACGCGGGCGTGCTGCACGTGCGGCCGATTCTCGACATGAAAGACCCGCAGCAAGCGGCGCTGGTGCGTCCGGTATCCGACGGCGTTGCGGCACTGACCCAGCGTTATGGCGGCCTGTTGTGGGGCGAGCACGGCAAAGGCCTGCGCTCGGAATACGCACCGGCCTTCTTCGGTGAACTCTACCCGGCGCTGCAAGCCTTGAAGGCCGCGTTCGACCCGTTCAACCAGTTCAACCCAGGCAAGATCGCCACCCCAGCGAACACCGGCGCGGCGCTGCTGAAAATCGACGAAGTGACTTTGCGCGGTGAACTGGATCGGCAGATCGACGAAAAAGTCTGGCAAAGCTACGGCGCGGCCATGCATTGCAACGGCAACGGCGCCTGCTACAACTTCGACCCCGATGACGCGATGTGCCCGTCGTGGAAAGCCACTCGCGAACGGTCGCAATCGCCCAAGGGGCGCGCCTCGTTGATCCGCGAGTGGCTGCGTTTGCAGGGCGAGGCGGGCGTTGATGTGTTGTCCGACGCCATTCGCAAACCAGCGTTTTTCAGCTCATTGTGGCAGCGCTGGCGTAACAGCCGTGCACAGTCCGAAGACTTCTCCCATGAAGTCTACGACGCCATGGCCGGTTGCCTGGCGTGCAAATCCTGTGCGGGGCAGTGCCCGGTAAAGGTCAATGTGCCGGAGTTTCGCTCGCGGTTTCTGGAGCTGTATCACAGCCGTTATCTGCGCCCGGCGCGGGATTATCTGATTGCTTCGCTGGAATACAGCATCCCGTACATGGCGCGAATTCCGGCGTTGTACAACGGTTTGATGGGCGCTACATGGGTTCGTGGTCTGCTGGAACGCGTCGGCGGCATGATCGACGTGCCGCTGCTCAGTCGCTTCGATTTCCACGCGGCGATGCGTCGCTGGCAGGTCCAGCCGGCAACGGTGTCGACCTTGGCGGCGCTGACCCCGGCGCAACGTGAGCGCAGTGTGGTCATCGTGCAGGATGCCTTCACGCGTTACTTCGAAGCGCCGCTGTTGGCCGATCTGGTCGAGTTGATTTCGCGCCTCGGCTATCAGGTGTATCTGGCACCGTTCAGCGCCAACGGCAAACCGCTTCACGTGCAGGGCTTCCTTTCGGCGTTCAATCGCGCGGCGTTGCGCAACGCTCGGCAACTGCGTGAATTGGCCGATGTGGGCGTGCCGTTGCTGGGCCTCGATCCGGCCATGACGCTGGTGTATCGCCAGGAATACCTGAAAGTGCCGGGAATGGAGCAATGCCCGGAAGTGGCGCTGGTGCAGGAGTGGTTGCTCAAGGTGATGCCGGAGCAGGCGGCGCAGGATAAAACCGCAGCGTTCCGACTGCTCGCCCATTGCACCGAGAAAACCAACGCGCCGGCCGCCACCCGCCAGTGGGAACAGGTGTTCGAACGCGCAGGATTGAAGCTGGCCACGCAAGCCACCGGTTGCTGCGGCATGTCCGGCACGTATGGCCACGAGGCGCGCAATCGTGAAACTTCAGCGGTGATCTACGAGCAGTCGTGGGCACGTCAGGTCGACGCGCCGGCGGAGCAGGGCGAAGCCTTGGCGACCGGTTATTCCTGCCGCAGTCAGGTCAAGCGCCAGTCGGATCAGGCACTGCGCCATCCGTTGCAGGTGCTGCTTGAGGTTCAGCGTCGCTGAGGGATTCGTCCGTGTCCTTGTCCCAGATCAGGCGCGGATCGAAACTCATCGCCGCGAGCATGGTGAACACCACGACCAGGCCGAAAAACAGGATGCCCGGTCGTGGCTCGATATCGCCCAGTGCCTGAAACTTCACCAATGCTGCGACCAGCGCCACCACCAGCACGTCGAGCATTGACCAATAGCCGATCAGCTCTACGAAGCGGTACAGCTTTGAACGCTCTTTGCGTGCCCAGGCGCTGTCGCGTTGCACGGTCATCAGCAACAACGTCAGGGCGACGAACTTGACGCCCGGCACGGCGATGCTGGCGATGAAAATGATCAGGGCGATGTCCCAGGCGCCGTGCTCCCAGAACTCCAGCACGCCGCTCATGATCGTGCTGTCGGCGCCGCTGCCGAGCATGGTGGTGTTCATCACCGGCAGCAGATTGGCCGGCACGTAAAACGCCAGTGCCGCCAGCATGTAAGCCCAGGTGCGCGCCAGTGAATTGGTCTTGCGCCGGTGCAGTGGCGCATCGCAACGCGGGCACTCGTGTGGCTCGTCGGTCATGTCGCAGGCCAGCCCGCAGCTGTGGCACAGGCACAGATTGAGTTCACTGGCAGTCGGTGGCCGTTTCATAGAATGTCCCAGAGGTCGCGGATATCGCGGCCGGCAATCCTGATCATCATCAGGCTCAGCACGGCCAGCGCGAACAGGCCAATGCCGGGCAACACGTCGAGTAGCCCCGCCAGTTTGAACACCGCCACCATCGCTCCCAACAGACACACTTCAAGCATGCTCCACGGTCGCAGGGTTTCCAGCCAGCGCATGCACAGCTTGAAGCCCGGTGCCCGTCGCGATGACAACGCGAAGCTCAGCACCCAGACCAGCAGCACCAGTTGAAACGCCGGGGCGATGATGATCGAAATCGCCGCCACCATTGCGATGAAGGTGATCGGCCCCTGACTCAGCGCCAGCACCGAATCCCACAGCGTCGCGCTGTTTTTCAGGCCTTTGAGGCTGATGCTCATCACCGGATAGAAGTTGGCGAACAGCCATAACATCGCCGCCGTGAAGGTCAGGGCCAGACGTTGTTCGACGGTCAAACCGTTGAAGCGCTGGAGGACGCCGCCGCAGCGCAAGCACGAGGTTTTCTGGTGTTTGGCCAGCACGGCTTTTTCGTAAACGCAGTCGCAGTGCTCGCAGATGATCAGGTGTTCGGTGTTGACCATGGACAACGCTCGACAGCAGGCCGCAAGGGCAGGGGACTTGATCACTATAGAAGCCTGAGGCTATTGGGCAAATTGTGCGGCTGAGGTTTTCTGAGAATCACTATCGATTGAGCTTGGGTTTTTACTGTTTATTGTTATAAGGTAACGCGAATTTTTAGCGGTGTTCCTGCTGGGCACCTGCTGTTATCCCTTCGATTGCGAAACGCTCATGACGATTGTGCTTCCTCGTTCTGCCCCGTTGACCACTGGCCGGCTGCTGTCCATTGATGCCCTCAGAGGCTTGGTGATTCTGTTCATGCTGCTCGACCACGTGCGTGAAACCTTTTTGCTGCATCGCCAGGTCAGCGACCCGATGGACATTGCCAGCACTGAACCGGCGCTGTTTTTCAGTCGCACCCTGGCGCATCTGTGCGCGCCGGTGTTTGTGCTGCTGACGGGATTGTCGGCGTGGTTGTTCGGCGAAAAGTACGCAGGCAAGGCCGATGTCAGTGCGTTTCTGTTCAAGCGCGGTCTGTTTCTGGTGATGCTGGAGTTCACGCTGGTGAACTTCGCGTGGACCTTCCAGCTGCCGCCGAGTGTGATTTATCTGCAAGTGATCTGGGCGATCGGTTTGAGCATGATCGCCTTGTCGCTGCTGGTCTGGCTGCCGCGCTGGCTGCTGCTGACGTTGAGCCTGACGATCATCGCCGGACACAACCTGCTCGACGCGGTGCATTTTCCAGTGGAGTCGGCGCTGCATGTGCCGTGGGCGATTTTGCATGATCGCGGCTGGATCGACGTCAGCGACACTCTGCGTCTGCGCACCTCCTATCCGTTGTTGCCGTGGATCGGTGTGATCGGTCTGGGTTATGCGCTGGGGCCGTGGTTTGCCCGCGGCGTTGAAGCGGGTTTGCGTCAGTGGCAACTGCTGATC
This sequence comes from Pseudomonas sp. TNT2022 ID642, assembly GCF_028656995.1. NCBI lineage: Bacteria > Pseudomonadati > Pseudomonadota > Gammaproteobacteria > Pseudomonadales > Pseudomonadaceae > Pseudomonas > Pseudomonas sp. TNT2022 ID642. Next base: position 637,434 of record NZ_JAMDGW010000007.1, on the reverse strand, counting down.
GCTGGGAGCGCAGGACTGCTTGGCTTTGTCGGACTGCGGCTGATCAACGGCTATGGCGAAAAACCATGGGCCGTGGGCGACACGTCGGTGCAAACCCTGATGAGCTTTTTCAACATCACCAAGTACCCACCGTCGTTGCTGTTTATCGCGCTGACCGTGAGCGTCGGGCTGTTGCTGCTACTGGCCTTCGAGCGTGTGCAGGGCCGTCGCTGGATTCGCTGGCTGACGGTGTTCGGTTCGGCGCCGATGTTTTTCTATCTGCTGCATCTGTACGCGTTGAAGGTGTTGTACCTGATCGGCGTGGCGCTGTTCGGGTTGAATCAGGGCAGCTATTTCGGCTTCTCTTCAGTGGCGGCGATCTGGCTGGCGGCAGCGCTTCTGTCAATTGCGCTGTTCCCGGCCGTGCGCTGGTTCTCGGCATTGAAGGCGCGTCGCCGCGACATCGCCTGGCTGAAGTACTTGTAAGCTCCTAACGCCGGTTGCGCACAAAGTCGATAAACGCTTTGAGCGGTGCTGGCACATGACGCCGGCTCGGGTAGTACAGGTGCAGGCCTGGATAGAACGGGCACCAGTTTCCCAGCACTTGCAGCAGACGCCCGTTGGCCAAGTGTTCGCTGACCATGTCTTCGAACACATAGGCCAGGCCCAGCCCTTGCAGCGCGGGCCCGACCATCAGGCTGACATCGCCGAGGGTCAACGGGCCGTTGACTTCGATTTCCTGGGCGATGCCGCCGCGTTCGAGTTCCCAACGGTACATCGAGCCGCTGGGAAAGCGGTGGCGGATGCACGGCAATCCGTGCAGGTCCTCAGGCTTTTGCGGTGCCGCGTGGCGTGCAAAAAAGGCTGGAGATCCGACCACCACCGAACGCATTGTCGGGCCGATCGGCAGCGACACCATGTCGGCTTCCAGACGATTGCCGAAGCGCACGCCGGCATCAAAACCGTTGGCGACGATATCCAGCAGTGCATCGCTTTCCACCACTTCCAGGCGGATGTCCGGATAGGCCAGCAAAAACTCGCTGGCAATCGGCAGCAACACCAGTTCGCAGGCTTGCCGCCCGCAGGTGATGCGCAGATTGCCCGAGGGTTTATCGCGGAAATGGTTGAGGTCTTCCAGCGCATCGTCGATGTCACGAAAGGCCGGTTTCAATCGCGCGTACAGGCGCTCGCCAGCCTCGGTCAACGCCACGCTCCGGGTGGTGCGATTGAACAGCCGCACGCCAAGACGATTCTCTAGTGCCTTTACTGAATGGCTTAACGCGGACGGCGTCAGGCCTAGTTCGATTGCCGCTTTGCTGAAATTCAACTGCTGAGCGGTGCAGAGGAATACCGAAAGATCTGCCGCTGAAGGGGTTTTCATCTGTGAATACCTTTCACAAAGTCATGCAAAATTGCTGGGATTATCACATCAGTAACACGGCCTTAAAGTCGCTTCAACTCATCAAGAAGACCCCGGCACCACCGCCAGGGTCGCAGACAGGAGGGGTTGATATGCGTACCTGGTTCATTACTGGCGCTTCCCGTGGTTTTGGTAGCCTCATCGCAGAACGCGCCCTGCGTGCCGGCGACGCGGTGATCGCCACCGCGCGTAACCCGCAAGACATCACTGACCGTCTCGGCGAGCAACCGAACCTGCTGGCGGTACGCCTCGACGTCACCCGCGAGGAAGAAGCACACCAAGCGGTTGCCGAAGGCATCAAGCGTTTTGGCCGTATCGATGTGCTGATCAACAACGCCGGTTTTGGTGTGCTCGGCGCCGTCGAAGAAACCAGCGCCAGCGAGACCGAGCGCTTGTTCGCGACCAATGTGTTCGGCCTGCTCAACGTCACCCGCGCGGTGTTGCCACATATGCGGGCGCAACGCAGTGGGCGAGTGATCAATATCTCGTCGATCGGCGGCTATCAGGCTTACATGGGCTGGGGCGTTTACGGCTCGACCAAATTTGCCGTCGAAGGCATCACCGAAGCGTTGCATCAGGAACTGGCGCCGCTGGGCATTCAAGCCACGGTGGTCGAGCCGGGTTTCTTTCGCACCGATTTCCTTGATGAGCAGTCGTTGATCAAAACCGCGTTGGTGCTGGCGGACTATGACGAAACCGTTGGCAAGATGCGTGCGTTCGCCGAGGCGGCCAACCATGCGCAACCGGGTGATCCGCAGAAGTTTGCCGAGGCGATGCTGGCGCTGGTCAATGCGCCGAATCCGCCGCAGCGCCTGGCGCTGGGCAGTGACACGGTGGCGCGCATCGAGGCGAAGAATCGGTTGGTGGCGCAAGAACTGGCCGAGTGGAATGAGCTGGCGCTGTCTACCGATTTCGCCAACTGAACGCCGGAGCTGTGAGAGCGAGGCTGCTCGCTCTCATCTTTTCCGTGCGCAAACGTCGGTGGATTTTTCTGTGTATTTCGCGCCTTATTCGCTGCGCAACGCAGCTTTGTGATTTCTCAAAGGATGGAACGAATGTTTTCTATGACTCAGCCGCACGGAGCGCGCGACAAGTTGCTCATACTCGCGGCCGTGTGCCTCTCGGCACTGGTCCTGCCGTTAAGTTTTACTGGCGGTGCGGTGGCGACACCGGCCATCGGTCGTGACTTGGGCGGCAGCCCGGTGGCGCTGACCTGGATCACCAATGCGTTCATGTTGTCGTTCGGCAGCCTGCTCATGGCCGCCGGCGCGTTGGCGGATGTTTACGGACGCAAACGCCTGTTCACCTTCGGCATGTTGCTGTTCACAGCTGCCTCGTTTGCGCAGAGTCTGGCGCCGTCGGTGTTTTGGCTGGATGTGTTGCGTGCCGTACAAGGTGTGGCGGGGGCGGCGGCGCTGGCCAGTGGTTCAGCGGCGTTGGCACAAGAGTTTGAAGGCCATGCCCGGACTCGGGCGTATAGCGTGCTCGGCACGACGTTCGGCATTGGTCTGGCCTTCGGGCCGTTGGTGGCGGGCGCGCTGATCGAGGCCTTCAACTGGCGGGCGATTTTTGTCTTTACCGCGTTGATCGGCATGATCGCGATGGTCTTCGCTGTGCCGCGCATGCGCGAAACCCGCGACCCGGATGCCAAAGGGCTGGACTGGCCGGGCACGCTGCTGTTCAGCGCAATGCTGGCGTTGTTCACGTTTGGCCTGATCCAGGCGCCGGACAGTGGTTGGGACAGTCCGCTGGTGATCGGTTTGCTGGGCGCTTCGGCGGTGTTGCTGGCGGCGTTCGTGATCGTCGAAATGCGTGCCGAGCGGCCCATGCTGGACCTGACTCTGTTCCGTTATCCGCGATTCATTGGCGTGCAGATGCTGCCGATCGGCACCTGTTTTTGCTACATCGTGCTGGTGGTGATGTTGCCGCTGCGCTTCATCGGCGTTGAGGGCTTGAGCGAGATTGATGCCGGTCTGCTGTTGCTGGCCTTGTCGGCGCCGATGCTGGTGGTGCCGATGCTGGCCGCGTCGCTGGCGCGCTTCGTTTCCGCCGGCATCTTGTCCGGTGCCGGTTTCCTGATTGCCGCTGTGGGCCTGCATTGGCTGAGTTTGTTCAACGTCGGTGAGGCGAAATTTGCGCTGGTGGTGCCGATGTTGCTGATCGGTATTGGCGCCGGTTTGCCGTGGGGGCTGATGGATGGTTTGTCGGTCAGTGTCGTGCCGAAAGAGCGCGCCGGCATGGCGGCGGGCATCTTCAGCACTGTGCGAGTGGCGGGTGAGGGGATTGCATTGGCGATTGTCGCGGCGGTGCTGGCGTCATTGCTGCACGCCGATCTGTCGAGTGCCGTGCATGTGGTGGTGGGTAGCGCCGAGGCCTCGTTGATTGCCGAGACCGCGCACCGGGTAACCACCGGCGATATGGCGCATGCGATCAATACCGTGCAAGGTCTGGCCAACGAACGTCTGGTGCAAGGATACGCGGCGGCGTTTCAGTATCTGCTGCACATCCTGACGGTGATCACGTTGGTGTCGGCGGCGGTGGTGCTGGGGTTGTTAAGCAAGGATCGCAGCGTCGCGGAGCCGCAACAGGCTGCCGCATAAAGCCAATGTGGGAGCGAGCCTGCTCGCGAAAGCGGAGTATGAGTCGGCATAAATATCGACTGATGCACCGCTATCGCTGGCAAGCCAGCTCCCACAGGGTTCCAGGGTGTCTGCAGCATCAGTGGTTACACCGCAGTCATTGTGGGAGCTGGCTTGCCAGCGATGGGGCCGGCGCATTCAGCATCTTCATCGCTTGATGTACCGCTATCGCGAGCAGGCTAACTCCCACAGGGTTTTCCGGTGTCTGGATTATTTGCGATCCAGCCACACGGTTTGCGCGTTGCAGAACTCGCGTACGCCGAAGTGCGACAGCTCACGACCGAAGCCACTCTTCTTCACGCCGCCAAAGGTCACCCGTGGATCGCTGGCGGAGTAGCCGTTGATGAATACGCCGCCGGTGTCCAGTTCGCTGGTCAGTTGCTGGGCCAGTGCCACGTTGGCGGTGTAAATGGTCGCGGTCAGGCCGAACTCGCTGTCGTTGGCCAAGGCCACGGCATGCGCGCAATCGCGGGCGGTGATTATCGAAGCGACCGGGCCGAACAGTTCCTGTTTGAACGAGGTCATGCGGTCGGTGACATCGGCCAGCACGGTCGGCTCGTAGTAGTTGCCCGGGCCTTCGGACTTGCCGCCGCCAAGCAACAGCGTTGCGCCTTCTTCCAGAGTGTCGCGTACCTGCTGGTCGAGTTCATCGCGCAGGTCGAAGCGCGCCATCGGGCCGATGTAGGTGTCGGCGGACAACGGGTCACCGACCTTCAACTTACGCGTGGCTTCGACGAACTTACGGGTGAATTCTTCGACTACGCCTTCTTCGATGATCAGGCGCTTGGCCGCCGCGCAGACCTGGCCAGAGTTCTGGTAGCGACCGATGACGGCGGCTTGTACCGCTTCGTCCAGATCGGCGTCGTTGAGTACGATGAATGGATCGGAACCACCCAGTTCCAGCACGCATTTCTTCAGCGCGGCACCCGCCTGAGCGCCGATCGCCATACCGGCACGCACGCTGCCAGTCAGCGTTACAGCGGCGATGCGCGGGTCGGCAATCGCTGTGGAAACGCCTTCCGGAGTGACGTTGATCACCTCAAAAACACCCTCGGCGAAACCGGCGCGGGTGAAGGCATCGCGCAACAGATAGGCGCTGCCCATCACGTTCGGCGCATGTTTGAGCACGTATGTGTTGCCGGCGATCAGCGCCGGTACGGCACCGCGCAGCACTTGCCAGATCGGGAAGTTCCACGGCATCACCGCGAGGATCGGGCCGAGCGGACGGTACTCGATGCGCGCCTTGCCACCTTCAACCTGAGTCGGTTCGGCATCGAGCATGGCCGGGCCGTGTTCGGCGTACCACTCGCAGAGCTTGGCGCATTTCTCGATTTCGCCACGGGCCTGAGCGATCGGCTTGCCCATTTCCTGGGTGATCATGGTTGCGATGGCTTCGCTGGTTTCACGCAGCGCAGCGGCGAGGGCGGTCAATAAGCGCGAGCGATCTTGCAGCGGCTTGCGCTTCCATTTGCCAAAGCCATACGCGGCGCGGGTCAGTGCGGCGTCGAGGGCGGCGGCGGATTCAAACGCGTAATGACCAATCTGCTCGCCGTTGGCGGGGTTGATCGAGATGGCGTGGGTCTGGCTGGAAATCTGGCTCATGGCGTCGTCCTGCATGTTCGTCGGATGAGCCTAGAGTAGGGTGGTGTTTGTTTTCTGGAAACTGAATAATAAAGATCGTTTCTTTCACGAATGGAGAATGATTGTGGATCTGGTGCAGCTGGAAATCTTCAAAGCCGTTGCCGAACACGGCAGCATCAGCGCCGCCGCCGCGCAGATCCATCGCGTGCCGTCGAACCTGACCACGCGGATCAAGCAGCTTGAGCAGGATCTGGGCGTTGATCTGTTTATCCGCGAGAAAAGCCGTTTGCGTTTGTCGCCGGCCGGGTGGAGTTTTCTTGAATACGCGCGACGGATTCTCGACCTGGTACAGGAGGCTCGGGCCACGGTGGCGGGGGAGGAACCGCAGGGCGCGTTTCCATTGGGTTCACTGGAAAGCACAGCGGCGGTGCGCATTCCCGAATTACTTGCGGCATACAACCAACTGCACCCGAAAGTCGACCTCGACCTGTCCACCGGGCCCTCCGGGACGATGATCGACGGCGTGCTCTCCGGGCGCCTGGCCGCAGCGTTTGTCGACGGCCCGGTGCTGCACCCGACGCTGGAAGGCGTGCCGGCATTCGAGGAGGAAATGGTCATCATTGCGCCGATCAATCACGCGCCCGTCAAGCGCGCAGCGGACGTAAACGGCGAGAACATTTATGCCTTCCGTTCCAACTGCTCCTACCGTCATCACTTCGAAAAATGGTTCAGCACCGACGCTGCCGTACCGGGCAAGATCTTCGAAATGGAGTCGTACCACGGCATGCTCGCCTGCGTCAGCGCCGGTGCCGGCCTGGCGCTGATGCCGCGCAAAATGCTGCAGAGCATGCCCGGCAGCGCCACGGTCAGCGTCTGGCCATTGGCGGCGGATTTTCGCTATCTGACCACTTGGCTGGTGTGGCGACGGGGCACGGTGTCGCGCAGCCTGAGCATGTTTGTGCGGTTGCTGGAAGAGCGCGGGGTGGTGCGGGCTGAGGAATGAGGCAGTTTTTTGAGTATGTCTGTAGTGAAAAAATCTATCGATCAGCAACGTGCGTACCAGTCAAGGAAAAGTCTTGAAACTTCAATTGGCAGCACGTTTATTTCAAACCACCTGGGCTACATAACTATCAACTAAAATTAAATTGGAGTGTCGTTTGTAACGAATACCTTCCCATTTGAAACTTTAATGGTTTCGTTGTTGTACTCGAACTCCATATCGATGGTTGCGTTAATAGAGTTATGGGCGATTCTCTGTAAATGAAATTTTCCTTTTTTTGCCCTGAGGATTTCGGTAGTGATAGACCATGATGACACGAAGGCGAGGTTTCCACTGACGGCGCTTCCCTTTGGTCCCACTTCATGTTCACCGTCTGGTAGGTCTTTCTGGAAGATAATTTGGATGCCTACATAAGCATCACCACCTCCTTCTTCGTAGCGACCCGTGATAAGGAGGTACCCGTCTTGAGCAGAGGGGATGCATTCAATCCAGTCGGCTTCAAAGTGTTCGCCTGTGTATTTTCGTGGAGGCGTTAAAGTTGCCGTGAATGAGTCGTTGGGGTGTTTTTTATTGGTCGGATCGCTAGCAGCAAACTCTAATTTCTGGTCGGAAGTTTTCATTTTTAAATACCTTGATTGATTAAATGAAAAATGTTCTGTAATGGGCAGTTACCCGGACCACAGATTAACAAAGGCTTTTCTATTCGTAACTGTCATAAGTGACAGTTGTTTTTTCGTAAAAAATATGAACGCGGTTGGCCAAGAAACGATGCGCCATGACCACCCTGGCATCACACGCCGTGTTGTTTTCCTACGGCACTTTGCAGGATCGCGCTGTGCAACTATCCAGTCGTGGCCGCGAGTTGCAAAGTCATTCCTCGACAATTGCCGGGCTATAAATAGGAGATGGTCGAGATCACCTATCCCACGGTGCTCGCTACCAGCTGTGAACCCATTACCCGATCGTTCACATCAGCGGCAACCCGGCGGACGAGATTCCCGGCACGTTTTTCCAGTAAAGTCTGGAGTTGGTGCATGGGTTTACTTATAGGCGTGGATGAGGGGCAGTAAAAAACGCCCCGTCAATACTGCGCGGCAGATTCAGCGAATTCCCTTCGCGCAACGTCTGTGGCAACAACTCATCCGGAAAACCCTGATAAGCCACGGGACGCAAGAAGCGTTCGATCGAGGTCATGCCGACCGAGGTGAAGCGGCTGTCCGAAGTCGCCGGAAACGGCCCGCCGTGCACCGTGGCGTACGTCACTTCCTGTGGATGCGCGAAGGCGTTGACGACGATGCGTCCGGTACGGCGTTCGAGGTTCGGCAGCAGGCGCCGCGCGAGTTCCAGGTCCGCATCTTCAAGGTGGATGGCGGCGCTGAGCTGTCCCCTGAACGAGCGGGCGACCGCCAGCAGTTCCTCGGCATCACTGACCGCCACCAGCAGCGCCGACGGGCCGAACACTTCATGGGCCAGTGCCGGTTCGCCGAGCAAATGCTGCCCCTCGATTTCCAGCAAGGCCGCACGTCCGGCGAACGTGGCATCGGCCGGCGCGCCTATCGCGATCACCTGCGCGCCGGCACCTTCCATCGCCATCAGACCCTCGACGTAGGCGCCATGAATGCCCGGCGTCAGCATTGTCCGCGCCGGTGCCTCGCTGACCCGTTTGCGCATGGCGCTGCGCAGCTCTTCAAACCCGGCACCACGAATGGCAATCAGGATCGACGGACACAAACAGGCCTGACCGACGTTGACCAGCATCCGTTCGATAAAGCCGTCACCGATCTCGGCGCCGCGAGCCGCCATGGCTTCGGGCAGGATGAAGGTCGGGTTGACGCTGGTCATTTCGGTGAACACCGGGATCGGCTCGGGGCGCAATTGTGCGCGACGATAGAGCGCCATGCCGCCCTGTTCAGATCCGGTAAACGTCACAGCCTTGATCAGCGGATGATCGACCAGCGCTTCGCCAATAACATTGCCGCCACCACGCACCATCGAGAAAACACCTTCGGGCAAGCCATGGGCCTGCACGGCTTTACGAATGGCCCGCGCCTGGATTTCCGAGGCGCCGGGATGCGCGTTGTGTGCCTTGAGAATCACCGTCGCCCCCGCCGCTAGTGCCGACGCGGTATCGCCACCCGCCACTGAGTAGGAAATCGGGAAGTTGCTCGCGCCGAAAATCGCCACCGGGCCGATGGCGATTTTTTGCAGGCGATGATCCATTCGTGGGCGCGGCTGACGCTGGGGTTGCGCCGGGTCGATGGCCAGTTGCAAAAAGCGCCCCCGGCGCACCACATCGGCGAATTGGCGGAACTGGGTCGCGGCTCTCAACGCTTCGCCCTCAAGCTGAGCTTCGGGCAGTCCGGTTTCCAGCGCAGCGCGTGCGGCCAAGTCGCTGCGTACTGCGTCGAGGTTGTCAGCGATGCTCTCGAGGAACGCCGCGCGTTCGGCCAGCGAGGTGTGACTGTAGTGGTCGAACGCGGCATCGGCGAGTGTCGCTGCCTGATCAACCTGCGCGGCACCGCCGAAGGCGAAGTCCGGTTCAATCAACTGATCGCTGGCCGGGTTCAGCGCTTTCATCGTTCCTGCGGTGGCGGCGACATCCGCTGCGCCGATCAGCAAATGGCCGGTCAGACTCATTGCGCTTCACCCTGGGATTGGAGGTTGGCAATCAGTTCGTCAGTGCTGGCAATGACGTGAGCGAATGTCGGGCCGTTGAGCTCGTGGGCGGCGTGCATCATTTCCGCTTTGAAGGCTGCTGTCGCATCGCGGACCAGAGTGACGTGGTAGCCCAGTTCCGCGGCATAGCGGGCGGTGGCTTCGATGCAGGTGTTGGCCAGCAGACCGACGATGATCACGTGGGTGACGCCTTGCTGTTTCAGGCGAAAATCCAGGTCAGTGTTGGCGAAACCACTGGAGCCCCAGTGTTCCTGAACCACGATATCGCCGTCCTTCGGGGCGAAATCCGGGTGCCATTCACCGCCCCATTCGCCGCGGGCGAAGTGGTGCATGTGCATGATTTTGCATTGCGTCGGGGTCGGGTGATCCCAGGTTTCGTAGTCGCCTTTTTCCCAGCGATGATGGGGTACGATGACCACCGGAATGTTCAGCTCGCGTACCGTGCGGTCGAGTTTGCGCAGGTTGTCGAGCAGGCCGTTCTGTTCAGCCATCGGTTTGATCAAAGGGAAAATCTTGCCGCCGTCCGAAAGAAAATCGTTATACGGATCAACCAACAGGTAGGCGGTTCTGTCCAGTGGATAGGAGGTATTCGACATGGCGGCTTGCTCCGGCAATGGGATTATCGGTGCACAGGGCTTGTCCCGGCATCGTGTAGATATGATAATCATAGTAACTGTGAAAGAGGCAAGCCCTGATGGCAGTAAACGATAGCCTTCCTGACACGCTGTGCCCGATCTCCCGGGCCGAGACGATCGTCGGCGACCGCTGGACCGTGCTGGTTTTGCGCGAATTATTCATGGCCAATCATCGCTATGACGAGATCCAGGCGCAGACCGGCGGTACGCCGCAAATGGTCGCCGCGCGTCTGAAATGTCTGGAAGCGGATGGGCTGGTCGAGCGGCGCTTGTACAACGAGCGACCGAAACGCTACGAGTACCACCTCACCGCGAAAGGCGAGGCGTTCTACCCGGTAATCATTGCGCTGCGGGCGTGGGGAGAGACCTGGTGCAAGGCACCGGAGGAGGGGCTGGCGGTGAACATGACCCACAAAAACTGCAACCACGACGCCGGCCTCGGGCCGCTGTGCGAGCACTGTGGCGAACCCTTGCGTCGGGAAGATCTGATCAGCCAGCCACAAGCAGCCTACGCCGCCGAACGGCAGGCGCGGCGTGAGGCGTTCAAAGGCAAATAACCTCGATCACGGCGTGCCGTTGCGACCGTGCAACACGTAGCCGGGGCGCAGGCTCAAGCGCTCGTAGTAGGCTTTCACCGCAGCAAAATCCGGGTGAGCCAGTGGCGTTTCGAACCAGCGGTTCACCGACAGTCCGATGGGAATGTCCGCCAGGGAAAACTGTTCGCCGCTGACGTAGGCGCCGGTCTTCTCCAACTGCCGGTCGAGGATGGCCATGTTCCGCGCCCAGTCGCGGCAACCGGCTGACAGTGCGGCGCTGTCCTGATGCTCAGGCGACTGTCGCACCCGCGACAGAAAGGCGTACGACCACGAGCGATTCAGCTCCGATGCCTGCCAGTCGATCCACTGATCCACCCGCGCCCGGGTTTGCGCGTCAGTCGGATAAAGGTGCGAACCGTCATAACGTGCCGCCAGATAACGAATGATCGAATTGGATTCCCACAAGGTGAAATCTCCGTCCTGAATCACCGGTACCATGGCACAAGGATTCAGCGCGAGAAATTCCGCATCGTTGGTCGATCTGAAGCCCGAACCCCAGTCTTCGCGCTCGAAAGGAATGTGCAATTCAGCGCAAGTCCACAGCACTTTGCGCACGTTGATCGATGAGGCTTTACCGAGTATTCGCAGCATTGGATGTCCTTTACCCAATTGTCGTCAGGCGTAAACAAATACCACACCGCAACGGAGAAGGCCCGCGCAGGGCGGGCCTTCTTTTTCAGCGCATCAATCTCACAGACTGCTCGCCAGTTTTCCGCCCATCATCCGCCGACGGTAAGACGTGTCGCGGTTGGCCAGCCAGAAATACAGCGGCGAGGTCACCAGCAGCCCCACCAGCCACGACAGATCCGCACCGTTGATATGCGCCGACACCGGGCCGACGTACAGCGGTGTGTTCATGAACGGAATTTGCACGGCGATGCCGATCGCGTAAGCCAGCAACGCCTGCGGGTTGTAGCGCCCGTAGATGCCGCCGTCGACCTGGAAGATCGACTGGATATCGTATTGGCCTTTGTGGATTGCGTAGAAGTCGATCAGGTTGATCGCCGTCCACGGCACCAACACCACCAGCAACACCAGCACCATGTCGACAAAATGACCGATGAAGTCTTTCGAGGCGCCGACGGCGGCAAAGCAGCAGGCCAGCAGCACGATAATCGAGATCACTGCGCGGCTCTTGGCGGTGGGGATCCAGCGGTAGGCAAAGGTCTGTACCAAGGTAATCAGTGACAGCACCGCGCCGTACAGGTTGAGGGCGTTGTGGCTGATCACGCTGAGCAGGAACAGCACCAGCATCAGCGGGCCGATGGCGCCAGTGGCGAGTTTGACCGCGTCCATGGTGTCCATCCCCACCGGTGTCGCCAGCACGGCGACAGCACCGAAGATGAACGCCAGACTCGAGCCCAGCGCTGAACCCAGATACGTCGTCCAGAAGGTCGACGAGACTTTCACGTCCGCCGGCAAATAACGCGAATAATCGGACACGTAAGGCGCGAACGCGATCTGCCACAGCGCCGCCAGCGACACGGTGGCCAGCCAACCGGAGAGGTTGAAGCTGCCCCGGGTGAGGAAGTCGTCAGTCTGGATGTGGGTGAAGATGTAGCCGAAGCCGACAACGATGCCGATCCCCAGCACCCAAGTGCCGATGCGATTGAGCACGTGGATAAAGCGGTAGCCGATGATGCCGATGATCCCCGAACCCACTGCGCCAATGACGATGCCGACCGGCACCGGAACGCTGTCGACCACGCCATGCAGCGACTTGCCGGCCAGCACGATGTTGGAGGCGAAAAAGCCGATGTACATGACGCCGGCGATAAGCACCACCAGCAACGCACCGAGAGAGCCGAACTGTGCGCGGCTCTGGATCATTTGCGGGATGCCCATCTGCGGGCCTTGCGCCGAGTGCAGCGCCATCAACACGCCGCCGACCAGATGGCCAACGAGAATCGCGACGATGCCCCAGAGCAGATTCAAGTGAAACAACTGCACGCCCAGCGCACCGGTGACGATGGGCAACGGCGCGATGTTGCCGCCGAACCAGAGCGTGAACAGATCCCTGACCTTTCCGTGGCGATCTTCGGGGGGCACGTATCCTATCGTGTGTTTTTCAATCAGCGGAGCGGAGGATGCTTCAGGGGTAGCCATGACGAACTCCAAGGCAAGGATGAGTACGTGGACGTACTTCGGCAAGCGCCGGCACGGGCGGCGCATTTCTTGTTGAAGTGATCATGTGCAAAGCGTCGGGATAGATAAATTAGTAAGTTTGTTGCTTCAGACCTTAAAAAAAATATGCTTCGGCTGGCGCCGGCGTCCGGTATGTTCAAGCTTGATCGTGCGCCAGGGAAACAGGGCGAACATCCGCGCTCTTTGGGAGACTCACATGGCCGCTTACAACCTGCGCCAGCTCAAATACTTCGTCACCACGGCCGACTGTGGCAGCGTCGCCGAGGCCTCGCGCAAGCTCTACATTGCGCAACCGTCGGTCTCCACGGCCATCAAGCACCTGGAAGAAAGCTTCGGTGTGCAGTTGTTCATCCGCCATCACGCCCAAGGGGTTTCGCTGACGCCCAGTGGCTCGCGGTTCTATCGCAAGGCACTGGAGCTGCTGCGGGTGGCGCACGAGTTCGAGCAGAACGCGCTGGCTGACAATGATGTGGTCGCGGGGCAGATCGATATCGGCTGTTTCGAAACCGTCGCGCCGCTGTACCTGCCGCGCCTGATCGCCGGGTTCAAGGCGCGCTGGCCAGGGGTGGAAATCCGCATTCGTGATGGCGAGCAGCAAGAGCTGGTGCAGGCCCTCACCGCTGGCAGTATCGATGTGGCAATGATGTTCGAACACGATCTGGACAGCACCATCGAAACCGCGCCGCTGATGCCGCCGCAACAGCCTTACGCGTTGCTGCCGGCCAGCCATCGCTTTGCGCAACAGGCGAAAGTCTCGCTGCATGATCTGGTGCTGGAACCGATGATCCTGCTCGACGTGGTGCCGAGCCGCACCTACTTCGTGAGCATCTTCGAAGAGCGCGGCCTGACGCCGAACATCGTCTTCAGCTCACCGTCGATCGAGATGGTGCGCGGCATGGTCGGCAACGGTTTCGGCTTTTCGATTCTGGTGACCAAACCGTTCAGCAACTACACCTACGACGGTCAGCAAGTCGTCTGTGTGCCGCTGGCGGAAACAGTGACCGGTTCGGGCTTGTCGGCGGCCTGGCTGCGGCGGGTGCAACTGACCAAACCGGTGCAGTTGTTCGTTGACCATTGCCGCGAAGAGTTGGCCCGACTGCACTCGTGAGTGCCGTCGAGCCGCTGGTCAGAGGCTGATAAACGCCAGCATCCGTTGCAGCATGTCATCGCACGCCTGCAACTGTTCGAGGCTGACAAACTCGTCGGGTTTGTGGCCCTGATCCATGCTGCCGGGACCGCAGACCACCGTGGGAATGCCCACCGCATCAAACAGTCCACCTTCGGTACCGAATGCCACGGTGGCGAAATCCTTTGAACCGCAGAAGATCGAAATCAGCTCGGCGGCCTGGCTTTGCGCATCGGTGGCCAGTCCCGGATACGCCGACAAGGCGCTGAAGCGAATATCACTCTGCGCACTGACCGCGCGCATACGTGGCAGCACTTCGTGTTCGGCATAGGCTTGCAGCGCTTCGGCGACGAGGGCCGGGTCCTGCGAGGGCAGGGCGCGGATTTCGAAATCGAAACGGCAATCGGCCGGCACGATGTTCAAGGCTTTGCCGCCGCTGATCACCCCGGTTTGCACCGTGCTGTAGGGCGGATCGAAGCGCGCATCGTGATGCTCCGGCGCTTTCAACTCCTGGCCGAGGCGGCCCAGCTCAGCGATCAGTTCGGCGGCGTATTCAATGGCATTGACGCCGAGCGGCGCATACGCGGAATGGCACGGATGGCCGTGGACGTCGCAGCGCATTGCCAGTTTGCCTTTGTGGCCGAGCACCGGTTTCAGTTCGGTCGGCTCGCCAATGATGCACAGCAACGGTTTGATCGGGCGTTGCTGCAAGACCTTGAGCAGCGAGCGCACGCCTAGGCAGCCGACCTCTTCGTCATACGACAGGGCAATGTGCACCGGCAGACGCAACGACGCCTGCACCAGCGCCGGCACCAACGCCAGCACGCAGGCGATGTAGCCCTTCATGTCCGCCGTACCGCGCCCGAAGACTTTGCCGTCGCGCTCCGTCAGTTCGAACGGCGGCATGGTCCACGGCTGGCCATCGACCGGCACCACATCGGTGTGCCCGGACAGCACAATGCCCGGTTGATCCACCGGGCCGATTGTGGCAAACAGATTGGCTTTGCTGCGCTCATCGTTATAGATCAGCGCGCAGGGCACGTCGAAACCTTCGAGGTAGTCGCGGACGAATTCGATCAGTTGCAGGTTGGATTCACGGCTGGTGGTATCGAACGCCACCAGCGTTTTAAGCAGCTCGACGCTGTTCATCGATCATCCCCGGCCACGCCATAGCCCGGCGCTTTGGCCGGATCGAGGGCGCGGTCGATGTAGTCCTGAAGCTGCGGCTCGTAGGCATTCCAGAGCTGTTGCAACTGGCCGATCGGGTCTGCATCGGCCCAGTCGACGCGCAGGTTGACGATCGGCCAGGTCTGCTCGCCAACCACCACGACAGCGGCCGAATGCACCGGGCCGGCTTCGCCACCGAGCGCTTGTGCAGCGTGCAGGGCCTTGAGCAGGCGATCAGCGAGTTGACCTTCACCGTCCTCGAAGGCGCTGACCATGGCTTCGATCACCGAACGCCCGGCGAGCATGTTGCCAGCGGCGACGCACTGTTCGCCGCTGACGGCGTTGTGCACGCCGAGGGTTTGCGCACCGCTGAAATGTGCGGTCTGGCCGAGGTGGTTGATCGCCGTGATCTGGCGGTACTGGCTGTAGCCGTTGCGCGTGAGGACTTTGTCCAGCGCGTCGTCAGGGGCGAGACCTTGCTCCATCAGCGCAAGGACTTCCGGGCCGAGGGACGGCAGGGTGATGTTCTGGCTCGACACCGCACCAACGCCGGGCAACAGCCATGGGCAGCGTGCGCCGACGGCGATGCTGGAGGAACTGATGGCGACACCGAACTGGCCGGTTTCGGCGCAGCGGGCTGCGATTGAAAAGGTCATCTGCTTACTCCTTTCTAGGAAGATGTTGTCCTTGAGGGCCTCATCGCTGGCAAGCCAGCTCCCACAGGGTTTTGAGTTAAGCCCAGATGTTGTGATCAACCCGATACCTGTGGGAGCTGGCTTGCCAGCGATGGCCATAACGCGGTGTGATGCCTTACTCAGGAATCACCGCAATCACATCAATCTCCATCAGCCATTGCGGCTGCCCCAGC
This sequence comes from Pseudomonas sp. TNT2022 ID642, assembly GCF_028656995.1. NCBI lineage: Bacteria > Pseudomonadati > Pseudomonadota > Gammaproteobacteria > Pseudomonadales > Pseudomonadaceae > Pseudomonas > Pseudomonas sp. TNT2022 ID642. Next base: position 621,602 of record NZ_JAMDGW010000007.1, on the reverse strand, counting down.
GCCGACACCACCAGCCCGGTGGAGATCGGGAACACGCCTTTGAGCCACTTGCCGACTTCGCCATACACCGCCTCGCGATAACGCGGGTCGATCAGGTAAGTCGTGGTTTTGACGATATGACTCATGTCACTGCCGGCTTCTTCCAGCAGTTGCTTGACGTTGCGCATGGCCTGTTCTGCCTGCGCGCGCGGATCACCCAGACCCACCAGATTGCCTTCGAAATCGGTGCCGACCTGACCGCGCACATACACGGTGTTGCCGGCGCGCACGGCCTGGCACAAATCGTTGTCCAGTGTCTGGTTCGGGTAAGTATCTTTGGTGTTGAACATGCGAATGCGAGTGTGGGTTGGCTGACTCATGTGAAACTCCTGAAGATGTTGCGCGCCGGCGCAATCGGCGCCGGCGCGAAAAGGGCTATCAAGCGTCGACGGTGTCGGCGGCTTTGCTGTGGAGGGGCTGGTGCAGCTCGGCTTCACGCTGTTCGGCATCGCGATAGTCGAGGTACTTGCGCTGGGTGGCGATGTGATCGGCGACGTGTTTGGCGTCGTGCCAAACGCCCCAGATAAACGACGAACCCCGGCGCGACTGCCACGGCAGACCGAGGAAATACACACCCGGCTCGCTCGACACGCCGCGCTGATGCACAGGTTTGCCCTTGTCATCGAACGCCGCGACTTGCAGCCAGGAATAATCCACGGCGAACCCGGTGGCCCAGATGATCGAGGTGACGCCAGCCTTGGCCAGATCCAGATCGGCCAGCGGATTTTTCACGCACTCGGGGTCCGGATAGGTTTCGCGCGCTTCCGGTTCTTCCGGCAGATCGAGGCCGTTGCGTTCGATATAGGCGTCAGCAGCATCGAGCAGCGCCAGGTAGTTTTCATCACCGCGAGTGAGGTTGCCGACCAGGTCCTGCTTGAAAGTCACCACGCCGTTATTGAACGATTCGGTGACGCCAACCAGGGTCATGCCGCGATGGGCCAGACCACGGAAATCGATGGTGCGCCCGCCATGGGCGCCGCTGACCGCGATGGTCACGTGCTCACGACCCGGTTTCATCGCCGCTTGATCCCACTCGCCAAGCACGCCCAGCCACCAGCAGAAATCCCGGTTGCGGTAAGCGCGAGGCGGGCGGTCATGGGCGCCAACGGAGAGGTAAACCTGCTTGCCGGAACGTTGCAGCTCATCGGCGATCTGCACGCCGGAAGAACCGGCACCGACCACCAGCACTGCGCCTGCCGGCAGTTGCTGCGGATTGCGGTAATCAGCGGAGTGGATCTGCAACAGACGTTCGTCTTGCGGGGCAATCGCCGGAATCACCGGTTTCTGAAATGGTCCGGTCGCGGCGACTACGCGGCTGGCTTCGATCACGCCTTCGGAGGTCTCGACAGTGAAACCCGGGCGACCGACATTACGCACCACGCTTTTCACTTCCACACCGGTACGGATCGGTGCATTGAATTTCTTTGCGTACGCTTCGAAGTAGTCAGCTACGCGTTCTTTCGGGGCGAAACCGTCGGGATCGACGTCATCGAATTCCAGGCCAGGGAAGCGGTCGTGCCACGCCGGGCCGTTGGCAACCAGCGAGTCCCAGCGCCCGGTGCGCCAGCGTTCAGCAATGCGATTGCGCTCCAGCACGAGGTGCGGCACACCGAGTTTGCTCAGGTGCTCGCTCATGGCGACGCCTGCCTGGCCAGCACCCACGATCAGCGTATCGGTTTTTATTATTGCAGTGGTCATCTCTACATCCTTCCTAGCAAGGCAGTGGGATTCGGGCCGCTGTTGGCTTGTCCGTTTTGCTTGAGGTCAGACTAGGGAGGAGGGGGATATCGGTAAAATATTATTAAGCTGGGATGTGAAGATAAAATTCTGATGCAGGGCTGGGAAACCCTTGAAACACGGGGTTTGCAGAGAATCGGCTTGAGGTCGGCAGGAAAAAAATCTTGGCCTGACGTGCAGTGGTGAGCAGAATCTTCCCCTCACCACTGCGCCGGTTTCAGCGATTCAGAAACGCCAGCAGATCCTCATTCAAGGCCTGCGCATGGGTCACTGCAAAACCATGCGGCGCCCCGGCGTAAACCTTCAGTTCAGCGCCTTTGATCTGCGCCGCCGCCTGTTTGCCGGTGGTTTCGAATGGCACGATCTGATCGCCGTCGCCATGGATCACCAGCGTCGGCACATCGATCTTGGCCATGTCCGGGCGGAAGTCGGTTTCCGAGAACGCCGTGACGCAATCCACGGTGCCTTTGAGCGAAGCCAGCAGGGCGATGTTGAGGGTTTGTGTCAGCACGCCGTCCGAGACTTTCTGGCCTTGATTGGTGCCATAGAACGGTGCGGCGAAATCGGCGATGAACTGCGCACGATCCTGCAGCAAGCCGGCCTTGATGCCGTCGAATACAGATGTGTCGACGCCCTGCGGGAAATCGGCTTTTTTACCGAATAGCGGGGTTACCGCGCCCAGCAGCACCAGACCGGCAACCCGCTCGCTGCCATGGCGGGCGATATAGCGGCTGACGTCGCCGCCACCCATGGAAAAGCCCACCAGCGTCACGTCGCGCAGGTCCAGATGGTTGATCAGTTGCGCGATGTCATCGGCAAAAGTGTCGTAGTCATAACCGGTCCACGGTTGATCGGAACGGCCGAAACCACGGCGGTCGAAGGCAATCGTGCGATAGCCACGGCTGCTCAGGTATTCCATCTGGTATTCCCACATGTCGGCATCCAGCGGCCAGCCGTGGCTGAACAGCACGGGTTTACCGCTGCCCCAATCCTTGAAGTAAATCTCGGTGCCGTCTTGCGTGGTGAAGGTGCTCATGGAAACTCCTGCGTCAGGGATCGCACGTGATGCCGAAATGGCAACATTCACTATCAGCGTAAAGCGCGCCGGCTACTTGTATGCAGGTGCTGGTTTTATCTCGCTGCATTCGTCGATCGGCCGCAGAGTTGTATGATGCAACTCAAAGCCGCACGGCTACGGCTGAACCGAGGGAGTCTGTCGACGTGAAACGCAAAAGCTTGCAGGGCAATGCCTGCCCGGTGGCCCGGACCCTGGACCTGATTGGTGACTGGTGGTCGTTGCTGATCATCCGTGACGCGCTGGACGGGATTCGCCGCTTCAATGATTTTCAGAAAAGTCTGGATATCGCCAAGAACATGCTCAGCGCACGCCTCAAAGGTCTGGTGGAGCAGGGGATCCTGCAAGCGCTGCCAGCGGCCGATGGCGGCGCTTATAAGGAGTACGTGCTGACCGAGCGCGGCAAAGCCCTGCAGACCGTGATCGTCGCGCTGTCGCAATGGGGCGGCGAGTTTATGTACGCGCCGGGTGAGCCGGGTTCGGTGATGGTCGATGCGAAGGACCGTCAGCCGATTCGCAAGCTGGCATTGACGGCGGCTGATGGTCGCGTGCTGGCCCCGGAAGACGTCGCGACACGACTTGGCGTTGAACACTGAGGGGCGGCGCTGCTTGAGCTGTGAGCTATTGTTGATGGCGCAGGTGGTACCGCTTCAACTGCCGCCAAAACTATCCCGTATGAGCCAGTTGGAACGATGGTGATGCAGGGCAATGCACCCGTATGTGGGCCAGCGTGTGCAGCCATGATCATCAGTGATAACACGGGAAAATCTGTCAGCCTTGAAAGTGTAATTGGTAATTTTGCAAATGGAATCAGACCAACGGGTGTCAATACGGTAGAGCTATCGGATGTAATATCCAACTCGGGTATTAAAAATTCCATTGATCTGTCCATGATGCCTGAGCAATTGAATAAGGTACTGAAAGATGGCTTGAGTGTTATCGTGCAAGTTCCCGCGGGGCAACAAAGACACTTTCTTATAGTTGACGGTGTCAAGTCTGTTGGAGGCGTGAATTATTATATGACGCGGAATTCATTAGCCGGCCCTAGAGGTGTCATGCAAGGACTGCTAGAAGGTGCAATGTCAGGCGGTGTTAATGCAATTGTTATAGGAAAATAGTCATGGGTGCTGGCGACGTTATTGAGTTGGAAGGGCAGTTGGTCATTATTGATTTTAAGCTTTTCCTCGTGCCGGAAGAGTGTTCGGAAAATTACGAGCAAGGTGACAGGGTTGAAATATCCAAGCCGGAAATAATGTTTTCTATAATGGATAAAATCCTTCCCTTGGGGGGCGGAAGAAGTTCTATCTTTCATCGGGCGAGGATTTCCGGTGTTATAGAGAGTGTCTTGCCGATAAAGGTTAAGGCAACCTCTATGTTTGTTGAAGAGAGAGGGGGAGGCTTTGTTTGTATAGATATTGAGGATGATACTCTTGAGAAAAACAAGCCTCGGTATGATGAGTTTCTTAGGAAGAATCAAGGCGTCAAGTCCGATGACTGGCTCGATTACTTATAGGGGTAATGACAGACCCTGAGGGATCCCCACAAACCTACTCCAGGCTCTGCGCCTGATGATGCACCTCATCAGGCAGAGTTTTCTCCAATGTTTCCTAGCCTCCGGTGCCTCCGAACTCTGTGCATCTACGCCAGTACTCGAGGCCCAGTCGCTACAATGAGAGCACGCGTCTTTCTCTGAGGTCGCTGCTTTGATAGCGCCGTCCCAGATGACTTTAACTCGCCTTAAGGGAGGCCGGGATCTGGTCGATTCCAGGAGTCGTAGTGTATTGCCGATAGCCAAAAAATAAAACGCCCCGAACATTGTCGGGGCGTTTCATGGGTCAAGCTCAATCAGCAGAACACTTACCGAAACGCCGGCACCACATGCTTGATAAACAGCTCCAGCGACTTCTTCTTCTCCTCATGCGGCAAACTGTTGTCACACCAGAAACTGAACTCATCCACCCCCAGTTCCTGGTAGTACTTGATGCGCGGAATAATCTCTTCCGGCGTACCAATCATCGCCGTCTTGTGCAAACTCTCCAGCTCAAACTCAGGACGCCCGGCAAACTTCTCTTCCGGGCTTGGCGCGAGGAAGCCGTTGACCGGGGTTTGCTTGTTGCCAAACCACGCATCGAAGGTGCGATAGAAACGCGAGATCGCTTTCGCGCCGACTTTCCAGCCTTCCGGATTATCAGCCGTGTGCACGTGGGTATGACGCAGCACCATTAATTGTGGACGCGGAACATCGGGGTTGTTGTCGAGTGCGGTCTGGAACTTGTTCTTCAGGTCGAGAACTTCTTCGTCGCCCTTCATCAGCGGCGTAACCATCACGTTGCAGCCGTTGGCCACGGCGAAGTTGTGCGAATCCGGGTCACGGGCGGCGATCCACATCGGCGGGTTCGGCTTTTGGATCGGCTTCGGTACGCTGGTCGAGGTCGGGAATTTCCAGATGTCGCCGTCGTGGGCGTAGTCGCCTTGCCACAGGGCGCGGACCACCGGGACCATTTCGCGCAATGCCTGGCCACCGCTGGAGGCAGGCATGCCGCCGGCCATGCGATCGAATTCAACCTGATAGGCGCCACGGGCCAGGCCGACTTCCATGCGCCCGTTGCTGATGACGTCGAGCAACGCGCATTCACCGGCAACGCGCAACGGGTGCCAGAACGGCGCGATGATAGTGCCGGCGCCGAGGTGGATGGTGGTGGTCTTGGCGGCGAGGTAGGCGAGCAATGGCATCGGGCTTGGCGAGATGGTGTATTCCATGGCGTGGTGTTCGCCGATCCACACGGTGCTGAAACCGCCGGCCTCGGCCATCAGGGTCAGTTCGGTGAGGTCTTCGAACAGTTGGCGGTGGCTGACGCTTTCGTCCCAGCGTTCCATGTGGATGAACAGGGAAAATTTCATGACGCTTCCTCGGATCTTTTGTTGTTGAGGCTACAAAACTTGTAGGAGTGAGCCTGCTCGCGATGGCGGTGTGTCAGAAAAAACATCGACATCGGATAAATCGCTATCGCGAGCAGGCTCACTCCTACAGTTGAATTGTGCGGGGCTGACGATCAGGCCAGGACGGGCAGGGCGCCCATCTTGCCGTGGCAATACACCAGCGGCCCGGCGATTTGCTCGGGGACGATCAGGTTCTTCACCGCGCCGACCATGATGGCGTGGTCGCCGCCTTCGTATTCGCGCCACAGCTCACACTCGATGATAGCTGTCGCGTTGGCGAGGATCGGGTTACCCAGTTCACTCAAGGTCCATTCGATGCCTTGCGCCTTGTCTTTGCCTTTGCGGGCGAAGGCGTAGGCTTCGCTTTGCTGGCCGCCGGACAGAACGTGGATGGCAAAGCGCTTGTTCTTGATCAGCACCGGGTAGGAATCGGAGCTGTAGTTGGGGCAGAACAGCACCAGCGCCGGGTCCATCGACAGCGAGCTGAATGCGCTGGCAGTCAGGCCGACAATCTGACCGTCATCGTCCAGGGTGGTGATGACGGTTACGCCGGACGGGAACGAGCCCATGACTTGTTTGTAGATGGCGGCATCGATCATTGGTCGGTCCTCGGGTGATGTGTTGCTGTTTTTATGTGTTTGTTGGTCTGATGGTATACCAGTATTCGATCTTTGCAAGGCCTTTTAAGCTGAACCGATAAACGTGCCGCGTTCGTCGGAAACTCAGCATTTACGGGGCTTTCGGCTGGTCTGCAGGCCGCGGTTTCAGCGAGGATGGCGTATCAGATAGCGCCGTAAACTACGGATCAGTCTTGTGAATTGTTTGGAATACCATAATATGGTCTGCATCTGAGGGGCGGCCAGAGAGTCCCCCCGGTTTGGCTTCATACAACGATAAGAACAGACAAACTCGAGTTCATGCATATGTCCCAGATGTCCCGGCAAGATCCGTTGATCGAGAATCATACGGTCGACTACGTCCCACTCGCGGAACGCCACGGGAAGGCCCGCGACCTATTCACTCTTTGGTTCAGCACCAACATTGCGCCACTGCCCATCGTCACCGGCGCCATGGTGGTTCAGGTGTTCCATCTCGATTTGCTCTGGGGGCTGCTGGCGATTGCGCTGGGGCACATGATCGGCGGCGTGGTGATAGCCCTGGCGTCGGCGCAAGGTCCGCGCATGGGCATTCCGCAGATGGTCCAGAGTCGCGGCCAGTTCGGTCGTTACGGCGCGCTGCTGATCGTGTTCTTCGCCGCACTGATCTACATCGGTTTCTTTATTTCCAACATCGTCCTGGCGGGTAAATCCATCGTCGGCATTGCGCCGTCGGTGCCGGCGCCTCTGAGCATTCTGATCGGTGCACTGGCAGCTACGGCGATCGGCGTGATCGGCTACAACTTCATCCATACGCTGAACCGCATTGGCACCTGGGTGATGGGCAGCGCGTTGCTGGCCGGGTTCATCTATATCTTTGCCCATGACTTGCCGGCGGACTTCCTCACTCGCGGCAGTTTCAACCTGTCCGGTTGGCTGGCAACGGTGTCGTTGGGGATTATCTGGCAGATCAGTTTCTCGCCGTACGTGTCCGATTACTCGCGTTACCTGCCTGCGGATATCGGCATTGCCAAGCCGTTCTGGGCGACTTATCTGGGTGCAACGCTGGGCACGATTCTGTCGTTCAGCTTTGGTGCGGTGGCCGTGCTGGCGACCCCGGAAGGTACTGAAGCGATGGTCGCGGTCAAGCAGTCGACGGGTTGGCTCGGGCCAATTCTGATGGTGCTGTTTCTGCTCAACATCATCAGCCACAACGCGCTGAATCTGTATGGCGCGGTGCTGTCGATCATCACCTCGATCCAGACTTTCGCCAGCCAATGGACACCAAGCATCAAGGTGCGCGTGGTGTTGTCGAGCGTGGTGCTCGCCGGTTGCTGCGTGGTCGCGCTGGGTGCGTCGGCGGATTTCATTTCCGAGTTCATCGGTTTGATTCTGGCACTGCTGCTGGTGCTGGTGCCGTGGGCGTCGATCAACCTGATCGACTTCTACCTGATCAAGCGCGGCTGTTACGACATCACCTCGATCTTCCGCGCCGATGGCGGGGTTTACGGGCGCTTTAATCTGCACGCGATCATTGCTTACTTCATCGGCATCATCGTGCAACTGCCGTTTGCCAATACCTCGCTGTACGTCGGGCCTTACGCCAATCTGGTTGAGGGTGCGGACTTGTCCTGGCTGGTTGGCCTGGTGGTCACCGTTCCGTTGTATTACTGCCTGGCGACACGTGGCCAGACTGAGCAGAGCAGGGCGGCCAGGTTGGGTTACACCGACTGAGCTGATCCGCTCCACGACAATGCCCGGCCATTCGCCGGGCATTGTTGTTTCCGCATCCCGGCGGTCAATCAAATTGGCCAGATCGATCCCCTTTTGGCCCATCCCCCACTGTGATCCGTCTACGCTGTCAGCAAGAATCAAAACCATAACCAGACGCTGAACTTTTTTTACCCTTGGCTACCTTTACAGCCGCTGCCGTGTACAGAACATAAAAACCATCGAACTCACGCTGCCTTTTGGGGAACAACCATGGTCACGATGAAACGCATTCTGGGTGCCACTGTGTGTGGGCTGACGTTGTTGGCCGGCGCCGTCCAGGCTGAGCAACGCGAACTGCGCGTGTACAACTGGGCGGACTACATCCTGCCGTCCGTGCCCAAGGATTTCGCCGCAAAAAGCGACATCAAAGTGACCTGGGATACCTTCGACACCAACGAATCCCTGGAAGCCAAACTGCTGACCGGCAACTCCGGTTACGACCTGGTAGTGCCGTCGAACCAGTTCCTTGAAACGCAGATCAAGGCTGGCGTGTTTCAGAAGCTAGATAAATCGAAACTGCCGAACTGGAGCCACCAGGATCCAGAACTGTTGAAACTGCTGGGCAAGAACGATCCGGGCAACCAGTACGGCGTGCCTTATATGGTCGGCACCGTGCTGATCGGCTTCAACCCGGCCAAAGTCAAAGCGGCACTGGGCGACAACGCGCCGGTGGACAGCTGGGATCTGGTGTTCAAACCGGAGAACATGGAAAAGCTCAAATCCTGCGGCGTGGCGATGCTTGATTCGCCGACGGAAATCCTGCCGTTGGCCCTGCATTACCTGGGTCTCGACCCGAACAGCCAGAACCCCGCCGACTATGAAAAAGCCAAGGAGCTGATGCTCAAGGTTCGCCCGTACGTGACCTATTTCAACTCGGCCAAATACATGACCGACATCGCCAACGGTGACATCTGCGTGGCCATCGGTTATTCCGGCAGCTTCTACCAGTTCGGCAACCGCGCCAAAGAAGCGGGCAACGGCGTAGTGGTCGACTGGCGTTTGCCGAAGGAGGGCGCGCCGATCTGGTTCGACACCTTCGCCATTCCGAAGAGCGCGAAGAATGTCGCCGAGGCGCATGAGTTCCTCAACAACCTGCTCGATCCGAAAGTGATCGCACCGATCAGCGACTTCCTCGGTTACCCGAATGCGAACAAGGATTCGATGCCGCTGATCAACAAGGAAATCACCGACAACCCGAACCTGACGCCGACCCCGGAAGCGCTGAAAAACCTCTACGTCGTGCAGCCATTGCCGCAGAAACTAGAGCGCGTGCGCACCCGCGTGTGGACCAGTATCAAGTCCGATAAGTAACACCGCTCCCCTGTAGGAGTGAGCCTGCTCGCGATAGCGCCAGATCAGTCAACATCTCGTCGTTTGACAGACCGCTATCGCGAGCAGGCTCACTCCTACAGGGTTTTATGGTGTGTCATTCAGTGCTGCGTTCGCTTTCTCTCGTGACCACCAGGCTCAACAGAACCGAACTCAGAATCACCCCGCCCACCACCGCCAACGACCACTCCACCGGCATGTGCAACCACGGCATCAACACCATCTTGCCGCCGATAAACACCAGCACGATCGCCAGTCCATACTTGAGCAAGTGAAAGCGGTCCGCCATGTCCGCCAGCAGGAAATACAACGCGCGCAGGCCCATGATCGCGAAGATATTCGAAGTGAACACAATGAACGGGTCAGTCGTCACCGCGAAGATCGCCGGGATGCTGTCGACCGCGAACATCAGGTCACTGGCCTCGATGAGCACCAGCACCAGAAACATCGGTGTGGCCCAGCGCACGCCGTTTTGCAGGACGAAAAAGCGTTCGCCATGAAAACTACTGGTGATGCGCATATGCCCGCGCACCCAGCGCAGTAACGGATTCTTGTCCAGGTCCGGCTGGTGGTCGGCAAACACCAGCATCTTGATCCCGGTGAAGATCAGGAACACGCCGAACGCATACAGCAGCCATTCGAACTGCGACACCAGCCATACCCCGGCGAAGATCATCACCGCGCGCATCACGATGGCCCCGAGCACGCCGTACAGCAGCACCCGCCGCTGCAGCTCCGGCGGCACGGCGAAGTAGCTGAAAATCATCACGAAGACGAACATGTTATCGATCGACAGCGATTGCTCGATCAGATAACCGGTGAGGAATTCGAGGGTTTTCTGCCGGGCAATGTCGGCGCCGAACGCGCCGTGCAGATACCACCAGAGCAGGGCAGCAAAACTCAGTGCCAGCAAGCACCAGGCGATGACCCAGGACAAGGCTTCGCGCACTGAGACCCGATGCGCCTTGCGCCCACCGAAGACAAACAGGTCCAATGCCAGCATGGCAAGTACGAAGACGATGAAGGCGCCCCACATCCATGGTTCGCCGATATTGATGTTGGTGGCTGACATGTCACGCTCCCTGTCTATTCTTGGATTGGGGTCAGACGAGGCCATGCTAGCGACGGTTTTGCGGCAAAGAAAAATCGTTTATTTCTGCGCAACAGTTCGATAAAAACGAACTATCCGCCCTCGTTAACAGCTCAGGCACTTTTTACGGAGCAATGTTTTCAGCGATGAATACCGACATTCTCGAACCTCAAGCGGTGTGCAGTCCGATCACCAGCAGCGCGATTTTCATCGTCGCGACGTTGAATCCGGGGGCTGAAGCCGCGCAAACCGTCAAAGACTGGTGCGGTGACGTCGCCGGGCTGGTGCGTTCGGTTGGCAAGCGTGTACCGACCGGCAATCTGACGTGCATCTGCGGGTTTTCTTCGAATGCCTGGGATCGCCTGTTTGGCAGTCCGCGACCAGCGTCGCTGCATGGTTTTCGCGAGTTTGGCGAGGAGGGCCGACATGCCCCGGCAACGTCCGGCGATCTGCTGTTGCATATCCGTGCCGATCAAATGGACCTGTGCTTTGAGCTGGCCACACAAATCATGGCGGTTCTCGGCGATGCGGTGACGGTGGTCGACGAAGTGCAGGGTTTCCGCTATTTCGACATGCGCAGCATCATCGGTTTTGTCGACGGCACGGAAAACCCGGTCGGGCGCAAAGCGCTCAACTTCACCATCGTCGGTGATGAAGACCCGGACTTCAGCGGCGGCAGCTACGTGCTGGTGCAGAAATACCTGCACAACATGACCGCGTGGAACGGCTTGAGCGTTGAAGCGCAGGAGCGCGTCATCGGGCGCACGAAACTCTCCGATATCGAACTGGATGACGCGGTCAAACCGAGCAACTCGCACAGTGCGCTGACCACCATCACCAACGCAGCCGGCGAGGAAGTGAAAATCCTGCGTGACAACATGCCGTTCGGCCGGCCCGGAGCAGGGGAGTTCGGCACGTTCTTCATCGGCTACGCGCGCTCGCCTGAGCCGATTGAGCAGATGCTGGAAAACATGTTCGTCGGCAAGCCGCCGGGTAACTACGACAAGTTGCTGGACTTCAGCACGGCGGTTACCGGCAGCCTGTATTTCGTGCCGTCGGCGGATCTGCTGGAGGATCTGGCGGATCGCTGATCAACGAAAAAACTCCCCCGGCGTTTCCCCGAACTGTTGGCGAAACGCCGCGATAAACGCCGAGGTCGAGTCGTAACCACAGGCGAGCGCGACATCGGTGACGCGCTCACCTTTTTCCAGCGGTGTCAGCGCGCCGAGCAAACGCAAGCGCTGGCGCCAGGCGCGGAAGGTCAGGCCGGTGTCGCGCAGAAACAGACGAGTGAGGGTCTTTTCGGTGACGCCGAACTTCTCGCTCCAGTGGCTCAGCGTGGTCTGTTGTTCCGGGTGTTGTTCAAGACTCTGGTAGATCTGCTTCAAGCGTGCGTCTTGCGGCAACGGCAACATCAGGTCGATCTGCGGCGCTTCGGCCAGTTGATCAAGGATCACTTGGGCGAGGCGTCCATGCGGGCCGCTCTGGTCGTATTCCACCGGAACCTGACTGAACGCGCGGATCAGCTCCCTGAGCAGATCACTGACGCCGAGCACATGACAACGCTCGAGCGCCCATCCGGCGACGCTGCAATCGATGTAGAGGCTGCGCATTTCAGTGTGCGGCGAGCTGAACACCCGATGCGGTACGCCCGCTGGGATCCACACGGCGCGCTCCGGCGGGGCGACGAAGCGGCCGGCACTGGTCTGGATTTCCAGCACACCCTGAATCGCATAGGACAACTGCACCCACGGGTGACTGTGACGCCGGGTCAGGGCGCGATTGGGCAGCGATTCGGTGCGCCCGTACAGTGGGCGCGGCAGGCTGGGCAGCCCGGGAATGCTACGCCGGACGCTTTTGTCATGTCCTTTAGGCGGCATCTTGTGGCCCTTCGGCGTTAGTCGGTAATTGGCAGTCACGTTAGAGTCGTCGGCACGCACTGGCAACCCCCGGATGAACCGACCATGACTCGCCCCCGTTTTTTGCCCGACAACTTCACCCTGACGCTGATTGGCGTCGTGCTGCTGGCCAGTTTTCTACCGGCCAGCGGCCAGGTCGCCGTCGGCTTCGGCTGGCTGACCAACATCGCTATCGCGCTGCTGTTTTTCCTGCACGGCGCGAAACTGTCCCGTGAATCGATCATCGCCGGCGCCGGCCACTGGCGCCTGCATTTGCTGGTGTTCGGTTTGACCTTTGTCCTTTTCCCGATTCTCGGGCTGGCGCTGAAACCGCTGTTGTCTCCGCTGATCGGCGACAAGCTGTACATGGGCATGCTTTATCTGTGCGCATTGCCGGCCACGGTGCAGTCGGCGATCGCCTTCACCTCGCTGGCACGAGGGAATATTCCGGCGGCGATCTGCAGCGCGGCGGCATCGAGTTTGTTCGGGATTTTCCTCACGCCGTTGTTGGTGACGCTGCTGCTCGACGTTCACGGTGATGGCGGTTCGACGCTGGATGCGATCCTGAAAATCAGCGTGCAGTTGTTGCTACCGTTCATTGCCGGGCAGATCGCCCGTCGCTGGATTGGTGCGTGGGTGGGGCGCAACAAGAACTGGCTGAAGTTCGTCGATCAGGGCTCGATTCTGTTGGTGGTCTATGGCGCGTTCAGTGAGGCGGTCAACGAAGGTATCTGGCATCAGATTCCGCTGTTCGAATTACTCGGGCTGGTGGTGGTCTGCTGCATCTTGCTGGCGCTGGTGCTGTTGGCGTCGACGCTGTTGGGCAAGGCATTCGGCTTTAGTCAGGAAGACCGCATCACCATCCTGTTCTGCGGCTCGAAAAAGAGCCTCGCCACTGGCGTGCCGATGGCGCAGGTGTTGTTTGCCGGCAGCACGATTGGCGTGTTGATCCTGCCGTTGATGCTGTTCCATCAGATCCAGTTGATGGTCTGTGCGGTGCTGGCTCAGCGCTACGCCAAGCGCCCGGAATCGGTGCCCGAGCTGATGGCGCAAGTCGACCCGTGAGCTGACACCTCACTTCCAAGCGACCGAATCCTTGGAGCAGAGCTTGCTCGTGAAAGCGGTGTGTCTGCCACGATGGTTTGAACGTGCCGACGCCTTCGCGAGCAAGTTCGGCTTCCACAGGATTGTTGTGTTACTGGCCAGATGGCAGGATCTGCAGTAAGTCGTCACTGATCGCATGCGACAATTACAACCATGGCCTCAGCGACTTGACGCACGAAGCTTGCCACCTGTTTCCGATCCCGCTGGCTGCTGGGATTGAATGCCTTCAAGCGGGTGAGCGACCTTCCATTTTTCGGCAAAGGCTTTGCCTTGCTCGATTTGTTCGGGTGTCATTTTTTCAGAATAATTTTCTAATGTCTCCCGATTATCCTCTATTTCATACTTGTCATTATCCAGGCCCGCTAAAAAGAAGATAAGGCCGTAAGCCTTCACCAGATCAAATGGAAAGCCATAGTAATTTGGATTGCTTGCATACTCTCGAGCAAGTAAAGCGATACCGTTTTTGTCACCCACCTTCGCAGATTCCTCTAGCCAATACCGGGAAATTGATAGATCTCCGTTATCTTCATAAACAGAGGCTGCATATTCAACCATTGCTTTTGGATAGCCATTTTCAGCCGCTCGCTTATACCACTTGATGACTTCTTTGCGGCGCTGCCCAAACCACCAAAAAAAGCCCTCGCCAGCTGAGTAACTCCTGGCAAGCTGATATTGTGCGAATGGGTAGCCTCCCTCTGCTGACTTAATCAGCATATTAAGATCAGAATTGCCTACGTATAATAAATAGGCGGCTTCCATGTCGCCGGAGGCAATTTTTTCCTTTGCGGTTTTCTCAAATTCTAATTTCCATTCGCGCTGGGTTTTATCTCCTTTCGGGCAATTCTCGACGATGGTACATAATGTATCTCCATCACTTAGAGCCAGACGAAGCAGGGAATTAAAATTTCCTTGATTAGCAGAATTTACCAGCCACTCACGAGTATCTTCCACCCGGTGGTTTTTTGCATACCGAAGCTCATCCTGTAGATGAAACCACTCTCCTACAACATCCGACTTGGCCACCCAGTCATTTAGTTCGCCTAGTTGTTGTAAGTCATTTGAGGCGAACTTCTCCATTAACGTTTTTTTAAACTCTTGATGCCATTCATCCCAGCTTTTTACCCCTTTTGGACAAAATGAAGCGATAACACACAGCTTAACGTTGTGAGACAACTGATAGAGGGAGAATAAATTGCCTTGATTAGCAGAAGCCACGAACCACTTTAGCGACTCTTTCGAATCTAACTTTTTATTAAGCTCCAGGAGGCGAAGTTGTTCCGCCAAATAAAATTGTGCTTCTGCATCGCCAGCCTCAGCGGCAATGCGCAATTCAGACTCTGCATTTTGTTCTTGGTTGTATAGTGAAATGCCGCGTTCCTTGGCTGCCTGCTGCTTTGGCGTAAGCACTGCAAATGCAGTGACTGAATTAAATAAAAAAAGCAAACCTGCAATCGATTTGATTATATTTTTATAATGATTCATTTTCCTTCCCTGTGTGGTTAAGAGGCGAGCGCCGTATTCCATATGCTGTTTGACACTAAGGGGCGAAGTGCAGCAGGCGAATATTTCGACACTTGTGTTGTCGAGTCTACGCTGAGTCACTTCGCGCGCAGGGTGGGCTAAAAGTGCCCTGCACAACCATGATTATACGTCGCTCAAGCAGAGCAGAGACAGTTGGAAGCGCCTGAATCAGGTCGTCGGAAAACGCTATTTCAACCTAACAGATCCCGGTGGTCGATCTGCTCGCGCTGGTGGTGGTTTGTTGATGGCGCAGGTCGATCCATATCACCGCTCTGTGGCAGCTCTTACAGAGTCCCCGTGTATTTCACGGCGGCAGCCGCCCGCGAGGGCACGTTCAGCGTGCGCAACAATGAGGAAACATGAATGCGTACCGTGAACGGTGAAATATCCAGTTCGCGGGCGATTTCCTTGTTGGTCTTGCCTTGCGCGATCAAGCGCAGCACGTCCTGCTGACGAGGCGTGAGGGCGGCGCCGGTTTCCAGTGGCAGCAAGCCCGACGGCGCAAACTTCACCAGCACTTCACCTTCGCGAATCGCCAGAATCGCCTGACCGATTTCATCGGGGGCGATGTTTTTGCCGATAAAGCCGTCGATACCGGCGGCCATCACTTCATTGATCAATGCTTGATCATCGACCATCGACACCACGATCAACGTGGTACGCGGCAAGCGTCGACGCAGTTCGGCCAACTGGCTGACGCAGGTCAGCCCGGGAAACCTGAGATCGAGAATCAGCATGTCGGGCTCGTCACCCAAGGGCAGCAGGGCCAGTACGGCGTCGAGGTCACCGGCTTCGTCGATAACGGCTTCGGGCAGCAAACGCTGAACCGTGCGCAGCATTGCTTCGCGAAACAGCGGGTGATCGTCGGCTATGATAATTCGGCAGGTCATGGCGTGACCCTCCCTGGGTCAGGCATTACTCAAGGCATGCACCTTAGCACCGGGCGCGAAGGTTGCCTGTAGGCTGATTCGGAAACTGACGGTTGCCGCACAAGGACGTTTAACCATGAAGTTCGAGAAAAACACCGAACTCGACCAGGCCAATCTGCGCATTATCATCGCCAGTATTGCCGTGGTTTACATGCTCATCCTCGGTTTTTTGCCGGGCCAGCGCTTCGATACGTATCTGCCGGTGGTCACCTACATCTTTGTGTTTTTGCTGGCCTCGATCGGCTTGCGTCAGGCTATTGCGCGCTGGCCGGGGCATTACCCGGCGCGGCGGATTTTCGCCATGGTCCACGATTACACCGGCACTTGCTTTGGCCTTGTGGTCGTTGGCGAGGCGGCGTTGCCGCTGTATGCGGTGATCATCTGGGTCAACCTCGGCAATGGTATGCGCTATGGCTCGCGTTATCTGGCGATTGCCACGGCATTGGCGTTGCTGGCGCTGCTGTGTGTTTATCGCCTGACCCCGGTGTGGCAGGCGCAACCGTTCATGGTGTTGATGCTGATGCTCACCAGCACGGTGATCCCGTTTTATGCGCATTTGTTGCTGGAGCGTACGCGCAAGGCCTCCGAAGAAGCGGTGGCGGCGAATCTGGAAAAGTCGCGGTTTCTTGCCCAGGCCAGTCATGATTTGCGCCAGCCGATTCACTCTATCGGCCTGTTTACCGCGTGCCTGCGTGAGTCGCGATTGGGCGAGGAGGAGCGGCGTCTGGTCGACAACATCGACCGTTCGTTGCTCAACGTTTCACAGCTGTTCCGCTCGATTCTCGATCTGTACACCCTCGATAACGGTCGCGTCCTGCCGAAACTGCAAACCGTCAATTTAGGTGAATGGCTCGCGGATCTGATTCGCCAGAACGCTGAAGCAGCGCGTTGGGCTGGAGTGGAGTTGCGTTTGCGCCCCTGTGAATATTGGGTGCGCACAGATCCGGCGTTGCTCGCGACCATGGTGCAGAACGTGCTGTCCAACTGCTTTAAATACGGTGCGCAGCGACCGGTACTGATCGGCGTGCGCCGGCGTGGGGCAGGGCTGGCCATCGTGATTTATGACAAAGGCAACGGTATCGCCGAAGAGCATCTGGCCAAGGTGTTCGAGGAGTTTTATCGGGTGCGGCAAGTGCGCGACAAGGACGTCGAAGGCGTTGGGTTGGGGCTGTCGATCGTCAAGCGTCTGGGGGAGTTGGTCGGTGTTGGCGTCGCCCTGCGCTCGCGGCTCGGGCGGGGAACGACGGTGAGCTTGTACGGGTTGCCGATCGCTGCTGCGCCGCAGTTCGCAGTCAATCGGGATGAGGCGCGTCAGGTCGGTTTGCTGACCGGGTTGAAGGTGTGTCTGGTGGATGATGATCGCAACGTGCTGCTGGCGACTTCAGCATTGCTGGAACGCTGGGGCTGCTTGGTTCAGGCCGAGTTGACGGCTCAAAACCTGGTCACCGACTGCGACATCATCGTCGCCGACTATGACCTCGGCACCCATGCTACCGGCATCGAATGTATCGATGATGTGCGCAGCCAAAGGGGCTGGGCGGTTCCGGCAATGATCATCACCGGGCATGACGTCGAAAAAATCCAGGCAGCCCTGCACGACCGCGACATCGCCATCCTGTCCAAACCGGTACGCCCGGCCGAACTGCGCGCAACTTTGCGAGACCTGCGCGATCACCAACCGCAAACCCAACCCCTGTAGGAGCTGCGGCACGCTGCGATCTTTTGATCTTCATTTTCAGGATCAGGATCAAAATCAAAAGATCGCAGCCTCGTTGCACTCGACAGCTCCTACAGGGTTAGTGCGTGTTCAGCGCTTGCACAGGTAATCCTGAGTGATGGTGGTCTGCAGGCAGTTGTATTGCCCCATGGTGCGGCAGATGTTTTTTTCGGAGCCGGTGACCTCGGCGTTTTTGTAGCCCCAAGTCTTGCAGCGTTGGGCGGCGACAGTCAGGCCTTGTTCGGCGCTGGTCTGGCCGCTTTCGAATTGGCCCAGTTCATAGGAGACCTGGACGACGCCATCGTTTTTGCTGCCGCCGGTGGCTTCCCATTGTTTTGGCGTGGCGCAGCCGGTGAGGAACAGGGCGCTAAGCGTGAGTGTTGCGATCAGGGATTTCATAGTGTTTCTTCCTTGGTGTTGTTCTGATTTCCAGGCACAACGATCCCCACGCTGCGAACAGGCAACGTCGAGGAGCATCGGGGATGCGGGGAATATAACGCCAGGTGAGGAGGCGGTCGATTAGCACAAATGTGCTAGTGCGGTGCTCAACAGGCGGCTCGTGGGAACCGCCCGTTGGGCCAAGGGATGATTACTGAGGGCTGTTGAACTGGTCGGAATAACTGCCTGTCATCAATGCGGAGGCGACCCGATCAGAGCCGACTCCGACCCGCGAATAGGCAACTCGGTTGACACCGGTACGATCAGCGCCATCAGCCGCCAATGCGCCTGCACCGACATGGTCAGCCCCGTCGGAAGCGACCGCGCCCGCACCAACATGGTCAGCCCCATCAGAAGCTACCGCGCCTGCACCAACATGATCGGCGCCGTCAGAAGCCACCGCGCCTGCACCGACATGATCGGCGCCGTCAGAAGCCACCGCGCCCGCACCAACATGGTCAGCCCCGTCGGAAGCGACCGCGCCTGCACCAACATGATCGGTGCCGTCAGAAGCCACCGCGCCTGCACCAACATGATCGGCGCCGTCAGAAGCCACCGCGCCTGCACCAACATGATCGGCGCCGTCAGAAGCCACCGCGCCTGCACCGACATGATCGGCGCCGTCAGAAGCCACCGCGCCCGCACCGACATGATCGGCCCCATCGGACGCCAACGCCTGCGGCTGCGCCGCCCAGACATTGGGCACCACAACGGTCGCCACGACCGCCAGAAGCACGCCTGACAACAGCTTGTGTTTCATAGTTTTCTCCATGACCCGACAGCCACAACGCGATGAGGCATCGTTCGTCGCCTATTCGCTGGCGCTGCGACTCATTGGCTTGGGTCAGTCTGGTGGGCGAAAGGCACGGGCACACCGTCTGGCATGCGGGTGTCGACATAATCATGATCGAACTGGTTGAGTATAGATCGCGCTAGCGAGGCGGCGTGGCGGGGGGATCGACGGGCGTTAGGCGCTTCTCTTCCTGTACCGGTCAGGCACAGTTGAAATCAATCTAAAAACGACGAAGCGGTTCGGCGAGCCTTTGCTAGGCTCAAAGATGTAGGCGAAGACGCAGACTGATGCGCAATCGGATAGCAAGGGGGCGTGGGGCGCGCTCCGAAAGGTACACGGTTAGAAAGATCTCCGCGCTGAGATCCAGCCCTTATGCCGTGTGAAGCAGCCGAGGCCGTACTTTTTCAATTTGGCCCGGTACTGTGGGAAGCCCGATAAACCTTGTAAGCCAGAGACCAGCACTGGCCGCCTACTCGAACACCAAAGCCCGCTTCGTGCGGGCTTTGTCGTTCCTGCCAGGTCAGATCGATTGCAGCGCCTGCGCCAGGTCAGCGCGCAGGTCTTCGACGTCTTCAACGCCCACCGACAGACGCACCAGGCCATCACCGATCCCCAGTTTCGCCCGGGTGTCAGCCGGAATGGTCGCATGGGTCATGATTGCCGGATGCTCGATCAGGCTCTCCACGCCGCCGAGACTTTCCGCCAGGGCGAAGATCTTCACGTTCTCAAGGAAGCGCCGCGCGCCCGCCAGATCACTGTTCAGATCCACGGAAATCATCCCGCCGAAACCGCGCATCTGGCGCTTGGCCAACTCATGCTGTGGATGCGAGGCCAGCCCCGGATAGTAGACGCGTTTGACCTGCGGCTGCTGTTCCAGCCACTGCGCCAGATCCAGTGCGTTGCTGCAATGACGCTCCATGCGCAATGCCAGGGTTTTCACCCCGCGCAGGGTCAGAAACGCATCGAACGGCCCGGCAATCGCACCGACCGCGTTCTGCAAGAAGCCCAGCTTTTCGGCCAGTTCCTGGTTCTGGCCGACCACGGCGATCCCACCGATCACATCGGAGTGGCCGTTCAAATACTTGGTGGTCGAGTGCAGCACGATGTCGAAACCCAACTCCAGCGGCCGCTGGATATACGGGCTGGCAAAGGTGTTGTCGGCCACGCTGATGATCCCGCGTGCACGGCAGATACGGGCGATAGCGGCGAGGTCCGACAGGCTCAGCAGCGGGTTGGTCGGTGACTCGACAATCACCAGGCGTGTGTCGTCCTGCAGCGCCGCTTCGAACGCCGCCAGGTCAGTCAGATCGACGTAGCTGAAACGGTGTCCGGCACTGCGCTGACGGACCTTGTCGAACAGGCGGAACGTGCCGCCGTACAAGTCATTGCCGGAGATGACGTGCGAACCGGCATCGATCAGTTCGAGCACCGTGGAAATCGTTGCCAGCCCGGAAGCAAAGGCAAACGCCTGGGTGCCGCCTTCCAGGTCCGCCACGCAGCGTTCCAGGGCAAAACGCGTCGGGTTGTGCGAGCGGCCGTAATCGAAACCCTTGTGCACGCCGGGGCTGTCTTGCAGGTACGTGGAGTTGGCGTAGATCGGCGGCATCAGCGCGCCGGTGGTCGGGTCCGGCGTCTGCCCGGCGTGGATCACCCGGGTCGCGAAGCCTTGGGATTTATCGTCGTGCTGACTCATGCGAGGGATCTCCGTAATTGGTTGAGCATGTCGGTGCGGGTGATCAGGCCATGGAAGCCCGATGCATCGGCAATGATGGCGACAAGGCCACGGCTGAGCACCGCTTCCAGCTCGGAAAGGCTGGCGCCGGGGGCAAGGGTTTGCAGTTTGTCGGTCATCACGCTGGACACTGATTGGCTGAAGCGGGCGGCATCTTCGTGCACCGGCAGGAGGATGTCCGATTCGTCGATCACGCCGACCAGTTGCTTGCCTTCCACCAGCACCGGCAACTGCGAGACATCCGCGAGGCGCATGCGCTGGAACGCGGTCAGCAGGGTGTCGCCGGGGCCGACACTGATCACGCGGCCATCCTCGAAACGGCGGGCGATCAGGTCGCGCAAATCGCCGTAGCCCTTGCGCTGCAACAGGCCCTGATCGGTCATCCACTGGTCGTTGTAGACCTTCGACAGATAACGCGTGCCGGTGTCGCAGACAAAACTCACCACGCGTTTCGGCTCGGTCTGTTCACGGCAATAACGCAGCGCCGCAGCGAGCAGGGTGCCGGTCGACGAGCCGCCGAGAATACCCTCGGCCTTGAGCAACTGGCGGGCGTGATCGAAGCTTTCTTCATCGCTGATCGAATAGGCGTGGCGCACGCTGGTGAGGTCGGTAATCGACGGAATGAAATCTTCGCCGATGCCTTCCACCGCCCATGAACCGGGCGTTGGCAGGGAGCCGTCGCGGCTGTATTGCGCCATCACCGAACCGACCGGATCGGCGAGGACCATTTCCAGATCCGGCTGCACGCGTTTGAAGAAGCGGCTCAGGCCCGTCAGCGTACCGGCCGAACCGACACCGACGACGATCGCGTCCAGATCATGTTCGGTCTGCGCCCAGATTTCCGGCGCGGTGCTGCATTCGTGGGCCAGCGGGTTGGCCGGGTTGTTGAACTGGTCGGCGAAAAACGCGCCGGGAATGTCCTTGGCCAAACGGGCGGCGACATCCTGGTAATACTCGGGATGACCCTTGCCGACGTCGGAGCGGGTGATGTGCACCTCGGCGCCCATGGCTTTCAAGTGCAGGACTTTCTCGGTGGACATTTTGTCCGGTACCACCAGCACCACGCGATAGCCTTTGGCGCGGCCCACCAGTGCCAGACCCAGGCCGGTGTTGCCAGCGGTGGCTTCGACGATCGTGCCGCCGGGTTGCAGACGACCATCACGCTCGGCGGCGTCGATCATGGCCAGACCGATGCGGTCCTTGATCGAACCACCGGGGTTCTGTGATTCGAGTTTGAGAAACAGCGTGCAAGGCCCGGTGTCGAAGCGGGTGACTTGCACCAGTGGAGTATTGCCGATCAGCCCAAGTACGGCAGGGCGTGATTCCTTTGACATTTCTTCACCTCTTAATGGTGTTGATCGCGTTCCAATCGCGGGGAAAAGACTCGCGTGCAACATAGGCTCAGACCTCAGCTGTCGCAACCTTTAGTCGGTCGCCAATTCAGCCATTTCGATCTAACGATAGATCGAAATCAAAGACCTGCCGAGGCGGGTTCGAGAGCGTTTACACAGAGGCGTCATCGAGTTTTCAAAGGGCGTCTTCATGGCAACGAACAGCTTGAATTGCCGACAGGTTTTCCTGCCGCAAAAAACGTTCAGCCGTCCCAAGCACTCTCACCTCAGCAGTATTTTCAGGAGACAGACTGCGATCATTTGATCATGAGGGAAACTTGTGTTGATCAAGATTAAAATGAGTTTGTCTCACTAGCGACCGATGCCGACAATGGCCGCCATCAACAGGACATTGGAGTTGTTTGTTATGGCACTGGCCCATTCCCTTGGATTTCCGCGCATCGGTCGCGACCGCGAACTGAAGAAAGCGCAAGAGGCGTTCTGGAAAGGAGAACTGAACGAGGCTGGTCTGCGTGCAGTCGGTCGTGAGCTGCGCAAGGCGCACTGGGACTTGCAGAAAAACGCCGGCATCGAGCTGCTGCCGGTCGGCGATTTCGCCTGGTACGACCAGGTCCTGACGCACTCGCTGATGTTCGGTGTGATCCCGGAACGCTTCCGTCCACACGACGGCAAAGCCACTCTGCAGACCCTGTTCGGCATGGCCCGTGGCGTCAGCGACAGTTGCTGCGGCGGTGCCCACGCCCAAGAGATGACCAAGTGGTTCGACACCAACTACCACTACCTCGTCCCGGAATTCAGTGCGGATCAACAGTTCCAGCTGGGTTGGGATCAGTTGTTCGAAGAAGTCGAAGAAGCCCGTGCGCTGGGCCACAACGTCAAACCGGTGATTATCGGCCCACTGACGTATCTGTGGCTGGGCAAGGCCAAAGGTGCGGAATTCGACAAGCTGGAACTGCTCGATCGTTTGCTGCCGCTGTACGGCCAAATCTTCGCGCGTCTCGCCGCCCTAGGCGTGGAGTGGGTGCAGATCGACGAACCGATTCTGGTACTCGACCTGCCGCAGGAGTGGAAGAACGCTTTCGAGCGTGCCTACAACCAGATCCAGCGTGATCCACTGAAGAAACTGCTCGCTACTTACTTTGGTGGTCTGGAAGAAAATCTTGGTCTGGCGGCGAACCTGCCGGTCGACGGTCTGCACATCGATCTGGTGCGCGCCCCGGAGCAGTACCCGACCATTCTCGATCGTCTGCCGGCCTACAAAGTGTTGTCCCTGGGCGTGGTCAACGGCCGTAACGTCTGGCGTTGCGATCTGGAAAACGCCTTGGCGACGTTGCGCCATGCCCATGAGCGTTTGGGTGATCGCTTGTGGGTGGCGCCGTCCTGCTCGCTGCTGCACAGCCCGGTGGATCTGGGCCGTGAAGACAAGCTCGATGCCGAGTTGAAAAGCTGGTTGGCCTTCGCTGTGCAGAAGTGCGAAGAAGTGGCAATTCTGGCGCATGCCGTCAATGAGCCGGAAGCGCCGAAAGTGCTGCGTGCCCTGACCGACAGCCGTTCGGTGCAGGCCGCTCGCGCTGCTTCGCCACGCATTCACAAACCTGCGGTTCAAGCCCGGGTTGCGGCGATCACGGCCAAGGACAGCCAGCGTCAGTCGCTGTTTCCCCAGCGCATCGCCAAGCAGCGTGCCGGTCTGGATCTGCCGCTGTTCCCGACCACGACGATCGGTTCGTTTCCGCAAACCGCGTCGATCCGCCTCGCTCGCCAGTCGTTCAAACAAGGCAAGCTGACCGAAGCCGAATACACCGAAGCCATGCACAGCGAAATTCGCCACGCGGTGGAAATCCAGGAACGTCTGGGCCTCGATGTGCTGGTGCACGGTGAAGCCGAGCGCAACGACATGGTCGAGTACTTTGCCGAGCAGCTCGACGGCTACGTATTCACTCGCTTCGGCTGGGTGCAGAGCTACGGTTCGCGCTGTGTGAAACCGGCAGTGATCTTCGGCGACCTCAGCCGCCCGAAAGCCATGACCGTGGAGTGGATCCGCTACGCCCAAGGCCTGACCGACAAGGTTATGAAAGGCATGCTGACCGGCCCGGTGACCATGCTGATGTGGTCGTTCCCCCGTGAAGACGTGAACCGCGAAGTGCAGGCCCGGCAACTGGCGCTGGCGATCCGCGACGAAGTGGTCGATCTGGAAGCTGCCGGCATCAAGATCGTTCAGATCGACGAAGCGGCGTTTCGTGAAGGCCTGCCGTTGCGCCAGGCGCAGTGGCAGCATTATCTGGACTGGGCGACGGAAGTGTTCCGTCTGTGCGCCTCAGGCGTGCGTGATGAAACGCAGATCCACACGCACATGTGCTACAGCGAGTTCAACGATGTGATCGAGTCGATCGCGGCGATGGACGCCGACGTGATCACCATCGAAACCTCGCGTTCGGACATGGAGTTGCTGGATGCCTTCGAAGCCTTCGCTTACCCGAACGACATCGGGCCGGGCGTCTACGACATCCACTCACCACGCATCCCGGATGCTTCGGAAATGGCTAATCTGCTGCGCAAGGCTGCCAAGCGGATTCCGGCCGAGCGGCTGTGGGTCAACCCGGATTGCGGTTTGAAAACCCGTGGCTGGCCGGAGACGGAAGCGGCGCTGGTGCACATGGTTACCGCCGCCCGGCAATTGCGTAAAGAACTGGCCTGACACCTTAACCACCTGAGTAAACACAACACCTTGTAGGAGTGAGCCTGCTCGCGATAGCGGTGTGTCAGTCAACTCATCGGTGACTGACACACCGCTATCGCGAGCAGGCTCACTCCTACAGGGGTTGTGTATGTATTTTCAGAAACGGGAATTCTCATGGCATCGCCGAAAAGCTGTTGCTACTGTGCCCAGCCGCAATCCAGGTGTTTGCCGCTACATGAGTGATCAACCCGTTATCCAGGCAGTGTCTGACGCCGACATTCCTGAAGTTCTGAATTTTGTCTTAAAGGCCCGTGCCGAGCTTTTCCCCAAGCTCAGCGCGACCGGCATGCCTGACGATCTGGCGCGTTTTGCCGAGGTTTATCTGCGTGGGGAAGGGCGCTTTCTGATGGCTCGGCATGCAGGGCAGATTGTGGCCTCGATTGGCTATCTCCCTTACGACCGGCGCTTCGCGAACCTTGATTATCCCGACCGCAACGTGGTGGAAATCGTCCGCCTGTTCGTCGTGCCTTCACAACGGCGTTCCGGGCTGGCCGGCGCGTTGTACCGATCACTCAAAGACCTGGCACTCGCCGACGGAGTCGAGGTGATTTATCTGCACACCCATCCGTTCTTACCAGGCGCCATCGCGTTCTGGCAACGCCAAGGCTTCGACATTATCGATGTTGACGCCGACCCGGTCTGGCAGACGACGCACATGCATGCCGTCATGAGTGAAATCGAAGAATCTGCGCCCCATCAAACGGGTCCGTCAGGTAATGCGCCCTGACCCCGAAAGTGTCCTGTAACCGCTGCGGTGTCAGCACTTCCAGCGGCGCGCCCAACGCCACCAGCCGACCGCGCTCCAGCACCGCCAGACGATCACACTTCAACGCCTGATTAAGATCATGCAGCGCGATCAGCGTGGTCACCGGCAACGCCTGCACCACGTTGAGAATGGTCAGTTGGTGCTGAATGTCGAGGTGGTTGGCCGGTTCGTCCAGCAACAGGATTTGCGGTCGCTGGGCCAGTGCCCGAGCGATATGCACCCGCTGCCGCTCACCACCCGACAGGCTGCGCCAAAGACGCGTGCGCAGGTGCATGGCGTCTACATCGGTGAGCGCCTGCTGGACGATGGCGTCGTCTGCCTGCGACCACGGTTGCAGCGCCGACAGCCAAGGCGTGCGCCCCAGCGCCACCGCGTCGAACACGCGAATGCCGTCATCGGTGTCGGCCTGTTGTTCAACGACCGCGAGTTTTTGCGCAATGCTGCGCCGGGCCATTTTGCCCAAGCGCTGACCTTCAAGCAGCACCTCGCCAGCGCTGGGTTCGCGCAACCCGGCCAGCAGTTTCAGCAGGGTGGATTTCCCCGAACCGTTCGGCCCGACGATGCCCAGGGTTTCGCCGCGCCGAACTTCAAGGCTGACACCGTTGAGCAACTCGGCGCCGCGCACCTTGAACGTCAACCCGGAACAACTCAGAACACTGTTCATCGCGAAGACCTGCGGCCAACCAGAATCAAGGCAAACACCGGCGCCCCCACCAGCGCGGTAATCACCCCGACCGGAATCACCTGGCCCTTGATCAACGTGCGCGACAGCACATCAGCGGCAATCAGAAACACTGCGCCGCCCAACGCACTGGCCGGCAGCAGTCGTGCATGCCCGGTGCCAAGCAACAGACGCGCGGCGTGGGGAATCACCAGTCCGACAAAACCGATCGAACCGACAATCGACACCATCACCGCCGTCACCAGCGCCGCGCAGCCAATCAGCAGAATCTGCACGCGCCGCACCGGAATGCCGAGGGATGCCGCCGAATCCGCGCCAAAGGTAAACGCATCCAGCGCCCGCCGATGCCACAGGCACACGACCAGTCCCAGCACGGCAACCGGCACTGCCAGCCACACCGATGGCCAGCGCACGCCGCCAAGATTGCCCAGCAGCCAGAACATGATGCCGCGCGCCTGCTCGGAGCTGGCCGAGCGAGTGATCAGAAACGCTGTCAGCGCATTGAACAGCTGCGAGCCGGCGATCCCCGCAAGAATGATCTGCCCGGTACCGCTGGCCGAGCCGCTGACCCGCGCCAGCACAATCACCAGCACGAACGCCGTCACGGCGCCGGCAAAGGCACCGACCGACAGCGAGATCAACCCGGCACCGACGCCAAGCAGCGCGACCATCACGGCCCCGGTCGAGGCGCCGGCAGAAATCCCCAGCAGATACGGATCGGCCAACGGGTTGCGCAGCAGCGACTGCAAAATCACCCCGCACGTCGCCAGACCGGCACCGCACGCCGCCGCGACCAGTGCGCGGGTCAGGCGGTAGTTCCAGACGATGCCTTCGTCGATCGGGTCGAGCGCGTAACCGGCGTTCCACAACTTGTTCGCCAGCACTTGCACCACCACACCCGGTTCAATCGAGGTTTCACCAATGGCCACGCCAGCAACCACTGCAATCAACAGCGTCGCCAGGGCAAGCAGCGTACGGATCAGGCTGGCACTCATTGCGACAGATCATAGCCGCTGATGGCCGTGGCCAGTTGCTCGATGCCGTCGAACATGCGCAGGCTGGCCTGCATGGCCATGGCGTCGAGAATGATGATGCGGTTGTGTTTCACCGCGTCCATGTTGCGCGTCACCGGATCACTGCGCAGGAAGGCGAGTTTCTTTTCATAGTCGTCGGCAGGGAAGCGACGACGGTCCATGCGCGCGATCACAAGGAAAGTCGGGTTGGCCTTGGCGATGGTTTCCCAGCCGACCGTTGGCCACTCTTCATCGGACTGCACGACGTTGCGCACGCCGAGGGTGCTAAGCATGAAATCGGGAACGCCTTTGTGCCCGGCCACGAATGGCTCGATGTCCATTTGTGCGCTGGAGAACCAGACCAGCGCGCTGGCATCCTTCAGCTGTTTGCCTTGGGCTGTGGCAATCGATTTGGCGAGACTGGCCTTGAGTTCGTCGTTGAGCTGCTGGCCGCGCTCCTGCACATCGAAGATCTGCGCCAGTTGGCTCACGCTTTTGTAAATCGTGTCGATGCGGAACGGCGCCAGCCGCGTGCCATCGGCGCCGACGAGGTTGTCCTTGGCTTCGCAATCGGAAGGCAGCAGGTAGGTCGGAATCTTCAGCTCATGAAACTGTTCGCGAGTGCCCACCGCACCTTGCGGGCCGACCATCCATTCCAGCTCCACGGCGACCAGTTCCGGGCGCTTGCCGATCACCGATTCAAAGCTCGGCTCGTTGTCGGCCAGACGCTCGATCTTGTCATTCTGCGCCTTGTATATATCCAGCACGTTGTTGAACCACAGCGAAGTGCCGACGACTTTCTCGCCCAGGCCCATGGCGTAGAGCATTTCCGTGCCGGCCTGGCCGATGGTCACCGTGCGCGTTGGTGCGTGCTGGAAGGTCAGGGTGCTGCCGCAGTTGTCGATCGTCAGCGGATACGCAGTCGGGGCCGCCTGCGCCATGGCGCAAAGGCTCAGGCCGGTGATGAGGGTGGCAATGCGGGGCAGCAGCATGGGGCAGTCTCCAGGGGAACCGTACGGGAGCGGGAGAGTACGGATCGGAAACACACCATCGAACGCGGTCAGGGAAACTGCGCAAGGCCGGTCATCAAAAGAAGAAGTACACGGCACGATGTCCTTCCCGGACACCCCGCCGGTTAGTCAGTCACTGTGCCGGCAGGTCTCCTGACTGATGCGTCATCGCCTGGCTCCGGCCTTCCCGGGGTTCACCCAGTGGCAGTCTTGGAGCAGGCTCAGCACCTACAGTTGCGGGGGCAGTTCCGGTCAATGCTGTGCAAGCACCCCGAATTCCCTATTAGTCCCGTTCGGGAACCAGCGGCGGCATGGTAGTCGATCAAGCCGCTGAAGGGGAGACGAATCTGTCGTGGCGAGGATTAGTGCTGGCTCATCAAACCGTGCAAGACGCCTAAACGCAGGCCCGGTTCGGAGGGCAGCATTTGCGCAATGCCGAACACTTTGAACGCCGCCAGCATCAACACCAGCCCACCAGGCAGAATGCTCTGGCGATGGGGTTGCAGGCCGGCGAGCTTGAGCTGTTGCACGTTGTTCACTTTCAGCAGAAGTAACGACAGGCGCAGCAGGCCGCCGTAGGTGATGCCGTCCTGGCCGAAGTCATTCAGGCGATTGGCCTTGAGCACTTTGGCCAGCATGCGTGCGGTGCCGGAGGAGCCAATGGTTTGCTGCCAGCCCTGCGCACGATAGCGCCGGGCAACTTTTTCAAACTGCAGGATGGCGAAGCGTTCGGCCGCCTGTAGCGCGCCGGCAGACACATCGCCGCCGCGAAAGAACCGCGTGCTCAAGGTGCCGCTGCCGATGGCGATGCTTTCAGTGAGCAACGGTTGTGAACCCTGGCCGAGGATCAGTTCGGTCGAACCTCCGCCGATGTCGACCACCAGGCGCAGGTCGTCTACGCTGGGCAAGGCATGGGTCACGCCGGCGTAGACCAGTCGCGCCTCTTCATGGCCGCAGATGACATCAATGGGAAAGCCCAGATGCCGTTCAGCACTGGCCAGAAACAGCTGCGCATTATCAGCCTCGCGCACTGCGCTGGTTGCCACCGCGCGTACCCGGCCGGCCTCGAAACCGCGCAGCTTCTTGCCGAATCGCGCCAACGCCTGCCAGCCGCGATCCAGTGCCAACGCATCCAGTGCGCCGCCGTCAAAGCCTTCGGCCAGCCGCACCGGTTCGCGCAAGGTTTTCACTTCCTGAATCTGCAAGCCCTTTCGACTGCGCACCGACTGGCCGATCATCAGGCGAAAGGCATTCGAACCCAGGTCGATGGCGGCAAACAGCGAGGCGTCGTCTTTCATGGGAATCCTTGCAGAGCATCCGTCGCGAGGCTCAAGACGGTTTGCGAGGATTCTGCCGTGATCTTGATGACATCCTGATGACGGGGCAGGGTCGGTTGAATGAATTTGCGGCTGTCATGACAATGTCATTATCCGGCGTCTATGCTGAGGCCAATACATCGCGTGTTCTTAAAGTTTTTGCTGCCAGTTTTGGCAGCTTTTTTTTGCCTGCGATTTGAGCGAGGCCACTGATCGTTCCCACGCTCCTGCGTGGGAATGCAGCCCGTGACGCTCTGCGTCACTGGACGCGGAGCGTCCCTAGAGGCATTCCCACGCAGAGCGTGGGAACGATCAGGTTTCAGCAGGACTGCGGGGTTTCGCCCCGGGACAAGCGCGCATTGATGTCGTCGATCACTTCGGGCAGCTCGGCGATGGTGTCGATCAGGTAATGCGGACGTGAAGGCGCGAACATCTTGCCGATCCGCGAACGTTCTTCCGCCAGTCGATCCAACGGCAACGCCTTGTATTGCTCATAGCTCAGGCCCAGTGCGTTGCCGGAACAGGTCAACGCCACCGTCCACATGCCGGCGGCGCGCCCTTCGAGAATCCCCGGCCAGGTGTCGTCGACCTTGACGCAAGCTGCCACGTCATCGATGCCCAAGGCAATCACGTTAGCCAAGGCCTGCGCCGGATAGGGCCGGCCATTCGGCACCTCATCGGTGGCGACGACATGGTCAGCGACGTAGCCATTTTCCCGCGCCAGTTCGACGACCTTGGCCATCACCACCGCCGGATAACCGGAGCACGAACCGATTTTCAAACCCTTGTCGCGCAACGTTGCAATCGCCTCGAGCGCGCCGGGGATCAACGCCGAATGCAGGGCGATTTTCTCGATCTGCAACGGCATGAAACGTTCGTAGATTGCCGTCACATCGTCATCGCTCGGCACGCGGTCGAATGCTGCACGATAACGCTCGGCAATCTGCGGCAGGTTGCACAGGGTGCGGATGTGATCCCACTTGCCCATGCCCATCGGCCCGCGCGCTTCTTCAAGCGACACCGCGACGCCGAACTCGGCAAAGGCTTCGACGAAAATCTGCGTTGGCGCAAACGAGCCGAAATCGACAACGGTGCCGGCCCAGTCGAGGATCGCGGCTTGCAGGTGAGTCGGTTGTTGGTACTGCATGGTCAATCTCCGTTTTCAGGTAAGCGTGGGCCGTCCCATCGGCAATGAGGTAGGCGGTTCAAGGGTCAGGGCTGATCAGGTCAGCGGTGAATTCGCATCAAACAGTTCGGCAATCACTGGCCTGTTGCGGCGGATGCCGAGGCAGCACAGGTGGTATTCGATAAAGAACGGGTGATCGACAAAGGTGATCGGTGTGGTGCCGGGTGTTTCGGCGTACTCGACCGCCGAGACAAAACCGATACCGATGCCTTTGACGATGGCGTGCACGATGGCTTCGCGGCTGTTCAGTTGCATGACGCAGTTGAGCTCGATATCGAGGCGCTTGCAGCTTTCTTCCACCAGTTGCCGGGTACGCGCGCTGGATTCGCGCATCACCCATTTTTCGCCGCTGATCTCGCTGACGTGAACCTGCGCCTGGCGGGCCCACGGATGGTCATCGCGCACCACGGCAATAATCGGATAGCGGTGATACAGCCGCGTATGGAAGCGCTCATCGAATTGCGACAAGGCCAGAATCGCCACGTCGATATCGAAGTTGAACAGCCGCGCCAGGGTGTCCTTTTCCGAGGAAAACGAAGTTTCCAGTTCGATATCCGGATGGCGCTGCATCAGCTCATAGGTCAGGTTCATGGCAATCGGCGGCGACACCGCGCCAAGGCGCAACATGCCGGTTTTGCGTTGCTTGAAGCTCTGCAACAACTGCACGGCTTCATCCTCCTGACCGAACAGGCCTTGGGTGATGGCGTAGAGCTTGTGCCCGGCTGCGCTCATTTCGATGTAGCGTCCGCGGCGATGGAACAACTCGACCGAGAAGGTGTTCTCCAGTGCGTTGACCTGCTCGCTGACGGTCGGCTGACCGACACTGAGGTACTCTGCCGCAAGGGTAAAACTGCCGGTCTTGGCCACTGCATGAAACGAACGCAACCATTTGTGATACTGGTACATGCAAGCCCCGTCAGCGTCGAATGAACAATGCCACTGCTGCGCTGCATAGGCAGGCGCTGGTGACCACTATGAAGATGAGAGACGTGTTTGCCGTGGTGTCAAGCAAACGACCGATCATCGGCTCGGCCAGCCCGGCGAACAGGTAGGACGAGAAGTTCATGATTCCGGTCGCCGTACCCGCGCGTTTGGCACCGACCAGGTCGGGACACAGCGCCCAGAAACTCGAGGCCGGGCCATAGACGAAGAAGCCGCAAAGGAACAGGGCGACCAGGCCGATGATGCTGTGTGGCGGCAGGCTCCACATCCACAAACTGGTCGCAGCA
Organism: Pseudomonas sp. TNT2022 ID642; assembly: GCF_028656995.1. NCBI lineage: Bacteria > Pseudomonadati > Pseudomonadota > Gammaproteobacteria > Pseudomonadales > Pseudomonadaceae > Pseudomonas > Pseudomonas sp. TNT2022 ID642. The sequence goes on along the minus strand of NZ_JAMDGW010000007.1, from coordinate 589,600 downwards.
CCCAGCACCATATAGAGCATGATCGCCAGATAACGCTTGGAACCGAACAGCTTGTCCGACACCCAGCCGTTGCTCAACGCACCGACTGCCATGCCGACAGGGAGGGCGACGGTAATCCATTTCGGGTCGACCATGCTGTCGCCGCTTTTCCAGTTGGCGCCGAGAAAGTGCACCGGCACCCAGACGATCAAGCCGTAGCGCGCCGCGTTCTGAAAGCCCAGTGACAGCGCGGCGATCAGCAGGCGCGGATTCTTCAACACGGCTTTATAGCGTTGCGCCGAGGTCTCGACTTCGCCATGCGCGGCTTCCTGATGTTTGTCCTCAGCGTTGGCCACGCCAGTATCGCCTACCGGTTCGAAGCCCAGATCCTGCGGGCGTTCGCGCGCCACCAAATAGAAGATGATCCCGCCGGCGAGCATCAGCAGCACCGGCAAGCGGAAGATCCAGCGCCATTCCAGTTGCAGCACTTCGAGCACGACGATAGAGGTGACGTACGACAGAATCGACGCGCAACCGGCGGCGAAGGTGTAGAAGCCATAGACCTTGCCGCGCTCACCCGCTGCCCACCAATTGGCAATCAACCGCCCGCCCGGCGCCCAGCCCAAGGCCTGAAAGTAACCGTTGACGCCCCACGGCAGAATCAGGCTGGTGAAACCACTGGCAAAACTGGTCACCCAGTTCGCCGCGCAGGACAACACCGCACCCAGCGTCATGATCCGCCGGCCACCGAATTTATCGGCGAGGTTGCCGTTGATCGCCTGACCAATCGCATAAGCCCAAAGCATCGCAGCGGACGCCCAACCGAGGGTTTCCTTGCTCAAGCCAAATTCAGCCTGAATCCCCGGAATGGCAAAACCGAAGGTCTGCCGCCCGGTGTAGAAAAACAGGTAACAGAACATCGCCGCCAGCAGCATGCGCCACTGCGCGACCCGGAACGAGGCAGAACGGACGGCGAGACCAGGCATTGTTTCGGCACGATTCATGATCTTTTCCTTATTGTTGTCGGTTCCCGCCGGGTGTCGTCGGCGGGTGCACTCTTTTTCGGTGCGGCAGGAAATCACCGCGGCTGCATGCCGCTGGCGGTGCTTGGGTTACTCGGGTTTTATCAGGCGTCAGGCGGCTTGTGAGCCAATGAAATTCTTGCCGCGTGCGCCCTGCATCGCGAGATGGATGATGGCTTCGGCGTCCTTGGCCGAGACGCCGTAATCGGCGAATTCGGTCTTCACCCCGAGGCTGTGCAGGAACTCGCGCAACTGCTGCTGGGCCTTGCCCAGATCCGCGCCGAACACCCGTTGCAAGGTACGGTCGCGAGTGGCGTCGTGACCCCAGGCCAAACCCAATACCAACGGCAAGGTGAAGGAGCAGGCGATGCCGTGGGGCAAGCCGTGACGCAAGGTCATCTCATAGGAGATCGAATGCGCCAGCGCGGTTTTGGTGTTGGAAAACGCCAGCCCGGCCTTGAGCGCAGCGAGTGCCATGCGGCTGCGCAATTCGTGACTGGAGAGATCTTTGTGCAGGCGCGGCAGGCATTCGAGGATGTCCTCGATCGCGGAGATCGCGAAGGTGTCCGAGACCGGGTTGGCGTTCACGTTCCAGATCGCCTCCAACGCATGGGACAGCGCATCGAGACCGGTGGAAACGGTCACGCCGGCCGGCACGGTGAGCATCAGTTGCGGGTCGATGATCGCCACCGTTGGCCAGGTGCAGTCCAGGTGCAGCGAATATTTCTTCTGGCTGGCGCTGTCCCAGATCGTCGCCCACGGGGTGACTTCGCTGCCGGTGCCGGCGGTGGTTGGTGCCGCGATCAGTTGTTTGCAACGGGCCGGGGTGAACGGTTTGCCGCTCGACAGCAGGCTCAACAGTTCATTGAAACGTCCGGATTCGGTGCCGACGATCAACGCCTTGGCGGTATCGATGGCGCTGCCGCCACCCACGGCGATTACCACGTCACAGTCGCCGGCGTGCTGCCAGAAATGCTCGTAAGTGCTGCGCAAATGGGCGACGTCGGGGTTGGGCTGGACGTCTTCGACAATGTAGATCAGACGTTCGCCGAGCAAGCGTTGCAAACGGTCCACCAATCCCAGCCCTCGGGCCTCAGGGAAGGTCACGAGGGCGACAGTCTGCTGCTCGGTGATGGCGGCGAGGTCTTGCAGGCTGCCCCAGCCGAAGCGGGTATCGACGGGGTTCTGAAAACGGGCAGTCATGGTGGATCCTTCTTGTTGTTGTCGTGTGGTCACATACTCGATGGCGGTCGACAACGGTACAAATCGATAAATCGCAGGTTTGAATCGGCTGAACCGATAACAGCGGCGGTTAATGCGTCGAACCGCTCTGGATGGCGGCACGCAGTCGACTCGATACGGCGTCGGCGACGATCACCATGAAAGTGATGACGATGATGCAGGTCGCGGTTTCCTGATATTTGAACAGCTTGAGACTGCTCACCAGTTCGAAACCCAGGCCGCCGGCACCAACCATTCCCAGCACCGTGGCCGAGCGCAGATTGACCTCGAAGCGGTACAGAATCACGGCAATCCACGCGGTGATGACTTGCGGCAAAACGCCAAACACGATCACTTGCAACGGTCGAGCACCGGTCGCTTGCAGCGCTTCAATCGGGCCTTGGTCGATCTCTTCGATGCTCTCGGCGAAGAACTTGCCGAGCATGCCCAGGCCATGCAGCGCCAGCGCCAGGACACCGGGGAAGGGGCCGAGGCCGACGGCTGAAACGAAAATCAGCGCGAGGATCAGTTCGTTGATGCTGCGGGTGAAATTCAAGGCCTGACGCGTGGCGTGAAACACCCAACGATTGCGGCTCAAATTACGCGCCGCGAGAAACGACAGTGGAATCGCCAGCAACACGCCGAGCAGGGTGCCCCAAATGGCGATCTGCAAGGTTTCTACCGCTGGCGCGAGCAGACGCGGAAGAATGCTCAGGTCCGGTGGGAAGGTGCGTGAAAGGAAATCACCGATCTGCGGCAATCCCGCTGCCAGTTCTCCGAGACTGAGTTGAGCACCTTGCGCGCTCCAGTTCAGTGTCCACAGCACAATCAGGATGACGGCGCCCGTAGTCAGCCAACTGCGCGGGCCACGAGGGCGATCGCCGACCCACTGATAGTTTTGCGATTGCATGTTCAAGCCCTCGAGGCAGCGCGGTAGGACAGGGTAGGCGTCGGAATGTCGACGGAGGAGTCCGCCAATTGCCCCGGATAGATTCGCGCCAGATCGGCGTCGGTCATGCTCGACGCTTTGCCATCGAATACCAGACTGCCGTGAGCAAGGCCGACCACGCGGTCGCCGAACTCGCGGGCGTACTCGACCTGATGCAGATTGCACAGCACGGTGATGCCCAGTTCGCGGGTGGCATCGCGCAGGTACTGCAACACCAGCCGCGCGGTTTTCGGGTCGAGGCTGGCGATTGGTTCATCGGCCAGAATCACCTGCGGCCGCTGTGCCAAGGCGCGGGCAATGCCGACGCGCTGCTTCTGCCCGCCGGACAGTGAATCGGTGCGCTCACCGGCCTTGTGCGCCAGTTCGACGCGCTCCAGACATTGCATCGCCAGCGCCACATCGTCACGACGGAACAGTTGCAGAATCGACGCGAGGGTACCGACGGACCCGAGACGCCCGGTCAGCACATTCTTCAAAACGCTCAAACGTGGCACGACATTGTGGTGCTGGAAGATCATCGCCACTTCACGGCGCAAAACGCTGGTGTCGGGGCAGGCGAGGGCATCAATGCCCGCCACGGTCAGCGTGCCGCTGTCGGCCTGTGCCAGGCGATTGATGCAACGCAGCAAGGTCGATTTGCCAGCGCCGGACTGACCGAGCACCACGACGAATTCGCCCGCAGCGACTTCCAGGTCGATGCCGCGCAACACCGGGTTGCTGCCGTAATGCTTGGTCAATTGACGGATGCTGATCATTTCATGCTCCGCAAATCGAGATCGAGCACCTTGGCGGTGTCGCGCACCACGTCGTAAGAGGCGTCGGTGGTCGGCTGGAAACCATTGAGCACGCCCTGATCACCCCACGGCACGTCCTTGATCGAAGCCAGCGCGTCGGCGACCTTCTTCTTCAATTCCGGATCGAGCGCCTTGCGCCAGACCATCGGTGATTCGGGGATCGGCTTTGAACTCCAGACGATTTCGAAGTCATCCTGCTTCACCACCCCTTTGGCCACGGCGCTGGCGAAGATGCGGTCAGCCACGGCGGCGGCGTCGACTTTCTTGTTCTCGACCGCGAGGATGCTGGCGTCGTGGGAGCCGGAGAAAATCACTCGTTTGAACAACGTGTCCGGCACAAACCCGGCCTGCTCCAGTCCGGCTTTCGGGAACAGATGACCGGACGCCGAACTCGGGTCGACGAACGCGAACGTATGGCCCTTGAGGTCGGCCAGCGAATGAATGCCACTGTCCTTGCGCGCCAGAATCACGCTTTTGTACGCGCTCTGGCCGGTCTTCTTGGTCACCGCCACGGAGAATGCTTCGACATCGGCCACCGAGGTCGCCAGCACGTAGGAGAACGGCCCGAGATAGGCGACGTCGAGTTTGCCCGAGCGCAGCGCTTCGATGATGCCGTTGTAGTCGGTGGCCACGAACGGCACCACCGGCATGCCGATTTTGCTTTGCAGATCGTCGAGCACCTGCTTGCTCGATTCGATCATTGCCTGGGAGTCTTCGGAGGGAATCAGGCCTATGGTCAGTTTGTCCTTGGCCCAGACCTGGCTGGCGCCCAAGACAATAACGGTGAGGCTGGCGACACGCAGAAACTGTTTGATTGTTTTCATGGCATTCCACGGTGTGGTTGGGAGTTGCCACAGGCTAGGTCTGTCACGTGACAGTCATTCAATCAATTCAATATGCGAAACGACAGCTAACTATTGATGGAGTCTATGGATGTCGAGCGCCAAACTACGGGCCTTTCTCGCTGTCGCCCGCCACGGCAGTTTCAGTGCCGGGGCGCGGGCGTCGGGATTGAGCCAACCGACCCTGACCACGCAAGTACAGGCCCTGGAACGTCAGCACAATGTTGAGCTGTTCCATCGCCGTGGGCGGCGGATCGAGCTGTCGGATGTTGGGCGGCAATTGCTGCCTATCGCTCAGCGCATCGCCTTGCTGGAACTGGAGGCGCACAACCTGCTGCGCGATTCCGGGCGGCTCGACAGCGGCCAGCTCAAGGTTGGTGCGGTGGGGCCGTTTCATGTGATCGAGATGGTCGACAGTTACCTGCAACAGCATCCGAATATCGATGTGTCGATCCGCGTCGGTAACTCGGCGCAAGTGTTATCGGATCTGGAAAATTACGTCACCGACATCGCCGTGCTGGCCGGGCGTCAGGACGATCCGGCGTTGTGTTCGGTGCGTTATGCGCGGCACGCGATCATCTTGTTTGCCCACCATGAGCATCCGCTGGCCAATCGCGGCAGCGTGCGTCTGGAGGAACTGGAAGGGCAGCCCCTGCTGCAGCGCGAACCCGGCTCGACCACGCGGCTGGTGCTGGAGCAGGCGCTGAATGCGGCGCAAGTGAAACCGAGGATCGCCATGGAAATCGGCAGCCGTGAGGCGTTGCGTGAAGCGGTGGTGCGCGGGTTGGGGCTGGGGGTGGTGTCGGAAGCGGAGTTCATTGCTGACCCGAACATCCGCACCATCAGAATCGAGGGCGAAGAGCTGTTCACCGAGACGTATCTTTATTGCTTGGCGGAGCGGCGTTCCAGTCGGCTCATTTCGTCGTTTTTCGATGCAGCGCTCGGCTGAGGGTTTGCAATCTCCGACGAGGCTTGGCTAATATACGTTCCATATACACATCGTATCGGATTCATATATGGGCATCGTAAAGATTTCAGAGGACATGCACGAGAACCTGCGGATATCCAGCAACGCCCTCAGCCGCTCGATCAACGCGCAAGCCGAGCACTGGATGCGCATCGGCATGCTCGCCGAACTGCACCCCAACCTCGACCACAGCGCCATTTGCCGCTTGCTGATCCGCGCCGAACAGAACGGCGGGCTGGATCTGCAACAACTGACTCAGGAAGCCGTCAGCGCATGAGAAACCAGATCAAGATCAACACCCCGGCCGACATCGCCCAATCGCGTGCTGCCGGCAAACTCGCCGCTGAAGTGCTGGCGATGCTGGTGCCGCATGTGAAGGCTGGCGTCACCACTGATCAGCTCGATCAGCTGTGCAACGACTACATCGTCAATGTGCAAAAAGCAGTGCCGGCCAACGTTGGCTATCACGGTTTTCCGAAAACCGTCTGTGCCTCGGTCAACGATGTGGTCTGCCACGGCATTCCGTCGGGCACGCCGTTGAAGGATGGCGACATCGTCAACCTCGACATCGCGGTAATCAAGGATGGCTGGTTCGGTGATACCAGCCGCATGTACGTGGTCGGCGAGGCAACACCTGAAGCGCAGCACCTGATCAAGACCACCTATGACGCCATGTGCGCGGGGATTCGCGTGGTGAAACCGGGCGCGACGTTGGGCGACATCGGCCATGCGATCCAGAGCCTTGCGGAGAAAGAGGGTTTTAGTGTGGTGCGCGAGTACTGCGGGCACGGGATCGGCAAGGTCTATCACGATGAGCCGCAGATTCTGCATTACGGCTTTCCCGATCAGGGAATGAAGCTCAAGGCCGGGATGATTTTTACCGTGGAGCCGATGCTCAATGCCGGCAAACGTCACGTGAAGAACATGCCGGATGGCTGGACGGTGCTGACCAAGGATGGCTCGTTGTCGGCGCAGTGGGAGCATATGGTTGCGGTGACGGAGACCGGCTTCGAAATTCTCACCGCCTGGCCGGATGAAATCGAAGGCTATTCCCGGATCACCTAAACACCATAAACCCTCTGTGGGAGCGAGCTTGCTCGCGAAGAGGCCGTGTCAGTCAACATCAACATTGAATGACACACCGCATTCGCGAGCAGGCTCGCTCCCACAGTTGGAATGCACTCCTGTAGGAGCTGTCGAGTGAAACGAGGCTGCGATCTGTTGATCTTGTTTTTAACAGCAAGATCAACAGATCGCAGCCTGCAGCAGCTCAGGTTATGTGGTGTGTGCAGGGGCGCTTTGCAGCCAATCAAGCACCTCATCCCACAACGGCTGTGCGCTTTCGCGGAAGTAACCCATGTGCCCGTACGGTTTGCTGCCCAGTGGCGGCTGCAGATCCAGCAATGTCAGCGGTGCATTCACCATGGCTTTGACAAACGCATCGCGCGAACGCGGCGGCGCCCACGGATCATCGACCGACGTGGCGAAAACGCATGGCGTTGTGACCTCGGCGTAGAGTGCATGCAGATGGCTCATCTCGGGGTCGTCGAAGTAGTAGTGGGGGAATTTGCACCAGCGTTTCCAGTCGTTATAAACGCCCAGCGGCAAATCATCGCCCATGCCCAGCATGCTCCAGGCCATGTAGCCTTTGCGGGCGACAATCACCGGCAGCACAAACGTCCACATCAGACGGATTTTCCAGGCCTCGGCTCTGGACATCCAGCCGCTCCATCCCGCACCACTGCCCAAGGTGTAGCAAGCCGTCAGGGCGTGGTGATTGGGCAACAGACCAATCGCGTGACCACCAAACGAATGGCCGACCCAATACAACGGCAACGCTTCCTGGCTTAGCAGATCCACTGCCGCCGCCAGATCCTGATAAGCCCAATCCAGATAAGACATCTCAAAGCCTTTGAGGGAAGCCGGCTTCGATTCACCGATGCCCCGGTAATCGAGGGTCAGGACATTGAAGCCCTGGCGCGCTGCATGCTCGGCAAAACGCCGATAAAAGCGCTGTTGCACCCCGGTGGCGCCGGCCATGATCAGGTTGCCTTTGACCGCGCCCGCCGCGCTGTAGCGCTTGGCTGACAACGGATAACCATCGCGGGCAATGAGGGCGATGTCCTGTCTCTGGATCGATTCGGCAAAGGCTGCGGCCATGGTGTTCATGAAATTGTTCCGAGTGAGTTGAGCAAAGCCTTCAGCGACCTTTGAACTGCGGTTCGCGCTTCTGCATCATCGCCATGACGCCCTCGCGGACATCCTCGGTTTTGATCAGGGCCAGCAGTTGTTCATCAAGCTTCGACAATGCCGCATCGTCTCCCTGATCCTGCGCCAGAAACGCCGATTGCAATGTCGCCTGAATCGCCAGCGGTGCAGCTTTGGCGATGCGCTCGGCGTACTCGATGGCGCGAGGCAGTGTCTGACCGGGCTCGACTACTTCGGTCAGCAGGCGCATGTGCAGGGCGGCAGTGGCATCGAACTCTTCCCCCGTGAGCATGTAGCGCATGGCGGCGGTCCAGCCCGCTGCGCGGGTGAAGCGCACGGTGGAACCGCCGGCGGGTGAGATCCCGCGCAACACTTCCAGATGAGCGAAACGGGCATTGGTGGCGGCAATGCTGATGTCGGCGTTGAGCATCAATTCGATGCCCGCCGTCCAGCAAATGCCTTCAATGGCAACCACCACCGGTTTACGCCTGCGCGGTTTGGAAACGCCCCATGGGTCGATGCCTTCTTCAGGATACTTGAAGGCGCCTGATACCAGTTTTGGCGTCAGTTCCATCAAGTCCAGACCCGCAGTGAAGTGCTCACCATGCGCGAACAGCACGGCGCAGCGCAGTTCGTCATTGCGCTCGTATTCGCCGATGGCCAATGCCAGGTCCGTCAGCATTGCACTGTCGAATGCATTGCGTTTGCCGGCGCGATCCAGACCGATCAAAAACAGCTGGCCGTGTTGTTCGCGGGTGACTCTGCCGGGGCCACTGTTGGCTTCGTTCATCTCTGCTCTCCTTGAAATCTATTGGTCACCAGTTACTGACCATTTGTTTGGTAAACAGAAACTAAACGAACAGTTGGTAACCGTCAAATTGAGAAGGGCAGGCTTATGTCATAGAATCACCGCCAGTTATCCGGATCAGGAAATACCCGTGCGACCGTTGAAAATCCCCCGTGAAGAATTGCTTCTGCGGTGCGCCAATACCTTCAAGCGCCTTGGCTATCATGGCACCACCATGGACGTGCTTGCTGCCGCCTGTGGCTTCACCAAGGCGTCTTTCTATCACCACTACCCGAATAAGGAAGCCTTGCTGCGTGACGTGCTGGACTGGACGCATCAGGTAATTAACCAGACCCTGTTTGCCGTAGCTTTTGATGAAAAACTCAGCCCCGAAGAACGCCTGACAAAAATGGGGCGTAAGGCGGCGAGGCTGTTTCAGGATGACTCGATCGGTTGCCTGATGGGTGTGGTGGCGGTCGATGCGGCGTACGGCAAAAGTGAACTGCTGGAGCCGATTCGCAGCTTTTTCGATGCATGGGCCAAGGCGTTTGCGCATTTGCTGGAAGGCCAGGTCGATGAAGTCCAAGCCTTGCTGACCGCTCGACAATGGGTGGCGGATTACGAGGGGGCGATTCTGCTGGCGCGGGTCTATGGTGACGCGGCTTACATTGATGCGGTCACGCGTCGTGCGCTGGAACATTTGAGTGCCTGTCAGGCACCGACATAAGGCTTACCCGCTGGGTGTTGTGTCCTCGACAGTGTCAGCCACGAGGCACACTGACTTTTTATCCAATCAGGGAGCAACACCATGAGTGCAATCACCCCGGCCGTGATGGCCGATCTCGCGCCCGACGGCGTGCTGCATGCCGCCATCAATTTTGGCAACCCGGTGCTGGCACAGCGCGGGGCAGACGGTGCGCCGCAGGGTGTTTCGGTGGCATTGGCCAAAGCATTGGCTACCGAGCTGGGTGTCGAATTGGAGATGCGCACCTTTGATGCAGCGGGCAAGGTTTTCGCCGCGCTGGAAGAGGGCGTATGGAATCTGGCGTTTCTTGCGATCGAGCCGGTGCGTGAAGCGCAGATCACGTTCAGCGAGCCGTACGTGATTATTGAAGGGACTTATCTGGTCGAAGCGCAGGCACCCTATCGCAACGTCGAGGATCTCGATCAGCCAGGATTGCGACTGGCCGTTGGCAAAGGCGCAGCCTACGACCTGTTCCTCAGTCGCACGCTGCAGCACGCACAATTGGAGCGTGCCGAAACCTCGGCGGGTGCCGTTGACCTGTTTATCGAGCAACACCTGGATGCCGCCGCCGGTGTCCGTCAGCCATTGCAGAAAGTCGCGGATGCCGACGCGCGTTACCGCGTGCTGGACGGCGCGTTCACGGCGATTCGCCAGGCCATGGCGGTGCCCCGTGGGCGAGAGGCAGGCGCGGCGTATGTGCGGGCGTTTGTCGAGCGCAAGAAGGCTGAGGGGTTTGTCGCTGCCGCACTCGCCGAGAGTGGGCAGGGCGATGTGACGGTCGCGCCTTGAGATCAAAAAAAGTGCCACCGCGGCCCTGAGGCGTAAACACGGTTCAATTGTAGGAGTGAGCCTGCTCCCACATTTGCAATGCATTCCTGTAGGAGCTGTCGAGTGAAACGAGGCTGCGATCTTTTGATCTTGTTTTTAACGGCAAGATCAAAAGATCGCAGCCTGCGGCAGCTCCTACATGGGATTTCAGTGGGAGCCGGCGGCTTTGTTGAGGTCGCTGTCGGTCCATTCGGTATACACGCAAGCATCGGCGGTGGCCCAGCGCACTTGCACCGGATCGCCAGCCTTGAGCGGCATGCCGGCGGCGGACAACGCTTTGACCGTCATCGAAGTCCCGCCCGAAGTGACTACGCTGCACGTCTGGCTCTCACCCAGAAACAGCACTTCCACAACCTTCGCTGAAACCTCATTCCACCCCGAAGGCAACGGTTCGCTGATCGCCTGCGACACGCTCAACGCCTGCGCTTTTTCCGGCCGCACCATCAGCAACACATCCTGATCGGTGTGCAACCCCGCCGTCAGCCGAATCGACAATGACTGACCTTCAAACGAAGCCGCCGCATTACCCTGCGCCTTGAGCTTGAGGAAGTTCGAGTTGCCGAGGAACGAGGCGACAAACGCATTCGGCGGATTCTGATAAAGGTCATAACCGCTGCCCAATCCCACAATCTTGCCATGACTGAAAATCGCGATGCGCTGCGACAAACGCATGGCTTCTTCCTGATCGTGGGTCACGTAAACGATGGTGATGCCCAGACGACGATGCAGTTGGCGCAATTCATCCTGTAAATCCTCGCGCAGTTTTTTATCCAGCGCACCGAGCGGTTCGTCCATCAGCAAAATGCGTGGTTCGTAGACCAAGGCGCGGGCGATGGCGACACGTTGTTGCTGGCCACCCGACAACTGCGAAGGGCGACGATGGGCGAATTGCTCAAGCTGCACCAACTTCAACATCGCATCGACGCGCTTTTCACGTTCGGCGGCCGCTAGTTTGCGGATCGCCAACGGGAAGGCAATGTTGTCGCGCACCGACAAATGCGGGAACAGCGAATAGCGTTGAAACACCATGCCGATGTCACGCTTGTGCGGCGGTACATTCACCAGCGACTGACCGTTGACGAGGATCTCGCCACTGCTCGGTGTTTCAAACCCGGCGAGCATCGACAGCGTGGTGCTTTTGCCCGAGCCGCTGGAGCCGAGGAAGGTCAGGAACTCGCCGTCCTTGATGTCCAGCGAGATGTTGTCGACGGCGGCAAAATCGCCGTAGTGCTTGTTCAGGTTGCGCAGGCTGACCAGGGGTTTGTCGTTCTGCTGGGAAGCGTCTTTGATCACGGCACTCATGTCGTACTCCTGGCGCTCAGGCGCTGATTTCGTTGCGCCGGCGCAATGCGGCGGCGATCACCATGACTAGAACAGACAAGCCGATCAGCAGCGTCGAAGCGACGGCGATCACTGGCGTCAGGTCCTGGCGCAAAGTGGTCCACATTTTCACGGGAAGGGTTTGCAGGGTCGGGCTGGCCATCATCACGCTGAGCACCACTTCGTCCCACGAAACGAGAAAGGCGAAGAGGGCGCCGGCGACCATGCCCGGGCGAATCGCCGGGAACGTCACCTTGAACACCGCTTGCAGGCGTGAGGCACCGCAGATAACCGCGGCGTCCTCAATCGACTGATCGAACAGCTTCAGCGAGTTGATGATCGAGATGATGGTGAACGGCAGCGCGACGATCACATGGCTGACGACGAAGGCGAACATCGTCCCGGTGTAACCGAGCTTGAGGAACAGCGCGTACACCGCCACGGCGATGATCACCAGCGGCACGATCATCGGCAGGGTGAACAGGCCGTAGAGCATTTCCCGGCCGGGAAAACGTCCGCGCACCAGCGCAAACGCAGTCGGCAGACCGAGGGCCACGGCGCAGATCGTCGTCAGCACAGCAACCTTGAGGCTGGCGGCAGCGGCGTTCATCCAGTCGGGGTTGGAGAAGAACTGGCCGTACCATTTCAGCGTCCAGCCCGGCGGCGGGAATACCAGCCACTGCGAGGAGCCGAACGACAGCAGCACGATAAACACGATCGGCAACAGCAGGAACAGACCGATCAGCCCGGTGGTGGCATACAAGCCGAAACGCATCCGCCGGCTCATCGCATTGGGAGTCAGGAGCATGTCGGCTTACCTCGCGTTACTGGCGCCAACCGGGGATTCCGGCTGAAGCTTCAGGTAGAAGTAGAACAGCACCAAAGTGATCGCGATCAGCAACGCGGCGCCGGCACTGGCCAGGCCCCAGTTGAGGAACGATTGCACCTGCTGAATGATGAACTCCGGCAGCATCATGTTCTGCGCACCGCCGAGCAGCGCCGGGGTGACGTAGTAACCGAGCGACATGACGAACACCATCAAGCCACCGGAGGCCAGACCCGGCCGACACAGCGGCAGAAACACCCGGAAGAAGTTGGTCCACGGACTCGCGCCGCAAATTGAACCGGCCTGCAGAATCATCGGATCGATGGCCTGCATGGTCGCCTGCAACGGCAGCACGATGAATGGGATCATGATGTAGCTCATGCCGATCACCACGCCGGTGAGGTTATGCACCATTTCCAGCGGCTGATCGATGATGCCCATCGCCATCAGAGCCTTGTTGATCACGCCCGAGGCTTGCAGCAACACCAGCCACGAATAGGTGCGGGCGAGCAGGCTGGTCCACATCGACAGCAGCACGATGTTGAGAATCCAGCGCCCCCAGCCACGTGGTACCAGGGTGATCGCCCAGGCCAGCGGAAAGCCCAGCAGCAGGCTGAACAGTGTTACCAGCCCGGCCACCGAAAAGGTGTTGAGCAGCACTCGGGCGTACGCCGAGTTGGCGAACAGTTGTTCATAGTTGCCAAGGCCAGGCGTCGGTTCGAGCACGCCGCGCAACAGCAGGCCAATCAACGGCGCTAGAAAGAACAGGCCGATGAACAGCAGCGCCGGGGCGAGGTTGCCGGCGCCGCGCCAGCGTTGTCTGAGGGACGGGGCTTGCTGCATCGCAACCGCCTGTGTTCCGTGGGCCGAGCCGGCAGCGCTGGCGGCGCTCCCGGTGGCAGTGGAGGGACGGGACGCGGTGGCCGCCATTTTCATTTGACCAGCCATTCGTTCCACCGTGTCGCGATGGCCTGGCCGTTTTTGGCCCAGTACGCGAAATCAAGAGTGATCTGATCCTTAGCGTAGGCAGTCGGCAGGTTGGGGGCCAGCGTCGAATCCAGACGCTCCACACTGTCGAGGTTGACCGGGGCGTAGGCGGTCAGGTTGGAGAAGTCGGCCTGGCCCTTGGCGCTACTGGCGGCGGCCAGGAACTTCATCGCCGCGTCCTTGTTTTTCGAGCCTTTTGGAATCACCAGAATGTCGGCCATGACCAGGTTCTGTTTCCAGCTCACGCCGACCGGCGCGCCGTCTTCTTGCAGGGCGTGAATGCGACCGTTCCAGAACTGGCCCATGCTCGCTTCACCGGAGGCCAGCAGTTGCTGCGACTGCGCGCCGCCGCCCCACCAGACGATGTCTTTCTTGATGGTGTCGAGTTTTTTGAAGGCGCGATCCAGATCCAGCGGGTAGAGCTTGTCAGCCGCTACGCCGTCGGCCAGCAGCGCCAGTTCGAGCACGCCGGGGCTTGGCCATTTGTACAGGGCGCGTTTGCCGGGGTAAGTCTTGGTGTCGAACAGGGCGCTCCAGTCCTGCGGCTTGTTGGCGCCGAGTTTGCCCTCGTTGTAGCCGAGGACGAAGGAGAAGAAGAACGAGCCGACACCGTGATCGCTGACGAAACGCGGGTCGATCTTGTCGCGCTGAATGACTTTGAAATCGAGGGGTTCGAGCAGGCCTTCAGCGGCGGCGCGCAGGGCGAAGTCGGCTTCGACATCGACCACGTCCCACTGCACGTTGCCGCTCTCGACCATGGCTTTGAGTTTGCCGTAGTCGGTCGGGCCGTCCTGCACGACGGTGATGCCGCTGGCCTTGCTGAACGGATCGGCCCAGGCCTGTTTCTGCGCATCCTGGGTGCTTCCGCCCCAACTGACAAAATTCACGCTTTCGGCAGCCATTGCAGCCTGGCCGGTGACGCTGAGCAGTCCCGCAAAAAAGATCGCGGTTGCAGCTTTGTTCAACACCATGTTCACGCCCTCATTGTTGTGTTTTTGAGCGGGCTTGCGTTGTTGCCCGCCTATCGGGAGCAGTAGATGGACGTTCGTTGGAGTGTCCGGTCTATGGAATATCATATTATGGTATTCCAAACTTTGTGCAAGCACTTTGCCTTACCGGTTATCTGGAGGCTGATGGTTTTTCACTTGAGAGATGTGTAGAAATTTTAGATCCAGCCCCTCACCCCAGCCCTCTCCCAATGGGAGAGGGGGAAAGGGAGCAGATCTTCATGCTGTTCAAACCTGAGTTCGACTCGGAATCTCAGGTCGGCGTATAGCGACTAATCAACTCGGTCGGCTCCCTCTCCCTCCGGGCGGTCCGACGTTTCGGGAGGGCTGGGGTGAGGGCAGCTTCATTCAGTGAACGGAATACTCTCGACCACCTCCAGGTCATACCCGGTCAGGCCAGCGTATTTCAGAGGAGGGCCCAGGTGACGCAGCTTGCCCACCCCCAGATTCTGCAAAATCTGCGCCCCAGTCCCCACCTCCGAATAAATCCGCGATTGCGAACGACTGAACTGCCTTGGCGGCTGGGTCAACTGCGGCACCCGCTCCAGCAACGCCTGCGAAGATTCATGATTGGCCAGCACCACAACCACCCCATGACCTTCCGCCGCCACCCGTTGCAACGCTGCCCATAGCGTCCAATTGGTCGGCCCGCTGTACTCGGCGCCGACCAGGTCACGCAGCGGATCGATCACATGCACACGCACCAGCGTCGGCTCTTCACGGCGCAGATCGCCCATGACCATCGCCATGTGCACGCCACCCTCGATGCGATCCTCAAAGGTGATCAGGCGGAACGTGCCATGCACCGTCGGCAGTTCGCGTTCGCCAATGCGTTCGATGGTGTGCTCGGTGCTCAGGCGATAGTGGATCAGGTCGGCGATGGTGCCGATCTTGATCCCGTGCTTGCGCGCGAACACTTCCAGATCCGGGCGACGGGCCATGGTGCCGTCGTCGTTCATCACTTCGACGATCACCGAGGCCGGGGTGAAGCCGGCGAGGCGCGCCAGATCGCAGCCTGCTTCGGTGTGGCCAGCGCGGGTCAGCACGCCTCCTTCCTTGGCCCGCAGCGGGAAGATGTGGCCCGGCTGCACCAGGTCTTCAGCACGGGCATTCGGCGCGACGGCGGCGGCAACCGTGCAGGCGCGATCCGCCGCTGAAATACCGGTGGTCACGCCAACCGCCGCCTCAATCGACACGGTAAACGCGGTGCTGAACACGCTGCCATTGGCCGGGACCATTTGCTCCAGGCCTAAACGCTGGCAATGTTCGTCAGTCAGGGTCAGACAGATCAGCCCGCGCGCTTCACGGGCCATGAAGCTGATCGCCTCGGGTGTGCAACGGTCGGCGGCCAGCAGCAGGTCGCCCTCGTTCTCGCGATCTTCGTCATCGACCAGCAAGACCATTTTGCCGAGACGATAATCTTCGATGATTTCTTCAATGCTGTTGAAGGCCATGCTGGACTCTCAGGGTTCGTTGGAAATATATTGGTATACCATAATACAAAATCAACAAAGAGGTCACTATGAAGGCGTACTGGATTGCTCATGTGGATATAGCCGATGCCGATCACTACAGCCAATACACCCAGCGTGCGCCGGCGGCGTTCGCCGCGTTCGGCGCGAAGTTTCTGGCCAGAGGCGGGCGCAGCGAGGCGATGGAAGGACGCGAGACGCCGCAGCGCAGCGTGGTGATCGAGTTCGAGAGTTATGAGAAGGCTGTGGCTTGCTACCACTCGGCGGCGTACCAGGAGGCGAAAAGTTATCGCGAAGAATGGGCGAGGGCGGAGATCATCATCGTCGAAGGCATGCCGCCAGTTTAAGCCGCATCACAAAACCCCCGTATTGATCGTTCCCACGCTCCGCGTGGGAATGCAGCCCGGGACGCTCCGCGTCCCTTTCAAAGCCGAACGCGGAGCGTCCGAAGAGGCATTCCCACGCGGAGCGTGGGAACGATCAGACAGAAAGCGAAGCGTTGTCAGCGGATAAAGTGGATCTTGCCGCTGTCATCATTGCCCATGTAGATCCCATACACCCCAGCCTGACGCTCCTCGATATAACGCTCGAGAATCTGCCGGATCGCCGGGTAATAGATCTGTTCCCAAGGGATGTCTTCAGGGGCGAAGAACTTGTAGTCGAGGGTTTCCGGGCCGTACTGCCCGGTGATCTCCAGCGCGATCGCGCGAAAGATGATGTACACCTCGCTGATCTTCGGCACGCTGAAAATCGAATACGGCGAGACGATTTCCGCACGCACGCCGCTTTCTTCCCAGACTTCACGGATCGCCGCTTGCTCGGTGGTCTCGCCGCTTTCCATGAAACCTGCGGGCAGCGTCCAGGTGCCCGGGCGCGGTGGGATCGCCCGTTGGCACAACAGGTATTTGCCGTCCTGCTCGATGATGCAGCCGGCGATGATCTTCGGATTGACGTAGTGGATGTAGCCGCAGCCACGGCACATCAGGCGCACGTGCGTATCGTCCGCCGGTATCTGCTGACCGAGGTCAGGGCCACCGCATTTCGGGCAATAGCTCGGGCTGAACATATCAGTGACCTATACGGGGTTCTTTCAGCGCGATGGGCAGGGTCATGGCCGGGGTTGCGCCGGTCTCTTCCTGCTTGCGCTTGAGATAGTCGAGCGCTACCGCAGCGGCAGCGCGAACGTGATCAACACAGGCCTGGTGCGCCACCAGCGGATCGCCGCTTTTGATCGCTTCGACCATTTTCTCCATTTCCTGATTACTCGCACCGCGACGGTTTTCCTGCGACACCGAGGTCGCGCGCAGGTAGCTGATGCGCGCCTGCAACTGGCGTAGCTGAGTCGCCGCGACATGGTTGCCCGAGCCTTCGAGCAGCACGTCGTAGAAGCCCTGCACCGAGTCGATCACCTGTTGCAGTTCGCCGTCCTTGAGCGCCTTGCGATTCTCGTCGAGGGCCTTTTCCAGGGCTTTGATGTCCTTGGCCTTGGCACGCAGGGTGAACAGCTGGACGATCAGTCCCTCAAGCACGCAGCGCAATTCGTAGATATCGACGGCATCGGCCAACGTGATGATGGCGACACGCGGGCCTTTGGCATCGGCAAACTCGACCAGACCTTCGGATTCCAGGTGACGCAAGGCTTCGCGCACGGAAGTACGGCTGACGCCCAGACGATCACACAGATCGCGCTCGACCAGACGATCGCCGGGCATGAGCTGGAAATTCATGATCGCGCTACGCAGTTTATCCAGCACGATTTCGCGCAGGGTAACGGGGTTGCGATTGACCTTGAAGCTGTCGTCGAGTGGCTGGCGTTTCATGGGGTCCGCTCTTTAAGTTGGCTGTCCATGCCAGACGGGCATCTAAACAGCCGAGGGGTTAACTGAGGCTTCGGCGTCGGCTTCGGCAAAGGCTTCACGGGCCAGCCGGAAACTGTCCACGGCTGCCGGAACACCGCAATAAATGCCGACCTGAAGCAGAATTTCGCGTATTTGCTCACGACTCAGGCCGTTACGCAAGGCGCCACGCACATGCAGCTTGAGTTCGTGCGGACGGTTGAGCGCCGAGATCATCGCCAGGTTGATCATGCTGCGCTCCTTGAGCGACAAACCTTCGCGACCCCAGACATGGCCCCAGCAGTATTCGGTGACCATTTCCTGCAGCGGGCGGGTGAAATCGTCGGCGTTCTCGATAGAACGCTGGACGTAGGCTTCGCCCAATACCTGAGTGCGGATTTTCAGGCCTTTTTCGTACTTTTCGTTACTCATCATTCCTCCTCACGACACCGATCCCTTGTGTAGGAGCTGCCGAAGGCTGCGATCTTTTGATCTTGCTCTTGAAAATCAAAGTCAAAAGATCGCAGCCTTCGGCAACTCCTACAGTGATGTGTGTGAATCTGTCAGGCCAGGGTCGGCAACGGCCCGAGCTTGCCTTTGTGGTAAATCATCGGCGTCACCGGTTGCTCGGGCAGGATCAGGTTCTTCACCGCGCCAACGATGATCGCGTGATCACCACCGTCATATTCACGCCACAACTCACACTCGATGATCGCCGTGGCTTTGGCGAGGATCGGGTTACCGAGTTCGCTCAAATGCCACTCGATGTCCTTGGCCTTGTCTTTGCCTTTCCCGGCAAACGCATAGGCCTCAGCCGTCTGGTCAGCGGACAGCAAATGGATCGCGAATTTCTTGCTGTCACGCAGCACCGGATAAGTGTCGGAAGCATAGTTGGGGCAGAACAGCACCAGCGCCGGGTCAATCGACAGCGCGCTGAACGCACTGGCGGTGATGCCGACGATCCCGCCCTCCGGGTCAACAGTGGTAACCACCGTGACGCCGGACGGGAACGAGCTCATGACGTCTTTGTAAATGCCGGGTTCGATCATTTCGCAGGACTCCTAGCGCATCACAAACGGATCAGGCATTGGTGCCTGAGAAAGGTTGATCCACACCGTTTTCAGTTCGGTGTAGGCCAGCACCGAATCGATGCCGCTTTCGCGTCCATAGCCACTGTTCTTGAAGCCGCCGATCGGTGCCATCGCCGAGACCGCGCGGTAGGTGTTGACCCAGATGATCCCGGAGCGCACATCGCGAGCGAGGCGATGAGCCCGGCCGAGATCACGCGTCCAGATGCCGGCGGCGAGGCCAAACTGTGAGTCGTTGGCGATCGCCAGTGCCTCGGCTTCATCTTTGAAGCGAATCACCGAAGCCACCGGCCCGAAGACTTCTTCCTGCATGATCTTCATCGAATTGCGGTCGCATTCGAACAGCGTCGGCTCGTAGAACCAGCCGTCCCCGAGATCCGTCGGGCGCTTGCCGCCGGTACGCAAACGCGCACCCTCGGCGATGGCATCCGCGACCAGGCCTTCAACCACCGCCAGTTGCTGCGCGGTCGCCATCGGGCCCATCTCACTGTTGTCTTCCTGCGGGTTGCCGATGCGAATGCGCTGGGCGCGTTCAACCAGTCGATTGACGAATTCGTCGTAGATTTCGTCCTGCACCAGCAGGCGCGAACCGGACACGCAACTCTGCCCGGAGGCCGCGTAGATCCCGGCAATCGCGCCGTTGATCGCGCTGTCCAGATCGGCGTCGGCGAAGATGATATTCGGCGACTTGCCGCCCAGTTCCAGCGACAGCTTGGCGAAGTTCTCGGCGCTGCTGCGCACCACATGCCGCGCTGTCGCCGCGCCGCCGGTGAAGGCAATTTTGCGGATCAGCGGGTGGCGGGTGAGGGCGGCGCCGGTGCTCGGGCCGTAACCGGTGACGACGTTGACCACGCCCGGCGGAATCCCGGCTTCGAGGGCCAGACGCGCCAGTTCAAGAATGGTCGCGGATGCGTGCTCGGACGGTTTGATCACAATCGTGTTGCCAGCGGCGAGGGCCGGCGCGAGTTTGATTGCGGTCAGATAGAGCGGACTGTTCCACGGAATGATCGCCGCGACCACGCCCATGGCTTCGTGAACCGTGTAGGCAAACAGGTCGGGCTTATCCAGCGGCAGCGTGCCGCCTTCGAGCTTGTCGGCAAGGCCGGCGGTGTAGTGGAAGAACTCCGGCAGATAGCTGACCTGGCCACGGGTTTCGCGGATCAGTTTGCCGTTGTCGCGGCTTTCCAGCTGCGCCAGTTGTTCTTTATTTTCGGCGATAAGATCACCGAGACGGCGCAGCAGTTTGCCGCGTGCGGTGGCGGTCAGACCACGCCACGCCGGGCTGTCGAAAGCCGTCTGTGCCGATTGCACGGCGCGTTCGACATCCGCTTCATCAGCGTCAGGCAATTCGGCCCAGGCTTGTGCCGTGGCCGGGTTGAGGCTTTCGAAAGTCTTGCCGGAGAGGGCATCGACCCATTCTCCGCCGATGCACATCTGGAAGCGTGCGAGTGTCATGCAACGATCCCCTTTATATGGTTTTGTCGGGAGTGTGCGAATTCGAGAAATTCCAGCAGCGTCTGATTGACCAGACGCGGCGACTCTACGGGCATCATATGCCGTTGCTCAGACAGCACGGCAACCTTCGCACCGGGGATGCGCCGGGCCAGTTGCTCGGCCATTTCCGGGGTCGAACCCGGATCGAGTTCACCGGTGGCGATCAGCGTTGGCGCCTGAATACTGCTCAGGTCGTCGGCGCGGTACATGTCTTGGGTGGCGAACAATTCATAAGTCGTCAGATAGCCTTGCGGATCATTGCCGGCAAGGGTCTGGCGGATCGCGGCGATCTGCGCCGGGTTGGCCGCCTGATACTCGCGGCTGAACCAGCGTGACAGCGCCGCTTCGGCATTGGCGTCCGGGCCATGTTCCGCCGCTTGCGCGGTGCGCGCGATGACGCCGGCACGCTGTTCTTCGCTGCGGTTGAACACGCTGTTCAACACCACCAGGCTTTGCAGGCGCTCCGGGTAATGCAGGGCAAAGGCCCGCGCGACCAGACCGCCCATGGAGAAACCGATCACCGCTGCCTGTTGCAGATTCAGGTGATCGAGCAGCTCCAGCAACTGATCGGCGTAACCGAGCAGGGCGGTGCCGCTGGCCGGTCGCGGGCTGGCGCCATGACCGAGCATGTCGTAGGCGATCACCCGGTATTGGCTGGACAGGCCGACAATCTGCCCGCCCCACATTTCTTTGTTCAGGCCCACGCCGTGGATCAAAACCACGGGCTGGCCTTGGCCGGTCGCCAGGTAACTGGTGCCAGCCGGGGTGAGTTCAGCGGTGAGCCGAATCATGGAGCGCTCCTGCAGTGCCTTTTTATTGTGATTACTGGGCCTTTTCGGCGGCCAGTTCTTCCAGATCGATGTAGCGGTTACCGATGCGCGGGTGCAGGCGACCACCGTCGGCGCAACCCAGCACGACGACGATTTCGTCGGCGCGCGGCGCGTCTTCGATCTGCATTTCCAGGGTGATGTAGTGCGAACGCTGACCTTCGTCGTCCTTGTGCATCATCGGGATCTGAATCGAGGTGCCCGGGCCGCCGCGCTTGTTGGTGAAGCTCAGGTAGCTCTTGGCGTTGACGGCTTCGCGGTAGTGGTTGCCGAAGCGCAGGGTGTGGATTACGGCGGAGGCGTGTTCGATCTCGCCATCTGCACCGACCACAGCGGCTTTGCCGTAGGCCTCGATCTTCTCGGCACCGCCGATGATGCCGACCAGACGCTCGACCATCAGTGCACCGAGGTCAGAGCAATTGGCGCGGATCTGCGGCTTGAGGTCTTCAACGAAACCGTTGCCCACCCAAGGGTTTTTCATCACCACGGCGAGGCCGACCATGGTCACTGGCTTGTCGGTGGCTTTGCCGCCTTCGATGAAGGTTTCTTCGACATAGCTGACGATCTTGCGAATTTCGAAACTCATGAGCTGCTCCGTTGGGGGATTGAGAGTGTCTGTGCGTCTGATGGTATACCATAATACCGATCGTGCAAGTCCCTCTCGCAAGATTGCCCTCATCCATCCGACGAATCCTCCGTCATCACAACGCGAAATTCCTGTAGGAGCTGCGGCACGCTGCGATCTTTTGATCTTTAAAGGCCAGGATCAAAAGATCGCAGCCTCGTTTCACTCGTCAGCTCCTACAGGGGGATGCGTTCATTCCGTGCGGTTAACAAAAGATAACGTGGCGCCGATTGTCAGACGTTTCGAAAGCCCGATAGGATGAGCCAGCTTCCGAAGTGGCTCTGGATTGCGGGTTTCAGGACTATGCTTCTGACCAGCCATCAGCGGAGCACACTTGCGGCGCCCTTGAAGGCCAGATGGCCTAACAATAATAAAGAGGGGAAGGTCTATGAGTCGTTGCCGCCCGCCGGCGTTACGCAACACCGCGTTGCTGGCCACAGCACTCTCGCTGCTGGGCTTTGCCACGTTATCGGCACCGGTGATTGCCGCCGAGGCCCCGGCTGACGTGGTCTATGCCACCGAATCTACTAAAGCCGCGAAAAGCCTGATTCTCGATGTCGTCCACGCTGGTGCGCGCCTGGTCGCGGTCGGCGATCGCGGGCACATTCTCTATTCCGATGACCAGGGCAAAACCTGGACGCAAGCCAAAGTGCCGACCCGGCAACTGCTGACGGCGGTGTACTTTGTCGACGACAAGCACGGCTGGGCAGTAGGCCACGACGCGCAAATTCTCGCCAGCGCAGACGGCGGTCTGACCTGGACCAAGCAATTCGAAGACCTCAAACGTGAATCGCCGCTGCTCGACGTCTGGTTCAAGGACGTCAACAGCGGCCTTGCCGTGGGCGCGTACGGCGCGCTGCTGGAAACCACCGACGGCGGTAAAAACTGGGAAGACGTCAGCGACCGCCTCGACAACGAAGACCAGTTCCACCTCAACGCCATCGCCGCAGTGAAGGATGCCGGGCTGTTCATCGTTGGCGAGTCGGGCAGCATGTTCCGCTCCGCCGACGACGGCCAGACCTGGGAAAAACTCGAAGGCCCGTATGAAGGTTCGCTATTCGGCGTGATCGGCACGGCACAACCGCAAACCCTGCTGGCTTACGGCTTGCGCGGCAATCTCTACCGCTCAACGGATTTCGGCAGCACCTGGGAACAGGTCGAATTGAAAGCCGCGCGCGGTGCCCTGGAGTTCGGCCTGTCCGGTGCGACCCTGCTCGAGGACGGCTCGATCGTCATCGTCGGCAACGGCGGTTCGGTGATCAGCAGCAGTGACAACGGCGAGACCTTCAGCGTGTTCAACCGTCCGGACCGCATCTCGCTGTCATCGGTCACCGCTGCCGGCGACGGCAACCTGATTCTGAGCGGGCAGGGTGGGCTCCACACCACGCTGCCAAACGGTGCCGAGATCAATAATAAGAAGGCGGGGCTATGACTTCCTTGATCACTCCTCAGCAGGACAAGGCGACGTTTCTTGAACGCCTGATTTTCAACAACCGCCCGGCCGTGATCCTGATCTGTCTGGTGGTGAGCATTTTCCTGTTCTGGCAGGCCACGCTGATCCGGCCGTCGACCAGTTTCGAAAAAATGATCCCGCTCAAGCATCCGTTCATCGAGAAGATGATGGAGCACCGCAACGATCTGGCGAACCTGGGCAACACCGTGCGTATTTCGGTGGAAGCCAAGGACGGCGACATCTTCTCCAAGGAGTACATGGAGACCCTGCGCCAGATCAACGACGAGGTGTTCTACATCTCCGGCGTCGACCGCTCCGGGCTGAAGTCGCTGTGGAGTCCGAGCGTACGCTGGACCGAAGTGACCGAAGAGGGTTTTGCCGGCGGTGAAGTGATCCCGCAGAGCTACAACGGCTCGCAGGACAGCCTCGATCTGCTGCGTAACAACGTGCTCAAGTCCGGTCAGGTCGGGCGGCTGGTGGCCAACGACTTCAAGTCGAGCATCGTCGACATCCCGCTGCTGGAGTCCTATCCGGACCCGGAAGACCAGGGCAAGTTGCTCGCGCTGGACTACCGCAAGTTCTCCCATGAACTCGAAGACAAGATCCGCAACAAGTTCGAAGCGCAGAACCCCAACGTCAAGATCCACATCGTCGGTTTCGCCAAGAAGGTCGGCGACCTGATCGATGGTCTGGTGATGGTCGTGCTGTTCTTCGGCATCGCTTTCGTCATCACCCTGATCCTGCTGTTGTGGTTCACCAACTGCGTGCGCAGCACCATTGCGGTGTTGAGTACGACGCTGGTGGCGGTGGTCTGGCAGCTCGGCTTGATGCACTTCTTCGGCTTCGGACTTGATCCGTATTCGATGCTGGTGCCGTTCCTGATCTTCGCCATCGGTATTTCCCACGGCGTGCAGAAGATCAACGGTATCGCCCTGCAATCCAGCGAGGCCGACAACGCATTGACCGCTGCGCGGCGCACCTTCCGGCAACTGTTCCTGCCGGGGATGATCGCGATTCTGGCGGATGCGGTGGGCTTCATCACGCTGCTGATCATCGATATCGGCGTGATCCGTGAACTGGCCATCGGCGCGTCGATCGGCGTGGCGGTGATCGTGTTCACCAACCTGATTCTGCTGCCGGTGGCGATTTCCTATGTCGGCATCAGTAAACGGGCGATCGCCAAGAGCAAGAAGGACGCCAACCGCGAACACCCGTTCTGGCGCCTGCTGTCGAACTTCGCCAACCCGAAAGTCGCACGCATCTCGGTGCTGCTGGCGCTGATCGCCTTCGGTGGCGGCCTCTGGTACAGCCAGAACCTGAAAATCGGTGACCTCGACCAGGGCGCACCGGAACTGCGTCCGGACTCGCGCTACAACAAGGACAACAATTTCATCATCAGCAATTACTCCACCAGCTCTGACGTACTGGTGGTGATGGTCAAGACCAAGGCTGAAGGCTGTTCGCGTTATGAAGCCATGGCGCCGATCGATCAGTTGATGTGGAAGATGCAGAACACCGAGGGCGTACAGTCGGCGATCTCGCTGGTGACCGTGTCCAAGCAGATGATCAAGGGCATGAACGAGGGCAACCTGAAATGGGAAACCCTGTCGCGCAACCCGGACGTGCTGAACAACTCGATTGCCCGCGCCGACGGTCTGTACAACAACAGTTGCTCGCTGGCGCCGGTGCTGGTGTTCCTCAACGATCACAAGGCCGAAACCCTCGATCGGGCGGTGCATGCGGTGCAGGAATTTGCCCAGGAGAATAACAAGGACGGTCTGGAATTCATCCTCGCCGCCGGTAATGCCGGCATCGAAGCGGCCACCAACGAAGTCATCAAGCAGGCTGAGCTGACCATCCTGATTCTGGTGTACATCTGCGTGGCGGTGATGTGCATGATCACCTTCCGCTCGTGGGCGGCGACCCTGTGCATCGTCCTGCCGCTGGTACTGACCTCGGTACTCGGCAACGCGCTGATGGCGTTCATGGGCATCGGTGTGAAAGTTGCGACCTTGCCGGTGGTGGCGCTGGGTGTGGGGATTGGTGTCGACTACGGCATCTACATCTACAGCCGTCTGGAGAGTTTTCTGCGTGCGGGGTTACCGTTGCAGGAAGCCTATTACCAGACGCTGAAATCTACCGGTAAGGCCGTGTTGTTCACTGGTCTGTGCCTGGCGATCGGTGTGTGCACCTGGATCTTCTCGGCGATCAAGTTCCAGGCCGACATGGGCCTGATGCTGACCTTTATGCTGCTGTGGAACATGTTCGGTGCGCTGTGGCTGCTGCCGGCACTGGCGAAGTTCCTGATCAAGCCGGAGAAACTGGCGGGGCAGAAGGGTAATTCGCTGTTTGCGCACTGATCTGCAAGCCTGAAACGACAAAGCCGCAACCTTAGGGTTGCGGCTTTTTTTGTGGCTGAAGATCAAGAGCCCCTCACCCTAACCCTCTCCCAGAGGGAGAGGGGACTGACCGAGGTGTGCGGCTTGATACATCGACCTGAAACACCGAGTTGATGATGGATTCACAGCAGATCGCTCGACTTGAGATGCCGAGTTGATTATGGATTCACAGCAGATCGGTCGACTTGAGATGCCGAGTCGATTATGGATTCACAGCAAATCTTTCAAGTCGGCGTAAATCTCGAATATCCCCCAATCGGTCCCCTCTACCTCTGGGAGAGGGCTAGGGTGAGGGCAAGCAGTCTCAAGATTCAGGAAAGCTCAGTGCCGAGCACGACACTGAGCGCACTACGCGCATCATCCAACTGCACCAACGTCGCATGCCGAGCCCCCAGCGCATCCCGATTCTCGATCGCCGTCAAAATCGCCTTATGCCGCGGCAACGCCAATTCATGCAGATTCGGCCGCTGATTCGAATGCTTCAACGCCTCGGCAATCGCCACTGACAACATATTGCACAGGTTCGCCAGCAAATCATTGTGCGTCGCATCGGCAATCCGGCTATGAAAATCCAGATCCGGTTGCAACAACGCTTCCGGTGTCGGCGCAGCTTCCATGCGCTGGTAAGCCTCACCGATACCGGCGATTTCGGCATCGGTGGCATGCTGAGCGGCGAGGGCGGCGGCGGCCGGTTCGATGATGCTGCGCACACTGGTCAGCACATTGAAAAACTCATTCTGCGGGCTGCTTTGCATCAACCAGTGCAGCACGTCCGGGTCGAGCATGTGCCATTCGCGCCGGGCCTTGACTACCGTGCCAACGCGGGGCTTGGAATACACCAGCCCCTTGGCCACCAACACCCGCGTGGCTTCACGCAACACCGGCCGACTCACCGCGTATTCCTCGCAGAGCAGGGCTTCGGCGGGCAGTTTGTCGTCGGGCAAAAAGCGTCCGGAGACGATCTGCATGCCCAGTTCCTGGACGATGCGCGAGTGCATGCTTTTACGGTCGGAGGGTTTGCGGTAATCCATGGGGAGTGGCGCGATCCTGAGCGATGGAGATGCCGCGCATCATAGCAGGCACCAGACAATCTTGAGGCGGGTAATGATCGTTCCCACGCTCTGCGTGGGAATGCTGTCCGGGACGCTCTGCGTCCCATTTCAGAGCTGGAACGCGGAGCGTCCCTTGAGGCATTCCCACGCGGAGCATGGGAACGATCGGTGGAGAAGGTCAGTGAGAGTGACGCGGCACTTCGGCGCCGCGACAGCCGACCAGGAAGTCAAAGTCACAGCCCTGATCCGCCTGCAGCACATGATCGATGTACAGCTGACGATAGCCGCCCACCAACAACTGCTGCGGCGGCTGCAGATCCGCCATGCGCGCCGCCAGCTCAGCATCCGGAATATCCAGGTGCAGACGCCCGGTGGCGCAGTCCAGCTCGATCCAGTCGCCTTCCTTCACCGTCGCCAAAGGCCCGCCGGCCGCCGCTTCCGGTGCCACGTGCAAAACCACCGTGCCGTACGCGGTGCCGCTCATCCGCGCATCAGAAATGCGCACCATGTCGGTCACGCCCTGCGCCAACAGCTTGGCCGGTAAGCCCATGTTGCCGACTTCAGCCATGCCCGGATAACCCTTCGGCCCGCAGTTCTTCATCACCAGAATCGAGTCTTTATCGACATCCAGTTCCGGATCGTTGATCCGCGCCTTGTACATGTCGAAGTTCTCGAACACCACCGCACGGCCACGATGCTGCATCAGTTCCGGCGTTGCAGCGGACGGCTTGAGCACCGCACCGAGCGGCGCCAGATTGCCGCGCAGCACACAAATCCCGCCGTCGGCGCGAATCGGATTGTCGAGGGTGCGGATCACCTCGTCTTCGCCATAGATCGGCGCGTCCTTGGTGTTCTCGCCGATCGACTTGCCGTTGACGGTCAACGCATTCGGGTTAGGAATCAGATTGGCCTCGCCGAGACGACGCAGCACCGCTGGCAAACCACCGGCGTAATAGAACTCTTCCATCAGGAAACGCCCCGACGGTTGCAGGTCGACGATGGTCGGCATGCCGCGACCGATGCGGGTCCAGTCATCCAGATCCAGCTCGACGCCGATGCGCCCGGCGATGGCCTTCAAGTGGATCACCGCGTTGGTCGAACCACCGATGGCCGCGTTAACCCGAATAGCGTTTTCGAAGGCTTCCTTGGTGAGGATCTTCGATAGACGCAGGTCTTCGCGAACCATCTCAACCGCCCGCATGCCGGACATGTGCGCCAACACATAACGTCGCGCATCCACCGCCGGAATCGCCGCGTTGTGCGGCAGCGAAGTGCCGAGTGCTTCAGCCATGCAGGCCATGGTCGATGCGGTGCCCATGGTGTTGCAGGTGCCCGCCGAACGCGACATGCCGCCTTCGGCCGCAAGGAAATCGTCGATGGTAATAGTGCCAGCCTTGACCTGTTCGCTGAGCTGCCAAACGACGGTGCCCGAGCCGATGTCCTTGCCCTTGTGCTTGCCGTTGAGCATCGGCCCGCCGGTAACGACGATGGCCGGCACGTCGCAACTGGCCGCGCCCATCAGCAGCGCCGGGGTGGTTTTGTCGCAGCCGGTCAGCAGCACCACGCCGTCGATCGGGTTGCCGCGAATCGCTTCCTCAACGTCCATGCTCGCCAGGTTGCGGGTGAGCATGGCGGTCGGGCGCAGGTTCGATTCGCCGTTGGAGAACACCGGGAATTCCACTGGAAAACCGCCAGCCTCGATCACCCCGCGTTTGACGTGCTCCGCGATCTGGCGGAAGTGCGCGTTGCACGGGGTCAGTTCCGACCAGGTGTTGCAGATGCCGATGATCGGCTTGCCATGGAACTGGTGGTCGGCGATGCCCTGATTCTTCATCCAGCTGCGGTACATGAAGCCGTTCTTGTCGGCCGTGCCAAACCATTGGGCGGAGCGCAGGGTGGGTTTCTTATCAGACATGATCGATTCTCTTATTGTATGACTATAGTGTTCCAGCTACGGCCTAATCTAAGCGCAAAATCTGAGGTTTGGAAGTGTTGTTGGTGAATTAGTATTACTATATAGTCGTTTTCGATGGAGGGATGGCCCTGGCGGTTTTCCGTGAGAGGCGTCCCCCGAGGTTCTATAAAAACAACAATCGGAGACCGATCTCATGAGCCAGGAACTGCGGCTGATACGGCGCATTACGCTGAAACTGATTCCCTTCCTGATCCTGCTGTACCTGATCGCCTATGTGGATCGCTCGGCTGTCGGCTTCGCCAAGCTGCACATGGGCGCCGACATCGGCATCGGCGATGCGGCTTACGGCCTCGGCGCCGGGCTGTTCTTCATTGGATACTTTCTTTTCGAAATCCCCAGCAACCTGATGCTCGAACGCTTTGGCGCGCGGCGCTGGTTCGCGCGGATCATGATCACCTGGGGTGCGATCACCATCGGCATGGCCTTCGTCCAGGGCCCGCACAGTTTTTACGTGATGCGCTTTCTGCTCGGCGCGGCCGAAGCGGGGTTCTTCCCCGGCGTTCTCTACTACATCACTCAATGGTTCCCGGTGCGCCATCGCGGCAAGATCCTTGGGCTGTTCATCCTTTCCCAGCCTATCGCGATGATGATCACCGGCCCCGTGTCCGGCGGCTTGCTTGGCATGGATGGCGTCCTCGGTCTGCACGGCTGGCAGTGGCTGTTCATCGTCATCGGCACTCCGGCGATCCTGCTGACCTGGCCGGTGTTGCGCTGGTTGCCGGACGGTCCTCAGCAAGTGAAGTGGATGGATCAAGCCGAGAAAGACTGGCTGACCGGTGAGCTGAAAAAGGATCTCCAGGAATACGGCCAGACCCGCCACGGCAACCCGTTGCATGCGCTGAAAGACAAGCGTGTGTTGCTGCTGGCACTGTTCTATCTGCCGGTGACGTTGAGCATTTATGGCTTGGGTTTGTGGTTGCCGACATTGATCAAACAGTTCGGCGGCAGTGATCTGGTCACCGGTTTTGTGTCGTCGGTGCCATACATCTTCGGGATCATCGGCTTGCTGATCGTGCCGCGCAGTTCCGACCGGTTGAATGATCGTTACGGGCATCTGGCTGTTCTGTATGTGCTGGGCGCGATTGGCCTGTTCCTGAGCGCGTGGCTGTCGTTGCCGGTGGCCCAGTTGGCGGCGCTGTGTCTGGTGGCGTTTGCGCTGTTTTCCTGCACGGCGGTGTTCTGGACCTTGCCGGGGCGGTTCTTTGCCGGCGCGAGTGCGGCGGCGGGGATTGCCTTGATCAATTCAGTGGGGAATCTGGGTGGGTACATCGGGCCGTTCGTGATTGGCGCGTTGAAAGAGTACACCGGCAATCTCGCGTCCGGCCTGTATTTCCTGTCGGGCGTGATGGTGTTCGGTTTGATCCTGACGGGCGTGGTTTACCGCGTGCTGGAACGCAAACACGTGCTCCCGGTTGACCAATTTGCCGCCAGTGCCCGAGGCGCCACCCGAACCTGAACCCCATCGACCCATCACCACCGAACCTGTGGGAGCTGCGGTGCGACGACTCGACTTGCCAGCGATAGCAATCTGTCAGACACATTAATGCTGAATGTGCCGCCGTCATCGCTGGCAAGCCAGCTCCCACAGGGTTTTGCAGTGTTTCGAAGTTTTGTGTAAAGGAGAGGACATATGCATCTGGTTCAATTCGAATTAACCAACGGCGAGCGCCGCGTCGGCGTGGTCGACAACGATCTGGTGCGCGAGGTGCAGGACGCGCGCAGCGTGCGCGATCTGGCGCTGGCGGCGATCGAGGCCGGCAGCACCCTGGAACAGCAAGTGCAAACCCTCGGCCTCGGCATCAGCCACGACTACGCCGAACTGCTCGCACAACTGCGCATCCTGCCGCCCCTCGACCACCCGGACCCGGCACATATGCTGGTCAGCGGCACCGGTCTGACCCATTTGGGCAGCGCTTCGGCCCGCGACAAAATGCACCAGCAGGCCGGCGACGAAGCGGCGATGACCGACACCATGCGCATTTTCAAATGGGGCGTGGAGGGCGGCAAACCGGCGGCGGGGCAGGCCGGTGTGCAACCGGAATGGTTCTACAAGGGCGATGGCAGCATCGTCGTTCGCCCCGGCCAACCTTTCCCGGTGCCTCCCTTTGCTGAAGACGCCGGGGAGGAGCCAGAAATGGCCGGTCTCTACATCATCGGCCACGACGGTAAGCCTTATCGCCTCGGTTTCGCGGTCGGCAACGAGTTCTCCGACCACGTCATGGAGCGCAAGAATTACCTGTACCTCGCGCATTCGAAATTGCGCAGCTGCAGCTATGGTCCGGAACTTCGTACCGGTGAACTGCCTCAACACCTTGCCGGCACCAGTCGAATTCTGCGTGACGGCGAAGTGCTCTGGCAGAACGAGTTTCTCAGCGGTGAGGCGAACATGTGCCACAGCCTCGCCAACCTCGAATACCACCATTTCAAATACCGCCAGTTCCTGCGCCCGGGCGACGTGCACATTCACTTCTTCGGCACCGCGACCCTGTCGTTCGCCGATGGCATTCGCACGCAACCGGGCGACCTGTTCGAAATCAGCCAGGCCGAATTCGGCGCACCGCTGGTCAACGGCATCGTGCCGATCGCAGCCGCTTTTGAACCAGACAGCATCGGCACCCTTTAAGGAGATCCCATGACTCAGATTCTCGGTCACAACTACATTGGCGGTCAGCGCAGTGCTGCTGGCGACGTCAAACTGCAATCGGTCGATGCCACGACGGGCGAACAGTTGCCCCACGATTTCATTCAGGCCACCGTCGAAGAAGTCGACGCTGCTGCCAAAGCTGCTGCCGCCGCGTACCCGGCCTATCGCAGCCTCAGCGCCGAACGCCGCGCGCAGTTTCTCGATGCGATCGCCGATGAGTTGGATGCGCTCGGTGATGATTTTGTCGCCGTGGTCTGCCGCGAAACCGCGTTGCCGGCCGGACGCATACAAGGCGAGCGCGGACGCACCAGCGGGCAGATGCGTCTGTTCGCCAAGGTTCTGCGTCGAGGTGATTTTTATGGTGCGCGAATCGATTTACCGCTGCCGGATCGCCAACCGCTGCCACGTCCGGATCTGCGCCAGTACCGCATCGGCCTCGGCCCTGTCGCGGTGTTCGGCGCAAGCAACTTTCCACTGGCATTTTCCACGGCGGGCGGTGACACCGCTGCCGCACTGGCCGCCGGTTGCCCGGTGGTGTTCAAGGCCCACAGCGGCCATATGGCGACAGCAGAACTGGTCGCCGATGCGCTGATTCGCGCCGCCGAAAAAACCGCGATGCCGGCCGGCGTATTCAACATGATCTACGGCGGTGGCGTCGGTGAATGGCTGGTCAAGCATCCGGCGATTCAGGCGGTTGGCTTCACCGGCTCGCTCAAGGGTGGTCGCGCTCTGTGTGACATGGCCGCCGCGCGCCCGCAACCGATCCCGGTATTCGCCGAGATGTCGAGCATCAACCCGGTGATTGTCTTGCCGCAAGCCTTGGCGGCTCGTTCGGAAACGGTTGCTCGCGACCTGACGGCTTCGGTGGTGCAGGGCTGTGGCCAGTTCTGTACCAATCCGGGTCTGGTGATCGGCATTCGTTCGCCGCAGTTCAGCGCGTTCGTGCAGCAAGTCGCCGGACTGATCGGCGATCAACCGGCGCAAACCATGCTCAACGCCGGCACCCTCGGCAGCTACGGCAAAGGCTTGCAGAAACTGTTGGCGCATCCCGGCATTGAGCATCTGGCCGGCAATCCACAGCAGGGCAATCAAGCGCAGCCGCAGTTGTTCAAGGCCGATGCGAGCCTGTTGATCGATGGCGATGAAGTGCTGCAGGAAGAAGTGTTCGGCCCGACCACGGTGATTGTCGAAGTGGCGGACCAGGTGCAACTCAGTGCGGCGTTGCATGGCCTGCACGGGCAACTCACCGCGACGATCATTGGTGAGTTGGCGGACTTCGAACAGTTTGCTGAACTGACACCGCTGCTGGAACAGAAGGTCGGGCGGATTCTGCTTAATGGTTATCCGACTGGTGTTGAAGTGTGCGATTCGATGGTACACGGCGGGCCGTATCCGGCAACGTCCGATGCCCGTGGCACGTCGGTGGGCACGCTGGCCATCGACCGATTCCTGCGCCCGGTGTGCTTCCAGAACTACCCGGACAGCTTGCTGCCCGAACCGCTGAAAAACGCCAACCCGTTGCGCATCCAGCGCCTCGTCGATGGCAAGCCTAGCCGCGAAGCCCTCTGACACGGTACCCCTGTAGGAGCTGCCGAAGGCTGCGATCTTTTGATCTTGATCTTAAAAACAAAATCAAAAGATCGCAGCCTTCGGCAGCTCCTACAGGGGGGAGTGGGGCGCCATGAGCTATCATTGGCCCTTTCCCCCCTAGAAAGACTGTTTGCCATGACTGCCCAAACCCTTCTCGACGTCCTCGAACAATCCGATATGGTCGAAATCGACGGCTTGCACGCCTTCGAATTTTTCCTCGATGAAGACGACAATCTGCACATCGAATGCATCGACGGCCGAGCGGCCAAGCATTGGGAATTCACCCCGGTTCAGGTTGCCGCTGCAACTTTCGACGACTCTTTGCAGAGCTGGTTGATCGTCGGTTATTTCAATGAAACCAAAGCGATCGGCGAACACCGCTTGGTTTGTCATGGCGACGTAGTCAGCAGCAGCGATGACGAGGATGACAATCAATGAAAATGCGTAAATTCTGGCCGCTGCTGATGGCCGGCAGCGTCGGTGCCATGGGGCTTTCCAGCGCATCCGCCGAGAACTTCCAGTTGCTGGTCGGTTCCTACACCGCCAACACCAGCCAGGGCCTCTATCGAATGAACTTCGACAGTGCCACCGGCCAGATCGCCGCCAAACCGCTACAGGTGGTCAAGAGCGAAAACCCGTCATGGCTGACCCTGTCCAAAGACCAGCGTCGCCTGTTCGTGGTCAACGAAAACGGCCCGGGCCAGAAAGACCCGGTCGGCCGTGTCAGCAGCTATTCGATCGATCCGAAAACCCACACGCTGACCCTGATCAATCAAGTGCAGAGCCTGGGCAACGAGCCGACCCATTCGAGCCTCAGTGGTGATGCCAGCCACTTGTTCGTCAGCAACTATTCGGTGATGGAAGATCCGGGTGGAACGCTGGCGGTATTGCCGGTCGGTGCCGACGGCAAACTCAAACCCGTCGTGCAGATGAGCGCGCACCCGGCGAGCCGGGTCAATCTTGAGCGCCAGGCCTCCAACCACGTGCACTCGACGGTTTCTTCGCCGGACGGCCGCTACGTGTTCTCCAACGATCTGGGCGCGGACAAGGTCTTCGTCTACCTGTTCGATCCGAAGGCCAACCCGGACTTGCCGCTGACGCCAGCGATGACCGCCGCAGTGCCCTTGCCGGCCGGCAGCGGCCCGCGTCATCTGCTGTTCAGCGCTGACGGTAAACACGCCTGGCTGACCATGGAAATGAGCGCGCAGGTCGCGGTGTTCGATTACCACGATGGCGTGCTGACCCAGACGCAACTGGTCGATCTGGCCGCTGGTCAACCGACCTCGGACAAGGCCGGCGCCGCGTTGCATGCCTCGGCCGATGGCAAGTTCCTCTACGTCAGCAACCGTGGCACCGCCAATCAACTGGTGGTGTTCGCGATCGATCCGGCGAGCGGCCAGCTCAAAGAGCTGCAAAAGCGTTCGGTGGAAGGTGATCACCCGCGCGAGTTCAGCCTCGATCCGAGCGGTAAGTTTCTGCTGATCGCCAACCAGAAGAGCAACGAAATTGTCGTCGTCGAACGCGATGGCAAGACCGGTCTGCTCGGCAAAACCGTACAGAAACTGCCGATGGATGCGCCGAGCGATCTGAAATTTCTGCTCGGCAAGTAATCGATCGCGCCAAGGTTTTAGACACAGCAAAACGGGCATCAACTGATGGGTTGATGCCCGTTTTTATTGCACGTGAAATACCGCAGTAGCTGACTGTTAATCGAATAACTTCAAATCAATGCCCTCTGTCGCCAAGGCACGTTGCACCGCAGGTCGCTCGATCACCGATTGCACGAGGCGATGCCAGGCGGGAAACGACTTTTTCATATCCAGATCGATCCACTTACCCCAGATCCAGAAAACCAACAACACCGGGTGGACAACGTTATATCCACGTAATACCGATGGGCCCTGTGCCTCGACAATGTGCTGCTCGATAAACCTGTAGTTATCCATGACATTACGCCGGCCCTTTTCGACAATGGCGGGGAATAGATTTTCATCGTCAACAAACCGCTGTGGTCGCCAGACCTGACCATAAGAAAGACTGTGCACTGTTCCGGATAACCAGTTCAGCCATTCGAGGCAACGGCCCAACTCCCCAGGCGTGCCGGGAATAAAACGCCCGGTTTTTTCTTCAAGCGCAAGATAGGCAAGGATGGCGGGTAACTCCGTCAACACCCCGGCTTCTTCCCCAATCGGACTGTCCAGACAAAGCAGGGCAGGGACTCGTCCCTTCGGATTAATGCTCAGGTACTCGGGTGTTTGGGTACCAATGCCCTTCAGGGCCGAGCGCAATTCAAGTTTGAACGGCTGTGCCAATTCTTCAAGAAGGATATGGGCGGCCAGTGAACAGGCGCCCGGCGAGTAATAAAGAAGGTACATACAGACCTCGGGTAAACGTCGTTGTTTTTAATGGAAATCCCTATCGCGGCCGAGTCTATCACTGTTCCAGAGGTGCGGGTAAGGCGCCGCGATAGTTGCAGAAAACGTTGAAGGCACGAACAAGAATTTTATGCACCTGTAGTTTCCTACAGTGTACATAAAGTTGAAATAACGACTAAATGGTTGCGCTTTCCGGATATCTTGGTAATTGCCGGATTTTCCAGGTTGGCGTGATTCGAAGATGAACGACGAAGGAACGTCCAGATGCCATACGTAGTTGGGAAAGAGTGTCTCTCGTGCAAATCTACAGTCTGTGTAGATGTCTGTCCTGTCGACGCAATAATCAATCCCGAAGAGTACTCGGGTGAAAACCACGACGTGATAACCCTGAATTCAGAGTTGTCGAAAACGTCGCCGGTGATTTTTAAATCAGTCACTGTACAGTAACTACGGAAAACAACTTATAAGGATGTTCACAATGAAGGTGGAAGGGTTGAACCTGCTTGAATGGTTTGTTGCGATGGAACGCAACCCTGATGAATGGAACTTCGTTAACGAAGATTTCGATATTCGCAGGAACGTTAATCAGTTGGCTCGATTGCTGGTGCACGACGCCTATGTCAATAAGAACCAGGATGCGCTCGCCACGTTGCATGAGTGCCTGGCGATCATTTATCGAAACGAGTTCGAGTGCACCCGTATTGAACAAGTCAATGCGGACCGTCGACCGATTGTCAGCGACGTTCAGTCGGTGCTGGAGGGCGCCATGCTCCAGTATGAAATGCAAGGTCTGTCGGATGCCGACGTCAGCGGTTTTCCGGGCAATGGCAAGGAATATGTCAAATGGCTGAAAAAACTGGTGTCAAAGAGCCCATCGAGTGTGCATCCGTTTTACACGCACTTTCTCAGTGAGGAAGCAACAGCGACGGACGTTAAGTACTACTTGATTCAAGAGACCAATCTTGATCCGAAGTTCGACGATATTCTGGCGTTTATGCAGATCGGTTTGCCGGTTGGGCAAAAGCTCGAACTGGCGAAGAATTACTTCGATGAAATGGGTAATGGCGTCGAGGCCGACGTACATTCCAGAATGTTTGCACAGACACTGAGGGCTGCGGGTGTGGACGATTCCGATATGTCCAGCGCGATGCTGCTGCAATCGATCGTTTCCGGCAACGTCAGTTCCTGCCTCGCATTGTCTCGTCGGCATTACTTCAAAGCGGTTGGCTATTTCGGTGTGACTGAATATCTGGCACCACGCCGATTCAAGCATGTGATCAAGGCGTGGGAGCGAAACAACATGCCCGCGCACGGGATTGAATATCACAAGCTCCATGTCTACATCGACACGGAACATGCCAATGGCTGGTTTAACAATGTGGTTGTGCCGTTGGTGGATCAAGACCCGCGTATCGGTCGCGAAATCGCCATTGGCGCACTTATTCGCATCAACTCTTCCGCGCGCTATCTGGACGAACTGAGTGTTCGTCTGGGCAGCAACGCAACGACACCGGCTTAAGGAGTGAGTCGATGCCTTTCAATCAGGACGGCTTCAGTATTGTCGATCTTGGGGTAATACCCGCCGATGTAATCGACAGTTTTTCACGCTTGGCACTCGATCAATACATGGGGGGTGGCAACCGCTACCGGCGCTTTTCCCAGTACAAGATGATTGCCAGCGCCACGGGCTGGAACTTTGAATTGCTGGCCCATCGTCCGTACATGACGTTTTCCAAATACAACCCTGTAGCAGGCGGAATTCAGCGGTTTTATGAGCCTATCGAGGTCGACTTCACGCCATTCATCGAGCGTGGAGCGAAGGATATCGGCCTGGATGCAACGCAGGAATGGCAAATCAACGTTCATCAATATCGGGTGATCGTTAACTCGGAGTTGAAGGGCGTTACCGTTCCCGAAGGGCGCCATCGTGATGGACATTCGTTTGTCATGATCGGTGTAGTGACCCGCAAAGATATCAGCGGCGCTGAAATGAGCCTGTATCGCAATGCCAGGGACACCGACCCTTTCTATACCGGCACGCTGCTCGAGGGCCAGGCGGCCTTGCTTGATGACCAGAATATGTTCCATGACGTGACTGAAATTATTCCAGTCAATGAAGAGGGTTATCGCGACATTTTTGTCGTGGCGTTTTCCCCTTGGACGGATCGCTGGCATGGCGACGAGTTTGAAAAGAAAGTCATTGAATCCGTACAAGCCTGATTAGTTGGAGATAACGATGCAACAGCCACATGATTTTTCCCGGGATGTTTTGTTTAGTCGCATGGTGGGTCTGGTGTCCGAGGAGGAACTCAATGTTCTTGCCGGAAAACGAGTCGCAGTACCAGGCTGTGGAGGCACCGGTTATACCTATGCGGAGTGCCTTGTGCGCATGGGCGTTGGCGGCGTAAATATTGCCGACGCTGACACATTTGGCCCGGAAAACATGAACAGACAATTCGGCTGTTCGACGCACACCATCGGCAGAAAAAAATCTGAAGTGTTGTCGGAGCGACTGCTGTCGATTAACCCACAAGTTTCCGTGCAAGCCATCGATTATCTGGATGAGTTCAACGTCAGCGACTACCTCAGCGGTGTCGACGTTGTGTGCGACACGTTGGATTTCTTTGTGATCAAGCCACGCCAACTGCTTTATAAAGAGGCTCGTCGTCGAAATATTCCTGTCGTACTTTGCTGTCCGGTCGCGTATGGGGTAACAGTGCATGTTTTTCTGCCGAATGGCCCGGGTCTCAGCTCCCTTCTTGTGATCTCGGGCGTGCGCGGTGCGTTATCAATCCCGTTGATAACTGCTACTGCTACAAAGCATTTCAAGCGAGCAACCGCTGAGCGTTAAGTTTGCTTCACGGCCCAACCGGGCAAGCAAGCCAACCGAACACGAGGGTTACCGCCATGAACTTCAATCTCTTCTCCGTGATTGCCGCTTCCGCCATCTCCGCCACCGTGGTGCTGCCAGCCAGCGCCAACGTTGAAATCGCCAGCAAAAAATCCCACACCCAGAGCTATACCCAGAAATACCTGCAACAGAGCGCCAACTTCTACGCCGCCCTGGATCACAAAGCCCAACACTGAAATGCCTGCCTCGAACAACTCCCTTGTAGGAGCTGCCGAAGGCTGCGATCTTTTGATCTTGTTTGATCGTTCCCACGCTCTGCGTGGGAACGATCGGCAAAAGCAAAATCAAAAGATCGCAGCCTTCGGCAGCTCCTACACGTGTGCGTGTGTTTTTCGCAGCACGATAGGTTTCTTCAAGCACGCAAATAGACTGGCTAAATAATCAACGAAGCTGATGTTTACTATGGAAAACCCTGAGTGGTTGCCACGGCTTTTTTGATCGATTCTGTGGACATCGAAACATGCCCACGGGAGAACACCATGGCCAGCGCAATCATTCATTCAGCCAAACGCGGCGCCTATCTGGCCATCGGTCTGTACCTGGCCGTGGTGTTGGTCGTCAGCATCGCCTCGCAGATGGAGCACACCTTCGAAGCCCCGATTGAAGTCGCCCACCCTGGCATTCAGTTCGAAGTCCGCTCGCAAAGCGTGATGGTCGACCGGGCCGAACTCGCGGGAGTCGGCGGCGCATGAAA
This sequence comes from Pseudomonas sp. TNT2022 ID642, assembly GCF_028656995.1. Lineage (NCBI taxonomy): Bacteria > Pseudomonadati > Pseudomonadota > Gammaproteobacteria > Pseudomonadales > Pseudomonadaceae > Pseudomonas > Pseudomonas sp. TNT2022 ID642. The sequence continues at coordinate 550,684 of NZ_JAMDGW010000007.1, read as the reverse complement.
GGCTATAGACTTTGGGTAGTCGCCGGTTTGGCGTTTTTCACCAACGGCGCCTCGTTATTAGGTATCGGCCAGGGCTCGGTGGGCGCGTTGGCCCGGGCCATAGAGGCCAATCACAACATCGCGCACAACATCGAACGGGCGAATACCTTAGGGCTGATGGCCGGTAATCCGCCGGTAAGGGTTTCGGCGGATTTTCTCGGGCCATTCGAGATAGATTGCATGGCCCTCGGCATGTGCAACGCGTTGGCTTGACCCTGTAGGAGCTGCCGAAGGCTGCGATCTTTTGATCTTGCCTTTATAAGATCAAAAGATCGCAGCCTTCGGCAGCTCCTACATGAGTTACTTCTTCATGATCGAAGTGAAAAGGTCGGACTCGAGGAAACGCTGCAACCAGGCCTGTAAGCGAACATAGGGCGTCTGCGCAAACCACTTACGATCAACATGCGCAAACTGCCGAACAAACGGCAGCAATGCCACATCCGCCAGGCTCGCATGGTCGGTCAGTAAGTAATCGCGATCGGTCAGCAGTTCATCCAGACTCTGCAAGAACAACGCCCCCTCAGCCCGATAAACCTCCATCGGCTGCTCGGGGTAGCGCTCGGCGTATTTGTAGCGATTCAACTGCACCTTGAACCCCTGATCATTCGCTTCGATCAGTTCGGCAATCCGTGAATCACCCGCCAGCAACCAATCATCCGGATCATTCTGCGCCAGCGCCCAGCGCATGATCTCCAAGCTCTCATCAATCACCCGACCCTCCGCATCCAGCACTGGCACCGTGCCCTTGGGCGAGATCGCCAGCATCTCGGCCGGTTTGGCCTTGAGGCTGACTTCAATGATCTCCACCGGTACACCCGAATAGCGCAACGCCATCCGCGCCCGCATCGCGTACGGGCAGCGGCGGAAGGAATACAGCGTGTTCATTTCACCTCCAGCGTGCTCAAACCATTGCCCTGACGCTGTACCTGAATCTGCACCGGGATCCGCTCGTGCATTTCCTGTACGTGGGAAATCACCGCGACCTTGCGACCCTGCGCCTGCAAGCCATCGAGCGCATCCATCGCCAGTTGCAGCGATTCCGGATCGAGGCTGCCAAAGCCTTCATCGATAAACAGCGATTCGATTTTCAGCGTGCTCGACGCCATCGATGCCAGGCCCAACGCCAGCGCCAGCGACACCAGGAACGTCTCGCCGCCAGACAACGAATGCACCGAACGCAGCTCATCGCCCATTTCCGTGTCCATCACCAGCAGGCCGAGCATGCTGCCGCCGCGTTTCAAGCGATAGCGTTTGACCAGTTGGCGCAGTTGCACATTGGCGTGATGCACCAGCAAATCCAGGTTGTAGGCCTGGGCGATCTTGCGGAAGGTGTCGCCGGTGGCCGAGCCGATCAAGGCACTCAGTCGCGCCCAGCGCTGATACTCGGCATACGCTGCGGCGATCTGCTGCGCCAGCGCCTGATTGGCGTTCTGCCGGCGCTGATCTTCGACCTGTTCCGCTCGCAGTTCGGCGCACTGTTGCTCGCTGACAGTGAACTGGTTTTGCAGGTCGGTGAGGGCGCTGGCGAGCTGCTCGGCATCAAGGTTGCCGTTGTGCTGCGCCTGATGATCGAGCAACAAGCGGTCACGCTCCTGCAACAACACCTTGGCTTGTTCGATGGCTTTTTCATTGTGTTGCAGACGCTGACGCAGCTCGGCGACTTGCGCATCGTCGACCCGCAGCAGGTCTTCGAGGCCACCGTCATCCAGCTCCGGATGGCGGGCGCGCCAGTCGGCAATCTTGCTGGCCAGATCCTGGTCTTCGCTTTCCAGCGCCTGCAAACGTTCCTGCTGCGCCTTGAGTTCGGCGGCGATCTGCACGAGTTGCGTGCGCACGCTTTGCAGTTCCTGCGCGGTGCCGGTTTCGGCATTGCGCGCCTGCTCAACCGCTTGCTCAAGCTGCTGCTGCCAGTGCTCGGCGCTGCTGTGCTCGCCAAGCAATTGCGCGAGTTTCTGCTGGCAGGTGAGCTGCTGCTCGGTCAGCGACGTGAATTGCTGATCGGCGCTGAGCAACTGCTGTGCACGGGTCTGTTGGCGGTCCTGTTCTTTCTCCAGCGTCTGTTGCCGCTGTTGTTGCTCGGCCTGTTCTTCCTTGTGCTGTTCGACCTGCGCGAGACGTTCGGCGATCTGCCGGTCAAGCTGCAGGAACGTTGCCGCCGGCTCCTGGCGCAGGGCTTCAAGGGTGTCGGTCGGCAGCAGATTGCCGAACGCGGTCAGTTCTTCGTCGAGGCGCTGACGGTCGCTGCTCAGCTCGCGCTGCTGATTGCTCAGATGCTGCGCCGCTTGCTGATGCGCGGTTTCGGCCTGACGCAATTGCTGGGTCAGACGCGCGGCGTCCTGTTGCAGGGTGAGCAGGGCGCTTTGGCGTTGTTCGTCCTGAGTGATGCTCTGGTTCAGTTGCTCGTTTTGCCGGGCGAGCCAGGCATCGCGCTTGTCGGCGTCCTGATTGAACAACTGCGCGGACAGCGGATGCGCGTCGAGGCTCGGCGCCAACGCTTGCTGCTGGGCGGTCAGTTGTTCTTGCTGTTGCAGCAGTTCTTTCTGCTGAGCAATGACGCCACCGACTTCGGCGCGCAGCTCGACGAGTTTTTCCTTGAGCTGATCGACCACTTGCTGGGCGTTAGCCTGCTCGCTTTCGTCGTGGCGACCGAGGCTTTGCAGCAGCGCTTCAGGCTGATGATACGGGTGCTCGTTGCTGCCGCAGACCGGGCATGGTTGGTCGTCCTGCAACTGCGCGCGCAACTCTTCGACACTGGCACTGCGCGCCAGCCGCTGTCGCTCAAGCAGTTCGCGGGTGACGTTGAGGGTTTGCTCGGCAACGGTCAGGTCGGCTTTGGTTTTCACGCCGTCCTGAGTCAGGCGTTCGCGTTCCTGCTGGGCGCTGAGCTGGCGCTGTTGCAACTCGGCGCTGCGCTTGTCCAGATCCTGTTGTGTGGCCCACAGGCGCGACAGGTCTTCGAAGGCGCGCAGTTGTTTGCGATTGTCCTGCAGCAGCGTGCCGAGGATACCGATCTGCTCGGCGACGGCATCCGGTTCGGCGCCGGCTTCTTTGAACAGCACTTCCAATTGCTGCTTTTGCGTGGTCAGTTCTTCAGCGCTGCGGGTGGCGTTTCCTTCAAGGCTCGCCAGTTCGGCCTGGCCTTTGATCAAGCGGTTGCCGATCAGCATCAGCTGTTGCAGGCGATCGCGGTAGGCATTCCACGCGTCACTCAGCGGCGCCAGATGAGCACTTTGCTCAAGCTCGGCAGCGATGCGTTGCAAGCGTTCGGCGACCTGGGTCTGTTTTTCCAGCAAGGCTTGAATGGCATTCTGGCCCTCGGTGCAAGCCTGCTGCGCATTGAGCTTGGCTTCGGCACTTTGCGCGACATCCCTGGCCAGACGCGCGAGGGTGCTTTGTTCTTCAAAGGCCTGACGCAACAGCGGCGCGTTTTCCGACTGGCGCTGCTGCGCTTCGCTCAAAGCGAGTTTCGCCGCGTCGAGGTTTTGCTCCAGTTGCGTCTGACGCTCAGTCAGTTCGGAGTGTTGCTGCGTGTGCGCGGTGATTTGCGCGGCCAATGGCGTCAGCAGGACATCGAGTTCGGTTTTGCGCGCGAACTGATGCCGTTGTGGGCCGAGCTGCTCCAGGCGCGTCAGTTTCACCCGCTCGCCGGCCAGACTTTCCGATTGCTGTTGAGCGCTGTGCAGTTGCTCGGCGGCGGCTTGCTGCGCGTCTTGCAACACACGCAAATCCTTGAGCCAGCTGTGCTGTTGCTCAAGTTGTTTGAGCTGCGCCTGCTGCAACTTCATTTGCTGTTGTGCAGCATTGAAACGCTCATCCAGTTCGGCCCGGGCTTCGGGCGCCAACGGGGTCACGCCGGTAGCCTGATCCAGCAACAGCTTGTGCGCTTCGCGGGCCTCTTTGGTCTTGTCGAAAGCACGGCGGCCGAGGCGGGTGTACAGCGCGGTGTCGGTGAGTTTCTCCAGCAGTTCGCTGCGGTCGTTGTCGTCAGCCTTGAGGAACGCGCTGAACTCACTCTGGGCCAGCAGCACGGCGCGGGTGAACTGTTCGAAGTTCAGGCCGAGTGCGGCTTCCAGTTGAGTTTTATATTCGCCTTTCTGGCTGGCGAGCAGTTGATCCTGATCGATGTCGCGCAGGCTCTGCCGGCTGGCCTGCAACTTGCCGCCGGCCTTCTCGCGGGCGCGGTTGGCTTCCCAGCGCGCCCGGTAGCGGCGGCCATCGACACCGACGAAATCCACTTCGGCATAACCTTCGCCGGTACCGCGACGCAGCAGAGTACGCGGGTCGCCAGTGGCAATTTCGCCGTCGGCATCCGGGACTTTGGCGTCACGGCCAGTGTTGTTCAGACGCGGCACCGCGCCAAACAACGCCAGACACAAGGCGTCGAGCAGGGTGCTTTTACCGGCGCCGGTCGGACCGGTAATCGCAAACAAACCTGCACTGGCCAACGGCTCAGCGGTGAAATCAATCTCGAACGGCCCGGCCAGCGAGGCGAGGTTCTTCAAGCGAATGGCGAGAATCTTCATGGCTGCTCGCCCTCCAGTTGTACGTCTTGCAGCAGTTCGGCGAAGTCCTTCAGTGTTTGCTCGTCGACTTCACTGCCGTAGTTGTCGAGCCAGGCGCGGCTGAACAGTTCTTGCGGGGTGAGCTGGTCGAGTTCGATCAGCGCGGTACCGTCCTCGTTGCCGTCCGCGCCACGGTTGCCAGCGTATTCGGCGGCGATGCGCACCAGGCGCACGGCTTTGCCTTGCAGAGCGCTTTCGACTTGATGGCGCAGATCCGGCTGCGGCTCGTCGAGGGTTACCCGCACTTCGAGCCACGGCTGGCGTTGGGTTTCGGCGAGCAGATCGATGTTCGGCAGGTCGGCCAGTTGCAGCAGGATTTCGGCCAGCGGTGCCGGCCCGATGCGTTGCAGATTGACCGAGCGCGGGATCAGTTTCGGCTCGACGCTGACCAGGGTTTCGCCGTCGAGGGTGACGTCGAGAATCTGGTGCTGATAGCCGATCTCCGAGAACGACAACGGAATCGGCGAACCGCTGTAGCGAATGCGTTCTTCACCGTTGACCTTCTGCGGCTTGTGCAAATGGCCGAGGGCGACGTAACTGATGCTCGGGCCGAACAGGCTGGCAGGCAGGGCTTCGGCGTTACCGATGATCAGGCTGCGTTCGGAGTCTTCCGACACGGAGCCGCCGGCCATGTGCGCGTGGCTGATGGCGATCAGCGCCTGACCGGGTTTGCGCTTGGCGTTGGCTGCTTCGATCAGCCATTCGTGCACCTGACCGATACCGCGCAAATAGTTGTCGCCCAGATGCGCGCCGGTCACCTCCGCCGGACGCAGGAACGGCAGCGCCAGGCACCACGCGGCGACTTCGCCGGTTTTATCCGGCAACGGCAGCAGCAGGCGTTCGGCATCCAGTTGCCCGTCATCCAGCCACAACACCCGACCCAGCGCATGGGTGCGCAAGCGGCGCATCAGCGGCGCGGGCAACTCGATCCGTGAGCCGGAATCGTGGTTGCCGGCAATCATCACGATGGTCAGCAACGGCTGCTGCTCGTGGGCGCTGACGATGAAATCGTAGAGGCGTTCCTGGGCTTTGACCGGTGGGTTGACCGTGTCGAAGATGTCCCCGGCAATCAGCAGCACATCCGGCTGCGCCAGTTGCAGTTGGCGCAGCAGCCATTCGAGAAAACAGGCGTGCTCGAAATCGCGCTCCTGGCCGTGCAGGTTTTGCCCAAGGTGCCAGTCGGAGGTGTGGAACAGACGCAAGGTGGACTCCGCAACATTTAAAGAGGTGATGGCCGCGAGGAAATGAAGGGCGGCGAAAGAGGGGAGAGTTTACAGATTATTGCGGTGCGAGGGCTTGTCCGGACGGGACGTAGCCGGGCATTTCGACGAATCCCTTCATTGACGACCCAACGGCGGTTACCTACCATTGAGCCACTATATTGATATCATTTTGAGGTCGAACAATCCGTCGGGCTTCTACCTCCGCGCCACGATAGCTCACACAGCGATATAGAGTTTGGAGCAAGTGCAATGAAACGGGTCAATTCGATACCTTCTGTTACTGACACCCAAGCGTATTGTTCCTGGAAAAAACAATGGTCTGGCCAAGAAGATCTGGATGTTCATTCGTACATCTTTGATCAATGCAGGCCCGACCATGTTTTGATGTTCTCCACTATGCTCTTCCCTGACTTTGTGGTAGCCGAGGGTGGTGTATTTTTAGGACGAAATTTTTCAGACGAAGTGTTTGACAGGTGTTTTGCCCTTGCCTCCGGTGATCTTTCAAAGACTGAGCAGTTATTGAATGTTGTGAGGATCTATGACGTTTTTGGTCAGGGTGCCCGTGATGTTTCGGATGATGTTTTTCTTCAATTGTGCAATGTGATTGGTTTTTCGTGGCGCATGGTGCTGAAAGAGAAGTTTCCAGAGAAGATCTTCTGTGTAGAGGTGTCGAACTCAGAGCAGAACTATGGCCCGGATATTACTTTCTACCAGGTTGGGCCACTGAGTTTGGGATCCGGAAAATGAGACGTCAGGACTTGGAGCAAGAGGCGGATTTTTATGGGACTTCGAGAAAACTCTCGTCTTTGGATGAGTGGCATCTATCCGTGCGCTATACACCCGTGCAGCACCTGGTGCTTGGCGGAGTGGCGGAGTGGCGTGAGGCTTGAGGGAAGTGTGTGAAACTTAACAGTGAAATGGAGCAAATGCTCGCTCGTGCGGGACGTGCTTCTCTGAACGGCGAGTTGGCGGATATCGCAAGGTCCGGTTTCGTGGAACGGGATGGCTGTGTTTTTCTGGCGAGTCTGGAAAGCGTCCAGAAGCATGTAAGCCTAAAGAATTTCCTAGATAGAACGGGTTATGAATGTTTCGTAAATTCGATCCATGCCGATGATTATGTAAACGCTGATTTTTTGGCATGCGCGTGCTCCTACCTGTCTTTAGTGTTTGAGGCGTGGAACAAGTCATGTATGCCGGGAGTTCTGCAGGGAGTCATTTCGGGTGACGAATTCGATGCGACGGTGAAGTTTCATCTGCTGCGCCCAGGGGAAACCTGGCTGAGCGATGACCTTGAGGGGTATGAGGACGCAATGCTTACCGTTGAATCGAGTGACAAGGGGTTTCTTGAGGCATACGGAGTATGAATAGCTAACGACGGCATGGGAGCTCGAATAGTTGGAAGCCCAGCCAGAATTGGCAGCCAGCTTTCTGGGTTACGTGGAGACGATGGCCAAATTTGCGAGTGGCTGGATCCGGCGGGGGAATATGGATTGGCCTACGAATTTTTGGTATCCCTGCTCGAGAGTTTTGACTTAAAACTGTCCGGCAACGATGTAATAAAATTGTTAGAAGTGGGGCTTTATTTTGGTTTCAAGTTCGAAGGTGAGGAAAGCTTGTCCAAGGTGTGAGCAGGACTACATCGCGCATGTCCGAATCAAGGCTACTGGCACAGAGCTGTTTCTGTGCCCGGAATGTGATGCGACCTGGTTTGGAGTGGAGGCTATCGGGGTCGAGCCTTACTTTGACTATGAGACCTATGTGAAAAGTCTCGGTCTTTCAACTTTCTGGGGGGAGTTGGAGATTCTTTCGGAAACGGTGGTAATCGATCAATAACTCGAAAGGTTTTAATGAATGAGCATTGATTTTGACTTGCTCGGCCCTCGAGACCTTGGGCTGATTCGCGCAGGTATGACCCGTGACGAGTCGAGGTCGGCCCTTGAAAGCCCCTTTGACGAGTTTTTGAAAAGTCCGTATTCCGCAGTCCCGACCGACGCATACGATGATTTGGGACTTCATGTCTACTTCGATGATGCCTTGATGGTCGTCGGTGTAGAATTTTTGAAATGGTCCCAATTCACCTGGCGCGGTCAGCGATTGGAAGGTGAAGAGGTACTTGTCGTTCAGCAGTTCCTGACAGGACAAGGTGAATTTCTGGTTTTCAATAACTCAGGCTTCAACGTGGAGCGTTTGGGACTGCGGTTCTACGCACCTGATATCGGTGAGGAGGACGCCATCGTCGAGGCTGTTCATGTGGACTTTACCGGCGTCGACTGAGCAACTCCGGGGACGCGCTGACTGCAACCATGGGAGAGGAAGCGGTTATTGGATAAATGGGAAAGACCACGTTTAAATAAAAGTGATCTGTCGCCGGTTCTGTAAATAATTATTCGGGTCAGGTGGGAGTGCGCATGATGGGCTGCGAATGGTTTGTAATCGAGCAGTTCTATTCGCCGGGCGAATATGAGCGTTTTTGGGTTTGGATCAATCATCAAGTAGACGGTGGGGCTGCGGAACGCGTTCCGGTAACAGACAGCTTCGCCGGTCCGGGGTTTGATGAGTTTTGGTACAAATGCACCGACAGCGCAGTGGTCTGGCGTTTGGTTGCGCCCGATCCTCCTTTTCGTGGGTATTGGGCGCCGCTTGATTGAAACCCTTTTATAACGTTGGCCTTTACGTTCGGTTCATGTGGGTTAAACGGAGGCAGATAACGTTTGAACCGGGCGTTGTCCCGGTTCTATCTAAAAATACCCGTGTGCAAAAAGAGAACGTTGAGATGAATGATTTCGAGTCGGTTAAAAACCTTATCATCCAATTGGTGAAAGAAAAGACCGGTGATTTTGATGGCGATAGCTGGGAGGCTGATTACAAACTGAACTGGGAGTCCGAGTTGGCGGAAAGGCTTGAGATTGCTCTTTTCAGTATGTCTAAAATGGCCTCCGCCAGGGAGAGTGGCGATGATGTCATGTTGGCGGCGGCGCTGGTGCATTCTCGGATGAACTTCATGGATCTCGCGAATTTTTTCAGGGACATCTTTGACGATCTGGATGCGCTGCTCGTAAAACCAGTTTGGCCAGATATTCCTGAAGGGTTTGATTACGGAAAAAGCGCGAATTAACGGGCAGTGCGGTTTATTCTAAGGGGATTCGCGCACAACGGTTTTTCTGTCTATGAACCTTACGTATCGGATGCATTCATGGAACTGAGGTTTTTTCATCAATCGGCCGGTCCTCACCCTGTTTTGGGCGAGGTCTTTTATGACATGGCGCAAGTGAGTCCGGGGCAGGCGGGGGCTCAACGCTATGAGCTTTATGTTTGCAGCACGCTGGAGGCCGTTGCTCAAACCCCGGCAAGTTGTGATCGGCTGCTTCGGTATCTGGCGTCGGTATTAGATGGCACAGAGCAATCAATTTGTGCGGGTGGAAACGACGTTGTTTTGAATATTGATACAACTGGTGTGCAGGTTGACATATCAATCAACGACGACTGGATCGGTCAGCCAGAAAGCAAATTCACATTGCAGGAATGGCAAAAAATTCTTGAGAATTGGAAATACTTTTTGGAGTTACCAAAGGGTTCTGATGAGATTGTGCTGGTCAAACTGCTGTAGAGAATGTTGGACCCTACAAACTATGGGTAAGGGGGACAGTCCACGTTTAAATAAACGTGGACTGTCCGCGGGTCTGCTCCCAATTTTTGTCCAGCTTTCGTGTCAGTCAGCAAGAAATCAACTGATCAAAAAACGCTGAGTAAGGCCTGCCACACTCGCAAGAAAAAGGAAGATTGTGTTGACCAATAGATACGCAGTTGTTGTGGAATCAGGATCTGACTTGCCTGATAGAGAGATTCTGGTCAGTCGGGCATGGGGCGACGTTCCCGTCTCCTACATCCAGGATCAAGAGGCGTTTAACGACTGCAGTTTTCTCGATTTAAAAGTCAATAAATGGGAACTCAACAGGGAATGGAGCGCTAAGCAGAACAGCGAACTCTGCATAAGAATTGAAAAGCTTAAAGGGGCTGCGCTCGATGACTTTCTACATAGAGACGGCTCTCTTTGGCCTGTCGATTTGGCAGAAAAAACGCTCATGATTATTGAGTTGGACGAGGGCGGGAGTGCGCTGGACCGTTGTCTGTTGCTGCGTTTGGTGTCGGTTTTTATGGGGCAGTTCAAGGTCTACAGATGGTCTGACGGTATCGAAGAGGTGAGTGAAGAAATTGCCGCTTCGTTACCGGCTCAACAGGCTGTTCTAGAGCGATTGATCAGATGCGAACAGGCTGTCAGCGGCGAGTAACGTGAAGAATTTGGTTAAAGAGGGAATATGAGTGGCTCTGATGAAACTCCGCCTTTGCTCTGTCCCGAGGGTTTAAGAGTGATCACTGAAGATATAAAGATCGTCCAGGAAATTTTCCAATTGGTCGAAGCAGGCATCGTCCATGGCTATGACGCGTTCCGATATGGTGTGGAGCTCGGAGAGGGCTACATAGAAACGGAATTGGCCGTCGAGAAAGACGGGGCTGATGACTGGAATGCCGAAACTGACATAAACGGAGCGAAAATTCTCCGTCTGGTCGACCAGTTGCAGGCAAGCGCCATCAAGCGTGGCGAACCCTGGAAGTCTTTCGTTCTCTCCTACCGCGAAGGTGAACAAGTGAAAACGAAATTCAACTACTGATTTGATCATGTACGTGTTCTGTCCCGGTCTTATTGCGAGCGGAAACTGCTGGAGAATGGAAATGCGGGTTGAAAGCTTGTTCAATCAGGCCCGAGGAATGGTTAAAGGGCTTTTTTTTCACGCGATGGATGAGCTCGGGTTTCGTCCGGAGCAAGCTTTTGCCTATGCTCAGGATGAGCTGGAGCGCTTGATGCGCAAAGACGCACCTGGTCCGAATGCAATCCTGCAGACGGCCATTTATATGGAAGGTAACCGACGAGGCCTGAAGTTGTCGAAAGACAGCCCTTACGCGGTTGATATGTTGGATATTTTGATCGACACGTACAATCAGTGCAGTGTTGAGAGGCTTGTTGAGGCTGGGGTCGATGACGAGGAACTGAGAGCCATTCAGTTGGACATGGACACAGTGCGCAAGGTGTTTCTTTCTTAAGAGAAACGGCGAGTACAACAACGATGTTTATCAAGTTTGATAAGTTTATAGAGATGTTCGCTGATGAGGAGTATCCAAAGGACTATTGGTCTGACGTCGCCATAATCAGCGCCTCCGAAATGCTGGATGGCTTTTCTGAGGGTGATTGGCTGGATCTCTTCGCAGTTGTAGACAGTAAATGCGATTTTTGGGCGTTGCGGCTGTGTGAGACGCTGGGAGATTCCCCGGATGAAAGAGCACTGCTCGTATTGTTGAAGATGAGCTCACGCAATGGCAGCGTGATTTACGCTGCACTGGAATCCATCAGATCGTTGATCAGTCTTGGCCTCGATGTGTCGACGTATGCGGATCAGATCAATGCTGCGACTGAACGTGCGCAGCATGTGACGGGTAAAGTGGGTTTGATTTCGGCTTTCCTATAGGTCTGAAAGGCGCAGATGAGGCTGTGTTAGTCCAACTGACATAGAAAATGTTGACCCTCAGCGTACGAACTGAGGAGTAGTCGTAAATTCCAAGGCATTTATGGAACTGAAATTTTATCAAACCGCCGGCGGTACCTACCCCGAACGACAGTTGTTTCACGCGATCGTTGAAGTGAATTCTGATCAACAAGACGCTGAACGCTATCAGCTTTATGTGTGCAGCGTTCTTGATGCCATCGCACAAGTTCCGGAGGATTGTGATCGTCTGCTGGCAGCTATTTCATCGGTAGAGGCGGGCGTGCAAGCTTCAATCACTGACGGGGGAAACGATGTTCTGTTGAATATGAGTGCCGAGGGAGTACAGGTCGATATTCTGGTCAACGATGATTGGACTGGACAGCCGCAAAGCTGGTTTACGTTGCAGGAGTGGAGGAAAGTTCTGGAGCAATGGAAGTGGCTTCTCGAATTGCCGGATGGTACTGACGAGGTCGTGATACTGAGATTGTCATAGGTCATCACTGAAACGGAAGAAAGGGGCTGAGATTAGAATCGGTAAGCATTTGATGAGCAGTCGGTACGCTGTTGTGTTAGGTCGAGGAAGTTATAAATAGGAAAGACCACGTTTGGAAAGTACTCCGAAAACGTAGTCTGTCCCCGTTTTACAGGGTCAGTCCGTCCTGACGCGATGAGAGTTACTTACATAATTGATGGGAAGGCTAAAACCGTACTCTTTAAAAACGAGCCCCATCAAATTTCGCAGGTTATATAGTGATTACTGAAGATATAAAAATCGTCCAGGAAATCTTCCAGGAAGTCGAAGCCGGTATCGTCCATGGCTACGATGCATTCAGCTACGGTGTGGAGTTGGGTGAGGGATACATTGAGACGGAGCTGGGTGTTGAGAAGGACGGAGTGGAGGACTGGAACGTCGAGACCGATATGAATGACGCGAAAATTCTGCGTCTTGTAGGCGAATTACAGGCCAACGCACACAAGCGTGGAGAACCATGGAAGTCATTTGTCATGTCTTATCGCGAAGGCGAGCAAGTGAAAACGAAATTCCAGTATTGATTCGAGATGCCACATTGTGGCGTCCCGGGATTGCAGCAGGCGGCACTTGCCGCCTGCTGTCGTTTACCTGACAGGTACAGATAGACTGCCCTCGGACGGAGGATAATGGGACAGACCACGTTTAAATAAACGTGGTCTGTCTTGAGGGGTCAAAGGTCTTTGATTTATGACAGTTGAAAATGAAGAAGGCCATCTCCTGACTGTTATTGCTGAAATTGGCGTCTTGGAGTGGCAAAAGTATCAACAGCGTTTTCCAAGAGTAAGGGTTGGGAATGAAATGCAGCGGGAGGATCATTCTGCGCTGCCACCCTTCATCGCTTTCAGATTTGAGTGTATTAGAAAGTTTGATATCGACAAGTTGAAGGCCGCCGTGGAAGGCTACAAGGGGGCTTTATCATGGTCGATTGTTGGCCGGTCACGCGAAGGGCTACCCGGGATTAACTGGATGATTGCACCTTCAAGGATGTGGGCGGTGGGTGAATGTGCTCTGCAAGCAAACATGACGGCTGCGGTCTATTTGTCCATTCATGAACCTTTACTTGGTCCAGTGGCATACGAGGATTTAATTGGACTGACGGAACATGTTCGTGCTGTGTTCGATCACTGAGGATAACGGGACAAGGATGACGGGACAGACCTCTTTTAAAAAAACGTGGACTGTCCCTGAGGGGGGCTTTTGTGGGTGTGACTCCAAAATCGCCATAAGGCAAAACTTGAACAGAAAAAGGACACTTCAGTAGCCATGCCAAAATTTGCTTGTGTATGCGGTCACGTCATTAACCTGTCTCAAGGGACGTCCGAGTGTGAAATGTCTCTGGTCGCTGAACAGAAGATAGATGAAATTGGCTATGCGCTGTCAAATCGCTGGCTGTCTGAAGACGAATTCTACGAAGCGATAGACCAAGGGGCTGTTACGGTTTATCGATGCCAGCAGTGCGGGCGGCTGCACGTGGACCAAGGTGGTGGACAGTTTTCTTCCTATATAAAGGAAGTGAATTAGTTGCACGGGATTGGGCGATTGAAGTTGACGGGATGTCGAGGCCAACTGTGTCGAGCTTTCCGCGCACACTTAGAAGAGGGGATGAATGGAACAATAAATTTCCGGAGGTGAGAGAGTGATTGCTGAAGATTTTGAACTTGTGGCAACCATTTTTCAGCTGGTTGAGGCCGGAATTGTTCAGGGTTATGACGCCTTTCGATACCGCGTTGAATGGGGGGGTAACTATATGGAAGCAGACCTCGCTGTTGAAAAAAATGGTTCAGAAATCTGGGATGCTGAAACTGATTTCAATCATTCGAAAATCTATGCGCTTGTAGAAAAATTACACGAGCATGCAGTCGCTCGCGGTGAGCCCTGGAAGGCATTTGTTCTCTCCTATCGCGAAGGCGAACAAGTGAAAACGAAATTCGACTATTGATTCCGATTGTCTTCAGCCTTTTATCCCTAAAGCAAAATCGAAAGATCGCAGCCTTCGGCAGCGCCTACACATACCCTCTGTAGGAGTTGCCGAAGGCTGCGATCTTTTGCTTTTACTTCGGATAAAGCGGCGGCAACCCGCTATCACCCACCGGATCCTGCACCCGTTCCGCCGCCGGAATCGTGCGGATCGCCCGCCACAAATCCTCACCCTGCCAATGCTGCCCCGTCTCGCTGTACAGCGCACCATTCAACCCATCCAGCGCATCCGACAACGGCACAAACCGCGCTGCCATGTCCGCCAGTGTCTCCGGCTGCTGACGCGCCCACGCATCCAGTGCCTGCCGTGTCGCCTGCGGATCATTCGCCTGGCTCGCGCGTTTGATGTCATCCATCAACGTGCGTGGGCTCGGGCCGGTTTGGGCTGCGCGATGCACCGCCGGTTGCCAGCGTGCGCGCCACCACAGGCCGAAGCCGAGCAGGGTGGTGCAGGCGAGGATCAGGGTGCTGAGTTTCCACCACCACAACACTTCGTTATCGACGGCGCTCACTTGCAGGTTGCCGGCCGGGGTGTCGACTTGCAGGCTCGGGTTGTTGGCCACTTGCAGGGTGCGTGCGGGCAGGCTGCTGTGTTCAAGGTGATCTTCGAAGGTGTTCCACCAGACCACGTCCACCGTCGGCAAGTCGATGGCGCCGCTGCGACTCGGCACCAAGGCTTCGCGTTCTTCGCGGCTGCCGACGATGCCCCGGTCGGTGCTTTGGTTGCTCAGCACCGGTTGATCGGGGTAGCGGCGCAGGCCGTTGACGTCGGTGGCGGGCAGCGCCGGCAGTTGCGAGGCGGCCAGGCCTTCGACTTTCAATGTCAGGCTGCGGGTCAGGGAATCGCCAACCTGAGTGTGTTCCGGTTCCGGGTTCCAGCTTTCGCTGAGGCTCAGACTGCGCGCGGGCAGCCACGGCGCATCGACCGGATAGGTCAGGGGTTTGGGTTTGACCGTCAGGGGGATTTCAGCAGAACTGACGCGCATCAGTTTGCCCGGCTTTGGCCCCTGCGCATTGGCGTCCTGAGACGGCTGCGTGTCGACCAGTGTGGCGCTGAAGGTCTGCGGCGCGATGGTCAGCAAACCGCTGTGCTGCGGGTAGATCGCATAGCGCATTTCGATCACGCCATGGCGCACACCGTTGAGGTCTTTTTCGTAGGTACGCGTGTCGCCAAGCTGTTCGATGCGCGCATCGGCGATTTGCAGCGGCGTCAGGCTGCTGTCGTCGTACAGCGACACCGAGTGGTAGATGCGCAACGTCAGGATCGCCTGCGCCTGCACATACACGCTGGACTGATCGAGGCTGGCCTCGATGAACACCGGATCAAGGCTGTTCTGGTTCTCGCGGGTGTCGCTTTCGACCACTTGCACGGTAATCGGCTGGCTCTGCGCGTCGCCCAGTTGCAGCGGCGGGATCACTACGCTGCCGTTCTCCTTCGGTAGTAGGGTGATGATCCAGCGCGTGGTTGCGCGGTTGTCGCCATTTAGGGTGTTGAGCTGGTTGACCTGCCGCGTGCCGCGCACTTCGAACAACGCTTCCAGTGCGGTCAAATCGGGTTTGCCGAACTGGGTGACGTCGCTGGTTTCGAGGGTGAGTTCGACCGTCTCGCCGGAGTTCAGGCGACTGCGATCCACGCTGGCCGTCAGCTCGGCCGCCTGGGCGGTGGCCGTGCAGAGCAGCAGGGGCAGCAAGAGAGCGGTGAAGCGGGTCATCGAGTGTTTTCCTGATCCTGATGTTGTTGCTGTTCGTACCAGAATTTGCGTCGCAGCAGTTCGCCCGGGTCGTCGGGGATCTTGCCCAGCCATTGTTCCAGGGCCTGGCGTTGCTCGCCTTCGAGGTTGTCTTCACTCGGGCGCAACGTCGGCACGGTGTCCGTTTGTTCTTCCTCGTCGCTGCCGGGAATTTCGTTGGGGCCTGGCTGCGGCGGCGTGGTCGGTGGCGGTTCGCTGGCCGATTCGCTCGGTTGCGCTTCGCTCAGGGTTTCACTTTTTACCGCCGGTGGCGGCGTGGTCGCGGGCGCTGGTTCGTCGCCCGGCAGACTTTGCTGCTCACTCGGTTTGGTGTCCGGCTCGGCGGGCGGCGGTGTGTTTTTCTGCTTGAGCAGGTTTTCCACCAGCGCTTTGTTGGTCTGCGCCGGGCGCAAATCCGGTTGCAGTTCCAGTGCCTGTTCATAGGCGTCGATTGCCGCTTCCAGCTCACCGCTTTTCGCCAGCGCGTTGCCACGATTGTAGTGGGCGCGGGCATCGCTGCCTTCGGCAAAGCGCTGGGCGGCGCCACTGTAGTCGCCGGCTTCGTACAACGCCACCCCTTGCCATTGGTGATCGTCAAAATGCTGCGCGGCTTCGGCCGGGCGCTTCTGTTTGAGCAGGTGCAGGCCCTGTTGATCCGGGCGCAGCCATAAATCCTCGAAGTCGAAAGCGTAGCTCGGCTGTGGCAAGCAAAACAGCAACGGCAGGCAGAACAACCAGCCGCGGCGCCCGGCGCAGGCGGCGAGCAGCAACAGCGGCAACAGCAGCCAGTAACCTTGGTCGGCCCAGGTATCGAGGCGCACGGTCTGGCCGTCGTCGCGCAGGCTGCGCGGGCCGTTGAGCAGGCCCAGCGCGCCAAGATCTGCTTCGTCGAGGCGGGCAGGGTGGTATTCGCCGCCGACGCTATTGAGGAATGCGCTCAGGCCCGGACTGTCGAGTTGCGGCACGCGAATCGCGCCCTGTTCGTCCTTGAGGAAACTGCCGTCCTCTTGAGCGATTGGCGCACCTTCGGCGGTGCCGACGCCGAGCATCAACAACTGCGCAGATTGTCCGCTGAGGGCGCGGCGAATGCCTTGGCGTTCTTCTTCGTTCAATGACGAGCCGATCAACAAAATCCGTCCCTGACCGAGCGCGCCCTGTTTCAACAGGGCCAGCGCTTTGTTCACCGCCAGATCGGCACGATGGCCGCTTTCCGGCATCAACGACGGTTTCAGGGCATCGAGCAAATTACGACTGGTCGCCAGGTCATCCGACAGCGGTACCAGCGTGTGCGCGCTGCCGGCATAGACGACGATCGCGGTCTGCGCATCGCTGCGTGCCTGCAGCAGATCGAAGAGCTTGCGCCGCGCCTGTTCCAGCCGCGTCGGTGGCGAGTCAGTGGCGAGCATTTCCGGGGTCAGTTCCAGTACCACCACCAACGGATCGGCGGGTTTCTGGCTGGTCTGTTCGACGCGCTCCCAACTCGGCCCGAGCAGCGCCAGAACCGTCAGCAGCCATGCCACGCCGAGGGCGATCCACGGCAGTTTGCTGTCGCGACCATTGCCGCCGCTGAGCAGGGTGGCATGAAACGCCGGCGGCAAAATCATCTGCCAGCGCCCGGCGCGTTTCTGTCGGTGCCAGAGTTGCCAGATCAGCCAGCCCAGCAGCGGCAGCAACAGCAACCACCACGGACGGAACCAGTGCGGCCAGAGCGCAATCATCGGCGCCTCCGCAAACGCAGGCGCTTGAGGCGCTCGCGCCAGTCAGGCAACGGACTTTGCAGATACAGCTCCTTGCTGAACAGGCGTTGCAGCGGGTTATCCGGCCACAATTCACGGGCGACCAATAATAGGCTCAGCCACAACGCCAGCGCCAAAGGCCAGTGATACAACGCTTGCGCCGGGCGGGCCTGAGTCGGTTGCTGGGTCACCGGTTCGAGTTGATCGAGGGTGTCTTTGATCGCTTGCAGTTCTTTGCCGTCGTGGGCACGGAAATACTGACCACCGGTGACTTCGGCGATGGCTTTGAGCGCCGGCTCGTCGAGATCCAGACTCGGATTGACGCCGAGCAGGCCGGTCGAACCGCTGTCCTCAGGGTTGGCGCCAATGCCGATCGGGTAGATTTTTACGCCTTCGCTCGCAGCGAGTTTTGCCGCCGTCAGCGGATCGATTTCACCACCGTTGTTGGCACCGTCAGTGACCAGAATCAGCACGCGACTTTGCGCCGGGCGCATACGCAGGCGTTTCAGTGCCAGACCGATGGCATCACCGATGGCGGTGTTCTTGCCTGCAATGCCGATGCGCGCTTCGTCGAGCCAGACGCGCACGGTGTGGCGATCAAAGGTCAGCGGCGCTTGCAGATACGCTTGGCTGCCGAAGAGGATCAGGCCGACACGGTCGCCATCGCGACTTTCGAGGAAATCACCGAGCAGATGCTGCACCAGCGTCAGCCGACTGACTTCTTCGTCCTGCCACTGCATATCGGGGAAATCCATCGAGCCGGACACGTCCACCGCCACCAGCAGATCACGCCCACTGGCAGCAATCGGTAGTGGTTCGCCGAGCCATTGCGGGCGCGCGGCGGCGGTCAGCAGTAACAGCCACAAGAGCATGAACGGCGCCTGTTGACGCCACGCGGGCAGGTTGGCGCGAGCGCGACGGCGGGCGAGGCCTTCCAGATCGGCGAGGAAACTCACTTTCAGGGCTGGCTCGCCACTGTCGGCGACCGGCAGCACCAGACGCATCAGCCACGGCAGCGGCACCAGCACAAAGATCCACGGCCAGGCGAACTCAAACATGTTTGCGAATCCACGTGTCGACAGCCTGGGTCAGGCCGGCGATGGCTTTGTCGTCGAGTTTGCATTCCGGTTTGTAAGCGCCTTCGACCAGCACCATCCAGCGCGTCAGGCCCGCCGCTGGGCAGCGGTTATCGAGGAATGCTAGCCATTTACGCCCGTTGAGGGTGTGGCTCTGGCTGTAGGGGTAGTGGTTGCGGCACAGGCGTTTGAGCAGGCCGTTGAGTTGTTGCAGCCAGGCTCCGGCCGGGGCGCCGTCGTAGGGTTTGGGCATTTGTGCGAGTTCGGCGAGGGCGGCGATGCGCACCGGGTCGAGCGGCTGTTCAGCCCGCACGATCGGGCGTTTTTTCATCGGAATGAAACGACGCAGGCGCCACACGGCGAAACCCAGCAGCGGCAGCAACAGAAGCAGCAGCCACCAGCCCGGTGCCGGCGGCCAGAAGGCAATCGGTGGCGGCGAGATCAGCGGTTGCAGTTGTTCGAGGCCGTTCATCGACCTTTCCCCGGACGCTGCGGATTGAGGAATTCGCGCATTTGCTCGACCATTTCACTTTGCGTGCTCAGCGGCATCAGCAACACCCGCAGCTTCTGCGCGAGCAGTTCCCAGCGAGCGATGCGTGCTTCGGCTTGAGCGCGGTAAGTCTGGCGCAGCTCGAAATTCAGAGTGTCGAGTTCGAGTTGTGCGCCGCGTTCGGCGAATCTGAGCAGGCCGGCAGCGGGGAGGGCGTGATCGAGTGGATCGGAAATCGGCAGCATCAACAGATCGCAATGGCGCGACAACAGACTCAGTTGCTGCTCGGCGCTGTCGGACAGGGCGCGCTCGTCGCAGATGACAATCACCAGACTGCCCGGGCGCAGCACTTCGCGGGCACGGCGCAGGGCCACGCCAAACGCATCACGATCCGGCTCTCGCTCGCTGTGCAGCGACTGATTGACCTTGACCAGACGGTTGAGCAGTTGCAGCAGGCTCTGTTTGCTGCGCCGTGGTTTGATTTCGTAGTGTTCGTTGTCGCCGAACACCAGCCCGCCAACCCGGTCATTGTGACCAAGCGCGGCCCAGCCAATCAGCGCCGCCACTTGCGCTGCCAGCACCGATTTGAACATCAGCCCGGAACCGAAAAACAGCCGCGTACTTTGCTCGACCATAATGAAAATCGGCCGCTCGCGTTCTTCATGGAACAGCTTGGTGTGCGGCTCTTGCGTGCGTGCGGTGACGCGCCAGTCGATGGTGCGCACATCGTCGCCGGCCTGATAGACCCGCACCTGATCGAAGTCGACGCCACGGCCACGGAATTTCGAGTGATGCAGGCCGATCAGCGGGCTGCGCTGGCTCGGCGTGGAAAACAGCTGCACCTCGCGCACACGGTGACGCATCTCGATCAGCTCGGCGAGGCTGACGCGGATGCCCGGTTCGGACGGCAGGGGGGCGTTCATGGGGGTCAAGCGACGGCTACGACGTCGAGAATCCGCTGCACCACCCGATCCTGATCGATGCCGGCGGCTTCGGCTTCAAACGACAAAATGATGCGGTGACGCAACACATCGAACAGCACCGCCTGAATGTCTTCCGGGCTGACGAAGTCGCGACCGGCCAGCCAGGCGTGGGCGCGGGCGCAGCGGTCGAGGGCGATCGAACCGCGCGGGCTGGCGCCGTAAGCGATCCACTCGGCCATTTCCGGATCGAACTTGGCCGGGTTGCGCGTGGCCATGACCAGTTGCACCAGGTATTCCTCAACGGCGTCGGCCATGTACAGACCGAGGATTTCCTTGCGTGCGGCAAAGATCGCCTGCTGGCTGACGCGGCGTTCGGGTTTGGTTTCACCGTTCAACGCTTCGCCACGGGCCTGCTGGAGGATGCGGCGTTCGACGGCGGCGTCCGGGAAACCGATTTTCACGTGCATCAGGAAACGATCGAGCTGGGCTTCCGGCAGCGGATACGTGCCTTCCTGCTCGATCGGGTTTTGCGTGGCCATTACCAGAAACAGCGGCGACAGCTCGTAAGTGCTGCGACCGACACTGACCTGACGCTCGGCCATGGCTTCGAGCAGCGCCGATTGCACCTTGGCCGGGGCGCGGTTGATTTCGTCCGCCAGCACCAGGTTGTGGAAGATCGGCCCTTGCTGGAACACGAAACTGCCGGTTTCCGGACGATAGATTTCGGTGCCGGTGATGTCGGCCGGCAGCAGGTCAGGGGTGAACTGGATGCGATGGAACTGAGCTTCGATGCCCTCGGCGAGTTCTTTGATCGCCTTGGTCTTGGCCAGACCCGGAGCGCCCTCGACCAGCATGTGGCCGTCGGCGAGCAGGGCGATGAGCAAACGCTCGATGAGTTTTTCCTGGCCGAGAATCTGCGTTGAAAGAAAGGTTCGCAGCGCCAGCAGCGCTTCACGATGTTCCATCGGTGACTGTTCCTGGAAAGGGGTGGCCACGCGCGTTCGGATAACGCCGGGGCTGGGGGCGTTACTTTAATCCATCGCGGGGGGTGGCGACTAACGGCATTTTGCAGAAAGGACCTTTTAACGCCCTTTTATTGGTTAACGGTTTGAAGGTCACTTAGCAGCCGTTTGATCGATGCTCTGTCCACCAGATCATGCCAGGGGCCATCTTCAATGATTTCGCCATTATGCATAACAATGACCCGGTCGAAGCGGTGTAGATGGCTGACATCGTGCGTTACGCAAATCAGACCTTGGCCGGCAAACGTCTCGAACAGCAACTCCCAAACCGGTGCGGCGAGCTTCGGCTCTATTGATGCGCTCGGTTCGTCAAAAAGGTTGAATTTACCCGGCCGGTTAATCAGTCGCAGCAGCGTCAGGCGTTTGGCTTCACCGCCGGAAATGTTGGCGGCATTTTCGTTGATGTCGCGCCCGCTGACGATCTCTTCAAGCTGTAAACGCTGGATGGCGCTGCGCAAATGCAGCGAAGGATTAACACCAAACAAAACTGACCTGTCGAAGGTGCCCTCCAGGAATTGCGGGGATTGAGGGCAGTAACGCAGTACTTGCAGATGGCTCTGAGCGTTCAAGCGATCAACGGGTATATCGTCAATGTTCAGTTGGCTCCTTACCGAAGCGTTCAGTCCGGCTAGCGCTTCGAGCAAGGTGGATTTGCCTGCGCCGCTAGGGCCGGTGATCGCGACCGATTGCCTTTGTTTGAAGTCAATCAGGTTTGCGATGGATAGCCGGACGGCGCCATTGTCGGTGATGACGCAGGGTTTGAGCCGTAACGTTGATTCGTCCTGTTGGGTCACTTCGCCTCTACGACCTTCATTATCAAAATCGGCTGTTTTGAGCAGTTGCTGGAGACGGCGTTGATCCGCTAAAAACTGATCCAGCACTCGATAGCCTTCGGTCAAGGCTGTGATGTTCAGCAGGAACGTACTGGCGATGGAAAAGATCGCGACCAATTGCCCGACGCTAATGCTCGCGGCCCCCGACAATTGATCGACAACCCCCCAACTTAACAATCCTCCTGTGGAAAGACTGATAAACAAGATCTTTGCCCCGCTTAACAATCCACCGGATCCCGCGACGGTTACCGCCGCTTCGGCATATTGGTTGAAGGCTCTGTTCAAGGGTTGCAGTGCGGTCTGCTCGGCGCGCTCCAGTTTTATCGATTTGCCTGCCTTCAAGGTGTTGAACAGGATCGCGCTCAGTTCATCTTCCTGCTCATTCACGGCATCAATATGTTTTCTGCGCCACCTGATGATTCGATGGGTGGCAAAAAGGTAAAGCACTCCAAGGCTCGCCATCGCGCAAAAGACCCAGGTGCCGCCCATGTACCAAAATGCGGCGGCAATGATCAGGAACTCCAGACACAGTGGAAAGCCCACCGTGACAAAGAACGTCAGCAGTTGCTCGTGGGCGGTGATTCCGCGCTCTACCGATTTGATGAAGTGACCGATGCGCCAAGTGCTGAATCGAGAGAATTCTTTTCCTATCAATTGCGCCATCCATGTAATGGACGCGTTCATTACAATCCGCTGGACGAGTTTCGAAAGAAGTAGTGTCTGCAGAGGTGCAATTATCGCCTGAGCGCATCCGGCCAAGACAAAGGCCGCTGTAAAGAAAAGTAGCGTGTTGAGCGTGGTGTGATCTGCGTTACTGAGCGAATCGACAATGGCACCCAGTAACAATGGCGGCGCAAGGGCTAGAAGCTTTAGCGAAATAATGGCGGTGATTGTTGTGATCAATAGCAGTCGATGCTTTTTGCAAGCTGTTCTGATGAGTGTCCGCATGGAGAAACTGCCTGTTGGTCGTTTTAATTAATTGCCAGGGCGCTTGGTGTTATTTAGCAGTATGTGCTGTGGAGCTACCAACTGGCCTTTTCTGATTATGTTGAACCTGTCGAGGCCGGGTATGTATATCTGGGTGACGATGTTTGTGTTGGCGTACTGTGCGACAGTTCTATGGAAAATTGCTTTGCCGACGCTTTTCAAGTTTCGTTGCAGTAATGCTATTTGCTGTGCAACGGTGCTTGTTTGGCTTTCTGAGGTGGGTTCAAAGGTTCTAAGCTTCAGGTTTTTCAACGGAGAAAAGTCTATTAAGTTTTTTAAGGCGTCAGAGGTTGAAAGCATGTCAAAAGCCTTGCGGTCAGAAGTTTCTTCACTGATACCATATAGCGTGCTTGACTGGAACTGTTCCGTGACTGCTCTTTGTACAGCGATGCAGATATCCAATGAGCAGCCCGAACCGATGGGGGAAATATGCAAGTCGCCTGGCCCCATCTTAGGGAAAGCAACCGAAAAATAGACACCGGATTCATCTTTGATAACGATGATTTGCAACTTGCTTGCAGCCTCTAAAGCATATGGGCGATGCAGCAATGCTTCAGCAAGTAATGCTTTTGAAGGTGTATAAAGGTCCATTGCCGGTCGTATTGCGCAAACGGCAAGAAAAAACTGCGATAACAAGTGTCGTTCTATTACCTCAAGAGTGCCGTGCAGCAGCGCTTCGGCTTTGGTACAGCCGAAAGCAATTCCTGAGTTAGAGGCGTAGCGGCTTAAAAATCGGGTTTCCCGAGAACCTGTGTTGTTATTTTCGGCAGTTGGATGGAGGAGGGCGCATGGCACAAATAGTTCGCGCTTGTCATCAAGGGCTGTAAGCCTAAAACATTCAACAAGTTCGTTAGTGCTTGGCAAACTTGCAAGTATGCCGTCGCATTGAGCATCGCGCTGAACTGCAATCGAATCGCAGCTAATTCGTGATCGCTGCGACTGTCGGCAGTGGAAGGTGCCGTAGTGTTCAAGGCTCTCGGCCATCGCTCCGATAAGGGCATCAGGTCCCTTGCCTGCTCCAGACTCAATCAGTTTTTCGTCTTTGTCGTAAAGTTCAGCGATTGCAACCAGATCACCTTCGCCGACATAGCGGACAATTGCTCTAAGCTCTAGCGCCTGGATGGAACAGGTTATTTCATTCAGAGCTCTGCTGGGTGTTATTTCACGCTCGAACATAGCTTGCCTCATTAAATTTAAATGCCGAAAGACAAGCTTTCGGCATGTGCGCTGGTTGGTGCATCCAATCAGCGGGTTAATGAAGCGAAGAAGTTCAGTTCGGTCGCAAGGAAACCTTCTGAATGACCTGTAGCCTGCGGCAAATCATCGAAGGTGTTTATTTCAGAGCGTTTTTTACCCATGGTATTAACTCCATTTGATCTTGGATTTTCGATGCTGTTCTATCAGTACCGAACCTGCGAGATAGTTCGCAGGTGGGATAATTAATAGCAATGAGCGCGCGACCAGGCAATCAGATATCGGTGTAGGACTTCCGATGATTGTGTAGGGCGGTTCTTGTCGGGAAGTAGGATGAAACTTTACTCGGGTAAACGTGCAAGGCAGTGTGCTTGCATATTTATTGATATGTATGGTCTTTAAGTGTTTAAGGTTTTCAGCGAAAGTTGAAGCGAAACGCCCGTTACAGGACTGACAGTGGCGTGGCGCATTTTACTTGGGCACCATCGCCACTCAATTTACGTTTGGGATAGCAGGCCTGATCAGCCTAGCTCACTGACATAGGTGCCAGTCCCATCAAGGATATTCTTCAGGGTCTCCTCAACCTCATCCAGATCCACCATATCCGGGTTAAAGGTGATCTCCAGCACATCATCCCCATTCAACGCATCGGCATCCGCCGCTGCAATCTCGATCTTCAGCAGCGTCGAGGTCAAAGTAACTTTCACCCCATCAAGCGTCGAAGGCTCGCCATCCAGCGTAATCTCCAGCTCGTCCTCGTCCGGATAGCGGCTCATCAGGAACATGTCGCCCTTGTCGCTGTGGCAGCAGAGCATGGCCATGTTGTCTTCTTCGTCATCGCACGGGTTGACGATGAGTAGGGCGGTGGTCATTTGCATGAGGGGATTCCTGGTTGAGCGGGCGCGGCAGGCGGGACGCAAAAAAGGCGATTTTGCCAGCCTCAAGAAAATTCTGCTGCACATCATTGAGCCAAGGCGTGCTCTTAAGGACATTTCCTCACGGCGGGTACGAATTGTCCGACGGCCTCGTAGGGTTTCAGAAAAGGCGATGGATGGCGCAAGTTAGAGGTGTTTTCGCTTGTTTTTGCGGCTTTTTCCCGGCAGATTTTATTGCTCAAACGCAAGGGAGTGCGATGGACGACATGATAAAAAGGATCTCTTTTGATGAAGCAGTATTTCGAATGGGCGCAAGAAATCCGCCATCTGTCCGAAGAGCAGGTTGAAGCGCTTTACCAGCGCTACCTCAATGGCGAAAAAACTGCTGACTTGATCGATGAGTACAAGCTCGCGGACACAGTGCGCAGTGTGCTGAAAGTGTTGCCACCGATTGTCAGCGCCGACCTGAGATGCCCATATTGCGATTTGCCGATGTGGATGCGCCGGCCTGCCCGCGGCACCCCGGTTTCCCTGCGCAGCGCTTACAAATGTGTGAATTGCGAGCATCAATACTTCACCGCCGGTTTTGGCTCGCGACGCAACGTGTGTGGTTGTGATGCCTGTGTCCGGCTGCGCAAACAGCAAATCGCCGATCAGGCCGAACGTGACCGCAGCGATCTAGCCATGCGCTACGGCACACCACGCCCACCCGTGCCCTTTACCAGTCTTGGATTCCAGCAAAAACTTGCTCTGCTGGCGTTACTGGATGACGGCGGCCAAGGCGCAGGCGAACGCATTGCCGCGCTTGATGCTGAACTCAGAGGAGAAAAGCTCACGTCCACTGACACTTTCAGTGAGGAGTTGGTGAAAGGCCTGCACGAGGCGGGCGCCTTGCAGGTCGATACGGCATCGGACATTCG
The DNA here is from genome assembly GCF_028656995.1 of Pseudomonas sp. TNT2022 ID642. Taxonomy (NCBI): domain Bacteria; kingdom Pseudomonadati; phylum Pseudomonadota; class Gammaproteobacteria; order Pseudomonadales; family Pseudomonadaceae; genus Pseudomonas; species Pseudomonas sp. TNT2022 ID642. The sequence goes on along the minus strand of NZ_JAMDGW010000007.1, from coordinate 525,025 downwards.
GGCGTTCAATCGGGCCGACGATTTCAGCATCAGCACTTATTCGACCATTTACTGGCGAGCCAACGTCGCACTGGAAGAAGGCGTGCGCTGCACGCGCGATACGCTCTACCTCGCGCTGTACGAAGAGTTGTCCGGGCCTGTGCTGCCAGGATGGAAACGTGAGTTGTATGCATTGATCTTCAGGCTCGCGCGGGAGGAATCGATTCAATACGTTCACTTGCTGGCCAATCAGGTAGGTATGGCGTTCACCGCCGAAGCCCGCGCCGACTCGGTGATCGGCACTTTGCTGCAGAACTTCTCGGTCAGCCAGATCTACTACTTCGCCAGAGTGGCGGTGAAAAGTGCAGCACACTTCTATGCCACCGGAAATTCCAAGGGCCGCACTCACGCCTCGAACACCATTCCGCGCAACATGCAGAGCACCGCGCAACTCGCCTTGGCGGAGAACTGGCGCAAGGACAGCTACCGCGATTCGCGCGTGCCGCAGCCGGCCATGACCCGCCTGCTTTACGATGTCGTGTTCAAGGATAGCGGCGCCGGTTTTTCCAAGTCGCCGGGGCTGTTCTGGCGAGACGAATTTGTGCCTCGGTTTCTCACAGGCTCGCCGATCGCCGCGCCGCAATTCGACCATCCGCAGCTGTTCTGCCGCGAGTGCGACTCCAACAACATCGACGCCAGCATGGATAAATTGACCCTGCAGATGCAGTGCTACGACTGCGCCACCGTGAGCAAATTTCGCGCTTACGAAGAGTTGCCCGACTGATCCGCGTCAACCGCTGACGCTGAACCCGATGCCACGCTCAAGGTCGATAGAACGGCCTTGGGCGTTTTCGTTTCTGGATATGTAAGGGCAAAAGGTCTGCATCTGGGACGGATGTCCCGTAAATCCGGGCATGCAACCCGGCGTTTTCCGCCACGACTGCTAGTGTTTACCGGTGCGAAACCCTCGGTTTACGTGCCAATGACCGAATATGTCGCAGCACCGCAAGCAGACACATTGTCGCACCCTTTAAGCTGCGCAACGGATGAGCACCCGTAAAGGCATTGTCGGCACCGCTGGCAGTCGCTTTTGCAGATGCCCATTCAATGGAAGGTGAATGTGACCTGAGTGTCCCGTCCAGCTTCACCCACCTGTCCCCCTGTTTCCTCTGCCCGAGAATCAGGAACAGGGTGACACAAGCCCCGAAAGGGGTGTTGCACGCGACGCTTTCCATCAATAACAAGCTTAAGCGGAGTACCACAGATGGCGTTCTTCACCGCAGCCAGCAAAGCCGACTTCCAGCACCAACTGCAAGCGGCACTGGCGCAGCACATCAGTGAACAGGCACTGCCACAAGTGGCGCTGTTCGCTGAACAATTCTTCGGCATCATTTCCCTGGACGAGCTGACTCAGCGTCGCCTCTCCGACCTCGCTGGCTGTACTCTTTCTGCGTGGCGCCTGCTTGAGCGCTTCGATCACGCCCAACCGCAAGTGCGCGTCTACAACCCTGATTACGAGCGTCATGGCTGGCAGTCGACCCACACCGCGGTCGAAGTGCTGCACCATGACCTGCCATTCCTCGTCGACTCGGTCCGCACCGAACTGAACCGCCGCGGCTACAGCATCCATACCCTGCAAACCACCGTGCTCAGCGTACGTCGTGGCAGCAAGGGCGAGTTGCTGGAAATCCTGCCAAAAGGCAGCACCGGCGAAGGCGTGCTGCACGAGTCGCTGATGTACCTGGAAATCGACCGCTGCGCCAACGCGGCCGAACTGAATGTGCTGAGCAAAGAGCTGGAACAGGTTCTCGGTGAAGTCCGCGTTGCGGTCGCCGATTTCGAGCCGATGAAAGCCAAGGTGCAGGAAATCCTCACCAAGCTCGACAACAGCGCGTTCGCCGTCGATGCCGACGAAAAGAACGAAATCAAAAGCTTCCTGGAATGGCTGGTGGGCAACCACTTCACCTTCCTCGGCTACGAAGAGTTCGTGGTCACCGATCAGGCCGATGGCGGCCACATCGAGTACGACCAGAACTCTTTCCTCGGCCTGACCAAACTGCTGCGCACCGGCCTGACCTACGAAGACCTGCGCATCGAAGACTACGCCGTTGCCTACCTGCGCGAACCGACCCTGCTGTCGTTCGCCAAGGCTGCGCATCCAAGCCGCGTTCACCGTCCGGCGTACCCGGATTATGTGTCGATCCGTGAAATCGACGCTGACGGCAAAGTCATCAAGGAACACCGTTTCATGGGCCTGTACACCTCGTCGGTGTATGGCGAGAGCGTGCGGGTCATCCCGTTCATCCGCCGCAAGGTCGAAGAAATCGAAACGCGCTCCGGCTTCCAGTCCAAGGCTCACTTGGGCAAGGAACTGGCGCAGGTGCTTGAAGTACTGCCGCGTGATGACCTGTTCCAGACCCCGGTCGACGAACTGTTCACCACCGTCATGTCGATCGTGCAGATCCAGGAACGCAACAAGATCCGCGTGTTCCTGCGCAAAGACCCGTACGGTCGTTTCTGCTACTGCCTGGCCTACGTGCCACGCGACATCTACTCCACCGAAGTTCGCCAGAAGATCCAGCAAGTATTGATGGAGCGCCTGAAGGCTTCCGATTGCGAATTCTGGACGTTCTTCTCCGAGTCGGTACTGGCGCGCGTGCAGTTGATCCTGCGTGTCGACCCGAAAAACCGTCTCGACATCGACCCGGTGTTGCTGGAAAAAGAAGTCGTGCAAGCCTGCCGCAGCTGGCAGGACGATTACGCCGCACTGACCGTCGAAAGCTTCGGCGAAGCCCACGGCACCAACGTGCTGGCCGACTTCCCGAAAGGCTTCCCGGCTGGTTACCGCGAGCGTTTCGCTGCGCATTCGGCCGTGGTCGACATGCAGCACCTGCTGAGCCTCAACGAAAAAAATCCGCTGGTGATGAGCTTCTATCAGCCGCTCGGTCAGGTCTCCGGCCAGCGCGAGCTGCATTGCAAGCTGTACCACGCCGACACCCCGCTGGCGCTGTCCGACGTCTTGCCGATTCTGGAAAACCTCGGCCTGCGCGTGCTGGGTGAATTCCCGTACCGTCTGCGTCACACCAATGGCCGCGAGTTCTGGATTCACGACTTCGCGTTCACTGCCGCTGAAGGTCTGGATCTCGACATCCAGCAACTCAACGACACCCTGCAGGACGCCTTCGTCCACATCGTTCGCGGCGACGCCGAAAACGATGCGTTCAACCGTCTGGTACTGACCGCCGGCCTGCCATGGCGCGACGTGGCGCTGCTGCGTGCTTACGCGCGTTACCTGAAGCAGATTCGTCTGGGCTTCGACCTGGGTTACATCGCCAGCACCCTGAACAACCACACCGACATCGCTCGCGAGCTGACCCGGTTGTTCAAGACCCGCTTCTATCTGGCGCGCAAACTCAGCGACGACGATCTGGAAGACAAGCAACTGCGCCTGGAGCAAGCGATTCTGACCGCGCTGGACGACGTCCAGGTGCTCAACGAAGACCGCATCCTGCGTCGTTACCTCGACCTGATCAAAGCCACGCTGCGCACCAACTTCTATCAGACTGACGCCAACGGCCAGAACAAGTCGTACTTCAGCTTCAAGTTCAACCCGCACGCGATCCCTGAACTGCCGAAGCCAGTGCCGAAGTTCGAAATCTTCGTTTACTCGCCACGCGTCGAAGGCGTGCACCTGCGCTTCGGTAACGTAGCCCGTGGTGGTCTGCGCTGGTCCGACCGTGAAGAAGACTTCCGTACCGAAGTCCTCGGCTTGGTTAAAGCTCAACAAGTGAAGAACTCGGTCATCGTGCCAGTGGGCGCGAAGGGCGGCTTCCTGCCGCGTCGCCTGCCACTGGGCGGCAGCCGTGACGAGATCGCGGCCGAGGGCATCGCCTGCTATCGCATCTTCATCTCGGGCCTGTTGGACATCACCGACAACCTGAAAGACGGCGCGCTGGTACCGCCATTGAACGTGGTTCGCCACGACGATGACGACCCGTACCTGGTAGTGGCTGCGGACAAGGGCACTGCAACCTTCTCCGACATCGCCAACGGCATCGCCATCGACTACGGCTTCTGGCTGGGTGACGCGTTTGCGTCCGGTGGTTCGGCCGGTTATGACCACAAGAAAATGGGCATTACCGCCAAAGGCGCGTGGGTTGGCGTACAACGTCACTTCCGCGAGCGCGGCATCAATGTTCAGGAAGACAGCATCACTGTTGTCGGCGTCGGCGATATGGCCGGTGACGTGTTCGGTAACGGTCTGTTGATGTCCGACAAGCTGCAACTGGTCGCTGCCTTCAACCACATGCACATTTTCATCGACCCGAACCCGAACCCGGCGACCAGCTTCGTCGAGCGTCAGCGCATGTTCGATCTGCCGCGTTCGGCCTGGACCGACTACGACACCAGCATCATGTCCGAAGGTGGCGGTATCTTCTCGCGCAGCGCGAAGAGCATCGCGATCTCCCCGCAGATGCAGGAACGCTTCGACATCAAGGCCGACAAGCTGACCCCGACCGAACTGCTGAACGCCTTGCTCAAGGCGCCGGTGGATCTGCTGTGGAACGGCGGTATCGGTACTTATGTGAAAGCGAGCACCGAGAGCCACGCCGATGTCGGCGACAAGGCCAACGATGCACTGCGCGTGAACGGCAACGAGCTGCGCTGCAAAGTCGTGGGCGAGGGCGGTAACCTCGGCATGACCCAACTGGGTCGTGTGGAGTTCGGTCTGAATGGCGGCGGCTCCAACACCGACTTCATCGACAACGCCGGTGGCGTGGACTGCTCCGACCACGAAGTGAACATCAAGATCCTGCTGAACGAAGTGGTTCAGGCCGGTGACATGACCGACAAGCAACGCAACCAGTTGCTGGCGAGCATGACCGACGAAGTCGGCAATCTGGTGCTGGGCAACAACTACAAGCAGACTCAGGCCCTGTCCCTGGCGGCGCGCCGTGCTTACGAGCGCATCGCTGAGTACAAGCGTCTGATGGGTGATCTGGAAGGCCGTGGCAAGCTGGACCGTGCCATCGAGTTCCTGCCGACTGAAGAGCAGATCAACGAGCGCATTGCCGAAGGCCATGGTCTGACCCGTCCTGAGCTGTCGGTACTGATCTCGTACAGCAAAATCGACCTCAAAGAGCAGCTGCTGGGCTCGTTGGTGCCGGACGACGATTACCTGACCCGCGACATGGAAACGGCGTTCCCGCCGTCTCTGGTCAGCAAGTTCTCCGAAGCCATGCGTCGTCACCGTCTGAAGCGCGAGATCGTCAGCACCCAGATCGCCAACGACCTGGTCAACCACATGGGCATCACCTTCGTTCAACGACTCAAAGAGTCGACCGGCATGAGCCCGGCGAACGTCGCTGGCGCTTATGTGATCGTGCGCGACATCTTCCACCTCCCGCACTGGTTCCGTCAGATCGAAGCGCTGGACTACCAAGTCAGCGCTGACGTGCAGCTGGAGCTGATGGACGAACTGATGCGTCTGGGCCGTCGCGCTACGCGCTGGTTCCTGCGTGCCCGTCGCAACGAGCAGAACGCTGCCCGTGACGTCGCGCATTTCGGTCCGCACCTGAAAGAGCTGGGCCTGAAACTCGACGAACTGCTGAGCGGCGAAATCCGTGAAAACTGGCAGGCGCGTTATCAGGCTTACGTCGAAGCCGGTGTCCCGGAATTGCTGGCGCGTATGGTTGCGGGCACCTCGCACCTGTACACGCTGCTGCCGATCATCGAAGCCTCCGACGTGACTGGCCAGAACCCGGCCGAAGTGGCCAAGGCCTACTTCGCCGTGGGCAGTGCGCTGGACATCACCTGGTACCTGCAACAGATCAGCGCACTGCCGGTTGAAAACAACTGGCAAGCCCTGGCCCGTGAAGCGTTCCGCGATGACGTCGACTGGCAGCAACGTGCGATCACCATCTCCGTCCTGCAACAGGGCGACGGCACACTGGACGTTGAAGCACGTCTGGCGCTGTGGATGGAACAGCACGAAAGCATGATCTCGCGCTGGCGCGCCATGCTGGTGGAAATCCGCGCGGCAAGCGGCACGGACTACGCCATGTATGCCGTGGCCAACCGTGAACTGCTGGACCTGGCGTTGAGCGGGCAAGCGGTAGTGCCTGCGGCTGCTGCGAATGCCGAGCTTGAACTGGCGTAAGTAGTGGTTGAATGAAAAAGCCCCGGTGTCGTGAGATGCCGGGGCTTTTTTCTGTCTGAGGGTTTTGTGTTGTCAGGTCTGGCCCCTTCGCGAGCAGGCTCGCTCCCACAGGGGTAATGCATTTCAAATGTGGGAGCGAGCCTGCTCGCGAAAGGGCCCTTACATTCAATACAACTTCTGACCTTGTTTACCATCCAGCATCGACACTTTATCTGCAGGTCTGGCGACTAAATTGTTGAGCGACTGGTCAAACTTCTGCAACGCCCGAACTTGCACATCCTGCTGCTGATTAATATCCGCCACAATCTCTTCCGACCGCTTGAAGTCCGCCCACACCGGCGTCAATTCTCTCGCCTCGGAGCCTTTCGCCGTACCGATATAGTTCAACCGCGCATCATAAAAATCGGCACTGACATCAGCTTTGATGTCGGAACTGCGCGAAGTAATCAACTGGCTATGAGTATCGACGATTGCCACCACATCCGGCCGGGCCGCACGCATGCTCTGCATGTCCGGATACACCGTCACTGAGCCAAACTGGCGTTGCAGCGAGGCATTGACCCATTCCACCGCCATGTCCGGTTTCGAGCTGGCGACGTAGGCGTCGTGGATTGGTTGCACCAGCAGGCTCTGGCCGAAACCGGTGCCGGCGTTGGCTTGGTAGTCGCGCAGGTATTCGCGGTTGGTCTGGGTGCTTGGGCTGTAGATCACGCCCAAGGACACGCCGGGACCGCTTTTCACTTGCGTGGCGTTGCTGCGGCCGGTGGGATGGGGGAGCAGGGTGTCCAGTGAGGAAACTGCTTGAGGCGCGGTGGGTACCGAACAGGCTGACAGAGCTAAAACCGATATTGCCAGTGCACTGGTGAACGCAAGTTTCATGGTGTTTCTCCCGTGAAACAACATCAGTCGGAAAGTTTGAAATGTCGTCGGTGACGACAGTTAATTCAGACTAAACCCGCCAAGCTGACAATTTGCTGTAATAAAACATAAGCAATAGTTTGATTGGCTTTAACCCGTAGCAGCTAATTACGCAGGGAAATAAAAAGGCGCCAATCGTCGATTTGCGCCCGTTTAGTTATGGCTGTTTAACCAGCCATCAGTTTTTCAGCGGGATCAACACTTGTTCATCCGGGGCCAGGACCATGAAGACCAGCAACTTCGCAGGTTTGCTTTGGCTGGCATTTTTCGACACCAGATGCTCGGAGCCGGCCGGTTCGTACCAGTACTGGCCCTTTTTGTAGGTGATCGGTTGTTCACCTTTGACCTGGGAAATCACTTCACCTTCGAGCACGTAGGCCATCGCGGTGCCGTCGTGTTTGTGGGCAACGGAGGACTGGCCGGGTTTGTAGTCGACCTCGATCATCATGGCTTTTTTGCCCGGGGCGTTTTTCAGCATCTGGTCTTGCAGGACGGTGATTTTTTCCGACGGGTCGTGGGCGAAAGCGGCTGGCGTGCAGAGGCTGAAGGTGAGCGCAGCGGCGAGAAAGGGCAGGGCTTTCATGGCGGGTTACCTGTGATGGCTGGGGGGGCAATCACAGTAGTCCGCAGGGTGGCGCATTCAAATGGCCAATATTCGGGAAGATCAGGTGACCAATTCAGATGCCCCAAAAATCAAAAGATCGCAGCCTTCGGCAGCTCCTACAGGGGGCGGTGTAGGAGCTGCCGAAGGCTGCGATCTTTTGATCTTGCTTTTAAACAATAGGAAAGCTGTTGAAATCCACGCTATTGGCCAGCCGACTATCGATCAGGTCAATAAACCCCTGCGCCTCGGGCCGGTTGAAATGCGCCTGCATCGCCGCTTCCGATTGCCAGCGGGCACTGACCGTCCAGCGGTGGCTGTCCTCGGGGCAGCGGTCGACCAGGTAAGAATCGCAGCCCGGGGTTTCGCGCAGGGTTTCGACGATTTTCTGCAGTTGCCTGCCCAGTTCATCCGAGCGGCCGGCGGCAGCCTGCACCTGCACCGTATTGATCACTTCGTTGGACATTGCTCACACTCCTGAATCAGGCCGGACGAATCCTGCTCATTGAGGGATAACGCCTGTGCAGAATAGGCCTGCACCCCCCGAACACCAATAACCAATCGGCGGTTAAATCTTTAGGCCAATCATTCAGGCAACTTGTTGCAGGATGTCGCGCAAGCGATCCAGGGCGATATCAATGTCCAGTGTTTCGATGGCACCGAAGCCGAAGTACAGACCGTTTTTCGCCGGTTGCTGATGATAAAAACCATTGATCGAGTACAGGCCGACTTCGACCTTTTTTGCCAGTTCGATCACCAGCGGCAGGTCGATCGGCACCTTGCAGAACACCGCCATATGGAAACCGGCGCTCGCCGGCACCGCTTCCAGCCAGGGCGCCAGATCGCTGGCCATGCGCACCAGAATCCGCTCGCGGCGTTGGGCGTAGATCGCGTGGCAGCGGCGGATATGCTTGAGCAGGCAGCCCTCGGCGATGAACTTGGCCAACGCCCATTGCGGCAGGGTCGAGGCGTGCAGATCGGTGAGCTGCTTGGCGCGGATCACCGCCTCAAGGATCGCCGGCGGCAGAATCGCATAGCCCAGACGCAACTCCGGCAGCAGGGTTTTCGAGAACGTGCCGACGTAAGCGACGATGCCGCGCTGGTCGAGATTGAACAGCGAATCGGTAGGCCGGCCTTCGTAGCGAAACTCACTGTCATAGTCGTCCTCGATGATGATCGCGCCCAGCTCATGGGCGCGAGCCAGCAAGGCTTCACGGCGCGCCTGACTCATCGGCATGCCCAGCGGGAACTGGTGTGACGGCGTGACATAAATGAGGCGCGTGCCATCGGGAATGTGTTCGACCTGAATGCCCTCGGCATCCACCGGAATCCCGACCACCTCGGCGCCGTGGGTGCCGAACAGCAGGCGTGCCGGCGGATAACCGGGATCTTCCATCGCCACCAGGCTGCCGGGGCTGATCAGTACGCGAGTGATCAGGTCCAGCGCCTGTTGCGCGCCGTTGCACACGACGATGTCTTCATCCTGACAGTTGATCCCGCGGGAAAACGCGATGTGCCGCGCAATCGCATTGCGCAGCGCCGGCAGGCCTTCGGCGACACTGTAGAAGCCCTTGGACTGGCCCATCTGACGCATCGCATGGGCGACGCAACGGCGCCAGTCATCCTGCGGAAACTGGCCCTTGCTGGTGGCGCCACCGATAAAGTCATAACGCAGCGAGCCTTCCAGCGTCGGATGGCGCAGAAACACCGGCAGATTGCGCCAGCTCTCGATCACTTCGGCGCTCGCCAGTTCGCTGTGGCTTTGCTTGCGCCGGACCTGTGCCGGGCGGGCGTTGACGTAAGTACCTTTGCCGATGACCCCGGTGAGGAAGTTTTCGTAGGTCAATTGCGCGTAGGTGTCGGAAATGGTCTTGCGCGAGATGCCCAGTTGCTCGGCCAGCAGGCGGCTGGGCGGCAACTGCGTGCCAGCGGCCAGACGCCCGGATTCAATGGCGCCGCGCAGTTGCTGGTACAACTGACCGGCAAGATCCTTGCGGCCGTTGATCACGACGTGAAGTTCCATACCGACGAGGCTCCCGAGGCTATTTGGCGTGCCCGCCAGATTACCGCTGTTGCGGGATCGGCAATAGTTGCCTACCCGAAAAACCCGAAATTGGCCCCAATCCCTGTAGGAGCTGCCGAAGGCTGCGATCTTTTGATTGATCGTTCCCACGCTCTGCGTGGTAACGCATCCCGTGACGCTCTGCGTCACAGTGGACGCGGAGCGTCCATGGCTGCATTCCCACGCGGAGCGTGGGAACGATCAGCGCGTAAAGGCAGGGGGCAGTGGTGTAGCGGTTTTCCGTGCAATTGGGGCTGTAATGCATCGCTGTCGGCGTTTACGGTGAACTCATTATTCCGTCTACCGAGAACCGCCATGTCCCCGCGCCTGGATTACTACAACGCTTCGCCCAAAGCGATGAAAGCGATGATTGCCATGGAGGCGCTGACCGCCAACCTCAGTATCGAACAACCGATACTGCAATTGATCCGGATCCGCGCCTCGCAGCTTAATGGCTGTGCGTTCTGCACCGATATGCACTCGGTGGATGCGCGGAGGGCCGGGGAGAGTGATCGGCGTTTGTATGCGATCGCGGTGTGGCGCGACAGCAACTTCTTCAACCCGCGTGAGCGTGCGGCGCTGGCCTGGGCCGAGGCGGTGACGTTGTTAGCCGAGAGTCGTGTGCCTGATGACGTTTATGAGCAGGCGCGCGAGCAATTCAGCGAAGGCGAACTGGTTGACCTGACCATGGCCGTCACGACCATCAACAGCTGGAACCGCCTCGCGGTGAGCTTCCGCCAAACCCCAAGCGATTGAGCTCGCAATGATCGTTCCCACGCTCTGCGTGGGAATGCAGCCCGGGACGCTCCGCGTCCCCTCCAAAGCCGAACGCGGAGCGCCCGTTGAGGCATTCCCACGCGGAGCGTGGGAACGATCGGTGGGGTGTCATTGCGGCGGACGTTGCGGTTTCACCGACGTGCCAAAGGTATTGCCCATCCGCGTGCTGGTTGCGGCTGGGGTCGCGAGGCCAACCTGATTCGGCGGCCGCTTATTCACCGGCACATTCATCGCCTCTTGATTCTTCTGCGCCGCCGCAGCGCCTTCCGGGTTGTTGCCCATCTGCTGGCTCAAACAGTCGTAATTCGGCGCCTTGTAACCGCCGACCGTCACCTCGACACAGCCCAACGGCTGCTCGGCATAAGCGCTCGACAGCGCCATCAACAACAGCCCGCCAAGGCTCAATCGCCACAGTGTGTTCATGCTCGCCTCCTGGCCGGCCCGACGGGGCCGCGCTATGGCTTGAGTCTAGTGCAAGCCTTGCGCAATTCCCGTGATGGTTTTTTTGCACCGCCCGTCACACCAGATTCATAAACAGCCCTCAGGATGACGATTTCCAAGGATTCGTCAGCCGTGCAGCGAGGCAATTCCACGGACGGTTTTCAGCGTTCAACGAGGCTTGTGCGCCGGATGTGTCTGGGGTGGCTGCTTGGCTGTGCGGCGGGCCACGCCATGGCCGACGCGGTGCCGGCGGACTTGCGCATGACGCTGCACATTCCGGCACAGGATCTGGCGCACGCGCTGGACCAGTACAGCCACGCCACGGGCGTTGCGGTGCTGGTCGACAGCCAGTTGAGTCGCGGTCGTCGCTCGCTGGCGGTGGACGGTGAATACACCGCCGCCGATGCCCTGCGTCGCTTGCTCGGCGGTAGTGGGTTGATGGCGCGGTATGCCCGGGACGATGCGTTTACGTTGCAAGTGGCGCAGGTCGAAGACGTGCCGGCGCCGCCGCAAAAACAGACGCCGGAAAGCGTCGCGGTCAACCGCAGTTACGCGACGGCGGTGCAAGCGGCGATCGAGCGCAACCTGTGCCGCTCGCCGCTGACCCGTCCGGGCAGTTATCGCGCGGTGTTGCAGGTCTGGGTTGGCCGTGACGGCTTGGTGCAGCACAACCGGTTGGTCACTTCGACCGGTGATGTACGGCGCGACAACGCGCTGGTGGAAAGCTTTCGCAACCTCAAAATCGATCGGCCGACGCCCAGCGCCTTGCGTCAGCCGGTCACGTTGCTGTTGTTACCGGAGTCGTCAGGGAAACGCATGGAATGCACCAAATGGGAAGGAGTTTCCGGGGGATGAAAGACACCGGACAAGGTTCGATGGTCCAACTGTTCCTGACGTCCTACGAGGACTTTCGGGTGCGCCTGCGCCGGCGTCTCGGCTCGGAAGATCTGGCCAACGACGTGCTGCACGAAACCTACCTGCGCGTTGATCGCATGGAGACGCCGCCGAACGTCCTGCGGCCCAATGCCTATCTCTATCGCATGGCCCTGAACATCGCCGCCGACCGCCGTCAGGCCGACGCGCGCCTGCTTACTGGCGAGGAAGTCGAAGAGCTGCTGCAAATCGGCGACGAAGCGCTGGACCCGGCGCGGGTAGTGGGCGGGCAGAAGGAGATCCAGTCGCTGCTCAGTGCGTTGTACGAGCTGCCTGCACGGCGCCGGAAGATCTTCATCGCGGCGCGTCTGGAAGAGGCGCCGCATCTGGAAATCTCGCAGCGTTTCGGCATTTCCACGCGCATGGTCGAGAAGGAAATCAAAGCCGCGTTGGGCTTCTGCGCCGCGAAACTGGAAAGAAAAGTGTTTCAGCGGTTCGGTCGCGGGGCCGGAAAACCGTCTTCTGAATAGTGCCCGATCAATTCGTTGAGAATCTGCGCGTTTGAACATCTTTCGACTGACACCTGCCGAGCCATCGGCGGCCGACCCTCTGCACAGCGAAGCCCGCGACTGGCTGGTCCTGCTGACCTCCGGCCGCGCCACCGTTGCTGACGCCCGCGCATTGCGCGAATGGTGCGCGCAGAGCGCCGAGCATGCCCGCGCGTTCGAAGAGGCCAAGCGGTTGTGGCAGCAGCTGCAACCGGCCGTGGAGCAAATGCAGGCGCCACGAGGGTTTGGTCGACGTGCTTTTCTCGGTGGGGCGATTGCTGCTTCGGCGGCGTTTTTGCTGGTGCGCGGGACGATTCCTGGTGGCTTCGAAGGGTTGGGCGCTGACTACATCACTGAAGTTGGCCAGCAGCGGCGTTTCGAACCGGTGCAGGGTGTGAGCCTGGAGCTGAATACTCAGACGCGGATCAATCAGCGTGCAGTGTCTGAGGGTGTGCAGGGTTTTGAGCTGGTCAGTGGTGAAGTTGAAGTGCAGACCGCGCGGTTGCCGTTGGCGATGCAGGCTGGGGGAGGGTGGTTGCGTGCCAGTCAGGGGCGTTTCAACTTGCGTAATACCGATCAGCAAGTCTGTGTGACTTGCCTTGATGGTGCGGTTGAAGTGGATGTTGAGGGGCGTAGTCTGCGTCTTGAACCGGGGCAGCAGGTGACCTATGACGCGCGGCAGGTTGGCAGTGTGCAGAGTGTCGACACGGCAGCGGTGATGAATTGGCGTCAGCAAGTGTTGGTGTTTAACGGCGCTACGCTGAGCCAGATGATTGATGAGATCAATCGGTATCGGCCGGGGATGTTGTTGTTGCTCAACCGCGAACTTGGCCAACGCCGCGTCCAAGCGCGCTTCAGCCTCGACCAACTTGCTGGCGTCGCACTGCTGATTCGTGATGCTTACGGCGTCAAATGCACCGAACTCCCTGGCGGAGTAGTCGTTTTGAGCTAGTGGGGTTGATCGTGTACATATCCGTTGCTGCGGTAACGGCGGCTTAGGGTTCCGCCCTTACGGCGGGTCACCTTTTCCAAACGCCGAAAAGGTAACCCAAAAGGCTTGCTCCTACGTGCGGCCCGCTCGCTGGGGCTCGGGGTTCCTTCGCTGCGGGATCGATCCGGGCGCAGCGCCTACGGTTTGCTTCGCTGCACCTCCTCTCGCTGTGTTTGGCTGCGCCAAACGGTCGCTGCGCTCCCACCCCCGGATCAATCCCTCCACTCAGCCTTCCGACGTCGCCCGTGGATCAAGATCAAGATCAAGAGCTGCAGCCGAGCTAACGCTCATCCTGTTGAGTGGGGCGGCTTTGCCGCTTGGGTTGTACGCACATTAAAAACTGTGGGAGCGAGCTTGCTCGCGAAGGCGGCCTGCCAGCCAACCTATCCCCAACTGACTCCACCCATTCCCACTGTGGGAGCGAGCCTGCTCGCGAAGGCGGCCTGCCAACCAACCAATCCCCCACTGACCTCACCCAATCCCTGTAGGAGCGAGCCTGCTCGCGATGACGGCCTAACAGCTAACCAATCCCCAACTGCCTGCCCCGAATACCTGCGGGAGCTGGCTTGCCAGCGATGGCGGCCAGCCAGCCAGCCCATCTCTCTTGGGGGCTGTCGTCATTCAGCGTGATGGACGCGGCCTTCGATAATCTGGTCAGGAGGACAGGTTAGCCCGAAACAGATCTACCAGCTCTCGAAGACCTGGCGGCATTTGTCGACGTCCAGGGTAGTAAATATAAAATGCGGGTTCGATGGGAGCCCAGTCCGGGAGCACAATTTGTAGCTCGCCGCGAGCGAGGTAAGCACTGACACGTTCTTCGAGGCAGTAGGTGATGCCTCGATCGGCTAGTGCCATCTCAATTCCGAAAGTGGTTTCGTTCACGCATAGCTGTCCAGGAACATCGACGGCCTGATGGTCGCCATCCTTTGCAAAATCCCACCGGTAGATGACACCGTTACCCGTTCGAATCTGGATGCAGTTGTGGTTCTTCAAGTCCTCGGGAATCACGATACGAGCATTAGCGTTCAGGTATCTAGGCGAGGCCACCGCTACCCATCGCAACTCTTCGCTAAGTCGCACGGCAATGTAGTCTTCGGGAATCGTGTTGCCGAAACGGATGCCGGCGTCGAAGCCTGCCGAAACGATGTCCACCATCCTGTCGTCAACTGCGACTTCTACTGAGACCTCAGGATAGGCCTCCAGAAATAACGGAAGAAACTTCGTGAACAGTAGGCGTGCGCCGTCAGCCAAGACGTTGAGCCGAAGTCGGCCGGAAGGTCTGTCTCTGTGGCGATCCAGCGCTGCCAGAGCGCCGCTTATCTCGGTAAAACCCACGGTCAATCGCTTTGCAAGCGCGGCTCCTGCGTCGGTTGGAGACACCGTCCTGCTCGTCCGATTCAGCAGCCGAACGCCGAGCCGACTTTCCAGATTGCGGATGGCATGACTCAGCGCTGAGGTCGTGATACCGAGTTCGACCGCCGCATGGGTAAAGCTTCGCATCCTTTCAACGGCGAGAAAGGAATTCAGATCGGCGAGGTCTGCACGAGAAAGCCGTGCGGTAGGCAGTACAGGCATGACGTATCCATGGTTGAGCTGAATTCAAAGGCTGATGCAATCTCGCTAATCAATTGCGCGATTCATCTCGGTTACTATTAATTTCACTCAACGATCGCTTCGTCAACCCTAAGGGTGGTGTCCGTACTGTGTTCCATATCTACCTGACCGTTGCTTACCTCTATGTTCTTTGGCGCTTCATCGTCCCGCTACCTGTCGGTCGTGGTTGGCGTGCGCTGTTGGCGGTAGGGCTGCTCATCATTTCGAAGTACCACCTTATTCTCATCGCCGTTTACGGAACGATGTTTTCCCCTGAGGTGCCTCGTGCAGCGGTCTTGGTTGCAGGCTGGCTGTTCTGTGCGTTTGTACTGGTGATGGTGCTGACGCTGGTCACCGATTTGATCTGTGCAGCCCTTGCGATCAGGCGCACGGTGGTTATGAAAGACGTGTTTGATGGACGACTCCGTTCCGCAATCGCACTAGCAGCGCTGCTGCTTTCAGCCGTGGGTGTTTATCAAGCAGTGCAGGTGCCTGGCGTTCATCGCGTTGAAGTAACGGTGCAGCACCTGCCTCGATCACTGGATGGCTTACGGATCGTCCAGTTGACTGACTTGCACATCAGCCGCCTGTTCCAGGCTGATTGGGTTGAAGGAGTCGTGTCTCGCGCCAATGCACTGAATGCCGATGCCATTCTGATCACCGGTGATCTCATAGACGGCACCGTCGAAGCTCGTAAGAACGACGTCGCACCGCTGAGCAAGCTCACTGCTCCACTGGGTGTAATTGCCATTCCTGGCAACCACGAATACTACTTCGACGCAGACCAATGGATCGCGGAGTTCAAGCGTTTGGGCATGCAGGTTCTGGTGAATGAGCACGTCATCCTGCGTAAAGGCGCAGACCAGTTAATCGTCGCAGGCGTAACTGACGAGGCTGCTCCAGCTTATGGCCATAAAGGCCCGGACTTGGCTGAAGCCCTCGCCGGCGCTCCAAAAGATGTGCCCACGATTCTTCTAAAACATCGCCCCCAAGGTGCACCGGATTCGGCGGCTGCTAGCGTCGGTTTGCAACTGTCCGGACACACCCATGGGGGCATGATCACCGGCTTGGACTTGGTAGCCGGATATGCCAATCAGGGTTTTATCTCCGGCCATTATGACGTCGGCAAGATGAGGCTTTACGTCAGCAATGGCACTGCCTTGTGGAACGGTTTTCCAATCCGCCTCGGTGTGCCTGCCGAAATTACTGAGATTGTCCTGCGGGCCAGTCCGACGCTTAACGAACATCCAGTCAGGAGAACATTCTTGTGAATCATCCAGCCATTCGTAGCGGTGCCGTTGCGGTCATTACCGGGGCTGCAGTTGGCATTGGTTACGCCATTGCGCGGCGGGTTGCCAGCGAGGGAATGAACGTCGTTCTTTTTGATCGCGATGCGTCTGCATTGGACGTTGCGATCAAGACATTACGCAATCAATTTCCTGACGTGAACCTGCTGTTGATCAAGGGCGATGTCACGTCCGAAAGCGATCTTCACCATCTCTACGAAAGGTCATGTGAATTCGGTGAAGTATCCCTACTGGTGAATAACGCAGCCATCAACACGGGGGCGAGGCCATGGGAAGGCCTGGCCCAATGGCGAACGTTGATGGAAATCAATTTCTGGAGTGTGTTGACGCTACAGCAGCTTTTCGTAGATACGATGTTTTCCCAAAGCGGCGCAGCCGCCATCGTCAACCTTGGCTCGAAGGAAGGCATCACTACTCGTCCTGGAAACGCGGCGTACTCGCTTTCAAAAGCTGCGGTCAAAGTCCTTACCGAGCAGTTAGCCCATGAGCTACGCGAGAAGGTGGGTGACCGTGTAACCGCTCACCTTCTGATACCTGGATACACGTTCACACCTATGAATTTCCCAGGTATGACCCGTGATACGAAAAAGCCGGACAGTCCATGGACAGCCGATCAAGTCGCAGATCGCATGGTCGAGAAAATGGCTGAGGGCGACTTCTATATTTTCTGTGAAGACAACGAAGCCAGCTGGGAACTGCATCAGTGCCGCATGCAGTGGGCAGCAGATGACATGATCCAGAACCGTCCAGCGCTTTCTCGCTGGCACGAAGATTACGCAGATGAATTCACCGATTACATCGCGGATATCGTCCACAAGTAGGCCGGCGACTACGACCCGGTAAGCCCATTCTTGGCACCTCATCCAGACAGGTGCCACTGCGTTGCATTTTTAAAGCGTGCCTTCGGTATCGCTTCATCGGAGGCATTGTTCATGACAAGTCAATCCAGTATCGATACGAGCACTTCACAATCCCGTCCGGCCATTGACGTCCCACACGGCACAGGCACGGCCATCGCCATACTTGGCCTCGGCGGCCTATTCATCGGTACGGGTGAGTTTGCGTCCATGAGTTTGCTTCCCGGTCTGGCGTCGAGCACGCACGTTTCCATACCGGTTGCAGGCGGTTACATCACGGCCTACGCCCTTGGCGTTGTGGTCGGCGCGCCGCTCATTGCGATCCTCGCCGCACGCTGCCCTCGCAAGGCTCTATTGATCGCATTACTTGCGCTTTTTGCGATTGGATATGGGGCAAGCGCCGTCGCCTGGAATCATGCAACTTTGCTAGGTGCGCGTTTCCTGGCCGGTCTGCCGCATGGCGCTTACTACGGTGTCGCCTGCCTGGTTGCCGCGACCATGGTCGCTGAAAATCGAAAAGCTCAAGCTGCCGGCTATGTTATGGCGGGATTGGCGGCGGCCAATGTCGTAGGTGTTCCAACTGCCACGTGGATCGGTCAGCTCTTCGGATGGCGGGGCGCGTTTGCGCTGCTCGCTGCGGGTGGAGCCATTGCCATCGTTCTGTTTTGGATATTTATCCCGACCCTCCCCCGCGACGAGTCTGCGAGTCCGAAATCCGAACTCGCTGGTCTCAAAAAGCCTCAGCTTTGGCTAACGCTGGCTACAGCTTCAATCGGTTTCGGCGGGATGTTTTCGGTGTATAGCTACATTACCCCGACCTTGACTGAAGTGACTGGTTTTACATCCGGCCAGGTGCCAATGGTCTTGGCGGTCTGGGGCATAGGCATGATTGTTGGCAACCTGATTGGCGGCTGGCTGGCTGACCGCGCGCTGGTTCCTGCGATCTTCTACATCATGATCTGGAACGCGGTGTTCCTGGCGGGCTTCTCCGTTTTCGCATCCTCTGGGATCGGCACTCTGGCTGTACTGTTTTTAATCGGATGCGGCTTCGCACTGGTACCCGCACTCCAGGTACGTCTGATGAATGTTGCCGGTGAAGCTCAAACACTTGCCGCGGCCCTCAACCACAGCGCATTCAACATATCCAACGCGGTCGGTGCCTCGCTTGGTGGCCTCGCCATTGCCGGCGGACTCGGCTGGGCATCAACGGGCTGGGTTGGCGCAGGCCTGGCCGTTCTCGGCATCATGTTTTTCGCTGTTTCGATTGGTGTTGAAAAGCGTTCCATGGCGACCAGAGCTGCAACATCGTCAACGTGAAGGCCGGATCTTATGCGGTGAGTCCATTGCGTCGAGCCATCGTCCGAACAGGAGATTGATTCACGGTAAAGCCACAGATGACCATTCAACTATCTGACGCACAGCGAACTGGTTTACCAGCGATGGCGGCCTGACAGCCGGGCAGTTTGTCCTGATGAGCACAGACCTCGTTGAAGTTGCCGTAGGCGGAACGGCTCAATTAAGTGGGCCAATCACCTGCCGATATTTCTCCACCCCCTGTGGCGTCTGCCGAGTCAACCGAATCTCCAGCCCTTGTGGATCCTCCTGCCGGTTGCCGCTCAGTTGTCGCCAGCCTTTATCGATTTCCCAAACGCGTACTTGCGCATCGCTGACTTCGTTCAACACCGCCACCCCAGCCGTTGGCGCAGGCAGTGGATATCGACTGCGCGCCGGGGCCACCGCGCGGTACAAGGTGTCGCCCTTGACCCACCACCGCACCCGCTGCAAAGCCCCCGGCTGATCCGCCGCCGTACGAATGATGTCCAGACGAAAACCCTTACTGTCGCTACTGCGCACAGTCAAAGCGGGCGGGGCGGTCGGCGGCTCATCATCCACCCCAACCTTCTTCGGCTCAGTCAACTCAATCCCCGCGCGCATCTCCACATCTCGCTGCAACTGATTCAGCGCCCGCAACAAACCGTCACTCTGCTCACTGCTCGCCTGCAAATGACTGTCCGCCCGCGTCACACTGTCCAGCCCCCGCCAGGCAATTAGACTCACCACCGCCATCAACAAAATCGCGACCATCACCTCAATCAACGTAAACCCTTGCTGGCGCTTCATTGCAGGCTGATCCTTCCACTGCCATCACGCAGCACACTCAAGCGATTCAACCCATCCGACAACGTCAATTGCAGCGGCGGATTGATCCACTCAGCGTTCAGCACAACCCTCTGTTTCGGCTCCACCCGCACCTCCATCTTCGGACTCTGCCAGGCACGCGGCCGCAACTGCGGATCCTGCGCGAAATGATCAAACCCCTTGCCACTGTCACTGCGCCGACTAAACCGAAAGCCCTTGGCATCACTCACCCACACAATCGGCCGGCCATCCGCGCGGGCCTCGGCCTGCGTAACCTGCAGCAACTGCGCCACACGCTCGGCGTCCTTGCGCAGCAACTGCAACGGATCGGGCTTGATACTCAGGCTGATCGCCGCACTGGCGATGCCGATGATCACCAGCACCACCATCAACTCGATCAGCGTAAAACCCTGTTGCCTGTTCATCGCGCGCGCTCCTTTGCGTCCTGCGCCATCGTGCACGGCCAACATGTAAGGCGTGTGAAATAAAACGGAGAGAATCGCCGCGTAGGCTGACAGCAAGGATAAAAAGGAGATTCAACCCATGACCTTCACCGCACGCGTTTCCCCACCCCAAATGGTCCAGGCCCTCGCACTGCTCGCAGCGCTGACCGACCCTGAGTGATGACGACCGCTCGTCGAAAAAGCACTGCTACCTGTCAGATCTGACAGGTGTGCATTTGCGTTTTTCAGCGTTGAATTACTCCGTTCCATTTATCTCACTATCGGAGTGTTCACCATGTCGACATCCCAACCTAATGCAATTGCACCCACTATCACTTCGGTCAAAGGAGCCAACGGCGTTGAAATTGCGAATGGCGCTAAAACCACCGAGACCAGCGTGACACTTGCCGGTAACGCGCAACCAGCGCAGCAAGTTGAAGTGTTTGACGGCGCGATCGTCAAAGGTGCAGCCGCTGTTGATCCAACGGGGAAATGGACCTTTTCCTTGACTGGATTGGCCTTGGGTTCGCACATCATTACAGCCAAAGAATACGGTGCTGGAGACGCGTCCCTGCCCCGCACTTTCACTGTGGTTCCAAACAAGTAGGCTTAAAAAAACTGGCTCCTGGCCTGGTCCTCTTCTTGGACTAGGCTCAGGAGCTTTATGGGCGGCTCAGCAGGGTTCCGAGTGTGGCCAACGGGAGCGCCTCCTGACTACGCTCAAACACATGTACGCCAACCTTGAGAAACCGCCGATTCTCTGCAGCGCCAATAACCCGTTCGTAGCGCAACAACCGCCTAACCTGGCCATGCGGACTCCGCAATCAGGGCCATCGAGCGCTCATTGCTCCTCGTCTCAAACCAGCCCCGGAGATGATCACCCGCACCACCATCAACTCGATCAGCGTAAAACCCTCTTGCCTGTTCATCGCGCGCGCTCCTTTGCGTCCTGCGCCATCCTGCACGGCCAACCTGTAAGGCGTGTGAAATAAAACGGAGAGAATTGCCGCGTAGGCTGACAGCAGGGATAAAAAGGAGATTCAACCCATGACCTTCACCGCACGCGTTTCCCCACCCCAAATGGTCCAGGCCCTCGCGCTGCTCGCCGCGCTGGTCGGCGTGGCGACATGGTCGTCGCTGCTGCTGACCTCCGCCGAATCACACACCCCGGCAGCGGCCCCGCAGTTGCTCGCGGCGCGAAGTGATAGCCCGGCGTTGCAGTGGTTTTCCAATCAAACGGCGCCGATGGATATCAAGGTGAGCGGGGTGATGGCGGGGAGTCGGGGGGCGGTGGCGATATTGAGCCTGAACGATGGGCCGCCAAGGAGTTTTTTGCAGGGGGAGAAGGTTGGGCCTGGGGTGAGGTTGGTGGCGGTGGAGGGGGATGGGGTGGTGATTGAGCAGGGTGGGGAGAGGGTGCGGTTGGGGGTGGAGAGGTTGGGGGAGGGGGTGGTGTTGCCGAGACTTACTCGGCCCTGAATTGCGAAGGAGTGCACTCTTTCTTTCTGATCGGATTGGGCCAATCTCAGTGCATTTCAAATGATAATAGTTATGTCGGGAATGCTCGTGATCTCTTTGAGAGATGGGGCGATTTCAGCCACGTACAGTTCCCGGCCAAATGCTGCTCTTGGCAAGGTAAATTGGCTCGGTCAAACGACCTCGACCATACGAACTGGTTTTTTTGTGTTAATCCGCATTGCAGAGTAAATGATGCTTTTTTGTTGATTTCAAAGTGCTATCGTTGTCGATGTGACCTATGACATTGGGCGAAGACGAGGAAAGGCATTTGCAAGATCATGAGTATTCGGTGATAGGCCACCGTAGGAGCACCATCGGTCGCTACTTAGGCATGTTGGCAACCATTCTGGTTTCCCTACTCCCCGCAGTTGGGATTGGGTTATCTGATCTGATGGCCAAAATTGGGGTTCCGGAGTGGGGCAAGTACTTCATTGTAATTCCTATTACCGCTAGTTTGACGTACACCGCCCTTCACTGGTTTTTCAATAAATACGGCTGGAGGCCCCTAAGCTTTTTCGCTCAAATTCCTAACGTCGCAGGAGAGTGGCTGTGTGTCGGTCAGACAATCAACGATGACGGAAGTGTTGCTCAAGACTGGGAAGGAGAGTTAACAATTTCTCAGACTTGGGAAAAAATTCGTGTCCGACTGGAGACCAAATCGTCCGTATCACACAGTCTTTCGGTAGCACTAATTCCTGAGCCTGATGGTTGCTGGATGCTTATGTATAGCTACGTGAATAAACCTAAGGTCGGTAATATTCATCTCAATTCTCATCAAGGCTACAGCGAGATGAGATTTATCCAAAGCTTGAAAATCGCTCAAGGCGAATATTTCACAGCTAAAGGTCGTGGCACTGCTGGAACTATGACGTTTACTTGGAGGAAAAAAGATGAGTAAGGATGTTAGTAGAAGGTTGACCGATCTAAAATCTCGGCGTCGGGGCAACCAATATACCGCTCAAGATAGTATTTTTGCTAATGCCAGATCAATTTCCGAAAAGTTTGAAACTCGTTCGACTGGTCAATGGGCTAAGTATGCTTTAGGGATCATGCAGGAGGTAGACCCCACCTACACACAGAACTCCGTAGCCGAAGGTGAAAGGGTAAAAAGCCAAATCACAAATCGTATCACCACAGATGTACGCTTCGAATATCAAGGATCTGTGCCACTGAATGTCCATATCCGCGGTGTAAGCGATATTGATATATTGGTACTCTTAGATCGCTACGTGACTATTGACCTAACTGGCTCTCGGGCAAATACGTCAGACTACACCAATTGGGTCGGGCCAAGCGGAGTTGCTCTGCTCGCAACACTCCGTGGTGAGCTGGAAACAGCGCTGAAAGCAGCATATCCTGCGGCCAACGTTGATATTACGGGAGACAAAGCAATTGGGCTGTCGGGTGGGAGTCTGTCGAGAAAAGTCGATGTCGTTCCCTCGCATTGGCATGATTCAGCGCAGTATCAAATTAGCAAAAATAAGAAAGACAGAGAGGTTAAGATTTTTCAAAAGTATACTTTTACAAGCTTTCTGAATCGTCCTTTTCTTCACATTGATAAAATCAACGAAAAAGAAAGGCGTACGGGCGGTGGTGCAAAAAAAATAATCCGTATGCTGAAAAATTTGAAAGCCGATAGTGATAACCCTTCTGCAATTTTAGTAAATAGTTATGAGATCGCAGGGCTTGTATATCACTTTGAGGAACCTACAATTTCTGTGCCGGGATATAACGAACTGGCTTTGGTTGCTGCAACAATCCAACAGCTTTCTCGATTCATCGACAATAAACTTTGGACAATGGGGCTAACCACTCCAGATGGCATACGAAAAATCGTTGACTCTGAAGCGAAGTTCAACAGCCTAAAATTGCTTCGGGACGAAGTTAATGAGCTGGCCAAGAATTTGGCCGTTGAACTTACCTCGCGTTACTGGATCGACGAGCGCGAGACGCTAAAAGCGTTGCAAGAGTCGTATGTGTCAGAGTATTGACATGGATACGGCAAAGTCTACTGTTGAATCGCTCCTAATTTCGCAGGTACGCCGAATGTCCGCTCCTGCTTGAAGCGGACATTCTGAGTTGACTAGGACACGAAGAGCGATTCAGTCATAGTTTTTCGCCTGGCTCAGATTGTCTTAGGTTATTAAGCTGCCTTTTTTCTCCGAGTTTCCAGATCCTCTCTCCATACCTTGAGTAACTCAATATCCGCTTTTAGCTCTGGTTCTTCCGGCGGCTTAGCGGGCATTTCTGTGGATTGGCTGTGCTCATAGCAACTGTACTTCGTCATAAGATCGTCAATTCGATTGAGTTCCTCCCGAGTTATTCCAAGCAATGCTGGCAGCCGGCCGTCGGTTGAAATTCCTCTACGATGGCGAACTACAATCTTTTGAAGCAAGTCATCTTCGACGGAGCGCTCGATGAGTTTGCGAAAGTCACTGCAGATGCCTTGGGCTAGCGCATAATATGTCGCGGCTCCGTTTGCTTCTCCCGCTTTTTTTGCGTCTCTCAGACGATCCAATAGGATATTGTTGGCTGTCTTTGTGGGATTGTTCCACACTGCTTGATCAGCAGGATGGCCTGATACTCCACCGAACGATTCGATACACATAGGTCGATAGTTGGCCTTCTTCCACGCCTCGCCTATTTTCTTAGCGACTTCATCCATTGCCCCATACAAGGATAGCCGATGGGTGAAAATGAGTACTTGGCGCTCTTTAGCCAATTCAGCTAGACGGCAAGCGACATTCCATTCGAAATCATGATCTAGAGAAGATATCGGGTCATCAAAAATGAAGGGGGCAATCCCAGGCTTATCCGTCACGTCTGCCAAAAATGCTGCGAGCGATATTATTCTTCGCTCCCCCTCACTCAGAACCTTTTCAGGTAAGTTATCACCATTCTTGACGCCCTTTAGCTTCAATTGGTGAAGTACTTTCGCACGAGCTGTTCTGGTCTTTACCAGCTCAACTTGAATACGTGTCGCGCCAAGCGCGCGGAGCTCATCATTGAAACGGCCAACATACGCTTCAGTAACGACACTTTCCGATATCTCCGTTGCTTTAGTGGAAATGCGTCGAGAGCTAGCTAAGGTCTTCCATGATTCGAAGGTTTTTATTGTTTTGAGTCGTTGCAACTCTTGACGGACAGCTTCATTTTGCTGGCTAATCCATTGCCTTGCTTCGAACATAAGTTTTTCGGCGTCTGCCTTAGCTCTATCAAATTGAAGTGCGTCCTGTTCGAACTGAGATGCCTCTGATTCAAGCCTATCGCGGTAAGACTCCAATATTGCGAGATTCGCACTGAAATTACTTATTGGGGTGGCCGCAGCCTCTACTTCATGACTCTGTAGGGATGTTCGGATTTGGTCAGCAGTGCTCCAAAAAGTCCAAAGTGCTTCTTTCCAAGCGATATCGGTTAGCCCAGCAGCTGTAGATTGAGTCTGTAATTGAGCTTCTGTTAAAGGTATCGGAAGGTTATGCAATATTTCACTGTAATTTTTCTCGGCTTCTTTAGCATCGGCTTCTAATTTCCCCTGCACAAATCTCTCAAAATCGTTCAATCGTTGCTGAGCTTCGACTGACAGATCTTGTTGGCACAGGACGCAACGTGCCCCTTCAGTTGCGGGAAACGGTACCTGCGGGTAGGGAGTGGAAGAGTATGCCCGCGCTGCCTCCCACAAAGCACGCCATGTTGGGGTGCCGACGCCCTCTAGCAACGCAGACTGGACTCGGACTCCCTCCATAGCAATTCGCCGCTTTTCTACTGCTGTGGCCCGTAAGTCTCGGATAATATCGAGTTGTTGAGCTCCAAATGATGTTACTGCCAGCTTAACGTTTTCAATTATTTGGATTGCTTGGGCTTTCGTAGCCCGCTTCTGTTTGGCGAGAGCTGCGGGGTCTGCAATTTTAAGTCTTTCGCTCAACGTTTCTAAGTTTTGCGCATCTTCTGGGGTCCAGAGCAGCAAATGCTCAACCGCGGGAGCTGTAAGCGAACTGAGCATCCGATAAGATCGGCCGCCAATAGTTTCATGATATGCGGGGGGAATGACAGGTAATGAACTGACAAGCTTATCCTGTGCTAACTGCAAGGACTCTTTTATGCTATCCGTTGCAGCAGCGAGCTTCTCAAAAAGGCCCATTATTGGCGGGCTATAAGTAGCGGTGCTTTCACTTTTTAGATAATGCAGAGCCTCTTCACTATCAAAAATATCGATCTCACGAAGGGACTCAATAGGCCGGTGATTGGTATGCCACTCTATGTCCTGTATCGCGTGATCTAATTCAAACTTGATCGTGCACTGGCTTGTTGCTGGAGCATCTTGAAAAACGTTCGGTCTCAGATCAGTTGCGCGGATTTGTCCGGAAGCCTTTTTGAGAATTCGTGTATAGCACGACTTTCCAGAGCCATTGTGTCCATAAATTACTGTCAGATTACCTGAGCCAAAATCTAACGGTGCTCGAGGTCCGAGGCTTTCTATACCTGTCACTTTTTCAATGCCAAGCAAACGCAGCGTCGATCCTACAGGCGCATGCGTCAGCTCCTCAAAGTTGCGAAACTTGGAAATGGCCTGGCCTTCGGGTGTTTTTATTCGTGCCTCTAACTCAGATATGTCTACCTGAGAGAGCAAGCCTTGCTTGAGTAGTCTATCAGCGGCCTCTTGTAGCCAGTCCTGCTGCTCCAGTAACCATGCGCGAACCTGTCCTTGGACGTCCATAAGCTTCTCTGTCAACTTGGTGAGTGAGCAAAAGCCAGCAAATGCTTTCGGAGGTGAATCGCCCCTAGCTTAGTAGACGTTTCGAATGTCTGCTTTTGGCCGAAAGTAGCCTTTTGCGACCGGCGGCTATTGGCCTAAAGCGGCGGTCACTATTGGTGGTAGAAAGTAGCTCAACGCAGGCAAATGAGGCGCGCTTTGGTGAGTGGCCATCTGCTGCCATACAACCATCTTCCCTCACCAGTTATCCTGCGCGCCCCGCGAATGACAGGAATCAGCCGTTTGGGCACAGCTTTTTAGGCTTTGTCCTACAGCCAGCACTTGGGCTTTTCGATAGCGTCGGACTGTCGGAACCTCAAGTCGGGATTCCCGAAGTGAACAAGGATGATGCATGAGTGAATATGGAAACGTACCAAAGCCCGCACTACCTAACCCGCCAAGAAAACAGGTCTACCGTGGCGTAGAACCGACTGATCTGCACGCCAAGCACTGGGCAGAATACCCTGAGGCTCCCGCAGAGAAACCGGCTGTTGCGAAGCCAGCAGCGGAACCCGGTTTTTACATCGTTCAGCAAGTTATGCCGCGCTCTGCGTTAGAAGCCGCATTGTTCGATAAACCGGATGGTGCAACGCTTGAGAAGTTCACGCGCCTCAACCCTCACGTCACCGGGTACGCCAAGCCCGGGCAGCTCATCGTGTTGAGTGATCCCAACAATCCTCAGTGCACACGTGAAGAAGCGTTGCTCATGGAAGCGGCGCAGAAAGTGGACGCGGCGCTCAAACCCATGACCGACGAAGAAGCGAGCTTCATGGTTCGCTACCAGAGCCAGATAGAGTCCATTCTTTCGCAAGGCTCAACATCAATCGGTGTGGGTGAATCGATCTTCGCCAAGAACCTGGAAGACGTGAAAACTTCGCTGAAGGAAATCGAAACGTTGCACCAGAAAAGTTTTCAGCGAGACGGTCACTTGCGTAGCTCAGAGTTTTTTGATGAGCGTGCACGACTGTTTGCCAAGCTTGATAGACAGCTCACCGGGTTAACCAGAAAGGGCATCGGTTTCCCTGATCACCCAAGTCTGAAATCAGCCCTCGGCATCTCAAGCAAAAGCTTGGTGCATCACTGGACCCTGGCCGGTGCACCGGGGCAGATTCCCGGTTATGCCACTCATTCAGACGGTGTCGCCAGAGCGGCCAAGGTTGTGAAGTATGGTGGCTGGATTGGCACTGCCGTAGGTGGTGGGGCGTCTTACATGAAGGTTCAAGAAGTCTGTGCGGCTGGCAACAAGGATGCCTGCGAAAAGATCAAATATACCGAGGGTGGTAACTTCGTCGGAGGAGTGGCCGGCGGTGCTGCCACCGGTGCGGTTTTGACTGGTTCCACAGCGGGGATTATCTGTGTTGGCTTGGGTGTACCCACAGGCGGCATGGCAACCTTGGCATGTGGTGTCATCGTCGTAGCGGCGGGCTCATACGCTGGTGGAGCTCTTGGTGGGGCTACAGGCGAATGGGCCGGTGAGAAGATCTATGAGGCAAGTAAATGAGTTTGAACGTCGTTGATAAGGTACTTCTGTCCATTGCCATTGTTGATCTGGCAGGGCTAATTCTTTGGATAGGCGTCTGTTTGCACCTGGCCTATACGAAGATGGATTTGATGTTGGAGCACCTGAAGAATTGCTCAGCGATCATGACTCGGGCTCCGCTTCGACATGGTGGGCCTTGGGGAAAGCTTCTGCTCGTAGGTGGTATTTCGGGAATTGTGACCTTTCCTAAGTTTTATTTGAAAAGGGGTGAGCTGAGCTCTGAAGATTTGGCCAGTTTCCCAGCTCCCCTCAAACGGAAGCTAGTAGTGCTGCAATGGAGCGTCATTTCTCTGTTGTTGGTCATGATCTGCTTTGGGATCGCTGTTAAGTCAGGTTTTGTTTAGCGCATTGTGCAATGCGCGGTTCCCACGCTTAAGCACAGCGAAGCTTCGATAAGCGCCGCTGCTCACAAAAAGGGGGCGCCACTAGTGAGCCGGCAGGCGAAACGATTGACGAGGTTATTAAGTGAATTCCGCTGAGCTAATAGTCGGAGGGTTGTGTGGTGTAGTGATTATTTTGATGATCACCTGGATCGGGATAGCCCTCTACATTGCATGCATCAAGATGGACCTGATCCTTGAACACCTCAAAAACAGCTCTGCCGGCACTAGGTTGGCTGCCCTGAAGCACGGAGGTGCTTGGGGCAGATTGCTTTTAGTAGGGGGTGCATCTGGTCTCGTTACGTTTGCGAGTTTCTACGTCAGGCGCGGCACGCTTAGCACCGAAGACGTAAAGAGCTTTCCTTCCTCACTCAAGCGGAAACTTGTATGGATGCAATGGAGCGCAATAGCGTTGCTTTCGGCGATGACTGTCCTGGCGGCGGTGGGTAAATCAGGAATACTCAAATAACCTCGTTATTACTGTGTTCAGCGTCGTTTGAGCGCTTGGAGGGGCTACAGACGAAAGAGCTTCCATCAACGGGGCCGTAAGAATGAAAAAGCTTTTAATCGCGGCAATCCTCGTCGTGGTGGCCATGCTCTATGTCGGCTACTACAAGGCCGTTGAGGATGGCGACATCGAGACGATTGTCTTCATCAAGAAGCACCCCACGTTTCAGATGAAGTTCTACAACATCCACGCCAATGATGGAGAGATCAGGAAGGTAGAGCGCCTGACGGCGGAGGAGCGGGGGTGGATTATTGATTACTGCTGGTACCGGTTGGGCATCGCTACAGACCTGAGCACTCAGGATGACGTCGATATGTGCTGGAAGAAATAGCACTGTTTATATGGCCGAGGTTGTCAGTTACGACTGGCAATCTCGGCCATTTTCTTTCGTCTGTTGGGATAGGGGGACGGATCTGTTGTGGGATCCGAGACGCAATGAAGGTCCCGATAAACGCCAATGTTTAAAAAGACATCTCCAGACACTCTCTCAGGCTACACACCCTTGCGCCTTTGCCTACAGCTACGCCAGAATCCGCCGGCTTGTGCGCTTTGTACCTGGTCTTTATCGTCTACGTGTCGCTGGCAACCCAGCGACCGGGTTTAGCGACCTGACCAGGTATAAGTACAACGACGCTCCAGTTTGTCGCAGACGTTTGCGACGACGATATGGTGGCTGTGCGTGGGAGACCTTCGGGTCTGCCGGGTCTTATACCTCTCGGTTCGCTAACCCGCGTACAGCTGCCACCCTTACTTGTTTAGCGACAGGTGTTGGTGGTTCCACCAGGTATAAATTTGGAGCTTCACCATGATCAAACCAACACCCAACCCGCCCGAAACCGCCTCGGTTTCCCCCTACGAATCCATCGACTCCAAAAAACTCCACGAAGCCGCCGACCGCGCGCTCGATCATTACCTCTGTCCGCCCGGTTCCACGCCGCCGCCACGTAAAAACCGTGGGATGTACGCTGTGACGGCGGACAACAAAACCGAAGAACTGCTGGTCGATGCCAGTGCAACACTCGCTTCGGCCAAAACCATCGCCCAGAACGTCTCCAGCCTGTTGCCGGCATCGCAACGCCATGCGCTGGCGGGGATTGCGCAGTTGATCATGCTCGGGGAGTTGGCGGTGAATCGGGCGTTGGATAACTTGCAGTTGCCGGAGTGATGCGGGTGCCGGGATCACCTGGTGATTGATCGGGTGTTCATTCTGGCGTCTTCGCGAGCAGGCTCGCTCCCACAGGGTTTTATGCTGATTGCAGGTGTTGTGTACGATGCTGAAACCTGTGGGAGCAGTCGATTATTACCGTGTCGTCTTTGCGTGATTATTGAGGTGTTTCAGGACATTCACGTGTCCAACCTGTCACGCTCATGTCATTGAATTGTTCACCGATGGTATCGACGCGTAGGCAACTTCCTTTCTTTGCGTAGTACAAGATGCAGCGCGAGCTATCAAACGAGCAGGTGTCGAGTTCGAAGAACTTGTGCGCAGCCAGTTCCTTCTCCACGCCACTGTATTCATAGCCGTCGTTGGTATGCATCCGCGTCGGCTTCCAGCCTTGTTTGAGTAGCTTGGACTTGGCCGCAGCCAAACGCTCACCGACGACGATGTCTGCTGGCCCTCGCTGGTCGTTTGGCGCCTGTGAGGCATCGGCAAACGCTGCGCTGATACCCGTGCAATAAAGTGCGAAAAATACGAGGGTCGAGGCCTTCAATTACAGTTCCTATAGCCGATTTTAGCTCGACAAAAACTCCGGATCCTCGGTATGAGGTTGCGGAGGATGGTGATTCTTGGTGCCAGCCCTTCGGGACGTGCTGCCTCCCTTGTTGCTGCTTTCGGCCTAGCGCCGAGCCTAGTGAAAGTAACCTGGGTTATTGCCTGCTTTTATTTAGTCGTTCCTGTGATTCTTCTTCCGGTGCAATGAATGGCTGCCACCAAAAAATCCTTGAGCGACCACGCCCAAAGACCCAGAAGCATGCAGATCACCAAAAAAGTGAAATATTGATGAAAGTCCGTACGGGGCACTTTTTGGCTGGTTATTCCAACCAGCCCGAGACTTATCAGGCTGACGCAAAAAAAACTCAGACATCGTAAGGCGAGATAGCAAAGGTCTCTGAAGTTAATCGTGGGTACCCAGCTTTTTGCAGATTCAGAAAATAAAGCCGACCACACCAGATGAAACAGACTTGCGTAGATAAAGCTCAGGCTTAGGCGTTCTGCTACGTCAGCGCCGGAACCGAGGAAAATTTGTGAGTAGAAATGGTCGAGAAAAACACCTACGGGACGCATGAGGTCGAGGAAAGGAAACAGGGCGACCCCACCTGCGAGATAAATGGCTAAAAAAGCGATGATTTTCATCTCGCACTCCGTTGCTTTATTTGCCAGGTCGATTTGATGTCAGATCGGTGTTTTGCGTTCTATGTATCAACCTCGGTATTGGCATTGCCTGACTATTTTTTCAGCTAGGTAAGTCAACAGCATAGTCATCCTGACCACTTACGGTAACTCAGTCGCTGGACGTCAGAAGGGTTGAGGGCCAGACGGCAGAGAAGCACGGTTTTGCGGCGAGCGGGGTTTCGATGGGCTGCGAGGTTGAGCATTTCACTAGGGATGTGGACGGATCTTTTCCGAGAGGTGTTACGGGATTCGTTTCCGATAAACACCAACGTTTAAAAAGACATCTCCAAACACTCTCCCAGGCTACACATCCTTGCGCCATTGCCTACAGCTACGCCAGAATCCGCCGGCTTGTGCGCCTTGGGGGCGGGTTCTATTGTGGTGCGGTCGCTGACGAATCAGTGATCGGATTTGACCGTCCGCCCAATATCAAGGCGCGCCAGTGTTCTGCACGTGTTCAGGCATTGTCTGAAATCATGTCGCGGTGGCTGTGCGTGGGACACCTTCGGGTGTGCCGGATTCCTTGATGTCCGGTCGGTCAACCCGCGTACAGCTGCCACCCAGTTTGTTTGACCGCGAACGGTGGCGGCTCCAGTCATCAAGGAGCTTTACCATGATCAAACCAACACCCAACCCGCCCGAATCCAACTGCACGTCCCCCTACGAATCCATCGATTCCAAAAAACTCCACGAAGCCGCCGACCGCGCGCTCGACCATTACCTCTGTCCGCCCGGTTCCGCGCCGCCGCCACGTAGAATCCGTGGGATGTATGCCGTAACTGCGGACAACAAAAACGAAGAATTGCTGATCGATGCCAGCGAAACACTTGCTTCGGCCAAAACCATTGCCCAGAACTGCGCCAGTCTGTTGCCGGCGTCGCAGCGTCGGGCGTTGTTGGGAATTGCGCAGTTGATCATGCTGGGGGAGTTGGCGGTGAATCGGGCGCTGGATAATTTGCAATTACCGGAGTGATGCGGGTGTCGGGATCACCTGCTAATCGGGTGTTCATTCTGGCGCCTTCGCGAGCAGGCTCGCTCTCACCTTTGAGTGTGTTCCAAGGTGGGAGTGTGCTGGCTCTTCAGCCGCGATAAATGTCGAGAGACCTACGAGTTTCTGTACCTGCGATTGGGGGGCTTTCTTTGCATCAATCGACTGCCAGGTTGTCCCGAGCCCACTGTTCAGCCGTAGTGACCTGAATCGACTGCTGTTCGTTGAACGTCCCCGCTTTCGGCCACGACACGCCTCTGCCTTGGGCAAATACGGCGCGGTATTTTTTGATGTGGTGAGTGGGGTCTTTTTCCAGTTCCTGCATCAGGTACGGAATCGTCCAGACGTTACGCTTGAACGGCCGCCCCAGCACACGTTCAAGCAGGCTCGCCACCTGCCCATACGTCACCGTGTCGCCAGACAGGTACACGATCTCGTTGCGAAAGCGCGGTTCGAAGAAAACGATGTCCGCTGTCAGCTTGCCGATGTCCTCGGGTGTCGTGAGCGTCACGCTGGTTTCCAGGCTGCCCAAGGCGTTGACGGTGTCGCTCTCAAAATCGACGACCTCAAAGACCGGCTCGAACAGAAAACTGGTGAACATGCCGGTCGAGATGATCACCCATTCGGTTTGATCCTGGGCGCGGAGCAACTCGCGTACGTCGAGTTGCGCATCGAACAAATCCTGCGGGCTACCCCGGCCAATCACTTCGAAATCGACGCCAAACTGCCAGGGGAAATAGCGCTTCACGCCGGACCTGAGCGCGGCTGTCGCCAGTTTCATCGGTGTTTCACGCCCCGCGACCATGCCTGCGCAGCCTATGACGGTGTCGAATGCTGCGAACACTTCGGCCAGTTGATCGATGGAATCGTTAACCAGGTCTGCAGCGACTAGCTGGATGCCCAGACTGCGCAGTTCATCGACTTCCAGTTTTTTCTCGGGGGCTTGCGTGTTGATGGTCGAATCCCTGAGCAGAACGCTGATGGTGCTGCCGGGCGAGCGCTCGGCTACCCGCGCAAGATTGCGCAGCACCGGCAGGCCGAGTTCGCCGGCGCCGAGTACGAGAATGGATTGTGGGGAAGGGTGGGTCGCTGCGGTCATGATGTCTCCTGAGATCCGTCGTCTGTATGATTTGGCGATGCTGGCACGATTGCGCAGCGCTCAGAAGAAGGCACACGCGTGATACCAGGGGGACATATGACCGATGAGGAAACCCTTAGCCAGGCAGAAGCGATCTGCCAGACGCTAAGACGAGACGATGATGGCGTGCGGCGCGAAGTCCTGGCGCACGCCGGTAGCCGCTGGTCACTGGGTATCCTGCATGCCCTGGGTGTGTACGGCACGATGCGTCATGCCGAGATCAAACGGCAAATGACGGGCGTGACTCAGCGCATGTTGACCAAGACGCTGCGTGCGCTGGAACGCGATGGTCTGTTGATACGGCGGGAGTTGGATCAAGTGCCGCCCCATGTCGAGTATGAGCTGACGGCGTTGGGTATGGAGTTGTTGGTTCGCATGTCGCCGATTTGGACTTGGGTTGTGGAGCACGTCGATGATTTTCGCGAGGCGCGTCGTGCGTTTGATGGTCAGAGTGGGAAAAAGCCTTCGTGGCAGGTTCCGGTGGTGGGGCTGGTTGATTTGGATGGGGCCGATTGATTGGTTGCTTTGGTTCAGGCCATTGCGCAGAACGTGGCGAGTCTGTTGTCGGGTTTGGGGGCTTGCGATTAGAAGCGGCCCTCACCCCAGCCCTCTCCCGGAGGGAGAGGGGGCCGACCGAGGTGTCTTGCGGGGTACGTCGACCTGGAAGATTTTGGCGATTATGGTTTTGGTGAAAGGGCCTTGGGGATTATGGCTTTGGTGATTCTGGGGTTGCGAGTAGAAGCGGCCCTCACCCCAGCCCTCTCCCGGAGGGAGAGGGGGCCGACCGAGTTGTCTTGCGGGGTACGTCGACCTGGAAGATTTTGGTGATTATGGTTTTGGAGAAGGGCCTTGGGGATTATGGCTTTGGTGATTCTGGGGGTAGCGAGTAGAAGCGGCCCTCACCCCAGCCCTCTCCCGGAGGGAGAGGGGGCCGACCGAGGTGTCTTGCGGGGTACATCGACCTGAAAGATTTTGGCGATTGTGGCTTTGGTGAAAGACTCCAGCGGTGATGCCTTCGGGGAAGGATCTTCGATTTCGTTTGGTGAGCTTTGGCCATTTTGGATTCAATGAAAGACGTTCAAGTCGGTGTAGCTCTCGAATTTCCCCGAATCGGTCCCCTCTACCTCTGGGAGAGGGCTAGGGTGAGGGGCTTTCGGTTCGGGACATCAAAGTTTCCAGCCTGGCCAACGGCGGCGCATCCTGGTTGCGGTCGAATACCTGGATACCAATCTTGAGTAAGCGGCCGTTTTCGGCTGCACTAATCAGCTGTTCACAGCGCAGCAACAACCGCCCCTGATCACATTCCTGCGCTTTCATTCCCATCGGCAACTTGCCTTCCAGCCGCAACTCCGCCATCCGACTCTGCGCCGCAATCATCGCCACCGACCGATCCCTTAAAACCCCGCTGCTCTGCGTCATCAACCCCGCCACCCGCACAGCCGCCGACATCGCCACGGCAATAATCGCCAGCGCCACCAGCACCTCAATCAACGTGAAACCCGCTTCCCGCAAACGCGCACACATAAACGGCCCAAAGCCAAAACCCAGCCCTCGACGCTAACCCCCGTCCTTGACGGCTTGACGACGAAAACACCCGAGGATTTTCAACATCCCTGACATATCTTCTTGCAACACTGCGCGTCGAATCGAATCAAGCCAGGGTATGTCGAGATGGATATCGCACCTTTCAAATCGCTTCAGCAACCGTTGCGCGCGCCGCGTGGGCAGCAGGGTTTTACCCTGATCGAGATCATGGTGGTCGTGGTGATTCTGGGGATTTTGGCGGCGATGGTGGTGCCCAAGGTGCTTGACCGGCCGGATCAGGCGCGGGCGACGGCGGCGAAGCAGGATATTGGTGGGTTGATGCAGGCGTTGAAGTTGTATCGCCTTGATCACGGCACTTACCCGAGCATGAACCAGGGGCTGAAGGTGTTGGTGGAGAGGCCGGCGGATGCGAAGAACAGCAATTGGCGCTCGTACCTGGAGCGCTTGCCGAACGATCCGTGGGGGCGTCCTTATCAGTACCTCAACCCCGGCGCCAATGGCGAGATCGACATCTTTTCCCTCGGTGCCGACGGTCAGCCGGACGGCGACGGCGTGAATGCCGATATCGGTTCCTGGCAGTTGTAAGGCCGGCCATGAACAGCCGCTCGCCTGAGGGGGCGAAGCAACAGGGCATGGCGATTATCAGCGCGTTGTTGATTGCGGCCGTGGTGGCGGTGATTGCGGCGGGCATGTTGACGCGTCAGAGCGTGTCGACCCGTGCGCTGGAGGCGGATCAGCAGCGTGTGCAGGGGCGTTGGCTGGTGCTGGGTGGGTTGGAGATCAGTCGTCAATTGTTGTGGGACGCACGTCAGCGCGATCCGTTGACCCGGCTCGATCAGCCGTGGGCGCAGCGTCTCTCCGCGCAAGGTTTTGAGGGGCGGCTGGAGGATGAGCAGGGCAAGTTCAACCTGCGCAATTTGGTGGCCAATGAGCGGGTGGATGAGGCGCAGGTCGCGGCGTTTCAGCGCTTGTGTGAGTTGATCGGGGTCAGCGCCGGGTTGAGTCAGCGCATCAGTCAGCGGGTGATTGCCTCGTACCCGCGACTGCTGAATCCGCAGATGGCCGAGGCGCCGAAAAGTGGTTTCGACAGTGGTCGCGCGACCTCGCCCAACGCTTCACACAAACCGCAGAAGCCGACGTTGCCGATGCTGCGCAGCATCGATGATTTGCGCAGTGTCGACGGCGTTAATGAGGCGGTGATGAGCAAACTGGCGCCGTATCTGACGGTGATCCCGGCGACGACTTGGCTCAACGGCAACACGGCCACCGCACCGGTTTTAGCCGCTTATGTGCCGGGGTTGTCGCTGGAGCGCGCGAATGCGCTGATCGCCGAGCGTGATGCCGGGCGCTGGTTTATCAACCGTGGCGATTTCGTTAACCGCTTGCGCATGCCGCAACTGGAGCTGACCAGCGTCAAGGTCGGCATCACCAGTGACTGGTTTCGCCTGCGCGGTGAGGCGCGGCGCGATCAGCGGCGGGTCAGTCTTGAGGCGTTGTTGCATCGCAGCCAGGACCGCTTGCCGCAGGTGATCTGGTCGCGGGTGGGCGTATGAGCCAGTTGAAAGTGGCGTTGCCGCCCTTGGCGGAATTGGATCTGCACAGTCAATTGCACTGTGCTTGGCTGGATCGTCAGGGCCAGGTCACGCGGGAAGAACGCCACAGTCTGAGCCAGTTGAGCCAGCAGTCGAAACTGCCGCCGCTGGTGTGTTTTCTGCACCCGGCTGACAGCCTGTTGGCGAGTCTCGATTTGCCGCCGCTGCCTGCGAACAAGATTGTCGCGGCGGTGCAGTGTGCGGCGCAGGCCTTGATGCTGGGCGACAGCAGCGAGATGCACATTGCACACAGTTCGCGGGACGAGGCCGGGCAGGTGCAGATCGCTTGGGCGCCTCGGCAACAGTTGTTGGGTTTTGGTCAGTTGCTGAAAAGTGCAGGGCTGAACCTGCGCGGACTCTACCCGGCGCCGTATCGTTTGCCGGTGTTGCCGGGGACCGTTGCTTGCGTGCAGGACGGGCATTTGTTGCTGCGCGATAGCGTACAAGCGGCGCGGGTGCAGCCGTTGTTCGATGACGGCCTCGACGGTGTTGTGTGGGAACCGGGCAGCACGTTGCACTGGATCGGGGATCAACCACCGTCGGGTGCTGAACTGCCGATGGCGGATGCGCAGCGCTGGACCGGGCCGCTACCGGGGTGGGGACTGCATGGCGCGATCCAGCAGCAAAATACCGAGCATCGCGGTTGGGGCAGGGCGATCGCCCTGTCAGCGTTGGCCGTGGCGGTGTGGGTGATCGGTTTGAACCTGTATGCCGCTCGCGAGGCCGGGCAGGGTCAGCAGCTGAAAAGCCAGATGAACCTGCGGGTAAAGCAGGCCTTCCCTGAGTTGCCGGTAATTCTCAACCCGTTGCAGCAAGCGCGTCAGCAACTGGCGGCGCGGCAGAAAGGTGCGGCGGATGATCCGGCGCAGACTTTTAATCGTCTGGTGTTGCAGGCGGGCAGCGGCATGCCGTCGATGGCCGGCAGTGTCGAGCGGTTGGCGTTTGTCGACGGCGCCTTGCAGCTGAGTCTGCTGAGTGAAGCCCGTCGCGGCGGCAATGATCAGGAGTGGCAAAGCACCTTGGCCCAGGCCGGTATCAGTGTGACGGCAGATGACGAAGGCTGGACCTTGCGTCCGGCCACTGAAGCCACCCCAAGCGAGAGCGATGACAGCGGCGGAGCAGAAGAAGATGAATAAGGCTTCGTTCGCGGTTTACCGCGCCAAGTGGCAACGCTTTAACGCTAAGGTGCAGGCGCGTTGGCAACCGTTGGCCCTGCGTGAAAAACGCATGGTTGCCGGCATGGCCATTGCGCTGATCGGCCTGCTGCTCTGGGTCGCGCTGATCCAGCCACCGTTGAAGAAAATCACCTATTGGCAAACCGAGACGCCAAAGCTGCGCGCCCAGATCGAGGCGCTGGAAGTGCTGCTGCGCGAAGTCAGCGTGCGCCCGGACGGGCAAAGCGTGGCGCAGTCGCTGGAGCAGACCCTGCAGGCCAGCGGCCTGGCGGGGCATTACCAATTACAGGAGGCACAGGGCGCCTGGCAGTTGACCTTCGACGCGGCGCCGGCCGACGCCGTGCTCGACTGGCTGTTGAGCAACCCGGCACAACTTTCTCTGCAAGTGGTCGAGGCCCGTTTGCAACGCGCAGACAACCCCTCGACCGAAGTCACCGCCGGCACTTTGTCAGGCACCGTTCGCATGGATCAGGCGCTGGGCGCTAAGGAAGCTTCATGAAGGGGTCAGGATCCAAACCGGCACGTCTGGCGTTGCCGATGCTGCTGATGGCGTTGAGCGCGTGCAGCAACACCACCACACCACAGAATCAACCGCCGTTGCTGGTCGACAGTGAACTTGGTCGACCGCTGGCCAACACCCAGCGCAGCGGCGACGCGGTGCTCGACCGCGAACGCGCACAGGCTCAGGCGCGACCTGTGCCGAAGCCATTGCACAACATCAGCAAGAGTGCGCGCAGTGGTGCGGCGGCGTCGGGCATTGCGTTGCCGAGTAATCCGTTGGGCGATCAGCCGGTGACGCTGAATTTTGTCGACGCCGATATTCAAGCGGTGGTGCGGGCGCTGTCGCGTTCGACCGGGCAGCAGTTTCTGGTCGACCCTCGGGTGAAGGGCACGTTGACCCTGGTCTCGGAAGGTCAGGTGCCGGCGCGGCAGGCTTACGACATGTTGCTGGCGGCGTTGCGCATGCAGGGTTTCAGTGTGGTCGATGTTGGCGGTGTGGCGCAGGTGGTGCCGGAGGCGGATGCGAAGTTGCTCGGCGGGCCGATTTACAGTGCCGACAAACCGGCGGGCAATGGCATGCTCACGCGCACGTTTCGTTTGCAATATGAGAACGCGGTGAACCTGATTCCGGTGCTGCGGCCGATTGTGTCGCCGAATAACCCGATCAACGCCTATCCGGGCAACAACACCATCGTTATCACCGATTACGCCGAGAACCTGACCCGCGTTGCCCAGTTGATCGCGAGCATTGATTCGCCGAGCGCGATTGACACCGATGTGGTGCAGATTCAGAACGGCATCGCCGCTGACATCGCGCCGATGGTCGCTGATTTGCTCGATGCGCCGGGCAATGATCCGACGCAGAAAATCGCGGTGATTGGTGATCCGCGTTCCAACACCATCATCATTCGCGCTGGTAGCCCAGAGCGCACGGAGCTGGCGCGTAATCTGATCTACAAACTCGACAACGCGCAGAGCAATCCGAGCAATCTGCATGTGGTTTATCTGCGTAACGCGCAAGCGGCGAAACTGGCGCAGGCGTTGCGCGGTTTGCTCACAGGTGAGAGTGATAGCGGCACCAGTGACAGTGCGCGGTCGGTGCTCAGCTCTATGGGTGCTAGCACTGGCGGCAATGCTGGGCAGAGCGGCCAGAGCGGCACGCAAAGCAGCGGCAGCACGTCGACCACTAACAGCAGCGGCAGCACGGGCGGCAGTTACGCGCAGGGCAGCAGTGGCAGCACAACCGGTAGCGGCGGCGCGCAAAGCAGCGAGCAGAACGTCGCCTTCAGTGCCGGCGGCGTGACCATTCAGGCTGACGCGACCACCAACACCTTGCTGATTTCTGCGCCGGAGCCGTTGTACCGCAACCTGCGCGAAGTCATCGATCTGCTCGACCAGCGCCGCGCGCAAGTGGTGATCGAAAGCCTGATCGTCGAAGTCGGCGAGGACGATGCTAGCGAGTTCGGTGTGCAATGGCAGACCGGCAACCTCGGCGGCAACGGCGTGATCGGCGGGGCGAATCTGGGCGGCTCGGGGATCAACACCAACGGCAAAACCAGCATCGACGTACTGCCGCAGGGTTTGAACCTGGGTTACGTCAACGGCACTGTCGACATCCCCGGCATCGGCAAGATTCTCGACCTGAAGGTGCTGGCCCGGGCCTTGAAAAGTAAGGGTGGCACCAACGTGCTGTCGACGCCGAACCTGCTGACCCTCGACAACGAAGCGGCGAGCATTTTTGTCGGCCAGACCATTCCGTTTGTCAGCGGTAGTTATGTGACTGGCGGTGGCGGCACCAGCAATAACCCGTTCCAGACCGTGACTCGCGAAGAGGTGGGTTTGAAGCTCAACGTACGCCCGCAGATTTCCGAGGGCGGCACGGTGAAGCTCGATATCTATCAGGAAGTCAGCAGCATCGACGAACGCGCTTCCAACAGCGCGACATCGACGGGCATCGTCACCAACAAACGTGCAATCGACACCAGTATTTTGCTCGACGACGGCCAGATCATGGTCCTTGGCGGGTTGCTGCAGGACGGTTACAGCCAGAGCAATGACGCGGTGCCGTGGTTGGGCAGCCTGCCGGGGATTGGCGCGCTGTTTCGCAACGAACGCCGGGCGATCACCAAGACCAACCTGATGGTCTTTCTGCGGCCTTACATTATTC
Organism: Pseudomonas sp. TNT2022 ID642; assembly: GCF_028656995.1. Lineage (NCBI taxonomy): Bacteria > Pseudomonadati > Pseudomonadota > Gammaproteobacteria > Pseudomonadales > Pseudomonadaceae > Pseudomonas > Pseudomonas sp. TNT2022 ID642. Next base: position 485,139 of record NZ_JAMDGW010000007.1, on the reverse strand, counting down.
GCGACAGCGAAGCGGGGCGCAGCATCACCCTCAACCGCTACGACTTCATGCGTCGCGCGCAGGGTGGTTTGCAGCCGGAACGCAGTTGGGCGATGCCGGACATGCAGGCGCCGCAGTTGCCGACGGCGGCGCAGGGTGTGCCGGCGGTGTTACCTGGGTCGGGTCCGCGCGCAACCATCAAAGCGGTACCGATCCAATGACGCCGACATCGCCCCTTGATCTGGAAAACGGACCTGTAGGAGCTGCCGAAGGCTGCGATCTTTTGATCTTGCTCTTCGACGGACCCAAACGACCAAAGATCAAAAGATCGCAGCCTTCGGCAGCTCCTACAGGGATTGGGGAGGGCTTGAGATGAGCGCGCTGCCTTACGCCTGGGCCAAGGCGCAGCGCATTCTGTTGTGTGATGGCGTGTTGACGGTGTGCCCGTCGACGCCGGGCTGGTCGATCAGCGAGGCGCGGCGGCAGTTCGGCGCGACCACGATTCAGCGGGTGCGCGATGATGAACTCGATGGCTTGCTCGCCGCTGCCTATGCGGATACAGGCAGTGCAGCGGCGGTGGTCGGCGCGGCAGAAAACGAAGTCGACCTTGATCGTCTGATGCAGGACATGCCGGAAATCACCGACCTGCTCGACACCCAGGACGGTGCGCCGGTGATTCGCATGATCAACGCCTTGCTCACGCAAGCGGCGCGCGATGAGGCCAGCGACATTCACATCGAGCCGTTTGAAACCCATTCCGTGGTGCGCTACCGCGTTGACGGCACGCTGCGTGACGTGGTCTCGCCGCGCAAGGCCTTGCACGGTGCGCTGGTGTCGCGGATCAAGATCATGGCCCAGCTCGACATCGCCGAAAAGCGCCTGCCGCAGGACGGTCGTATCGCCTTGCGCGTAGCCGGGCGGCCGATTGATATTCGTGTTTCAACGGTGCCGACCGGGCATGGCGAAAGGGTGGTGATGCGTCTGCTCGACAAACAGGCCGGGCGTCTGCATCTGGAAACCTTGGGCATGGACGCGCAGGTATTGGCCAAACTCGATCACCTGATCCGTCAGCCTCACGGCATCGTGCTGGTCACCGGCCCCACCGGCAGCGGCAAGACCACCAGCCTCTACGCCGCACTGGCGCGGCTCGATGCGAGCACCAGCAACATCCTCACCGTCGAAGACCCGGTGGAATACGACTTGCCGGGGATCAGTCAGATTCAGGTGAATGCCAAAATCGACATGACCTTCGCTTTGGCACTGCGAGCGATCCTGCGGCAAGACCCGGACATCATCATGATCGGCGAGATCCGCGATCTGGAAACCGCGCAAATCGCCGTGCAGGCTTCGTTGACCGGTCACCTGGTGCTGGCAACCTTGCACACCAACGACGCGGTGTCGGCGGTCAACCGCTTGATCGACATGGGCGTCGAGCCGTTTCTGCTGGCGTCGTCAATGCTCGGCGTGCTCGCACAACGCTTGGTGCGGCGCCTGTGCAATCAATGCAAGCAGGAAGACCCGGCAGCCCCCGGCACCTGGCGCCCGGTCGGTTGCGCAAACTGCAATCAAACCGGCTACAGCGGCCGCACCGGCATTCACGAATTGTTCTGCATCGACGACGACATCCGCACGCTGATCCACCAAGGGGCAGGGGAGCAGGCCTTGCGCGCATCAGCCGCGAAAGCCGGGATGTTCAGCCTGCGCGAGGACGGTGAGCGCTGGATCCGCAGTGGCGCCACCGCAACTGAAGAAATCTTGCGTGTGACACGGGACGCCTGATGAATCGCTATCGTTTTGAAGCTGCCGACGCGACCGGCAAGATCGAATCCGGGCACCTTGAGGCGGACAGCCAAAGCGCCGCTTTCACAACATTACGCGGGCGCGGTTTGACCGCGCTGTCGGTGCACAAGGAAAGCAATGTCGCCCAGCATGGTGGCGGTGGACTGTTCAGCGCCAAGCTCTCGGACAACGACCTAGCCTGGGCCACGCGGCAATTGGCGAGTCTGTTGGGCGCGAGTCTACCGTTGGAAGCGGCGCTGAGTGCCACGGTCGAACAGGCCGAAAAAAAGCACATCGCCCATACGCTCAGTGCCGTTCGTGCGGATGTGCGCAGTGGCATGCGTCTGGCGGAATCGCTGGCCGCGCGACCGAGAGACTTTCCCGAGATCTACCGCGCGTTGATTGCGGCGGGGGAGGAGTCCGGCGATCTGGCGCAGGTGATGGAACGGCTGGCCGACTACATCGAGGAGCGCAACAACCTGCGTGGCAAGATTCTCACTGCGTTCATCTATCCGGGCGTGGTTGGTCTGGTGTCGATCGGCATCGTGATTTTCCTGCTCAGTTATGTGGTGCCGCAGGTGGTCAGTGCGTTTTCTCAGGCGCGGCAGGACTTGCCGGGGCTGACGTTGGCGATGCTCAACGCGAGTGATTTCATCCGCAGTTGGGGCTGGCTGTGTGCTGGGATCATGGCCGGGGCGTTTTGGAGCTGGCGCTTGTATCTGCGCAATCCGGCGGCGCGTTTGAGTTGGCATCATCGCGTGCTGAAGTTGCCGTTGTTCGGGCGTTTCATCCTTGGGCTAAACACCGCGCGTTTTGCCTCGACCCTGGCGATTCTCGGCGGCGCCGGGGTGCCGTTGTTGCGCGCGCTGGAGGCGGCGCGGCAGACCTTGTCCAATGATCGTTTGAGTTTGAGCGTCACTGAGGCCACGGCCAAGGTGCGTGAGGGTGTGAACCTGGCGGCGGCGTTGCGGGTGGAGAATGTGTTTCCTCCGGTGCTGATTCACCTGATCGCCAGCGGCGAAAAAACCGGGTCGTTGCCACCGATGCTCGAGCGCGCAGCGCAAACTCTGTCGCGTGACATCGAACGGCGGGCGATGGGCATGACGGCGCTGCTGGAGCCGCTGATGATTGTGGTGATGGGCGGGGTGGTGTTGGTGATTGTGATGGCGGTGTTGTTGCCGATCATTGAGATCAATCAACTGGTCCAGTAGCCGGTTTTGATGGTGTCTGATCGGGCCCCTTCGCGAGCAGGCTCGCTCCCACAGTGTTCTGTGTTGTGAAGTCAATTGCATTCGATCATTGAGAGCACTGAGTTGATCCAGTAGTGGTGTGTCAGATGTTTTTAGGGTGTCTGACCTGGCCCCTTCGCTGGCAAGCCAGCTCCCACAGGTTCTTGTGTTGTGTCGCAGATCGCATTGACAACATGGCTCCTTGTGGGAGCTGGCTTGCCAGCGATGGGGCCAGTCAGGGCAACAAATAATCCAATCTTTTTTCCAGGACTTCAGCATCACCCGACCCTCAAAAGAACCATCCTCGGGTTCTCCTTTCTGTCATCTGCAACCACCCGCCACTGCCTCCAGCCCGATTCCGCCAAACCGCTGATCCAGACCCTGCGCTGCACCCGGCAAACACCCGAGAAAATCCCTTCAGAAACAGCTCGCACCTCCCGAGGTTTTTTCCTTTATCTGTCACCGGAAGCTGCGAATTTCTCAGTGCGACTTAACCAAGGCCAACGCTAGCGAGGGCCCCGGTGAGTCCTCCCAGTGTCATGCAAGTCACCCGAAAACCTGTGTTCCCAAACCTAGTTGAAAAGGAGATTCTTCATGTTCAAGCGCACTCTGATCGCAGCCTCATTGACCGTCGCCGCTCTGGCATCCGCCCAAGCCATGGCCGTAACCGGTGGTGGCGCCTCACTGCCTGCCGCTCTGTACAAAGGTTCTGCCAACAGCATCCTGCCTGCCAACTTCAGCTACGCCGTGACCGGTAGCGGCATCGGCAAAAGTGCTTTCCTGACCAACACCGCCGCACAGTTCAGCACCACTGGCACTGTGCACTTCGCCGGCAGCGACTCGATCCTCAGCGCTTCGGAAATCAGCACCTACAACACCAACTTCGGCGCTTCGTTTGGTCCGCTGATCCAACTGCCATCTGTCGCCACTTCGGTTGCCATCCCTTACAAAAAGGCCGGCAACACCACCCTTAACCTGACCAGCGCTCAACTGTGTGATGCCTTGTCGGGCACCAAGACTACCTGGGGCGCGCTGTTGGGTACCTCCGACACTACCGCGATCCGCGTTGTTTATCGCACCGCTTCGAGCGGCACCACCGAAATCCTCAGCCGTCACCTGAACTCGATCTGCCCGACCAAGTTCGCGGTCAACACCACCTTCACCAACGCACGTCTGCCAGCAGGTTCCGCTGTGCCGTCGAACTGGGTAGGCGTGGCCAATACCGCTGACGTAGCCCCGGCAGTCAACGCGGTTGACGGTTCCATCGGTTATGTCGGTCCGGACGGTGTCAACGCTGCGAGCAACGCTGTTGTTGCGCGTATCAATGGCGTTCAGCCAACCAGCGCCAACGTCAACACGGCTCTGGCTTCGGCTCCACTGCCAACCAACGCGGCCAACCCGGCGCAGTGGTCCCCAGTGGTTGCCAACCCGTCCAGCGGTTATGCAATGGCGGCTTACACCAACTTCATCTTCGGCCAGTGCTACAAGGACGCAGCCGTGGCTGCTGATGTCAAAGCGTTCCTGACCCAGCACTACAGCACTCCGGGCAACGCCGTGGCCACTGCCGCTCACGGTTTCATTCCGGTTCCAACCAACTGGAAAACCGCTGTAACTGCCAACTTCGTCACCAACTCCACCGGCAACAACCTGGACATCAACAACGCCAGCGTCTGCAACGCTGTGGGTCGTCCTTTGTAATACACGCCTCAAGCGTCAGGAAATGGCAGCAGCCTTCGGGTTGCTGCCATTTTTTTTGCTCGATTTACACCTCAATCATGAAGTTTGTGTGACATCCGTTCGGTCGCGCCCCTCGCCAACTGCCTATGTCGTAACAGCAGGTTTTAGCTGGCCTGCAGCTATGTGTGGCAATCAAAAAGGATCTCGTAGTGATGCTCGCTCGCCCATCCCGTCGCAGTACCCGTGCCCCGATGCTCAAGCGTGAGGTCGCCGATCCGGCGCTGTGGCTGCTCAAGCCACTGGCGCACGCGGTGGCGTTGTGTCTGGTGGCGGGGAGTGCGCAGGCGCAAACGGCGTTCAGTTCCAACTGGTTCGCCGCCAAGGGCGCCGCACAACAAGCGGCGGCAGCGCGGCCGAGTGTTGGCGGGTTGCCGGGGATGACGCCACCATTGGCCCAGCAGCAACGAGCCAATCAGCAATTGCAGCGCTCGTTGCAGACGCTCAACAACACCGTGGCGGCAATTGCCGCACAGCAGGCGGCTCAGGCGGCCGGGCGTGCGGTGGCGTTGGGCAGTGTGCAAAACGTGCCGGATGGATTGGGCGAGGGCGGCTTGAAGGTCGATAACAGCCTCACCCAGGGTTGGCTGAACGCCAAGGGGCCGCAGCAGACTCTGGCTGACGGCAAGACCACGGTGAAGATCGAGCAGACCGCCGACAAGGCGATTCTCAACTGGGAAACCTTCAACGTCGGCCGCAACACCACGGTCGAATTCGCTCAGCAATCCAACTGGGCAGTCCTCAACCGGGTCAACGACCCAAGTGCGCGTGCGAGCCAGATCCAAGGCCAGATCAAGGGCGACGGCACGGTGATGCTGATCAACCGCAACGGCATCGTGTTCAGCGGCAGCAGCCAGGTCAATGTACGCAATCTGGTAGCCGCCGCAGCCAACATCACCGATATCCAGTTCCGCGACCGGGGCCTGTACTTCGACAGCACCGCCACCCAGCCGACCTTCACTGACGCAGCCGGCAAGGTGCTGGTGGAGCTTGGCGCCAGTATCCAGACTCATGCGCCCAAGGCGTCGACGGACGCTGGGGGCTACGCCTTGCTGTTGGGCAACGAGGTGCAGAACGATGGCAACATCAGCACCCCCAAAGGCCAGACGCTGCTCGGTGCAGGCGATCGCTTTTACATCCGTAAGGGTTCAGGTACCGATGGCAACGCCGTGTCCACGACCTTCGGCAACGAAGTCACGCCGGGCTTCAAGACCGGCGCCGTGGCCGGCAAGGTCAGCAACAATGGCTTGATCCAGGCCGCCACCGGCGACATCACGCTGACCGGCCATGAGGTGCTGCAAAACGGTGTGTTGCTGGCGAGCACGTCAGTGGCCACGCGCGGCACTGTGCACTTGCTCAACCCGGTGACTGACAACGCTGGCAGCGTCACGCTCGCTCAGGGCAGCGTCACCGCGATCATGCTCGATAGCAGCGATCTCACCGCGCTCGACAGTCAGCGTGAGGCATCGCTACAGGCCGTCAGTGCCAACAACCGCATCCGTGGTGATCAGTCGCGCATCGACATCGGCAGTGGCGGCAGCGTCGAGTTTCAGAACGGTTCGATCAACCTCGCCACCGGTGGCCAGGTCGCTGTATCGGCGGGGCGTCGCAGCCTGGTGCGCGACGGCGCGTTGATTGATGTGTCCGGCGCTGTCGGGGTGAAGGTGGCGATGGAAGCCAATAACATCAAGATCAACGTGCAGGGCAACGAGCAACGCGATGCGCCGGTCAACCGCGAGGGCGGCGCGCTCAACAGCAACGACATCTGGGTCGATGTGCGTGAGTTGGTGTACGTGCCGGCCGGCACCAACGGTTACGCTACAGATCGTTGGTACACGGCCGGAGGTCTGCTGGAAGTCGGTGGCTATCTCGGCACTCAGGGCCACGGCATCGGTGAATGGATGGCGCAGGGCGGTTCCGTGAATTTTGCCGGCAACGATGTGGTCACCGAGAAAGGTTCGCTGATCAACTTGTCGGGCGGCACCCTCGACGTGCAGAGCGGCGAGATCCGGCAGAGCTGGTTGCGAGGCGCCGACGGGCATTTATATGAAGTCTCACGGGCGCCGGGGGATCTGCTTTATACCGGGTTGTACAAAGGCTATGAAGACAGCAGCGAGCGCTGGGGCCAGACGCAGTTTTTCTACAACCCGCTGATTGCACCGGGCTCGCGTCAGGAATCGGGCTACACCGTCGGCCGCGATGCCGGTCAATTGGTGATTGCCACCCGCAACGCGCTGGTCGATGGCCAGATTCTCGGCGAAGTGTTCCAGGGCGAGCGCCAGACACAAGCACCCCGCGCGGTGCTTGATGGCTATGAGCAGAGTCAGATTGCACGGGCTCGCCGGGCGCAATTGATCGTGGGTCAATACGATCCGGCCTGGTCGGCGACCGCCGGTGGCCTGCAGTACCTGCTCGATCCGCGACTGGACCAGGTGCAGATCGGCGGCACTCACGCAGCGGCGCTCACAGCGCCCGGCCTGACGGATGCCGTGGCGCAGGAGCGGGTCGGCAAGTTGTTTCTCGACAGCGATATGCTCAACGGCTTTCAGCTCGGTGCGTTGAAGGTCTCTGCCGCGAAAACCATTGTTGTCGATCAGGCGCTGGCCGTTGATTCCGGTGGTGACATCACCTTGTTCGGCCCACAAGTGCAGGTCAATGCGAACCTGACTGCGCGTGGCGGCAGTTTGACTGTGGGGGATATCCTGACCGGCAACTCCGCGTTGCCGGCACCGGCCGGGACGGCTGTCGGTGTCACGGTGGCCAAAGGCGTGCAGCTCGATGCCCGCGGACTGTGGAGCAATCTGCGTACCGATCCGGACGACGTGAACAGTCTGGCCTACCTCAATGGCGGCGTGGTGTCTGTGCGCAGTACCGGCAGCGTCAATCTGGGCAGTGGCAGTCTGCTTGACGTGTCGTCCGGCGGGGCGCTGTTGGCCAATGGCAAGACGCGCGGCGGCAAGGGCGGCGACATTACGCTGGAGTCGAGTCCGCTGACCCGTTCGGCGTCGTCACAATTGATGCTTGATGGCGACGTGCGTGGCTACGGTGTCACCGGTGGCGGCAGTCTGACGATTCAGTCCGGCAACGTTGTGATCGGTGGAACCGGCGCCGCACACGGCAACAATACGCTGCAACTGGCATCGAGTCTGTTCAGCACAGGTTTTGCCAATTACAGCGTCATCGGCCTGACCGGACTGAAAGTCGCTGATGGTGCGCAGATCGATGTGGTGATGCCGGTCTACCGTTTCGGCGATGCGGCGCTGAACCAGTCCAGCGGCGCCGATCCGCGCACGGCCCTCGAATTGTGGACCCCCACGCTGTTTCAGGAGAACCCGGCCAAAGGCGTTCTGACCCAGCGTGGCGGCGCCAGTCTGGCGCTCCAGGCCGGCTCCAGTGAGTTGGCGCTGATTGACCCGGCGAGCAGTCCGCTGTCCATCGGCCACGGTGCACGTATCAGCGTCGACCCGGGGCAGCGCATCAAACTGCGCGGTGCCGGACAGATTACGGTCGACGGGCAATTGAACGCCTGGGGCGGCACCCTCGATATTCGTCAGCAACAGTTTGGCTCGCTGGACGTGGCGACCATGCCGCAGAACGCCGACCCGCAGGCCCACAACCGTTCAATCTGGATCGGCGAAGACGCGGTGCTGGATGTTGCCGGTCGCGCCTACACTGCCGTGGATGCGTTGGGTCGGGTTTACGGCCAGATCGGCAAAGGCGGCAGCATTATTCTCGGCGGCGAGATTGATTCGAAGAAAATCACCGCGACGTCGGCCGATGCTTACGTGATTGTGCGCCACGGTGCACGCCTGGACGCCTCCGGTACGCACGCGGTTCTGGATGTCGCCGGGAGCGGGCCGACCGACGTCGCCACCGATGGCGGGCGCATTGCCTTGAGTTCTTACAATGGCGTGTTCCTCGACGGTCAGTTGCAGGCTGCAGCGGGTGGCGTCGGCGCGTCGGGTGGACATCTGGAGATTGTTCAGGACGCGCCGCTCTACCAGATGAATCTGGCGAGTAACGAAGTGCGTGCGCCCCGCGAAATGATCATCAGCCAAGGCTCGGATGGCTCGCTGCTGCCGGCGCATCTGCAGGCCGGCGAAGGCGCGGCGCAGTTGCGTTACGGTCAGACCCGCTTGAGCGCGGAGCGTTTGATGTCGGGTGGTTTCGATCACCTGAGCCTGTTGAGTAACGGCTTGCTCACATTCGCCGGCGACGTCGACCTGCGCATGAATCAAAGCCTGAATCTGTACACTGGCTCGATCTCGCTGGCGCAGGCCGCCAGCGACTCGACGCGGATCAATCTGGCCGCGCCATACATGCGCTTGTCGGGGCTGGGGCTCTACGTGCCTTCGGATGTCAGCATGCGTCCACGGGTGCTGGCCAACGCGACCACTGAGCTGTCGAACGCCCGCTTCACCGCCACCGCTGGCCTGCTCGATCTGAGCAACACCTTGTCGTTCGGCACCGAAGGGACGATCGCGCAGCTCGACGCGCCGGCCGCTGCCGTCAGCCGTCGTGGCTTCGATCAGGTCACCCTCGACAGTCGTGGCGACATGCGTTTTCTCGCGCCGAACGATAAAGAACGCAGCTCGCGGTTGTGGACACCCGGTGATCTCGACTTGCGCGCTGCGCAGATTTATCCGGCCACGGGTGTTTCGGCCGATGTCCGTGTCGGTTATCAGGGCTATACGGCTGTCCCGGAACTGGCGCGCACCTTGCGTATCAGCGGCCATGGCGAGGCACCGCAGGCCTTGCCGTATTCCGCGTTCGGCAACTTGCTGCTGGTTGCCGGCAAGATCGAGCAGGGCGGCGTTATCCGCGCCCCATTGGGGTTGATCAGATTGGGCGAGAACTCGCTGGGCAAAACCCAGGAACTGCGCCTGTTGCCCGGCAGTGTCACGTCGGTCAGCGGCGCTGGTCTGGTCATGCCGTATGGCGGTACCACCGACGGTATCGACTATCGCTACGACGGCAAATCCGTGGTGTTGCACGGGATCGCCAGTGCCCTGGATGGCGTGATCCTTACCGGGCAGTATGTCGATGTGCAGGGCGGCGCGTTGATTGACTTGTCGGGCGGCGGCGATCTGCGTGGCGCCGGTTTTGTCTCCGGGCGCGGCGGCTCTACCGATGCCCGATTCAATCCGTTGGTGCGCAACGCTGCCGATGGCACGTTCAGTTTGCCGGGCCTGAGCAGTAACCCGGTGTACGCCATTGTGCCAGGCAACCAGAGCGCCTTTGCACCGGCACTCGCCGAGGCCGGTGCAAGCGATCCGCGCATTGGCCAGCAAATTACCGTCGGCGCCGGTGTTCCTGGCCTAGCCGCCGGCACCTACACCTTGCTGCCTTCAACCTTTGCCTTGTTGCCCGGCGCGTTCCGGGTCGAGGTCAACGGCCAGGCGACGCCGGGCATGACCAGCGGCGCGTTGAAAATGCGCAATGGTTCGTGGTCCAGTGCCGGGCTGATGTCGATTGCCAACAGCGGTGTGCGCGACAGTCTGCCGAGCCAGGTGATCCTGACGTCGGCCGATGTTCTGCGCCGCTATTCGCAGTACAACGAAACCAGCTTCACCCAGTTCATCGAAAGCGATGCGGCCCGTCGAGGTGTGCCACGTGCGTTGGCGCCAATGGATGCGAAATCGCTCAACGTGCAATTGGTGGCCGGGGGCACGCACGACATCGACATGAACTTTCAGGGCCAGGCCCTGTTTGCCCCGAGCAAAGGCGGCGTGGCCGGGAGCGCTGTCGTGTTGGCCCAGGACCTGGAGGTACTCGGTGAAGGCCGTTCGCGCACGCCGGGGTTTAGCGGGATTTCGCTATACGCCGGCAGCCTTGACCGGCTCGAAGCCGGACGGCTGAGCCTTGGCGCCACGCCGACGGTTGAATACGGCTCGGCGGGTAACTTCATTCGCTTTGAGGGTTCGGCTGCCAACATCACTCTGCGTGAAGGCGCAGTGTTATCGGCACCGGAAGTGCTGTTGCGCACTGACAAAGTCGACGGTGGCATCACGCTGGAAGCGGGCGCCGGTATCAACACCCTCGGCCGCGGTGATGCGCCTTATGACTCGACCGACGGCTTCATTTATCAGCCGGGTTCCGCCAGTCTGTTGGTCGTGTCCAACGGTTGGACCAGCACGCTCGCACCGACCGTCGCCACCTATTCGGAAGGCCCGGGCAGCATCCGCATCGGTACGTGCGCTGCGCAGCCATGCGCTCAGCCAACGTTGCTCTATTCCAATGGCAGCATTACCGCTGCCACCGATAACCAGTTCGAACTGAACGAATCCGTGCGCTTCGGCACCCGTCACCTGGCGCTGGCCGTCGGCGCGGTCAATGCCGGTAGCGCCGAGGCGCTGGCCGCGGCAGGTCGCGTACCCAGTGGCCTGACCTTGAACCAGAACGTGCTCGATCGCCTGCTGCGCGGCGATACGCAGTTCGGTGCTCCGGCACTGGAAACCCTGAGTCTGACCACTCGCGACGCGTTCAACTTCTTCGGCAACGTCAGCCTCGATACGCTTGACCCGCAGACCGGCGTCAGTCGCTTGCAGAACCTTTTATTGGCCACGCCCGCCGTCTATGGCTGGGGCGAGGCTGGCGATGTGGCGACCATTCGCACCGCCAACCTGATCTGGAACGGTGCAACCCAGGCGCCGGGCGCGGTGGCCAGTGGTGGCGCCGGGACTGGAAGCGGCACACTGGACATTCAGGCGCAACGCATCGAGTTCGGTTATGGCCCGAACCCGCAACCCAACGGCCTGGATCAGAACAACCGATTGGCGTTGGGTTTCGCCAACGTCAACCTCAACGCCAGCGAGCGCATCACCGCCAACCACAAAGGCAATCTTGCGGTGTATCTGGCGCAAGGGGCTTACGACCCGATTTCCGGCTACGTCTACAGTGGCGGCAACCTCAATCTGCGCACGCCGTTGCTCACTGGTGAAGCGGCCTCGGTCAACCTGTTCAAGGCGGGCGGCAATCTGACGGTGAGTGGCGTTGCGAATGCTGCGGTGGCCGATGCCTTGGGTGCGGAGTTGACGCTTGAAGGGCGCAATGTGCTGCTCGACGGTCGCATTGCACTGGCCAGCGGCAAACTGGTGGTCAAGTCCGAGAACGATCTGACCCTGACCAACGCCGCGCACCTGGACCTGGCCGGGCGTACCTTGCCGTTCAATGACGTCAGCAAATACAGCTGGGGCGGCGAGGTGGCGCTGTACAGCAGCCACGGCAATATCCGCCAGGCAGCCGGTTCACGTATCGATCTGTCGGCGCACAACAACCAGGCCGGCAATCTCAGCGCGATGGCGCTGGCAGCGGATGCCGGGGTGGTCGATCTGCAAGGCGAGATCCTCGGTGCCAGCAGCGGTTACTACGATGCCGGTGGCACGCTGGTGCCGTACAAGGCCGGTGGCGTGGACATTCGCGCACAACGGCTGGGCGACGATTTGAACCAGGACTTCGCTGCGTTGAACCAGCGCTTGAACGCCGGGCAGGTGTTCGGCAGCCGCAGCTTCCAGCTCAAGCAGGGCAGCCTAGTGCTCGGCGACGGGCTCAAGGCCGGTGAAGTCAATGTCTCGGTGGACAACGGCAGTCTGACCGTGGCCGGCCTGATCGACGCCAGTGGTGAGCGGGTCGGCAGCATTCGTCTGTCCGCCAATAACGGTCTGACTCTGACTGGCAATGCCGTGCTCGATGCCCATGGTCGCGTGCTGCGTGTCGACAGCTACGGCAAGATCATCGATGCCCCCAACCGCGCCATGGTCGAACTCGATTCCGGCAATGGTTTGCTGACGCTGGCGTCAGGCGCACGGATCGATTTGCGCCACGGCACCGACGCGCCGCCGGGCAGCGCAGCCGGTCACAACGATGGTCTGCCGCGCGGCACGCTGGAGCTCAATGCACCGCGTATCGGCGGCGGCGACATCGCCATCGATGCCAGCGGTGTGCTGAACATTCAGGGCGCGCGTTCCATCGGCCTGAACGCCATGCGCCGCTACACCGATGCAGTCGACGGCACCGATGCTGCCGTCAGCGGGCGCCCGTATCAGGTGATCGATCAGGCTTATCTGGACGGTATCCATGGCGACAGCACGGCGTTCATCGATGCGGCGCTGGCCAACGGCGATTTGCTGCAACGCAAACTGGCCGGATTGAATAACGCGGCTTATAGCGATGCGTTCCACCTACGCCCGGGCGTCGAGCTCGCCAGCAAAACCGCCGACGGCGATCTGGTGGTGCAGGGCGATCTGGACCTGTCCGCTTACCGTTACGCCAGTCTGAATCCGCACACGCAAAAAACCGCTGTTTATGGTTCGGGCGAATCCGGCAGCCTGCTGATCCGCGCCGGCGGCAATCTGGATATTTACGGCAGCATCAACGACGGCTTCGCGCCGCCGCCGGAAACCGTTGACGACGCCGGGTGGAAACTGGTGCCGGGCATCCAGCCTTTTGGTGGTGACCTGATCGTGCCGGGCGCCGGGGTGACGCTGGCAGAAGGCACCTCGTTCCCGGTCGGCACGACGCTCAATTACGACTTGCCGATACAGAGTGCGACGCTGGCCAGCGGCACGCTGCTGCCAACCCAGGGCATCCTCGCCGGGCCTTACACGCTGACGGCCGGTACAGTCCTGGCCGGTGCGGTGCATGACGCCGCCGGCAACCTGCTGTACGCCGCCGGTACCTTGCTCAGCGACAACGTGACCTTGCCGGCGGGCAGCCGCCTCGGGGCCGGGACGCGGTTGAACGCGGCCACCGACATGCAGGCGATGCTCTGGCCCAAGGGCGTGCCATTGCCTGGCACGTTTGCCGACAACAAAATCGTTGGCGTGAAATTAAGCGGTGCATTGGCGTTGTTGCGCGGCTCGCTGATTCCGTCGATGACCGACGTGGTGCTGGCCGACGGCACAGCGTTCATCGATTTGCGTCCGTTGAACGGCACGCAGCAGGGACGCAACTGGGCCCTGGCGAGCATGCTGCCGTCGGGCAGCACCTCGTGGTCGATGCGCGTAGTGGCGGGGGCGGATCTTGATGCTGCCGACAGTCGCACCGTGAAACCGCTCACCAGCGAAGGTCACTTGCGACTGGCGGATACGCATTACGGCATGGTCGTCACTACGAAAAAACTCGACACCACTTGGGCGGTTGATAATGCGCTGGGGTTCCCGGCCGGAGAGGTCGTAAAGGAAGATGAAATGTTCTGGTGCGATTACATTCCTGGTGTCTGTGTCGCGCCCGCCAAGTTCCTCTGGACGGACGGCAATCCGATGGGCGCACCGGCCGGGTCGCCGGTCAGCGAAGACGATCTGTTCTGGTGTGATATTGACCCTGCTTATTGCGCCGCTAACGTAGGCGGTACCACGGTCTCCACTCATTCGCAGATGTTCAGCGTTTTGCGAACCGGCGCCGCTGATCTGGACGTGATGGCCGCTGGCAATCTGAGCATGGAATCACCTTTCGGGGTGTACACCGCGGGTACCCAATCCAGCGATGTTGACGCGCGTTACAACCAGCCACGCGGTCGTTTGTCGGACGATGGTTCGGTGCTGGGCAGCGCGGGCAGTGATAACGAAAAATGGGTAGATGGTGGTAGCGACAGTCTGTATCAGGCCTGGTATCCGCAACTGGGTGGTAACCTCACGATTGGCGCCGGCGGTTCTGTTTCCGGCGATGTCGTCGGGCGACGTGCGACCAGTATCACGATGGAAACCCGAGAGCAGGTGCCAAGCGTTGCCGTTGGAAACTGGCTGTGGCGTCAGGGTACGGGGAACGACGAAATACCGACCGCCTGGTGGATCAACTTCGGCAGCTATGCCAGTCAGCCGTTGGCGGATTCGAGCAGGAGTACCGCGCCGTATCTGGTGGGTTTTACGGGTTTCGGCACGCTTGGCGGCGGTAACATCAGCCTGCGCGCTGGCGCAGACGGTGGCATGCTTGACCCGGTCGGTGATGGCCGCAGTAATCTTTATCCGCGTGGCCAGGGCCTGATCGTCGCTGTGGGCAGCACCGGGCGAGTGGGCAGCGATGGCAGCCTGCAACTGACCGGTGGTGGCGATATCGACATGCATCTCGGCGGTTCGCTCAACCCCTCGCTGCAAGCCCGGGCGGGAGAAACCGGAACGCAAGCGCCGCGCCATGATCTGCAAGGCGCGGTGATCAACTTGCGTGGCGCTGCGCAAATCAATGCCAGTGCCGTGGGCGGCGTCAATCTGCAGTACGGTGCGTTTTCCCTGGATCAGGATTCGCGCGAAGTCCGTGCATACGATCCGTTCAAATCGACCCTGGGCAGTGCCTCCGGCGGTCTGGTACTGATTCCGGGAGATTCGGGGATGCGCCTGAGCACTCGTGGCGACCTGGTGTTGGGCGGTGCAGCAGATCCGGGACGCGTGCGCTTGCAAAACTCCACAGCCTTTACTGACGCCAGTGGGGTGGGCCATGCAGGCGGTGGATTGACCGGTTTCTCGCTGTGGACCGATCACACTGCGATCGATCTGTTCTCGGCGGGGGGCAACCTCACACCCAGCACGCAGTTGGCCGAATCGGACAATTTGTTGGTTTCCACATCCAATACATCACCCACTGACGGTCGCTTCGTCTATCCGTCGATCCTGCGTGCCGTGGCTGCCAAAGGCTCGATTTACGCGGGATCCTCGGCCGCTTATGGCACGGGCAATGTTCCGCCGGCCGAGGGCTACTCGTTGCTGTTGGCACCGTCTACCTCCGGTCAGCTGGAAATGCTGGCAGGCGATTCGATCTATGCCGGCGGTTATGCGATCAATCAGTCAGGCGCCAGTCCAGCGGCGATTACTTCGCCATTTGCGCCGTCCTTCAATGGGTTCGTCAGCAACAGCGCGGACAGGCCGCTCATGACCAATAACAGCGTTGACGGCGTGGCGACGCAACGCAACGCGCGCTACCCATTATTTGCGTTTGGTGCCAATAGCTATTCCGGGTTGAGTGGCGTGCAAGGGCCCGCACGGTTTTACGCGTTGACCGGAGATCTGGTCGGAGTCCGTAGTGGCGAGACGCTGACATTCTTTAGGTCCGGCGTACAGCAGCGCACCTGGTACGAAGCGGCAGGGCCTGTCTGGATGCTCGCCGGGCGCGACCTCGTCGCCTCGGGCACTTATCTGGGCCAGCCAACAGCCGTACCGAATGAAGTACTGAGCTACAACGGCGACGAGATCAGATCCACCGGCAACCTGTTCATTCACAACCGGCCCAACGATGTGTCGCGGGTGGCGGCCGGGCGCGACATTCTCTACAGCAGCTTCGATATCGCCGGCCCAGGTGTGCTTGACGTCAGCGCAGGGCGCAACCTCCTGATGGAGGACCGTGCCAGCATCACCAGCATCGGGCCGGTGCTGGCAGGCGATAGCCGACCGGGTGCCAGTGTGGTGCTGCAGGCCGGTGTTGGTGCGCAAGGGCTGGATTACTCACGGTTCATCGCGCGCTACCTGAACCCGCAGAACCTTGCTGATTCGCAGGTCTCTCTCAACGGCCAACCGGGCAAAGTGGTCAAGACGTACCTGGACGAACTGCAGAGCTGGCTGACCCTCGGCTATGGCTTCAGCGGCAACGCGGAGCAGGCGCAAGCGTTCTACGCCGCACTGCCGAGTGCCGAGCAGGCGATCTTCGCGCGGCAGGTGTACTTCGCCGAGTTGCGTGCCGGTGGCCTGGAATACAACGATGTCGATGGCCCGCGTACTGGCAGTTATCTGCGCGGTCGCAACGCCATTGCGGCACTGTTCCCGACCACTGATGTGGCGGGCAATCCGATCCGTTACGACGGCGACATCACGCTGTACGGCGGCGCCGGGGTCAAGACCCTGTTCGGCGGCGACATCCAGATGCTCACGCCGGGCGGCGGTCAGGTGTTCGGCATCGAAGGCGCGGCGCCGCCCTCCACGGCGGGGATCATCACCCAGGGTTCGGGCAACATTCAGCTCTATTCGCAGGGCAGTATCTTGCTCGGCCAGAGCCGGATCATGACTACGTTTGGCGGCTCGATTCTCGGCTGGTCCGCCGAGGGCGACATCAACGCCGGTCGCGGCTCGAAAACCACTGTGGTCTACACCCCGCCGAAACGGGTTTACGACACTTGGGGCAACGTGACCCTGTCGCCGTCGGTGCCAAGCACCGGCGCCGGTATCGCCACGCTCAACCCGATTGCCGAAGTGGCGCCGGGCGATATCGACCTGATCGCGCCGCTGGGTACCATCGATGCGGGCGAGGCGGGGATTCGTGTGTCGGGCAACGTCAACATCGCCGCGCTGACGGTGGTCAACGCCGCGAACATCTCGGTGCAGGGCAAGGCGACGGGTGTGCCGGTGGTGTCGGCGGTGAATACCGGGGCGATCACTTCGGCCAGTTCGGCAGCATCGTCGGCCACGCAGGCGGCGGAAGATGTTGCACGTCAGCAGCAAGCGGCTGCGCGGCAGAATCAGGCGTCGGTGTTCACCGTGCAGGTGTTGAGCTTCGGCAACGAACAACTCGCACCTTCACGTGATGGTGCCAGCCGTGCACCGACCCCGGGTTACAACCCGAACAGCCCGGTGCAGGTGTTGGGTGCCGGGGCGCTGGATGAACAGGCGAAACAGCAGTTGACCGAGGAGGAACGTGGGCAACTGACGCTGTAAAAGACTCTCGTGTAGTACGTTTGGGCGGCCTGTTGGTCGCCCTTTTTTTATGTTGATGAAGTTGAAGGGTATTTTTGCCGGGCGTGAAGCACCCCCAGTATTCTGATGCGCCCATTCACTCGATAGACCAGCAGATAGTTCGGATGAATCACCATCTCACGAGTACCAGGCACTCGGCCAGGTCGGTAACCGTAAGGTATTGATGAAAGCCGTTGTGCTGCCGCACCAACCTTGTGTCTTAGCGAAATTGAGGCGTTGGTGTTGTGTTGCTCGATGTATTTGAAGATGTCAGCCAGTTGACGCGAGGACTTGCTGCTCCATTCAAGCAGCAGAGCGGCGCTTCCTGCGCATCTCTTCCAGCATCTGGTCGAGCATCGCCATAGCCTCATCATGGGGAATACCAGGACTAGGATCATCGAGTGCATGCTGTACCTCTCCACGAAACCAGCGATCGTAGCTCTCGGCCTCTTCTTCGGATTCGAAGTCAGAGTAAAACGGGGAAAGTAATATGCTCATAGTGATCTCCGTGATCAATCTCGGCAGTTTAAGGGGGGACATGGCCCATTGTCGTCACTGGCAGACGATGCACCCCATGAGCCCTTGAGGATCCATGGGATAACGGATCCCAGTATCTGCAAGCGCACCCTTTAAATCTGCCAGACGTTTCCCCCCCGTTGTCCGGTAATCTCGACCGCCGCTGTAGGCGTATTCCACCCATGCGTTTTTCGGGTTTTCAGGCTACAAATCCAGGTGCGCTTTCCTACAAATGCACTCAGAACGCATAGGGAATACTCACCTTCGCCCACAACATTTCCCCCTCCGGCCGGTTCTCCACATCAAATTCCTTGGCCCAGCGAATCTCCGCACTGGCGTACTTGAGAAAGGTGAAGTGCAGCGCCGGGCCGATGGCGAACACCTTGCCACGCACGCCGTCATCGACGTCCTGCCCGGCGAACTGCACGGTGTGGCCGAACTGTTTGTCGTCGGTGGTCTGCTTGAGGTAGTAGCCGTTGATGCCGAGCATCAGGTCGTCGGTGATCTTGTAGCTGGCCGAGTAATCGAAGTGGAAGATCTGCCCGGATTTGTAGTCAGTGTCCTTGTTCTTCTCGTTGAAGCTGTAGGTGGTCTTCATCGAGACTTCGGTCTTGTCGGTCGGCAGCCAGGTGAAGGAGAACAGCGGTTTGTAGGTGTAGAAATTGTTGCTGGTGTTGGCCAGCCGATCGACGCTGTATTCGCCGGTCGGCACGGTGATTTCCAGCGCGGCGCCAAGGGTCAGATTCTTGCCCATGTCCCACAGAATGATCGGCGCGATGGTGGTATCGCCCATGCCTTCGCGGGTGTCGCTCAAGCCGAATACCGAGACTTCTTGCTTCAGCCATGGCTGGGCGATGTAACCGGCCAGACGCCCGCCGAACACGCGCACCGGGCTTAAATAATCGAGGCGCGGAATCACCGCAGTCGATTCGATTTCGACCTGCGGCACCTTGCCGCCCAGCGAACTGATGTTGAGTTTTCGCGCCTTGTAATGATTGTAGTAGAGGTTGAACGCGACCATGTTCTCCGGAAGGCTGTCGACTTCCAGCGGCAGCATGAAAAAGCCGTCGGTGCCGGTGCCGATGTTGTCGACCCCGGCTTCGGTGGCCAGCGCCGGTAAGGTCACGCCGCAGCCCAGCAAGGAAAGGGCCAGGCGCAGGGGCAATGTCGCGCGGTTCGGGTGCATATCCGTCCTCATTATTATTGTGTTTTGGGCGCAACGCCGGCACGCAGTACGCCCGGCACTATAGAAATAAGCGCTTGGTGCCCAGCGGGGCAGGGTATTGGCGGACAGTTAGGGGGACTTCTGCGGACAGTCCGCTAACCCTGTGCTAACTTCCATCGACATAACCGGTTACAAAAATAACAATCAAGCGTGATCCGGAATGTCAGCCCCCATGAACGTAAAAGTCCAAGACCCGACCTTTGAATTGGCGCTGGTTTCGCCATTTCTTTTGCAAACCCTCGCCGAAGTTGCGCAGAACAAAGGCATCGATCCCCAGAGCCTGTGCCGTGGGCTGGGTTTTACCCTTGAGGATCTGCAGGATCCGGCGCAGCGGATTTCTTATCGTCAGGCGGTGGCGATGATTCAGCGCGCACTTAAAGTGCTGCCCAATCAGGGGCTGGGGCTGTGGGTTGGTGCGCAGAACGTCCTCGGTACTTTGGGTTTGCTCGGGCATGTGTTGTCGCTGTGCAAGACCTTGCGTGATGCCTTTGCGCTGGGGATTCGTCACCAACACACCTCGGGTGGAATTGTGGTGTCCAGCGTCGATGTGGTTGGCGGGCAGGTGCATCTCGATGCTGAATGTCGTCTGCCATTTGCTGATGTGCAGGTGTTTGCGGTCGAGGAGTTTTTCGCCAGTTTGCTGGTGTATGGCCGCGCGCTGGTCGGGCCTGAGTTCAAGGCGATTGCCGTGGAATTTGTGCATGCCGCGCCGGATTACCTCAGCGAATACCAGCGCCTGCTCGGGCCGGAGGTGCGCTTCGGTTGCCTGCACAATCGCATGCTGATCGATGCGCAGTGGCTGGATGTGAACCTGCCCAATCATCATTCGCTGGCGCTGCGTCAGGCCATTGCATTGCTGGAGCTGGAAGCGGCGCAGGTGCATCAGAAACTTGATTTGATTCAGGCCGTGGAGCGGGCGATTGCCCGGGACCTGAGTCGCGGCAGTCACATCGAAAAGATTGCCGGTGATTTGAACATGAGCAGCCGTACGTTGCGGCGGCGGTTGACTGAGCATGCGTTGACGTTTGAGGCGTTGCTGGAACAGGTGCGTCAGGCGCGGACGATGAGTTTGCTGGCCAATCCCGATATGCCGATCGAGCGGATTACCGAGGAAGTCGGGTACAGCGATGTGCGCAGTTTTCGCCGGGCGTTCAAGCGCTGGACGGGGTTGAGTCCGAGTGCCTGGCGTAACGACGCTAACCCTCACCCCAGCCCTCTCCCGGAGGGAGAGGGGGCCGACCGCAGTGTCTTGCGTCATGCATCGACCTGAAAGATTGTGTCGATTACGGACTTGAGAGAATGATGGCCGACCGCAGTTGTCTTGAGTCATGCACTGACCTGAAATTATGGATTCACTGATGCACGTTCAGGTCGGTGTAGATTTCGAATATCCCCGAATCAGTTCCCTCTCCCCCCGGGAGAGGGCTAGGGTGAGGGGCTTTTGACTTCCATCCAAACCCACACAAATCCTCCGGCCACAGGTAAACTCCCGCGCACTTTCCCAAGGAGTTCACATGAGTTACTACCAGCCGGGCATTCTCGCCACCCCAGTTCCTGCGCAAGCACGTCACCTGTTTTTCGCCCTTGAGTCGGTTGAAGCCCTGCCGCAGGCGATCGACAACCTGATCAATCAGGTGGACGGCAAGTCGGCGGTGGTCGGTTTCGGCGAATCCCTGGCCAAGGCCCTCAACGTGCAAATCGACGGCCTGCGCAGCTTCCCGGCGCTGACCGGTGTCGGCGTCGAGAACCCGTCGACCCAGCACGCGCTGTGGGTCTGGCTGCACGGCGTCGACCGTGGTGAACTGCTCAATCGCTGCAACGCCCTCGAAGCCGCGCTGGCCCCGGCCCTGCGTCTGGTCGATATGCAGGAAGCCTTCCGCCACAAGGACGGCCACGACCTGACCGGCTACGAAGACGGCACCGAAAACCCGCACGACGAAGCCGCCATCGCCGCCGCTCTGCAAAGCGCAGGCACTGACGGCATGGTCGGCGGCAGCTTCGCCGCGATTCAGCAATGGCAGCACGATCTCAAGGGTTTCCACAAACTCTCGGCCGACGACAAAGACAACATCATGGGCCGTCGCCTCAGCGACAACGAAGAGATCGACGACGCGCCAATCTCCGCCCACGTCAAACGCACCGCGCAGGAAAGCTTCGCTCCCGAAGCGTTCGTCGTGCGCCGCTCGATGCCGTGGATCGAAGGCGATCGCGCCGGCCTGATGTTCCTCGCTTTTGGCTTCTCGCTGGATGCCTTCGAAGCGCAACTGCGCCGTATGAGTGGACTGGAAGATGGCATCACCGATGGCTTGTACCGCATCAGTCGGCCGATCACTGGCGGCTACTACTGGTGCCCGCCGCTGAAGGATGGTCACCTCGATCTGCGCGCCTTGCGCATTGGCTAAAGGAAGAGACATGAACGTGGTGCGCTGGGGCATGATCGGTTGTGGCAGCGTCGCTGAACGCAAGAGCGGGCCGGCCTTCTACAAGGCGCCCGGTTCGGCGCTGGTGGCGGTGATGGGCCGACGCCTCGAAGCGGTGACCGACTATGCCGCGCGCCACGGCATCGCCCGCGTTTACACCGACGTCGATGCGCTGATCAACGATCCCGAGGTGGACGCGGTGTACATCGCCACGCCACCCGACAGCCACCATGCCTACAGCCTCAAAGTCGCCGCTGCCGGCAAGCATTGCTGCGTCGAAAAACCGATGGCGCTGAATGCCGGACAAAGTCGTGAGATGCAGCAGGTGTTTGCCGAAGCCGGATTGCACTTGTTTGTGTCCTACTATCGCCGTTCGTTGCCGCGTTTTGCGCAGGTGCGGCAGTGGCTGGAGGAGGGACGCATTGGTGAGGTGCGGCACTTGAGCTGGACGCTGACCAAAGCACCGTCGCCGGTGGATCTGGACGGTCGCGACAATTGGCGCACGGATCCGGCGGTGGCTGGTGGCGGTTACTTTGCCGACCTGGCCAGCCATGGTTTTGATCTGTTCCAGTACCTACTCGGCGACATTGTCGAGGTCGCCGGATTCACCGCGCATCAGGCCGGGTTGTATGCGGCCGAAGACGCGGTCAGCGCCAGTTGGCGGTTCGCCTCCGGGGCGTTGGGCATGGGCTGCTGGAGCTTTGTCGCGGATCGGCGCGAGGATCGCGTCGAGATCATCGGCAGTCTCGGGCGGATCATTTTTTCCGTGTTCGATGAACATCCCGTGCAGTTGCATGCCGATGAAAGTATCAGCTTGGAAATCCCCCATCACGAACACATTCAGTGGCATCACGTGCTGGGCATGAATGCGCATATTCGTGGTGATTCCAGACATCCCGCCGTCGCCGAGCAAGCCCTCAAGACCGATTGGGTCATGGATCAGATCCTCAAACGTTAAGATCAAAAGATCGCAGCCTTCGGCAGCTCCTACAGGGAATCGGGGTCTTATGTAGGAGCTGCCGAAGGCTGCGATCTTTTGATTTTCAACACCGAATCTAAGGTTATGCCCAAACAATATTTCTAACCTTGTCATAACAACTCTAAGATCACGTCATAACTCGTTATAACAAGTGATCCCGCGATGACCGATAACGTTCTCTCCCTTAGCAGCGTCCCGCTGCACACCCAACTGCGCGACGTCCTCCGTGCGCGGATCCTCGACGGTGAATACCCGCAAGACAGCCAGATGCCCTCCGAAAGCGAACTCGGTGCGCTGTTCAAAGTCAGCCGCATCACCGTGCGCCAGGCCTTGGGCGATCTGCAAAAGGAAGGGCTGATCTTCAAGATCCACGGCAAAGGCACTTTCGTCGCCAAGCCGAAAACCTTTCAGAACGTCAGCAGCCTGCAAGGCCTCGCCGAGTCCATGACCGGCCGTGGCTACGAGGTGATCAACCGCCTGCGCAGCTTCAAATTCATCCCGGCTGACAAACGTGTCGCCGAACGTTTGCAGGTCGCCGAGGGCGAGATCGTCGCGCAGATCAAACGCGTGCGACTGATCAACCGTGAGCCGATCTCGCTGGAAATCACCTACCTGCCCAAAGCCGTCGGCGAGCGCCTGGAGAAGGCTGATCTGGTCACCCGCGACATCTTCCTGATCCTCGAAAACGACTGCGGTATCGCCCTCGGCCACGCTGATCTGGCCATCGACGCGGTACTCGCCGACAGCGACCTGACCCAGGCGCTGAACGTCGAGGCCGGCTCACCGATCATGCGCATCGAGCGTCTGACCCACGACGCGCAAGGCCAGCCGCTGGACTTCGAACACCTTTACTACCGTGGCGATGCGTTCCAGTACCGTCTGCGGATCGACCGGCAAAAAGGGGAGCAGGCATGACCCGCAACGTGCTCGAACAGGAATACGACATCGTCGTCATCGGCGGCGGCACCGCCGGGCCGATGGCCGCCATCAAGGCCAAGGAAAACAACCGCGATCTGCGCGTGTTGCTGGTCGACAAGGCCAACGTCAAACGCAGCGGCGCGATCAGCATGGGCATGGACGGCCTGAACAACGCGATCATCCCCGGCCACTCGACGCCCGAGCAGTACACCAAGGAAATCACCATCGCCAACGACGGCATCGTCAATCAGGCCGCCGTTTACGCCTATGCAACGCACAGTTTTGAAACCATCGAGCAGCTTGATCGCTGGGGCGTGAAGTTCGAGAAGGACGAAACCGGCGATTACGCGGTGAAAAAAGTCCACCACATGGGCGCCTACGTGCTGCCGATGCCGGAAGGGCACGACATCAAAAAAGTCCTCTATCGCCAGCTGAAACGTGCGCGGGTGAGCATCACCAATCGTCTCGTCTGCACGCGTTTGCTGACCGACGCGGAGGGCACCGTCAACGGTGTGATGGGATTCGACTGCCGCACCGCCGACTTTCATGTGATCAAGGCCAAAGCGGTGATCCTCGCCTGTGGCGCTGCCGGGCGTCTCGGTCTGCCGTCGTCGGGCTACCTGATGGGCACCTACGAAAACCCGACCAATGCTGGTGACGGCTACGCGATGGCCTATCACGCGGGTGCCGAGCTGGCCAACCTCGAGTGCTTCCAGATCAACCCGCTGATCAAGGATTACAACGGCCCGGCCTGCGCTTATGTCACCGGCCCGCTGGGCGGCTACACCGCCAACAACAAGGGCGAACGCTTCATCGAGTGCGACTACTGGAGCGGGCAGATGATGTGGGAGTTCCACCAGGAACTGGAGAGCGGCAACGGCCCGGTGTTCCTCAAGCTCGATCACTTGGCCGAGGAAACCATCCAGAACATCGAGGAAATCCTGCACAGCAACGAGCGGCCGAGTCGCGGTCAGTTTCACGCCAATCGTGGCACCGATTACCGCACGCAGATGGTCGAAATGCACATCTCCGAAATCGGCTTTTGCAGCGGTCATTCGGCGTCCGGCGTGTGGGTCAACGAACGCGCCGAGACCTCGGTGAAAGGCTTGTACTCGGCGGGTGACATGGCCGCCGTGCCGCACAATTACATGCTCGGTGCCTTCACTTACGGCTGGTTCGCCGGGCACAACGCGGCGGATTTTGTCGCCGGTCGCGAGTTTTCTGCGCTGGATAACGAGCAGATAGAGAAGGAGAAGGCCCGGGTCTACGCACCACTGGATCGCGAACACGGTCTGCCGCCGGCCCAGGTCGAGTACAAGCTGCGGCGCTTCGTCAACGATTACCTGCAACCGCCGAAAGTGACCAAGAAGATGCAGATCGGCCTGCAACGCTTCAGCGATATCGAGCGCGACCTCGATCAGATGAAAGCCAACAACGCCCACGAACTGATGCGCGCGATGGAAACCAGCGTGATTCGCGATTGCGCCGAAATGGCCGCGCGTGCTTCGTTGTTCCGCGCCGAAAGCCGCTGGGGGCTGTACCACTATCGCGTCGACCACCCGCAGCGCAACGACAGCGAATGGTTCTGTCATTGCCACCTGAAGAAGGGCGAGGACGGCCAGATGACCAGTTTCAAGAAAGCCGTCGAGCCTTACATCATCCCGCTCGATGCTGAAGAAATGCAGGCCTACGACCGTTTGCGGGTCGGCGCATTTGCCGCTTGATACATCAATAAATCAAAGAGTCCGAACCATGGCCTATCAAGCTCAGGAAATCTTCTTCCGCTCCAACGCCCCCGTCACTGTGGACGAGGATAAATGCATCGCTGAAAAGGGCTGCACCGTGTGTGTCGACGTCTGCCCGATGGACTTGCTGGCGATCAACCCGGCGACGCAAAAGGCTTATATGGCGTTCGATGAGTGCTGGTACTGCATGCCGTGCGAGAAGGATTGTCCGACGGGTGCCGTCAAAGTCGATATCCCCTATCTCCTGCGTTGAAACGCTTTCCCCTGTAGGAGTGAGCCTGCTCGCGATAGCGGTGGGTCAGATGTAGATGTGTTAGCTGACACACCGCTATCGCGAGCAGGCTCACTCCTACATTTGGAACTGTGACAAACCAAAGCCATCCGGTGAACCCCGGACGCTGGATTCACCGAAAACCCCTCGTTTCCCACCGCGCCCCGATCGCGGCGGAGACGAACTCAAATAAATGATTCGAGGGGAAACACTCATGTTGCGTGCAGCAATCGCCGGTCTGGTACTGGCTTCGTTCACCGTGTCGGCCTCGGCCGAAACCATCCGCATCGCCATCGGCACCCAGGACACCACCATCAACTGCGCCGCCGGCGGCTTGTTGATTCGTGAGCTTGGCCTGCTCGACAAATATTTGCCCCACGACGGCGCCTACAAAGACGCCAAGTACGACGTGCAGTGGAAAAACTTCACCAGCGGCGCACCGCTGACCAACGAGATGGTCGCCGGCAAACTCGACTTCGGCGCCATGGCCGATTTCCCCGGTGCGTTCAACGGTGTCGCCTTCGAAACCGCCGGCAAGCACAGCCTGTTCATCAGCGTGTTGTCGGGGAGCATCAAGGGCAGCGGCAACGGCATCGTCGTGCCGAGTGCATCCGGTGTGCAGTCGCTGAGCGAGCTCAAGGGCAAGACGATTTCCGTGCCGTTCGCCTCCACCGCCCATGGCATGTTGTTGCGTGCGGTGGCGGAGCAGGGCTGGGATCCGCTCAAGGACGTCAACATCATCGCCCAGCCGCCAGAGGTCGCCGGCTCCGCGTTGCAGGCCGGCAAGATCGACGCCCACGCCGATTTCGTGCCGTTCGCCGAGCTGTTCCCGAGCAGGGGGTTCGCCCGCAAGATTTATGACGGCGCACAGGCTAATGCGCCGACGTTTCACGGTGCGCTGGTGGATCAGGCTTACGCGAAGAAGTACCCGGAGATTGTTGTCGCTTATCTGCGAGCGAGCATTGAGGCCAATCAACTGCTCGCCGCCGAGCCTGAGAAGTACAGCGAGCTGATCGCCAAAGTCACCGGCGTCGATGCCGAAGTGAATTACCTGTTCCACGGCCCGCTCGGTGTGCAGACCCGCGACCTCAGCTGGAAGCCTGAATATCGCCAGGCGGTTGGCATGGCCATCGATACGTTGAAGCTGCTGAAGAAGGCTGATCGCGGGCTCGATCTGAATACCTTTGTCGACGATCAGTACATTCGTGCGGCGTTCAAGGCGTCGGGTCTGGATTACACGGCGCAGTTGGCCAATTACGCGCAGACGCCGCTGAAGGCTACGGATGCGGCGACGGGTAAAGCGATTACTGACTTCAGCCACGTTGCGGAAATCTGGGTGCGCGGTGAGGACAAAGTGCGCCGCTATGCCTCCGCCGAGTCCGCTTTCACTGCGTTGGCGGCGTTGAAGCAGGAAGGTAAAAACATCCGTGCGGTGTATGCGCAGGCCAGTGACAGCGGGATCAAGTTGTTGGCTGAGCAGGCGTGGTTTGCCAGTGATGCGAAGGGGCGTCTGAGTGCGTTTTTGCTCAAGGGTCAGGCGCAGCAATATGCCTCGGCGCAGGGTGGCAAGGTTTTCGACTTCACTGATGCCACTACCCAAGCGGTTGCTGCTCGCTGATTGAAGATCAAAAGCCCCTCACCCTAGCCCTCTCCCAGAGGGAGAGGGGATTGACCGAGGTGTTTTGGCAAGGTACGCCGACCTGAAATACCGAGTCGAACTCAGGTTTGAAAGGCATGAAGATCGGCTCCCTTTCCCCCTCGCACCCCAGAGGGAGAAGGGACTGACCGAGGTGTTTTGGCAAGGTACGCCGACCTGAAATACCGAGTCGAACTCAGGCTTGAAAGGCATGAAGATCGGCTCCCTTTCCCCCTCGCACCCCAGAGGGAGAGGGGACTGACCGAGGTGTTTTGGCAAGGTACGCCGACCTGAGATACCGAGTCGAACTCAGGTTTTGAAAAGCATGAAGATCGGTTCTATATCGAGCCGAACCCAGGTTTGAAAACCATGAAGATCAGCTCCCTTTCAAGCTGAACGCAGGTTTTGAAAAGCTCGGAGATCGGCTCCCTTTCCCCCTCGCCCCCCTTGGGGGGAGAGGGCTGGGGTGAGGGGGGTAAATCTCAGCCACAACACAGCTCCACAACCGGAAACCCGATCAATGAATTCACCCACCCTACGCTGGACATCAAGAGCCACATCCTTGCTGCTCTGCCTGCTGTTCTGGCAACTCGCCGCCAGCCACCACTGGAACCTCGGCCTGGTCACCTTCGCCAACGTGCCAACACCCATCGCGGTGATCGAAGCAGCGCTGGGCCTGGGCGATTCCGGCAAGCTTCTACAACACCTGAGCGCCAGCCTCAGCCGCGTGTTCGCCGGTTACCTCGCGGCACTGCTGATCGGCATCGCCCTCGGTCTGGCCATCGGCCGTTCGAAATGGGCCGAAGACCTGCTGCTGCCACCGCTGGAAGTCCTGCGCCCGATCCCCGCCGTCGCATGGATCCCGCTGGCGATCCTGATGTTCCCGTCCTCGGAACTTTCGATGGTCTTCATCACCTTCACCGGCGCACTGTTCCCGATCCTGCTCAATACCGTGCATGGCGTCGAGGGCGTAGACCCACGGCTGATCGCCTCAGCGAAAAGCCTCGGGGCAGGGCGCCGCGCAATCCTGCTTGAAGTGATCCTGCCCGGCGCTGCGCCCAGCATCATCACTGGCCTGGCGATCGGCATGGGTACGTCGTGGTTCTGTCTGGTCACGGCAGAAATGATCTCCGGCCAGTTCGGCATCGGTTACTACACCTGGGAGTCCTACACGATCCAGAACTACGCCGACATCGTCGTCGGCATGCTGCTGATCGGCGTGTTGGGCATGGGCAGCAGTCTGCTGATCAAACGCCTGGGCGGGTTGTTCACGCCTTGGCATCGACCGCGAGGAAAAGCCTGATGAGCGCGATGCAAACCCCGGAAGGGCGGATCGACATCCGCCAGTTGTCCATCGTTCTCGGCGCAGGTCGGGAAGCGTTCGAAGCCGTGCGGGAACTCGATTGCCAGATCGAACCGGGCCAGTTCGTCTGCATTCTCGGCCCGTCCGGTTGCGGCAAGTCGACCCTGCTCGGCGCTCTGGCCGGGCACCTGAGCGCTCATGCCGGCAGCCTGAAAGTCGATGGCGGCGAAGTGTCCGGTCCGTCACCGCAGCGCGGCATGGTGTTCCAGCACCACACCCTGTTTCCGTGGCGCACGGTGCGCGACAACGTCGCTTTTGGCCTGAAGATGCGCGGCATCGGCAAGACTGAGCGTCATCGCGCCGCCGACGATATCCTCAAACTGGTCGGCCTCGAAGGCTTCGCCGAACGCTGGCCCGATCAACTGTCCGGCGGCATGCAGCAACGGGTGGAAATCGCCCGAGTGCTGGTCAACCGTCCGCGTCTGCTGTTGATGGACGAACCGTTCGGCGCGCTGGATGCGCTGACACGGCTGAACATGCAGGAACTGCTGCTGGACATCTGGACGCGCATCCGCACCACGGTGGTGTTCGTCACCCACGACATCGACGAGGCGCTGTTCCTTGCCGACCGCTTGCTGGTGATGAGCGCACGGCCAGGGCGAATCATTGAAGACCTGCGTCTGGATTTCGCCCGACCCCGCACCAGCGAACTGGTCACCAGCCCCGAGTTCTCGCGCCTCAAGCGCCACTGCCTCGACCTGCTGCGCCACGACAACGACCGACCGCTGCCGCGCCTCAATCCGCTCGGCCTGCCGCCCGAAAACCCTTTGCCGCGATTTGCCCTATGACCTCTATATTTGCTGTGACCGATAACGATGAAATCCTCGCCTTGCAACCGCGCCTCACTGCCGAGGACGCCGGCGTGCGCCGTATTGCTCTGATTGATCTGGCGGATCTGGAAGAGCCGGATGGCTTGCTCTGGCTGGTCGACCGCCTCGGCCAAGATCCCGTCGAAGAAGTCCGCGCCGAAGCCGCACGATTGCTGGAGGCCTGGGAGGATGAAGACGTTGTGCAAGCGTTGTGCGAGGCGCTGACCGACCCGTCGCCCGCCGTGCAATCCGCTGCCGCGCAGAGCTTGAGTCTGCTCAAGACTGAAGCGGCGGGGCGGGGGATTTTGCCGTGGACTGATCACGCCGACGTCAGCGTGCGCATCGCCGTGTTTCGCGCCCTGCGAGAACTGCGTTTTGCCGACGCCGCACCGGCTGCCGTCGCGGCATTGAATGATGCCGACGCTAATGTCCGTCGCGAAGCCGTCGGCGTGCTCGGCTGGCTCAAACAACTCGACGCACTGCCAGCCCTGGCGCGATTGGCCAGCGATGATCCGGACACCGAGGTGCGCCGCGCCGCCACCGGTGCTCTCGGTTTGGCCTCCAGTGCTGAAGTCCTGCCAGCCCTGCGCCAGGCCTTGCAGGACCACGCCTGGCAAGTGCGTGAAGAGGCCGCAACGACATTGGGCAAAGTCGGCCACCAAGACGCCGGCCCGGCCTTGGTCGAAGCGCTGAGCGATGACTACTGGCAAGTGCGCCTGCGCGCCACCCGCAGCCTCGGTCGCCTGCGTTTCTCCCCGGCGCTGGACGCCTTGATCGACACCCTCGGCCACCGCATCAGCAACCTGCGCAAGGAAGCCGCGCTGGCCTTGGGCGAACTGAATGATCGCGGCGCCGTGGCCGCCTTGCAGGCCGCGCAGGACGACGGCGACCCGGAAGTGCGCAAAGCCGTGCGCATCGCCTTGAGTCAGTTGCAATGAATCCGCTGTCGGTGGGTAATTCGCAGATCGAACAGATCCTGCGCTTGAGCTGGCCGGACGGCCGCAAGCAGCAACTCAACCACGCCGACCTGCGCCGCCAGTGCCCATGCTCGCAATGCCGCGCGTTTCACCTCAAAGGCCTGACGCCGCTGGTGGATGAGCGCGTGCGCTTGATTGAACTCAACCCCCAGGGCTACGGCGTGCAACTGGTGTTCAGCGATGGCCATCAACGCGGTATTTACCCGTGGGCCTATCTGGCAAACCTCACCCCCTGAGAGCACCATTTACCCTGTGGGAGCTGGCTTGCCAGCGATGGCGGCTTGTCAGTCAACACAGATGCAAGATGTGCCGGCCTTATCGCTGGCAAGCCAGCTCCCACAGGGATCTTCAGTGTTTGGTTAATTCGCTGCCGTCATCGATGGCCGGCACCCATGAAAAATATCCAGCCCCGGCTGATACACCGAGGTCTTCACCTCAAACAACCCCAGCACCGAATGAAACAGGTTGTCGTGGCTCAAGTCCGCCTGCCCGGTCTTGCCTTGCAGACACCCACGATCAATCCCTTCACTCGCCAGCGTGCCGTCGCCAAACCACATCACCATCGGCACATGCGTCTGCGCTTCCGGCGCCAGCGCATAAGGCGCCGCGTGCAGGTACAGCCCGTTTTCGCCCAGCGATTCGCCGTGATCGGAGACGTACAGCATCGAGGTATCCAGGGTGGCTTGATTGCGTTTGAGCAGCTCTATGACCTTGGCGAGGAAATGGTCGGTGTACAAAATCGTGTTGTCGTACACGTTGACCAGTTCATCGCGGCTGCAACTGCCCAACTGGTTGGTGTGGCAGATCGGCTTGAAGCGCTCCATGTCTTTCGGATAGCGCTCGTAATACTCGGGGCCATGACTACCGTCGGCGTGCAGGACGATGATCGCGTGGCCCTTGAGGCTGTCGATGTAGCTTTGCAGATCCGCCAGCAGCGCTTCGTCGAGGCAGTTGTTGCCATCGCAGAACGGCCCCGGCTGATGCTTGGAAATATCGCGATGGGGCACGCGCAGGCAGGTGCCTTTGCAGTCGCTGTTGTTGTCCAGCCACAGCACCTGCACGCCGGCGCGCTGGAGAATGTCGAGCAGGCCCTCGTAGGTTTTGCCTTTCTTGTCGCTGTAATCCTCGCGCGGGAACATCGAGAACATGCACGGCACCGACACCGCCGTCGACGTGCCGCAGGAGTGCACCTGGTTGAAGTTGAGGATATCGAGTTTGCTCAGCTCGGGATTGGTCTCGCGCGCATAACCGTTCAGCGAGAAGTGATCGGCCCGCGCGGTTTCACCGACCACGAATACCATCAGCGATTTCTTCTCGCGGCTGGCCGTCTTGGCGCTCATCACCGCGTCTTCGCCAATGGCCTGCACCACAAAGTGCTTTTTGATGCCCAGGCGTTGCTTGGTGTACTTACCGATCGCGTAGATGTAGTTGGTCGGGTTGATGAAGTGGGTGAGCTTGTCTTCTTCGCGAAAGATCGGCGCGTAGGTCGAATAGAACGCGCCCACCGACGCAGCGATCACCAGCACGCAGGCGATGATCACCAACACCTTGTTGAGCAAGCCGCGAAAGAATGGCCGATAACTCACCGGCCAACGCCAGATCAATGCCGCTGGCAACACACCGAGCAGCAGCACGTAAGCCAGCAGCTTGCCGTTGAACAGCGCGGTGGCTTCGGCGGGGTTGGTTTCGAAGACGTTCTGGATCATCACCGTGTCGATGGTGATGCCGTATTCGTTCATGAAATACGCGGCGCACGCCGAGAGCAGGGCGACCACGGTAAGCAGCGGTTTCAGTGTCCAGCGAAACGACACCAGGGTCAGCAGCAGAGTGATCGCGGCCCAAAGAAACAGCCCGAACGAAGCAAAGAACGCTACTTTGTGCGCGCCTTGCAGGGTGATCAGCGTACCCAACGCCTTCCAGGTCGCCAGGTTGTACAACGCCACCAGCGCCAGGGAAAACAGCAGCACCAGTCGGGTAGGAGTGATGGACGGTAAACGCAGTCCGTTGCCCAAAGCCATTCGCATTTTTCCTCTACTCGAATAGAAAACACACACGGTTGCGCGTGTAACAGTAGAAGAACAATAGTAAAAATTCCGTAAACATCCTGTAACAAGTCGAACGCAAACTCTGTAGGAGCTGCCGCAGGCTGCGATCTTTTGATGTTGTTTTTAAGGGTAAAGATCAAAAGATCGCAGCCTTCGGCAGCTCCTACAGAGGGATTTCGGTGGGTCAGAAGGATTTGCTGACGCTGGCGACGACGGTCGCAGTGCATACGTCTTTGAAACCCCAATTGCTCAGACATTGGGTTTGTGAGAGATCAGTGTCGATGTAGCTCAACCCCAACACCACCCCGGCCAGATTGTGGGTGACTTTGACTTCCCATTCGCGATAACTGTCCTCAGCCTGCCCGGACGCCGAATACAGATGCGGATCCTTGAAATCCATATTGCCGTAACGCAACTTCAAGCCTGAGTCGAACGGCAACTCGGTTTCATAGCTGAGATAGCTGTACAGCGAACTCTGCTTGCTATCGATCCCCGGCGCATCGCTGGAGTAATACGCCGCCAGTTTCACCCCATAAACCCCGAGAATCCCGTAGACCTCGCTCTGGTTGAACTGGCTTTCCTTGGGGTAGGCGTACTTGATGTAGCCCAGATCGAGGCTGACCTCCTCGGTCGCCTGCCAGAGCCAACCGCCGTAGTAATCGACTTCCTGACGGGTTTTCAGGCCGCCGCCGAAATCGACGTTGGAACTCCACGCGCCAAGGTACAGACCGCTGCTATGGCCGAGGGTCAGGCCGGCCTGTACGGCGGGGTCATTCTGGGTTTGCGAGATGCCACGGGTGCGGTAATCGCTGGCTAAAGTGAGATCCACCAACAGCGCAAAATCATCGTTCAAGGGGATCGCAAAGCTGCTCAAGGGCAGCACGCTCAAGAAACTCAGGGCGAACAGGGGCAAGGCTTTCATGTGAAGTCCCGATGTTGTGATTGTTATGGGGGCAGGAGGTAAACCTGTAGGAGCTGCCGAAGGCTGCGATCTTTTGATCTTGGTTTTTTAAAATCAAAGTCAAAAGATCGCAGCCTGCGGCAGCTCCTACAGGGGGAACAGTGTTGTTATTTTGTGGCGGTATAGACCTGACGGCCGCCGAACCAGGTTTGCAGCACCTGGGTGTCATGCAGCGCCTTGTTGTCGACACTGAACACGTCACGATCGAGCACGATAAAGTCAGCCTGCTTGCCCGGCGTCAGCGAGCCGATCTGCTTCTCCAGGCCAATCGTGCGCGCGGCGTTGATCGTGTAGGCATAGAACATCGTGTCGCGGTCCAGACGTTCCTCGGCGTTGAGCACACCCAACGGTCCGACGCGAGTAATCGCCTGCGCCATGGCGTTGAACGGGTTTGGCGAAGACACCGGCCAGTCACTGGCGCCGGCAATCGTCGCGCCTTGTTTCAGCAGCGAATGCGCCGGGTACTGGTAGCGAAAGGCGAGGGCGCTGACGTAGGGCTTGATCATGTCGGTGGTGTAATCGTCGGCGCTGGCCCACAGCAATTGCATCGAGGCGATCACGTTGAGCGGTTTGAAGCGGGCGAACTCTTTCGGGTTGACCATTTGCAGGTGAGTGATCGAGTGGGTCACGCCGCTCTGGCGATCCTTGCGTGCTTGAGCGATGCCGTTCAGCGCTTCACGCACCGCGCGGTCGCCGATCGCGTGGATGTGCACCAGCCAGCCGCGCTGGTCGATGGCGCTGACCAGTTCGCCGAAATGCTGCGGATCGATCAGCAGTTCACCCTGTTTGTGCGAGTTGCTGTACGGGTCGATCATCGCCGCGCTCTGTGCCGGGAATTCGATCACGCCGTCGGCGAAGATCTTGATCCCGGGCAGGGTCAGGTTGGGAATGCCCTGGAATTGCTGGCGCACCTTGTCCAGCGTGTCGAGGTCAGCCGGCACGCTTTTCGGGTTGGCCACCAGCAGCGCCGCGACGTGCACGTTCATGTCGCCGCTTTCCGACAGGGCTTTATAGGCCGGCAGCACGCCGACGGTTTTCTCAGTGGGTTTGAGCGCGAACACCGCTTCGCCCGGTGCAGCGTTAGCGGCCGGGTCCATCCACGCGGTGATGCCGAGGCTGTTGTTGTAGCGCACCGCAGATTTCGCCGCATTCAACATGTCGGCAGGGCTCGGCACTGGCATTTTCGAGGCGACCCGGTCCCAACCGGCGTCGACCACAAAACCGTTTGGCTCACCGTTGGGCAGTTTGCCGATGGTGTCTTTTTCCGCGTCTGGCAGGGTTTTCAGCAGGGCCGAATCAATCCCGGCGCGCTTGAGCATCACATTGTTGGCCCACGCGGTGTGGTGGTCGCTGCCGATGAATACCACCGGCACATTGGCCCATTCGCCGCTGTTGAAGGTGTTGCCCAAGGCCTCGGCCTGCGCCCAATAAACCGAACTCATGCCGGCAATGCTCAGCACATCGCCGTGTTTGGCCTTGCCGTCTGCACGCCAGTCGCGCAGGCGTTTTTGCAGTTCGTCGAGGTCGACGACTTCGTCTTCCATGTTCGCCGAGACCATTTCCAGTCCGCCGAAAATCGCGTGGGAATGGCTGTCGATCAGGCCGGGCATCAGTGCTTTGCCCTTGAGGTTGATCACTTGGGTGCCGGGTTCGATCAAGGCTTTGATCTGCGTGTCGCTGCCGACTTTCAGCACTTTGCCGTTCTCCACGGCCAGTGCTTGCACCTTGGGTTGCGCGCGGTCGGCGGTAAAAATCTTGCCGTTGAGCAGCACCAGATCGGCGGCGGCCATGGCTTCCATCGAGGCAAAACTTACAGCGGCTGCCAACAGACTCGGGATGAATCTTTTCATTGAAGATTTCCTTGTTATTGCGTCTGATGGCCAGATTAGTGGCTGGCAACGGCTGACAGAACGCCTCCCTCACGAAAAACGTTTTTGCCTGAATGGAAAAAGCATGGACAAGTTGGGTGCATTGAAAATGTTCGTGGTCACCGCGCAGCTCGGCAGTTTCAGCCGCGCCGCCGAGCAGTTGGGCAAGACCCCGTCGGCACTGACGAAAGCGGTCAATCATCTGGAATCGGAGCTGGGTGCGCGTCTGTTCGAGCGCAGCACGCGACGGATTCTGCTCACTGAAATCGGCCGGGTGTACCTGGAAACCGCGCGGCTGGTGTTGCAGCGGCTGGACGAGGCCGGCGAAGAAATCGAGCAGTTGCAGCACGGCTTGCGCGGCAGCCTGAAAATCACCGCACCGCTGGCGTATGGGCGGGCGTTTCTCGATCAGGTGTGTGACGGCTTTTTGCAGCAATACCCGCAGATCAGTTTGCAAGTGGATCTGTGCGATGCCTTCGTCAATCTGCTGGAAAGCGGTTATGACCTGGCGTTGCGCGAGGGCCACGATGATTTGCCGGGGCTGATTGCGCGGGTGGTCGGGAGCAATCGTCTGGCGTTGTGCGGCAGCCCGGAATATCTGGCGCGCAAGGGCTTGCCGGTGAATCCGCAAACCCTCGAACAGCATGAATGGTTGCTCTATCAGCACCCGTTACTCAGCCGCGAATTCTGGTGGGCCGAGCGCGACGGGCAGCGTTTGAGTCTGGCGCAACCGACGGCGCCGCTGTTACGCAGTGACAATTATGATTTGTTGCTGGCCAGTGCCCTGGCCGGGCGCGGTTTGCTGCACACGCCGCTGTGGAGCGCCGCGCCGTACATTGCCGACGGGCGACTGGTGCGTGTCATGGCCGACTATGAGATCGACCCGGATACCTTTGGCCCGCATATTCTGGCGGTGTACCCGAGCCATCGGCGGGCCACGGCGAAGGTCGTCGCCTTCATCGATTACATCGCCGAATTCCTCGCCGAACGCGGCCTGAGCTAACACCCCCGCACTGATCGTACTGATCGTTCCCACGCTCTGCGTGGGAATGCCTCTAGGGACGCTCTGCGTCCAGTGACGCGGAGCGTCACGGGCTGCATTCCCACGCGGAGCGTGGGAACGATCAACGTGGGGTGGGCCGACCTGTGGCGCTTGTCAGGAAAATCCTACAGGAGTACAAATGTACTCCATGACGAACCTGACTCCCCGCCGTACCGCCATCCTGACCTTTATCCGCGATCGCATCGCCGAACACGGTCAGCCCCCAAGCCTCGCTGAAATCAGCGAGGCTTTTGGTTTTGCCTCGCGCAGCGTGGCGCGCAAGCACGTGCTCGCGCTCACCGAAGCCGGTTTTATCGAGGTCAATCCGCATCAGGCCCGCGGCATTCGCCTGCTCGGGCAACCGCCGCGCCCGGAGCTGCTCGACATCCCCGTGCTCGGCCGCGTCGCTGCCGGTGCACCGATTGGCGCCGATGCCGACATTCATAGCCGCTTGCTGCTCGACCCGGCGCTGTTCTCGCGCCCACCCGATTATATGCTGCGGGTGCAGGGCGATTCGATGATCGAGGACGGCATCCTCGATGGCGATCTGGTCGGCGTGAAGCGCAATCCCGAGGCGCTCAACGGCCAGATCGTGGTGGCGCGGCTCGACGGTGAAGTCACCATCAAACGTTTCGAACGGCTCGGCGATGAAGTGCGGTTGTTGCCGCGCAACCCGGCGTACCAGCCGATTGTCGTGCGCGACGATCAGGATCTGGCCATCGAAGGCGTGTTCTGTGGTCTGGTGAGGCAAGGCTGATGGGCGCCGTCGTTGCGTTGGACACGCTGTTCAATGGCGGCCAGGTCTGGAAGGGCCGGCCTGCGCCACCCGCTGCCAGCCCGCAACCGACCGGGCACGCTGCGCTGGACGCAGCATTGCCCAGCGGTGGCTGGCCGGAAGCGGCGCTGAGCGAAATCCTGTTGGCCGGCCCCGGTGTCGGCGAGCTGCAACTGGTCTGGCCGACGCTGGCGCGGTTGTCAGCGGCAGGCGAGCGCATTGTGCTGGTGGCGCCACCCTTCGTGCCGTACCCGCAGGCATGGGCAAATGCTGGGGTCGATTTGCGCCAGTTGTCGGTGATTCAGGCCAGCGAGCGCGATGCCTTGTGGGCGGCGGAACAATGCCTGCGTTCAGGCAGCTGCGGCGCGGTGCTGTGCTGGCCGCACAAGGCCGATGACCGTGCGTTGCGGCGTTTGCAGGTGGCGGCGGAAACCGGCCAGACCCTGGCATTTGCATGGCGCCCATTGAGCGAAGCGGTCAACCCGTCGCCAGCCGCATTGCGCATTGCCATCGACGCCAAACCTGCACAACTGCGCGTCCTCAAGTGCCGTGGCGGATTGGCGCGTACGGCGCCGATTGCCTTTGCCGTGGGTCACTGAGGTCGCCATGCGCTGGGTGTGTATTCTGTTCCCGCAATTGGCCCTCGACGCCGTGCTGCGTCAGCGCCCCGATCCCGATGAGCCGTTGGTGCTGCTCAACGGCCCGGCCCAGCGCCGCGTGCTGCAAGCGGTCAACCCGGCGGCACGCAAACTCGGTTTGCGTCCCGGCCAGTCGATGACCGCTGCGCAGGCCATGAGCAAGGGTTTTGCCACCGCCGATTACGAGGCCGCCGAGGTCGAGCACTGGCAGCAGTTTCTCGCCGCGTGGGCCTACCGTTTCAGCGCGCAGGTCAGCGTGCATTACCCGCGCACCGTGGTGTTCGAGATCGAATCCAGCCTGGGTCTGTTCGGTTCGTGGGCGCAGTTTGAAGCACGACTGCGCCAGGAACTGACCGATCTGGGTTTTCGTCATCGCATCGTTGCCGCACCGAACCCGGTGGCGGCGCGGGTGTTGGCTAACGCCTATGACGGCTTGGTGGTGCCGGACGGCGAGGCCTTGCAGCATCACCTCGGTCAGTTACCGGTCGACCGCGTCGGCCTGGAGCCAAGCGTGGCCACGGCGTTGTCGCGCATGGGCCTGCGCAATCTCAGTCAGGTGCAGAGCCTGCCGCGTCAGGCACTGGCCCGACGTTTCGAGGCGCAGATGCTCAAACACCTCGACACTCTGTTCGGTGCGCGGCCATTGGCGCTTGAGTTTTACCTGCCGCCGGATCGTTTCGACGTACGCATCGAACTGAATTTCGACGTGCAATCCCATCAGGCCTTGTTGTTCCCGTTACGGCGTTTGACCGGCGATCTGTCGGCGTTCCTTTGCGGGCGTGACAGCGGCGTGCAGCGTTTCGACCTGCATCTGGAACACGCCGGGCTGCCGGACAGCGTAATCAAAGTCGGTTTGCTCAGCGCCGAACGTGATCCGGCGATGCTGTTTGAACTGGCGCGCGGGCGGCTGGAACAGGTGCAGGTCGAGGCGCCCGTGCGTGGCTTTCGTTTGCGCGCCGAGGACCTGCCGAGCTTCGTGCCGCAGTTTCAGGAGCTGTTCGATGACCGTCCGCAACAGACCTTGCCGTGGGAGCAATTGCGCGAACGCCTGCGTGCACGCTTGGGTGATGACGCCGTGCAGGGGCTGCGTTTTCAGGCCGATCATCGTCCGGAGTGCGCGTGGCAGCATGGCGTCGACAAACAACGCTGCGCAGCTTTGCCCAGCGTGCATCGCCCGGGCTGGTTGCTCGGCGAACCGCAAAGCGTGGCGCAAGGTTCAGCGCGGATTCTCATGGGCCCGGAGCGTATCGAGTCCGGCTGGTGGGACGGTGACGATGTGCGCCGCGATTATTACCTGATCCAGAACCGCGCCGGTCAGCAGGGCTGGGCTTATCGGGCGGTGGGCGAGGGCGGTCCGTTGTGGCTGCAGGGCTGGTTTGCATGAGCGACGGTTATGCCGAACTGCACTGCCTGTCGAACTTCAGTTTTCAGCGCGGTGCGTCCAGTGCGCTGGAGCTGTTTCAACGCGCAAAAAAGCACGGTTATCAGGCACTGGCGATCACCGATGAATGCACGCTGGCCGGGATCGTCCGCGCCTGGCAAGCGGCGAAATCCGTTGAGCTGCCGCTGATCATCGGCAGTGAAGTGCGCATTGAAAATGGCCCGAAACTGGTGCTGCTGGTGGAGAACCTCGCGGGCTATCAGGCGCTGTGCGGCTTGATCACCCGTGCACGACGGCGCACGCAAAAAGGCCAGTATCAGGTGTTGCGCGAGGACTTCGACGAAGCGCTGAACGGGTTGCTGGTGTTGTGGGTGCCGGACTCGCTTGATCAGGTGGAAGAGGGCCGTTGGTTGCAGCAGACCTTCGGCCAACGCCTGTGGCTGGCGGTGCAATTGCATCGTGGGCAGGACGATCAGCAGCGGCTGGCGGCGTTGTTGCGTCTGGCCGCCGAGTTGCAGATTCCGGCGGTGGCCAGTGGCGATGTGCATATGCACGCCCGTGGTCGCCGCGCCTTGCAGGACACCATGACCGCAATCCGTCATCACGTGCCGGTAGCCGAGGCGGGGCTGCGTTTGCACCCCAATGGCGAGCGGCATTTGCGCAGCGTCGAGGTGTTGCGTGAGTTGTATCCGCAGGCCTTGCTGGATGAGTCGGTGAGACTGGCCCGGCGTTGCACGTTTGATCTGGGCGAGTTGCGTTATCAATACCCCAAAGAGTTGGTGCCCGAGGGGCACAGCGCCAGTTCCTGGCTGCGTCATCTGACCGAAGAAGGCATTGCCTGGCGCTGGCCCAAAGGCCCGCAAGCCAAAGTGCTCAAGCAGATCGACGATGAGCTGAAGCTGATCGCCGAACTCGGCTACGAAAGCTACTTCCTCACCGTACACGACGTGGTGCGTTTTGCTCGTGAGCAGAAAATCCTCTGTCAGGGCCGTGGCTCGGCGGCCAACTCGGCGGTGTGTTTTGCCTTGGGCATCACCGAGATCGATCCTGACCGCACCACACTGCTGTTCGAGCGCTTCATGTCCAAAGAGCGTAACGAGCCGCCGGACATCGACGTCGACTTCGAGCACGAACGCCGCGAAGAAGTCCTGCAATATGTGTTTCGCCGTTACGGCCGTGGTCGCGCGGCGCTGACGGCGGTGGTCAGCACCTACCACGCTGCCGGCGCCGTACGCGATGTGGCCAAGGCTCTGGGCCTGCCGCCGGATCAGATCAACGCACTGGCCGATTGTTGCGGCCACTGGAGCGATGAAACGCCGCCGCTCGAGCGCCTGCTCGAAGGCGGCTTCGACCCGGAAAGCCCGGTGTTGCGCCGGGTGCTGAGCCTGACCGGGCAACTGATCGGTTTCCCCCGGCACTTGTCGCAACATCCCGGCGGTTTCGTGATTTCCGAACAGCCGCTGGACACCTTGGTGCCGGTCGAGAACGCTGCCATGGCCGATCGTACGATCATTCAGTGGGACAAGGACGACCTCGACGCGGTCGGCCTGCTCAAGGTGGATATCCTCGCCCTCGGCATGCTCAGTGCAATCCGCCGCTGCTTCGACTTGCTGCGACGTCACCGTAATCTGGACTTGAGTCTGGCGACGATTCCGCCTGAAGACAAACCGACCTACGACATGATCAGCCGCGCCGACACCATCGGCGTGTTTCAGATCGAATCCCGCGCACAGATGTCGATGCTGCCACGTCTGAAACCGGCGAAGTTCTACGATTTGGTGATCGAGGTGGCCATCGTCCGCCCGGGGCCGATTCAGGGCGGGATGGTCCATCCGTATCTGCGCCGGCGCAATAAAGAAGAAGAGGAAACCTATCCGTCACCGGAGCTGGAAGTGGTGCTCAAACGCACCCTCGGCGTGCCGCTGTTTCAGGAACAGGTCATGCAGATCGCCATCGTCGCCGCCGACTACAGCCCCGGCGAGGCCGATCAATTACGTCGTTCGATGGCCGCGTGGAAACGCCACGGTGGATTGGAGCCGCACAAGGCACGCCTCGCCGCCGGCATGAAGAAGAATGGCTACACGCCGGAGTTCGCCGCGCAGATTTTCGAGCAGATCAAAGGTTTCGGCAGCTACGGTTTCCCCGAATCCCACGCCGCCAGTTTTGCCCTGCTGACCTACGCCAGTTGCTGGCTCAAGTGCCACGAACCGGCGGCGTTCGCCTGTGCGCTGATCAACAGTTGGCCGATGGGTTTCTACAGTCCGGACCAGATTCTCCAGGACGCACGCCGGCATCAGTTGCAGATCCGCCCGCTCGACGTGCGCGCCAGTGACTGGGATTGCAGCCTGGAAACCACCACGGTGGCGCAACCGGCGATTCGCATGGGCCTGCGCATGATCAAGGGCTTTCGCGAGGACGATGCCCGGCGCATTGAGGCGGCGCGGGCGCGCGGGGCGTTTACCGATGTCGCCGATCTGGGCGAACGGGCCGCACTCGACAGTCGGGCGCAGGCGTTGCTCGCCGATTCCGGGGCGTTGCGCGGTTTGGCCGGGCACCGGCATCGGGCGCGCTGGGAAGTCGCCGGGGTGCAGAAACAGCTGGGCCTGTTTGCCGGGTTGCCGAGCCAGGAGGAGCCGGAGGTGGAGCTGCCCAAACCCAGCGTTGGCGAGGATCTTCACGCCGATTACAGCACCGTCGGTACCACGTTGGGGCCGCATCCGCTGGCGCTGTTGCGCAGTGAACTCAAAGCGCGGCGTTGCCGCAGTTCGCAGGAGTTACTCGACGTCGAACACGGTCGCCCGGTGAGCGTCGCCGGGTTGGTGACGGGACGGCAACGACCGGGCACCGCCAGCGGTGTGACGTTTGTGACCCTGGAAGACGAGTTCGGCAACGTCAACGTGGTGGTCTGGCGCGATCTGGCCGAGCGTCAGCGGCAAGTGCTGGTCGGTTCGCAATTGCTCAAGGTCGATGGCCGCTGGGAGCGCGAAGGCGAAGTACGCCACCTGATCGCTGGCCGGCTGAGCGACCTCAGCCCGTTGCTTAATGGCATTCGCGTGCAGAGCCGCGATTTCCATTAGCGCGCCCTGATCTGATCGTTCCCACGCTCTGCGTGGTAACGCTTCCCGTGACGCTCCGCGTCACAGCGGACGCGGAGCGTCCGTGGCTGCATTCCCACGCAGAGCGTGGGAATGATCAATTCCGGAACAGCCAATTCACTGGCGTCAAAAAAACCTGTCTTCAGTGATGGCACTTTGTCATAATGCCGCCCCTTTTCAGCTCCCGACCCCATTGCCGTGCCGGGACACCCTCCGTTTTTCAAAAAGGAATACTCAGTGAGAATGATCTCCCGGATGTTGGTCTCAGGCGTCGCGATTGCTGTGCTCGGCACGATTGCCGGCACACTCGCCGGTTGCGCCACTGAAAGCTCCCGTGCATTGCCGGTGGCCAAGGTTGAAAGCGCCACACAAGTCTGGACCGGCGTTCGCGTGCCAATGGCCGTGGGCAAGTTCGACAACCGCTCCAGCTACATGCGCGGGATCTTCTCCGATGGCGTCGACCGTCTCGGCGGCCAAGCCAAGACCATCCTCATCACCCACTTGCAGCAGACCAACCGCTTCAGCGTGCTGGATCGCGACAACATGGGCGAAATCCAGCAGGAAGCGGCGATCAAGGGCCAGGCCCAGCGCTTGAAAGGCGCTGATTACGTGGTCACCGGTGACGTCACCGAGTTCGGCCGCAAAGAGACCGGCGACCACCAGTTGTTCGGCATTCTCGGCCGTGGCAAGACCCAGGTCGCCTACGCCAAGGTCAACCTGAACATCGTCAATATCAGCACCTCCGAAGTGGTCTATTCGACTCAGGGCGCCGGCGAATACGCCTTGTCCAACCGCGAAATCATCGGCTTCGGCGGCACCGCAGCCTACGACTCGACCCTCAACGGCAAAGTCCTCGATCTGGCCATGCGCGAGGCGATCAATCGTCTGGTCGATGGCATGAACGCCGGTGCCTGGAAACCGGGCAACTGATCGACACCCATTGCAAGGAGCAACATCCATGAAACTGACTTTGTCGCGCGCGCTGATGGCGCTGACGCTGGCCGCCAGCGCCTTGCTGGCCGGTTGTGCCCCCGGTCCGCAAACCCTGTACCAATGGGAAGGCTACGAACCCCAGGTTTACGAATACTTCAAAGGCGAAGAGCCGAAAGAAGCCCAGGCCGAAGCACTGGAACGTGACCTGCAGAAAATCCGCTCCACCGGCAAGGCCGTGCCGCCGGGTTACCACGCGCACCTTGGCTTGCTCTATCTGAGCATGGGTAAGGACGATCAGATGGTGCAGCAATTCAACACCGAGAAAACCCTGTTTCCCGAGTCCGGCACCTACATGGATTTCCTGCTTAAAAACGCCAAGAGCGGAGACGCGAAATGATCGCGCGCACCTTGAAACTGCTCGCCGCCGGTTTGGCCCTGACCGTGCTGGGTGGCTGCGTTGCGCCCAAGACCGTGGATTATTCGGCCTACAAACAAGCG
Source organism: Pseudomonas sp. TNT2022 ID642 (assembly GCF_028656995.1). Lineage (NCBI taxonomy): Bacteria > Pseudomonadati > Pseudomonadota > Gammaproteobacteria > Pseudomonadales > Pseudomonadaceae > Pseudomonas > Pseudomonas sp. TNT2022 ID642. The sequence continues at coordinate 441,673 of NZ_JAMDGW010000007.1, read as the reverse complement.
CGGCCGAAGACCATTCTGGTGCTGCCACCGCTGAATACTTCGCCGGATGTGAAGGCGTCGTACAGTCTGTTGTCGCAGGTGACATTCCCGTTGGCCGAAGCCGGTTATTACGTGCTGCCGATTACGTTGGTGGACGAGACGTTTCGCCAGAACGGCCTGACCACCCCCGACGACATCCATCAGGCACCGGCAAACAAACTGAGGGACATCTTCGGTGCGGACGCCGCGCTGTACATCACCGTGACCGAATACGGTACGCGTTACATGGTGATCAGCAGCGAAACGGCGGTGACCGCGACGGCGAAACTGGTTGATCTGAAAAGCGGCACCACGCTGTGGACCGGTTCGGCGCGGGCGTCGAGTGAAGAGGGCGGCAACAACGGCGGTGGCGGTCTGATCGGCATGCTGATCACGGCGGCGGTAAAGCAAGTCATCAACAGCGCCACCGATGCCGGCTACCCGATTGCCGGTGTGGCGAGCAATCGTCTGCTCTCGGCCGGACACCGGGCAGGCCTGCTGTACGGCCCACGCTCGCCGAAGTACGGCACGGACTGAGTCCGGGTAATGATCGTTCCCACGCTCTGCGTGGGAACGCATCCCGTGACGCTCCGCGTCACAGTGGACGCAGAGCGTCCATGGTGGCATTCCCACGCAGAGCGTGGGAACGATCAGTCATCAACGCTCTGGCCAAAACCGTTCGCCACCGCCCGGCGCTTCCGTCCACGCTTGCAACGAGCGGGTCGGCAGGTCGAAGTAATCGCGGGTTCGCGCGTAACCATGGCCGCCCATACGGCCGATCGCATCCAGGCCCAATTGATCGATGTACAGCGTCTTCGGATCGATCAGCTCATCGCGCACATGCGCCATCAACACCTCGCCAAAAATGATCTCCCGCGACTGACCAATATTCAGTGCCATCATCCGTCGGCATTCCAGCGCGACCGGCGCTTCGCCAATGCGTGGGCATTTCACCGTGGTGCCGGCAATCGCCGTCAGGCCGGCAGCGGTCAGCTCATCGAAACCCGGCGCGAACGGCACGGCGCAAACGTTCATCGCTTCCACCAGTGCATCGCTGACGATGTTCACGGTGAACTCCTGATTCAACTGGATATTGCGCGTGGTGTCTTTCGGACTCTGGTCACCGTAGTTCTCCACGCCCAGCGCGAGAATCGGCGGGTCGGCCGACAGTGCATTGAAGAAGCTGAACGGCGCAGCATTGACGCGACCTTCGCCATCAATGGTGGTGACCAGTGCGATGGGCCGGGGCACGACGCTGCCGATCAGGATCTTGTATTTTTCCCGTGGGCTGAGCTGGCTGAAATCAAAGCTGTGCATGGCTGAAGTCTCTAAAGAAGTGGATCAATCGCGCTCAACGGCGCATCGGCGCTGTAGTCATCGGCGAACGGAATGGCCGGCTGGAACAGGGTTTTCCAGTCCGGTCGGGCAAAGGCGCGGTCGCTGTGGCTGCGCATCAGTTTTTCGTATTGGCGCTGCGCCTGGCGTTGCAGGGCGGGGTAGTCGACGCCGTTGACCTGACCGTCGTGCATCACGCAACGACCGTCGATATAACTGGCGATGCAGTCGTCGCCGCGCCCGGCCAACAGCAGGTTTTTCAGTGGTTCGAACAGCGGCCCCAGATGCAGGCCGCGCAGGCTGAACACGGTGATGTCGGCCTTGGCGCCGGGCGCCAGACGGCCAAGATCATCACGCCCCAGCGCCTTTGCACCGCCGAGGGTCGCCGCGTTGTACAGGTCGAGGCTGCTGGTCAACGCCGGGCTGCCCTCCATCAGCCGCGCAATGTTCAAACCGTGGCGCATGTTCTCCAGCAGATCCGCCGGCCAGGTGTCGGTGCCCAGCGCAAAGTTGATGCCCTTGGCCCGATAGCGACCGAACGAGTTCAGCGCCTCGCCGTCACGGGCGAACACCAACGGACAATGCACCAGACTGGCGCCGCCATCGATTACCCGCTGCAGATCGTCATCGCCAGCGCTGTAGATGCCGTGTGGCAGCAGGCTGCGCGGCGTGAGCAAGTCCAACTGTTGCAACCAGCCCAACGGCGAAGTCCCGCGCAACTGCTCGACCATCGCCACTTCACTGAGCGCCTGACAGCAATGCAGGCGCATCGGCGCATTCAGTTCGCGGCTCAGCGCCGAGGTGCGTTGCAGCAGCGCCGGGGTGCAGGTCTGAATGCGATCTGGCAGTAAGGCGCCGCGAATCAAACCGTCGTGCGCGCCGTCGAAGTCTCTGAAGAACCGTTCAGCGGCATCAAGCCCAGCCAGCCCGCGATCCTCATCCCAGTGATGGCCGAGGCTGCCGTCGGCGCGCCAGTAACTCATGCCGCTCATGTAGCAGGGGCCGAGGTACGTCCTTAAACCGAGTTCGCCCGCCACACCGGCGACAGCGGCAAATTCGTCGTAGGTTTCCGCCCACTCGCGGTAGTACATCGAGGTGATCGGCATCGCCGTGGTGATGCCGTTGCGGATCAACTGAGTGAAGGCGTAGCGGTATTTGAAGACCTCTTCTTCCGGGCTGTAAGTCTCACGCGGGCCGGCGGCCAGATATTCGGCAGACCACATGCGGCCCATGTTGCGTTCGTCGCCGTTATCCAGGGTCAACACGGTGGAGTCGAGATCGCCCAGTGCATCCAGATCGATGAAGCCGGGGCCGATCAAGGCATTGCCGTAGTCGATCCACTGGTCCACCGGTCCGGCGTAGCCGCGCCCGACAAATTCGATGCGTGAGCCGGCAAACACCACTTCGCCGTCGCGCCACAGCACATGTTGCGTGCCGTCGAAACCGACCACGCAACTGGCTTTCAGACCGAGGCGTTTCACAGACGGCTTTCCAGTAAGCGACCGCCACTGGCGATCAACTCACCAGCGCGATAGACCTGCCGCAATGGCCGCGCAACGACGGCTTCGCCAAGGGTTTCAACCGGCATCAGCAAGAAGTCTGCACGCTGACCCAGCGCGAATCCGTAGTCCTCGATGCCCAGTGCCCGGGCGCCGTTGACCGTGGCCGCATCAAACGCCGCCGCCAGTTCATCGTCCTTGGCCAGATCAAACCGAAACGCCAGCAGCATCGCCCGTTCGAGCATGTCGCCATTGCCCATCGGCGACCACGCATCGCGAATGCCGTCGGAACCCAGGCAGACATTTACGCCGGCCTCACACAACGCCAGAAACGGCGGTACTGCGGTATCGGCCGGCGCCGAACTCATCAGCGAAATCCCCACCGTCGCCAAGCGTTCTGCAACCGGTTTGACCTGACTCCACGGCAACATGCCGAGGCAATAGGCGTGGCTGATCATCACCCGGTTTTGCAGGCCGAAGCGTTCGGTGTAGTCAGCGATCAGCGCGATTTGCCACAGGCCCAGTTCACCTTTGTCATGCAGGTGAATATCCACGCCACGGCCAAACTCAGCCGCCAGTCTGAAGACGAAATCCAGCTGTGCAATCGGGTCGTTGTCGATGCCGCAGGGGTCGAGTCCACCGACGTTTTCCACGCCCAGCGCCATCGCTTCGCGCATCAGTTCGGCGGTGCCGGGGCGGCTGATCAGCCCGGTTTGCGGGAAGACCACCAGTTGCAGGTCGATCAGGTCCTGGTAGCGTTCGCGCAATTGCTGCATGGCTTCGACGTGGCGCAGGCCAAATTCCGGGTCGATGTCGACGTGGCAGCGCATCGTCAGCGAGCCACGGGCGATGCAGTTCTCCAGCAGCGCACCGGCGCGTTCGGCGATGGGGGCTGTTACTTCGCGCAGGATGCGGCGTTCGTTGCTGATGTAGTCCTTGAGCGTCGGGCCGGCGCTGTTCGGGCGCCAGGGTTGGCCGTAGAGGGTTTTGTCGAGGTGGACGTGGCTTTCGACCAAGGCGCTGGTGAGCAGTTGGTTGTGGCCATCAATGTCGCTGGCGGCCAGCGGCGTGTTGGTGGCCGGGCGGCGCTGGGCGAACCGGCCGTTGTCGATCAGCAGGTCTTCGGCGGGGGCGCCGTAGGGGCGTACGTTGCGGAGCCAGTGTGGCTGGGTCATACAAACCTCATGGGTCTTTGAATTTTTTTCCCTCACCCTAGCCCTCTCCCGGAGGGAGAGGGGACCGAATGGGGGATATTGAAGATGTACACCGACCTGAAAGTCTGCCTGTGAATCCAAAGTCGACTGGTTTGAAAGCTCAGCTGTGAATCCATAATCGACTCGGTTCATCAGGTCGGTGTAGATCGCAAGACACCTCGGTCAGTCCCCTCTACCCCTGGGAGAGGGCTAGGGTGAGGGCAGCGGTCTCGGATCAACCCTTGAGCTTCGACCAGATCCGGTCCTGCAGCTCCCGTGCCTTGTTGCTGCATTCCTTCTCCGGGCGCAAACGCGAGGCGTACTCCTCAGGCATGTTGATCGCATCCATCACCTTCCACTTCGGATCCAGCAACGAATCGCTCTGAATCCCGTTGGCATAAGCAATGGCGTTGGACACGGCGGCGGCGTTCTCCGGCTTCATCATCCAGTCGATAAAGATTTTCGCGTTACCCGGATGCGGTGCGCTTTTCGGCACGGCGAAGTTGTCCTGGAACATCGCCACGCCTTCACGCGGATAGACGTATTTGATCGTGCTCTTCTGCAAGGTCGCCCGCGCTGTAGAGCCGTTCCAGTTCTGCATCATGATTACCTCGCCCGAAGCCATACGGTCGACGGTGTTGTCCGAGCTGTACATCTTCAAAAACGGTTTCTGCTTTTGCAGCAATTCCAGAATGCGCTTGGCGTCCTGCGGGTTTTCGCTGCACTCGTCGACGTTCAGATAATGGCTGGCGGCGTTGATCACGCTGCTCGAGGTATCGAGGGCGGCGAGCTGGCCTTGCAGCTCTTTGCGCGGTTCGAAGAACTCTTTCCACGAGTCGTCCAGTTTGCCGCCCGGCACCCGCGCGCTGTCGTAGGAGAAGCCGGTAGTGCCCCACAGGTACGGCGCCGAGAACTTGCGTCCCGGGTCGAAACCCGGATCGCGAAACGGCCCTTTGACGTACTGGAAATTGCTCAGGCTCGGCGCGTCGATTTCCATCAGCAGGTCCTGTTTGATCAGCGTCTGCATGATCGACTGCGACGGCACGATCACGTCATACGCCGCGCCGCCAGCCTGCAATTTGGCGAGCAGGGTTTCGTTGCTGTCGTAACCGTCCATGGTCACCTTGATGCCGGTTTCCTTCTCGAACCTGGCCAGCAGATCGACCGGGTAGTAATCGGTCCAGTTGTAGAAAAACAGCTCTTTGGGCTCTGCGGCATGAGCGCCGAACGCGGTGAAACAACTCAGGGCCAGACCGGATACTGCCAAACGCATATTTTTGATTTTCATAAACGGAGCGCTCCAGATTTATTGTTGTTTACCGCGTTGGCCCAGCCAGAAGGCCAGCACCACCAGGACAATCGAGATCAGCAGCATCAGCGTCGAGATCGCATTGATCTCCGGCGTCACGCCGGCCTTGATCGCCGAGAAGATGTACACCGGCAACGTCGTCGAACCGGGGCCAGCGACGAAGAACGTCATGATGAAATCGTCGAGGCTGACCACGAATGCCAGCACCGCACCGGACAACACCGCCGGCCACAGCAGCGGCAAGGTCACGCGGCGAAACACCTGCCATGGATTGGCGTACAGGTCGTTGGCCGCTTCCAGCAGACTCTTGTCGAGATCGTTGAGCCGCGCACGGATCGGCAGATAAGCGAAAGGAATGCAGAAGCCGATGTGCGCGACGATCACCGTCAGCAAACCGAGCTTGATCCCCAGCGCCATAAACAGCAGCAACGTCGCCACCGCCGTGACAATCTCCGGCAGGATCAGCGGCAGGTTGATTCCGCCCTCGACCATTTTCTGCCCGTAGAACGGCCGGTAAGTCGCCAACGCCGCGAGCAGGGCAATCGCCGTGGCGCAGACCGTGGCAATGGTTGCGACGATTATCGAATTCAGCGCCGCCGTCTGAATCGACGGGTTGGCCAGAATCCGCCCGTACCAGGCGAACGAAAACTCGGTCCACACCGTCGCCGAGCGGTTAGCGTTGAAGCTGTAGGCGATCAACACGAAGATCGGCAGGTACAGATAGGCGAGGATCAGCAGGCTGATTTCGCGCGTCGCCGGGAGTTTTTTCAGGTGCAGGGAAATCATGCTGTCGCCCCCCGATTAATGGTCTTCGCCGCATGGCGGCTGTACAGCGCATAGAGCACCAGCGACACCAGCAGAATCGCCAGCAACAGGAACGACAGCGAACTGCCCAGCGGCCAGTTGCGCGCGGTGCCGAACTGTTGCTGGATCAGGTTGCCGATCATCAGCGTCTTGCCGCCGCCGAGAATCGCCGGGGTAATGAAAGCGCCGAGGCTTGGCACGAACACCAGCAACGCACCGGCAATTACGCCCGGCATCGACAGCGGCAGAATGATCCGGCGCAAGGCGTGCCAGCGATTCGCACCCAGGTCATAGGCAGCCTCAACCAGACGCCAGTCGAGTTTTTCCAGGGTCGAGTAGATCGGCAGAATCATGAACGGCAGAAAGCTGTAGACCAGACCGACACTCACCGCGAAATCGTTGTAGAGCAGGGTGATGCCGCCGGCACTCGGCAACAGCGCGTTAAGGCTTTGCGCGATCCAGCCGTGTTCACGCAGGATGATCAGCCACGCGTAGTTGCGGATCAGCAGGTTGGTCCAGAACGGAATGGTGATCAGCAAGACCATCAGGTTGCGTCGGCGTGGGGTCAGGCTCGACATCCACAACGCCACCGGAAAACCGAACAGAAAGCACAACACGGTGGTGCCGCCGGCCTGCATCACCGAGCGCAACAGCGCCTGGGCATAGACCCAGTTCAGTTCCAGTTCACCGTCGAAACCTTCCTGGAAAAACAGCTGCACGTAGCTGTGCAGTTGCCATTGCGCTTGCCAGTCGACACCGCCATAAGTGTTGCGCGGCAGCAGACTGATGTAGCCCATGATCCCCAGCGGAATGGCGATCAGGGCGAGCAGGGTCAACACCACCGGGCTGAGCAACAGCGCGCGGTTGAGGGCAGGGGAAGTGCTGCTGACGCTCATCTCAGGCCTCCATCAACAGGCAGGCGTGGGGCGGCAGGTGCACGGCGATGCGTTCGCCAACCGCACGGCTCTGGTTCAGGCCTTCGTTGTTTTCGCGCAGCATGACTTTGATGTCGTTGTTCAAACGGCACTGGTACAGGGTTGCGGTGCCGACATAGAGCACCGCTTCGATGACCCCGCGCAGGTGATGCGGCTGGCTGGCATCAACCAGTTGCGAGCGTTCCGGACGAAACGCCAGTTGCACGCTGCTGCCATTGAAAGCCTGCGGCTGGCAGGCAATCTCGACCGGCATGCCGTTGGGCACGAAGAGCTTTTCGTTGTGCTCGCCGTGTTTGAGTTGGCCGGGGAGGAAGTTGATGTCGCCGATAAACTGCGCGACAAAATGATGTTTCGGATGTTCGTAGATATCGGTTGGCGTGCCGATCTGCAGGATCTTGCCGGCCGACATCACGGCAATGCGGTCGGACAAGGTCAGCGCTTCTTCCTGGTCGTGGGTGACGAAAATGAACGTGATGCCGGCTTCTTTCTGCACGCGCTTGAGTTCAACCTGCATTTCCTTGCGCAGCTTGAGATCGAGCGCTGACAGCGGTTCGTCGAGCAGCAGGACTTTCGGTTTCGGCGCCAAGGCCCGGGCCAGAGCCACGCGCTGTTGTTGGCCGCCGGACAATTGCGCCGGTTTGCGCCCGGCCAGGTGCTCCATTTGCACCAGCGCGAGCATTTCGTTGACCCGCTGCGGGATCAACTTGCGCTCAAGACCCTGCATCTCGAGGCCGAAGGCGATATTCTGCGCGACACTCATGTGCGGAAACAGCGCGTAACTCTGGAACACCGTGTTGACCCGACGCTTGAATGGCGGCAAATCGTTGACCGGTTCGCCGGCCAGACGAATCTCGCCTTCACTGACGTGTTCGAAGCCGGCGATGGTGCGCAGCAAGGTGGTTTTGCCGCAGCCAGAGGGGCCGAGCAGCGTGAAGAATTCGTTGTCGGCGATGTTTACCGAAACATTGTCGAGGGCCGGCGCGAGGCCTGGGTCCTCGGAGTACCGCTTGGAGACGTTGCGCACTTCAATTGCTATTGGTTGACCCATAATGGTGCAATCCTCTATTTATTGTATGCAATATCTGAATGCAATTTAGAAATACCCGGATTAATCTGCGTGTGCAACCCCCTTTTTCCATGGCCAGGCATCGCCAGGGGCTGGTTGCCCGACGCTAAAGGAGTGTTCGAATGACCGAGAAGAAACTGGAGACCACGGTCGACCGCGTCTACCAAGGGGTTTACGAGGCGATCAGCAAGCGTTCGTTGCGCCCGGGGATGAAGCTGGGCGAGGCCTCGTTGGCCGAATTATTTAATGTCAGCCGCACGTCGGTGCGTGCGGCATTGAAGCAATTGGAGGCCGATGGACTGGTCACCACCGAGCCCAACAAAGGGGCATCGGTCTCGTTGCCAAGCAATGAAGAGATCCGTTCGCTGTTCGAAACCCGCCGCCTTATCGAGATCGGCATTGTTACCGAACTGTGCCGGCGCAAGGACAGCGCCGCGATGCAGGATCTGCGCGAACACCTGCTGCTGGAAGATCAAGCCCATGCGGCGGGCGATCATGAACGCTTGATTCATCTGCTCGGCGAGTTCCACATCAAACTGGCGCGCAGCCTGAACAACCCGGTGCTGCTCGACTGGTTCCAGAAGCTGATATCCCGTGCCTCGTTGTACGCCGCCGCGCTGGACGACGACAGCCACGAAGCCTGCCGCGATGACGAACATCTGCGTTTGCTCGAGTACATCGAGGCCGGCAATCAAAGCGCTGCCATCGAGTTGACCTGCATGCATTTGAACGGTATCGAGAAGGCCATTCTGGACGTCGCCGCGAAGATGAAAACTGGCTACCATCCGCTCAAGCACCTGATCGGGGTCTAGGCTCCGGGCAGGGATGAAATCGGCTATACCTCTAATGAAACCAATACGACTGCAGACGCTCGAAACAGACGGGCGTCGCGTCGTTCTGGCGTCGCGATTTATCGGGCAACCACCTAAGGGCACTGAGTCAGTCGATGCAGTTTTTATCCGATAGCCATGGTTGTGAGGGCTGGAAAGGCGAAATGGCCGGGCGCATCAGTGCGTTCGACTGGAGCCACACCGAACTCGGCCCGCTGAACAGCTGGCCGGCCAGCCTGTGCAGCGCGGTGCAACTGATGCTGGCCTCGCCGCTGCCGATGGTCATGCTCTGGGGGCGCGCCGGCTACATGATCTACAACGATGCCTATTCGATATTTGCCGGTGGTCGCCATCCGTATCTGCTCGGTTCGCCGGTGGAGTTGGGTTGGCCGGAGGTCGCCGAATTCAACCGGCATGTGGTCGACACCTGCCTGGCCGGTGGCACCTTGTCGTTTCGCAATAAAGAGCTGGTGTTGTTGCGCGATGGCGTCCCCGAAGACGTCTGGATGGATCTGTATTACAGCCCGGTGGCCAATGATGACGGCAAGCCGGCCGGGGTCATGGCGATGGTGGTGGAAACCACCGAGTTCGTGCACTCCGAACGCCGGCGTCAGGCGGCGGAACAAGCCTACCGGGCCGATAATGAGCGGGTCCGTCTGGCGTTGAATGCCGGGGCCTTGCTTGGCTCGTTTGTCTGGGACGTGAAAAACAACACGCTCTCGGCAGACGAGCGTTTCGCCCGCACGTTCTCTTATCCGCCGGATCATGACCTGAGCAATCTGGCCCAGGATATTGCCGAGTCGCGCATCCATCCCGATGACCACGCCTGGGTACAAGAGCGCATCGCCCATTCCGTGCAGACCGGCGAGCCGTATAACGCTGAATACCGCGTCCGGCGCAGCGACGGCAGTTATCTGTGGGTGCTGGCCAGCGGCGGTTGCGAGTTCGACGAGCACGGCAAGCCGTTGCGCTTTCCCGGCGTGCTGATCGACATTCATGAGCGCAAGATTGCCGAAGAATCCCTGCTCAAATTTACCCGCAACCTCGAACAGCGCGTGGGCGAAGAGGTTGAGGCGCGGCTGGCGGCTGAAGAGCAGTTGCGCCAGTCGCAGAAACTCGAAGCGATTGGCGGGCTGACCGGCGGTGTCGCTCACGACTTCAATAATCTGCTGCAAGTGATCGCCGGCAATCTGCATTTGCTCGCGCGCCACGAACCGAACAATGCCAACGTGCAACGCCGGGTCAGTGCCTCGCTGGCGGCGGTCGAGCGCGGCGCCAAGCTGTCCTCGCAATTGCTTGCGTTTGCCCGGCGCCAGCCGTTGTCGCCGGCAGTGTGCAATCCGCGGCAGATCTTCGAAGGTGTCGGCGAATTGCTGCAGCGAGCGCTGGGCGAAACCATTCAGATCGATGTGCAGCTGCCGCAGCAACCGTGGCATATCAACGTCGACCGCAACCAGTTGGAAAACGCCATTCTCAATCTGGCGATCAACGCTCGCGATGCGATGAAGGGCGAGGGCACCATTGCGCTCAGCGCTGCCAACGTGCGCCTCGATCGCGAGTTCTGCGCCGGTAAAGGCATCGTCCCCGGCGAGTTTGTCCGCGTTGCCGTCAGTGACACCGGCGCCGGCATTGCGCCGGGCATTCTCGAGCAAGTGTTCGAACCGTTTTTCACCACCAAGGCCGACGGCCAGGGCACCGGGCTGGGCCTGAGCATGGTGTTCGGTTTCGTCAAACAGAGCGGTGGCCACGTCGAGATCGTCAGTACCGTTGGCGAGGGCACGCGGGTGCAATTGTATTTTCCGCGCAGCTTGCGACCGATCCTTGACGAGTCACCCAATCTGCAACGGCAGCAGAGTGGCGGCCACGAGACGATTCTGGTGGTCGAAGACAACGACGCGGTGCGCGCCTCGTCGGTCGAGTTGTTGCGCGAGGAGGGTTACCGCGTGTTGACCGCCGGCCACGGCGATGCGGCCATGCAAATGCTCCTCGAAGGCGTCGCGGTCGACCTGATCTTCACTGACGTGGTCATGCCCGGGCTGATCAAAAGCTCCGACCTGTTCGCCTGGGCCAAGGTGCAGACGCCACCGGTGGCGGTGCTGTTCACCTCCGGGCACACCCGCGACATCATTTCGCGCAATCACCAGTTAAGCCCCGACACGCACTTGCTTGGCAAACCGTATAGCCCGGAAGCCATGTTGCAGATGATTCGGGTGGTGCTCGGTAGCTGAGCGTTGAACATTCCTTCACCAAGGCAGGTCGATGACTTCCAAACGCACCTCCAAAGCGCCCACCGGCATGGTCCGGGTGCGCGGCGCCCGTGAACATAACCTGAAAAACGTCGATGTCGACATTCCACGCGATGCCTTGGTGGTGTTCACTGGGGTGTCTGGCTCGGGCAAGTCGTCGCTGGCGTTTTCGACCTTGTATGCCGAAGCCCAGCGCCGCTACTTCGAATCGGTGGCGCCCTATGCGCGACGACTGATCGATCAGGTTGGCGTGCCGGATGTCGACTCGATTGAAGGCTTGCCGCCGGCCGTGGCCCTGCAACAGCAGCGTGGCACGCCGAGTACGCGCTCGTCGGTGGGTAGCGTGACGACGTTGTCGAGCCTGATTCGCATGCTTTATTCGCGCGCCGGCAGTTATCCGCCGGGGCAGCCGATGTTGTATGCCGAGGACTTTTCGCCGAACACGCCGCAGGGTGCATGCCCCGAATGCCATGGTCTTGGTCGGGTCTATGAAGTCACCGAAGCACTGATGGTGCCCGATCCCAACCTGACCATCCGCCAGCGCGCCGTGGCGTCCTGGCCGCTGGCGTGGCAGGGGCAGAACCTGCGCGACATCCTCGTGACCATGGGTATCGACGTCGACATCCCGTGGAAAAAACTGCCGAAAAAGCAGCGCGACTGGATTCTCTTCACCGAAGAAACCCCGACCGTGCCCGTGTACGCCGGGCTGTCCCCGGAAGAAACCCGCGTCGCCCTCAAACGCAAAATGGAACCGAGTTATCAGGGCACGTTCACCGGAGCCCGACGCTATATCCTGCACACGTTTACGCATTCGCAAAGTGCGCTGATGAAGAAGCGCGTCTCGCAATTCATGCTCGGCAGCCCGTGCCCGTTGTGTGACGGCAAACGCTTGAAGCGTGAGGCGTTGTCCGTGACGTTTGCCGGGTATGACATTGGCGAGTTGTCGCAGATGCCGTTGCTGCAAGTGGCCGAGGTGTTGCGGCCGGTGGCGGCCGCCAGTTATCTGCAGCAGGCTGAAGAAAACGGCGAGACCTTGAGCCACGCGCAAACCCGCGAGGCCCGCCAGCAGCGCGTGGCCCACGGCGCCAGCGGGCATGGCAGTGCGCCGGATGTACGGCATACGCCGAACCTGTCGCTGGAAAAACGTTTGGCGGCGCAGCGTATTGCCGAGGATCTGCTGGAGCGCGTCAGCACCCTGACCGATCTGGGTCTCGGTTATCTGGCGCTGGAGCGCAGCACGCCAACGCTGTCGTCCGGTGAGTTGCAGCGTTTGCGCCTGGCGACACAATTGGGTTCGCAGTTGTTCGGGGTGATTTACGTGCTCGACGAACCTTCCGCCGGTTTGCATCCGGCCGATGGCGAAGCGTTGTTCGAAGCCTTGCAGCGCTTGAAGGCCGACGGCAACACGCTGTTTGTGGTCGAGCATGACCTGGAAACCATGCGCCGCGCCGACTGGCTGATCGATGTCGGCCCGGCAGCGGGCGAGCAGGGTGGGCAGGTGCTGTACAGCGGCCCGCCGGCAGGTCTGGCCGCGATCGAAGCGTCGCAGACGCGGGCTTATCTGTTTGCCGAGTCGCAGCGCCAGACACGCGTTGCGCGCAAGCCGACGGCGTGGCTGAAACTCGACGGGATCACTCGCAATAACCTGAATAATCTCAGTGCCGAATTCCCGCTGGGCTGCTTCACCTCGGTGACGGGAGTGTCCGGTTCCGGCAAGTCGAGTCTGGTCAGTCAGGCCTTGCTGGAACTGGTCGGCGCGCAGTTGGGGCGTCCGACGGTGGACAGCGAGCCTGAAGAACTCAGCCTCGAAGACGACGCCCCGCAGGTCAGCAGCGGCCAGGTCACGTCGGGGCTGGAGTCGATCAAACGCCTGGTGCAAGTCGACCAGAAGCCCATCGGCCGCACGCCACGCTCGAATCTGGCGACCTACACCGGGCTGTTCGATAACGTGCGCAAGCTCTACGCCGCGACCGACGCTGCTCGGGCCGCAGGTTATGACGCCGGGCAGTTTTCTTTCAACGTTGCCAAGGGCCGTTGCGCGACGTGCGAGGGTGAAGGCTTTGTCAGCGTCGAGTTATTGTTTATGCCCAGCGTTTATGCGCCGTGCCCGACCTGCCATGGCGCGCGCTACAACCCGCAGACCCTGGCGATTCTCTGGGAGGGTTTGAGCATCGCCCAGGTGCTGCAATTGACCGTCGAGGAAGCGGTGGCAGTGTTTGCCGAGCAACCGGGGATCCGCCGTTCGCTGGAGGTTTTGCGCGATATCGGCCTCGGTTATCTACGTCTGGGCCAACCCGCCACGGAGCTGTCCGGTGGCGAAGCGCAGCGGATCAAACTGGCCACCGAATTGCAACGCAGCCAGCGCGGCGCGACCTTGTACGTGCTGGACGAACCGACCACCGGGCTGCATCCGCGCGATGTCGATCGGCTGCTGGAGCAACTGGATACGCTGGTCACGGCGGGGCACACGGTGATCGTGGTCGAACACGAAATGCGCGTGGTAGCGCAGAGTGACTGGGTGATCGACATCGGGCCGGGGGCGGGGGATCAGGGCGGCAGGATTGTCGTGGCGGGCACGCCGCAGAAGGTTGCGGCGAGCAAGAAGAGCAAGACTGCGCCGTTTCTGGCTCGGGCCCTGAATTAATAGATGCGGTGCTGCCACTGGCCTCATCGCTGGCAAGCCAGCTCCCACAGTTTTTTGCGGTGAATTCGAAGTATGGGTCCACCACAAGACCCCTGTGGGAGCGAGCCTGCTCGCGATAGCGGGGTGTCAGCCACAGATGAATTGCCTGACCTGACGCCATCGCGAGCAGGCTCACTCCTACAGGGGATCTGTGTTCGACATCAGTACCTGTGGGTCCTGCAGTCAGGCACCATCGAGGGTGCGGCGAACCTTGTCGAGCAACTCACTGATCTGAAACGGCTTGACCAGCATGTCCATCCCGCTGCCCAGAAACACCTGACGATTGATCGCCGTCTCCGCATACCCGGTCATGAACAGAATCGGCAATCCCTCACGCCAGCCCCGCGCCACATCCGCCAATTCACGACCGCTCATGCGCGGCAGGCCAACGTCGGTCAGCAACAGGTTGATCGACGGATCATTCTGCAACCGCTCCAGCGCCGTTTCGATATCCGCTGCCTGGGTGCAGCGATAACCGGCGTCCTCCAGCACTTCGGTGACAAACATGCGCACCGACGGCATGTCCTCGACAATCAGTACATGCTCACCGCTGCCTTGCGGATCGACCACGGGAGCAGGGATATCGGCACCCGTCGGGTCGGTGCTGGCCGGCAACATGATGGTCACTTCGGTGCCGCGCCGCGCGACGCTACGGATGTGTGCATCGCCACCCGACTGGCGGGCAAAGCCGTAGATCGTCGACAGGCCCAGCCCCGTGCCTTGGCCCAACGGTTTGGTGGTGAAAAACGGATCGAAGACTTTGTCGATGACGTTGTGCTCGATCCCTGTGCCGTCGTCGCGCACCGACAGCGCCACGTAGGCGCCATCGGCCATATTCGGATCACCGTGGGAGTAGGCGGCGTAAGTGTTGACCCAGATATTGCCGCCCGCCGGCAGCGCATCGCGGGCGTTGATTACCAGGTTCAACACCGCGCTTTCCAGCTGCACCGGGTCGACCAGCGCGATCGCCGGTTTGCTGGTCAATTCAAGCTTGAGGGTGATTCGCTCACCGATGGTGCGTCCCAGCAACTCTTCCAGCGAACGGACTTGCTCGTTGATGTCGACCGGCCGTGTATCCAGTGGTTGCTGACGGGCAAACGCCAGCAAACGGTGGGTGAGGGACGCAGCGCTCATCGCTGAGTTCAGCGCCGCTTCGGAATAAAACTGCACCTTGTCCAGACGCCCATCGACCACGCGTTTCTGGATCAGCTCGAGGCTGGTGATGATTCCGGTCAACAGGTTGTTGAAGTCATGGGCGATACCGCCGGTGAGTTTGCCCAGTGCGTCCATCTTCTGCACCTGCAGCAACTGCGCTTCGGCACGCACGCGTTCGGCGACTTCCTTGGCCAGTTGCGTGGTGGTGTCATCCAGACGCGCCAGATGCGAGCGCTCGCGGTGACGGTGCTCGGTAACGTCCTCAACGAAGACCAGACTCAGTTCGGGCGTGCGGTACGGGGAAATCTGCCACTCGGTCTCGCGAATCTCGCCCTGCACACGCATGTTCAGCGTGCCTTTCCAGCGCTCGCCATCGACCAGACGCAAGCGCAGTTCATTGAGGATCGCGCTCTGATCCTCGGCGAAACATTCGCGCAAGGCTTGCGGATCCCGATTGTCGAGAATCAGTTGCGCGAAGGCATGGTTGCACTCATGCACCTTGAGGCTGGCATCGAGCACCGCGATCGGTGCGGAGACGTTGACGAAAATCTCGCGAAACCGCGCTTCACTTTCGCGCAGGGCATTTTCCGTGTCGCGCACTCGCAGCAACGTGCGCAGGGTGGCCAGCAGCACGTCCGGGTCAACCGGGTGAATCAGGTAGGCATCGGCACCAGCGTCGAGGCCGGTGATGATGTCGCCGGTCTGGATCGACGCGGCGGACACATGGATCACCGGCAGCAGTGCAGTGCGCGCATCAGCGCGTAGAATGCGCACGATGTCGAAACCGCTCATGTCCGGCAGATTGACGTCGAGGATCAGTGCGTCGAGCACTTCACTTTCGATCAGCGCCAGCCCCTCGCCGCCGGTGCCGGCCTCCAGCACCTCGTAGCCGTGGCGCTCCAGCCGCCGGCGCAGGGCGTAGCGGGTGGCGACGTTGTCGTCGACGATCAACAGGCGGATGTCACGTTTCATCGACGTTCTCCAGAGCGATCGCCAGCGGAATGATCACGAAGAAGGTCGAGCCGACCCCTGGCGTGCTTTCCAGCCCGACTTCACCGCCGAGCAGGGCGGCGAAGCGTTTACACAGCGACAGGCCCAGTCCGGTGCCGCGCAGACGTTTCTGCAACGGCGAGTCGACCTGGGAAAAGTCTTCGAACAATGCGCCATGCAGCTCGGCAGCGATACCTATTCCGGTGTCACTGACGGCGAAGCGCACCTTGTCCGCCCCTTCGAGCCGCGCGGAAACCCGCACTTCGCCACGGGTGGTGAACTTCAGCGAGTTGGAAATGAAGTTGCGCAGGATCTGCGCGAGTTTCTTGTCGTCGGTGTACAGGCGCGGCAAGCCGACCGGTTCTTCGAAGATCAGATCGACCGCAGTAGCATCGACAATCGGCCGGAACATCCCGCGCAGGGCGGAGAACAGGTCGAACATGTCGAACCACGCCGGGGAAATGCTGATGCGTCCGGCCTCGATCTTCGCCAGATCGAGCAGGTCATCGACCATGTCGCTGAGTTCGCGGGCGGCGGTGCTGACGAAAGCTACCTGTTTGTGTTGCTCGGGACTGAGCGGGCCGTCGAGTTCGTCGGCGAGCAGGCTGTTGATACTCAGGATCGAACCCAGTGGCGTGCGGAACTCATGGCTCATGTACGACAGGAAACGGCTTTTCAAGTCCGAGGCCTGGCGCAATTCCTCAGCCTGTATGTCGAGTTCGGCGTACAGGGCCAGCACGCCTTGGTTGGTTTCATCGAGTTCTTCGCGCAGGGCTGCGGTTTCGCTCTGCAACTGGGCGATCAGCGCGGCCTGTTCGGCACTGCTCAGAATCGGCGACTCAGCCATGGGCGGCCTCCAGGGCAACGACCAGTACCGTTACATCGTCGCGCCCGCGACAGAAATCGCGGTGCAGGACGGCGGCTATCACGGCGGGATGGCGGTGCACCAGACCGGGGTAGTCTTGAAGATTCCAACGGGACTGCAAGCCGTCGCTGTACATGATCAATAGATGTCCGTTCACGTGAGCATAGTCAAAGGGTCGGGCTTTCCGGTATTGCACGCCGACAATGCCCGGGTGCGAGGCCAGTCCGCGGGATTTGTCGGCGTTGATCAGGCTGGCGCCGATGTTACCGACGCCGGCAAAGGTCAGGCTGTCGCGCCGCGCATCGAACCGGGCAAACGCGACAGCGCCGCCGCGAGTACCGATCATGTCGCGGTGCAGGTCTTCCATCAGCATGACCGGTTCGGCAAACGGCGTCAGGGCGAAGGTTTGCGCTCCGGCCCGCCCGGCGCGTTCGGCTTCTTCTCCATGACCGAGGCCGTCGATGATCAGCGCGCTGACGCTGCCGTTGTCATACGCCAGGTGCCAGACATCGCCGCAGGCCGGATCGTTGTGCAGCGAGTGCTGGCTGACTCCAAAATGCATGTCCGGTTCGCGATCCGAGCGTGGATAAAACCGGGCCAGTAACACCGCGCCACGGGCATCCGCGTACACATCAAACACTTCTGCCTGGCGTGATATCGAGCCGAGACCAATGCCTTGGGTGCCTCCGGTGGAGAACCCATCGGCCAGACAGGCCTCCAGATCAAAGCCCTGCGCACGGTCGATGGCGAGCAGTTCAATGCCAAAACCATTGGCGCGCGGCAACACCCGCAGGTGCATTTCACCGTGGCTGGCGTGCTTGAGCACGTTACTCGCCAACTCCGTAGCCACAAGTGCCACGCGTCCGGCATCGCGCTCGTCAAAGCCATGTTGTTCGGCCAGTTGTTGCGCCGTGCGCCGTGCGTGGCCGACCTGGCTGCTGTCCTCGATCAGTAAAACCTGGGTCATCGACCCGCTGATATTCATGTCCATCGGGTAATCGTTATTCGTGTGCCCTTGCCAGGCTCTGTTTCAAGTTCGAACTCTTCGACCAGGCGCTTCGCCCCGGTCAGGCCCAGGCCCATGCCGCTGCCGGAGGTCCAGCCGTCGGTCATCGCCAGTTTCAGGTCGGGAATGCCCGGGCCTTCGTCGCGAAAGGTCAAGCGCAGACCGACCTTGTGATCCTCATCGAGGATCTGCCAGTCCATGTCGCCGCCGCCACCGTAAACCATGGTGTTACGCGCCAGTTCGCTGACCGCCGTGACCATTTTCGTCAGGTCGATCAGGCGCATCCCGCATTCGGTGGCCAGTTTGCGTGCGGTCTGGCGCGCGAGCACGACATCCTGCTCGATGTGGATGGGTTGAGTACCGCTGCTGCGTACGGTCATTGCCTGTCTACTCGTTCCTGCAGCAGCTTCATTCCGCGCTCGACGTTCAATGCCGTGCTGACACCGGGCAGGGTCAGGCCGAGTTCGACCAGGGTGATCGCCACGGCCGGCTGCATGCCGACCAGCATGGTTTCGGCGTCCATGATTTTCGACAGGCCGGAGATCGTGCTGATCATCCGGCCAATGAACGAGTCGACCATGTCCAGTGCCGAGATGTCGATCAGCACACCCCGCGCCGAGGTCTTGCTGATGCGCTCGGACAAGTCGTCCTGCAAGGTGAGGGCGAGCTGGTCATGCATGTCGACCTGAATGGTCACCAGCAGGAACTTGCCCATCTGGAGAATCGGGATTCTTTCCATGGGTTCAGACCGCTTTGCCGATGCTGATGCCCAGACGGGTCAGGGCCAGTTTCAAAGCATCCGCCAGGTTGGCCTTGGTCACCACGCCTTGCAGGTCGAGACCGAGGTGGACGATGGTTTGCGCAATTTGCGGACGCACACCACTGATGATGCAGTCGGCGCCCATCAGGCGGATTGCGGTCACGGTTTTCAGCAGGTGTTGCGCGACCAGGGTGTCGACGGTCGGCACGCCGGTGATGTCGATGATGGCGATTTCCGAACCGGTGTCGACGATGCGTTGCAGCAGCGATTCCATCACCACTTGCGTGCGCTGCGAGTCGAGGGTGCCGATCATTGGCAGCGCCAGCACGCCGTCCCACAGCTTGACCACCGGGGTCGACAGCTCCAGCAGTTCTTCCTGCTGACGCTTGATCACCGCTTCGCGGGAT
Organism: Pseudomonas sp. TNT2022 ID642; assembly: GCF_028656995.1. NCBI lineage: Bacteria > Pseudomonadati > Pseudomonadota > Gammaproteobacteria > Pseudomonadales > Pseudomonadaceae > Pseudomonas > Pseudomonas sp. TNT2022 ID642. Next base: position 422,572 of record NZ_JAMDGW010000007.1, on the reverse strand, counting down.
TTTTGAAAGGTGCGGATGGTGTGCATGCCGAATGCATCAAGCAGCTCGGACACTTCCCAGAGTTGTTCGGCGAGCAGCGCCGGTTGGTCTTTGTAATGACTTTGCAGCAGGTTAAACAGCGGGCCTTTGAGAGCGAAGATGAAACTCGCGGTCTGCTGCGAATCCTGGCCGAGCAGGGCGCGGCTGTGGGAAAGCTTTTCGAGGAACTGGCGGGTGGCTTCCCAACCCGGTGCGGCGATGTTGGTGCCGTTGTCGTTCTCGATGCCACTGACCACCAGTTGCAGGAATTCTGTGGTCTGTTGCTGCAGATCGTGATCTTTCAGGTTACGCGTGGCGCCGCTGGCTTGCAGGCCGTTAATCCATTCGCCCAGCAGTTGTGCTTGTTTGTTTTTCATCGCATCGAGTGTGCTGTTCTGCAGTGCTGCCATGTGCCTGTTGCTCCGTCGCGAATTGGGGGGCGATCGTGAAAATGATCGCCGCGAAGTGATCGACATTTGCCGTTCGAAATAGTTGTTCGTTCACGCACGTATATTTTTGATCTGGCGCAAGTAACGTCCCGGTAACTCTAGTCGGCGTGGCCGGGCGCGGCGAAGTTTTGAACGTTGGCGTGGGGCAGGCTTCGAATCTTTAACACCCGGCGGATGTGCGCCGGGGGTGTTTGACCAACGAGGTGGCCATGAACGAGCAAACGAAGCAGAGCCAATCTGGCGAACCGATCAATCGCAATGATCCGGCTATCGACCCGCAGGTGCCGGGGCAGCCGGCGCCGACGCAGCAGCAGGGCGATGGCGGGCAGGCGCAGAGTGCTGATCCGGCGGTGGATCAGAAAAACCAGCACACGGACAATGACAATGAGTTCAGCCCGGGTTTCAAACCGCAGCCGGATCGGGCGAAGCCGGGGGAGGAGACGGATGCTGATATTGATACGGATGGCGGTTGATGTTCGGTGGATATGACAAGGCCGCATCTTATGAATGCGGCCTTTTTTTCGCTTGGATGTGGTGGTGTTGCTGACATCGATCCCCCTCACCCCAGCCCTCTCCCCCAAGGGGGCGAGGGGGAAAGGGAGCCGATTGGGGGATGTTCAAATCCTGCGTTCAACCTAAGACTTTCAGGTCGGTGTAACTCGAACATTCAACCCGCCCGAATCCCTCTCGCTTGCTCAAAGGGAAAGGGAGCCGATCGGGGGCTGTTCATAACCTGAGTTCGACGCAAGACTTTCAGGTCGGCGTAACTCGAACATCCACCTCGGTCGGCTCCCTCTCCCTCCGGGCGGTCCGACGTTTCGGGAGGGCTGGGGTGAGGGTAAGGCTTTTTACTTGCTCGGATGCTTGGCCTGCAGCTCTTTAGCGGCGGCCAGATGTTTTTCCAGCCCCGGCAGCATTTTCAGCGCAAACGCTTTCAGTTCCGTCGCACCTTTGACCTTGTCATCGGTCACGGTATTGGCTTGTTTCTTGAACAGCTCGATGGTCTCTTCGTGCGCCTTCACCTGATTGTTGGCGTACGCCGCGTCGAAAGACTCATCACGCACTTCGAGGATTTTTTCCTTGGCCTGTTTGACCAACGTCGTGGTGTCTGGAACTTCGATGTCGTTGGCCTTGGCAATGGTCGCCAGCTCATCGTTGGCCTTGCCATGGTCGGTGATCATCATGTTGGCGAAGGCCTTGATGTCGGCCGATTGACTCTTTTCCAGCGCCAAGCGGCTGGTTTCGATTTCAGCGATCCCGCCGGCCGCGGCGTTATCGACAAAGTCATTGTCGGTGGCGGCAAACGCGCTGCCCATGCCGCTGCTCAAAGCGACAGCCAAAACCAGATGACGCAGGTTGAATCCGTCCATTGGTGTATCTCCACGCAGTTATTGTTGGTGTTAACCAATGGAGGCAATGCGGCGAATAAAGGTTTGATCGCATTTGCGACAGGGCGACGAACGGGCACCGCTGGTCTGACAGGTGGTCGACAGAACCGTGCAACCAAGGCCATTCTGATAACTGGCCGGCGCAATCGGTCGCGTTGGCCAGCCGATCAACTGACGGAGGTGTTCCATGCCGGTGACCCATGACCTGTTACAGGACTTGCAGCTTACAAAGGAAGAGATCCAGCAAAAACGCACCGCGGATCCACATTTGGACGCACTGATCAACAAGTACTCCCAGGCGGACGCCGAGGTAGTCAAGGCCGAGACTGCCACCTCGGATGCTCCCAGCGACGACACGCTGAAAAAACTCAAAGAAAAGCGCTTGCAGGTCAAAGACAAGATCGTCGAGCAGTTACAGACGCGATCCTGAGGCCAGGTTGATCCGCCGACCTACGGTTGCGGATTGACTGGAACGACACCCACGACCGGCACCTCGAATGTACAGAGTCTTCCATCCGACTCATTGCGAGGTGCCTTATGAACGATCCCAAATTCCCCAGTGAAGAGCAGGGCGCATTCGACCCGGTTCCCACGCATCCTGAACCGAACAGCCCGGCGCATACCACGGCCAACCCCGAAGAGCCGGATGAGGATCTTCCCGAAGACGAAGATCCGGACAAGTTCGATAAATCCAGCAACTGACAGATTGCCATCGCTGGCAAGCCAGCTCCCACAGTGAATTGCGTTGACCACAAATGCCGCGGTCAGCAAAGAACCCTGTGGGAGCTGGCTTGCCAGCGATGGCGTCAGTAGGCTCGATACAGATCCAGCAGGTTCACTTCAGCGCAGCATCCAATGGCATCCGCGCCATATGCGTCGCCTTCAACGAGCCAAAATATAACCACGGCCCATACTCACGCACGGTGGTAATCGGCGAATAATTGCCACTGCTCGCGTCCTGCAGATTGGCAATCACCTTGCCGTCCAGATCCAGCCCCAGGACAAACCCGCGCTTCTCCACCGGCTTAGGCAAAACCTTCAGCGCCCGCACGATCATCTTGCGCACGAAGGGATGCTCTGCGGTGGCGTCCAACAGCTTGTTGCGCGGCGCATACAACGCCACCCAGAACCGGTTACTGCCATTGAACGCGAGGTTGTCCGGCAGCCCCGGCAGGTTGTCGATAAACAGGTCATGAGTGCCGGCTTTCGGCCCGCTCAGCCAGTAACGGCTGATGCGATAAGCCCCCGTTTCGTTGACCAGCACATAGGCATCGTCCGGGCCGAGGGTCACGCCGTTGGCGAACTCCAGTCGGTCCAGCAGCACGCTGGTTTTACCGCTCTGAAAGTCATAGCGCAGCAGACGTCCGTCGCCGCCGTGCTCGATGATCGCCTCGCCGTCGTGGCCGTAGCCCCAGCGGCTGGAGGCATCGCTGAAATAGGCGTAATGCCCTGACTTGTCGATGGCTACGTCATCGATGAAACCGAAGGCCAGACCATTGGCCTCGGTGGTCAATGGAATCAACTGCCCCTGCGCATCAAGGGACAGCAAGCCCTTGACCCCGTCGGCAATCACCAGCAAGCCGTTCGGATGCCGGGCCAATCCCAGCGGGCGGCCACCGGTGTCGGCGAGTACCTTGCGTTGCTGGCCGTCGAGGCTGGTACGGATCAGTCGGCCGTCGTGCAGACCAGTGATCAAAAAGTCACTCTCCAGCAGCAAGGCTTCCGGCCCTTCGATGTCGCTCGGCCCGACCTGCGCTATGCCTTTGAGTTTCTGGTTCTCGGCATACATGCCTTCTGTCAGCGAAGGCGCCGGCGGCGGTGTCCAGGCCACGGGTTCGACTTTGGTGGGCATCAACAACAAGAACGCGATGACGATGAGGATCAGCAGCAACAACAGATGCCGTAGCTTCACGCGCTGGCCCTCGCCGAGGCCAGGTAGCGGGCAGCCATGTCACGCAGTGCCAGCATCGACGCGGCGGATTCGCGCTCGATGCGGCGTTTGAGCAGCAGGTGATTGGCGATGCGCATGGCCAAACCGTCGAAGCGATAATCCAGCGTGCGGACAAACCGCGTGCCGCTGCCCTCGGCGGTACATTCATACGTCAACAGCAGCGATAATCCATGATCACCTTGCGCCCGCGCGCACCAGCGTCGGCCGGGCAAGTACTCGGTGACTTCCCAGCTTAAATGGCCTTCACGTCCACCCGCATGAATGTCCTCTTCAAAGCGCGAGCCGGCATGCAGTGGGCCGTGAGCGCCGTCGATCTTCAGCGACGAGGGGTGCCACTCCGGCCAGCGCCCGACGCTGGCGGCGTAGGCAAGTACGGCAACGGGATCGCCAGCGATATCGATGGTGTGCTGCATGCGGGTCATGGGCATTCTCGCGTAGCTCAAAGGGGCGGTTTCCGGCTCCCAGTACAGGGTGCCGAACAGGTAGTCCATCAGCGGCAGAACGATGTTGAAGTTGCGCTCCTGCATGCGCTCGCGGCGGTGATGCAATTCGTGCAGACGGCGCATCTGGCGGATCCACGGCAGGCGGGTCAGCGGGTTGTGCGGCGGCAGGTGTTCGCAGGCGTGGAATATTTCGTAAGTCAGATAACCCAGCACCATGCAGCCGCCGAACAGTCCGGCGACGTTGGCGTTGGCTTGTGCGATCAGCCACCACAGCGGCAGGGTGATCACCAGCGTGTGCAGTACGATCAGCCAGGCGGGAAACAGAATCACCCGCCAGTCGCGGGCATTGTCGTAGGTCATGTGGCCGGGAGTGAAGAAGCTGTGATGATCGCCGGCATGCCGGGCGTAGAACATTTTCGCGAAGGCTTTTTTGTGGTGGCCGAGATGGCGATGGACCATGTACACGCCGAAATTGAACAACAGCAGGGTCAGCGGCACTGTCAGCCATTCCAGCAAGCTGACCTGCTGCACGCTGCTCCAGAACCCACCGATGGCCAGCACCCCGAACAACAGCACGAAGACGCCGTGCAGCCACGGGTTGTACAGCGGATGAATGGCCGCGCGGTAACGGCTGCGGAATGTCTCGGTGGTCTGCCTCACTGCGTCACCTGCGGGTATTGTTGTTATACCCGGCAGATTAGCCGATCCGGCCGTTTGTGCAGGCCGGACCTCGGTGTCACATGCGCCATGATCCGGTGCAAAGCTGCCGGTTCAGCTCAACGGGTTCCAGCGTTGCGACCAGTCGTCATCGGTGCGGATCACTTCGCGCAACAGGTGGAAGGCTTGCTGCAGGGTCGCCGAATCGCGATCGCGTGAGTAGACGAGGTAAGTCGGATAGCCGAATTCCGGGGCTTTGGTCACCGCTTCCAGGGCACCGCTTTCCAGATACGTGCGGACCACGCGGGTGCGGAAGTAGCCGCTGCCGCCATGTTCGAGAATGTATTGCAGGGCCAACGGGCCGAGGTTGAAACTCAGCGCGGCTTTGGCTTTTTCCGGCAGGGCGGCGTCATGCTGGCGGCGGAAGTCCGGACCCCAGTCGATGTAGACGTAGGGATCGGGACGATCGGGCGCACGCACCAGAATCAGTTTTTCTTCCAGCACTTGCTCGACCTGCAAGCCCGGCCAGTATTCCGGCTGATAGACCAGCGCGGCGTCGAGCACGCCGAGTTCGAGCTGGCGCAGCAGATTTTCGCCGTCGCGGATTTCCATGCGCAGGGCATGTCCCGGAATTTTCTCACGCAGCTCCGCCGCCCAACTGAGCATCAACGGGTTGCACAGGCTGACTTCGCCACCGATGTGCAGCACGTTGTGGTAGCCCTCGGGCAGCGGCAGGTCGCGGCGTGCGGCTTCCCAGGTCTGCACCAGTTGATTGGCGTAGACCACAAAGGCCTCGCCATTGGGCGTCAGTTTCGCCCCGGCGCGGTTGCGCACGAACAGCGTACTGCCTAGCTGGCTTTCGAGTTTCTGCACCCGGGCGGTGATTGCCGTTTGTGTGACGAACAGCTTTTGCGCGGCTGCGGCGAGACTGCCGTGACGGACGATTTCCAGAAAGGTGCGAGCGAGATCGATGTCCATGGGCGGGCCGGTGATTGAGGTGGCGGGCATTGTAAAGGCAAAAGCCCCTCACCCTAACCCTCTCCCAGAGGGAGAGGGGACTGATTGGGGGATATTGAAGCAATGCACTGACTTGAACGATCAGCGTTGAATCCATAATCGACCCGATTTTTCAGGTCGATGCAGGGCGCGAGACACCTCGGTCGGTTCCCTCTCCCTTGGGAGAGGGCTAGGGTGAGGGGAAAGCAGTCACCGCAAAATCAACTGGCCAACTCGGTCAAACGCACCCGCGCCCATTCTTCAATCAACCGCGCCGGCGTGCCACACACCTTGCGCTTGTAGACAAAATTTCGGCACTTCTCGGCGAACTGATTACGGTTGTACAGCATGTCCTCCTGCATTTCCTGCAACTCGGTTTCGCGGCACTGGCGGATCAACACCTGATCAACCCGCGCCTTGCGTTCACGCACCGCCGCATAGGTCGGATCGCTCACCACGCTGTTAGCCCGTTGCAGCAACCACAACGAAAACTCGTCCGGGCAGCGCGGGCCGATTTCCTGAACCATGCCCAGTTGCCACGCCTGAACCGCGCTCACCGGCAGACACGCCTGGGTCAATTGCTCGGCCATTGCCGGGCCGACGGCGCGGGGCAGGCTGTAGGTCCAGTATTCGGAGCCATACAAACCCATGCTTTTGTAATGCGGATTGAGCACGACATCGGCGCGGGCAAACACGATGTCGGCCGCCAGTGCGAGCATCACGCCACCGGCGCCCGCGTTGCCAGTAACGCCGCTGACCACCAGTTGCCGGGCCGTCAGCAGTTCTGCGCAGACGTCATCGATTGCCTGAATATTCGCCCAGGCTTCGGCACCGGGATCCTGCGCAGCTTGAATCACGTTCAGATGCACGCCGTTGGAAAAGCTGCCGCGCCCGCCCTTGATCAGCAACACCTGGGTATCACGGGACTTGGCCCAGCGCAGCGCGGCGACCAGGCGTTGGCATTGCTCGGTGCTCATGGCGCCGTTGTAGAACTCGAAGGTCAGCTCGCCGACGATGCCGGACTCTCGATAACGAATCGGTTGATAGGCTTCGTCGCTGAACGGCTGTGTAGCGATCGACCAGTCCAGCACCGGCACCTCGGCCAATTGCTCGGCCAACAGGTGCCGTGCCGGTTGCTTGAAGGTTTCTTCGCCGGGTTGCGGTTTGCGCCGCAGTGCGCCGATCCACAGGCTTTGATCGCCGGCCGCAACCAACACCGCATCGTCATGCACCGCAAGAATCTCGCCGGGCATGCCGCTGCGCGAATCGAGGTGTGCGTCGTATACGTAATACTGACCGCCGGCCAGACTCGCCAGCACGCCGGGCTGGCCGTCGGCGGCATCGATGCAGCGTTTGATGAAGCGCGCGCAGTCGTGCCAGCTGAAACTGCGGTCGACCTGTTTCATGTTCGGCTGCAAGCGCCCGCGTACTTTTGTATCGGCATAGTCGAGGGCAACCGGTTCAAACCCTTCGACGAACTTCTCCACCACTTCGCGTATGCAACGAATCGCCGCATCACTGACCCGGCCGTTGTACAGCTCGGATTTGCGCAGGCCCGCCGGCAGGTTGAACTCGCAGGTGGCCCACACCGGGCCGGCGTCCATTTCTTCGACCGCTTGCAACGCGGTGACGCCCCAGCTCGGCAACTCGTTGCTAATCGCCCAATCGAGGGCACTGGCGCCGCGATCGCCGACGATGCCCGGATGAATGATCACCACCGGGCGTTCGGCATTGCTCCACAGCGCCTCTGGCACGCGGTCTTTGAGGAACGGGCAGATCACCAGATCCGCGCCGCTGTTCTCGATTTGTTCGCACACGGTTTGTTCATCGGTGAACAGCACCACACTCGGCGAGTGCCCGGCCTCGCGCAGTTCCAGCCAGGCGCGTTGGGTCAGGCCGTTGAACGCTGACGACAGCAGAATGATGTTGAGTGGTCGCATGCTTGCTCTTCCTTGAGTGGGTTAAGCCGTGGGCTCTCGGTGAGCCGTCCCTGGCTTTCGATGGAGCCGCGAGATTAATCAGTGGCCGGCCACGCGCCAGTGATCGAGGTCAACGTTGTGTCAGCCAATGTTTCTGCGGCGACCAAGCGGCTTATGCTCAATGGTTTGCTTGTGCTGATTTTTTATTACTTCAAATGTCTTCGAGGCTATTGCACAGTCGCGCCTGATCAGAGCCGGACGATCCCGGCAGAACGATGGTTTTTCGCAGCGGGTGGGACCCGTTTCAGGGAGCAAGGCATGGCTGGGTACAACCCGCATTACCAGATCATCGGGCAGATGTTCCAAAAGGACTATCGCTGGCTGTGCGCTGCCGTTGGCCGCACGCTCGGGTGCCCGCACAGTGCGCAGGACATCGCTTCGGAAACCTTTCTACGGGTGCTGGCACTGCCGGACCCCACGGCTATTCGCGAGCCACGGGCACTGTTGACCACCATCGCCCGGCGGCTGGTGTACGAAGGCTGGCGGCGCCAGGACCTTGAACGCGCTTATCTGGAAAGTCTGGCGCTGGCGCCGGAGCCGGTGCATCCGTCGCCGGAAGAGCGGGCGCTGGTGATCGAAGCGCTGCTGGCAGTGGATCGCCTGCTTAACGGGCTGTCGGCCAAAGCCAAAGCGGCATTTCTCTACCATCAGCTCGACGGTTTGACCTACAGCGAGATCGGCGAGCGCCTCGGCGTGTCGACCAGTCGCGTGCAGCAATACATGGTCGAAGCGTTCAAGCGTTGCTATCAGGCGATGCAGGCATGAGGCCGGACGAGGCGGTGATTGACGAGGCGGCACAATGGCTGGCGTTGTTGCAATCGGGCGAGGCGGGCATGGCTGAGCGCGCCGCGTTCGAGGCCTGGCGGGGCGCCGATCCACGCCATCAGCAAGTCATCGAGCAAATGGGCGGCGGCCTCAATCTGCTGCGTAATCCAACCTTGCGCAGCGTGCCGCGTAGCAGTTTGTTGCACAGCCTCAATGCACCGTCGAGTCGTCGACGCTTTATCAGCGGCAGTTTGAGTGTGCTGGGTATTGCGCTGTTGGCCGGGTTGCTCGGCCGCCGCTACGGCTGGTTGCCGGAGGCGGGAGAGTTGTCGACCGGGACTGGCGAGCGGCGTGATTTCACCTTGGCGGACGGTAGTGCGCTGACCCTCAATGCGCGCAGTCGTGTGGTGCCGTTATTCGATGAGCGGCAACGTTTGCTCGCGTTGCGTAGTGGTGAGTTGCTGGTCGATGTGGCGAAAGAGCCGGCGCGGCCCTTTGTGGTCGAGACCGAGCACGGTTGTATGCGTGCGCTGGGGACGAAGTTTCTCGTTCAGTACAGCGAGGAGGCGACGCGATTGGTGCTGCTTCATTCACAGGTTGAAGTGGTCACCGCCGGTGGCGCGCGGCAAGTGGTGCAGGCCGGCGAGAGTCTGCTGTTCAACGGCGCCGGGTTACTTTCGCTGGAGCGCAGCAGCGGCCAGGAAAGTGCCTGGGTGCAAGGTCGCCTGGAAGTCCGCGACCGGCCTCTGCGCGAGGTCATCGACAGCCTGCGCCGTTACCGTCGTGGCATCTTGCATCTGAGTCCTGAAGTTGGCGACCTGCGCCTCAGTGGCCTCTATCCCCTCGACGACAGTGATCGCACCCTGCAACTGCTGGAGCGCTCGCTGCCGATCCGCGTCACCTGGCACAACCCGTACTGGGTCAGCATTGACTCCCGCTCAACGGCTAACTCCTCTCTGTAGGAGCTGCCGCAGGCTGCGATCTTTTGATCTTGCCTTTGATTGAGAAACGCCAAAGTCAAAAGATCGCAGCCTGCGGCAGCTCCTACAGGGCCTGGCATTGAATTGGGTGGCAGGGTTTCGGTTATAGGGATATGACTTCTTGGCCTAATCGCCGCCCTATAAAAAGTGCCGGCCCGCTGCTCATTCCCTGCAGATGCCTTCAACAGGGAAACCCTTCGATGTTCTCACTCAAACAACAATTACCTCGATTGACCCTCGCCGCTGCGTTGGCGCTGGGCGTCAGTCCATTGGCGGCGGTGGCCCAGGAATCGGTAGCGGCGGTGTTCACCTTCGACATCGCCAGCGGACCGCTCGATGAAGTGCTGCTGGGCATCTCGCGGCAGAGCGGTGTGCCGATTTCCTTCAGTCAGGAATTGGTACAAGGCAAGCGCAGCGCGGCGGTGCGCGGTGCGTTGGGCGGCCGCCAGGCGGTGGAAAAAGCTTTGCTCGGCAGTGGTCTGCAAGTCGAGCAAAGCACTCAGGGTTTAACGGTTCGCGCAGCCGATGCGCCGGCGAAAGTCACTGCCGTGGCACCGGTCACCAGCGCCGATTACCGCATGGAAAAAGTCACCGTGACTGGTTCGCGCATTGCTCGCGCGCAGAGCGATGGCGCCACGCCGGTCAACGTTATCACCCACGAAGAAATGGAAGCGCGCGGCTACAAAAACGTCTACGACGCTCTGGCGACGCAAACGCAAAACACCGGCATGACCCAAGGCGAAGATTACGGCAACACCTGGCAACCGGCGGCCAGCGCGCTCAACCTGCGCGGCCTCGGCCCGAACCATACGCTGGTGCTGATCAATGGCCGGCGGGTGGCCGACTATCCGACGCCGTACGACGGCAAGGTCAACTTCACCAACCTGGCGAACATTCCGTCAGCGGTTATCGAACGCATCGAAATCCTCAGCAGCGGCGCCTCGGCGATTTACGGCTCGGACGCGATTGCCGGGGTGGTCAACATCATCCTCAAGGACAAGATCAACGGCGTCGACGTCAATCTCAAGGGCGGCACCAGCGAGCGCGGCGGCGGTGACAACCAGCGTTTGCAGATCAGCGGCGGCGGCAGTTGGGGGGATTTTGACGGCTTGTTCGGTCTGGAACTGACTAACCGCGATCCGATCTGGGCCGATGACCGTGGCTTTATGCAAAACGGCCCGTTGGCGGACGTCGGTTACCGCCGCGATCTGAGCAACAGTCGTTATCTGGGACCGGGTTGCGGTGCTTATCAGGGCACCTTCGACAACAAACTGGTCAACAGTGGCGGGCGCTGCCGCACCGATCAGATGTACAACGATTACTGGACCGTGCAGACCCAGAAGGAAAACTACGACGGCTACACCCGTGGCACCTGGCATTTCAGCGACAGCGGTCAGGTCTTCGCCGACCTGATGTACGGCCTCGACCATATCCAGAACAACACACGCGGGCCGACCTTCACCTCGCCGGACTTCATCAACCAGAACAGCGGCAATCTGGAACGCTGGTATCGACGCTTCGGTGAAGAGGAAATCGGTGGCCGCACCAGCAACAACAGCAAGTGGCGCGACACCTCGTGGACCGGCACCCTCGGTCTCTCGGACAAGATTGCCGACACTGGCTGGAGCTACGATCTGGCGGCCAACCGCTCGGAATATCGCAGCGTCAGGACCACGCGCTACACGCCACTGTCATCGATTCAGGATTTCTACCTCGGCCCGCAACTCGGTGTCAGCGGCGGTTATCCGGTGTTCGCCCCGGACGCCTCTAGGCTGGACCGGCCGCTGACGCCGCAGGAATGGCAGCAGTTTCGCGGCAACCTGACCCAGAGCAGCAAGTCGGTGTCGACCAGTTACAACGCTTCGGTCAACGGTGATCTGTTCGATTTGCCGGCCGGCCCGGTGGGTTTCGCCGGTGTGCTGGAGGCGGGCAAGCAGGAGTATCGCGTTGACCCGGACGATGGCCTCAACGACGGCACGTTTTACGGCGTAAGCCCACAGCAAAGCTCCGGTGGCTCGCGCAAGCGTTATGCCGCGGGCGGCGAGTTCAGCATTCCAGTCACCGACACGCTGCTGGCGACCGCCGCCGGGCGCTGGGATCAATACAAATTCAGCGGCCGCACCGAGCAGCAGAAAACCTACAACCTGGGGCTGGAATGGCGCCCGGTGACCAGCCTGTTGCTGCGCGGCAGTTACGGCACCAGTTTCCGTGCGCCGGACCTGAACTACATCTATCAGTCCGACAGCAACGGCTACTACCCGGCGCAAATCGATTACTACGGTTGCAGTCAGGGCGTGGAAGGCGCGTGTGAACGTGGGCGAGTCGATTACACCCAGAGCGGCACGGCGAACCTGGAGTCGGAACGCGGTAAATCGTGGACGTACGGGTTTGTCTGGTCGCCGTCGCGCAACTTCGATTTCTCCACCGATTTCTGGCGCGTCGAGATCGATGATCTGCTGACCACCGTCGATGAAAACCGCTTGCTGCAACAAGAGAATGAATGCCGCAACGGCACGCAGGACATCAACTCGGCCAACTGCCAATCGACCCTGGCGCGCATCGATCGCAACGCAGGCAATGCGGCGGTCGATCCGAACCAGTTGAATCGTGTGCGGGTGAATGCGATCAACGCCGCCAGCGAGCGGGTCAGTGGTCTGGATTTCAAGAGCAATATCCGCTGGGGTGCCGGGCAGTATGGAGCGTTCAGTTCGGCGCTGGGTTACACCCTGGTGCTTTCGCATTACTACAAGGAATCTGAGGAAGCGCCGACGCAAGACTGGCGTACTTCACGCACCAACTACGACTGGCGCAGCAAGGTCAACGCCAGCCTGACCTGGGATTACCAGAAAGCCACGGCGACGCTGATGGGCATTCGCTACGGCTCGGTCACCAATGGCGCGGGAGACGGGCGTCTGTCGCCGTGGACGGTGTTCAACGCCAGTGCGCGTTACAAGCTCAATGACCGGGCGAGTGTCGGGCTGACCGTGAACAACGTGCTGAATCAGGTTAAACACGATGACTCGGCAGGGTGGCCGTATTACCCGACCGGCAACTATGACCCGTACGGGCGGCAATGGTGGCTCGATGTGAGTTATCACTTCGGCGGCTGATGGCACGAATTTCGCGTTGACGTCCTACGGAAAATGGCGGGTTTTGCGGCAAGCAGGGGATATTTCCGACGACTTTTTCAGGTTGGTCGTCGGAAGCGCGATCTATAGCATCGGACCTGACATTGAAGTCGCTGAGCGGCTTGAACGCTCAGGCTCCCAGATAAAGGATCGATTATGCGTACCCCACACATTGAGCATGAAACGCCTGCTTATTCTCATCGGTATTTTTGGCGCGATGATCGCGCCAGGTGCCCTATGGAGGATGTCGCGATGCCCACAGTACAAACACCCCGGCTCACGGGGCTGAAAAAGGCCGACGGAAAACCTGTCGAGTTGCTCGTGAACGGCCAGAACATAGACGACGATGCCTTGCTGATCGTCCACCTGACTGACCAGGGCTTTGAATTGAGCGACGTCGTCAACATGCTTTCAACCTCCGAGCTATATCTGCAAGGCGACATGGTCAAGCGTATCACCGGCAAATCTGTCAGAACCGTGCGCCGTCTCCTGAAGGAGGGCAATCCGGTACGGCTTGACCCGCAGCAGAGTGTCGTCGCCTACCAATACGCATTGGTGCTGGAAATGGCCATTCGGGCATTCGGGGGACAGCCACGGGCGGAGGAGTGGATGCAGAAGCCCACCCCTTACCTGAACGGCCACGTGCCGTTGGAGTTGACCCGACACCCACTGGGTTTCCAGAGGGTGGAGCAACATTTGGGTCGGCTCATTTACGGGGTTACTCCATGAATCCCTTGCCCTGGGATGAACGTTGGTATGCGTGGCGACTGGATCCTGAGGTATACCGATGTACGTGGGACAGCGGGATTGGTTCAGAGGTGAACGGAGGCCGGTGGAATGCACCCGGCCGGCGTGTCGTTTACGCCTCAGTCGATCCGTCCTCTGCCATCCTGGAGGTGGCAGCTAATCGCAGTTTTGATGTGCTGGACAAGGAGCCTTATGTACTGACCTGCTTTGAAGTTATCAGCGACGCAAGGGTCAGAATCGTACAGCCGGAAGAGGTGCCGAATCCTTACTGGCTGAGTCCAGCACCGCCTTCACCCAATCAACAGCGGTTTGCCGACGCTTTGCTGGCTGAGCATCCATTTGTACTGATCCCATCAGCGGCAACCCGGCATTCGTGGAATTTGCTGGTGAGTTGCGATCTGGCAGAGGGGCAGTTCAAGATGATCTCTCAGGAGCGTTTCGGGCTGGATACCCGCTTGTTGAAGGAAGTGGCATCGGCTTGATACGGAGGCATGGCATTCTTTGCATAACCTCAGCACCCAACAGTCTAAGTCGCCCTCTATAAATCCTGATTCGTCATCGCACATCCCTGCATAAACCAAAACGCAGGGATGGCTGTTCATGATTCAGTTTTCACCCGTCAAATCACCTTTGAGCCTGGCCTTGCTGCTGGCAATCAACACGCTGCCGGCCATCGCCGCCGACAGCACGGCAACCGAACCGACCACTCAACTGCAGCGTGTCGAAGTCACGGGGACGGCAATCCGCCGGGTCGATGCAGAAACGGCGGTACCGGTCACTATCCTGCGCGTAGAAGAGTTGCGCGAGCAGGGCGTCACCACCACCGAGGAACTGGTCAGCCGCATTTCCGCCAACCAGTCCTCGGTTGGTTCCGGGCGTTCGGTGGGGTCGAGCAGTGGCGGGGCGTCCTATGCCGATCTGCGCGGCATCGGCCCGAACAAGACCTTGGTGCTGCTCAACGGCCGGCGTCTGAGTAACAACGCCACCAACGCGATCAATGGCTCCGGTGTCGATCTCAACACCATTCCATTCGCCGCCATTGACCGCGTGGAAGTGCTGCGTGATGGCGCCTCGGCGTTGTACGGCACCGATGCGATTGGCGGGGTGATCAACTTCATCACCAAGACCAGCCTGACTGAAGGGCAAATCAGCACCAACTACGACACGCCGACGCATTCGGGTGGCGGTGAAAGCCGCAACTTCAGCGGCAGTTGGGGTTTCGGTGATTTGCAGGATGATCGCTTCAACGTGTTTGGTGTGGTCAGTTACGACAAGCAGCAACGCCTGGCCGCTGAGGATCGCGGCTACACCTACAACTATCAGCCCAACCGCGGACTTGATTACACCTCCGGCACCGCATCGCCGGCCAACTGGAGCCAGGGCAGTAACGCCACCAACCCTTTGGCCGGTTCTGGCTGCAACGCACCGGGTTTGCTGGCGCGCAACGGCATCTGCCGGCAGAGCCTGTGGAATTACCTCGATCTGGTGCCGGAAACGGAGAAGACCTCGGCCTTCGCCAAAGCCACCGGCAAACTGTCCGACGATCACAACGTCAGCCTCGAATACTTCTGGGCGCAAAACGAAAACCGCACGCAAATCGGCCCCGGCACGTTGATGGGTAATCAGGTCAACCCCGGCACGGCGTTCTATCCGGGCAACGGCATCACCCCAGGGCCGAACGATTTTGCCCTCGACCCGACACAACCGGTTGACGTCAACTGGCGCGAAACCGCCGTCGGCGCGCGTCAGCACGAAGACGACAACACCAGTCAGCGCTTGCTGCTGAGTTTCGACGGCACGCTGGTCGGTTGGGATTACAACCTTGGCGCCTCGTACAACCAGAACAAAGTGGTGAACAGCATTCAGGACGGCTACGTCAATGACCGTGCCGTTAGCGCCGGTATTGCCAACGGCGTAATCAACCCGTTCGGCCCGCAGACGGCTGCCGGTTCGGCGCTGTTGGCGGCCAACGCGGTGGACGGCGATTACGCCACGGCGGTCGGGCGGGTGAAGGCCATCGACGGGCGCATCAGCCGTGAAATCGGCGACTGGTTCGGTGCCGGCCCTTCGGCATTGGCGCTCGGCGGCGAGTACCGCAAGGAAGACTTCCATCAGGATTTCGCGCAGTTTGCCGGCGACGTGCAAAGCCTTGGTGTCGATCCGAACGGCAGCGTTGCCGGGGATCGCAGCGTCTCGGCCGAGTACGCCGAGGTCAACGTACCTGTGCTCGACAGCCTGGAACTGTCCGCCGCCGTGCGTCACGACAAGTACAGCGACTTCGGCAGCACCACCAATCCTAAGTACTCGTTCCGCTTCCAGCCATTCAAGGAACTGGTGGTGCGCGGTGCCTACAGCGAAGGGTTCCGAGCGCCGTCGTTGTATGAGCTGTACAACCCGACCTTCACCAGTTTCACCAACGCCAACTACAACGATCCACGCTTGTGCGCTGGCGGCAATCCGAGCAATGGCGGCATCGCCAACCGCGACTGCGCGCAGCAGTTCAATCGCACCAGCGGCGGCAATACCGACCTCAGCCCGGAAACCGCGCGCAACGTCACCCTCGGGTTTGTCTATCAGCCGTTCGAACGTCTGACGGCGGGTCTGGATTTCTGGTGGATCGACATCGCCAACCAGATCGCCGAGTTCCCCGAGTCGGCGGTGTTCGAGAACCCTGAACTGTACCCGGATCGTCTGGTCCGCAAGCCGGATGGCTCCATCGACCACATCGTCACCGGCCTGGCCAACCTCGGCAAGATCAAGACCAATGGCGTCGATGTCAGCTTCGATTACCGACTGCCGAGCACGCCGTACGGCAATTTTGGCATCGGCCTGCAAGGCACTTACGTCACCCGCTATGACTACCAGCAACAACTCAAGGGCGACTACATCGACAAACTGGGTGATTTCCGTGGCGGCGACTTCGCTTCGGCGGGCGCCGTGGCGCGCTGGCGGCACAGCCTGACCGGCAGCTGGAACTACGGCCCGTTCGGCGCCGCGCTGACCAACCGCTACACCAGCGGTTACCACGACTCCGATCGCGACACTCACGATTACGTCGGCTCGTACAACGTCTGGGATCTGGCCGGCACCTACACCTGGCGCAAGACCCTGAGCGTGACCCTCGGCGCGAAAAACCTGTTCGACCGCGAGCCACCGTTCAGCAATCAGACCTACACGTTCCAGAGCGGCTACGACCCGAAATATGGCGATCCGTTTGGACGGACGCTGTACACGCGGGTCAGTTACAAGTTCTGAAACGAGCCGTGTAGGAGCTGCCGAAGGCTGCGATCTTTTGCCGTTGAAAATCAAAAGATCGCAGCCTTGGGCAGCTCCTACAGAACGGGCTTTAGCAGTTGGTGGGGATTTTAGTCACCTATTGATCTAAAGCCCGCCCTATAAAAATCGCCGGCCTGTTGCACATCACAGGTAGGCAGAAGGTGTATTGGCTGTTCTGGCCTCATCGCTGGCAAGCCAGCTCCCCCATGGAATTTGTGAACACCACAGACCCTGTGGGAGCTGGCTTGCCAGCGATGAGGCCATTAGCAGCACCTTGTAAAAGGATCTGCCGATGTTCTCCAGACTCATATTATTCAGCGCTTTTGCGCTTTTAACCCCGCTCGGTTTGGCCGCCCCGCAACCGGCGTTAACGGTTTACGGTGAAGCCCCCAAATACGCCCCCGACTTCCAGCACCTGGCCTACGCCAACCCCGACGCGCCGAAGGGCGGCAGCCTGCGCCGGTCTTCGCTGGAAAGCGGCCCGTTCGATCACCTGATTCCTTACACCGACAAAGGCACTGGCGTGGCCGACATTGATGGCTGGCTCTACGCACCGCTGGCCTATCGCAGCAAGGATGAGCCCTACAGCGTCTACGGTCTGGTGGCGCAGCAGATGGAGCTGGATCCGGATCGCCGCTGGATACGCTTCTACCTGAACCCGAAGGCGCGTTTCGAAGATGGCACGCCGATCACCGCCGAAGACGTGCGTTACACCTTCGAACTGTTTACCACTCAGGGCAGCCTCAAATACCGCCAGCAGTTCCGCGATGTCGCCGAAGTCGTCGTGGAGTCGCCGACGCAAGTGCGCTTCCTCTTCAAGAACAACGACAGCCGCACCTTGCCGCTGGACCTGGCGACACTGCCGGTGCTGCCCGAACATTGGTGGCGGACTCGCGATTTCGCCGAGGGCGGCGGTTTCGAGATTCCGCCGGGCAGCGGCCCATATCGCATCAGCGCGGTAGATGCCGGGCGCAGCGTGAAATTCCAAAGGGTGCAAGACTGGTGGGCCAAGGATCTGCCGATCACTCGCGGGTTGTACAACTTCGATCAGTTAAGCGTGGAGTTTTTCGCCGACACCGACGTGTCACGGCAAGTGCTCAAGGCCGGCGGCTTCGATTACAACCGCGAGTTCTCCGCCACCAGCTTCACCATCGGTTACGCGGGAACCGCGCTGGAGCAAGGCAAATTGCTCCGTGAGCATCTCGCACCCGGTGCCGCTCAAGGTGCGCAGGGCTTTGTGTTCAACCTGCAGAAACCGCCGTTTCAGGATCGTCGCGTGCGCCAGGCAATCGCCATGCTCTGGGATTTCGAATGGAGCAACCGGCAGATGATGCGCAGCATGTACCTGCGTCAGCGCAGCTACTTCTCCCACAGCGCGCTGGCGGCCACCGCGTTGCCGGATGCCGAAGAGCTGAAGATTCTTGAGCCGTTGCGCGGACAGATTCCCGATGAAGTGTTCACCACGGTGTTTGAAGCACCGAAAACCGACGGCAGCGGCAACGTTCGCAGCGAACAGTTGCAGGCACTGAAGCTACTCGAAGCCGCTGGCTGGAAACCCCGTGGCGATCAATTGGTGAACGCCAATGGCGAACCTCTGCATTTCACGTTTCTCAACGGCCAGAAAGGTTTCGAACGGCTGTTATTGCCGTTCAAACGCAACCTCGCGCAGATCGGCATTGGCTTCGATATCCGCCAGGTCGACACCGCGCAATACACCAACCGCGTGCGCAATCGCGATTACGACATGATCGTCGCCGGTTACCCGGTGAGTCAGGCACCAGGGCGCGAGATGTTCAATTACTTCGGCTCCGATAGCGCCGCTGATCCTGGTTCGAACAACTACATGGTCCTGCGCGACCCGGCCGTCGATGCACTGCTCGAAGGGTTGGTGCAGGCTGACAATCGCGAGAGTCTGTTGCGCCATGCCCATGCGCTGGATCGAGTGTTGCAGTGGGGTTATTACTGGGTACCCAACTATTACCCGCCGGGGATTTCCACTGTGTGGTGGAACCGTTTCGGCCGACCGGCGATTGCCCCGCTGTACGACGCCGGCCTCGACACCTGGTGGGAAATCAGCCCGACTGCCCTGACATCAGCGCAGATGCCCAAGGAGTACAGCCATGTGGGGTTATAGCCTGCGGCGTCTGCTGCTGATCGTGCCGACCTTGCTCGCGATCCTGTTGGTCAATTTTGTTATCGTGCAAGCCGCACCCGGTGGCCCGGTCGAGCAGGCCATCGCGCGCTTGCAAGGTATTGGCGTCGGTGCGGCAGTGGGTTCCAGCCATGTCGAAACGGTCGGTGGCGAGTCCCGCGCTACCCGCGGACTGGACCCGAAACTGGTGGCCGATATCGAGCGTCAGTACGGCTTCGACAAACCCGCCAGCGAGCGCTTGTGGCTGATGCTCAAAAGCTATGCGCGACTGGATTTCGGTCAGAGTTTCTTTCGCGGTGCCAGCGTCACGGAACTGATCTGGCAGAAGCTGCCGGTGACCTTGTCGCTGGGCCTGTGGGCGACGTTGATCACCTATGTGGTGTCAATTCCGCTGGGTATTCGCAAGGCTGTGCATAACGGCTCGGCGTTCGATGTCTGGAGCAGCGTGGCGATCATCATCGGCTATGCGTTGCCGGGATTCCTTTTCGCGCTGCTGCTGATCGTGGTGTTTGCCGGTGGCACGGCGCTGGACTGGTTTCCGGTGCGCGGGCTGGTCTCGGACAACTTCGCCGAGCTGTCGCCGTGGGCCAAGGTGGCCGATTATTTCTGGCATTTGGTGTTGCCGGTGATTGCCTTGGTCATCGGCGGTTTCGCCACGTTGACGATCCTGACCAAGAACAGCTTTCTCAACGAGATCTCGCGGCTGTACGTGGTGACCGCGCGCGCCAAAGGGCTGAGTCAAAGGCAGGTGCTGTACGGCCATGTGTTTCGCAACGCGATGCTGCTGGTCGTCGCCGGTTTGCCGCAAGCCTTGGTGACGGTGTTTTTCGGTGGCTCGCTGCTGATTGAAGTGATCTTTTCCCTCGATGGCCTCGGGCGCCTCAGTTACGAAGCGGCAGTGGCGCGCGACTATCCGGTGGTGTTCGGCTCGCTGTTCATCTTCACCCTGTTCGGCCTGCTGATAAAACTGCTCGGCGACCTCTGTTACACGCTGGTTGATCCGCGTATCGACTTCACCGCGAGGGCTGCCTGATGCTGACATTGTCTCCAATCGGCCAGCGTCGCTGGGCGCGCTTCAAGGCGCATCGCCGTGGTTGGTGGTCGTTGTGGCTGTTTCTCGCGCTGTTCGGCCTGAGCCTCGGCGGTGAGCTGGTGGCCAATGACAAGCCGCTATTGGTGACGTATCAGGGCGACTGGTATTTTCCGGCGTTCAAGCGCTACACCGAGCAGGATTTCGGCGGTGAGTTGCCGTTTCAACCGGACTATCGCAGCGCGCAGGTGCGGCAATTGATCGAGGGGCAGGGCGGGCAAATGTGGTTTGCGCCGATTCCGTTCGCGTTCGACACGGTCAATTACGACCTGATGGAGCCAGCGCCGAGTGCGCCCAGTGGCGACAACTGGCTGGGCACCGACGATCAGGCGCGCGACGTGTTGGCGCGGGTGATTTTCGGCACACGCGTGTCGCTGCTGTTTGCCTTGGCGCTGACCGCAGCGAGTGCAGTGATTGGCATCGCTGCCGGCGCGTTGCAGGGTTACTACGGTGGTTGGGTCGACCTGATCGGTCAGCGCGTGCTGGAGGTGTGGTCGGGGCTGCCGGTGTTGTACCTGCTGATCATTCTGTCCGGATTTGTCGAGCCGAATTTCTGGTGGTTGCTGGGGATCATGGCGCTGTTTTCCTGGCTGAGCCTGGTCGATGTGGTGCGGGCCGAGTTCCTGCGCAGTCGCGGTCTTGAGTACGTGAAAGCGGCGCGGGCGCTGGGTGTCGGCGATGCGCAGGTGATCGTTCGGCACATCCTGCCCAATGCCATGAGCGCGACGCTGACCTATCTGCCGTTCATTCTCACCGGGGCGATTGCGACTTTGTCGGCGCTGGATTTTCTCGGTTTTGGCATGCCGGCCGGCAGCGCGTCGCTGGGCGAGTTGATCGGCCAGGGCAAGAGCAATCTGCAAGCGCCGTGGCTCGGTTTGACCGCGTTCTTTGCCTTGGCGCTGATCCTTTCACTGCTGGTATTCATCGGCGAGGCCTGCCGCGATGCGTTTGATCCAAGGACTTGATATGCCGGAACATCTGATTGAAATACGTGACTTGCGCGTCGCCTTCAATGGCCAGGCCGTGGTGCACGGCATCGACCTCGATATCCGCCCCGGCGAGTGCCTGGCGCTGGTCGGGGAATCCGGCTCGGGCAAATCGGTGACGGCGCACAGCATTCTGCAATTGCTTGACCCGGCCATCACGCAGATTGACGGAAGCATCCGCTATGCCGGCGAAGAGTTGCTTGGCGTTCATGAGCGCTACTTGCGGCAATTGCGTGGCAACCGCATCGCAATGATTTTCCAGGAGCCGATGAGTTCGCTGAACCCTTTGCACACGATTGAGCGGCAACTGGGTGAAAGCCTTGCGCTGCACAAAGGGCTGGCCGGGGCGGCGGCGCGTCAGCGAATTGTGCAGTTGCTCGAACTGGTGGGTATTCAGCGCCCGCGCGAACGGCTCAAAGCCTATCCGCATCAACTGTCGGGCGGTCAACGACAACGGGTGATGATCGCCATGGCGCTGGCCTGCGAGCCACAGTTGCTGATTGCCGACGAGCCGACCACGGCGCTGGACGTGACCGTGCAACGCAAGATTTTGTTGCTGCTCAAAGAACTGCAGGAGCGGCTGGGAATGGCGCTGTTGATCATCAGTCATGATCTGAATCTGGTGCGCAATATCGCTCAGCGGGTGGCGGTCATGCGTGGCGGTCTGATCGTCGAACAGGCGCCGTGTGAACAGTTGTTCAGTGCGCCGCAGCATCCTTACAGCATCGAGTTGCTCAACGCTGAACCGGGTGGCGAGGCGTTAAGTCGGGAACCCGCTGAAGATTTGCTGGAGGTGCGTGATCTGAATGTGCGCTTCCGTTTGGGCGGTGGATGGCTGCGGGCGAAGTCATACTTGCACGCGGTCAATGGCATTGATTTGAATCTTCAGCGTGGCAAGACCTTGGGTATCGTCGGCGAATCCGGTTCCGGCAAGTCGACGCTGGGCCAGGCGATTCTGCGTTTGCTCGATGCGCAAGGCAGTATTCGCTTTCAAGGCGAGGCGCTGGAGCACTTGAGCGGCAAACAACTCCGGCCACTGCGCAAACGCCTGCAAGTGGTGTTTCAGGATCCGTTCGGCAGTCTCAGTCCGCGCCTGTGCGTGGAGCAGATCATCGCCGAAGGACTACAGGTGCACAGCGAGTTGAACGCCGGCGAGCGCGAGAGGGCGGTGATCGATGTGCTGCGTGAAGTGGGTCTCGATCCGGCCACCCGTCATCGCTATCCCCACGAATTTTCCGGCGGTCAGCGGCAACGCATCGCCATTGCCCGGGCGCTGGTGCTCAAACCGGATCTGATTTTGCTCGATGAGCCGACCTCGGCACTGGATCGCACGGTGCAAAAGCAGATCGTGACTTTGCTGCGGCGTTTGCAGCAGGAACATGGTCTGACTTACCTATTCATCAGCCACGATCTGGCGGTGGTACGCGCGTTGGCGCATGACCTGATTGTGATGAAGCAGGGTGAAGTGGTGGAGCGTGGTGAGACTGACGAGCTTTTTCGCTCGGCGCGCCATCCGTATACCCGAGAGTTACTGGCGGCATCGCGTACCGGTTGATCAGCCGGTCTGCGACACGCTGGCGATTGTTTCAGAAGTAGCCAATATGGGGTTGTAAGCAGTTTTCAATAATTGCGTGAATCCTTTGATTTTCGAATGTGGAAGCTGATTTGGCCTTTTGCACCAGATGTTGCTTGAGTTCTTTTAGCCATTCTTTTTCGCCGCTAAACTCAGGGCTATAGTTTGTGAATGTATAACGTCGTGAAAATCCACCCAAGATCACATTTTGTTGCCGTGGATGTAACTTCAGTAGTGTATTTGTAAAGTCCATGGCGTCGATTTTTCGTAGGATCTCGGCTGTAATAAGGGATGGATGCTCTACGCTACGCATGGAAATTCGATGGCTGAAATCTTCAGGGTCGTTGCGCATGTCTTGCAGTAAGGACTTTATAATGAGCGGGTAACGGTCCTGTCTGGCTTTCTCGTTGTAAATCAAAAAGGTTTTAAAGAAATGATTGAGCTCTGGAGGGGGTTGCTCGAAGGATAAGTTTGAATAATGTCCGTTGAATTCTGCATAGTCTCTTCCTTGATAGTCCTCAGGATTTACGATAGGGAATTGCTTGCAGGTATAAAGATGATCCAGATATGAGTCGCCCTGTTCTATTACTTGGTCCAAAGGGACACGCAATAATTTCTTTGCAGACAACATTCGGCGTAAGGCAAACGATCGAAAGATTTCTGCGGGTTGAGTGAAGGCATGTCGCTTGTACTCTTCTTCAAATTGGGCGCGTGCTTCCTTGAATTCTGCCTCGTTAAGTTCAAAGAGGTAAGTTAGCTTATAAAGCGCGGGCTCTTCGCGATTGGTTGTGAAGTAGTGACTTTGTTTGATGGTTTCCTGGATTTTTTCGG
Organism: Pseudomonas sp. TNT2022 ID642; assembly: GCF_028656995.1. Lineage (NCBI taxonomy): Bacteria > Pseudomonadati > Pseudomonadota > Gammaproteobacteria > Pseudomonadales > Pseudomonadaceae > Pseudomonas > Pseudomonas sp. TNT2022 ID642. Next base: position 399,163 of record NZ_JAMDGW010000007.1, on the reverse strand, counting down.
CATCGATATTCCCGTGAATAACAATGTCGGCGAGCGTTTCATTAGAAAGAACCGGATCTCTTAAGTCGATGCCGGGGTATAACGTTTCTATTTGACAAAAAGCTTTCTCCTGTTCGTTTTTTTCCCCATGCTTTTTGAAGAAGTCGTTCATCTGGCGTGGTCTGGACTGAAGTGTCAGCGGGGTCATTCGGCCGGACTGAACCTCGAAAGAATAGATAAATACCAGTTTTGCGAGAAAGATAACGCCTTCTATATTCTGAAACTGTTCTTCGGTTAACGTAATCAGTGGTCTTTCAATTTCTCGCAGGGCCTGTTGTAAAAATCTGAGGTTTTTGAAGCCTGACTGTTGAAATAGCATGGAGAAAACACCGGAGTTTTCAATCATCAGATTTTTTATAGAGGTATCTTTAATCTGGGCGATAAATTTTTCGGTGGCGTCAATGATCGGGGGTTTAATGCTCAGGGTTTTTCCTATCAGCTTCTCTCGACTTCGGCTGTAGTCTTCTTTATCCTTGATTTCGTCTTCATCGGCGATGATGATTACGGTTTTTTCACCATGCTCTACAAATTGATTTATGTAGCCTAGTGCCTTGGTTATAGGGAATTCACAACGCTCCAAGTCATCAAATATATAAATATTCTTGTGGAATTTCGATATGAAGTTTTTGGCCGTCAACTCGATGTTTATTTTTACATATTTCAAGGCGGATTTAGCTATTCCGCCAATGATCCTACTGGTTTTTAATCCAAGTCCGGGAAAGGCCGAGGCTATGATGCGGTCATTTATTTCTTCTTCTGAAGTAACGCCGTACAGGCTGATGTAAATATATTTTCCTGAGGAGATCTCTTGTGCTCGATTGTCGAGAAAGCGATTAAGTCTGACAAGCTTTAAAAGGTTTGTTATTTTTCTTGTTGTTTTCGTTTTTCTCGACGGAGGATCACTGAGATGGTCTTCCAGAAAGCGCTGTATCATATGTGTTTTACCTGAGCCCCAAGGGCCACTAATCAGGACTGCATAGCGCGGAGCTTTCAGCGAAATATAGTGTTTCAAGTAAGCGATGATATGTTTGTTGTTTGTTGCGTCGTTGCGGGAATCCATACTGAAGCGAAATCCATTTTGAATGTCGGTATCAGTGATGTTAAAGGTTTTTTTCCTCGAAATCATGGCTATCTGCCATTTTTACTGCAATGCTCAAAGCTGACGGACGTTGAATGAAAACAGTTTTGACGCTTCATTTATTTGAATTCTGCTTGCACCGAATTAATGGGAACACGTCTACCGGAGCAACAGTCGTCGCCTGATTTTATTGCGCCAAAAACGCACGAATCCCGCCATCAGGCGGGATTCGTGGTGTATTCCGACAGGTCCCGCGATAGCGGGTCTGCGGTCTTACGACGGGAACAGCTCGGACAGTTTCATCGACAGCATCATGTCGCCTTCAACGCGCAGCTTGCCGCCCATGAAAGCCTGCATGCCGTCGGTGTCGCCGCTGACGATACCTTTCAGGGTTTCGCTGTCCAGCACCAGCGTGCAGTTGGCGTCCGGGTTTTCGCCTTCCTGGATGTCGCAGGTGCCGTCTTTGACGATCAGCGAGTACTGCTTGTCTTCGTCAGTGATGTTGAAACCGAAGACCAGATCCAGACCGGCAGCAGCGGCTGGGTTGAACTTGGCTTGCATTTCTTTTACGGCATCGGCTACGGAGGTCATGGTTCGATCCTTTCTTGGTAATAGGAGCTGGTTGATTACAGCAAGGTTCACAGCTAACCGGACTCAGCGAAAAGTGATGAGTTCCGGAGCCTTCAGCAGCTGCAGATGTGCATGACTGTTGAAGGAGGCCAAAGCCACCTCGCGACCGCGGAACTTCAGCTGGTTGAGCGAGGTGTTGACGATTTGCCAGTTCAATTCAAAGGCCTGTTTCGCAGGCATTTGCGTAATGAGGTGGAGCAGGGCAGTGATGGTGCCGCCGGAGGTGAACACGGCGATTTTCTGATTTTTATCGGCCAGATCGAGTATTCGCTGCAGCCCGGCCTGAACCCTTTCGACGAAACCCAGCCAGCTTTCCAGCCCCGGTGTGTCGTAAGTGCCGGCCAGCCAGCGCTCGATGATCAGGGCGAAAATACGTTGGAATTCACCACGGTTCTGCGCGGCGTTGCGCAAGATGTCGAGGGCTTCCGGCTCGTCCGCCAGCATGTCCGGGAGCAGGGCGCGGATCACCGCGTCGGCATCGAATTCGTTGAACGCCGAGTCGGTTTCCAGCGTCGGTACCGGCAAACCTTTGGCGGCGAATTGCGCCAGCGCGCTGGTGGCCGTGTGCTGCTGACGACGCAGGTCACCGGCAAGGCAGCGATCGAAGCTGACACCCAGTTCGGCAAGGTGCTGACCGAGGATTTCTGCCTGGCGTACACCGGTCGGCGACAAGACGTCATAGTCGTCTGCACCAAAGGAGGCCTGGCCATGTCGAATCAAGTAGATGCTGCCCACGTCCGCGTCATCCCGGTACGTTGAAGGTTGTGGCGAGGTTATGAGGATGACGGGTAGCTGTCAATGAAAAAACATACGCTTGTTTGAAATGCCCGTTACAGGGGTGTTGCCAGAGGTTTCACGGCTGGCCGACAAGCCGGCGCATGGGTATGCTGGAGCCATCTCGCGTGTGCCTCACATCCGCGCATCGTTTAAGGAGTCTCTGTGGAGTTTTTCACCGAATACGCCAGCTTCCTGGCCAAGACAGTCACCCTGGTAGTCGCCATTCTGGTGGTGCTGGCCAGTTTTGCTGCGTTACGCAGTAAGGGCCGGCGCAAATCGGCCGGTCAGTTGCAGGTCAGTAAACTCAATGATTTCTACAAAGGCCTGCGTGAGCGCCTGGAGCAGACCTTGCTCGACAAGGATCAGCTCAAGGCTTTGCGCAAGGGCGAAGCCAAATCCGAGAAAAGCGCGAAAAAGCAGAAGAAACAGCCCGAAGCCAAATCCCGTGTGTTCGTGCTGGATTTCGACGGCGATATCAAGGCTTCGGCCACCGAAAGCCTGCGCCATGAAATCACCGCGCTGCTGACCCTCGCCACACCAAAAGACGAAGTGGTCCTGCGTCTGGAAAGCGGTGGCGGCATGGTCCATAGCTACGGCCTGGCGTCCTCGCAATTGGCGCGTATCCGTGAAGCCGGCGTGCCGTTGACCGTGTGCATCGACAAGGTCGCGGCCAGCGGCGGTTACATGATGGCGTGCATCGGCGAGAAGATCATCAGCGCGCCGTTCGCGATTCTCGGCTCGATCGGCGTGGTTGCACAGTTGCCCAACGTCAACCGCTTGCTCAAGAAGCACGACATCGACTTTGAAGTCCTCACCGCCGGCGAGTACAAACGCACCCTGACCGTGTTTGGCGAAAACACCGAGAAGGGCCGCGAGAAGTTTCAGGAAGACCTGGACATCACCCATCAACTGTTCAAGAACTTCGTGGCCCGCTATCGCCCGCAACTGGCGATTGATGATGTCGCCACCGGTGAAGTCTGGCTCGGCGTCGCGGCGCTGGATATGCAACTGGTCGATGAACTCAAGACCAGCGATGAATACCTCGCAGACCGGGCGAAAAAGGCTGAGGTCTATCACCTGCACTACGCCGAGCGCAAAAGCCTGCAGGAGCGTATTGGCATGGCGGCCAGCGGTTCAGTCGATCGCGTGCTGTTGAGCTGGTGGAGTCGCTTGACCCAGCAGCGCTTTTGGTAAATCGAGCAGGCATAAAAAAACGCCGGTCACATGACCGGCGTTTTTTTGTCCGCGCTAAACCTGAAGACTTAGCGGCGACGGAACAGCGGCAGCGGTTCGTCAGTGGCAGCCTGATAGGTCACCGAAAAGTCCTTGAGACCTTCCAGGGCTTCGTACGGGTCTTTGTCCGCACGCACAGCGAACGCGTCGAAACCACAGCGGTGCATGTAGAACAACTGATCGCGCAGCACATCACCAATCGCCCGCAGTTCACCTTTGAAACCGTAACGGTCACGCAGCAGACGGGCGTTGGAGTAGTTACGGCCGTCGGTGAACGCCGGGAAGTTCAGCGCGATCACCTGGAACTCGGCGACGTCTTCACCGATTTCCTCGGCTTCTTCGTCGGCGTCCAGCCACACACCCAGACCGCCGTCGCGGGCCTTGAGCATGCGGCTGTGTTCACGCCACAGTTGCAGCGGCACGATCAGATCGTCGCAGTTGCTGATCTCGTCGATATTGAAATCCTTGGGCAGCAAGTGCCAGGTTTCGTCGACGACCTCGTTGTTCTTAATGATTCGCTGCATAGACGCGTTCCTTGAAGAGGTCGATGCCAATACGCTGGTAGGTGTCGATGAAGCGCTCGTCTTCGGTACGTTGTTCAACGTACACGTCGATCAGCTTCGAGATCACGTCAGGCATGGCTTCCTGAGCGAAGGACGGGCCGAGGATCTTGCCCAGGCTCGCATCCCGGCTGGCGCTGCCGCCGAGGGATACCTGATAGAACTCTTCGCCTTTCTTGTCGACGCCGAGGATGCCGATGTGGCCGACGTGGTGGTGACCACAGGCGTTCATGCAACCAGAAATGTTCAGGTCCAGCTCACCGATGTCGAACAGGTAGTCGAGGTCGTCGAAGCGACGCTGGATCGACTCGGCAATCGGGATCGACTTGGCGTTGGCCAGCGAGCAGAAATCACCGCCCGGGCAGCAGATGATGTCGGTCAGCAGGCCGATGTTCGGCGTGGCGAAACCGCCTTCACGCAGTTCGCCCCAGAGGGTGAACAGTTGGCTCTGCTCGACGTCGGCCAGAATGATGTTCTGTTCGTGCGAGGTGCGCAGCTGACCGAAGCTGTAGCGGTCGGCCAGATCGGCGACGGCATCGAGCTGCTTGTCGGTGATGTCGCCCGGCGCAACGCCGGTCGGCTTCAGCGACAGGGTCACGGCGACATAGCCCGGCTTCTTGTGCGCCAGGGTGTTGCGGGTGCGCCAGCGGGCGAAACCCGGATGCTCTTTGTCCAGCTCGGCCAGTTGCGCGGTCTGGTTGTCCAGCGCCTTGTAGTCCGGATCGACGAAGTGCTTGGCCACACGTTGCAGTTCGGCGTCGGTCAATGTGGTCTGGCCACCGCGCAGGTGTTCCATTTCCGCATCGACTTTCTGCGCGAACACTTCAGGCGTAAGGGCTTTGACGAGGATCTTGATCCGCGCCTTGTATTTGTTGTCGCGACGGCCGTAGCGGTTGTAGACCCGCAGGATGGCGTCGAGGTAGCTCAACAGGTCCTGCCATGGCAGGAACTCGTTGATGAACGCGCCGACCACCGGGGTACGACCCAGGCCACCGCCGACCAAGACACGGAAGCCCAGTTCGCCAGCGGCGTTGTGCACCGGCTCAAGGCCGATGTCGTGGACTTCAATGGCGGCGCGGTCAGCGGTCGAACCGTTGACGGCGATCTTGAATTTGCGCGGCAGGTAGGCGAATTCCGGGTGGAACGTGGTCCACTGACGAACGATTTCGCACCATGGGCGCGGGTCGATCACTTCATCGGCAGCGACGCCGGCGAACTGGTCAGTGGTGACGTTGCGCAGGCAGTTGCCGCTGGTCTGGATCGCGTGCATCTGCACGGTGGCCAGTTCAGCCAGAATGTCCGGGATGTCTTCCACCGCCGGCCAGTTGAACTGCACGTTCTGCCGCGTACTGATGTGGGCGTAGCCCTTGTCGTAGTCGCGGGCAATCTTGGCCATCATGCGCGTCTGACGCGAAGTCAGTTGGCCGTAAGGCACCGCCACACGCAACATCGGCGCGAAGCGCTGGATGTACAGGCCATTTTGCAGGCGCAGGGGGCGGAACTCTTCTTCGCTCAGCTCACCTGCCAGATAGCGTCGGGTCTGATCACGGAACTGCTTGACGCGGTCCTCGATGATCCGCTGATCGTACTCGTCGTATACGTACATATAAGTCCTGTTCTCAGGCTTGGGCCATTCGGAGTAGCACTGCGTTTTCGCTTGCTGGAGTCCGATTGTGCCTCTGCAATTCTGCGCGCACGGCCGCGCACTCCCTAACGGAGCCGGGGCAATATACCCGTTTGCAGTTATGCGCAAAAGTGATGTTTGAGTATATGTAAAGAACCAAATCGCCTAACGAGAATGGCTGTCAACTAACCCACATTTGTCGTGCGGACAATCATCGTCTTAACTGTGGTCGAGTCTTTCTGCAATCACCGATAAAACCGACAAGAGGCGATGCAATGAGCAATCCGACCAAGGCAAGAAAAAGCGACAGCAGTGTCGATGCATGGGCCATTCTGTTCCTGATCATTCTCGTAGTAGGCACAGCGGTATTCTGGGTCAGCCATCAGTAAACGACCCGTCCGGGCCCGCCTCCGACAGATTGTCGGACAAAAAGCGGGATCAGGCATCAATAGCCGGTGAAACGAGGGCTATAATGCGCGGCCATTTTTCCTTGGGCCCGGATGCTTCATGTTCAAGCTTTTCCATATCAGTCTCCTGTTGTTCGGCGCGCTGTTTCAGAGCGGGGCGCGGGCAGAGTCTGTGCTGTTTTTGAATCCGGGTTCGACACAGGAAGCCTTCTGGGTCAGCTATTCGCAATTCATGCAGGCCGCCGCCCATGATCTGGGTATCGATCTGCAGATTCTCTACTCACAGCGCCAGCCCGAACTGACGCTGGCTCAGGCGCGCCTCGCGTTGCAGGGGCCGAATCGTCCCGAGTATCTGGTGTTCGTCAACGAACAATACGTTGCCCCGCAAATTCTGCGTCTGGCCGAGAACAGCGGCGTGAAGCTGTTTATGGTCAATGCTGCGCTGACGCCTGACCAGCAGGCGCTGCTTGGCGAGCGAGACGATCGCATCGGCAGCCTGGTGCCGAACGACGAGGAGGGCGGTTACCTGATGATGAAGGAACTGATCCGCCTGCACCCGGCGATGCCCGCTGCCGAGCCGATTGAAGTGTTGGCGTTCTCGGGGCTGAAGGTCACCCCTTCGGCGCAATTGCGTGAGCGCGGCATGCAGCGGGCGCTGGCCGAACATCCACAGACACGTCTGCGGCAACTGGTGTACAGCGGCTGGACGCAAGAGCGCGCTTACGAACAGGCCAAACAGCTGTTCGCGCGTTATCCGAAGGTGTCGCTGGTGTGGTCGGCCAATGATGAAATGGCCTTTGGCGCAATGCGTGCGTATGCCGAGACCGGCAAAGTCCCCGGCAAAGATGCCTTGTTCAGCGCGGTCAATACGTCACCCGCAGCGTTGCAGGCATTGGTCGACGGGCGCCTGAGCGCGCTGGTCGGCGGGCATTTCACCTTGGGTGGCTGGGCGTTGGTCGAACTGCATGACGTTGAACAGGGTGTCGAGTTGAATCAATACGGCGGCCGTGACCGGCAGATTCCCCTGTTGCAGTTGATCGATGCAGCGCACGCTCGACGAATGCTGGCCATGGGCAAGTCGCCGAACTACGGGGTGAATTTCCGCAAGCTCTCGGCCAAGGGGCAACCGCCGTCGTATCGCTACCCGTTCACCTTGCAAACCCTGATGCGCTGACCGCGTCAGACCCCGGCGAAGTGCAGCACCAGTTTGACGATGGCAAACAGCGTCAATGCAAACACCGCCGTGAACAGAATGCCCAGCATCACGAAATGGCCGGGCTTGCCATGGGTGAAATCCCTTGCCCGGTTCTTGCCGCTCTGCACCCCGAACGCCGCCGCCATCACGCTGTGCAGCATCTGCCAGAAGGTCGGTGGTTTGTTGTCGACTGGATCGTCCATAAATCCCTCCACGTAAGCCGTGCCCTACAAGCTTAGTCAAAATACGCGGGCCAGCCTGACACAAAGTTACAAATGCGCCTCGTTGCGTTAATTATCTACCGCAAAGGTAATCGCCCGAGATGGTCTGCTGACGCTCCATTCACAGGAGCGATGTATGCCCACCCAGTTCAGCCCCCGCCCGGACCAGAAAACGCCAACCAGACCCTTGGCCACGGACAGCCTTCACGCCGAGTACCTCGAAGGTGCGCTGCCGCAATGGCTTATCGACGCCAGCGCTCAACGGAAGGTCGCGATCAGGCAGGCCGGCGTGCTGCTGCCGCAGTGGTATACACAAGCGTCGGTACCGCAGCGCAATTCACTGGACGACTGTTTCAGGAGCAGTCTCGCCGCGCAGTCTGCATTGGACAAAACGATGTCACCGCTCAAGGACATCGACGCGTTTGCCCGACCGATACTGGCTCGCGCGTTAAAAAAACACTGCAAGGTCGACGTCGATGTCGACAAAACCTTGCTCAGCCTCAGGCGACCTATGGCGGTGGGTATTTTCAGTGTTGAAATCGGCTCTTTCGAAGTCTTGAGTCTGACCCTGCTGCAAGCCGCGCTGCATAATTTCGAACTCAGCGAATGCCTGCCCGGCGCCTTTCATGACAGCTCGGGTTTTGCAGAGGAAACCGCGCCCGGCGCCTACGCGCCGGTGAAGATCAACCTGACCGTCACGAATTTCCTGCGCTTGTGCCGCTCGCTCGATATTGGCGCGCGGTATCAAGCGCATCTCAAGGCATTTTTCCATACCACGAACCCAGTCATGGCAAGCACCTTGCGCGAGCAATTCATCGCCAGCCAGAAAGCGAGCTTGCGCGCGGCGGCTGAACAGGCGTTGCTGACCACGGACATTCGTCCGCAGGATCACGCGATGCTCCTTTCGGTCATCGCCGGTGAAAAACACCCTGTGATGGGCGCAATGCAGGTCTGGTTTGCCGATCTGGGCCTGATGCGCCACCGTCTGGTTGGCTGTATCGCCTTTGTAATCGGACCTAAGCGCCGCGCTGGTGAGGCGGTGATTCTGTATGTGCCCCATGATCCCGAGCATCCGCTGAAGCGCTACACCCGGGCGCAAATGGAGGAAACATTCAAGCGGCTGTTCACCGCCCGCGATGCGCAGTCAGCCAACAGCCCGGTGCCGACGGCCTACCAACGGTTTTTCAGCCAGTTTCTGCCTTACGACAAACGATCCTACTTTTTCAGCCAGTTTGTCCGTGAGTCTGCCGATACCCCGGTCAATTTCTACAGCACGCTTTGGCGTAGAGCCCCGGAGGCTTTGAGTCCGCTTTATCCTTTTATCCATATCAGGGAGTTGCCCCCCGAACATCCGTGGATGGAACCGGAACCTGATCCGTATATCGGCGTCGCGATCATGCCGCACGATGAGCGCGATCCTTGGGCGGAAAACAGCGACTTGTGGGCCCGGCTCTACGAGCAGCATCGCGACAAAGTGCTGGCCGATGCCCGCAGTCATGCGGTGCCGTCCAAAGATATCGACGCCAAGGTACGCGATGCCCGATTAGCGGCGCTGCTACAGGTCGGGCTGCTGACGCTCAACCTGGTGTCGATGTTTGTGCCGGGACTGGGCGAGATCATGATGGTGGTGATGGCCGGGCAGTTGCTGTATGAAACCTTTGAAGGCGCGGTCGAGTGGAGTGAGGGTGACAAGCACGCCGCCAAAGCGCACTTGGTGGATGTGGCGGAAAACCTGGCACTGATCGGTGCGATGAGCGCAGGGGGAGCGCTGATCGGCAAGCTCACCGCGGTCGCGCCGGAGCCGGTGATCGAAGATATGCACCCGGTGACCTTGCCCAACGGTGAGACACGCCTTTGGAAGCCCGACCTGAGTGGCTATGAGCAAGAAATGACATTGCAAGACGCGATCGGGCCGGATGCGCTGGGCCAGTATCGGCTCAACGGCAAAACCTACATCCGTCAGGGTGACAAGGTCTACGAGCAGTTGATCGATCCGTCGACCTCGCAGTGGCGCATCAAACACCCCGGCGAGTCCAACGCTTACCAGCCTGTGCTTGAACACAATGGCCGGGGCGCCTGGCGGCACACGCTGGAACAGCCCATGCGCTGGAGTCGCCTGACGCTGTTGCGGCGCATGGGACATGTTACCGATGGTTTTTCCGATGAGACCCTGCTGACACTGGCCGATATCAGCGGCGTCAGTGAAAGCACCCTGCGCAAGATGCACCTGGATCACGCGCCAGCGCCGCCGGAGTTACGCGATGTCATGCGCTTGTTCAAAGCAGATGCCGAGGCCGCGCAAGTTGTCGAGCAACTGCGCGGTGCGGCACCGATCGATAAGCGTTATCTGTACGCGTTGCCGCAGGTCACCGAAATGCCGCGCTGGCCATACGACCGGGTACTGGAGGTCTTCTCGGAGCCTGACTTGTCGGGGCAGCCCACCCGCTACGGCGCCGAAAAACTCGTGCCCGGGGTCAGCAGTAAACCGTCGATCCAGATCACGCGCGCGCAGGTGCTGAACGGAGAACTGCCGACGCGAATCCTCGCGACGCTGGAAGAAAACGAGATCAACTATCTGCTCGGCAGGGACACCGCGCAGTTTCGCCCGGGCAGACCCGAGGCGTTCGGCCGGCAACTGGCGGATCATGTCGCCACGCGCCAGGCCTCGATGGTTGATGAACTGTATCGCGGCACCGAACCGGGCAATCCGCACGTGCGTATTTTGCAGCGCGAAACGCCGGGGCTGAGCGATGCCGCCGCGCAGGATGTGCTTGATCACGCCACTCCAGCGGAGCTGACACGCCTGCAAAGCGGGGGAAGGGTACCGCTGAAAATGCTCGAAGAGGCGCGCTGGTATGCCCGTCAGGGCCGGCAAGTGCGTTCCTTTGCCGGTTTGCACAGCGAACATCTCTTATCGGCGGATAGCCGCCGGCTTGCACTGCACACGCTGGCAAGGTTGCCGGGCTGGCCGCAGTCGTTGCGCCTGGAAATTCGTGAGGGCAGCCTGACCGGGGCACTGCTCGACAGCCTGGGCGATAGCATTGCGTCCAACAGGAAATATCTGATCAAGGAGGGGCCGTTCTATCGAGCCTTCAATGCGCGAGGGGTACCGCTCAATGGCGCAGCCAGACAGGGTGAGAGCTTTTATCGCGCGATCATGCGTGTTTTGCCTGATGAGGAGGCGTCCGCGCTGGGGTTGAGCGATGGCAGCCAAAGCCACGAGTTACAGCGCAAAGTGATCCAATCCGCCCGCACGCACCGCGACGACTTAGCACAGTTGCTGACGCCGCAGGCCAAGGGCTTTAAAGCGCCGACACGGGTCAGCGCCACGTTGAGCGGCTATTACGCCAGCGGACGAGGCACTGGCCTGCGCCCTTCATTGCTGGTGCGGATCAACGAACTCTACCCAGGCCCGCGACAGGCGGAGGCTTTCCTTAACCAGCACCGTGGCTTGAGCGACCGCCAAATCTACTCACTGCTGGAGGCGCGCCGGCGCGAATGGGAAGGGCTGAACGTTGCGCTTGAACAATGGCAGGCCGGTCCGAGCGGCAGTGAGGCTGCCCAAGGCCGGTTACGAGTTGCCCAAACGCTGCGCGAGGCCTGGCGCAATGCGCCGCTGGCCGAACACAATCCGCAAGCTGCACGCCTGTCACTGGTCTGTGATGAGCCGTTACCAGTGTTGACCACTTCCTTTAGCCATGTGCGCGAACTGTCGGTGGCTGGTAACGGCATGACCGACGGCAACGCGAATGCCTTTCTGGCGCGTTTTCCCGAAGTGACTCATCTGGCGATCGGCAACATGGAGCGCGGTATCGATTACCTGATGTCCAGAACCCGGCCGCTGACCTCTTTGCCGTCGGCGGTCGGCCAGATGCCCCGGCTGGTCAGCCTGCGTTTTTCCACTCACGCGCCAGCACTGGCGGCAGATTTTCCGGCAAGCCTAGGTGCGCTCACTTCGCTGGAAACGCTGCATATTGACTATGCCGGCTTCGACGCCCGGAGCTTGCATGCACTGGATCTTGGCGCTTTGCGTCGCCTGCGCAGCTTGCGCATCGATGCGCCGTACGCGTTATGGGAATGGCCGGCATCCGTCGAACGGCTTGAGCAACTGCAACGCCTGGATCTGAGCCACACCGCCATTCGCGCGCTGCCTGATTCGCTGTACAGCGGACAGGAACGGCTGTGGGCCGGTCTGTCGCTGGACTGGGGGGCATTGGCCCCGGCGCAGTTCATGCGCGCTTACGAGTACGTGCGCAGCTACTCCGGCGAACTCGGCCATCTGGTCGATCTGAACCAAATGGTCAGTCAGTACTGCCGCGCCGAACTGGACTTCATGGCGACCTTGCCGGATCTGCGCGACCCTTTGCCGGCAAGCTTCGATGCCGTGTGGGTGACGCCCGAGGCAAGGATGGCGGCGATTGCCCGGCTCCGAGCTGAGCACGATGCAATCTTTGCGCAGTTTTATCTGCCAGCGAATACCGAGGGGATGCGTTTTGCAGGGCTGCGGTGGCAGTGGGCAACCGGGCGCAACGCCGCAACACTGCGGGCTCTCAAGCGAAGCTGGAATGCTGCCCTGCGCCAGCATTACGGCGTACCCGGCGACGTGGCAACGTTTGAGCTGCCTGAACCGAGCGTCGGTCTGGTTGAGCACGCGGGCACTCAAGATGTCATCGACCTGCCGCGATTGCCGGCCGGCAGCTTTGCGCACATCCGCACGCTGCGTCTGCAGCAACTGGACGTTCCCCCTGCGCAGGCGCGGGCTTTTGTCAGAGGGTTCAGCGCGACCGAAAACCTTATCCTGCCGGGGAACACCTTCGCCGAATTGCCGTTTGCGGCCACTGATCTGCCTTCATTGAGGCAAGTCGATTTGTCGAACAATCGCATCGTAGTCACCCCGGCGGTGCAGGCACAATTCAATGGCCTGCGGCGGCTCGGCAGACTCAACCTGCAAGGCAATCCGCTGGGCCAATTGGATGTGAGCGCCATGCGCCAGCTTCAGGCGTTGAATCTGCGAGCCACTGATTTGCGAGCCTGGCCTGCCGGTGCTGAAAGCCTCGAGCGGTTGTACTGGCTCGATTTGCGTGACAACGCCATCGCGTCGCTTTCGCCACAAGCCCTGGCCGACCCCAACGCGCTGATGAAAGTCAATTTGAGTGGTAACGCTTTCAGTCCTGAAGGCGAGTTAGCACTGAACACTGCGTTACAGCGCATTGAACGGGCCAACGGTCTGTCTGACGGTACGTTGGCGCGATTTGCCGAGGAGCCAGTGCCTGCCGACACGCTGCCGAGGCAGTCAGCCTGGACGATGACGGAGTTGTTATTGGCACTCCCCGAACGCGCTGCCGTTTCGCCGGGGGAGGCCGGAAGAGTGACGCAATTGCAGTGTTTGCACCCGAGCGTGTCCCAAGAGCGCGCCGTGCAGATATTGCAGAGCATGCGTCAAACCGGCCTGACCGATGAGCAGATCGACGCGCAGATCAGCCAGTGGCACCAGCATTGTGAAGGGCTGACCCGTCAGCTGAATGACTGGCTCTACACGCGGGGAGCGCCTGCGGGCGAGCGTCGGGCGTCTGCGCGAAACCGCTCCGGCGCGGCGCTGCGCATTCGCGAAGCATGGTTGGCGGGGCTCAGCCACAACCCCGGTGAGGAGGGGGTGACACTCAATCTCAGCGGGCTGCAAACCGGCGATATGCCGGGCTTGGCGGTGCCGCTTCCCGGAGTGACAATGCTCGATGTCAGTGGCGTCGGAATGACGGGCCCCGGCGCCAGCGGTTTTCTGCAAGGCTTTGCCAACCTCAGGCGACTGGTCATCAGCGGTAACGAGCTGCTGACCGTGCCAGAGTCGGTGCTGCAGATGAATCAGCTTCGGCGATTGGACATGCAGTATTGCGACCTGTCCAGCGCGGCCAGTGTCTATCCCTTGCTCGGCGGTACGCGGTTGCGTTGGCTCGACTTGAGCTATAACAATCTGCGCGCGTTCGACCCGCCAGCATTCGGCGTCATCGACACTCTGGACCTGCGCTTCAACGAGCTGACTGATTGGCCGAGCGGGGTTCTCGACGCGCCGAACCTGCGCACGTTAAACCTCAGTGGCAACGACATCACCGACATTCCCGAAGCGATTTTCGAGGGCAGCCATGCGCAACTCGTCGCCGGCACGGATTTGTCCGAAAACACCGAACTGTCACTTGTCGCACTGCAGCGGCTCAGGTTTTACAGTCGGGTCAATCACTTGCCAGAGGTACTCGGTATCGCCCGTGAAGACATCGAAGGGATGATCGATGCGCAAGTGTTTGGCGTCGAGGAAAGCGGCGTTTCGGACATGGGCAGTGATGGCAACGATGTCGATGAAGGAGCGCAGGTGGTTGATCCGCATGCGCAGGTAGCTCCGGTCGAAGAGGTTTCTGATTCGGCCCGGCATATCTCTCCTGTCGCATTGAATACCTGGCTTGCGGACTCACCCGCGGCATTGGCCGCTGGCCGAAGAATACTCTGGGCGCGGCTGGCGGAAGAACCGAATCATGAGCGCTTTTTTCAGTTGGTGTTCCTGTTGCGTCATACCCTTGACTTCCGCCTTGCACGCGTCGATCTGACCCATCGTTTGTGGCGTGTCATGGAAGCCGCCAGCGAAAACACCGAACTGCGCCAATTGATGTTCCATAACGCCGAAACGCATGGTGCCTGTCCCGATGGTCGGATCCTCACGTTCAGCGAGTTGGAAACTCGCGCGTATGAATATACCGCCCTGCGCGATATTCCCCGTGAGCGCCCGGACCTGCGCGGTCGGGCCTTGCTCGATCTGACGCGACGGCTGTTTCGCCTGGAGCGGGTCGACAGACTGGCAGAGGCTGCCGGGCATTTCCAAGACCGGGCGGAAGTCCGTCTGCACTATCGGATCGGCATGACCCGAGGCTGGCCTGACGGGCTGGAGCTACCCGGTCAACCGGAACACGCGCTGTTCGCCACCCCGATTGCCGGGCAGCGTTTGATCGACGCCCGGGCGGCGGTACTGGCCGATGAAGCGTCAGACCTGTTTCTCGACGATCTGATTTCGCGGGACTATTGGGTCCGGTACATGAAGGATCGCTACCCCGACGCATTCGCGATACTGGAACGCAATGCCACGCGACGCCAGGAAGAAGTCGAGGATGCTCACCCCGATAAACACGTTGATGAGGCGTCCCGCGAGCGCTATCTGGAAGCGATGAACCGGCTTGAGATTGAGTTGGCGCTGGCTCGCGCGGACAGGCTGAAGGCGTTGTCCCGCAATGAATTGGAGGTGTTGGCGAAGGTGGTCCTGGACGCGCCACAACCTGCGCCCTCATCACCCCGACCGGGACCGTCAGGGAGCCAATGAGGGGTGGTGCGGATCCGAGAGCGGGCGCTCCCGGATCCTTGGCGCTTCAGTTGTCGTAACCCAGATTCGGCGCCAGCCAACGCTCGGTCACGCTCAGCTCCTGGCCTTTGCGCGAGGTGTAGCTTTGCACCTGATCCTTGTCGACCTTGCCCACGGCAAAGTACTGCGCCTGCGGATGGGCGAAGTACCAGCCGCTGACGGCGGCGGCCGGGAACATCGCGTAGTGCTCGGTGAGGAACACACCGCTGCGGCCAGCGCGCATTTCTTCAGCCTCCGGATCGAGCAGAGCGAACAGCGCAGCTTTCTCGGTGTGATCCGGGCAGGCCGGGTAACCCGGGGCAGGGCGGATGCCGCTGTATTGCTCTTTGATCAGCGCTTCGTTGTCGAGGGTTTCGTCTTTGGCGTAACCCCAGTGCTCTTTACGCACTTGCTGGTGCAGCCACTCGGCACAGGCCTCGGCCAAGCGGTCGGCCAGCGCTTTGACCATGATCGAGTTGTAATCGTCGCCAGCGTCCTGATAAGCCTTGGCCACTTCTTCGGCGCCGATGCCGGCGGTGGTGATGAAACCGCCGACGTAATCGGTCACTTCGCTGTCCTTCGGTGCCACGAAGTCGGCCAGCGAGAAGTTTGGTTTGCCGTCGGTCTTGATGATCTGCTGGCGCAAGTGATGCAGTTTGGCCAATGGCTTGCCGTCATCGCCGTACAGCTCGATGTCGTCGTCATGCACCTGATTGGCCGGCCAGAAACCGAACACCGCACGGGCGCTGATCAGCTTCTCGTCGATCAGCTTGGCGAGCATTTCCTGCGCGTCCTTGTACAGCGCGGTGGCGGCTTCACCAACCACTTCGTCTTCGAGGATGCGCGGGAACTTGCCGGCCAGATCCCAAGAGATAAAGAACGGCGTCCAGTCGATGTACTCGGCCAAGACTTTGAGGTCGATGTTGTCCAGCACCTTGCTGCCGGTGAAGGTCGGTTTGACCGGCTCATAAGTCGCCCAGTCGAACTGTGGCTTCTTGGCGATGGCTGCGGCGTAGCTCAGGCGCTCGGTGCGGGCGCTGCGGTTGGCGGTACGTTCGCGCACTTCAACGTATTCGGCACGGGTTCTCTCAACAAAACCGGCCTTCAATTCTTTCGACAGCAACTGCGTCGCCACGCCGACCGCGCGGGAAGCGTCGGTCACGTAAACCACGGCATCGTTGCTGTACTTCGGTTCGATCTTCACCGCGGTGTGCGCTTTGGAGGTGGTCGCGCCACCGATCATCAGGGGCAGATGGAAGTCCTGACGCTGCATCTCGCGGGCCACATGGACCATTTCATCCAGCGACGGAGTGATCAGACCAGAGAGACCGATAATGTCGCACTTCTGCTCTTTGGCCACCTGCAGGATCTTCTCTGCCGGCACCATCACGCCGAGGTCGACGATGTCATAGCCGTTGCAACCGAGCACCACGCCGACAATGTTCTTGCCGATGTCATGCACGTCGCCTTTCACGGTTGCCATGAGGATCTTGCCCTTGGCTTCCGGCTTGTCGCCCTTTTCCAGTTCGATGAAAGGGATCAAGTGCGCCACGGCCTGTTTCATCACGCGGGCGGATTTCACCACTTGCGGCAGGAACATTTTGCCGGCACCGAACAGGTCGCCAACGATGTTCATGCCCGACATCAGCGGGCCTTCGATCACTTCGATCGGGCGGGCGAACGACTGACGCGATTCTTCGGTGTCTTCAACAATGTGCGTGGTGATGCCCTTGACCAGCGCATGTTCCAGACGCTTGTTGACGTCCCAGTTGCGCCATTCTTCGGTCTCGGCTTCCTTGACGCTGCCGTCGCCCTTGTACTTGTCGGCGATGGCGAGGAGGGCGTCGGTGCCTTCCGGCGTGCGGTTGAGAATCACGTCTTCAACAGCGTCGCGCAGCTCTTGCGGGATCTGGTCGTAAATCTCCAGCTGACCGGCGTTGACGATGCCCATGGTCAGGCCCGCGCGGATCGCGTACAGCAGGAACACCGAGTGGATCGCCTCGCGCACCGGATTGTTGCCACGGAACGAGAACGACACGTTGGACACGCCGCCCGACGTCAGCGCGTACGGCAGCTCGTCGCGGATGTAGGCGCAGGCGTTGATGAAGTCCACAGCGTAGTTGTTGTGTTCTTCGATGCCGGTGGCGACGGCGAAGATGTTCGGGTCGAAGATGATGTCTTCCGGCGGGAAGCCGACTTCGTTGACCAGAATGTCGTAGGAGCGTTTGCAGATTTCTTTCTTGCGCGCTTCGGTGTCGGCCTGGCCGGCTTCGTCGAACGCCATCACCACCACCGCCGCGCCGTAGCGCTTGCACAGTTTGGCGTGGTGGATGAACTGCTCGACGCCTTCTTTCATGCTGATCGAGTTGACGATGCCCTTGCCCTGAATGCACTTGAGGCCGGCTTCGATCACTTCCCATTTCGACGAGTCGATCATGATCGGCACGCGCGAGATGTCCGGTTCACCGGCGATCAGATTGAGGAAGGTCACCATGGCCTTCTTCGAATCGAGCATGCCTTCGTCCATGTTGATGTCGATCACCTGCGCGCCAGCTTCGACCTGTTGCAAGGCGACTTCCAGCGCTTCGGTGTAGTTGTCTTCACGGATCAGACGGGCGAACTTGGCGGAACCGGTGATGTTGGTGCGCTCGCCGACGTTGACGAACAACGAACTGCGATCGATGGTGAACGGTTCCAGACCCGAGAGGCGGCAAGCCTTGGGAATGTCCGGAATCTGCCGCGGCGCGTAACCGGCGACGGCTTTGGCGATGGCTTCAATGTGCCCCGGCGTGGTGCCGCAGCAGCCGCCGACGATATTGAGGAAGCCGCTCTGGGCGAACTCTTCGATGACCTTGGCAGTTTCCGACGGCAGTTCATCGTACTCGCCGAATTCGTTCGGCAGGCCGGCGTTCGGGTGTGCGGAAACGTGGGTGCTGGCCTTGTTCGACAGCTCCTCCAGGTACGGACGCAGTTCACTGGCGCCGAGCGCGCAGTTGAGGCCGACGGAGATTGGCTTGGCGTGTGCAACGGAGTTCCAGAACGCTTCGGTGGTCTGGCCCGACAGGGTGCGGCCGGAGGCGTCGGTGATGGTCCCGGAAATCATGATCGGTAGTTCGATGTGCAGCTCTTCGAACACGCCTTGCACGGCGAAGATCGCCGCTTTGGCGTTGAGGGTGTCGAAAATGGTTTCGATCAGGATCAGGTCGGCGCCGCCCTCGATCAGGCCTTTGGTGGCTTCGGTGTAGTTTTCCACCAGCTCATCGAAGGTGACGTTGCGGTAGCCGGGGTTGTTGACGTCCGGCGACAGCGAACAGGTGCGGCTGGTCGGGCCGAGCACGCCGGCAACGAAACGCGGCTTGTCCGGGTTCTCGGCGGTCTTGGCGTCGGCAACCTTGCGGGCCAGACGTGCGCCTTCTACGTTTAGCTCGTACGCCAGTTCTTCCATGCCGTAGTCGGCCATGGAAATGCGCGTGGCGTTGAAGGTGTTGGTTTCGAGGATGTCGGCGCCGGCGTCCAGATAAGCTTTCTCGATGCCGCCGATCACGTCGGGACGAGTGATCACCAGCAGGTCGTTGTTGCCCTTGACGTCACTCGGCCAGTCCGCGAAGCGTTTGCCGCGATAATCCTGCTCTTCAAGCTTGTAGCTCTGGATCATCGTGCCCATACCGCCGTCGAGTATCAGGATGCGCTCTTTGAGAGCTTGCTTGAGAGCTTGAAGGCGGACGCTGCGATCGGACATTTGGACTACTCGGAAAGACCATTACGAAGGAGCGGGATCATAGCAAACCTGTGCGCTTTTAGAGCATGTGGGGCTTTTGCATGAATATCGCTCATGTTGGTACGAGCGTCATACTGTAGAATCGCGGCGTTTTTTTACAATCGGGATCAGCAGCATGTCTTACCGCGTCATTGGTTTTGTGTTGTTGTTTCTCAGCTGGGGCGCCGTGGCGCAAGAGCCAGCGACTGCACCGGTCATTTCTCCTTCGATTTCTTACGTCCGCGACATCCAGCCAATCTTCACCGAGAAGTGCGTAGCCTGCCATGCGTGCTACGACTCCGCTTGCCAGTTGAATCTGGGCAGTGGCGAAGGCGCGGCCCGTGGTGCGAGCAAAATGCCGGTCTATGACGGCGAGCGCACTGTCGCGGCGCCGACCACCCGACTGTTTTACGACGCCTTTGGCAAACGTGCCTGGCAGCAGAAAGACTTTTATTCGGTGCTCGACGCGCAGGGCAGTCAGGCGGCGCTGATGGCGCGGATGCTCGAACTGGGGCACAACACGCCGCTGACGCCAAACGCCAAACTGCCGGAAGAGATTGTTCTGGGCCTGAACCGCGAGAACATGTGCGCGCTGCCCGCCGAATTTGAGGGTTATGCCGGCGCTCATCCGAAAGAAGGCATGCCGCTGGCGGTGACCGGGCTGACCGACCAGCAATATCAGACGCTGCAGCGCTGGCTGGCGTCTGGCGCGCCGATTGACGAACAAGGCCTGGCGCCGAGCGCCAAAGAGGCGCTGCAAATCGTCCAGTGGGAAAATCTGCTGAACATGCCTGGCGCACGGCAGAGTCTGGTCGGGCGCTGGTTGTACGAGCACTGGTACCTTGCGCACATCTACTTCAAGGATGGCGAGCCGGGGCATTACTTTCAGTGGGTACGTTCGCGCACGCCCACCGGTCAGCCGATCGACCTGATCGCCACCCGTCGCCCCAACGACGATCCGGGCACCCAGGTGTATTACCGCTTGTGGCCGGTGCAAGGGGTGATCGTGCACAAAACCCACATCACCTACCCGCTGAGCGCGGCGAAGATGGCGCGGGTGAAAAGCCTGTTCTACAGCGGCAACTGGCAGGTCAATGCCTTGCCAGGTTACGGCCCACAGAGCCGCGCCAATCCGTTCGCCACATTTGAAGCGATTCCGGCGCAGGCGCGTTACCAGTTCATGCTCGACAACGCCGAATACTTCGTCCGCACCTTTATTCGCGGCCCGGTGTGCCGTGGGCAGATCGCAACCGACGTGATCCGCGACAACTTCTGGGCACTGTTCCAGGCACCGGAACACGACCTCTATATCACCGACCCGAACTATCGCGGCCAGGCCACGCCGCTGCTGGCCATGCCGGGACAGAACGACGATGTCGGTAGCGTCCTCAGCTTGTGGCGCAACTATCGCGACAAACGTAATGAATACGAGGCCCTGCGCCGTGACAGCTACGCCGATATCCCCGCGCCGAGCTGGTCGACCCTGTGGGCCGGCAACGACAACGCGTTGCTGAGCATTTTCCGCCACTTCGACAGCGCTTCGGTGACCAAAGGCTTGATTGGCGAGGTACCGCAGACGATGTGGCTGTTCGACTATCCCTTGCTCGAACGCACCTATTACCAGTTGGCGGTCAACTTCGACGTGTTCGGCAACGTCTCCCATCAGGCGCAAACCCGCCTGTATTTCGATCTGATCCGCAATGGCGCCGAGCAGAACTTCCTGCGCCTGATGCCCGCCGATTCCCGCGAGGATTACCTCGACGATTGGTATCAGAGCGGTGGCCAGTTCAAGATGTGGCTCGATTACGAGGCGATTGACGACGACAAACCGACTGCGCTGAAACTCGACGAGAAAGACCCGAAATACGACTTCGCCATGCAATTACTCGCGCGTTACGGTGATCTCAATGCGCGCCCGGACCCGATCAACCGCTGCGATGGCGCTTACTGCTCGCGGCCGAATATCGACCCGGCGCTGCAAAATGCCGAACAGGCGTTGAGTCGCCTGACTTCGCGTCCGGCGGCCGGCTTGAAGGTCATCGAGCAACTGCCGGAAGCGACCATGCTGCGGGTTGAAACCGCCAGCGGTAAACGCGAGGTCTACAGCCTGTTGCGCAATCGCGCGCACAGCAACGTGGCGTTCCTGCTCGGTGAGTCGCTGCGCTATCAGCCCGGGCTGGACACACTGACCATTTACCCGGGCGTGCTCAGCAGTTATCCGAACTTCATCTTTAATGTCCCGGCCGATCAGGTGCCTGAGTTTGTCGATGCAATGGAAAACGCCAAAGACGCCAACCGCTTCGAGAAAATCGTCGAACGTTGGGGGATCCGCCGCAGTCATCCACAATTCTGGTTCTATTTCCACGATCTGAGCCAGTACCTGCACGAAACCGACCCGGTGGAAGAGGGCGTGCTGGACATGAACCGCTACGAGAATCTTTGATCGATTCAGATTGGCTTGCTGTCCCAACTTCAAGCAACACCGCAAAACCCTGTAGGAGCTGTCGAGTGAAACGAGGCTGCGATCTTTTGATCTTTAAAATCAAGATCGAAAGATCGCAGCGTGCCGCAGCTCCTACAGGGATTGAGGTGAATTTGAGGGTGTGATCGGGAGCAGGTGATGTTGATTTCAGTGCAAGCCCTGCGTGCGCTTGCCGCGTGGACGGTGGTCTGCCATCACTTCATGCAGATTTTCTTCGACTTCAAGGCACGCGGGCCGATCGGGCAACTGTTCATCGACAAAGGCGCAGTGGGCGTGGATATTTTTTTCGTCATCAGCGGCCTGGTGATTTTCCTCTCGACCGAAAACAAACCGCTGCCGCCCGCGCGTTTTCTGCTTTATCGGCTGTTTCGCATCGTCCCGGCGTATTGGCTGTACACGCTGTTGATGGCGGTGCTGGTGGTATTCGCCCAGCCGTTGCTGCCTGACCAGACCGTGGATTGGGATCATCTGCTGTTGTCGCTGCTGTTCATTCCGACTGAGAACCCTGGCGGTTACGGCATCTATCCGACGTTGAACGTCGGCTGGACGCTCAATTACGAAATACTTTTCTATGTGCTGTTCGCCTGGGCGCTGCTGTTTCGCTTGCAGGTGCGCCTGCTGGTGGTCGCGGCGCTGCTGTTTGCGGTGAGTCAGGCCTGGACCGGGTTTGGCTGGATCAGCGAGTTTTATCGTTCGGACATTGTTTATGAGTTTCTGCTGGGGATCGGCATCGGCATGCTCTATCGCCGGGGCTGGATTGGCCCGGGTTTCTGGCTGCCGCTGACCGCGATTGGCGCTGCGTTGCTGGCGATCTATCACTGGGCACCGGCGCCGAGGCTGCTGAACTGGGGTGTGCCGAGCGCCGTGCTGGTGATGGCGTGTATCTCGCTTGAGCGTTATGTCGAGCGCAGTCGCGTGCTCAAGCTGCTCGGCGATTGCTCGTATTCTGTATACCTGATGCACGTTCTGGTGCTGTCGGCGGGCGGTTATCTGGCCCGGCGCTACGGCATCAACCCGTATGTGATGTTTGTCGTGTGCGCGTTGGCCATCGGCGTCGGCTCATGGTTGAGCTACGAATGGGTGGAAAAGCGCAGCTATCGCTGGCTCAAGGCGCGAATGGACGACGCGCCTGACGAGAATCTTTCCCGACAAAAATACTAGGACTTTGTCCGGCGCAACGATTGGCGTAAACTGCGCCCAAGCCTGCGAGGAGTTTCCATGACCGCTATTACCATTACCGACGCCGCCCACGATTACCTGGCCGATCTGCTCTCCAAGCAGAACACCCCGGGCATCGGCATCCGCGTCTTCATCACCCAGCCTGGCACCCAGTACGCCGAAACCTGCATTGCCTATTGCAAGCCGGGCGAAGAAAAACCTGAAGACACCGCGCTGGGGCTGAAAAGCTTCACCGCTTATATCGATCACTTCAGCGAAGCGTTTCTCGACGACGCCGTTGTCGATTACGCCACCGACCGTATGGGCGGCCAGCTGACCATCAAGGCGCCAAACGCCAAAGTGCCGATGGTCAACGCCGACAGCCCGGTCAACGAGCGCATCAATTATTACCTGCAAACCGAAATCAACCCGGGGCTGGCCAGCCACGGCGGTCAGGTCAGCCTGATCGATGTGGTTGAGGACGGCATCGCTGTTCTGCAGTTCGGAGGCGGTTGCCAGGGCTGCGGCCAGGCGGACGTAACCCTGAAGGAAGGCATTGAGCGCACCTTGCTCGAGCGTATTCCGGAGCTGAAGGGCGTTCGAGACGTGACCGACCACACGCAGAAAGAAAACGCCTACTACTAAGGTGTTCGCTGCGGACATGAAAAACGGCGCCCCGTGAGCGCCGTTTTTTTATGGGTGAGTTTTTTATGGGTGAAATGTACCGACGCCTTCGCGAGCAGGCTCGCTCCCACATTTGATCGCATTCCAAATGTGGGAGCGAGCCTGCTCGCGAAGGGGCCTTTGATCGTTCCCACGCTCTGCGTGGGAATGCAGCCCGGGACGCTCCGCGTTCCAATTCATGGCCTGTAGAGGTGCGCATGCCCGGCGCGATACAGCGACGACTCGCTAAACACCTCACTGCCCAAGACACGACCCACCAGAATCAACGCCGTACGCCGAAACCCTTTGGCCTCGACCTTCCCGGCAATATCCGCCAGCGTCCCCACCACCCAGTCCTGATCCGGCCACGTCGCCCGGTGAATCACCGCAATCGGGCAATCGGCGCCGTAATGCGGCAGCAGTTCCGCCAGAATCTTGTCGAGATGATTGACCCCCAGATGAATCGCCATGGTCGCGCCATGCTGCGCCAGACTGCCGAGCTCTTCGCCTGCCGGCATGGCGGTCTTGTCGGCGTAGCGGGTCAGAATCACGCTTTGTGACACGTCCGGCAGAGTCAGCTCCGCCCCGAGCAACGCTGCACACGCTGCGGTGGCGGTCACGCCAGGGATGATCTCGAACGCAATATTCAGCTCGCGCAGATAACGGATCTGCTCGCCGATCGCGCCATACAGGCTCGGATCGCCAGAATGCACGCGCGCCACATCCTGACCTCTGGCATGTGCGGTCTTGATCAAATCGATGATTTGTTCAAGGTGCAGCTCAGCGCTGTTGACCACCGTCTCGGCGTTATGCCCTTCGAGCACCGCCGCCGGCACTAGCGAGCCTGCGTAGATGATCACCGGGCAACTGCGGATCAGCCGCTGGCCTTTGACGGTGATCAATTCCGGGTCGCCGGGGCCGGCGCCGATGAAGTAGACGGTCATCGTTGAATCCTGAGTAAAAGAGGGCACGACCGCGTTGCAGATGAACAACGCTCATGATCAATAACGGGGATTATCGGGATTTTACGCCGCGCCGGCCAATGCCAACGTTGCCTGTGCGTATTTTTGCCGGGAAATCAGCAGTTTTGCCGGCGCCTGTATCAGCTGTTCGGCGAGAGCCAGAGCGGCACTTTCGGCCACGCCGTAGCAACCGGTGCGTTCGTAGGCGATCTGCGAATGGTGACTGAGTCGTTGCTGGTAACTGGCCAGTTCTTCACTGCTGAAATACAGCAAGGGCAGGGCCAGTTGTGCAGCAAGTTCTTGCAGACCCGGTTCGTCGCGCTTCAAGTCGATGCTGGCCAAGGCCTTGACCGCTTCAAGGTCGATGCGATGGGCCTGCAATGCCTGGTCGAGTAACGCGCGCAGCGTGCTGGCCGGACAGCCGCGCTGGCAGCCCAGGCCGATCACGAAGGTCGGCGCTGCGCTGTCATCGGTCATGCGTGGTATTGACCAGCGCTTTTGCGGCGGAACAACCAGGCGCTGATCAGGCCCAGGGCCAGCCAGAACACTACGTTGGTCAACTGCGAAGCGATTTTGAACTGGGCTTCCAATGCCTCGGGAGCGAGCATCGAATGCACTTGCGGCTGTGGTGCGCCGATCACGTGCGGCACCGCGAGAATGGCGACACCAAGGATCTTCATCAGCCAGTGACGGCTGAACGCGATCAGCGACAGGCCGACAGCGGTCGAAGCGGCAGTGCCGATCCACCAGATTTGTCGCGAGGCCAGATCAGCGGCGGCAGTGCCCGGCAATTCAGGTGGCAGGCCCATCGTCGGTGCCAGGACGAATGTCGCGTAACCGGCCAGACCCCAGAGCAGGCCTTGCGAGGTTTTGGTCGGCGCACGCAGGGTGTAAAGACCCGCGAGCATCAGAGCAAAACCGACAGCCACCACCAGATTGCCACCCGTGGTCGAGACTACGCGCTGCCAGCCGTCTTCCGGCTCCCAGGCTTCGGCATCGTGGGTGTGCGCAGCGGTGCCGGCGGCGTGTTCGTGAACTTCTGCAACCGGTTCGGCTTTCTCGAAGGTCTCTGCCTGAAGAATCAGCGGGGATACCCAGAAGCTTTGCAGCAGGGTGAGGAGCAGGGCGGCCAGCAGGCCGGTGAAACCTGCGGTTTGCGCAATACGCTTGATCATGTCGGCAGGTCTCAGTGGCACGGGAACGCGGCGCTGTGGCGGGTATCGTGGGCGGCGTTGTGCACCGCTTCGATGTGTGAGAAACCGGCGAAGTAGACCAGGCTGGCACCGAGGATCGACGCAAAGATCGCGGCGGTCAGGCGTTGGCTCAGGGTGGTGGTGCTGGAAATTTTGTCCGTGTTGCTGCCGGTGCTGCTGATGATCGACATGGCGCTTCCCTCTGGAGTGTCAGCGGGTGATTTGAGCGCATGAAAACCCCTGCGGGTCGGGCTCGCAGAGGTTCGAACAGCGCCCGCCCACCGCGGGTTTGTTATGTTCAGCGACGCAAAAATGCGGGCTGTGTGTTGCGGGCCGGTCTCCGGGCTCACGAGGGGTTGGCGTCAGGCCGACCTGCAAGCGTCACCTTCCCATGCCTTGCTGACACAGTGGTTTTGACGCTTCGCTCGCTTACCGTTGCGGGGGCAGCACCGGACTGACATGGCTTTGAGTAAAGCACATGATTCACCGGTTTCCCGTTTCACCCTGTGAAGGGCACCCGTAACAAGGTGTGTAGGAGAGCATGGGGGTGGGGTTTTGGTCAATTTTTTGGGGTGGATCCGTTGCTGCGGGTGTTGCTGATTAGGGTTCCGCCCTTACGGCGGGTCACTTTTGGCAAACGCCCCAAAAGTAACCAAAAGGGCTTGCTCCTACGTGCGGCCCGCTCGCTGGGGCTCGGGGTTCCTTCGCTACGCTCGGCCTATTGAGTGGTGAAGAGCGGGGCGTGGTCGGCTTTGGATTTGTGGTGGATTTTCCCTCACCCCAGCCCTCTCCCGGAGGGAGAGGGAGCCGATTTGTGGGCTTTTCAAAATCTGAGTTCAACGCGGTATCGCACGTCGGCGTCCCTCGCCCAAACAACTCGATCAGTCCCCTCTCCCTCCGGGAGAGGGCTAGGGTGAGGGGCTCTTGATCTGGCTTTTGATCTGGCTTTTTTGCCCCTTCGGCAGGCCGAGCGAAGGTGTTCATCCGGGGGTTAGGCGCGCAGCGCCGTGCGGCGAAGCCGCACACATCGAGAGGAGGTGCAGCGAAGCAAACCGTAGGCGATGCCCCCGGATGGACACCGTAGCGAGGGAACACTGAGCCTCAGCGAAGTGCCGTACGCCGGGGCAAAGCCTTTTGGGTTACCTTTTCGGCGTTTGGAAAAGGTGACTCGCTGTAAGAGCGAAACCGCCAGCGGCCCCAGCCGCAGCAACGGATATACCCCCAATCCAAACATTGACCCATAACCACACCATGCGTAGCCTTGCGCTTTCGAGGTTCTTCGGCCCACGCCGAAGCTAAGAAGGGAACGCGGTCAATGCCGCGGCTGCCCCCGCAACTGTGAACGGTGATGTTCGCTGCCACGCCACTGCCAGCTCAACTGATGAGCCAGCGGGAAGGCGCAGCAAACGCCAGGCCCAGCGCCTGAACGCCGTCAGCCAGGAGACCTGCCTCGTCACAGATTCTCACTACAACCGGGCGGGGTGATCCGGTGGCGAACGCTTCCGGCGCGCACGCGCGTTGCCGGTTCTCGTCCCGTATGCCCGCCGCTTGCCAAAGGGCATACCGATGAAAACACTGGCCAAACTCCCCGTCACCATCGTCACCGGCTTCCTCGGCTCGGGCAAGACCACGCTGCTGCGGCACATGCTCGACAACGCACAGGGCCGGCGCAT
The DNA here is from genome assembly GCF_028656995.1 of Pseudomonas sp. TNT2022 ID642. Lineage (NCBI taxonomy): Bacteria > Pseudomonadati > Pseudomonadota > Gammaproteobacteria > Pseudomonadales > Pseudomonadaceae > Pseudomonas > Pseudomonas sp. TNT2022 ID642. The sequence goes on along the minus strand of NZ_JAMDGW010000007.1, from coordinate 372,136 downwards.
TGCGGTGATCGTCAACGAGTTTGGCGAGCTGGGCATCGACGGTGAAATCCTCAAGCAATGCACCATCGGTTGCACCGAAGAAGAAGCCACGGGCCGCGTTTACGAACTGGCCAACGGCTGCCTGTGCTGCACCGTTCAGGAAGAGTTCTTCCCGGTGATGCGCGAACTGGTTGCGCGTCGCGGCGACCTCGACCACATCCTCATCGAAACCTCGGGCCTGGCCCTGCCAAAACCGCTGGTGCAAGCCTTCCAGTGGCCGGAAATCCGCAGCGCCTGCACCGTTGATGCGGTGATCACCGTGGTCGACAGCCCGGCGGTGGCCGCTGGCACTTTCGCTGCGTTCCCGGATCAGGTCGACGCCCAGCGCAAACTCGACCCGAACCTCGATCACGAATCGCCGCTGCACGAACTGTTCGCCGACCAACTGGCCAGCGCCGATCTCGTCATCCTGAACAAAGCCGACCAAACCAGCCCGGAAGATCTCGCTCGCGTGCGCGCTGAAGTCGCCGAAGAGCTGCCACCGGCGGTGAAAATCATCGAAGCCAGCAACGGCCGTCTGCCACTGGACGTGTTGATCGGCCTCGGCGCCGGTTCCGAAGAACACATCGACAGCCGCCACAGCCATCACGATCACCACCATGGTGAAGGCGATGACGATCACGATGACCACGATCACGACGCCTTCGATTCGATCTCCATCGAACTGCCGCAAGCTGACGAAAGCCTGCTGCTCGACGCCCTGACGCAATTGGTGGTCAAGCACGGCATCCTCCGTGTCAAAGGTTTCGCGGCGATCCCGAACAAGCCGATGCGCCTGTTGATCCAGGGCGTGGGCACGCGTTTCGACAAACATTTCGACCGTCAGTGGGGCGCCGATGAAGCGCGCGTGACACGTCTGGTGCTGATCGGCCAGGAACTCGACGCCGCCCAACTCGAAGCGCAACTGCGCGCCGCGCTCAGCGTTTAAGCCATGCACCTGCTCAGGACCCAGCCCGGCGGTTTCGTCTCGGATGACAACATTGCCGACCTTGGCCAAACTCCCGCCGAGCTGGTAATCCTGTGCAGCGGCGACTCCAGCCTGGCGCTGCTCGCCGAAGCCGCGCAGCAATTGCCCGAGGATTACCCGAGCCTGCGTCTGGCCAATCCCATGCAGGTACAGAATCATGCCTCGGTCGATCTGTACGTCGATGAAGTGCTGCGCCATGCCAAGGTCATTTTGATTTCGCTGCACGGTGGCATCGCCTATTGGCGTTATGGCGTCGAGCGTCTGGTCGAGCTGTCCGAGCGTGGTGTACAGGTGATTCTGGTGCCGGGCGATGACCGTCCCGATCCGGAGCTCAGCGACTTGAGCACCGTCAACGCGGTGGATCGTGATCGACTCTGGCAGTTCCTGCGTCAGGGCGGTCTGGGCAATGCGCTGGATTTTTTCCGTTGTCTGGCCAACCGTTGGCTCGCCCGCGATTACGCCTGGGAAGAACCGCAGACCCTGCCGCGCACGGCGATCTACCACCCGAACAAAACCAGCGCCGCACTGAGTGACTGGCAAGCCGAATGGCGGCCGGAAAACCCGGTGGCGGCGGTGCTGTTTTACCGCTCGCATCTGCAAGCGGCGAACACCGCTTTCATTGATGTTTTCTGCCAGCGTTTGCAGGCGGCCGGGCTTAATCCACTGCCGATCGCCGTGGCCAGTCTGAAAGAACCCGGCTGCCTGGCGGTGGTCGAGGATTGGCTGGACGAAGTCGAGGCGGGGGTGATTCTCAACACCACTGGTTTCGCCCAGTCCAGCCCTGAAGCGCCGCACTTGCGACCGTTTCGCCGCAATATCCCGGTGATTCAGGCGATCTGCGCGCAGGACAACGAACCCGGCTGGCGCGCCAGCGAGCAGGGCCTCGGCCCGCGTGATCTGGCCATGCACATTGCCTTGCCGGAACTCGACGGTCGCATCATCAGCCGACCAATCAGCTTCAAGGATCTGGCCTGGCGCAGCGAGCGCAGTCAGTCCGATGTGGTCTGCTACCGCGCGCAACCCGAGCGCATGGATTTCGTCGCTGAACTGGCGCGGCGCTGGATCGATCTGGCACGGGTGCCGAATGGCGAAAAACGCATTGCGCTGATCCTCGCCAACTATCCGACTCGCGATGGCCGCATTGGTAATGGCGTCGGTCTCGACACGCCGGCGGCGGCGCTGAATATCCTGCGTGCGTTGCAGGCTGAGGGCTATCCGGTCACGGCAGAGTTGCCCAAAACCGGCACCGAGTTGATCCAGCAATTGCTCGGCGGCGTCAGCAACGATCTCGACACCATTGATCTGCGTCCGTGCCAGCAAAGCCTGGCGATGGACGCTTATCTGGCGATGTTCAACGCGCTGCCGGAAGCCAATCGCGCCGCTGTGATTGAACGCTGGGGAGCGCCGCAAAACGATCCGATGTGCCGCGACGGGCGGATGATGATCGCCGGCATTCGCTTCGGTCTGACCTTCGTCGGCATCCAGCCGGCGCGCGGCTATCAAGTTGATCCAAGCGCGGTCTATCACGATCCGGATCTGGTGCCGCCGCACGCTTATCTGGCGTTCTATTTCTGGTTGCGCAACACCTATGGCGCGCACGGTGTGATTCACGTCGGCAAGCACGGCAACCTCGAATGGCTGCCGGGCAAAGGCGTGGGCCTTTCGGAAAATTGCTGGCCGGATGCGTTGCTCGGGCCGCTGCCGAATATCTACCCGTTTATCGTCAACGACCCGGGTGAGGGCGCGCAGGCCAAACGACGCACGCAAGCGGTGATCATCGACCACCTGATGCCGCCGCTGACCCGCGCCGAAACCTACGGCCCATTGCGCAATCTGGAGCTGCTGGCCGACGAGTATTACGAAGCGCAACTGCTCGATCCGCGCCGCGCCCGCGAGTTGCAGCGCGACATTCTGCAATTGGTGCGCGAGACGCAGATCGATCGTGAATTGCAGCTTGATGCCGGGCTGGACAGTGACGCCGATGCGGCGATCTGGTTGCCGCGTCTGGATACGTATTTGTGTGATCTGAAGGAATCGCAGATTCGCGACGGGCTGCACATTTTTGGCGAGTCGCCGAGCGGGCGATTGCGCATCGATACATTGTTGGCGCTTCTGCGTATTCCACGAGGCGACGGCAAAGGCGCGCAATCAAGCCTATTGCGAGCACTCGCCAAAGCGTTCGAACTCGGATTCGATCCACTCGATTGTGCGCTGGCCGATCCATGGACCGGCCCGCGTCCCGAGGCGCTGCAATCGCAAAGCGACGAAGTCTGGCGCACTGCCGGCGACACCCGCGAACGGCTCGAACTGTTTGCAACTGCGTTGATCTGCGAATCCCTGCAAATCCCCTGTGGGAGCGAGCCTGCTCGCGAAGGCGTCGTGTCAGTCGCTAAAGATTTACCTGATCCACCGCTTTCGCGAGCAGGCTCGCTCCCACAGGGGCCGGCGTGGGCTGAAGTCAGTGCAATTATCGAGAATCTGCGCGAAGTCGTCGCCCCACGCCTGGACGCTTGCGGCCCCGCAGAAATGCGCGGTCTGCTCGATGCCCTCAGCGGCCGCTTCGTCCCCGCCGGCCCCAGTGGCGCACCCAGCCGTGGTCGCCTCGACGTCCTGCCCACCGGACGCAATTTCTACTCGGTCGACGTGCGCAACCTGCCCACCACCACCGCGTGGCGCATCGGCTTCCAGTCAGCGACGTTGATTCTGGAGCGACACCTGCAAGACCACGGCGATCACCTGCGCCAGCTCGGATTATCCGTCTGGGGCACCGCGACCATGCGCACCGGCGGTGACGACATCGCCCAGGCCATGGCGTTGATGGGGGTGCGTCCGGTGTGGGCCACTGGCAGTCAGCGTGTCGACGATTTCGAGATTCTGCCGCTGAGTTTGCTAGACCGTCCGCGCGTTGATGTCACGTTGCGGGTTTCCGGTTTTTTCCGCGATGCGTTCGCCAACCTGATTCGCTTGTTCGACGCGGCGGTGCAGGCGGTAGCGGCACTGGACGAGCCGGACGATCTCAATCCGTTGGCCGCCAAAGTGCGTGCCGAGCGCGAGGCACTGCTGCAATCGGGCGTCGATGAGGACACCGCGCGGCGTCAGGCGGGTTGGCGGATCTTCGGTGCCAAACCCGGTGCGTACGGCGCAGGCGTGCAGGGCGCCATCGACGGTCGCTTGTGGCAGACCCGCGACGACCTCGCCGAGGTTTATCTGAACTGGGGCGCTTACGCCTACGGTGGTTCCGACGATGGCACCGCTGCGCGCGAGCAGTTCGTCCAGCGCCTGAGCCAGGTGCAAGCAGTGCTGCAGAATCAGGACAATCGCGAGCACGACCTGCTTGATTCCAACGACTACTACCAATTCCAGGGCGGCATGCTTGCTGCTGTGGAAACCCTGCGTGGCGAGGCGGCGGCCAGTTATCACGGCGATCACAGCCAGCCGGATCTGCCGAAGATTCGTACGCTGAAAGAAGAGCTGAACCGGGTGATCCGCTCGCGGGCGGCCAATCCAAAGTGGATCGACGGGGTCAAGCGCCACGGCTATAAAGGCGCGTTCGAAATGGCGGCGACGGTGGATAACCTGTTTGCGTTTGATGCCACCACGCAGTTGATCGATGACCACCAGTACGCGTTGTTGGCGGATGCTTATTTGCTGGACCCTGCGACTCGGGAATTTGTTCGTGAGCATAATCCGCATGCGTTGCGGGACATGACTGAGCGGATGCTTGAGGCGCAGCAGCGGGGGATGTGGCAGGAGCCGGGGGCTTATAAAGAAGCGCTGGAGAATCTGCTGTTGGATATTGAGGAAGATATGTAGCGTCCTCAGGAAAGTCACCCCCTCACCCCAGCCCTCCCGAAACGTCGGACCGCCCCCAAGGGGGCGAGGGGGAAAGGGAGCCGATTTGTGTGCTGTTCAGAATCGAAGTCAACTCGATAATTCAGGTCGGCGTAACTCGAAAGAGCACCGCAATCAGTTCCCTCTCCCCCAGGGGAGTAAGGGGGGAAGGCAGCAGATTTGTGTTGGCTTGGAGTCTGAGTTCAACTCGATAATTCAGGTCGGCGTACCTCGAGAGAACACCTCGGTCAGTTCCCTCTCCCTCCGGGAGAGGGCTAGGGTGAGGGCCACCCCAGCTGACCCCTCACAACCATCAAGCACACCAAAGACCACGACAGAGAAAAACCCAAATGACCGACACCCCGCATTTCCCCCTCTCCGCTGTGGTCGGCGCCGATGACCTGAAACTCGCCCTGTGCCTCACCGCCATCGACCCTAAAATCGGTGGCGTGCTGATCGAAGGCCCGCGCGGCATGGCCAAATCCACCTTGGCCCGTGGCCTGGCGGATCTGCTCGCCAGCGGTCAATTCGTCACTTTGCCTCTGGGCGCTACCGAAGAACGCCTGGTTGGCACCCTTGATCTCGACGCCGCCCTCAGCGAGGGCCGCGCGCAGTTTTCGCCAGGCGTACTGGCCAAGGCTGACGGCGGCGTGCTCTACGTCGATGAAGTCAATCTGCTGCCCGATCACTTGGTGGATCTGCTGCTCGACGTTGCTGCCAGCGGTACCAACCTGATCGAGCGCGACGGCATTTCCCATCGGCATTCGGCGAAGTTCGTGCTGATCGGCACCATGAACCCGGAAGAGGGCGAGTTGCGTCCGCAATTGCTTGACCGTTTCGGTTTGAACGTTGCCCTCAGTGGTCACACGGTGCCGGCTGAACGCGGACAGATTATTCGTCGGCGACTGGATTTCGACAGCGACCCGCAAGCGTTCTGTGCACAGTGGGAAACCGAGCAACAAACGTTGCGCGAACGTTGCGAAAACGCCCGCGATGCCTTGGCCAGTATTCCCCTGGACGACGCTGCACTGGCGCAGATCACCCAGCGTTGCTTCGCTGCCGGCGTCGACGGCTTGCGTGCCGACCTGGTGTGGTTGCGCGCCGCTCGGGCGCATGCTGCATGGCGCGCTGCTGACGCCATCGACAAAGAGGATATCGACGCCGTCGCAGAATTCGCCTTGCGCCATCGTCGTCGCGAACAGCCTGCATCCAGCCCACAACTACCGCCGGCGCAATCGCCGAGCAAGGCGCAGACCGATCCAAGCGAGGGCCTGGGCCAGTGGGGCGATATGCCGGCGCCCGCGCTTGCCACCGGCGCTCGCCGTGAAGTGCCGAGCTGGCCAAAAAAGCCTTAGGCATTCGTCCCCGCTCCGACGCGGGGGCGAATGCCAGACCCCGCGCCGGACGGCTGGACAACGGACGCCAGGGCAAGCGCCATACCGCGCGCAGCGGTACGGTGAACTGGCCGGGCACGTTGCTCAACGGGCGTCCTCGGACCCGTGAAGATCTGCTGTTCCAACTGCGCACACGCTCCCCGCATGAACTGTGGCTGGTCATCGTCGATGCCTCAGCCTCGACGCGGCGCCATCACGCCTTGAGTGATGCCAAAGGTTTGCTCGCGCAACTGTTCGATGACGCCTATCGCCAGCGCGCGCGCCTCGCATTATTGACGGCCAGTGGCTCGACGCCGAAATGGCAGGTGCAGGGGTTGAAGGCGTCCAGCGGCTTGCGTGTCTGGCTGGAGGCTTTGGGGGCCGGCGGCGGCACACCGTTGCTCGCGGCGCTGGGGCAGGCAGAGCAATGGCTGGCGGTGCGGCGCAAGCGTTTTCCTGCCGAGCAGCAGCGGCTGTTGGTGGTGACCGATGGGCGTTTGAAACAGTGGTCGGGATTACCGGCGCTAGCGTGTCCGGGGTTGTTGATCGATATCGAGCGCGGGCCGATCCGGTTGGGTCGGGCGCGGGATCTGGCTTCAGCGTTGGGATCCGAGTATCGACACATTGATGAGCTGATTTCTCTCTAACCTTTTCGGCGATTGTTCTACCGTCTTCGCGAGCAGGCTCACTCCTACATTTGGAATGAGTTCCCCTGTAGGAGTGAGCCTGCTCGCGATTGCATCGACCCGGTCTAGAACCGAACACTCAAAACCGCATCCCTGCTCTATGCTGCACCCAGCCCCAATCACAAGGAGTGAGCGATGCGCGTACTGGTCAAAAATCCTCAGGACGATTTCCGCGTCAAAGCCTACGCCGGCACCAACGGTGTGCTGCTGGCCATGGATCTGGCCGAACCGCGGCGCAAGGGCCTGCTGGGATTTGCCATCGAAAAGCAGCAAGGCGCCAAACCCTGGTTGTTCCTGTTCAACAGCCTGACATTCCCTGGCAAGGCGCACACGTTTCCCCGGTTCCACGCCACACCGAGCGATATCGCACCACTGCAGAAATTTCGCTGGGCTGATTACGCGGTCAATCCGGGCATGACCCTCCACTATCGCGTGCATCTGGCCTACGGCACAGCCGATGCCGTGCAGTTGGGCGAGTCGCTGGAGCTGACGATCACTTCCGATGACGGTCACCCAAGCAATCAAAGCGTGATGTTCAATCGTGCTGTCGCCGCCAGTCAGGCGTTCCAGCGCAAGTTTCCCGAACTGGACGCACTGATCAGCGCCAACAAGAACATGCCCATCGAAGCCTGGCCCGACGCGCCACGGCAATGGCTGGAAAACGGCTTGCTCGCACGCCTGCTCGGGTTTATCGAGCGTGCGGTCGATAACCAGTGGGCGCTTGATATCGCGATTTACGAGTATCAGTTGCAGGCGATCGTCGACGCGGTGAATGCGGCGTTCGCGCGGGGCGTGCAGGTGCGGGTGCTGTATCACGCCCGGCCGGATGATGAAGACACCACGATCAACGAAGCGAGTCTGGCGGCACTGCCTCCTGCGAGCAAACGCGGGCGAGTGACCCACAACATCTTTCACAATAAATTCATGGTCCTCAGCCGCGTCAAAGCCAGTGGGGAGCAGCAGCCTGAAGCGGTTCTGTGTGGCAGCACCAATTTCACCGCCAACGGGGTTTATCGGCAGGCCAACGTGGTGCATGTGCTGGACGACGAATCGGTTGCTGCCAGTTATCTGGAGACGTTCGAGCAGATCTGGGCGCAGCCGGATGATATCGGCGCAACCCGTGACTGGGTGACCGAACACAACCCGATGAATCCGCTGCAACCGGTGTTCGCCGGGTTCTCACCGCGTACCGGTTGGGCAGATCTGCAGGAGTTTGTGCGGATCATCGGTGCGGCGAAAAAGGACGTGCTGTTCGTCACGGCATTCTCGCTGCCGGACGCGATCCTCAATGCATTGCTGGGTCAGCCCCACGACGACATTTTGCGCTATGGCCTGCAAAACACGGCCAGTCGCATCACTGGCTTCCATGCCGATCGCAGTGCCGAATTCGCCGCCACGGCGTTGCTCAATACCGGGCTGGAAGGCTGGCTGCGCGAAAACATGAAAGGTCAGAAGGGCAATCTGCTGGTGCACACCAAAGCCGTGGTCACCGACTTCACCACGGACACGCCGACGATCATCAGTGGCAGCCACAACCTCAGCGTTTCGGCGAGTAACGGCAATGACGAAAACTACCTGATCATTCGCGGCGACACCGATCTGGCAGACCGCTATGGTCTGGAGCTGCTGCGGTTTTATGAGCATTACCGATTTCGCTATTTCGCGAAAAAACTGGCGTTGAAGCAAGTGAGTCCGTTGGCGGTGGATGACCGTTGGACCAACGATTACTACGTCGAAGGGGATTTGCGCCAGCTCTCGCGGTTGCGCTTCGCCGGCCGCTGACACCGTACTGTAGGAGCTGCCGAAGGCTGCGATCTTTTGATCTTTTTTTTTAAGCGGAGATCAAAAGATCGTCCGATCGCGGCCCGAACCTTCGGCAGCTCCTACAGAGGTATTCGGAGCTGATTACAGATTTTGAAATGATTTGCCGCTGTAGGAAATGTTCCCAAAGCCTGTACGCTCCAAGGCCATTTTTCATTCAGGATTTGCATGAACACCCTCTCGGAGCCTCCCAGTCGCACCTTCCCCTCGCGCCATGGCGCGGTCTTGACGCACTCGCAGCATCCGGTTTTCCGACATCCGACTATCGTAGATAACGCGGCCCCTGAGCCTTTGCGTTGCGCTTTGCCGTGTCCGGCAGCCTGAATTCACCGAGAGAGATAGAGACGTTTTATGGAATGGTTAGCGGATCCCACGGCCTGGTTAGGCTTGTTGACTTTGATCGTGCTGGAACTGGTGCTGGGTATCGACAACCTGGTGTTCATCGCAATTCTGGCGGACAAACTGCCACCGCATCAGCGTGACCGTGCGCGGATCATCGGCCTGTCGCTGGCGCTGATCATGCGCCTTGGCCTGTTGGCGAGCATTTCCTGGCTGGTCACCCTCACGCAGCCGTTGTTCGAGGTGTTCGACAAGAGCTTCTCCGGCCGCGACCTGATCATGCTGTTCGGTGGTGTGTTCCTGCTGTTCAAGGCCACCATGGAATTGCACGAACGCCTTGAAGGCCACATCGGTGAGCGCACGACCAACGCCGCTTATGCCTTGTTCTGGCCGATCGTTGCGCAGATTGTGGTGCTCGATGCAGTGTTCTCCCTCGATGCGGTGATCACCGCCGTGGGCATGGTCGATGAACTGGCGGTGATGATGATCGCGGTGATCATCTCGATCGGCTTGATGATTGTCGCCAGCAAGCCGCTGACGCGCTTCGTCAACGCGCACCCGACGGTGATCATGCTGTGTCTGGGCTTCCTGATGATGATCGGTTTTGCCCTGACGGCCGAAGGTCTGGGCTTCCACATTCCGAAAGGTTATCTGTACGCCGCCATCGGTTTCTCTATTCTGATCGAGGTGTTCAACCAGATCGCCCGGGCTCGCCGCAAGCGCTCGATGCAGGGGCTGCGACCGATACGCGAGCGCACCGCTCATGCGGTGATGCGCCTGCTGGGCGGACGCAAACTGGCGGCGGAAGAGGTTGGCGAGGAGATCTCTGACCTGCTTGACGACGGTGACGCGCCAAGCGCGGAACTGTTCGACCGTCGCGAGCGGGTGATGATCAGCGGCGTATTGCAACTGGCCGAGCGCCCGATTCGCGGGCTGATGACCGTGCGCGCCGATGTCGACACGATTGATCTGGCCGATGATCGCGAGGCGATTCGTACCCGCTTGATGCACTCGTCCTATTCGCGTCTGCCGTTGATTCGCAACGGTGCGGTGGATGAGCCGTTGGGCTTCGTGCACAAGAAGGAACTGCTCAAGGAATATCTGGCCGGCACCGAACCGAATCTGGAGCATTTGGCGCGCAAGACCATCAATTTGCTCGACAGCTATTCGATCCTGAACGCGCTGGAGCAGATGCGCGCTGCGTCGACGCACATTGCTTTTGTGGTCAACGAATTCGGTGATTTTGTCGGCGTGTTGACCATGACCGACATCCTTGAGTCGATTGCCGGTGAGCTGCCGGATGCCAGCGAAATCGAAGGCCCGGACGTGGTCGAGGAGCAGGGCGGGTTTATCGTCAGTGGTGCGTTGAACCTGGCGCGAGTGCGACAACGTACCGGGTTTGGTGCGCAGCCGACCGACGATTATCAGACCATGGCCGGATTGGTGATGAGCCTGCTGGATCGATTGCCGGTGATCGGTGACCGTCTGGAGCTGGAGGGCTGGCAGATGACGGTCAAAGCGGTGGAAGAACGGCGGGTGACGCGGGTGTTGTTGGTGCGTGCTGCCGCGTAACACTCGAGTTCTCTGGCGACTGTACTGGCCACTTCGCGAGCAGGCTCGCTCCCACACTGGAACGCGTTTCAAATGTGGGAGCGAGCCTGCTCGCGAATGCTTGGGTTCAGGCACCGCAGTATTCACTGATGAAAAGTGTAGCGATCCTTCCTGTTCCCACCCAAGTGCGAGAAATATCTGACGGACAACGCAGAAACGTCGTTGGAAATCACGTGGTATCGTCAAATGGATCGAAGTTAAGAACTTCAGGGGTGCTATTTTAGGTGCTGTTAAAAGTACTTCAGGGAGCACCTTAATGGCACACATCGTTCTTTCTCACGTAGTAGCGAGTATTTCCGAATTGAAAAAAAATCCGATGGGCACCGTAGCTGCAGGAGGTGGACGCTCTGTAGCGATTCTCAACCGAAATGAACCAGCGTTTTATTGCGTACCTGCCAAAGAGTACGAGGCAATGATGACGCGTCTTGATGATCTGGAGTTGATCGCGCTTTGCAAGGAGCGAGAAAACGACCCCACCATCAAGGTCACAATAGATGACCTATGAGCTGGAGTTTTCTGAAAAGGCCTGGAAAGAATGGGAGAAGCTGGGCGCAGGTCTACGAGATCAGTTCAAGAAAAAACTAGCGGAGCGGCTGCTTAATCCACATGTACCGGCGGATCGGCTAAAAGGCCTGGGTAACGCATACAAAATAAAGCTGCGAAGCGCCGGATATCGCTTGGTGTATCGCGTCAAGGATGAAGTATTGGTTGTCACGGTGATAGCCGTAGGCAAGCGAGAGCGAAGCCAAATATATACAGAGGCTGCCAAGCGTTGAAATACGTGCTTCGGAACCTTCAGCCTGTTCAGCACTGACTCCGCAAGCGCGCACGTGCAACGGTGCGCAAAGTGCGAAGTGTCTGACGCAGCCAAGACAGATCATGCAAGCGTTTATGCGGAGCTGCGGGCGCTTTGGTCTTGCCGATATGCTCGGCGAAATCCCGTGCAAGGGTTTCTTCGGTGCCGATGCCTTTGAGTTTTTTCACCATTCTGCCGTTCTTGTAAAACAGTACGGTGGGCGTCCCGGTGACCAGCGGATGGCGCGGGGACTCGCTGGTATTGAGCATGTAGATATTGGCGCGATGCCGGTATGGTTCGGCCGTCTGGCGAAAGATCGGCCCGGCCCATTCGCAGGCGGGGCAATGTTCGTTGGCGAAATAAAGGATTACCGGGCGCCAGGTTTTCAGCGCTTTGCGGTAGGTGGGAGGCAAAGTAGCGAGAGGGATATTCGCGCTCATCAGAATCTCCTTTTCAGGTGTGACTGTATCGCTTGACGGTAATCCAGCAAGCACCGTACGCCTACTGTCAGAGTTGACAGGTGCCACGCGCATTGTTTTGTGTCACGCGCCCCGCAATGTGGCGCGAATACCCGGCGTGTGTAGCCAACGGTAGCGAGTCTGCATGGTGTCTTTGGTAACAGCGCCATTGTCTTTTTCTGCATCTCTTTGATTTCGAAAACTTTTAATTCCACTGCAGATTCCCCAACAATCCTGTGGCACACTTTCTGCTGTCTATTCCGTAGTAACAAACCGTGTTCCGGTATAGCGGAATAAACACAATTCTGGAGTGCTTGCCATGCATCGCCGTCCTTCGTTGTTCAAAGCGTGTGTTCTTGTTCTTGCGGCTTCGTCCGCTGTCATGGGTATGGCCCAGGCAGCCGACAGCAAGCTCGACAGTGTTCTGGCCCGTGGCAAGTTGATCGTGGGCACCGGCAGCACCAATGCGCCGTGGCACTTTCAGGGCGCGGACGGCAAGTTGCAGGGCTTCGATATCGACATCGCGCGGATCGTCGCCAAAGGTCTGTTCAACGACCCGAGCAAAGTCGAGTTCGTGGTGCAGTCGTCCGATGCGCGGATTCCCAACCTGCTCACCGACAAGGTCGACATGAGCTGCCAGTTCATCACCGTCACCGCCAGCCGCGCGCAGCAAGTGGCGTTCACCCTGCCGTACTACCGCGAAGGCGTTGGCCTCCTGCTGCCGAACAACAGCAAGTACAAGGAAATCGAAGACCTGCAAGCCGCCGGCGACAGCGTCACCGTGGCCGTGCTGCAAAACGTCTATGCCGAAGAGCTGGTGCATCAGGCGTTGCCAAAAGCTAAGGTCGATCAGTACGACAGTGTCGATCTGATGTACCAGGCGGTGAACTCCGGTCGCGCCGATGCCGCTGCCACGGATCAGTCATCGGTCAAATACCTGATGGTGCAGAACCCTGGCCGCTACCGCAGCCCAAGCTACGCGTGGAGTCCACAAACCTACGCGTGCGCGGTGAAACGCGGCGACCAGGATTGGCTGAACTTCGTTAACACCGCACTGCATGAAGCCATGACCGGCGTTGAATTCCCGACCTACGCGGCGTCATTCAAACAATGGTTCGGTGTAGATCTGCCGTCCCCAGCCATCGGTTTCCCTGTCGAATTCAAATGATCCCGTGAGAGTGGGGCGATTAAAGTCGCCCCGCTCAAGGTACTGCTGACCATGAACTATCAGTTGAACTTTGCCGCCGTGTGGCGCGATTTTGACACCTTGCTGGCGGGGCTCGGTCTGGGTCTTGAGCTGGCCTTGGTGTCGATCGCGATCGGCTGCGTGATCGGCCTGCTGATGGCGTTTGCCTTGCTCTCCAAGCATCGCGCCTTGCGGGTGCTGGCTTCGGTGTACGTCACGGTGGTGCGTAACACGCCGATTCTGGTGTTGATTCTGTTGATCTACTTTGCGTTGCCAAGCCTGGGCATTCGTCTGGACAAGATTCCCTCGTTCATCATTACGCTGTCGTTGTATGCCGGGGCGTACCTGACCGAAGTCTTCCGTGGTGGCTTGCTGAGTATCCCCAAAGGGCAGCGCGAAGCCGGGCTGGCCATCGGTCTCGGCGAGTGGCAGGTCAAGGCCTACGTCACCGTGCCGGTGATGTTGCGCAATGTTTTGCCGGCGCTGTCGAACAACTTCATTTCGCTGTTCAAGGACACCTCGCTGGCCGCCGCGATTGCGGTGCCGGAGCTGACCTATTACGCGCGCAAGATCAACGTCGAGAGCTACCGGGTGATTGAAACCTGGCTGGTGACCACGGCGTTGTATGTCGCGGCCTGTTACCTCATTGCCATGGTGCTGCGTTACCTCGAGCAGCGTCTGGCGATCCGCCGATAGGAGGCTGCGATGTACGAATCGCCCAGTTGGTTACATGAGTTGTGGGTGGCGCGCGAGCCGCTCTGGCAGGGCTTTTTGACCAGTGTGCAAGTGTCGGCGCTGGCGATCCTGCTCGGCACGATGCTCGGCGTGGTCACCGGTCTGGTGCTGACCTACGGCAAGTTCTGGATGCGCGCACCGTTCCGTTTTTACGTTGACCTGATTCGCGGCACACCGGTGTTCGTGCTGGTGCTGGCCTGCTTCTATATGGCGCCGGCACTCGGCTGGCAGATCAGCGCGTTTCAGGCCGGGGCCTTGGGGCTTACGCTGTTCTGCGGTTCCCACGTTGCCGAGATTGTTCGCGGTGCGCTGCAAGCGTTGCCGCGCGGGCAGATGGAAGCGAGCCAGGCCATCGGCCTGACGTTCTATCAATCCCTTGGCTACGTATTGTTGCCACAGGCGCTGCGGCAGATCCTGCCGACCTGGGTCAACTCGTCCACGGAAATCGTCAAGGCTTCGACCTTGCTCTCGGTGATCGGCGTCGCCGAATTGCTGCTCAGCACGCAACAGATCATCGCCCGGAACTTCATGACTCTGGAGTTCTACCTGTTCGCGGGTTTTCTGTTCTTCGTCATCAACTACGGCATCGAATTACTCGGCCGGCACATTGAAAAACGGGTGGCCTTGCCATGACTCAAGCTCAAGTTTCCCCACAGCCTCACGCGTTGCTGGACATCCGTGGCCTGCACAAACAGTACGGCGCGGTCGAAGTGCTCAAGGGTGTCGACCTGAGCATGCAGCGCGGCAACGTGGTCACGCTGATCGGTTCCAGCGGTTCGGGCAAGACCACGCTGCTGCGTTGCGTGAACATGCTCGAAGAATTCCAGGGCGGGCAGATCCTGCTCGACGGCGAATCCATCGGCTATGACGAGGTCAACGGCAAGCGTGTCCGGCATGCGGAAAAAGTCATCGCCCGCCATCGCGCGATGACCGGCATGGCGTTCCAGCAGTTCAACCTGTTCCCGCACCTGACCGCGTTGCAGAACGTTACCCTGGGCCTGCTCAAGGTGAAGAAGATGCACAAGGACGAAGCCGTCGTCCTCGCGGAAAAATGGCTGGAGCGCGTAGGCTTGCTGGAGCGGCGCAATCACTTTCCCGGCCAGTTGTCCGGCGGTCAGCAACAGCGCGTGGCGATTGCTCGGGCGATTGCGATGAACCCGAGCCTGATGCTGTTTGATGAAGTCACTTCGGCCCTAGACCCGGAACTGGTTGGCGAAGTGCTCAACGTGATCAAGGGCCTGGCTGAAGACGGCATGACCATGTTGCTGGTGACCCACGAGATGCGTTTTGCGTTCGAGGTCTCGGACAAAATCGTTTTCATGAATCAGGGGCGGATCGAAGAGCAGGGGCCTCCCAAGGAACTGTTCGAACGCCCGCAATCGCCGCGTCTGGCTGAGTTTCTCAAGAGCACGCGGTTTTAACTTTCGTTTTGAATCAGGAGAAGTACCCATGAGCATTACCCGTTACGGCACTGGCAGCACCGCCGCGGGCGGCCAGCCCCGTCCCTTCGCTCGCGCCGTTGAAGCGGATGGCTGGCTGCATGTGTCCGGCCAGGTACCGGCGGTGGATGGCGAGATTATTGTCGGCGGCATCGTCGAGCAGACTCACCAGACCATGAAGAACCTGATCGCGATTCTCGAAGAGGCTGGGTATGGCCTGGAAGACGTGGTGCGCGCTGGCGTGTGGCTGGATGATCCACGGGATTTCAGCAGTTTCAACAAGGTTTTCGGCGAGTATTTCAAGCCTGAACACGCACCGGCGCGGGCCTGTGTGCAGGCGAGCATGATGGTCGATTGCAAGGTCGAGATCGACTGCATCGCGTACAAGAAGAAGGCCTGAACTACACATCATCGTTCCCACGCTCTGCGTGGGAACGCCTCACGGAACGCTCCGCGTTCCAAGGGACGCAGAGCGTCCCGGGCTGCGTTCCCACGCGGAGCATGGGAACGATCATTAGCGGTAAACTCCCGGCGACTTTGAATGGGAACCACTGAAATGACCGAAGACACCATCAAACGCCGGGCTCGCGGTCTGGACCGGGCGTTCGATATCCTCGATTTCCTCAAGGAGATCGGCCAGCCGCTGCGCCCCAACGACATCGCCAACGGCATCGGCAGCCCGAAATCCACGGTCTACGAACTCGTCGCCTCGCTGCTGGAACGACGGATTCTGGAGCCAGTGGGCAAGGACGGTCACGTCTATCTCGGCCGGCAGTTGTATTTCCTCGGTCAGGCGCATTTACGCCACTTCGACCTCAGCCGCGAGGCCGATCACGCCTTGCAGGAGATCGTCAGCCAGACCCATGAAACCGCGCAGATGTGCCTGCTCAACGGCCGTAAATACACGGTGGCACTGATGAAGGAGGGCGAGCGGCATTTCCGTATTTCCTCCGACATCGGCGAAAACGCACCCATCCCGTGGACCGCTTCCGGGCGCCTGTTGCTCGCGCACTTGAGCGATCAACAGATCATCGACCTGATCGACGAAAACGACTTCATCCTGCCCGATGGCGAACGCCTGCCGCTGGAACGTTTTCTGGCGGAAATCCGTCAGGCCGGCATCGACGGATTCTTCTCCTTCGACAGTGTTGCCGACACCTTTACCCATTGCTTCGCCGCGCCGGTCAAAGATCCGCAAGGCGTGGCCATTTGCACCTTGTGCATCGTCGCCCCTCGGGCCGATGCGAAGAACAATTACAACGACTATCGCCGGGTGCTGATCGAGAGCGCCAACAGCCTCGCCCGGCGCATCAACGAATAACCGCGGCTGCCTGCGGCCGCGAAAGTGAGGAGTTCGACCATGACCACTGCCATCAATACTGCCGGGGAAAAGGGCGACGCCGCCATCGGTGCGCACCTGACGCGTGACGTCAGCCTGCCGGCGCTGGTGCTGCATCGCGAAGCGCTGGAGCACAACATCCGCTGGATGCAGAAGTTCGTCAGCGACAGCGGTGCAGAACTGGCACCCCACGGTAAAACCAGCATGACCCCGGCACTGTTCAAGCGTCAGCTCGACGCCGGTGCCTGGGGCATCACCCTCGCCAGCGCGACCCAGACCCGCGCCGCTTACGCCCATGGTGTGCGCCGGGTGCTGATGGCCAACCAACTGGTCGGCACGCCGAACATGGCATTGATCGCCGATCTGCTGGCCGATCCGTCGTTCGATTTCTATTGCATGGTCGATCACCCGGACAACGTCACCGATCTCGGCGCCTACTTCGCCTCGCGCGGGGTGAAGCTGAACGTGATGATCGAGTACGGCGTGGTCGGCGGCCGTTGCGGTTGCCGCAGCGAGCAGGAAGTCATCGAACTGGCCAAGGCGATCAACGCGCAACCGGCGCTGGCCCTGACCGGCATCGAAGGTTACGAAGGGGTGATTCACGGCGATCACGCGGTCAGCGGCATTCGTGAGTTTGCGGCGTCGCTGGTGCGTCTGGCGGTGCAGTTGCAGGACAGCGGCGCGTTCGCCATCGCCAAGCCGATCATCACTGCCTCGGGTTCAGCGTGGTACGACCTGATTGCTGAATCCTTCGAAGCGCAGAACGCGGCAGGGCGTTTCCTCAGTGTTTTGCGTCCGGGCAGCTACGTGGCCCATGACCATGGCATCTACAAAGAAGCGCAATGCTGCGTACTCGATCGTCGCAGTGATCTGCACGAAGGCTTGCGCCCGGCGCTGGAAGTCTGGGCGCATGTGCAGTCGTTGCCGGAGCCGGGCTTTGCGGTGATCGCGCTGGGCAAACGTGATGTTGCGTTCGATGCCGGTTTACCGGTGCCGTTGCTGCGCTACAAGGCGGGTGTGGTGCCGGCGCTGGGCGATGACGTCGGGGCGTGCAAGGTTACCGCGGTGATGGACCAGCACGCGTTCATGACCGTGGCGCCGGGCGTTGAGTTGCGCGTGGGTGACATCATTTCCTTTGGTACGTCGCACCCGTGCCTGACGTTCGACAAGTGGCGTGTGGGGTTGTTGGTGGATGAGCAGTTGTCGGTGATCGAGAGCATGGAGACCTGTTTCTAAAGCTTGAGACCGAGTTGCGGCCAATCGCTGGCTTGCCAGCGATGAGGCCCGCCCAGACACCCGCGCATCAACAGAGACAGCACAAGATGAACACCCTCAGCCCCTTGGGCCCGAACACCCCGCGCATCGCCCTGATCGGCGAATGCATGATCGAACTGCAGCAACGCGCCGACGGCAGCCTGCAGCAAAGCTTCGGCGGCGACACCCTGAACACCGCGGTGTATCTGTCCCGTGCAATGGGCGACAACGCGCAGGTCGATTACGTCACCGCGCTGGGTGACGACAGCTTCAGCGATGCCATGTGCCAGATCTGGTCCGAGGAAGGTATCGGCCTCGATCTGGTTCAGCGTCTATCCGGACGCTTGCCGGGCCTGTATTGCATTCAGACTGACGCCAACGGTGAGCGCCGTTTTCTCTATTGGCGCAACGAAGCGGCGGTTCGCGACTGTTTCACCACGCCCGAAGCGGCGCCGATGCTGGCCACGTTGCCGGATTACGATGTGCTGTATTTCAGCGGCATAACTCTGGCAGTGCTCGGTGCGCTGGGCCGGGAGAAACTGATCCAGACGCTGATCGAAGCGCGCCAGCGTGATGCGCGCATCGTCTTCGACAACAATTACCGGCCACGTTTGTGGGCGTCTGTAGAAGACGCGCGAGCGGCGTATCGCAGCGTGTTGCCCTACGTTGATCTGGCGTTATTGACGGTAGATGACGAACAGGCGCTGTTCGGTTTTGCCGATTGCGACGCGGTGTTTGCCGCTTACGCGCAGATCGGCACGCCGGAAGTGGTGCTCAAACGCGGCGCTGAAGCCTGTTTGATTTGCTGTGATGGCGAAGCATTTGAAGTGCCGGCGCAGAAGGTCGAGAAGGTGGTGGACACCACGGCGGCGGGGGATTCTTTTAGTGCGGCGTATCTGGCCAGTCGATTGCTGGGCGGAAACCCGGCGGAGGCTGCCGAGGCGGGGCATCTGCTGGCAAGTCGGGTGATTCAGGTGCCAGGAGCACTGATCCCCAGAACCTGAAATGCAATCCCTGTAGGAGCTGCCGAAGGCTGCGATCTTTTGATCTTGTTTTTCAAGATCAAGATCAAGATCAAAAGATCGCAGCCTCGTTTCACTCGACAGCTCCTACACAGCTCCTGTGAGGAAAGTATTAATCGCGGTAAAACACCTGCACCAGGTGATACCCGAACTTGCTCTTGATCGGCCCATGCACGGTGCGCAGCGGCTTTTTGAAAATCACCGCATCAATCGCGCCAACCATCTGCCCCGGCCGCACTTCACCCAGATCACCGCCGCGCTTGCCGGACGGGCAGGTCGAAAATTTCTTCGCCAGCACATCGAACGCTTCACCCTTGGCGATGCGTTGTTTGAGCTGTTCGGCCTCTTCGGCGGTTTTCACCAGAATGTGGCGGGCTTGGGCTTTCATCGTGCGGTACCTGATAACGGGGTGACGGCGGGGCGCGGATTATGCCTCAAGTCACGGGGTTTGGCTGATCATCGTGCGGATCTTGCTGGCCAGCAGCTCGATGGCAAACGGTTTGGCGACCATGTCCATGCCATCCTCGAGAAAACCCTGCCGCTCGGCGGCTTTCTGCGCATAACCGGTCATGAACAGCACTTTGAGACCCGGCCGATGCTGACGGGCGATTTCAGCCAGTTGCCGGCCGTTCATGCCTGGCAGGCCGACGTCGGTGACCAGCAGATCCACGCGCAGATCGGATTCCAGCAGCGGCAGGGCAGTCTTGGCATCTTCGGCTTCGTGGGCTTGATAACCCAACTCCCGGAGCAGATCGAGCACCAGCATGCGCACGGCCGGGTCATCTTCGACGACCACCACGGTTTCGCCAGTCGTCGTCATTGGCACTTGCTCAAGGGGCACGATGGCCGGCCGCTCCGCCTCGACGCCGTGCAAGCGCGGCAGGTACAGACGCACGCAAGTGCCCTGGCCCGGCAGGCTGTCGAGGCTGACGTGGCCACCGGACTGCTGGGCAAACCCATAAATCATCGACAGCCCCAAACCTGTGCCCTGGCCGATCGGTTTGGTGGTGAAGAATGGATCGAATGCCTTGGAACGCACGGAGGGCGTCATGCCGGTGCCGTTGTCGCTGACCGCCAGCATCAAGTAATCGCCGGCCTTGACCGGTTCGAGCGTGGTGATGTCGCTGCCGTCGAGGTAGACGTTGGCCGTTTCGATCAGCAACTCGCCACCCTCGGGCATCGCGTCGCGGGCATTGATGACCAGATTGAGCAGGGCGTTTTCCAATTGGCTGACGTCGGTGCTGACCGGCCAGACATTCTCGGCCAGACGCAGGGTGAGTTCGATCGGATCGCCCTTGGTGCGCCGAATCAAGTCTTCCAGCGAATGCACCAGTTCATTGACGTTGAGGGTCTTGCGATCCAGCGATTGGCGCCGCGAAAACGCCAGCAAACGATGGGTCAGCGCCGCCGCGCGGTTGGCCGACGAAACGGCGGCTTCGGTAAAACGACCGATCTCGTCGGCCCGGCCATTGGCAATGTAGCGCTGCATCAGATCGAGGCTGCCAATGATCCCGGTGAGCATGTTGTTGAAGTCGTGGGCGATACCGCCAGTGAGTTGACCGACAGCTTCCATTTTTTGCGCGTGGCGCAAGGCATCTTCGGCGCGCTCGCGTTCGAACATCTCGTTCTGCAAACGCTGGTTGGCCTGGGCCAATTGCTCGGTGCGGGCGCTGACCCGTTCTTCCAGGGTTTCGTTGAGATTACGCAAGGCTTCTTCGGTTTTCTTGCGCTCGGTCTCGTCGATTACAAAGATATAGAAACCACTGATCGCGCCGTCGGCGGCGTAACGCGGCAGGTAATTCATCAGCGCGTGGCGATTGCTGCCATCGCGGTGCGGGGTGTACAGGCTGAACGAACAGGGTCTGCCGGCCAGCGCCTCGGCAATGTAAGGCAGGCGCAGGAAATAGGCTTCTTCACCGATGACTTCACGAATCGTGCGGCCGTAGAGTTCCTGTGGCGTGAGTCCGTACCAGTCCAGATAGGCCGCGTTGTTCAGGCGAAAGCGCTCTTCACAGTCGACATAGCTGATCAGGATCGGCATGGCGTTGATGATCAGTTGCAGTTCAGTCTGACTCTGGCGTAACGCCTGTTCGGTGTGTTTGCGCTCGGTCAGGTCCAGCGCTGCGCCGAGGAAACGCATGGGCCGGCCATGATGATCCTTGTAGCAGCGCCCGCGAGCGAACACCCAGCGCACCTCGCCGTCAGCCTGCATCAAGCGATATTCCTCAGCGTATTCGGTGCCGTAGGTGATGCAGTGTTTGATGCTGCGCGCGACCATCGCGCGGTCTTCGGGGTGCACGCCTTGCAAGTAATCGCTGATCGGCAACTGGCTGGCAAGACTGGGGTCGATGCCATGCAACTGAGCGAAATGCGCATCGGCGATAAAGCGATCTTCACCAATATCCCAATCCCAGGTGCCGACGGCATCCGTGGCAGCCAGGGCCAGTTGCAGGCGTTCCTCGGTTTCGCGTTGGGCCTTGAGGCTCTCTTCGGAGCGTCGCTGCAGTTCCAGAGCGATGCGTCGGCGTTCGTTGGTTTCGATGGCGGTCACCAGAATCCCGGCGACTTGCGCGGTTTCATCGCGGATCGGACTGTAGGTCAAATCCAGCCAGAAGTCCGACTCTTTGCCTTCGCGCTGCAGGGTGAAGCGTCTTTCACTGTAGGTGCGAACCTGGCCTTGCAGGACGGCGCTGTAAATCGGGTCGGTAAATTCGCGAAGTTCCGGCCAGATCTGGTGCGCAGGCTGTCCGAATGCGTGCGGATGCTTGTGGCCGGCGAGCAGGGCGAAGCCATTGTTGTAGATCTGCGTAAGTTGCGGGCCCCACAACAACAGCATCGGCATCGGCGAGTGAATCACGATGTCCACCGCGGTGCGCAGGCTCTGCGGCCAACTGCCGGCAGCGCCCAGCGGGCCGCGACTCCAGTCGGTGCGGGCGATGAGTGCCTGAGCGTCGTCGGTGTTCGGTACAGCATTCATTACATCAGTCCTGAGCGTGGTTCGGTGAGGCGACGTCTATCATTGTTGCAGTTGAGCTGCGCCAGGCGCACGCCATTGTCTGTTCATTGAATGCTTCGCGGGTGCTTTTTGCCATGGAAATCGATGCACTGTTGTCAGTTTTGTCCAATAAAAACGGTTCGGATCTGTTCCTGTCAACGGGAGCACCCCCCAGTGCGCGTATCGACGGCGTGCTCACGGCGTTGAGCGAACGACCTTTCAAAAACGCTGAAACCGCCGCCATCGCTGCCTCCCTGATGGACGCCGAGCAACGACGGGAGTTCGACCGGGATCTGGAAATGAATCTGGCGATTTCACGAGCGGGCATCGGCCGCTTTCGCGTGAATATCTTCAAACAGCGCAACGATGTATCGATCGTCATACGCAACGTCAAACTCGACATTCCGCGTTTCGCTGATCTGAAATTGCCGACGGTACTGCTCGAAACCGTCATGCTCAAACAAGGGCTGATCCTCTTTGTTGGCGCCACCGATTCCGGTAAATCAACCTCGCTCGCCGCGCTGATCGATCACCGCAACCGCCACAGCTCGGGGCATATCATCACCATCGAGGATCCAATCGAGTACATCCATCGCCACCAGCGTTCGATCATCAATCAACGGGAAGTCGGGGTTGATACGCGCAGCTTCCACTCTGCGTTGAAAAACACTCTGCGTCAGGCCCCGGATGTGGTGCTGATCGGCGAAATCCGTGACCGCGAAACCATGGAGCATGCGTTGGCATTTGCCGATACCGGGCATTTGGTGCTCTCGACGTTGCACGCCATCAATGCCAATCAGGCACTGGACCGGATCATCAATATGTTCCCGCAGGAGCGGCGACCGCAGTTGTTGCAAACGTTGGGCAATAATCTTAAAGCCTGTGTTTCCCAACGACTGGTGCGCACGGTTGACGGGCAGAGACGGGCAGCGGTGGAAGTCATGCTGGGAACGCCGACTATCAGAGATCTGATACATCGTAATGAATTGGGCGAACTTAAAACGATCATGGAAAAATCCGTGGCGCAGGGTATGCAGACGTTTGATCAATCATTGTTCGATTTGTTTGAGAGCCATGTTGTTAACGAAGAGGAGGTGATGAAACATGCCGACTCCGGAACCAATCTAAAGCTGAAAATCAAGCTGAAAGTTGAGGGGGGGAGTGGCGCGGGCGGCGGGAGTGATGGATGGGGCTTGTTGGAGTAGTTGTTGTTTTTTTTGCATTGTTTACATATGAGCTTATAAATGTTTGATGGCGTCTCTGGTGATGAGTGGGGTTAACTTTACTTGCTCAGCTAGAGCGTATCTATATTTATAAGGAAGCCGTGATGTTGTCTGAAAGTTCAGGGAAGTTATTCAAGTCTTACAGCGTTGCCCATCAAGAGCAGCAGCGCCGACAAGCGATTGACGCTGAAGAGCGAGAGGCCGTACTTGCTCAGTTGTACGATGCAGTCAAAGAGCAGGGCGTTGATCCGGCTTATAGCTGGCAGGGCTACGCCGTTGATGTGCAGGCGGGATCGTCTTTTCATGAGGTTTTTAATCCTGGACGCGTGCTCTGGAGCAAATTGCTCGACAACGACCGAATTATGAGTGAGCTACGTCGCCATCGTGCGCTTAATACTGTCTTGGTCAGAATAAATGAAAACGGTGGGGTCGAAGTCTTTCGAAAGGAAACCGGGAAATGGCATGAAGTTGATCTCGACAATATCCCCCATCGTACCCGCCTTTATCAAAATGTTCTGCTGGTCGGTGATATCGCCAGGCAGGCTTGTGGATATATCTACGACGCCGATGACGTCAACATTGATCAATGGCTTAAGTTTCACAATTTACCCGTCCCGCAAACCTTGGCGCAAACCAAGAATCTGATCGGTTACTTTGAATTCAATCCGCAGGTCGATTCGCTCGGCAATTTCTGGGAATTGCTGGATGCAGAAGATCATTCGCTGGTTGTGCTGTCCGCCGAACAATGCCGCGCGATACGTTCGGTAACAACGCAACTGGTGGGAGCCGGCCAAAAGCTGTTGGACGTTCTGCACCGTAATACCGGACAAACATCCGTCACCGAAGAGAATGCTGACGGGTGGATTATCCGTGTACTTAGCCATAACTACGCGCGTGATCTGGCCACGGCTTATCTGCAAAAACTGCAGTGGCTGGGTTCGCAGCCGGGAGAGATACCATCAAGTCGTGGTCTCGCTAAGTTATTGGTAACTGCCCTGTTGCTGGATATCGACCCATCGATTGGAGGTAACTCCGTTCGCAAGTCCATCGCAGGCCTGCAGCTTTATGCACCGAGCAATGTCGGCCGCCAGGCCACAGTTATTTGCCAGGAGCTACGGGCCTTTTTGGTAGCCAAACAAATGGCATCGGCCGGTTTGGCAGCGGTCGCTGCGCACTTGTTGCTGACGGGCATTGCTCCGGAGTTTATGGTCAAGGGTATTCCGTCTTCGCTACTGATGGGGTCGGTGGAATGGATGAGTTATTGCCGCGCCGTCGTCTTGGCCGAGTCTGTGCGAAAGGGCGCTGCGCGGGTGATGAGCTATGCGCAAATAGTTGCCTATGGCGAACTGGAGCCACTGGGTGAGGCGCAGCTGCACCTGCGTGATATGGCAATGATCGGCCCGATGATCGATTGGGCATTGATCAATGATGTGGTGACGTCGTCTGAATTGGCGAATCAGGAAAAGGCAACCACAGAGCGTGCGCTGTCTGCATTCCAGGAGTATGCAGACAACTTCGTTCCGCGCTTCGGGCGGCTGCCGGACAGGCGCCTCATCGCAAAGGAAGCGCTGGAAGATGCCGCGCCGCTGTGTGACTTTCTGGACGAAAAAGTACTTCACCAGCATCCGGGCCTCGGCGCGTCTCCGACGGCCGCCTGCATGATCGATTTGCATATGTCCGGCGATCTGTCTGGAGGGGCTTGGGATCGGCCGGAAATCTTCCCGGATAACGTCTACTCCAATATTCCTTCCTTGCATGGTGGTGTGACCAACTACGAACGGGCCAAACGTCACGACCCTTCGGTTGCGAGTATCCACGAAGAATTTCCACGGCTACGTCGCCTGCGCCCGAATGACCAAGAGTTTCATCGCCAGTTGCGGGTCTATCTGGAAAACCTTAATCGCTCGTTGGTTGCCACGGTGAAACTGGCGCTTTCCAACATGCCTCATAGGGATCTGCAGGCCTTTCTGAAAGGCACTGTCACCTTCTTTACCTTCCGCGACCGTGCGATTGAAACTTCGTCGTTTCGAATTGCCGGACCTTTTACCTATGAGGTGGACTACGAAACACGGCAAGGCAAGGATGCTGCCACCGGGCGTTTCGGACTATTGATGTGCGTGACAAATGGTGCGGAGCTGACTGCCTATGAGCTGTTTACGTTGCGGGGCGAACTGGTAAAGAATAATCAGCTTGGTAATGAACTGGTCAGGAGAGGCTTGTTCCAGAAACCCGCCAGACTGGATTTTGATGGTGATCTGAAGAAGCAAGATGACCCCATCGCTAAAACGTCTTTCAATATTGATTTCTCCAAGTACTTATATGGCGATTCTCCAGACTTCATTTCCGGATCTGGTCAGGCCATTGCTGAAAAACTCGGCGTGCTGAGCGCTGCTGCGAACCCGATCCAGCTGCAGAAGAGTGTTTACAAGAACTTCAGCAATCCACAACTTGTGCGCCTTGCCGACTTCATCATCAATCATCATCCTGTCATCAGGTTTGAAGAACTGGTAGCGGCGGCCACGGAGCCAACGGAGCTCGAAGCAGAGCGGGCAAAAGGCGAGAAAATCGCCACTTACTTCGTTGATCTGGCCGTGCCTTTCAAAAAATGTATCGAGGACATATCAACGGGTGAGCACAATCGAGTCGTAGACGGGATCTACGGTTGCCTCATGGATGCCATTGCTTTGGGAGGCGCATTCTATGGCGCCGGTGTCAAAGCCTTGAGCATTTCCGCCAAGGCAATCTCTGCGGCCAGCAAAGCCGCGCGCGTGACCAAACTAGTGGTGGCAACCTCGGTATCTGCTTTCAATCCGGTGGATGGCGTACCCACGGCGGTGTACGGCGTCGGTAAACTCGTTCACAAGGGATTACTGCGATTCAGCAAGCCTACGCTGGAACTGCTGGGACTGGCCAAATCTCAATTGACCACGTTGCACGGCAGTAATAAAGGCAAGAACCTGATCCGCTCAGCGGATAATGCTTCAACCGCGCATGGTACATGGCGGCCGAATGCTTCAGCTTCGGACACGCTCACGGTGCTGGCGGCGCGCAATAACTACAAGTGGTATGCACTGGATCGTTTGGGCAAGCCCTGGGGGCCGGCTTTGGGGCATTTCAACTTTATTGCCTCACCTCGGTTACCGCGTGCCAATCACACCTTGCCCGTCAGTTATACACGACTGTTCATCGAGCAAAGCTTGCCGCGGGCACGGGCAAAAATAGAAAGTGCACTCAGTGTGTTGACCAACCATGACTATCGGGCTGAGCGCGATGCTCTGATAAAAATATTGATGGGTCAGACTTCCAGCGATGCGGCGAATCGTGTGTTGAATTATCTGCGGTTGGTCAGAGCGGATTTTGCCGGCGTTTCCATGAGCAACTTCGTTCTCGATCCGCTCAAGGAGACGAACGACATCGCTGAGTTTGATCTGCAGGCCTACCAGCAATGGAAGCGCGCCGGTGGGCAGAGCCCGATTCCGTTCATCCAGATCAATACACCCAATATCAATCGACAGTTCATCGATAAGGGCATGAACCATGACGTCGTAGCGGATGATGTGATTCACGAGTTATTTCATGGGGTCGTACAGAACAATGATGTCGGTTATGCCCTGGATGTCGATGGCGTTACCAAGGGTGGGCAACAGCTGGACGTGGCTGCACTGCTGAATCTTGCCTTGGGGCGACTGGCTGTTGCAGATTCCAGCAACGTCTTTCACCCAAGTACCAAAGCCTTTGAAAACGCCGATTCTCTGGCAGTGCTCACCTCGCTCCTCAGCCAGATGAGCACCGATAAAGTGACGTTCGAAAGCAATCTGCGAGTGCTTCGCGCAGCCGTTGACAACAATGTCGATGGCACGATTATCGGACCCGTATTGATCAAACTGAACGCCACATCTACACACGATCTGACTGATCCGCCCCTGGCAGATGGCTGGATCAGACCGGTGTAGTCATCTGGCGCAAATCTCTTGTACTAGATCTCCAGCTCCGGCCGATCCCGAAACTGCTCCAGCGCTTCGGGATTGGCCAGCGCATCGGTGTTTTTCACCGGCCGTCCATGCACCACTTCACGCACGGCCAGTTCGACAATCTTGCCGCTGATGGTGCGCGGAATGTCTGTCACTGCAACGATCTTCGCCGGTACATGCCTTGGGGTGGTACTGGCGCGGATCACCTGGCGGATGCGCTGCTCCAGCGCCTCATCCAGTGTCAGCCCTTCACGCAACCTCACAAACAGCACAACCCGCACGTCATCCAGCCACTGCTGACCGATGGCGACGCTGTCCAGCACTTCTGTCACTTTCTCGACCTGACGATAGATCTCTGCCGTGCCAATGCGTACACCTCCCGGATTGAGTACCGCGTCGGAGCGGCCATGGATCAGCATTCCGCCGTGCGGCCGTTGTTCCGCGTAATCGCCTTGTGCCCAGACACCGGGAAACAGGCTGAAATACGATTGCCGCAGTTTTGCTCCGTCCGGATCATTCCACAGGCCGATCGGCATGGCCGGGAAATGTCGGGTGCAGACCAGTTCGCCTTTTTCACCAATCACCGGCTGACCGGCATCGTTCCAGACTTGCACCGCCATGCCCAGGCTCTTGCCCATGATCTCGCCGCGCCGCACTGAGGTCAGCGGATTGGCATTGACGAAGCACGAAACGATATCGGTGCCACCCGACATCGACGCCAGACACACATCCGGTTTGAAGTCGCGATAGACAAAGTCGTAGCTTTGCGGCGACAGCGCCGAGCCGGTGCACAGCAGCGTTTTCAGGCTGCGCAGATCATGGCTTTCGCGAGGCTTGGCGCCGCTGCTTTCCAGGGTGGCGAGAAACTTGGGGCTGGTGCCGAACACACTGATGCGTTCGTCGTCGATCAAGTCGAGCAAACGCTGGTTGTCCGGGTGAAACGGCGAGCCGTCGTAGAGCACCACGGCACTGCCGACCGCGAGCGCCGAGACGAGCCAGTTCCACATCATCCAGCCGCACGTCGTGTAGTAAAACAGGCGATCCCCGGGGCCGAGATCGCAATGCAGGCCGTGCTCCTTGACGTGTTGCAGCAGTACGCCGCCGGTGCTGTGGACGATGCATTTCGGCACGCCGGTGGTGCCGCTGGAATACAACACGTACAGCGGATGATTGAACGGCACCGGGACAAAATCCGCTTCGCCGCCCGCCTGATAGAAGTCATCCCACAAGGTCACTTCGGCGCGAGTCCGGTAAGCCTCGACGTGGGCGTGCGGCTGGGCATAAGGCACGATGATCAACTGCCGTAACGTGGGCAGTTGCTCGAGTATTCCGTTGATTTTGTCGGTCTGGTCGATGTCTTTGCCGGCATAGTGATAAGCGGCGCAGGTGATCAACACCTTCGGTTCGATCTGGCCAAAGCGGTCGATCACGCCATGGGTGCCGAAGTCCGGCGAGGAGCACGACCAGATTGCGCCGAGGCTGGTGGTGGCCAACATTGCCACCAGTGTCTGCCAGGTATTCGGCATGCACGCTGCGACGCGATCGCCGAGGCCAACGCCGGCGGCTTGCAGGCTCGCTTGAAACCCGGCGACGTGCTCGGCGAGTTCAGCCCAGGTCAACTGCTCGCGCTGGCCGTTCTCCGCCACGCTGATCACCGCCAAAGCATCGTCACGACGACGCAGCAAATGTTCGGCGAAGTTCAACGTAGCACCGGGAAACCACTCGGCGTCCGGCATTTGCGCGCCTTCGCGCAGCACGGCATCAGGCTGCGTGTGGAAGCGGATATCGAAGAAATCGACAATCGCCTGCCAGAACTCCGGGCGCTGCTCGATGCTCCATTGGTGCAGGGCAGGGTAGTCGTCGAGTTTCAGGTGATGGCGTTGATTGACCGCACGACGGAAAGCGTCCATGCGTGATTTGGCGATACGGTTGGCATCGGGTTGCCAGAGGATGTCGGACATTGGTTGCCTCTTGTTTTATTCATGCACAAGGTCGAGCGCACACCTAACACCTGTGGGAGCGAGCCTGCTCGCGAAGACGTCCGCACATTCAACGACTTCATTGGCGGACCCACCGCTTTCGCGAGCAGGCTCGCTCTCACAGAGGGGGATGGCTGTGCTATTGGGCGAGCCAGCCACCATCAATATTCCACGCCGCCCCACGCACCTGACTGCCAGCTTCGCTGCACAGGAACAGCACCAGTTCGCCAAGATGCTGCGGCGTGACGAACTCGAGCGACGGCTGTTTCTCGGCCAGCAAATCATGCTGTGCCTGCTGCGGATCGACCCCCTTGGCCGCTCGGTCATCGATCTGCTTCTGCACCAACGGCGTCAACACCCAGCCCGGGCAGATCGCGTTGCACGTAACGTTACTGGTCGCGGTTTCCAGGCCGACCACTTTGGTCAAACCGATCACGCCGTGCTTGGCGGCCACATAAGCCGCCTTGCCGGTGGAGCCGACCTGACCGTGCACGGAGGCGATATTGATGATCCGCCCCCAACCTTTGGCGCGCATCCCCGGCAGGCTCAGGCGCGTGCTGTGAAACACCGAAGACAGGTTGATCGCGATGATCGAATCCCAGCGCTCGACGGGGAACTCTTCCACGGCGGCGACATGCTGGATGCCGGCGTTGTTGACCAGAATGTCGACACCGCCGAACTCGCGCTCGGCGTAAGTGATCATGTCGGCGATCTGCGCCGGGTCACTGACATCGGCCGGGTGATGGCCGACCTTGCCGCCGAACCGGGCAACTTCGGCGATGACTTTCGATGCATCGCCAAAACCGTTGAGAATCAGATTGGCGCCAGCCTTGGCCAGGCTCAGTGCGATGCCCAGACCGATGCCGCTGGTGGAGCCGGTCACTAGTGCGGTCTTGCCGGAAAGAGTCGTCATGAATACCTCACACAATGCCAGTGGCGTAGAAAGTGCCGATCACTACGAAAACCGCCAGGGTCTTGATCAGCGTAATACAGAAAATGTCTTTATAGGCTTCGCGGTGGGTCAGGCCCGTCACCGCGAGCAAGGTGATGACCGCGCCGTTGTGCGGCAGGGTGTCCATGCCCCCGCTGGCCATCGCGGCCACGCGGTGCAGCACTTCCAGCGGAATGTTCGCCGCGTGTGCCGCACTGATGAACTGCTCGGACATCGCCGCCAGCGCAATGCTCATGCCGCCCGATGCGGAACCGGTGATGCCCGCGAGCAGGGTCACGGTGATGGCTTCGTTGACCAGCGGATTGGGGATTTGCTTGAGCCAGTCCGCCAGCACCAGAAAGCCCGGCAGCGACGCGATCACCGCGCCGAAGCCGTATTCCGACGCGGTGTTCATCGCCGCCAGCAATGCACCGCTGACCGCGCTTTTGCTGCCTTCGGCGAGCTTGCTGCGAATCGCCTGAAAGCCGAACGCGAGGACCATCAGAATCCCTACCAGCAACGCCGCCTGCACCGCCCAGATCGCGGTGAGTTTGGCGATTTCGGTGGTGACTGGCGTGGTCATGCCCGGCAGCGCGAGGCTGTGTGTCTTGCCGTACCACTGCGGAATCCACTGGGTGAACAGCAGGTTCATGATGCCCACCGCCAACAACGGCGACAGAGCAATCCATGGGTTTGGCAATTTCAGGTCTTCAGCGGTTTCCGGCTCATTACGCAGTTCGCTACCGTAACCTTCACCGGCGCGCTGCGCCTTGTTACGTTGACGCTGAAGAAACAGCATGCCGGCGCAGAACACGAAAATCGTGCCGATCACGCCCAGCCACGGCGCCGCCCACGCGGTGGTATTGAAGAATGTACTGGGGATGATGTTCTGGATCTGCGGCGTGCCGGGCAGGGCGTCCATGGTGAACGAAAACGCACCGAGGGCGATGGTTGCCGGGATCAGCCGCTTGGGAATATCGCTCTGGCGGAACATCTCGGCAGCAAACGGATAAACCGCGAAGACCACCACGAACAGCGACACGCCGCCGTAGGTGAGCAGGGCGCAGACCAGTACGATCACCAGCATTGCCTGTTTGGTACCGAGCAAGCGAATGGCGGCGGCAACGATCGAGCGGGAGAACCCAGACAGTTCGATCAACTTGCCGAACACGGCACCGAGCAGGAAAACCGGGAAATACAGTTTGATGAAACCGACCATTTTCTCCATGAACACCCCGGTGAACGCAGGGGCGACGGCGGAAGGATCGGTGAGCAGGACAGCACCGAGGGCGGCAATCGGCGCGAAGAGGATAACGCTGTAGCCACGGTAGGCAGCCAGCATCAGCAGCGTAAGAGCTGCCAAGGCAATGATCACACTCATGGTGTGTCTCTCCAGAATTGTTATTTTTGTGGGTGGAACGGGTGTGGAGAGGCGTTAGCGAGAACTGTGCCAGATATTTAAGTTATTGAAATATATGGATATTATTGGTTTCGGTTAAAGGTTTTCAACGGACTTGTCTCGTTTTAGAGACTGAGTTAAACCGAAAAGATCGCAGCCTTCGGCAGCTCCTACAGTGCGAGCGCGAATTTCCCCTGTAGGAGCTGCCGAAGACGGCGATCTTTGGATCTTCAAACAATCCATCTACAGAAAGAGATTATTGTCTCTATTTAGAGACTCAGGCAATCCCCAACGCCACCATCTTCTTGTACAGCGTCGACCGCCCCAGCCCCAGTCGAGCCGCTGCCTCCGGTACGTTACCCGCACATTGCGCAAGGGCTACCTCAATCAATTGCCGATCAAATCGCTCCCGCGCCTGAGCAAATGTCTCGCCAGCCAGCGTTTCCACGGTACCCGTCGACGCACGCTCAACCGGCGCCAGTGTGCCAATCGCCGCACGAATATCCTGCTCGGTCAGCATCAAGTCATCACTGAGCAACGCCGCCCGTTCGAGCACATTGCGCAGTTCGCGAATGTTCCCCGGCCAAGCGTGTTGCCCGAGCAGTTCGAGAGCATCCCGGTGAAGCTCGTGTTGACTGCGCAGTTCTTCAAGGATCGCTTCGCTGAGCGCCGGCAGATCATCAAGACGTTCACGCAATGGCGGCACCTGAATCGGCAACACATTGAGTCGGTAGTACAAATCGGCGCGGAACTCCCCGCGTTTGATCGCTGCTTGCAGATCGGTCGAAGTCGCGGCAATCACGCGCACGTCACTTTGGATCACCTCGTTGGAGCCGACCGGTTCGAACTCCTTTTCCTGCAACACGCGCAGCAGTTTGCTTTGCAGCGGCAACGGCATGTCGCCGATCTCGTCGAGAAACAGCGTGCCGCCTTGGGCGATCTGCAACTTGCCGGTGCGGCCCTTACGGTCGGCGCCGGTGAACGCGCCCGGTGCCGTGCCGAAAAATTCTGCCTCCAGCAGTGCTTCGGGAATCGCCGCGCTGTTGATGCTGACGAATGCTTTGTGTGCCCGTGGCGAAGCACTGTGAATCGCTTGGGCGAGCAGCTCTTTGCCGGTGCCGGTCTCACCGAGCAACAATACCGGCGACTCGGCGCTGGCACTGCGCCGCGCCCGCCGTTTGACTTCGAGGCTGGCGGCGCTGGTGCCAATGAAATGGGCGAAGTTGTATTTGGTCTGTCGGGCGCGCAGCAGAGAACGGGTCGAGGCCAATTCTTCCTGCATGCTCAAGTAGCGTTTGAGCATCGGCGACAGGGTGCGCAATTCGTCGAACAGGGCAAAACCGATCGCGCCGATTACCGTGCCGGCGTCATCGTGAATCGGCAGACGCATCACCACCAAAGGCTCTTTCGGCGTGTCCTGCATATCCAGAAGAATAGGGCGACCGGTGCGCACGACTTCCCGCAACAAGCTGCCGGGGATCACGCTTTCACAGGGTTTGCCGATCGCGCCCGCAGCCGATTCGAGACCGAAACGCCGGGCGTAGCGTTCGTTCATCCAGACGATGTTCGCATCACGATCGACAATCACCGTGCCCTCGCTGGATTGCTCGATGATCTCGAACAGCGAGCGGATCGCCAGGGTGCGAACCCGTTGGTAGTCCTTGAGGCTTTCGGTGGTGTTCATCTGACGGCTGATCCGGAATTTGGGTTGTTGATGCGGGCCTCTTCGCTGGCAAGCCAGCTCCCACAGGGTTCTGGGTCGTTCACACTTGTTGTGTACACCGCAGCCCCCTGTGGGAGCTGGCTTGCCAGCGATGGCCGCAACTCGATTTCAAGTCGATCGGAAATTATGCCTACCCCGAATGCGCCGCCGCCAACAGCTCTTTGGTATACGGATGCTGCGGCGCGTCAAACACCTCATGACTGGCGCCACGCTCGACCACTTTGCCGTCCTTGATCACGATCATATCGTGGGCCAGCGCGCGCACCACCGCCAGGTCATGGCTGATGAACAGATAGGTCAGACCGTGTTTTTCCTGAAGCTGGCGGAGCAGGGCGACCACTTGTTTTTGCACCGTACGGTCAAGTGCCGAAGTCGGTTCGTCGAGCAGAATCAGCGCCGGTTTCAGTACCAGTGCCCGCGCGATGGCGATGCGCTGTCGCTGGCCACCGGAGAATTCGTGGGGATATCGATGGCGACTTTGCGGGTCGAGGCCGACCTCTTTAAGCACGCGGATCACTTGCTCATCGCACTCGTCAGCGCTCGACTCGCAGTGCACTTCCAGACCTTCGCTGATGATCTGCGCGACCGACATGCGTGGGCTGAGGCTGCCGAACGGATCCTGAAACACCACCTGCATCTGTCGGCGCCACGGACGCATCTGTTTCTGATTGAGACCGTCGAGCGCCTCGCCCTGAAAGCGGATACTGCCTTCGGAGTCGAGCAGGCGCAGGATCGCCTGACCCAGCGTCGACTTGCCGGAACCGGACTCGCCGACGATGCCCAACGTCTTGCCACGCTGGATGCTCAGGCTGATGCCATCCACCGCCCGCAGGTATTGCTTGCGCTGGAACAGGCCGCCGCCGACGACAAACTCAACCTTCAGATCATCGACCTCCAGCACGTTTTCGCGTTCATCCCGGGGCAGGGCTTCGCCTTCGGGTTCGGCGTTGAGCAGCACGCAGCTGTAAGGATGTTTCGGCTCGGTAAACAGGGTTTCGCAGGGTGCCTGCTCGACGATTTCCCCGGCCTTCATCACGCACACGCGCTGGGCAATGCTGCGCACCAGATTGAGGTCGTGGCTGATCAGCAGCAGCGACATGCCCAGGCGTTGTTGCAGGGATTTGAGCAGCAGCAGGATCTTGCGCTGCACGGTCACATCGAGCGCGGTGGTCGGTTCGTCGGCGATCAACAGCTCCGGTTCGCAGGCCAGGGCCATGGCGATCATCACCCGTTGCCGTTGCCCGCCGGAGAGTTGATGCGGGTAAGCCTTAAGGCGTTCCTTGGGCTTCTGGATACCCACCAGTCCGAGCAGCTCGAGGATCCGCGCCTGCGCCGCTTTGCCGCCGAGACCACGGTGCAGCAGCAGGGTTTCGCCAATCTGTTTTTCAATGGTGTGCAGCGGATTCAGCGAGGTCATCGGCTCCTGAAAAATCATCGCGATGCGGTTGCCACGCAGTTCGCGCAATACCTTGGGATCGGCACCGATCAATTCCTGTCCGCGATAGCGAATGCTGCCAGTGGTTTGCGCTTCGCTTTCCGGCAGCAATTGCAGAATCGAATGGGCGGTCACCGATTTGCCCGAGCCCGACTCGCCAACCAGGGCCAGGCACTCGCCGGGGCGGATGTCCAGGCACAGGTCGCGGACCACGCTCTGGCCATGGAAGGCAACGTTGAGGTTACGGATTTCAATCAGGTTGTCAGTCATGGCCACGCTTCAGGATCGAGGGTCGAAGGCGTCACGTAACGCTTCGCCGATGAACACCAATAAAGAAAGGATCAGCGCCAGGGTGAAAAATGCCGTCAACCCAAGCCACGGTGCTTGCAGATTCTGTTTGCCCTGACCGATCAACTCACCCAGCGAGGCGCTGCCGGCGGGCATGCCGAAACCGAGGAAATCCAGTGCGGTGAGGGTGGAAATCGCCCCGGTCAGAATGAACGGCAAGTAGCTCAATGTTGCGTTCATGGCGTTGGGCAGAATGTGCCGGAAGATCACTTTGCGATCGCTCAGGCCCAGCGCGCGGGCGGCTTTGACGTACTCCAGATTACGTCCGCGCAGAAACTCGGCGCGCACCACATCCACCAGCGCCAGCCATGAAAACAGCGCCATGATCCCCAGCAGCCACCAGAAATTCGGCTCGACGAAACCAGAGAGGATGATCAGCAGGTACAACACCGGCAGCCCCGACCAGACTTCCAGCACACGTTGCCCGAGCAGATCGACCCAGCCACCGTAGTAGCCCTGCAATGCACCGGCGGCGATGCCGATCAGCGCGCTGACAAAGGTCAGCATCAAGGCAAACAGAATCGATACCCGTGCGCCGAAAATCACCCGTGCGAGCACATCCCGCGATTGATCGTCCGTGCCTAACCAGTTGACCGACGTCGGCGGGCTCGGCGCCGGTTTGGTGAGGTCGTAGTTCGGTGTGTCGTCACTGAACGGAATCGGCGGGAACAGCAGCCAGCCGCCGTCCTTGCGAATCAGGTTTTGCACATAGTCGCTGCGATAGTCGGCCTGAAACGGCAGTTGCCCGCCGAACTCCTGCTCGGTGTGGCGCTTGAATACCGGGAAGTACCATTGGTCCTGATAGCTGACGACCAGAGGCTTGTCGTTGGCGATCAACTCACCGCCCAGTGTCAGCACAAACAGGCCGATAAACAGCCATAACGACCACCAGCCACGGCGGTTTTTCTTGAAACGCTCGAAGCGCCGACGCCCTAGAGGGGAGAGCTTGAACATCAGGCGTTCCTCGCGGCGAAGTCGATGCGCGGGTCGACCAGCGTGTAGCACAGGTCACCCACCAGTTTTATCAGCAGGCCGAAGAGGGTAAAGATGAACAGCGAACCGAACACCACCGGGTAATCCCGCGAAACCGCGGCTTCGTAGCTCATGCGCCCGAGGCCGTCGAGGGAGAAGATGACTTCGATCAGCAACGAACCGGCGAAGAACACACTGATGAACGCCTGCGGGATACCGGAAACCACCAGCAGCATCGCATTGCGGAACACATGGCCGTACAGCACACGGCGTTCGCTCAGGCCTTTGGCGCGGGCGGTTACCACGTACTGGCGAGTGATTTCATTGAGGAACGAGTTTTTGGTCAGGATCGTCAGCGTGGCGAAACCACCGATCACCAGTGCCGTCACCGGCAGCACCAGGTGCCAGAAGTAGTCGGCAATCTTGCCGAGGGTCGACAGTGAATCGAAGTTGTCCGACACCAGCCCGCGCACCGGAAACCAGTTCAGCGACGTACCGCCGGCAAACACCACGATCAGGAACATCGCAAACAGAAACGCCGGCATCGCGTAGCCGATGATGATCGCTGTGCTGCTCCAGATATCGAAATGACTGCCATGGTGCACGGCCTTGCGGATCCCCAGCGGGATCGACACCAGATAGGTGATCAGCGTCGCCCACAGCCCGAGGGAAATGGTTACCGGCATTTTTTCCAGGATCAGGTCGGTGACTGTCGCGCCACGGAAGAAGCTTTTGCCGAAATCCAGTTGCGCGTAGTTCTTCAGCATCAACCACAGGCGTTCGTGGGCCGGTTTGTCGAAGCCGTACTGTTTTTCGATGTCCTTGATCAATTGCGGATCGAGGCCGCGACTGGCGCGTGAGGTGCCGCTCGTGGTTTCGCTGGCGCCGCCACCGACACTCGCGCCACCGATCCCTTGCAGGTGGGCGATGGCCTGTTCTACCGGACCGCCGGGTGCGGCTTGAATGATCACGAAATTGACCAGCAGAATGATCACCAGTGTCGGAATGATCAGCAGCAGACGCCGCAGTATGTAACCCCACATCAGTGCGGCCCTCCGGGTCTGCCACGGGCAATTTTTTCCGCGGTCATCTGCTGATTGGTCAGCGGTGTGCTGCTGATTTCCCACCAGCTCTCGATGGCTTCGTCATTGCTGGCTTGCACCGACGGTATGCCGAAACGGTTCCACCACACGGTCGAGGTGCCCGGCGGATAGTAGTTGGGAATCCAGTAGTAATTCCATTGCAGCACCCGGTCCAGGGCATGGGCGTAATGCAGCATGTCGGACTGCGTGGATGCGCGGATCAGCCCATTGATCAACGTATCCACCGCCGGGTTTTTCAACACCATGTAGTTGTTCGCGCCCGGGTCGTTGGCCGACGCGGAGGCGAAGTAATTGAGCAACTCGCCCCCCGGCGAAGTGCTGACCGGATAACCGGTGACGATCATGTCGTAGTCGCGGCTCATCAGGCGATTGACGTATTGCGAGGAGTCGATACGGCGAATATTCAGGTCGATGCCGATCTGTTTCAGCGTGCGCTTGTACGGCAGCAACAAGCGATCCATGCCGTTCTGGCTGACCAGGAAGGTGAAGCTCAGCGGCTCGCCTTGCGCATTCACAAGTTGATCGCCATCGGGTTTCCAGCCGGCCTGTTCGAGCAGTTCGAGTGCTTGTAACTGTTTGTCACGGATAACGCCGCTGCCGTCGGTTTTCGGCGCTTCGAACACCTGGGTGAAAACCTCGTCGGGAACCTGGCCGCGTAGCGGTTCGAGGATTTTCAACTCTTGGGCATCGGGCAGTTCGCTTGCCGCCAGTTGCGTGTTGGAAAAGTAGCTCTGCTGGCGGATATACATACCGCGCATCATCTGCCGGTTGCTCCACTCGAAGTCCCACAGCATGGCCAGTGCCTGGCGTACGCGGCGATCGGCGAACATCGGTTTCTGCAGATTGAACACAAAGCCTTGGGCCGACTGGGGCGCCTCGATGGCCAGATGCGCCTTTTGCAAACGCCCATCGCTCAGCGCCGGGCTGTCGTAGCCGATTGAATAGCCGGTGGCCGAGAACTCGCGGTTGTAGTCATAAGCGCCACCGCGCAGCACTTGGCGGGCGACGTCGGTATCACCGAAGTACTCGATGCTGAAGTGATCGAAATTGTACAGGCCGCGACTGACTGGCAGGTCTTTGCCCCACCAGTCGGCGTTGCGTTCAAAGGTGATGCTGCGTCCAGAATCGACTTTGCCGACTCGATAGGGGCCGCTGCCCAGTGGTGCTTCGTAACCCCCACCACCGGCGAAGTCGCGGCTCTTCCACCAATGTTCGGGGAATACCGGCAGGGTCGCGACGTCCAGGGGCAGGGTGCGGTTTTCATTGCTCTTGAAGTCGAAACGCACGATCAGCGGTGCTTCGACTTCGACGCCTTTGACATCGGCAAACTGGGTGCGATAACGCAGGCTGCCCTGGGTCATCAATAAATCGTAGGTGTAGCGCACGTCTTCAGCGGTGATCGCTTTGCCGTCGGCGAAACGTGCCTTGGGATTGATGAAGAACCGCAGCGACAGACCATCGTCCGAGCGCTCCATCTTTTGCGCGACCAGGCCGTAGACCGTGTAAGGCTCGTCCAGCGAGCGTTGGGCCAGCGGCGAATAGAGCAAGCCATCGATCTGTGTGACGCCGATGCCTTTGTCTATATAGGGAAGGACATGGTCGAAATGGCCGATCTCGATGGCCGAACGGCGCATGGTCCCGCCCTTGGGTGCTTGCAGGTTGGTGTAGTCGAAATGACTGAAGCCGGCAGGATACTTGGCAGGCTCGCCATAAACGGTCAACGCGTGTTGCGGTGCAGCGTTTGCGCCGGTGGCGCTCGTCAACAGGGCGAGGGCGGTGAGCATCAATGTGGGGAAAACCAGTCGCATTGTCAGCCTTGGAACCGGGAAATCGATATGCGCAAGTTGTACGCGAGAGGCGCGCCAGTCGCCAGCCGTATATGTAACTGAAACACAACGGCCCACCAGAAGGCGGGCCGTTGCGAGCAATCAGGCGACGGATCAGTCCTGACGGCTGGTGACTTCCAGCAGGTGATAACCAAACTGAGTCTTCACCGGACCTTGCACGACATTGATTGGCGCGCTGAAGACCACGGTGTCGAATTCCTTGACCATCTGGCCAGGACCGAACGAACCCAGATCACCGCCCTGACGGCTGGACGGGCAGGTGGAGTTGGCCTTGGCGACTTCGGCGAAATCGGCGCCGCCTTCGATCTGAGCCTTGAGTTCGTTGCACTTGTCTTCGCTGGAAACCAGGATGTGGCGGGCAGTGGCTTTAGCCATGGGGAAACTCTCCAATCTATTTCAGTAAAGTGTGGAGCCTACCGGATTCAGTGGGCGAATTCTCGGCAAAGTTCCGTTCGGTTGTCCGCGACCTTGCTCAGAGATTCGCGGCCCGCAGACGTGCGGCATGTTCAACGTACAGTTCAATCGGATCGGGCAGGGTAGTGGCTGAGCCGGGCGAGCGGCGCAGGCTGTTCAGATGATCCAGCGGATAGTCGGAGCGGATTACTTGCCCCAGGTGAGAGCTGAACCGGCCGACGAAACCATCATTCTGTTCGGTCTCGGTCATGAAGTATTGCGATAGCGCATGGCAAACGCTTCGTGTCGGATCGAGTGTCGGTGGATTGTCGGCGGACAGGACGCCGCTCCAGGAGTAATAGTGCACACCATTGACCCGTTCCGCGCCCTGGCCGCCCCAGGTATCGGGTAATCCTTGCGGAAACTTGTCGTTGAAATCGCCCACACCTTCAGTCGTCAGAGCATTGAGTGCAGCCAGCGCGTTCTGTGGCAACGTCGCACTGCCACTGAGCAACGAAAGAAAATTGCCAAACAGTGTCGCCACATTCTGGGCGACCGCCTCCGGCAGTCGCCCAGGCACCAGTGCCTTGCGCAGAAAATCGGCCAGCTCCGAACCGTGGTTCGGACCACTGACGGAAGTCACCGAAGCTACGGCGTGTGGCGCAAGCGCCGCAGCGTATCGGGCAGCCAATGCCCCCTGGCTGTGTCCGATGAGGTTGACTTTGTCGGCACCTGTGCCTCGCAGAACACGATCAATCTGTGCAAGCAGTTGTTCACCCCTTGTTTCGTTTTTATGAGTGGCAGAAAGGTGTGGAACAAACACTCGGCTGCCGGCCGTTTTCAGCGCGTCCTTTACATCATGGAACAGCTCGAAATGACCGATGCGCTCGAATCCGAACAGGCCGTGTACCAACAGGACGGGATAGCGAGTTGAAGCATTCCGTTGCATGTTCTTACCTTTTTCACAGAAGTTCATCGGGGAATCCGGTGGCCACTCTAAAACACTCATCTCGTTGAAGAAGTAAGAAGAGGCTTCTCTTGACCGTTGAATCTGGACTAGGGTCTGTACGAATTTTCAGATACTTGTGAGATCCGAATCGGAAGTTGCCGCCATCTTTCGCTTGGCTGGTGCCGATTTTGTGCACTTTGCCTACCTACACCGAGGCGTTTGCTGTGTGTCTGCAGCGGATCGGGCTGACATCGAAAATGTGCAGGATCACGTTCAATGTTGGCTGTCGACGCCGTCCATGAAGCGGCGTTTTTTCCAAGGAATGGAGCCACTAATGCACACGCACGAAGTCGAGTTTTGCTACCGTATGCGCCACCCCGTCAGTCCCTGTGTGTCGAACGAATTGCTGCCAGCGGCGATCCTCGATTCCCTGGAGGGGAGCGCGCTTGATCCTTCGCTGGGCAAGGTCGTTGTCCGTATCGCCCCTTATGCAAACATGGCCTGCGGCGACCAGTTGCTGTTGAGTTGGGACGGTCTGGATATAGAGGGCTTTGCATACCAGCATGAAATGGTTCGCTATGTCAGCGAGGCACAGGTCGGCAAGGATGTCGTTTTCGTTGTTAAAGGCATGCATGTCGCGGCCCTGGATGGCGGTTCGCTTGAGGTCTACTGGAAGCTGCTCAGTGCGGGCTCGTCCGGCCCCGTGCTATCTGCGCGTGTGCAGTTGTCTGTGGGGGATACCCGACCGCAGTTGCTTGCGCCGATTGTCGAGGGAGCGATCGGCGGGACGCTGGATCCGGCGCGAGTACAGGAAGGCACGCTTGTCGTGCTCCAGCCTTACGCCCGAATGGCAGCTGGCGACCTGGTTACGTTGATATGGGGTACAGGCAAATTGCCTACAACGTTCTGCGATACCCTGAAAGTCGAGCACTTTGCCGTCGCCGACGTCCTGTCATTCTGGGTTGACGCAGCGCACATTGCGGCGCATCTCGGTGGCGAGGTTAAGGTGTGCTACCGAGTCGAGCAGTCCGGAGGCGCGGTTCGCGAATCCGAGCCTGCAAGACTTGTTATCGCCCCGTTCCAGCGGGGTGAGTTGGACGCTCCCGATGTGCTTGAAGCTGAAGATGGCGTGCTGTTGAACGATGATTCGATCGATGGCGTCACCATCGTGATCGGGAATGCCCAGACGCAGGAAGGCGAGCTGGTGTATCTCAAGTGCGACGGGGATCTTTTCAATCACCGGGATGACCGCGAAATCACTCGGGAGACGGCGGGGAAGCCGCTGATCTTCATTGTGCCGCACCGATTCTGGCGTGAGCACCATGGCACGACCGTGCGCGTTGCCTACACGGTTGAGCGTCTGGACGATGTCAGTCAGGAGTCGGCAGTGACGCAAGTGCGAGTGGAGGCGTAACAGCTATGTGGTCCCTCCGGTTCGCGATAAAACCGGAGGGCACGTCTGGCAATCAGCCTTTGGCGTGTGCGGCGAGGCGCTGCGAGGCTTCGAGCAGCAAGCGTTCGGTTGCGCTGAAACCGAGGCAGCCGTCGGTAATCGACACCCCGTAGCGCAAGGATTCGCTCAGCGGCTGGCAGCCTTCGAACAGGTGAGACTCAATCATCATGCCGATCAGAGAACGGTCACCTTGCAAGCGTTGCTCAAGCACTTCGTTGAATACGCCGGGCTGGCGCAAGGGATCCTTGCCGCTGTTGGCGTGGCTGCAATCGACCATGATCCGGCTCGGAATCTTCAGGCGAGCCAGGTCGGCGTGGATTTTGGCCACGCTCTCGCGATCATGGTTTGGCCCTTTATGGCCCCCGCGCAGTACCAGGTGGGTGTCGGGGTTGCCTGGCGTTTGAATGACGGCCGGATGACCTTGGCTATCGACGCCGAAATGTCGGTGCGGATGGGCTGCCGAACGCATCGCGTCAACGGCAATGGCGGCGCCGCCGTCGGTGCCGTTCTTGAAGCCTACCGGCATGCTCAAACCACTGGCCATTTCCCGGTGAATCTGCGATTCAGTGGTACGGGCGCCAATG
This sequence comes from Pseudomonas sp. TNT2022 ID642, assembly GCF_028656995.1. Classification (NCBI taxonomy): domain Bacteria; kingdom Pseudomonadati; phylum Pseudomonadota; class Gammaproteobacteria; order Pseudomonadales; family Pseudomonadaceae; genus Pseudomonas; species Pseudomonas sp. TNT2022 ID642. Next base: position 329,935 of record NZ_JAMDGW010000007.1, on the reverse strand, counting down.
GCCACCCAGCTCAGCAGGTCATCGAAGTAGCCGGCAGCCATGGGTTGCAGCAGCTCAGTGGCCACCGGTAAACCGAGGCGGATCATTTCCAGCATCAGCTCGCGTGACAGGGTCAGGCCGCCAGCCATGTCATCACTGCCATCCAGGTGTGGGTCGTAGGCCAGACCTTTCCAGCCAACCGTGGTGCGCGGTTTTTCGACGTAGGCGCGCATCACCAAGAGCATTTCGCCGCTGACTTCTTCAGCCAGTCGAACGAGTTTGCTGGCGTATTCGAGTGCCGATTGTGGGTCGTGGATGGAGCAGGGGCCAACGATAACCAGCAGTCGCGGATCCTGGCCATTGAGAATGGCACGAACTGCCTGGCGGTGGTTGGTGACTTGCAGGCTTAAGGCATTGCTCAGAGGCAATTGCTGTTTGAGTTGCAACGAGCTGGGCAGACGCAGGGTCAATGCTTCGTTGGCAGAGTTCAGCGTGGACAGTGGCAGAGCAGAAACGGACGAGTTCATATTCGGTCTTCCTGGGCTGGCGGCGGGTTCGTCCCGCGCGCTCGGCCCTATTGGGGTGTTCGACAGTTGGCCGTATTGGCTATATGTGTGTGTTTGCCACCTGTAGGTGACCGATCGGAGGCGGCAGGCTGTCCCGAGCGGAAGCTGGTAAATCGCCAGGCGCTAAAGCTGTCGTAACGGTAATAAGTGGCGTAGTTCATTTCGTGAATCCTCAAAGTGTCTGGTGTGTTGCTGAAAAATTCAGGGCTGAAAAACAAAACCCCCGGTCGGGAGGCCGACCGGGGGTTGAGAAATCTCTGGTAGGCGACCCGTTGTTATGGGCGCCGTTTGGGTATCAGGCGCGCCAGTGGCTAAACCAATACCCAAAATAAAAGCTGACCGGAGCGCAAACGTCATTCACCCGGGCAGCCGCAACCGAGCGCAGGGCGCTGGCGGTACGAAGCTGTGAAAGGGTGCTGAACATGTTCTGTCTCCGATGAATGGGCCGAGCTTACTAGAGGCCGATATGCCTCAGCAATCAGAAATTGCTATCGCGTTATCAACAAAATGCCTATTGCCTGATTTGGGCAAGAGTAGTGAAACTCGGCGTTTCACTTGATTGCCAAGGATGAACCGTGTCGACATTGACCATTGCCGCTGCCCAAAGCTTCTCCCTTGCCGGGGACATTCTCGGAAACATTGTCCGACATGGCCGTTTCATTGAGGCAGCAGCGGAGCAGGGCGTTGAGTTGCTGGTTTTTCCCGAGTTGTCGCTGACTGGCTATGAAGGACCGGACGCGGCGGCATTGGCGATTGACCCGCAAGACGCAGTGCTGCAACCCCTGAGAGATTTGGCCCGAGAGCTTGGGGTGACTGCCGTTGTCGGTATGCCCATTCGGTTGGAGGGCAGCGTTTCGGCGTTGATCGGCGCTCTGGTTCTGGGCGCTGACGGCTCTCTCGGCGTTTACAGCAAGCAGCATTTGCACACGGGCGAGGAGCGTTTTTTTGCTCCTGGTTTCGGCGGGCCGACCCTGAGGATCGGCGGGGAAGTGGTCGCGTTGGCGGTGTGCGCGGATTTCACGCATGCCAGCCATGCCGCAGCGGCCGCAGATCAGGGCGCCAACCTGTACGCAGCCGGTGTATTGATCAGCGACAAAGGTTACGCAGTCGATACGGCAATACTGCAGGGCTATGCCCGGCAACACTCGATGGCTGTGCTGATGGCCAATCACGGCGGGCTGACCGGCGGTTGGCAATCCGCGGGGCGCAGTAGCATCTGGTCCGAAGACGGTTCGCTGATCGTTGCAGCTCCCGGGACGGGCGACCTGCTGGTCGTCGCCCAGCGTAATGACGGTGCGTGGCAGGGACGGGTTGTTCCTGTTACGCAAGCCCGATGACATTCCACTTACGTCTTGCGACTCCAGAAGACCTGGCATTTGCCCGCGATCTCACCTGTCAGAACATGCTGCGCTATTACATTGACCATGACCTGTTATGGCAGGACGAAGCATTTGACGTAGGGTGGTCGGGGCGACAGAGCTGGCTGATAGTGCGAGGTGATCTGGCGGTGGGTTTTCTCAGCCTCAGCCGGGATCTGCGTGCGCTCTATATCCGTGAATTGCAGATTGCTGAAGCTTTTCAGGGGCAGGGCGCTGGTTCTTGGGCGATTGATCAGGTTATCGACATGGCCCGCAAAGAAAGACGCCCGGCTGTGCGACTGACCGTATTCGAGAATAATCCGGCGAGAAACTTGTATGAAAGAAAAGGCCTACAGGTTCAGGGCGCGGACGAGTGTTTTCTGCGAATGCAGCTTGATATCAGTACACCTGTGCTCTGAAACCCGCAGCCGGCAAGCCTTCAATGATGAATTGAAACTTTTTAAATGACGCTTTCCGCTAGGTCTGTGTGGCACTTTTTGCTAAGGTGTCCGGCATCCCAATATGACCATATCGCGAGGTGTCTGCTTGATTAGGGTGCTAGTGGTCGATGACCATGATCTCGTTCGTACAGGCATTACACGTATGCTGGCCGATATCGATGGCTTGCAAGTGGTTGGCCAGGCCGAATCCGGGGAAGAGTCCCTGATCAAGGCCCGAGAGTTGAAGCCCGATGTGGTGTTGATGGACGTCAAGATGCCTGGCATCGGCGGCCTCGAAGCCACGCGCAAACTGTTGCGCAGTCATCCGGATATCAAAGTGGTCGCGGTTACCGTGTGTGAAGAGGATCCTTTCCCGACACGCTTGCTGCAGGCGGGTGCAGCGGGTTATCTGACCAAGGGCGCGGGTTTGCCGGAAATGGTCCAGGCCATTCGCCTGGTGTTTGCCGGCCAACGCTATATCAGTCCGCAGATTGCCCAGCAATTGGCGATCAAATCCTTTCAGCCGTCCAACGATTCTCCTTTCGATGCCTTGTCCGAACGCGAAATTCAAATCGCGTTGATGATTGTCGGCTGTCAGAAAGTACAGATCATTTCCGACAAGTTGTGCCTGTCGCCGAAAACCGTGAACACCTATCGCTACCGTATTTTCGAGAAGCTTTCGATCAGCAGCGACGTCGAGTTGACACTGTTGGCGGTTCGTCACGGCATGGTTGATGCCAGCCTCTGACCATGACTGACACATTCGATTCCGGCGCGTTTCTGTCGACAGTCAGCGGCCGCCCGGGCGTCTATCGCATGTTCGACAGCGATGCACGCCTTTTGTACGTGGGCAAGGCCAAAAATCTGAAAAAACGCCTGGCCAGCTACTTTCGCAAAACCGGTCTGGCGCCTAAAACCGCAGCGTTGGTGGGGCGCATTGCGCAGGTCGAAACGACCATCACCGCCAACGAAACCGAAGCGCTGCTACTTGAACAAACGCTGATCAAAGAGTGGCGGCCGCCGTACAACATCCTGTTGCGCGACGACAAGTCCTATCCCTACGTGTTTCTGTCCGACGGGCAGTTTCCGCGCCTGAGCATTCATCGCGGGGCCAAAAAAGCCAAGGGCAAGTATTTCGGTCCTTATCCGAGCGCCGGCGCCATACGCGAAAGCCTGAGTCTGCTGCAAAAGACCTTCTTCGTTCGCCAGTGTGAAGACAGCTACTACAAGAACCGTACCCGGCCATGTCTGCAATATCAGATCAAACGCTGCAAAGCACCTTGCGTCGGGCTGGTCGAGCCTGAGGTTTATGCCGAAGACGTGCGTCACTCGGTCATGTTTCTTGAGGGGCGTAGTCACGCGCTGACCAACGAACTGTCGACGGCGATGGAAGAGGCGGCGATCAACCTGGAGTTCGAGCGAGCTGCCGAACTGCGCGATCAGATCGCGCTGTTGCGCAGGGTCCAGGATCAACAAAGCATGGAAGGCGGCACGGGGGATATCGATGTCATTGCGGCTTTCGTCAACCCGGGTGGTGCCTGCGTGCATTTGATCAGCGTCCGTGGCGGACGCGTGTTGGGCAGCAAGAATTTCTTTCCGCAAGTCGGTATCGAAGAGGACGTGTCGGAGGTCATGGCCGCGTTTCTCGGCCAGTACTTCATCAGCAGCCCCGAGCGGGATTTGCCGAGCGAACTGATCGTCAATGTGGTTCACGAAGATTTTCCGACGTTGATCGAGGCGATCCATGAGTTGCGTGGCCGAGAGCTGGCCATCAGTCATCGGGTGCGTGGTACGCGTGCACGCTGGCAGCAACTGGCCGTGACCAACGCAGAGCAGGCATTGGGCGCACGCCTGGCCAACCGTCAACATACGGCGGCGCGGTTTGAAGCCCTGGCCGAAGTGTTGAACCTGGATGAGCCGCCGCAGCGTCTGGAATGCTATGACATCAGTCATTCCAGTGGTGAGGCAACAGTTGCTTCCTGCGTGGTGTTTGGACCGGAAGGCGCGATCAAGTCCGACTACCGGCGCTACAACATCGAAGGGGTCACGGCGGGTGACGACTACGCCGCCATGCATCAGGCCCTTACACGACGCTTCAGCAAACTCAAGGAAGGCGAGGGCAAGTTGCCGGACATCTTGCTGGTCGACGGAGGCAAGGGCCAGTTGTCGATGGCCAGAGATGTTCTCAACGAGTTGGCCGTGCCGGATCTGATCCTGCTCGGTGTCGCCAAGGGCGCCACGCGCAAGGCCGGCTTCGAAACGTTGTATCTGAATGATGCAGCGCATGAGTTCACCTTGCGTGGCGATTCGCCGGCGCTGCACCTGATTCAACAGATCCGCGATGAGGCCCACCGCTTCGCGATTACAGGACACCGCGCACGCCGTGGCAAAACCCGCCGTACGTCAACGCTGGAAGGCGTTGCGGGCGTCGGGCCGACCCGGCGTCGCGATTTGTTGAAACATTTTGGTGGATTGCAGGAGCTGTCTCGTGCAAGCATCGAAGAGATCGCCAAAGCCCCGGGGATCAGTAAAAAGCTCGCAGAGTCGATTTATGCGAACCTGCATAGCGAGTAGAATGCCCCTTCACCTCGTAGCCAGTTGTGCCGATGAATATCCCTAATCTGATTACCGTTCTACGCGTCCTGCTCATTCCGATCTTCATTTTGCTGTTCTATCTGCCTTATCAGTGGAGTTACATGGCCTCCGCTTCGGTGTTTGCCTTTGCGGCAGCAACGGACTGGCTGGATGGTTATCTGGCCCGTCGTCTGGAGCAAAGCACTCCGTTCGGGGCATTTCTCGATCCGGTAGCCGACAAACTCATGGTTGCAGTGGCACTGGTGCTGCTGGTGCAAGAACACGGCAATCTCTGGCTCACTCTGCCGGCTGCTGTCATCATCGGTCGCGAGATTGTGGTGTCGGCCTTGCGTGAGTGGATGGCCGAACTCGGTGCCCGTGCCCATGTAGCCGTTTCGAATCTCGGTAAATGGAAAACCGCCGCGCAGATGCTCGCACTGGTGATCCTGCTGGCCAATCCAAAGGACTTCAGTTTCTGGGTTATCCTGGGTTACGCCTTGCTGATGGTCTCTGCCGGCCTGACGTTGTGGTCGATGGTTCAATACCTTCGCGCTGCCTGGCCGCACCTGAAGACCGATGTCGAAAAGAAATAAAACTTTTTTGAATCAAGGGGTTGACGGAGCTTCTTAATTCTATAGAATGCGCATCACCAAGCGGGAATAGCTCAGTTGGTAGAGCACGACCTTGCCAAGGTCGGGGTCGCGAGTTCGAGTCTCGTTTCCCGCTCCAAGTTTAAAACACATTTGTTGTTGTGCTACTGATAACAAATGTTCTGAGGCCGAGTAGCAAAATGGTTATGCAGTGGATTGCAAATCCACCTACGCCGGTTCGATTCCGACCTCGGCCTCCACTATAAACAAGCTCCGTAGATCCATGATTTACGGAGCTTTTTTATTTGCACTGCGCTGCAAGATTTAGTCTTGAAATACGGTCATTGCAAACTTGCTTCGCCGGGAAGTGATGTATATATTTCCCGCTCTGCTGTTCAAGGTTGGATCCTGTCAGGATCGCGACTGCGCAGCAGAAAGCAGCAACACCGCGCTACCGCCCGAATGGCGAAACTGGTAGACGCATGGGACTTAAAATCCCCCGCTCGTAAGGGCGTGCCGGTTCGATTCCGGCTTCGGGCACCATGAATACCAAAGGCCTGCATGAGTTTTCTCATGCAGGCCTTTTTTTTTGCCTTTTTTATGCAGGGCTACACGAAAGTCTGCCCGCTAAAACCCCGAGGCAAGCGCTGAAGTCCGGCCATTGCTGTCAGCCGCTCGACCCATTCTGTGCGCCAGTTTGCTTCGCCATGCGTGGTTTTGGCCTGGCGGGCCATTCTGCGGGCTGCGTTGCGCTGGTCTTTTCGTGCCTGTTTGAAGGCATCGGTATTGCGGCAACTGCGGCATTTCACTCGATTGAGCTCTCTGCTTGCCGACAGTTGTTTGCCTTTATGGCCACAGGCCAGATGCCCGTCAACGTTGAAATGGATAACCATGAACTGTCTCCTTTGCGACGTGTATTGCATTTGACAACTTGCCTTCTGTGCCGTTCGGCAATGGGGCGCAGGCAAAAAAACACCCGCATGCGGGCGGGTGAGAGGGGTGTTTTGCAAAGGAGTGATTTCACTGTAGACGCGCAGATGTGATCGTTATGTGAAAACGCAATCGCGGGGGAGAATAAACATTTCGGACGGGCAAATGCGCGGTGACCGGGGTGTCACCGCTTGTGAGGTAAATTCCTGGGACCTTGGCGAGGTCGCTGTCATCTGAACCGAGGTAGTGGCCGATCGACAGGCTTGAGCGCCGACAGCGTATTGCGAATCAGCGGAGCATCCTTTTCTATATCGTTCAGCCGGTCACGGATGCGCAGGGCGGTCGGGTGTCCGCCTTGGTGGTCGACCCAGTCGGCGATCTCTTTGCAGGCGGCCGCGAGGCGCGCTTGTCGAGCGTCGAGCAAGGTGAGGAGGGTGGTGATGGACTCTTTTTCGGACATGAAACACCTCCGTTAAATGAAACCTGAGCTGCAGCAAAAAGCCCGCGTGTTGCGAGCCTTCTGCCGTGGGGCGCTGCTCCTTCAGCTGGTTTCAGTATAGACCCGCTTATGATCGGCATCAGACTGAAGACTGGCGGGCCGGTGATAGGGAACTGGCTGCGTTGAGGCGCCTGCATTCACGTCCTGCGTCCTCTTGCGCGTCGTAGCCATCACCGATGAAGCCGCCAGTACGCGTATCGCAGATGCGAAACCAGCTATGCGCTTCGGCTGGATCATGCTGACTGTCTCCGGCGCGTCGACCGTGAATAATGATCTTGTTGCAACGCTTCACGACGAAAATGTCTTCCATGGCGTCACCGCAGCTGATTCGTGTCAGATCAACTATAGAAGCCTCCGGCAATCGTGCAAAAAATAGGCACCTCAGCTCGTCGGTTGCCAGCGCCAGCCTTCCGGGTACCAGATCAAGTGATGGCTTGGATTCAACGCCCGTAGAAATGCCTGATCGTGGGAAACCACGACAATGGCTCCGGGAAAGGTCTGCAAGGCTTGTTCGAAAGCTTGCACCGATGTCAGGTCCAGGTGATTGGTTGGCTCATCCAGCAGCAGTAATTGTGCGGGCGTGTGGCGCCACAATGCCAACGCGAGGGCGGCTTTCAGGCGTTCACCGCCACTCAGTGAGGCGCAGGGCCGGGTAACGCGTTGCGCGTCCAGTTGCAGATGAGCGAGGACATTACGCAACTCAGCTTCGCTCAAAGGCGTTTGCTGTGCCTGCAACTGTTCGACAATGGATGAATGCTCATCCAGTAATTCGAGCTGTTGGTCGAGAAAGGCAAAAGGCACATGCGTGATGCACTCGCCAGTCACCGGCGCTAACTCGCCAGCCAGCATTTTCAACAGCGTCGATTTACCACAACCGTTAGGACCGCTGACAGCGATGCGCATCGGTCCTTGAATGGCGAGGTCAATCCGAGAGCTGGGCGTATCTGCGGACAACCAGGGCAAACAAGCGTTTCTCAGCGTGCACACCCGACGATGGTCAGGAACCACGCTGCCCGGCAAATTGATCAGTACGCCATCGTCCGGCAGGACATTTTCGTACGCCTCGCGGACGCGCTCATCCAGCTGCGACTTACGTGTCTGGTGGCCGATTTTGACCTGCCCCATGATTTCCCGCGCAGCCGCTTTCAAAGCTGCCCGCTCGAAGCCCGAAACGTTGGCACTTTGTGCGTGGCGACGGCTCCCGGCCGCATGGCGCTGGATTGTGTCGTGCTCGCGTTGCAGTCGCGTACGTTCGCGCTGACGCTCGGTTCGAGCCTGAGCGAGTTGTGTCTGCGCTGCCTGCTGTTTTATTCGGCGTTGCCCGATGAAATCCGCAAACCTGCCACTGAAAACCGTTGCCCCCAACGACGTTAGTTCGACAATTCGCTGCATCTGCTCCAACAGCTGCCGGTCGTGACTGACGACGATCAATCCGCCACGCCAGCGCTCAAGCAAACACATCAGCCATTGTCGACCGACGCTGTCGAGGTGATTGGTGGGTTCGTCGAGTACCAGCAATGGCGCCTGACTCAACAGCGCACCGATCAGGGCAATTCTTGCCTGCTGGCCACCGCTGAGGTGCTCCGTCAGATCCGACGCAGTGATGTCGGCCAGCCCAGCCTCATCGAGCATCTGGCGCAAACGATCCGCGAGATCCCAGCGTTCGTCGATGAAGTCGAAGTCGTCGGCAGTGGCACAACCCAGCTCAAGCCGTTCCAGTGCGCTGAGCACCGAGGCCGTCCCGGTTGCGTCGGCGACGGTTTGTCCGGGTGTGGTGATGAACGTTTGTGCGACGTAATGTACGCAGATCGAGCGTGCGACGCTGCCGGTGGTGGGCAGCAAATGCCCGGCAATCAAGCGTGCAAGGACGCTTTTGCCGACACCGTTGCGCCCGACGATAGCGGTCGGTTGATGATCGAAATTCAGATTCAGGTCTTCAAACAGTGTTGCGCCATTGGCGAACTGAAAACCCAGTTGATTCAGGGTAACGAGTGCGGGCGTACGCGAGACGTGAGTCATCGGCACCTCCAAAAAATGTCGTGAAAACTGACAAGCGCCGATCACGGCGTGTCGCGATTGCATTTTTAGAAGGCGGGGTTGTTCACTTTTGCGGTCGTCCGGAGGTGGGGAAGGTCGCTAGCCTAGATGACGCAGTGCAGCGGATCAAGGTGCGTCGGTCATTTCGCTCATGCGCTCGAGAAACATCGCCAGCGCCACTTCCTCGGCACGCAGGCCTTTGCGCACACGCGGACGAGGCAGTTCGGCGAGGGCGCCGAGCATGAATTTTTCCACCACCGCAGGGTGGATGTAACACTTGCGGCAAACTGCCGGCGTGTTGCCCAGCTGTTTGGCAACGCCTTTGACCATCTCCACCACATGCCGTTTGGCCTCGGTCTCGGATGCCCACTGCAATTCACGCAAGACCGACAGGGCCAAGGCGCTACCGGCCCAGGTGCGGTAATCCTTGGCGGTGAAATCGGCGCCGGTCAGGGTTTGCAGGTACGCATTGACGTCGGAAGAACTGACGGTGTGCCGCTCACCGTTTTCATCCAGATACTGAAACAGGTTCTGCCCGGGAATCTCCAGGCAACGCTTGATGATGCGCGCCAAACGTCGATCCTTGACGGTGATCTGATGTTCGATGCCGCTCTTGCCGCGAAACTGAAACAGGATCGCGCTGCCGTTAACTTCGACATGTCGGCTGCGCAGGGTGGTCAGGCCGTAGGAGCGGTTGTCGCGGGCGTATTGGGTATTGCCGACCCGAATCAGTGTGGCGTCGAGCAGGGTGATCACCGTGGCCATGACCTTGTCACGGCTGAAACCGGGCGCGGCCAACAGCGCTTCCAGTTGCTTGCGCAGTTTGGGCAACGCCAGACCGAACTCGCGCAGCCGCGAATATTTATCGGCATCGCGCACTTCGCGCCAGCGAGCGTGATAACGATACTGCTTGCGTCCACGGGCATCACGGCCGGTGGCTTGCAGATGACCACGCGGGTCCAGGCAGATCCATACGTCGGTATAGGCCGGCGGCACGGCGAGGGCATTGATGCGTTTGATTTCGTCGGTGTCGGTGATGCGCTGGCCTGACGGTTCGAAGTAGCAGAATTTGCCGCGCAACTTCTTGCGGGTGATACCGGGCTGGGTGTCGTCGACGTAATGCAGGTCGGATGGCAGGTCGGCAGTCAGCACGGTGTCGGGCATGGCAGTTTCCTTTAATGGCGCGGCGGTCTGTAAAGCGATTGACCGCACGCCGATGCCGTGGTGCCGAATGATTTAGGCGAGGACTGCGACCGCTTTGATCTGCGCCCACAAATGCTGGCCCGGGTGCACGCCCAATTGGTCCCGGGAGTAGCGAGTGATGCGCGCGACTAACGGGGTGCCGCCCGCATCGAGACGAATCAGCACGTGGGCAGCGTTGTCGGCCGATTGCTCGCTGACCACGGTGACCGGCAGTCGATTGAGTATGCTGCTGAATTCGCTGTTCTCCAGGCTCAGGCTGATGTCCCGGGCGTGCACTTTGCAGCGTAGGGTCTGGCCTACTTGCATCGGTGCATGCGTGACCCGAATGCTCATCTCGGTGGCCGGCAATTGCAGGCTCAGTAATTGGTAGTCCGCGTCGTAAGCGCTGACCTGGCCTTCAATGATCACGCCAGCGTCATCGCCCATGGCCATCGGCAGATCCAGGCGCGCAAGGGTTTCGCCGATAGGGCCGCTGGCCAGCGCTTTGCCTTCGCTGAGCAACACCAGGTGATCGGCCAGCCGTGCGACTTCGTCCTGCGCATGGCTGACGTACAACAACGGAATTTCCAGTTCGTCATGCAGGCGTTGCAGGTACGGCAGGATTTCACGTTTGCGCTGACTGTCGAGCGCCGCCAGCGGTTCGTCCATCAGCAGCAGTTTCGGGCTGGTCAACAGGGCTCGAGCGATGCCGACGCGCTGGCGCTCGCCACCCGACAAATGCTGCGGGTGACGTTCGAGCAGATGCCCGATGCCCAAGAGTTCAGTGGCCTGCGCCATGTCGACACGACGCAGGGACCGGGCGATACGCTTGAGGCCGAATTGCAGGTTGGCCAGCACCGACAGGTGGGGAAACAGGCTGGCCTCTTGAAACACATAACCGAGCGCACGTTTGTGTGGCGGGACGAAAATACCGTTGTCGCTGTCCTGCCAGACTTCATCGTTGATCTGGATGAAGCCATGTTCAGCCCGTTCAAGCCCGGCGATACAGCGCAGGCAGGTGGTTTTGCCCGAGCCGGAATGCCCATAAAGCGCAGTCACGCCACGGCCGGGCAAGTTCAGGTCGACATCGAGGCTGAAGCCCGCATAGGCCCGTTTCAGACGTACATCAATCATCGATCAGCTCCAGCCTGCGCGGGTTTTGCGGCTGGAGTACAGCGCCAGCAACACCAGAAACGAGAACACCAGCATCGCCCCGGCCAGCCAGTGGGCCTGCGCGTATTCCATCGCTTCGACGTGGTCATAGATTTGCACGGAAACCACGCGGGTCTTGTCGGGAATGTTGCCGCCGATCATCAGCACCACGCCGAACTCACCGACGGTATGTGCGAAGCCGAGGATCGCCGCAGTGATAAAACCAGGACGCGCCAGCGGCAGGATCACACTGAAAAATGTGTCCCACGGATTCGCGCGCAAGGTAGCGGCGACTTCCAGTGGGCGGGTGCCGATCGCCGAAAACGCGTTTTGCAACGGCTGCACCACGAACGGCATTGAATAGATCACCGAGCCAATCACCAGTCCGGTGAAGCTGAAGGTCAGGGTGCCCAGCCCCAGCCATTGAGTGAATTGGCCGAGAAAACCGTGCGGCCCCATCATCAGTAGCAGATAGAAACCAATCACGGTCGGTGGCAGCACGAGGGGCAGGGCGACAATTGCCCCGATCGGGCCGCGCAGCCACGAGCGGGTACGCGACAACCACAGGGCAATCGGAGTGCCGACAACCAGCAGAATCGCGGTGGTCAGGGACGCCAGTTTCAGGGTCAGCCAGATCGCCGCGAAATCGGCACTCGTCAGCGACATTTACAGCTGGTATCCGTAGGACTTGATCACCGCAGCGGCTTTCGGGCCTTTGAGGTATTCAACCAGCGCCTTGGCGGCGGCATTGTCTTTGCCTTTGTTGAGAATCACGGCGTCTTGTTTGATCGGGTCGTGCATGCTGGCAGGGACGATCCATGCCGAACCGCTGCTGACTTTGCCGTCCTTGTAGATTTGCGACAGGGCGACAAAACCCAGTTCTGCGTTGCCGGTCGAGACGAATTGGTAAGCCTGAGTGATGTTCTGGCCTTCGACGATCTTGGCTTTGGTGGCTTCGGTCAGTTTGAGTTTTTCCAGCACTTGCGTGGCGGCCAGGCCGTAGGGTGCGGCTTTTGGATTGGCGATGGACAGGTGCTGATATTCGTTGTTTTTCAGCACCTCACCTTTGGCATCGACATAACCTTCTTTCGCCGACCACAGCGCCAGGGTGCCGATGGCGTAGGTGAAGCGCGAACCTTTGACGGTGTCGCCTTCTTTTTCGAGTTTTTCCGGGGTGGTGTCGTCAGCGGAGAGGAACACTTCGAACGGCGCGCCGTTTTTGATCTGGGTGTAGAACTGGCCAGTGGCGCCGTAAGCTGCAACCAGTTTGTGCCCGGTGTCTTTTTCAAAATCGGCGGCGATGGCCTGGATCGGCGCGGTGAAGTTGGCTGCAACCGCCACTTGCACTTCATCAGCCTGAACTGCGCTGACGGCGAAGACCGCGAGCAAAGAGGCCAGGCAGGCAGGGGCAAAGCGTGAGGCACGAATGGTCATGTAACAGCTCCGTTGTTGGCGGGTGCAGAGGGCAGTTACTGTTGGAGGTGGACTGCGCCAATGCGAGGGTGGATTCGCTATATAGAGAAATATATAGCGAAATGCCGCCAAACAGGAAGTGTTGGTTAAAACCAGAGTGAGGATGCCTGAATCCTCACTCTGTCTGGCGTCACTGACGAGTGAGTTTTGCCAATGCATCTTCGGCTAATTGCCGGGTCAGTTCAGCGCTGCCGATGTCTTTGCCGAGAGTGAATGCCTGACCGGCCCAGAGGTTGGCAAACTCTGCCTCGTTGATTGCTCGCAATGGCATCAGTGCCCCACCGGCCAAGGGAAACGCCGGTGCTTTCGGCGACATCGGCCCCAGCTCACGCATGACGCGGTTGAGAATGCCCCGCGCCGGCCGCCCGGTAAAAATATTGGTGACCGCCGTTTCGCTCTCTTTGGCGGTGCGCAGCGCTTTTTGGTGAGCGGCGCTGACTTTGGCTTCCGGCGTGAACAGGTAGGCGGTGCCGACCTGTACCGCTGATGCGCCCAATACGAATGCTGCCGCGACGCCGCGAGCATCGGCAATCGCCCCGGCGGCAATCACTGGTACGTTCACCGCATCGACCACTTGAGGCGCCAAGGCAAACGTGCCGACCTGACTGCTCAGGTCATCACTGAGAAACATGCCGCGATGGCCGCCGGCCTCATAGCCCATGGCGATAATCGCATCGCAGCCGTTCTGCTCCAGCCAGATCGCTTCTTCGACCGTGGTGGCCGAGGAAAGAATTTTCGCCCCGGTTGCCTTGACCCGATCCAACAGGGATTTCTCCGGCAGACCGAAGTGGAAGCTCACGACTTCAGGTCGAAACTCCTCCAGCACTTCGCAGGCCGCCGCATCGAACGGTGCTCGGTTGGACACCGGTGTCGGGGCAGTGAAATCCACGCCCAGTTCGCGGTAATACGGTTCCAGCAAATGCTTCCAGTCATGGGCACGTTGCTCATCGGCTGCCGGTGGCTGGTGGCAGAAGAAGTTCACGTTGAAGGGGTTTTTGGTGTGTTGGCGAATGGTTTTCAGCTCTTCGCGCAATTGCTCGATGCTCAGCATGGCTGCCGGCATCGATCCCAATCCACCGGCGTTGCATACGGCGATGACCATGGACGAATTCGTCGCACCGGCCATCGGGCCCTGGATGATCGGTAATTCAATGCCGAGCAGGTCAAGTAGGCGAGTGTCTGGCCATTGGCTCATGAGGGTGGCTCTCCAAACGGTGTAGCGGGCAGGGGGCGAAACCGGTTTTTAGCAGCAAAACCGGATTCGGGGCCAGTTCGAAATTCAGAACAACCCGTGCAGTTTTTCAGCGTCGATGAAATCCGCCGTTCTTTCGGCTTCCATAAAGAGCGATGAAAATTGGCGGTTCGCCGGTGGTCGCGGCAATGGCGGCCTCTTTAGCAATTTCGGCGAAACCACGACCGTCGAAAAAGCATAGCCGCCCACCTTGGAAATAACCGGCGGATTCGCCGATTGGCGCAAAGTCGAATGTGGCAGGGTGTTGCGATGTGGTATTTCAAGGCACGACATTCTGAAAACAGTCATGCGAGGCAGTCATGTTCAACGCCATTGTGATCGACAAAGACGACAGCGGTTATCGCGCCAACCTGCAGCAGGTCAACGAAGAGCAATTGCCCGAGGGCGACGTTACCGTGGCCGTCGCGTACAGCACGCTGAACTTCAAGGACGGTCTGGCGATTACCGGCAGCAGTCCGGTGGTGCGCAAGTTTCCGATGGTGCCGGGGATCGACCTGGCGGGCAGCGTAGAAGCCAGTTCGCACCCCGACTATAAAGTGGGGGATCAGGTGCTGCTCAATGGCTGGGGTGTCGGCGAAAATCACTGGGGTGGTCTGGCGCAGAAGGCGCGGCTCAATGGCGACTGGCTGATTCCTTTGCCCAAAGCCTTTACCGCGGCGCAAGCCATGGCCATCGGTACGGCTGGGTACACGGCGATGCTGTGCATTCTGGCGCTCGAGCGCAATGGTGTGACGCCGGATCAGGGCGAAGTGCTGGTGACGGGCGCCAATGGCGGCGTCGGCAGTTTTGCCATCGCCCTGCTGAGCAAGCTCGGCTATCGCGTCGTCGCGTCCACCGGCCGTGTCTCCGAGCATGAGTATCTGAAGCAGTTGGGCGCCGGTGAAATCATCGACCGCGCAACGTTGTCAGCGCCAGGCAAACCGTTGGCTAAAGAGCGCTGGGCGGCAGTGATCGATTCGGTCGGTAGTCATACGTTGGCCAATGCCTGCGCCAGCACCCGCTCCGAAGGCACCGTTGCCGCTTGTGGTCTGGCGCAAGGCATGGACTTCCCGGCTTCGGTGGCGCCGTTCATTTTGCGCGGCGTGACCCTCGCCGGTATCAACAGCGTGACCCAGCCCAAGGCGCGCCGCCTGGAAGCGTGGGGTCGTCTGGCCAAGGATCTGGATTTTTCCTTGCTGGCCTTGATCAGCCATGAAATCGGCCTGAGTGAAGCCATCGAGGCGGCGCCAGAATTACTCGCCGGGCAACTTCGCGGACGGGTTGTGGTGGACGTCAATCGTTAAGCCTGCGTCTCGCGCTCGAGCAACTGACGCTTGCGCTCGACACCCCAGCGGTAGCCCGAGAGATTGCCATCGCTACGCACCACGCGGTGGCACGGGATGGCCACCGCCAAACGGTTGGCCCCGCAAGCCTGCGCTACCGCGCGCATGGAAGTCGGTGCACCGATACGTTGGGCAATCTCGGCGTAACTGGCCGTATGCCCCGCCGGGATTTCCCGCAGCGCTTGCCACACGCGCTCCTGAAACGCAGTGCCGCGAACGTCCAGCGGCAGATCCAGGCCAAGCGCCGGGGCTTCGATAAAACCCACGACCTTGGCGATCAGTTGTTCGAACCCGGCATCGGCGCCGATCAGGTTGGCTTTACGAAACTGATCCTGCAGATCGCACACCAGTTGATGCGGATCGTCACCCAACAGAATCGCGCACACGCCACGCTCGCTTTGCGCCACCAGAATCGCCCCGAGTGAGCACTGGCCGACGGCGAAACGAATGTCGTTGTTCTTTCCCGCAGCGCGATAGTCGCCGGGTTTCATCCCAAGCAAGTGATCCGCTGATTCATAGAAACGGCTGTTGGAGTTGAAGCCTGCGTCGTACAGCGCATCCGTCACCGAGCCGCCATCTGCCAGGCGCTCACGGACTTTGCGCGAGCGATGGGCCGACGCGTAACCCTTGGGTGTCAACCCGGTCGCGGCTTTGAACACGCGATGGAAGTGAAACGGACTGAGGCCGGCGGTTGCGGCCAGTTCGTTGAGCGCCGGCAATGTTTCGGCGGATTCGATATGTCGGCAGGCAATCGCGACAGTCGCGGCATGCTGCGCAGCCACATCACTCTGATCTTTGCTGGCACGCTTGCTCGGCCGATAGCCGGCGGCTTCGGCCTGTTCAGCGGTATCGAAAAACACCACGTTCTGCGGTTTCGGCAAGCGGGAGAGGCTGCTCGGGCGGCAGTAGATGCCGGTGGTTTTCACCGCGTAGACAAATTGCCCGTCCGCCTGTGGATCTCGCGCTATCACGGCGGCCCAGCGTGGATCGTTTTCGGTCTTGATGGGGGGCGAAAGCGTTTTCATGATGGTTAGTCCGTTGACCTGTTTGATTCAGGTTAACCAGCGTCGCAGGGCGCAGCACTCCGAGCCTTGCGGTCAAACTTTTGCAGGTTATCCGGCCACGCGAAAGGTCAGATTGATCCGCTGTTCACCCAGGCGTGGATGCCGCCCCTGCTTGATCGGCAACACACGGTGATAACGCAAGCGATCAACGCCACCCCAGACCACCATGTCGCCATGCAGCAAGGCAATGCGCTGGCTCTTGTCGCTGCGACTGAAACCGCCAAAAAGGAACATGGCCGGTAACCCGAGTGACAACGAAACGATGGGTGCGCTGTAGGCTTTTTCGTCTTTGTCCTGGTGCAATGACATCTTGGCGCCTGGGACATAGCGATTGATCAGGCAGGAATCGGCGTTGAAGTCAGCGAATCCGGCTTGCGCCGCTGCCGACTGCGCCAGCGTCGAGAATACTTCCGGCATCGCTGGCCATGGCAAATCACTGAGCGGGTCGACGCTTGAATAACGATAACCGCGGCGATCGGTGATCCAGCCCAAAGGCCCGCAACTGCTGGTGCCCACTGACATGCTGAAGCCGCCCGGCGTGACCATGTGGCGCAACGGCGCTGCGACAAGAATTGCATCCAGCGCCGGCATGATCTGCTCGATCAATGGCAGGGCGAACCCATGCAGCACCCACGATTGCTCGCCAATCTGCTCGGCGCGAGGGCGTTGTTCGGGGTCATGATCGGCGAACAGATCGAAAGTGTTCGGTTGCATGGTGGTCAGGTGGCGTCGTCAAAGATGATGCCTAGGGTATGCCTTTTTCCACTGTGCAGGCGACTGACGCCGTGACGCAGGGTCACTCCTTGACTCATGGTCGAAGCAGTCAGTCTGGATCAGTCCTCGCGACAGAACACTCCGCCGCGTGCGGTCGAATTCGCTGCCGCGTCTTACAGTGCTTTGCTGACTGCGATTTCGCTGATCACGTCTTTCTGGTCGTGAAGCTTGTCCAGTTCAGCCTTGGCTTCTTCTTCAGTGCCGTTTACCAACTGCGCGAACTCGAAGCGGCGTTCACCGTTGAGTTTGTACTTGATGACGTATTTGGTCGTTTGGGCCACGGTCATGCATTCCTTTCTGGTTGAGCGACGTCTCTCAGCTGAGTTTGGTGCTGGAGCGACGGATGATCTTGATCGAGTGGGTCAGCGTCGGCTTGCGGGTCACGCTGATCGCACGGCGGTTGACGGTATCGATGGTGATGTTCCAGAAACCGGTGCTCGGCGCGGTGATACGGGCCGGGAAGGTGTCGAAGGCGCCGCCGTGATAGGTGTGACGGCCGCCATTCTTGAAGCTGCGGAAATTGGCGTCGTTCATCAGACGGATGTTGCACATTTGCGAGCATTGGATGACGACGATGTCGTCTTCATTGAGGTGTTCGCGCTGGTGAATGAATTTCATGGGCGCCTCCAGAAGGGCTTTTTCTACAAAATCAAAACGATAGCTTGTAATTGCGCGCAGTTTATCAGCCCGCACGGGTTATTATCTGGCCGTCGGGCGTTGGTTTGACAATTTTGAACAGATATTCGCAATCGGATGCGGGTTAAATGCAGAAGGCCCCGGAGAAAAACGGCATTTGTGCTGTCGGACGGTCTTTAACGGAGGTTTTGTATGAAGTGGGGTGTGGTGTGTCTGCCGTTGGTTTTGGCTGTGGGTGGTTGTGCGAGTGTTTCCGAAATCAATGAAACGCTGCCGACCATGAGCGTGATCTCCGGCAAGAAACCCCATGAATATGCCCAGTGTCTGGCCGAGAAACTGGCAGATAGCCGTGGCGCGCTGCAGGTGCAGCCGCACAAGGACGGAGTTCGGATCATCGTGCCGGGGAAACTTTCCACCGGCGCGGCAGCGGTGTTTGATATCGAGGATCGCTCCGGCGGTAGCAGCATCAAATTGCATGAACGCATGTCGAATGTGCCGGTTCGCCCGCGTGACGTGCAAAAGGCCGCCAATGCGTGTATTTCCGGCTGATAGACTGAAAGTCATCAGCACCGATGCCGTCGCAGTCATGCTGTGACGGCATTTTCATTTCTGGAGTCGCGATGAAGCGAGAGCAAGTACGGGAGCGCCACGTAGAGGGCCTGATCTCTGCCACCCATGTCATCCAGAACCCGGCGAATCCGGGGGAGTGGATCGTGTTTTTCAAGAAAAGCGCCGGACGCAGTTACTTTCTGGTGGACGATAACGACGAAGTCGAATCCTTCAACCGTCTCGACGATCTGATCGAAGTCGTGCGCGGACTCGGGATCAAATTCGCCGAAATTCATATGTAAGGTCTATTTGCAGACCACGACAACGCTGCGGTTTTTGTAATTGCCGACATCGACGCCCAGGGTTTTGTCGCTTTCCTTGGGCTGGGGCGTGCCGTCAGTGCCAACGATGCGATAACCGGTGCCCGCGCAGGACGCATCGGCTTTTTCATAGCAGGTCGCCCAGGAATTGGCTTCGCCGGAGCAATCGATCGACAGCCCCTGTTCGCCGTTGTTCAGGTACGTGGGTTGAGAGGTGGCACAGCCGGCCAGTGCCAATACCGCAATCAGTGGCAGGAATTTTTTCAGGGTCATGTTCGTGGTCTTCAGCGAGAGGGACTTGACGCTCTGACAGCGCCGGTGTGAAAAGGTTATAGCGTTTGGCCACTTGTTTGCACGTGGGTACAAAAAAGCCCTGCTCAAGGGCAGGGCTGGGGCATATCGCAGCAGATCAGTCCTGATCTTTGCCACGGCGCTTGGCCGATGCCGGAGTGTCCGTGAATACGGAAGCAACATCGGTCGCCATTTGCTCGCTGTCGAAAGGCCCGGCGATGTGCTCGCCATTGGTGGTGGTCAGCGTCCACTTGCCGTCTTTCTTGTCGATTACATACCCATTGATGATTTTTACCGCGGCCATCTATCTGTCTCGTTCGCTGGTTCAAAGTCGCCATGATACCGGCAAATGCTCGCATTGGGGGGCGATGAGCGTATGGTGATTCAGTTTGCTGGCAGCTTTGAGCTACGCTGATCTGGCTGCGCCCGGATGTCGATGGAACTATCGGCGAGAATATTTCTCTATGTTGGCATCGGTTAGCCAGTGCGGGGCATTGTAAGGTGCACGCCGCCTGATTAGACTGCGCCGAAACTCGTACACACAGCCCTTTCAAGGACTTATATGATCAAGAAATGCTTGTTCCCAGCAGCCGGTTACGGTACTCGCTTCCTGCCAGCGACTAAAGCCATGCCTAAAGAAATGCTGCCGGTGGTAAACAAGCCACTGATCCAGTACGGCGTTGAAGAAGCTCTGGACGCTGGCCTGACGGAAATCTCCATCGTGACCGGTCGTGGCAAGCGTGCTCTGGAAGACCACTTCGACATCAGCTACGAGCTGGAAAACCAGATCAAAGGCACCGACAAAGAAAAATACCTGGTCGGCATCCGCAAACTGCTCGACGAGTGCTCGTTCTCCTACACCCGTCAGACCGAAATGAAAGGTCTGGGCCACGCGATCCTCACCGGTCGCCCGCTGATCGGTGACGAACCGTTCGCCGTGGTACTGGCGGACGACCTGTGCGTCAACCTCGAAGGCGACGGCGTACTGACCCAGATGGTCAAGCTGTACAAGCAGTTCCGCTGCTCGATCATCGCCATCCAGGAAGTCGATCCGCAGGAAACCAGCAAGTACGGCGTGATTGCCGGCGAGATGATCCGCGACGACATCTACCGCGTGCACAGCATGGTCGAGAAGCCAAAGCCGGAAGACGCACCGTCGAACCTGGCCATCATCGGCCGTTACATCCTGACCCCGGACATCTTCGACCTGATCGAGCAAACCGAGCCAGGCAAGGGCGGCGAAATCCAGATCACCGACGCCCTGATGAAACAAGCCCAGAACGGCTGCGTGATGGCCTACAAGTTCAAAGGCAAGCGTTTCGACTGCGGTGGCGCTGAAGGCTACATCGAAGCGACCAACTTCTGCTTCGAGAACTTCTACAAGACTGGCAAGGCTTACTAAGAGCGCTTGATTGGTTTGCAAGAAAAACCCGCTTCGGCGGGTTTTTTCATTTTACGCCCCCATATGACTGGCAGTGCTTGCCCAATGGGTGTCTGCAGGTATGCTGATCCCCTGCCGAGGAGATAGAAATGGCCTACGATTTTGACCTTTATGTAATTGGTGCCGGTTCCGGCGGTGTGCGCGCTGCGCGTTTTGCGGCCGGTTTCGGTGCGAAAGTGGCGGTGGCGGAGAGCCGTTATCTGGGCGGGACCTGTGTCAACGTTGGCTGCGTGCCGAAAAAATTGCTGGTGTACGGCGCGCATTTCGCCGAAGACTTTGAGCAGGCGTCCGGTTTCGGCTGGAGCCTGGGTGAGGCGAATTTCGATTGGGCGACGCTGATCGCCAACAAGGATCGCGAGATCAATCGCCTCAACGGCATTTACCGCAATCTGCTGGTCAACAGCGGCGTGACCTTGCATGAGGCGCACGCGAAGATCGTTGGCCCCCACGAGGTTGAGGTGAATGGCGAGCGCTTTACTGCGAAAAATATTCTGATCGCCACCGGTGGCTGGCCGCAGATTCCGGAAATTCCGGGGCGCGAGCACGCGATCGGTTCCAATGAGGCGTTCTTCCTCAAAGAGCTGCCAAAGCGTGTGCTGGTGGTGGGCGGCGGTTACATCGCGGTCGAGTTTGCCGGGATTTTCCACGGCCTCGGTGCGAACACCACGCTGCTGTATCGCGGTGATCTATTCCTGCGCGGTTTCGATGGTTCGGTGCGCAAGCATTTGCAGGAAGAACTGACCAAGCGTGGTCTGGATCTGCAATTCAACGCCGACATCGCGCGTATCGACAGGCAGGCTGACGGCAGTTTGAAAGCCACGCTTAAAGATGGTCGTGAGCTGGAGGCGGATTGCATTTTCTACGCCACTGGCCGGCGCCCGATGCTCGACAATCTGGGCCTGGAAAACACCGATGTGCAGCTCACCGACAAAGGCTTTATCAAAGTCGACGAGCAGTACCAGACTAGCGAGCCGTCAATTCTGGCGCTTGGCGATGTCATTGGTCGTGTGCAGCTGACGCCCGTGGCGTTGGCCGAAGGCATGGCCGTGGCGCGGCGTCTGTTCAAGCCTGAGCAGTACCGTCCGGTGGATTACAAGATGATCCCGACGGCGGTGTTCAGCCTGCCGAACATTGGCACGGTCGGTTTGACCGAGGAAGAAGCGCGCGAGGCGGGTCATGATGTGGTGATCTTCGAAAGCCGTTTCCGGCCGATGAAACTGACCCTGACCGAGTGTCAGGAAAAAACCCTGATGAAGCTGGTAGTCGACGGCAAGACCGACAAAGTCCTCGGCTGCCACATGGTTGGCCCGGACGCCGGCGAGATCGTTCAGGGTCTGGCGATTGCGTTGAAGGCTGGCGCGACCAAGCGTGACTTCGACGACACGATCGGGGTACACCCGACGGCCGCCGAAGAGTTCGTCACCATGCGTACGCCGGTCGGCGCTTAAGCGTCTTTCGGCTTGGCTGAGTCTGGCGCTGCCGCAACGGCAGCCGCCAGACGCTGGCTTTCTTCCAGACTTGCTTGAGCCTTGTTCAATTCCTTTTCCAGTGACTGGTTGAGCAGCGTCTGCTCCTCGACGCTCTGTTTGAGTGTCTGGCTTTCCAGTGTGGCTACGCGCAAGCGTTCCTGGAGGAGGGTGCGCTCGCTGTCGGCGCGGGTCGCTTGTTCGAGCAGTTGATCCTGACGCTGATTGCTCTGCTTGAGCTGGTCCTGCATCAGGCTCAGTTCGCGCTGCGTGCCACGGTTCTCCGTGAGCAGGCGTTCGTTGTCGCGGTGCAGTTGCGTGATCTCGTCCTGACGGACCAGTGCGCTTTGCTGCGCCTGACGCAGTTCGGCCTGAATCTGCTGCACTTGCGCTTCGTGACGGCTCTGTTCCTGTTCGCGCTGCTCTTTGCTGGCGTTGCGGTAGTGCTCCAGCGCGTCACGGGCGTGCAGGTGTTTTTCTTCCAGCGAGCGGATCTGCTCGTCCTTGTCCTGCAGGCGCAATTCAAAGTCGGCCAATGCCTGATTCAGACCGGCGTTGCGGGTTTGCTCGGTTTGCAGCATCGATCGGGTGTTGTTCAGGGCTTCGGACTCGCGCTCCAGCGCTGCGCCTTGAATGTCGTGCTCCTGTTCGAGCTTTTCCAGCGCCTGGCGAGTTTGTTTCAGTTCCGACTCCAGTGCTTCGCGCTGCTCCTCGAACTGCTCGCGGGCCTGCTCGATAGGCTCTTGCGCCTGTTCTTTGAGGCGCTGAGCGAGGCGCGAGACGAGGGCGGTCAACTCGTCATCGATAGGCTCTGCCGAGGCTTCAATGGGCTGCGCGCCGTCATCCAGTTCTTTCAGATAACGATGGATCGTGGTTTTCGAGCCGGTGTTGCCCATTTCAATGCGTACTGCATCGATGCTCGGGTGTTCGCCACGAGCGAGGATCGCTGTGCGCGCGATCTGCACCAAGGCTTTGGTAATGCCGCCACGGGCCATGTGAACTCCTACGGTTACGTACTGTGGTACATGCCACTAAAGTACGCAGTGTACCATTCAGAAAATAAAGGTAAACCTTTGATAATAAAGACACGGGATATACTGGTATTACCCAGTGTCAGGCGGCAAAATGCGCTTTCGCAATTCCACATCAGTACGCCAGCGAGAAAACAGCCCATGAGCGATCTGGATCGCTATCTGCAAGCCGCCACCCGTGACAACACTCGCCGCAGCTATCGCGCGGCCATCGAGCATTTCGAAGTGAAGTGGGGCGGGTTCTTGCCGGCGACGGCCGACAGCGTCGCGCGGTATCTGGTGGCGCACGCCGAGGAGCTGTCGATCAATACGTTGAAACTGCGTCTGTCGGCGCTGGCGCAATGGCACAACAGCCAAGGGTTTGCTGATCCGACCAAGGCGCCAGTGGTGCGCAAGGTCTTCAAAGGGATTCGCGCGTTGCACCCGGCGCAGGAGAAACAGGCCGAACCGTTACAGTTGCAGGATCTACAGCGAGTGATTGACTGGCTTGAACATGAAGTACAAACCGCTAGAGAGCAGCAGGACCGGCCACTACTCCTCAAGGCTTACCGCGATCGTGCCTTGGTTCTGCTGGGATTCTGGCGCGGCTTCCGCAGCGATGAGTTGTGTCGCTTGCAGATCGAGCACGTGCAGGCGCACGCCGGCAAAGGCATCACCTTGTATCTGCCACGCAGCAAGGGAGATCGAGAAAACCTAGGGCAGACTTATCAAGCCCCGGCGCTACTCAAGCTCTGCCCGGTGCAGGCCTATATCGACTGGATCACCGAAGCGGCACTGGTGCGTGGCCCGGTTTTTCGCAGTATCGACCGCTGGGGCAATCTGAACGAGGAGGGGCTGCATGCCAACAGCATCATTCCTCTACTGCGTCAGGCATTGCAGCGCGCCGGCATTGCCGCCGAAAACTACACCAGCCATTCATTGCGTCGAGGCTTCGCAACCTGGGCCCATCAAAGCGGCTGGGATCTAAAATCCCTGATGAGTTACGTCGGCTGGAAGGATATGAAGTCCGCCATGCGCTATGTTGAAGCCAGCCCATTCCAAGGGATGGCTCGGATTACGGATAAACCGGCTACGTCGTAGAGATCGTTTTCTTCTATTAATACAGTCAGCTAATAGCGAAAACAAATCAGCAGCATCAGGTTTGCCAATGAGCCATCCGTCGAGTGAGTGGGTAGGATTCACCCATCAACTTCATAACCCCTGACGGAGAGTCATCAATGCCTATCATCAACAGCCAAGTAAAACCGTTCAAAGCTACCGCGTTCAAAAACGGCGACTTCGTTCAAGTCTCGGACGCTGACCTGAAAGGCAAGTGGTCGGTCGTGTTCTTCTACCCAGCCGACTTCACCTTCGTTTGCCCAACCGAGCTGGAAGACCTGGCTGACAACTACGCTGCCTTCCAGAAACTCGGCGTAGAGATCTACAGCGTTTCCACCGACACCCACTTTGCTCACGCTGCCTGGCACAACACTTCGCCAGCCATCGGCAAAATCGAATACACCATGATCGGCGACCCGACCCACGCCATCTCCCGCAACTTCGACGTGCTGATCGAAGAAGTTGGCCTGGCTGACCGTGGCACCTTCGTGATCAACCCTGAAGGTCAGATCAAAATCGTTGAACTGAACGATGGCGGCGTTGGCCGTGACGCTTCCGAGCTGCTGCGCAAGATCAAGGCTGCTCAGTACGTCGCTGCTCACCCAGGCGAAGTTTGCCCAGCCAAGTGGAAAGAAGGCGAGGCCACTCTGGCGCCGTCCCTGGACCTGGTCGGCAAGATCTAAGTCTGTGACACGCAACTCGGGGCGGATCTCCGCACCTGCTTAAGTTAGCTGCACCGCCCCATAAAAATGCCCGGGCGAGATTCGCTCGGGCTTTTTTTCGCCTCAAATAAAGGAAATCGCCCGTATGTTGGACGCCAATCTTAAAGCCCAGTTGAAATCGTACCTGGAACGGGTCACCCAGCCGATCGAGATCGTTGCATCCCTCGACGACGGTGCGAAATCCCGTGAAATGCTGGAACTGCTGAAAGACGTTGCCAGTCTTTCGAGCCAAATTACTTTGATCGACAGCGGTGACGATGCGCGCAAGCCATCGTTCTCGATCAATCGCCCGGGCGCTGACATCAGTCTGCGTTTCGCCGGCATCCCGATGGGCCACGAGTTCACTTCGCTGGTGCTGGCCTTGCTGCAAGTCGGCGGCCACCCATCGAAAGCCAGTGTTGAAGTGATCGAGCAGATTCGCTCGCTCAAAGGCCAGTTCAGCTTCGAGACTTACTTCTCGCTGTCCTGCCAGAACTGCCCGGACGTGGTCCAGGCGCTGAACCTGATGGCCGTGCTCAACCCGAACATTCGCCACGTCGCCATCGACGGCGCGTTGTTCCAGGACGAAGTCAACGATCGCAAGATCATGGCCGTGCCGAGCATCTATTTGAACGGTGAGAACTTCGGTCAGGGCCGCATGGGCCTGGAAGAGATTCTCGCCAAACTCGACACCGGCGCCATCGAGCGCCAGGCCGAGAAGATCAGCGCTAAAGAAGCATTCGACGTGTTGGTTGTCGGCGGTGGCCCGGCCGGTGCTTCGGCAGCAATCTACGCTGCACGTAAAGGCATCCGCACCGGCGTTGCGGCTGAACGCTTCGGCGGTCAGGTGCTCGACACCATGGCCATCGAGAACTTTATTTCCGTACAGGAAACCGAGGGGCCGAAACTGGCCACGGCGCTGGAAGAACACGTCAAGCAATACGACGTCGACATCATGAACCTGCAACGCGCCGACAAGCTGATCCCGGGCAAGAACGGCGAGTTGCACGAAGTTCACTTCGCCAGCGGCGCCACCCTCAAAGCCAAGAGCGTGATCCTGGCGACGGGTGCGCGGTGGCGTGAAATGAACGTGCCGGGCGAGCAGGAATACCGCAACAAAGGCGTGGCGTACTGCCCGCACTGCGACGGTCCGCTGTTCAAAGGCAAGCGTGTGGCGGTGATCGGCGGCGGTAACTCCGGCGTTGAAGCGGCCATCGACCTGGCGGGTATTGTGTCGCACGTAACGCTGCTGGAGTTCGACGTACAACTGCGTGCTGACGCCGTATTGCAACGCAAGCTGCACAGCCTGCCGAACGTTACCGTGATCACCAGTGCGCAAACCACTGAAGTCACCGGTAATGGCGAAAAGGTCAACGGCCTGCGTTACAAGGATCGCAATACTGACGAGCTGCGCACTGTCGAGCTGGAAGGGATCTTCGTGCAGATCGGGTTGCTGCCGAACACCGACTGGCTGAAGGGCACCATTGAACTGTCGCCGCGTGGCGAGATCATTGTCGATAACCGTGGTGAGACTTCGATCCCGGGGATCTTCGCTGCCGGTGATGTGACGACTGTGCCGTACAAGCAGATCGTGATTGCGGTGGGCGAGGGCGCCAAGGCTTCGCTGAGCGCTTTTGATCACTTGATCCGCACTTCGGCTCCGGCATAACTGTCAGGCCAGAAATGAAAAAACCCGTGAGCGATCACGGGTTTTTTATTGCGCGCGAAAAGCTGCCCCTCACCCCAGCCCTCTCCCGAAGGAGAGGGAGCCGACCGAGGTGTCTGGCGCTGTCCATCGACCTGAACGATCTAGTCGATTATGGATTCAATGCCAATCGTTCAAGTCGGCGTAATTCTCCAATATTCCCCAATCAGTCCCCTCTCCCTCTGGGAGAGGGTTAGGGTGAGGGGCTTTTGCTTTTACAGCGGCGCAGGCTGAATAATCTCGACCCAGTAACCATCCGGATCCTTGATGAACGCCAGGCTTTTCATGCGGCCATCGGTCAGGCGCTTCTGGAAGTCGCAGCCCAGCTCTTCAAAGCGTGCACATGCCGCGACAATATCCGGCACCGAAATGCAGATATGGCCAAAACCACGCGGATCGGTATTGCCGTTGTGATAGGCGAAATCGGCGTCGTTCTCGGTGCCGTGGTTGTGAGTCAGTTCCAGAATGCCAGGAATCGACTTCATCCACTCGGTGCGCGCAGCGGCGTCAGCCGGGATCTGTGCCTTGTCGACCAGCGCGAGGAAATACAGGCTGAATTCCGCTTCCGGGAAATCACGCTTCTCAACCAGCGAGAAACCCAACACGCGGGTGTAGAAGTCCAGAGATTTGCTGATGTCTTTCACACGCAACATGGTGTGGTTGAAAACGAAGTTTCGGGTTGCGCTGTCTGGCGTAGCGGTAACGCCGGGGAAAGTGTTGAGTTCGTGCAGGCTCATGGGCCCTCCAATAACTATGGGCGAGTGAATGGGCGCAATGATACGCATGCCTGCCGGCATCGCCAAATGAAAGGGCAGACTTGCCCTGCGTGCGGGCGAGCCTCAGACTTTACCGCTCAATCTGCGAGTGCGTCCGGCAATGATCCGACTGTTCAAATCCCTGTGTGTTTTTTCTGTGTTGACGCTTGTCGCTGTTGACGTGTCAGCGGACGAGCCGAGCATTACCTGGCCGGCCGGTTGGCAAGTCGAGGCGCTGCCTGAGGCATCTCCACAGGTTTCCCGTCAGCGGGCGGTCAAAAACGACGCCGATGGCAATCAGGTGATGGTGATGGAATTGACCATGACTCAGGTTGAGGAGGGGCATCAGGTCAATCTGCAAGGCGTGCTGCTGGAAATGCGCAAGTCGATACAGAAGGACTTCTTCCAGGGTGGCTACCAAAGTGTCTGCAACAAAGTGCATCCGGCCACGCTGGGCACTTTGTCGGCACTGGAAACCACTTGCACGATCACCGAAAACGGTCGACATGTGTTGTCGCAAACCTTGGTGGCGGCGGTCGAGGCGGACAAGGCTTATGTTCTTTCCTACGCCGGACAGGCGCAGGTTTATAAGGCGAGCGCAGACGAGATAGTGGCGGTGAGAAACAGCTTGAAACTTTAAGTCGCTGTACTCTTCACGGCTTGATTAGATACCCGAAGGGATTAAGCACAAAGTTTAACGTTTGGCTGCGATCGCAACATTACGCAGCAAAATGTTTAGCACCCTGACTCAGGCGCGTTACAGAAAATGCAAAATTGTTAGATGAAATTCATTTCATTTGTTAGATATTGTCAATAAAAAAGCCCTGCATCATGCAGGGCTTTTTTGTTGGCGTGGGATTAACCGCGCAACCAGGAATCAACGGTGGCTGCACCGTATTGTTCCTTCCAGGCTTTCAGGCCGCGGTGGTTGCCGCCCTTGGTTTCGATCAGTTCACCGGTGTGCGGGTTGTGATAAACCTTGACCACGCGAGCGCGGCGGGTTTTAGGTGCTGCAGAGGTCTGCAGGCCGGATTTTGCCGGGTTCGGATCGAGAATGGCGATGATCTCTTTCAGGCCTTTGCCGTAGTGTTTCATCAGCCCCTGGAGCTTTTCTTCGAATTCGATTTCTTTCTTGAGCCCGGCATCGTTCTTCAGCGATTCCAGCTGCTTGAGCTGTTCCTGAAGGGCCTTTTCAGCTGCACGAAATTCAGCGAGTCTGGACAATATCTTTACTCCAATAGTGTGTTTGGCTGATACCAACCGCAAACAAAGCTATAAGCCAAGAGCCTTGAAGCGACTCGGTGATAAATGGCTCACCTGCCAATCTTGCTCAGGTTGAAAAAATTGTAGTAGTTAATGCGCCAAGAGTAAATCCTGATGTTGTCTTCATGTAACAACAACGGTCTTTTGTATCAATTTGGTGCGCCTGATCGGCACGCTCGTCTTAATCCGGCTTAGTTAATGGTGAGTTAATGCGCTGATGAAATCCGCAGCCGGCATCGGTTTGCCGAACAGGTAGCCTTGCAGGAAGTTGACGTGATGCGCGGTCAGATAATCGGCTTGCGCCTGAGTTTCGACACCTTCGGCAACAATGCCCAAATCAAGCTTGGCCGACAGTTCGATAATGGTGTCGAGAATGTGTCGGGACAGTGCATCGATGCCGATCATGGCGACGAAACTCTGATCGATCTTGAGGAAGTCCACATTGAATTTGCGCAAGTAGTCCAGGCTCGAGTGGCCGGTGCCGAAGTCGTCAATCGCGATCTTCACGCCCAGCGCGTGCAGTTGCTCGAACAGTTGCCGGGAGATGTCGGTTGGCTCGATCAATTCGCGCTCGGTCAGCTCCAGCACCAGGCTGATGCTGTCCGGCGCGAACGCGGCGAGGAACGTGCGGCAGTCCGCCACCAGTTCCAGATCATTGCAGTGGCTGGCGGTGATATTGATGCCGATATGAAACGGCGGGGTGAACGTTGCTGACAACGGCCCCAGCAGCGCCGCGGTTTGTTGCATAAGTGCGCGAGTCATCGGCACGATCAGACCCGAATGTTCGGCGAACGGAATAAACAGATCCGGACGCACCAACCCCTCTTTGGGGTGAGTCCAGCGCATCAATACTTCGGCCCCCGACCATGCCTTGCTGTCACCATGCACCACGGGCTGAAAGTAAGGAATGAACTCGCCGGCCTCGAGCGCCCGAAGCATCTCGTGGCTCGGAGACGTAGAGCGCTTCTGCAAGACATGACCGATGGCCCCCGACACCACGCCAAAAAAGATCAACAGACTGAACAGCGGCGGATACTCATCGGCCATGTAGCGCCAGATTTCGCCCTCGGGAAACCCCGCAGAAACGCTGAACGCATAACGCGAAGAATCCAGTGTGTGTTGTGCTATTGGCAACGCGGGGAGGGCGCCAGTGTGTACTTTGCCGTCGGCCGACAGCCAGTTGTCGCCCACTTGCAGCACCAGCAACATGTGCCGGCCGATCAGACGCAACATGTTGCTTAGATGGTAGCCGTCGAGTGTCGTCAGTGCGCCGCCGCGACCCTCGCTGAGCCGATAGACCAACAGAGCGGTGTTGGGTGTCACCGGGTTGCCATTCATCAACCACAACTTGCCCTGGTTGTAGTCGCCTGCGTTGACGGCTTCTTTATAGTCGCCAAACAACGAGCTGCAATAGAGGTTGTCGTCCCACACCAGATTGGTCGAGCGCACGAACGGGCGGCGGGTCACTTGCTCGCGCAAGGCGAGTTTGACGTTCTCACACGTCTGGCCGGCCAAAGGCAGCAATTCATGGGCGGCCTGGGCGGTGTTGTCGAGCATCAATTCGAATTGGCGCAACGCCTCTTCGGCAGTCTGACGTGAACCTTGCTCCAGCGTGCGTTCGGCCTGGATATAAAGAATCGCGCTGCCCAGCAGCACTGGAAGCAAACCGCTGAGCAGTGTGAAAACGATGCGGGTGCTGCGCTTGCGGCGGGGTCTGACGGTCAACGGCATGGGCGCATCCTGTCGCGGTGGAGTGGGACTTTCGAATGCAGGCCGGGAACGGCGCGCTGCTGAAAAAAACATCAGCCAGAGGGGAGAATAGAAGGCGGAAGGCGCTTGCGCCGCTTATCAGTACTTCATCCGCGTCGCCAACTCGATAAAGGCCAGGGTGGCAGGGGACGACTGGCGCTGATCGAGGACGGCAAGCCCGATCTGACGCTGTACAACGGGCAGCAATGGCTTCTTCACGTAGCGAGGTGAGGCTTCGTCCGGCAATGACCCTTCGGCGACAATCGTGATGGCATCGCCACGGCTGACCGTGTCGAGGGTGCTGAGCAGTTGCGAGCAGCGATAGCGAATGTTCGGTTGCAAACGCGCGGCCATGAACAGCCGCGAGACGAGTTCCGAAGAACCGGCCTCGGTCAGCACGAATGGGGCGTCGCACAATTCCTTGAGGCTCAATCCGGAGCGCGCTGCCAGGGGATGATCCACTGGGAGCAGGGCAACCATCTGGTCTTCGATCAAAGCGAATGTGTCGAAGCGCTCTTCGGGCAGCACCACGAAACCGATGTCGATCCGGCGCTCTTCCAGCCATTGAGTCACTTGACGGTCCGGGCCTTCATCGATATGCACCTCGATGCCCGGATGCGCCTCTCGATAACGCCGCAAAATATTGGGCAACAGTTTGATCGACGAAGTTGGCCCGAACGAGCCGATGCGCAAGGTGCCGCTTTTCATACCGCGCGCATCGGCGGCTTCCTGACGCAAGGTGTTGGCCAGACCGAGCATGGCGCGGGCGCGCAGCAACAGTTGCTCGCCGATATCGCTGAGCTCCACTGACGATTGATGTCGACGCAGCAGCTCGACCCCCAGTTCCTGCTCCAGCGCCTTCATCGCATGGGACACCGCCGACTGCGAAATCCCCAGCCGATGCGCGGCGAGGGTAAAACCGCGCAGTTCGGCGACCAGCGAGAAGATTTCCAGTTGGGTGAGGGTCATGAGTATTTGCTCATTTTACGATGACAGGTAATGAGGTGGATGATACGGCATTCCTCGCATTCCCGGGTCTGGAGCGTCATGCGCAACGTCGAACAACTGCACACAACATCATCCGAAATACCCGTTTACCTGACTCTGGCGGTGGTCACCATGATCTGGGGCGGGACCTTCGTCGCCGGACGCTTTCTGGCCGGCAGCCTGAGTCCGATGTTCGCGGCCAGCCTGCGTTTCTGCCTGGCCAGTGCAGCGTTGCTCGGTTTTTTGTGGCTGGCGCGGATCCCCTTGGCGCGGCCGACCCCACGGCAGTGGCTGCAACTGATGCTGTTGGGATTCTTCGGGATTTTCTTCTACAACCTGTGCTTCTTTTACGGTCTGCAATACATCAACGCCTCGCGCGCCTCGTTGATTGTCGCGTTGAACCCGGCGGTGATCGGTCTCGCCTCGTGGTGGTTGTTCAAAGAACGCCTGGGCCGGATGAAAGTCGCCGGCATCGCCACCTGCATTGTCGGCGCCGGTCTGGTGATCGTCAGTCGCAATCCGCAATTACTGGCGGCAGCACCTGATGCATGGATCGGCGATCTATTGATTCTCGGCTGTGTGCTGGGCTGGGGTGTTTACTCGTTGTTTTCCCGTGAATTGAATCAGACGCTGGGACCGGTGCAGACCGTGACGTTCTCGATCCTGATCGGCACGGTCATGTTGTGGATTGTCGCGGTTGTACGCGGCGAGGTGAGCTGGCAGGCGCTGAATAACCTCGGCCTGCCGCAATGGCTGAGTCTGATCTACCTCGGCGTCCTCGGCTCGGCCCTGGCCTACATCGGCTACTACGATGGCCTGCGTAAAATCGGCGCGACGCGCAGCGGCGTGTTTATCGCGCTCAACCCGTTAACGGCGGTCATCCTTGGCGCGTTGCTGTTGGGCGAACAACTGACGCCGGCCATGTGCCTCGGTGGTGCGCTGATCCTGGGCGGCATCTACCTGTGCAACAAAGCCCTTGCAGCGGGCGCAAAAAAGCGGATTTTATAGAGAGAGCAGACAAGCCTATTTACGCTGTGTAGAATCGGGTTACGCATACAATAATAATCGTCTTCTGGCAGCAGAAGCCTCGCCCGCAAGAGCCTTGGGTCGACAATGAAGATATTCGGGTTTCAACTGATCTACGGTGACTTCCTCGCCCGCAGTGTGCGTGGCATCTCCTGCGCGCCACCCACCGACCTCGCATGACTGACAAATAACCCTGGTTAATTGATAAGAAATGATGAGGCGCCACCATGGCAGATTTATACGAAAACCCAATGGGCCTGATGGGCTTTGAATTCATCGAGCTCGCATCGCCGGTGCCGGGCACCCTGGAGCCGATCTTCGAGATCATGGGCTTCACCAAAGTCGCCACCCACCGTTCCAAGAACGTGCACTTGTACCGTCAGGGCGCGATCAATCTGATCCTCAACAACGAACCTAACAGCGTCGCTTCATACTTCGCGGCTGAGCACGGCCCTTCGGTTTGCGGCATGGCGTTCCGCGTCAAGGATTCGCAAAAAGCTTACAACCGCGCACTGGAACTCGGCGCTCAGCCGATCCACATCGAAACCGGCCCGATGGAGCTGAACCTGCCGGCGATCAAAGGCATTGGCGGCGCGCCGTTGTACCTGATCGATCGTTTCGGCGAAGGCAGCTCGATCTACGACATCGATTTCGTGTTTATCGAAGGCGTTGATCGCAACCCGGTCGGTGCCGGCCTGAAGATCATCGACCACCTGACCCACAACGTGTATCGCGGTCGCATGGCCTACTGGGCGAACTTCTACGAGAAGCTGTTCAACTTCCGCGAGATCCGTTACTTCGACATCAAGGGCGAATACACCGGCCTGACCTCCAAAGCGATGACCGCACCGGACGGCATGATCCGCATCCCGCTGAACGAAGAGTCGTCGAAGGGCGCGGGCCAGATCGAAGAGTTCCTGATGCAGTTCAACGGTGAGGGCATCCAGCACGTTGCGTTCCTCACCGACGACCTGATCAAAACCTGGGATCAGTTGAAGAAGATCGGCATGCGCTTCATGACCGCGCCGCCAGACACTTACTACGAAATGCTCGAAGGTCGTCTGCCGAATCACGGCGAACCGGTTGATCAGCTGCAATCGCGCGGCATTCTCCTCGACGGCGCCTCGGAGCAGGGCGACAAGCGCCTGCTGCTGCAGATTTTCTCGGAAACCCTGATGGGCCCGGTGTTCTTCGAGTTCATCCAGCGTAAAGGCGATGATGGTTTCGGCGAAGGCAACTTCAAGGCCTTGTTCGAATCGATCGAGCGTGACCAGGTGCGTCGCGGTGTGCTTGCCACCGAGTAATCGGCCACTGAAATGAAAAAATCCCGGCCTGCAGAGATGCAGTGCCGGGATTTTTTTCAAGATCAAAAGATCGTCCGCTCGCGGCCCGAGCCTGCGGCAGCTCCTACAGGAAAAACGCATTCCAAATGTAGGAGCTGCCGCAGGCTGTGATCTTTTGCTTTCAAGGACGGCGTTGGCGCATCAGGTGTTTGAAGCCTTCGAAGACCAGCACCAAAACCGCCAGCCAGATCGGAATATACGTCAGCCACTCCCCGGACTTGATGCTCTCACCGAGCAACAACGCCACGCCGAGCAACAGCACCGGCTCAACATAACTCAACAAACCAAACAGACTGAACGGCAGCAAGCGACTGGCAATGATGTACACCACCAGCGCCGATGCACTGATCAACCCCAGCAACGGAATCAGCCACAGCAACCCCGGGTACTGATCGAACACGCCGAAACCTTGCTCGCCACCCTGCACAAACCACCAGGCGACGGGCAGCATCAGGGTCATGTCGACCCACAATCCGCCCAGATTGTCAGTCTTCAGGTATTTGCGCAGCACGAAGTACAACGGGTAGCCAACCACAACCACCAGTGTCGCCCAGGAAAATCCACCCACCTGATACAGCTCATTGAGCACGCCCAGGCTGGCGAAAAACACGGCGATTTTTTGCAGGTACGACAGGCTCTCGCCGTAGGCAATCCGCCCGGTCAGCACCATCGCCAGCGGCAGCAGGAAATAGCCCAGCGAGACGTCGAGGCTGTAGCCGTTGAGCGGCGCCCACATGAACAGCCACAGTTGCACACCGAGCAGGGCCGCCGAAACGATCAGGCCAGCGATCAATTTCGGTTTTGCCGCCATCAACCGAACCAGCTCCAGCACCCGCCGCCATTCCCCGGACACCAGCATGAACATGGTCATGCACGGTACGGTCAGCAGCATTCGCCAGCCAAAGATCTCCACGCCGCTCAACGGCGT
Source organism: Pseudomonas sp. TNT2022 ID642 (assembly GCF_028656995.1). Lineage (NCBI taxonomy): Bacteria > Pseudomonadati > Pseudomonadota > Gammaproteobacteria > Pseudomonadales > Pseudomonadaceae > Pseudomonas > Pseudomonas sp. TNT2022 ID642. The sequence goes on along the minus strand of NZ_JAMDGW010000007.1, from coordinate 295,454 downwards.
GAGCAACGAAGTGTAGTAATACATGACGGCAAACAGCACCGAGGCTGAAACCGATAGAGCGATACCTTTAGACAAACTGTCCTCGCGGGTTGATGGTCAAACGGGGGGGGGCGAAGGATACGTGGTTTTTGTGCTGAATATTGGCCGGATGCTCATTATTTCCAACACATCATTGATGTGTGGAATGGCGATCGCTGGCAAGCCAGCTCCCACAGGTTCCTTGTTGAACGATAGCTTGCGTTTCAATACAAAACATTGTGGGAGCTGGCTTGCCAGCGATGCTTTCAGGCCTGACGCGGTTTACGCCCCGACACAAAATGACTCACATCGTTGAACCCCGGCGTCGATGAGTGCCCCGGTGTCACCAGCGAATCGATAAACGCCTCATCCTCCGGCGTGATCTTCACCGCCTGCGCTTTGCTGTAGGCATCCCACTGCGCCTCAGTGCGCGGCCCGACAATCGCCGACGTCACGGCACTGTTGTTCAACACCCAGGCAATCGCAAACTCGACCATGCCGACCCCGCGTTGCTCGGTGTACTGCTGAATCTGCTGGGCAATGCGCAGCGACTCCACGCGCCACTCGGTTTCCAGAATGCGCTTGTCCTGACGCCCCGCGCGGCTGTTGGCGTCCGGTTGAACGTCCGGCGCGTATTTGCCACTGAGTACGCCACGGGCCAGCGGGCTGTAAGGCACCACGCCAAGGCCATAGGTTTGCGCGGCCGTGATCTGTTCGGTCTCGGCCTGACGGTTGACGATGTTGTACAACGGCTGGCTGATCACCGGGCGATCAACGCCAAGGTTGTCGGCAATGCGAATCACCTCGGCAATCCGCCAGCCGCGGTAGTTCGACAAGCCCCAATAACGAATCTTGCCCTGACGAATCAGATCGCCAATTGCCGACACGCTCACTTCCAGCGGTGTGTTGTGGTCTTCGCGGTGCAGGTAATAGATGTCGAGATAGTCAGTGCCGAGCCGGGTCAGGCTGGCATCGATGCCATTGAAGATGTGTTTGCGACTCAAACCGCTGCGATTCGGCACACCGTCCACCGGGCCGAAACCGACCTTGGTCGCCAGCACCCATTCATGCCGATGCCGGGCAATCGCTTCACCGACGATCTCTTCGGAACGGCCGTTGGTGTAGACGTCGGCAGTGTCGATGAAATTGATTCCCTGATCCCAGGCCTTGTCGATGATGCGCAGCGAATCCTCGGCGCTGGTCTGCTCGCCAAACATCATCGTGCCGAGGGTGAGGGTGGACACCTGCAACCCTGAGTGACCGAGTGTGCGAAAGCTCATGCCGAAATCCTTTTGTCGGTGGGAAAGGGTTAATCAAATACCAGAAGCGTGCGATGCGGCAAAGTGAATTATTGGCTCAATCCTGCGCACCGCTTTTGCAAAAACACCTGCAACACCCTGACTCGTTCCGACACCTGCACCCGATGCGGACACAGCAAATTGAACGGCGCAGTTTCCCCGTCCCAATCTTCAAACAACGTCACCAACCGTCCGGCTTGCACGTCTTCGGCGATATCGAGCCAAGCCTTGTAAGCAATACCATGCCCGGCCAGCGCCCAGCGGCGGGCGACTTCGCCGTCGTCGCTTAAGTAGTCGCCGTGGACTCCCACTTCCAGCGTTTCATCGCCGCGGCTGAAACGCCAGCTGTTGTAGGGGCGGCCATTGCGTAGATAGAGCAGGGCGCTGTGCTCGCTTAATTCACCGGGATGTTGCGGGGTGCCATGGCGTGCCAGATAGTCAGGGCTGGCGCAGGCGACGCGGCGGTGTTGCGGCAGAATCGGCAACGCTACCAGCGTCGAGTCGCTCGGTACGCCAAAGCGCAGCGCTACATCGACGGTCTCGCGAAACAGATCGGCATGCCGGTCGTTAAGCAATAATTGCAGTTGAATGTTCGGATGTTCACGCTTGAAATCGTCGAGCCATGGCAACAACACGTTGCGCCCGAAGTCCGACGGCGCGGCCAGTTGCAACACGCCGCTCAGGCCTTCGTTTTGCTGCTTGATTGCCTGTTCGCCCTCGGCCAGCGCCGCCAGTGCCAGGCGCACGCTTTCAAGATAACGCCGACCTTCTTCAGTCAGACGAATACTGCGGGTGGAGCGTGCGAACAAACGGATACCGAGGCGGGTTTCCAGGCGTTTCAACGCGATACTGGCGGCGGCTGGCGTCAGCTCCAGCGCGCGAGCAGCGGCGGAAATGCTGCCGGCATCGGCGACACGGACGAAGATCTCCAGATCGAGAATTGAGCTCATTGCTAAAAATCCTTTAAAGATCTTTGCGTTTTTGCGGGATTTTTCAGCGATTGGCAAGGGCAGATACTGCAATCAATCAACAATCGCAGGAGAGGCGCATGACCTGGACATTCGATCACCTGGCCTTCAATACCGCTGACGGCCAGGCTTTGCAGGACGACTTCGCCAAGTTGCTCGGGCTGAAGCCGGGCCGGCGACCGCCGTTTCCGTTTCCCGGGCGGTGGCTGTATCAGGATGAACACGCCGTGGTGCATGTGATTGAGCGGCCGTTGCCGGATGACACGGAATTGAGCCACATCGCTTTTCGTACCGATGAGCCGGCGGAAACGGTGTTGCGGCGGGTGCGTGACAGTGGATTGCCGTATCAACTGGCGCAGGTGCCGGGTGAGGGGATTGCGCAGATTTTTGTGCAGATGCCGGGTGGACTGGTGATTGAGCTGGACGCATTAGAAGCCCCTCACCCTAACCCTCCCGAAACGTCGGACCGCCCGAAGGGAGAGGGGACTGACCGCGGTGTTTGAGCGAGGTACACCGACGTGCAATACCGAGTCGAACTCAAATCTTGAAAGCACCAAAATCGGCTCCCTTTCCCCCTCGCCCCCCCAGGGGGAGAGGGCTGGGGTGAGGGGGAAAAGATCTCCAGAACACCACAAAACCCAAGCCGAACCCCCAATAAAAAACGGCCCTGAAAAAAGGGCCGTTCTTCCGTGCATCAAAACCTCAAGCCCGCAACGTCCGCGTCATGCGCAACGCCAGCAGACTCCCGCCAACAATCACCCCCGCCAGCAAATACAACGCCGCATCGGTCGACCCCGTGCTGTCCTTGACCCAACCCACCAGATAAGGGCTCAGGAACCCAGCCATCTGCCCCATCGAGTTGATCAACGCCAGACCACCGGCCGCAGCCCCGGCGCTCAACATGGCCGTCGGCACTGGCCAGAACATCGGCAGGCCGGTCAGCGCGCCCATGGTGGCAATGGTCAAACCCAGAATCGCAATGGCCGGGTTGGCCGCGAAATTCACCGCAATCACCAGACCGATCGCGCCCATCAGCATCGGCACCACCAAGTGCCAGCGACGTTCCTTGCGCAAGTCCGCCGAACGCCCGACCACCAGCATGAACACCGCCGCCAGCAGATACGGAATCGCACTCAACCAACCGATCACCAGGTTATCGCTGAAGCCAAGGTTCTTGATGATCGACGGCAGCCAGAAGTTGATCGCGTACACGCCGCTCTGGATGCAGAAGTAGATCAGGCCAAACGCCCAGATCGCCGGGTTCTTGAACACCGCCAGCAGCGAGTCGGACGTGGTTTTCGGTTTGTTCGCCAAATCTTCGGCCTGATCCGCCTCAAGCACCGCACGCTCATGCGGGCTCAGCCACTTGGCGTTGGCGAAGCTGTCGCTCAGCAGGAAATAGGCGAGGGCGCCGAGGATCACCGTCGGAATGCCTTGCAGCAGAAACATCCACTGCCAGCCGGCCAACCCACCTTGCCCTGCGGCGAAGTGATTGAGAATCCAGCCAGAGAACGGGCTGCCCAGCAATCCGGACACCGGGATCGCCGACATGAACAACGCCATGATCCGGCCACGGCGGAAGGTCGGGAACCACTGCGAGAGGTACAAAACAACGCCCGGGAAGAACCCGGCTTCAGCCGCACCGGTGAACAGCCGCAGGGTGTAGAACTCGGTCGGGGTGGTGACGAACAACAGGCAGGTCGACAGCGTGCCCCAAGTGATCATCATCACCGCGATCCAGCGCCGTGGGCCGAATCGGGTCAGCGCCAGATTGCTCGGCACGCCGCACAGCACGTAGCCGATGAAGAAGATACCGGCACCGAGGCCGTACACGGTTTCGCTGAATTTCAGCGCGTCGAGCATCTGCAGTTTGGCAAATCCAACGTTGACCCGGTCGAGGTAGTTGAACAAGTAGCAGATGAAGATGAAGGGAATCAAACGCAGGGTGATGCGTTTGTAGACGGCATTTTTATCGTCAACGATGGTCTGGGTAGCTGCGGCGCTCTGCGACATAGCGGCTCTCTCTTTATTATGATTTTTTGCGATGCAAAGGGTAACGTTGATCGCCCCGAGAGTCTCGGTCACCTTTGGCCGGATTGTCTTTGTGCCTGAGCACAGGGTTTGCCGCCAGACCCTGTGCGGGTGAACAACCGCCAGTGCCAGAAATTGAGGATTGCCGCTGCTATGTTCGAACTCGATCACGACCTCGCCCAGGATATCGTCGACCGGGCCATGGCCATTTTGCCCTACAACGTCAATGTCATGGACAGCCAGGGGCTGATCCTCGGCAGCGGTGAACCGGAGCGCATCAACACCCGTCACGAAGGCGCGCAACTGGTGCTGGCCAACGGTCGCGTGGTCGAGATCGACGCGCAAACGGCGGTGCATTTGAAAGGCGTGCAGCCCGGGATCAATCTGCCGCTGTTGCTCGATCAGCGCTTGATCGGTGTGCTCGGCATCACCGGTGAGCCGGAGCAGTTGCGCACGTACGCCGAACTGGTACGCATGACCGCCGAAATGCTCGTCGGCCAGCGCAATCAACAGGCCGAGCAGCAATGGCGGCGCCAGCGCTGTGATGATCTGCTGGCGTTGCTGTTGAGCGAGGCGGGGGACTCGCCGCGTCTGGTCGATGAAGCGCAGCAGCTTGGACTCAAACCGCAATTGACGCGGGTGCCGTACCTGTTCGAGCTGGGCCTTGAACATGGGCCGGGGCAAACCGTCGAGGCGCTGAGTGCCTGGCTGACTTCGCGTTATCCCGATAGCTGGTGCGTGAGTTCGGCGAAGTCATCGCTGCTGTGGTGCCGGCCGGCGAGTCAAAACGTCGAGCATGATCGCCTGCTGGAGAAGCTCGATGGCCTGGGCTGGAAGATTCTGCGTATTGCCGTGGGCGGGCAGGCGGATGGACTCGCCGGGTTGCGCCGTTGTTATCGACGGGTCGGCGACTTGCTTGCCTATGGTCGGGAAGTGTTGCCGCACTCGCGTTTGTTGACGCTGAACCGCTATCGATTGCCGGTGATGTTGTGGCGCCATCGCAATGACGACGCGCTGGACGAATTGCTCAAACCACTGCGTAAAGTGATCGCCAAGGACGGCAACGGCCAGTTGCTGGCGACGTTGCGCAGTTGGTGTGAACACGACGGGCAGAGTCAGGCCTGTGCGGATGCGTTGGGGATTCATCGCAACAGTTTGCGTTATCGGATGGAGCGGATTGCTGAACTGAGTGGGGTTGATCCGTTGCGGCTGGACGGGATGTTGGCGCTGTATCTTGGGGTGCAGCTATTACCCCAGACAGATCTGTCAGCATGAGGTGATTTTGAGGCCGCCAGCGATGGCGGCCGAACATTCACCGCCACTTTCCCTGTCTTTGTGAAAATGAACAATAAACGCCCCCGCCACTTGTGCAGCGGACAGGCGTCAATGCGCAGGCCGACTGGCAGCATGAGGGGCATTGCAACCGGAGAATTCCCATGAAGATCGTCATCGCCCCCGATTCGTTCAAGGACAGCCTCAGTGCCCAAGGCGTCGCTGAAGCCATTGCCCTCGGCCTCGCTCAGGTCTGGCCGCGCGCGACCTTGGTCAAATGCCCAATGGCTGACGGCGGCGAAGGCACGGTCGAATCGATCCTCGCCGCCTGCGAAGGTGAACTGCGCCGCACCCGTGTGCGCGGCCCTTTGGGCACTCCCGTCGACGCCGCGTGGGGCTGGTTGCCGCACAACCACACGGCAATTATCGAAATGGCTGAAGCCAGTGGCCTGCAATTGGTACCGCTGGGGCAACGCGATGCTTGCATCAGCAGCACCTTCGGCACCGGCGAATTGATTCGCGCCGCGCTGGATGCCGGCGCGCAACGGGTGATTCTGGCGATTGGCGGCAGTGCGACCAACGATGGTGGCGCCGGGGCGATGCAGGCGTTGGGCGTGAAATTGCTCGATGCGCAACATCAGTCGCTGGTGCCCGGCGGCTTAGCCCTAGCGCAACTGGCACGCTTGGACCTGAGCGAACTCGACCCGCGTCTGGCGCAGGTGCGCTTCGATATCGCCGCTGACGTGAACAACCCGCTGTGCGGCCCGCACGGTGCCTCGGCGATTTTCGGCCCGCAGAAAGGCGCCTCGCCGGCGCAGGTGCAGCAACTCGATCAGGCGTTGGGCCACTTCGCCGAGCTGTGCGCGCAGGCTCTGGGCAAAGACGTTCGTGACGAGCCGGGCAGTGGCGCGGCGGGCGGTTTGGGTTTTGCCGCCAAAGCGTTTCTCGGGGCGCAATTTCAGGCCGGGGTGGAAGTGGTTGCCGAACTGGTCGGCCTCGCCGAAGCGGTCAAAGGTGCCGATCTGGTGATCACCGGGGAAGGGCGCTTCGATGCGCAGACCTTGCGCGGCAAGACGCCGTTCGGTGTCGCACGGATTGCCAAGCAACACGCCGTGCCAGTGATTGTCATCGCCGGGACATTGGGCGAGGGTTATCAAGCGCTTTACGATCACGGCATCGATGCGGCATTCGCTGTGACCAGCGGCCCGATGTCCCTGGAACAGGCCTGCGCCGAAGCGCCGCGCCTGCTGCGTGAACGCGCGACGGACATCGCCCGCGTCTGGCAGCTCGCTATCAAACGCTGAGCCTGATCAGTTGCCGAAGGCTGTGATCTTTTGATGCTGCTTTTAAACGTCAAAAGATCGCAGCCTCGTTCCACTCGACAGCTCCTACACAAAACAAAAACTGTGTTTCATTGCTGTAACACTCTGAAAAATAGTTGCTCTTGACCCGCAATCTTCCTAAAGCCTGGCCGATACAGCTAACAGGCGCGCACATAACTTCCTAAAACAGTGACGCCGGACTGGACCCGCCCCCCCTCGGGCCAGTGATGACGCATGGACGCTCGTAGTTTCTATCTTCCGAGAGCTCAACTATGTCCCTGCGTAACCTGAATATCGCGCCCCGTGCCTTCCTCGGTTTTGCCTTTATCGCCTTGCTGGTGATCGTGCTCGGCGTGTTCGCTGTCAACCGCATGTCGATCATCCGGCAGGCCTCCGTCGAGATGGATTCGACGCAACTTCCCAGCGTGACGCAACTTGCCGTAGTGACAGAAAACGTCCTGCGTCTGCGAATTCTGTCGTTCCGCGTGCTGGTCAATCGCGAAGCGGCCGGGTTGCAGGAAGCGCAGACCCGCATCGGCGTTCTGGTCGACAAGGTTCGCGCCGCTCAGGCCCGTTACGCCGCATTGCCGGCCGGCCCGGAAGAACGGGCGTTGTACCAGACCTTTGCGACCACGCTGGACAACTACCTGCAAGCGCAGAATCAGATGATGGAGCTGTCGCGCCAGGACAAACTCGACGAGATGCGCGCCCTGATCAACACGCGGATCAAGGACGGCACCGACCAGATGGGCGAACAGCTCAACAAGCTGATCGCGATCAACGCCGCTGACGCTAAAGCTGCGTCGATCCAGGCCGGTGAACACTACGACAGCGCCATCACCGGGATCATTATTGTTGCCGTGGTGGCGGCGCTGGCCACCGTGCTACTGGCCTGGCTGCTGACCCGCAGCATCGTCACGCCGCTGAACCGTGCCGTGCAGGCCGCGCAAACCATTGCTGACGGCAACCTCACCAAAGTCATCGAAGTCGATGGCAAAGACGAACCGGCCCGCCTGCTCGAAGCGCTCGCAGCGATGCAGAGCAACTTGCGCAAAACCATCGAGCAGATCGCCGGCTCTGCCACGCAACTGGGCGCTGCTGCCGAAGAACTCAGCGCGGTAACCGAAGAAGCTTCCCGTGGCCTGCAGCAGCAGAACAACGAAATCGAGCAAGCCGCCACCGCCGTCAACGAGATGACCGCCGCCGTCGAAGAAGTCGCGCGCAACGCTGTGTCGACCTCGGAAGCCTCGAACCAGTCGACCCACGCCGCTCGCGAAGGTCGCGATCAAGTGGTGAAAACCGTCGACGCGATCCAGACCATGACCCACGACGTGCAGAACACCGCGCACATGATCGAAGGCCTAGCCGCACAGGGCCGCGACATCGGCAAAGTGCTCGACGTGATCCGCGCCATCGCCGAACAGACCAACCTGCTGGCACTCAACGCGGCCATCGAAGCGGCGCGCGCCGGTGAGGCCGGGCGCGGTTTTGCCGTGGTCGCAGACGAGGTGCGGGCATTGGCCCATCGCACCGCGCAGTCGACCCAGGAAATCGAAAAAATGGTCGCCGGCATCCAGAACGGTACCGGCGAAGCGGTTTCGTCGATGCAGCAAAGCAACCAGCGCACCCAGACCACCCTGGAAATGGCCCGCGCCGCCGGTGTGGCGCTGGAGCAGATCACCCAGTCGATCCATCAGATCAACGAGCGCAACCTGGTCATCGCCAGTGCTTCGGAAGAGCAGGCGCAAGTCTCGCGCGAGGTCGACCGCAACCTGGTCAACATCCGCGACCTGGCCACGCAATCCGCCGCTGGGGCCAATCAGACCAGCGCCGCGACCCACGAACTGTCGCGTCTGGCGGTGGATTTGAACGCCATGGTGGCGCGTTTCGTGATTTGAGATACGGTGAAGGCTGGAGACCGCGCAATCAGGAGACGTACATGCGCTATTCAGCCTTGACCCAACGAATCGCCGGCGAAGGAGCAGCCGCCTGGCAGATTCACGACCGAGCGCTGGAGTTGCGCGCCGAGGGTGTCGATATCCTGCTGCTGAGCGTGGGCGATCCGGATTTCGATACACCGCTGCCAATTGTCCACGGCGCGATCGACAGTTTGTTGGCCGGCGATACCCATTATTCCGAAGTGCGAGGTCGTTTGGCGCTGCGCAAGCTGATTGCCGAACGCCATCGTCGGCGCAGCGGGCAAGCGGTGGATGCCGACCACGTGATCGTCATGCCTGGCGCGCAATGCGCGGTGTATTCGGTGGCGCAATGTCTGCTGGATCCGGGCGATGAAGTGATCGTCGCCGAACCGATGTATGTCACCTACGAAGGCGTGTTTGGCGCGTGCGGCGCGACGGTGGTGCCGGTTCCGGTGCGCCCGGAAAACGGTTTTCGTGTCGACCCGGTCGATGTCGCTGCGCGCATCACGCCGAAAACCCGCGCCATGCTGCTCAACAGTCCGAACAACCCCAGCGGCGCCAGCCTGTCACTGTTGATTTGGCAGGAACTGGCGGCGCTGTGCATCCGCCATGATTTGTGGCTGATCAGCGACGAGGTCTACAGCGATTTGCTTTATGAAGGTCAGCACGTCAGCCCGGCCAGTTTGCCGGGTATGGCCGAACGCACGGCGACGATCAACAGCCTGTCGAAATCCCACGCCATGACCGGCTGGCGCATCGGCTGGATGATCGGGCCGAAATCGCTGGCCGAGCATTTGGTCAATTTGTCGTTGAGCATGTTGTTCGGGTTGCCGGATTTTGTGCAGAAAGCGGCAGAGATTGCGTTGCAGTCAGACCTGCCGGAAGTGACGCAAATGCGTGAGGAATATCGCCTGCGCCGGGATCTGGTCTGCGAGCGTTTGCACGGATGTCCGGGGTTGTACCCGATTCGCCCGGATGGCGGCATGTTTGTAATGGTTGATGTGCGCCAGACCGGTCTCGGCGCCCAGGCGTTTGCTGAGCAGCTGCTGGAGGGTTATGGCGTGTCGGTGCTGGCCGGCGAGGCGTTCGGGCCGAGTGCGGCGGGGCACATCCGTATTGGTCTGGTGCTGGATCGGGTGAAACTGGCGGTTGCCTGTGCGCGGATTGCGCTGTGTGCGGCGCAGCTGTTACAGGCGCGCAGTGCCTGATGGTTTTGTGTTGCCCGCACTGGCCCCATCGCTGGCAAGCCCGCTCCCACAGTGATTTGAGGTGGACATGATATTTGTGTCCGCTCGAGAAACCTGTGGGAGCTGGCTTGCCAGCGATGAGGCCAGATCAGGCAATGAGGATCTCAGCCCTGCCAGGCTGATGGGTTTACCAGATTCGCCGGCTTCTCTCCCTTCAGCGCCGCCAACAGATTCTCCACCGCACACCGCGCCATCGCCTCGCGCGTTTCATGCGTTGCCGAGCCCATGTGCGGCGTCGCCACCACATTATTCAGCTGCAACAGCGGCGAATCATGATTCAACGGCTCACGCTCAAACACATCCAGCCCCGCCGCACGAATCCGCTGATGACGCAGCGCATCGATCATCGCGGCCTCATCAACCACTTTGCCCCGCGAAATATTGATGAAGATGCTTTCCGGACGCATCAGCGCGAACTGCTCGGCGCCGATCAAGCCTTCGGTCTGCGCCGTCAGCGGCAAGGTCAGGCAAATGAAATCGGCCTGCTTGAGCAGATCTTCGAGGCTGCGATATTGCGCATCGAATCGCGCCTCGACCGCCGGTTTGCGCGACTGGCTGTGATAGATCACCGGCATGCCGAAACCGAAATGTCCACGCTGCGCCAACGCCTCGCCGATACGGCCCATGCCGATAATTCCCAACGTCTTGCCATGCACATCAGTGCCGAAATGCGCCGGACCGATATTGCGGTTCCACTGGCCGCTGCGCACCATGTTCGCCAGTTCCACCACACGCCGCGCGGCGGCGAGGATCAGGGCGAAGCCGGTGTCGGCGGTGGTTTCGGTAAGTACGTCCGGGGTGTTGCTCAGCAGGATCTTGCGCCGGGTCAGGTAATCGATGTCGTAGTTATCGACGCCCACCGAAACGCTGGCAATCGCCTCCAGTTGCGGCGCGAGATCAAGCAACGCCGCATCGAGTTTCAGGCTGGCGCCGAGCAAACCGTGGGCGCGGGGCAGGGCATCGCGCAGTTGCATCAGACCGTCGGCGTCGAGGCTGTTGATCAGCGTCACTTCGCACTGTTCTTGCAAGCGCGCCATCAGCGCGGGCGAAAGTTTCTTGTACAACACGACCTGTTTTTTCATGGCAAAAGTCTCTTCAGGAATGCGCCGGCACGGCACGCGTGGCGACGGCTTTGGCGACGACGCGATCACTGGCGCCGGGCTTGAGAAAAATTGTCAGGACCACCGACAGCAGCAACGCGCCGCTCATCAGCAGGTACGAAGCGCCGGGCGAGCCGGTGGAGCTGTTCAGGTAACCGACCAGGTACGAGCCGCCGAACGAGCCGAGTGCGCCCATGCTGTTGATCAACGCCATCGCGCCGCCGGCGACGTTGGCCGGAAGAATCTCCGGGACGATGGCAAAGAACGGCCCGTAAGGTGCGTACATGCACGCGCCGGCAATCACCAGCAGCGTGTACGACCACCAGAAGTGTTCGGCACCCAGTGCGTAGGAGCCGTAAAACGCGATGGACGCGATCAGCAGCGGCGGCCAGACGAAGCGTTTGCGCTTCTGCAACTTGTCCGAGCCCCACGACACCACAAGCATGCCGATCACCGCCGCCAGATACGGCAGCGCCGACAGCCAGCCGGCCTCGATCATGTCCATTTGCGCGCCAGCCTTGAGGATCGACGGCAGCCACAGCACAAAGCCGTAAACGCCGATGCTCCAGCAGAAAAACTGCAGCGCGAGAATGATCACCTTCGGCGAACGGAAGGCCTCGGCGTAATTCTTCACCGCTTTGATCCCGACCTGTTCGGCCGCCAGTGCGCTTTCCAGATCCTGCTTTTCCTGGTCGTTTAGCCACTTGGCCTCGGACGGACGATCATCGGCCAGACGCCACCAGATAAACGCCCAGAGCACCGCCGGCAAACCTTCGATGATGAACATCCAGCGCCAGCTGAAATGCTGCACCAGATAACCCGAAACCACTGACATCCACAGCATGGTCACCGGGTTGCCGAGGATCAGAAACGTGTTGGCCCGCGAGCGTTCGGCACGGGTGAACCAGTGGCACAGATACACCAGCATGGCTGGCATGACAGCGGCTTCGACCACGCCGAGCATGAAGCGGATGACGATCAGCCAATAGGCGTTGGAGACCACTCCGGTCAACGTCGCGAGGCCGCCCCAGAGGATCAGGCTGACGAAAATCAGTTTCTTCACGCTGTGTTTTTGCGCGTAGATCGCACCGGGTACCTGGAAGAAAAAATAACCGAGGAAGAACAGCGCACCGAGCAGCGACGACAGGCCTGGGGTGATCATCAGGTCTTCGGCCATGCCCGACGCGGCGGCGAAACCGTAGTTGGCGCGATCGAGATACGCCAGGCTGTAGGTGATGAACACGATCGGCATGATGTACCACCAGCGGCGGGTGGCGAGGGTTGCGGTTTTCATGGTGTTGCTCCTGAGCTTGTTGTTTTTGTCGCAGCAGGTTCAATGAATCGGTTGCCTGTCAGGGCCTCATCGCTGGCAAGCCAGCTCCCACAGGGATCTCGGGTATGTCAAAGATTGCATTGCCAACATCAACCCTTGTGGGAGCTGGCTTGCCAGCGATGGCGGCCTCAAATTCGCTGAAGAGTTCAGCCCGGGTCGGAAGGCCTTCCATATCCCCCCGACTCTGCACCGCGCGACTGCCAATCCAGTTCGCACGCTGCACCGCCTCGGCAAAACCCTGATGCTCCAGCAGGGCACTGATCATCCCCACCGCAAAGCCGTCACCGGCACCGACCGTGTCGACGACATTGGCCACCGGCACACCGGCGACAAATCCAGACGCCAGATGCGTTCGGTAATAAGCACCCTCCGGCCCAAGCTTGATCGCCACGGCTTCGGCACCCTGATCGAGATAAAACGCCGCAATGTCTGCCGGATCATCAAAACCAGTCAGCAAACGACCTTCGCTCAACCCCGGCAGCACCCAATGGGCGAGGGCGGCGAGGCGGTTGATCTCGGTGATCATTTCGCGCTCGCTGGCCCACAGGCTCGGGCGCAGATTGGGGTCGAAGGATACGCTGCGCCCGGCATTGCGCATGCGTGTCATCAGTTCAAAGGACATCTCCCGCGTCGAGGCCGAGAGCGCCGGAGGAATGCCAGTCGCATGCAGATGGCGAGCGCTCAGCAGATGGGTCGTAATCGACTGCGGCGACAAATGACTGGCCGCCGAACCGCGCCGGAAATACTCGACCTGCGGGTCGCTACCATCGTCGTTGCGCGATTTGAACTGGAAACCGGTCGGGTGCTGTTTATCGACGTCGACGTGGCTGCAATCCAGACCTTCCTTGATCAAGGTCTCGACTACAAAACGCCCGAGCGAATCATTGCCGACCCGACTCAGCCACGCGACGTTGAAACCCAGGCGAGACAGCCCGATTGCCACGTTGCTGTCGGCCCCGGCGATGCGCTTGTGAAAGTGCTCGACGGCCGCCAGATCACCGGTCTGCTCGGCGACCAGCATCGCCATGGTTTCGCCGAACGAGAGAATATCGATCTCAGACATGAGCAGGCTCCAGACGGGATTGGCCGAGGCGGGCGAGGGCGGCGACGTGCTCGGTGGTCAACTGCACCAGATCATCGCCCTGCAACGGGTATTCGGCCGCGCGCATAACGCCTTGGGCCATGTGCCGCAGCAGTTGTTCCCACAGATGCAGGTCACTGACCGCCGGCGGCACCGCCACCAGTTTGCCGTCGGCGCGACGGGCCACGGCTTTGCAATGTACATATCCGACATGCCGGCCGAGTAAACGCGCGGCGCTGGCGGCGGACTGGTCCTGCCACTGCCAGTTGCCGATGTCGAAAGTCATCCTGATCGGCAGGTTGTGCTGCTCGACGGCAGCGAAGAAGCGCTGAAACGGTTCGATGCGTCCGCCGTGCAAGGTCTGGTCGTTTTCCACCAGCAACTGCACCGGGCTGTGCTTCAAACGTTCGGCCAGGGCTTGCAGGTCGTTGGTGTCGGTAAAGTAGCCGAGGGAGACTTTCAGCCATTTCGAACCGAACGCTTCGGCCTGTTGCAGCGCGGTGATCAACTCGGGGTTGGGCTGTGCCTGACCGGCCAGCCACAGTTCGGTGGGCGAGGAATAGATGCTTTGCAGGCCCTGCGCCTGAGTGGCCTCGGCCAGTTGCGCAGGGTCTTCTCGCGTCAGCAATTCTTCACGCCACTCGATGCGATTGGCACCGGCCGCAGCCAGAACATCGATAAAAGAAGCTTGCCCGCGCTGGCGCACAAGCTCGGCGCCGTAGCTGGAAAGACTGATGGAAACGGCGGGTTTATTCATTGTTATTGACCTCTGAAACCGGTTTCATTTTTGTTCAAAAAAATATCAGGTGGTTCTGTGTTGTCCTTTTGGGCCTCATCGCTGGCAAGCCAGCTCCCACAGTGTTCGGGTCGTACACAAGGCTTGGTACACCTCTAAACCTGTGGGAGCTGGCTTGCCAGCGATAGCGTCATATCAGACGCCGCCAACCTCACGGGTCGACCCACGCTCAATCAGCACCGGCGCAAAATCCACCACCCGCGCCACCTCATCATCCCCACGCAAGCGCTTGAGCAGACACTCAAACGCCCGCGCACCAATCTCTGCCGTCGGCTGAGCCAGCGCGGTAATCCCGCTGCCCACCAACGGATACCAATCCAGATCATCCAGGGCAATCAGCCCGACATCCTCGAACAACCGCGAGCCCATCGCTCGCAACGCCGTCGTGGCAGCCAACGCCGCCACGCCATTGGCGCAAAACAGCGCTTTCGGGCCATTACCGGGGGTGTTCAGAAAGGTTTGAAGTTGCGCGCCCAGACCATCGCCGGTTTCCAGCACCGCCCCGGTCAGGGCCGAACGCTGGGCAATCTGCGCTTGAAAACTGCTGACCCGCTCGATCCGCGAACTGGTGCCGTCATACGGTTCTGTCACCAGCACCAGATCCCGATAGCCTCGTTGCTGCAGATGCGTAAGCGCCATCTCCACGGCTTGCGGGTTGTTCAGCCCGACCATGTCGCTGTCGAGCCCGGCGACCTTGCGATCCACCAGCACCAGCGGCATCTCGCGGCGCAACTCATGCAACTCGTCACGATGATGGCCCAGCGTGTTCACGATCAGCCCTTCGATGTTGTACGAGCGCAGCAGCGCCAGATGTTGACGTTCCTGCTCGTCATCGCGGTCGGTGTTGCACACCACCAAGCTGTAGCCGTGCGCACGGCAGGCGGTTTCCACCCCGTGCATCACGGCAATCGAATAAGGGTTACGGATATCGGCCACCAGCATGCCGATCAGGCGTGTGCGACCGCGTTTCAGGCCGCGAGCCATCTGGTTTGGGCGGTAGCCGAGTTCGCCAATTGCCTGCTCGATACGCAGGGCAATGGCATCGGAGAGCAGGGCGCGGTCATCGCCGATGAAGCGCGAGACGCTGGCTTTGGATACGCCAGCGCGTTCGGCGACATCAAGCATGGTCACGCGGCTGCGCTGGGCGGCGGAGAAGTCGTTCACGGTCTGAAACCTTGTTATTGGATTTATAGGTTCAATGTCTGCAAGCAGCGCTGAAACCGGTTTCAGGAAACACCAAAAACAAATCTTCCGTCAAGTAAATGATCACCTGCCATCAACGGGCTGCCGACGGGCGGGGCTCCGTCAGCCGAACAAACCGGCAGCGATGTTGATCGAAAATCCCAGAATTGCGGTGTTGAACACGAATCCGATCAACGATTGCGCCAAGACGATTTTGCGGATATCGCGGGTGGCCACGCCGACATCTGCAGTCTGTACGGCCACGCCGATGGTGAAGGAGAAGTACAAGAAGTCCCAATAGTTGGGGGTGGTCAGTCCTTCGGCGAAGCGCAGCGCCGGCTCTTTGCCATTCCAGGTGTAATACAACCTGGCGTAGTGCACGCAGAAAATCACCCCGATCAGCAGCCACGAACCAATCACCGTCAGCGCGGTGAAACCGTAGTGCAGCAGTTTGCGCGTGGTTTCCAGGTCCTTGCTGCCAGCCAGTTCGAAGGTGATGGTCGCCAGACTCGCCAGCGCGGCGATGCACACCACGAACAGCACCAGACCGGCATTTTCGTCTTCGACTTCAGCGATGCGTTTGACGTCCGGAGCCTTGGCGCGCACGGTCAGCCAGAACATCAGGATCAGGTAAGTCCAGACGCCAGCGTTCCAGCCGATGAGGATTTTGCTGACGATGGAATCGGCGGGGACCAGGAGACCGGTGGCAAGGCCGAGCAGGGCGGCGGCAGACAGGCGAGGGTGGGTGCGGGCGAGGAAGCGCATGGGGACTCACGTTGGTGAACTATCTCTGCACCATAGCGTACGCAACCCTGCTTTTGTAGGAGCTGCCGCAGGCTGCGATCTTTTGATCTTCTAAAAGCAAAGTCAAAAGATCGCAGCCTGCGGCAGCTCCTACAGTTGGATCAGTGGGGTTTGGTGAATCGTTGTACGAGTTTCATGACGACGACGAAGAACACCGGGACGAAGATGACTGCCAGCGTCGCGGTGATCATCCCGCCGATCACGCCAGTGCCGATTGCTTGCTGACTCGCCGAACTGGCGCCGGTGGCAATGGCCAGTGGCACCACACCGAGAATGAATGCCAGCGAGGTCATTACAATCGGCCGCAGACGCAGGCGTGCTGCCTGCAACGTCGCATCGATCAGATCGTGACCTTCGTCGTACAGGCTCTTGGCGAACTCAATGATCAGGATCGCGTTCTTCGCCGACAGACCGATGATGGTGATCAGGCCAACCTTGAAGAACACATCGTTGGGCATGCCGCGCAACGTCACCGCCAACACCGCGCCGAGTACGCCCAGGGGCACCACCAGCAACACCGAAGTCGGAATCGACCAGCTCTCGTACAGCGCCGCCAGACACAAGAACACCACCAGCAGCGACAGACCGAGCAGGATCGGCGCCTGATTGCCGGACAAGCGTTCCTGCAACGACAGACCGGTCCATTCCTGGCCCAGGCCTTTCGGCCCCTGCGCCACCAGACGTTCGATTTCCGCCATGGCCTCACCGGTACTGTGCCCTGCTGACGGTTCACCGGAAATCGCGATCGCCGGATAGCCGTTGTAACGGGTCAACTGCGCCGGGCCCTGAATCCAGTTGGCCTGCACGAACGCTGACAGCGGCACCATATGCCCGGCGTTGTTGCGCACATGCATTTTCAACAGATCGGCCACCTGGCTGCGCTGATCACCTTCGGCTTGCACGACCACGCGCTGCATGCGCCCCTGATTGGGAAAGTCGTTGATGTAGCTGGAGCCCACAGCGGTGGACAGCACGTTACCGATGTCGGCAAACGAGACGCCCAAGGCATTCGCCTGCTTGCGGTCGACCACCAATTGCACCTGCGGCGCTTCGGCCAGCGCGCTTTCGCGCACGTTCATCAGCACCGGACTTTTTTCGGCTGCCGCGAGCAATTCGGTGCGCGCCTGCATCAAGGTCGCATGGCCGAGGCCGCCGCGATCCTGCAAACGGAACTCGAAACCGCTCGACGTGCCGAGGCCATCCACGGGCGGTGGCAGTACCGAGAACGCCATGGCGTCCTTGATCTCACTCAGGGCGATATTGGCGCGATCGGCAATCGAGCTGGCGGAGTCATCACTGCCGCGCTGCGACCAGTCCTTCAGTGTCGAGAACGTCAGTGCCGCGTTCTGGCCGCTACCGGAGAAGCTGAATCCGAGAATCACCACCGTGTCACTGATCCCAGGCTCGCCGGCGTTATGCGCCTCAAGCTGTTCAGCCACGGCCACCGTACGATTCTTGGTCGCACCGGGCGGCAGTTGAATGTCAGTGATGGTGTAGCCCTGATCTTCCACCGGCAGGAACGAGGAGGGCAGACGCGCGAAGCACAGCCCCAGTCCTACCAACAGCACAACGTAAATCAGCAGGTAACGGCCGCTGCGTTTCAACGCATAGCCGACCCAGCCCTGATAACGATCGGTCAGGCGCTCGAAGCGGCGGTTGAACCAGCCGAAGAACCCGGATTTCTCGTGATGCTCGCCTTTGGCAATCGGCTTGAGCAGTGTCGCGCACAGTGCCGGCGTCAGGGTCAGGGCGAGGAACGCCGAGAACAGAATCGACGTCGCCATCGACAGCGAGAACTGCTGGTAAATCACCCCGACCGAACCTTGCATGAACGCCATCGGAATGAACACCGCGACCAGCACCAGGGTGATGCCGATGATTGCGCCGGTGATCTGCGTCATGGCCTTGCGTGTGGCTTCCTTGGGCGACAGACCCTCGGTGGCCATGATCCGCTCGACGTTCTCGACCACGACAATCGCGTCGTCGACCAGAATGCCGATGGCCAGCACCATGCCGAACATGGTCAGCACGTTGATCGAGAAACCCAGCGCGAGCATGGTTGCGAATGTGCCCATCAAAGCCACCGGCACCACCAGTGTCGGGATCAGCGTGTAGCGCACGTTCTGCAGGAACAGGAACATCACCGCGAACACCAGCAGCATCGCTTCGCCCAAGGTGTAAATCACTTTGGTGATCGAGACTTTGACGAATGGCGAAGTATCGTAAGGAATCTTGTATTCCACGCCCGCCGGGAAGTAACGCGACAGCTCATCCATCTTCGCCCGCACCAGGGTCGCGGTGTTCAGCGCGTTGGCGCCCGGCGACAACTGCACGCCGACAGCGGTCGACGGTTTGCCGTTGAGGCGCGTGCCGAACTGATATTCCTGACTGCCGATCTCGACCCGAGCGACATCACCGATGCGCACAGTGGAGCCGTCGCGATTGGCCTTGAGCACAATGTCGGCGAACTCTTGCGGCGTCGACAACTGACCTTTTACCAGAATGGTGGCGGTGATTTCCTGGCTGGATGGATTGGGCAGATCGCCGATGCTGCCGGCGGAGACCTGAGCGTTCTGCGCGACGATGGCTTCATTGACGTCAGCCGGTGTCAGGTTGAACGCGATCAGCTTCTGCGGATCAATCCAGATGCGCATGGCCCGCTCGGCGCCATACAACTGCGCCTTGCCGACGCCCTCCAGACGTTTGATCTCGTTCATCACGTTGCGCGCCAGATAATCACTGAGCGCCACGTCATCGAGCTTGCCGTCGCTGGACGTCAGGGTGATCAGCAAGAGGAAACCGGACGAGACTTTTTCGACCTGCAAACCTTGCTGATTGACCGCTTGCGGCAGGCGCGACTCGACCACCTTGAGGCGGTTCTGCACGTCGACCTGCGCCAGCTCCGGGTTGGTGCCCGGCTGGAACGTGGCTTTGATCGTCGCGCTGCCAAGGCTGCTTTGCGATTCGAAGTACAGCAAGTGATCGGCGCCGTTGAGCTCTTCCTCGATCAGGCTGACCACGCTTTCATCGACGGTCTGCGCCGAGGCGCCGGGATACACGGCGTAGATTTCGATCTGCGGCGGGGCGACGTCGGGGTATTGCGCCACCGGCAACTGCGGGATTGCCAGCGCACCGGCCAACAGGATGAACAATGCGACGACCCAGGCAAACACCGGGCGGTCGATAAAGAACTGCGGCATAGAAAAGCGTCCTGCTTACTGACCAGAGGTCTGGGCAAGTGGAAGAGGGGTGTCGTCGATCTGCACGGTTTCGCCGGGACGGGCGTGTTGCAGGCCTTCGATGACGATGCGGTCGCCGGGCTTGAGGCCGCCGGTGACGATCCAGCGATTGTTCTGCACCGCGCCGAGTTGTACCGGTTGTTCGGCGACACGCATCTGCTCATCGACGGTCAGCACCTGAGCAATGCCGGCGCTGTCGCGCTGCACGGCACGCTGCGGCACGGTGATGCCGTTCTGGATGGTGGCCTGCTCCAGACGCACGCGGATGAAACTGCCCGGTAGCAAGTCGAGATCCGGGTTGGGGAATTCGCTGCGCAGGATGATCTGGCCAGTGCCCGGGTCGACCGTGATGTCGCTGAACAGTAATTTGCCCGGCAGCGGATAAAGGCTGCCGTCATCCTGAATCAGCGTGGCTTTGACCTGATCCTGACCGACTTCCTGCAGTTGCCCGGAGCGGAATGCGCGGCGCAACTCGTTGAGTTCACGGGTCGACTGGGTGAGGTCGGCGTGAATCGGGTTGAGCTGCTGGATCAGCGCCAGCGGTGTGGTTTCGTTCTGCCCGACCAGTGCGCCTTCGGTGACCAGTGCACGACCGACACGCCCGGAAATCGGCGCGGTGACGGTGGCGTAACCGAGGTTCAGTTTGGCGCGTTCGACGGCAGCCTTGTTGGCCGCAACGTCAGCGGCGGTTTGCCGGGCATTGGCGCGGGCGTTGTCGTAGTCCTGGCCGCTAATGGCTTGGTCATCGATCAACTGGGCGTAGCGCTGCTCTTGCAGTTTGGCCTGGAACGCATTGGCTTCGGCCTTGCGCAGCGCGGCTTCGGCGCTGTCGAGGTCAGCCTTGAACGGCGCCGGATCGATGCGGAACAGTACGTCACCCTTTTTCACGTCGCTGCCTTCGCGGAAGGTGCGCTGCAAGACCACGCCGGCCACCCGTGCCCGTACTTCGGCAATCCGTGGCGCGGCGATGCGGCCGCTGAGTTCGCTGCTGATCGTCAGGGGATGCGCTTCGATTGTCTCGATGCGCACCGTGGCCGGTGGCGTCTGATCCTCTGCCTTCGAGGACGAATCACAGGCGCTCAGCGTCAGCGCCATCGCGATCAGGCCGAGCCCGGCCAGCAGTTTGTTCGACATGTACAACCCCCAATATTGATGTCCGCATCCTACGGGCAGACGCCGAGATTAGCGGTGAAGCTTTGTAGGCGCTGTGTGAAATTGTGTAAGGGTTTTACTCAGGGATGGGCGAGGGCGTATATCCTTCAGGTCTTGAAATTTATTGCGACAGATAGATAGCTTTCGCGAGCAGGCTCGCTCCCACAAGGAATCGCATTCCCAGTATGGGAGCGAGCCTGCTCGCGAATGGGCCGTATCGGTCGCCACAGCACTTTCTGGATCACCCCATGCCCAACATCCTCCTGGTCGAAGACGACACCGCCCTCGCCGAACTGATTTCCAGCTACCTGGAGCGCAACGGTTATTCCGTCAGCGTGATCGGCCGTGGCGACCACGTGCGTGAGCGAGCGCGGGTCAATCCGCCCGATCTGGTGATCCTCGACCTGATGCTGCCGGGCCTCGACGGCCTGCAGGTCTGCCGTTTGTTGCGTGCCGATTCGGCGACGTTGCCGATCCTGATGCTGACGGCTCGAGACGACAGCCACGATCAGGTGCTGGGCCTGGAAATGGGCGCCGACGATTACGTCACCAAACCTTGCGAACCGCGCGTGTTGCTTGCACGGGTACGCACCTTGTTGCGCCGCAGCAGCCTCGGCGAACCGTTGACCGCCAATGACCGCATCCTCATGGGCAATCTGTGCATCGACCTGTCCGAGCGCACCGTCACCTGGCGCGACCAACCGGTCGAGTTGTCCAGTGGCGAGTACAACTTGCTCGTGGTGCTGGCCCGACATGCCGGCGAAGTGTTGAGCCGCGACCAGATCCTGCAGCGTCTGCGCGGGATCGAATTCAACGGCACCGACCGCTCGGTGGACGTGGCGATCTCCAAGTTGCGCCGCAAGTTCGACGACCACGCCGGCGAGGCGCGCAAGATCAAGACCGTGTGGGGCAAGGGCTATCTGTTCAGCCGCTCCGAGTGGGAATGCTGAGCTGATGTTTCGCATCCTGTTTCGCCTGTATCTGGTGACGATCATCTCGTACAGCGCGGCGATCTATTTGGTGCCTGACCTGATCGTCATGCTGTTCAAGGATCGCTTCGTTACTTACAACCTCGATTATTCGCGCGGTCTGCAATCGCTGATCACCCGCCAGTTTCATGCCGTGCCGCAAGAGCAGTGGCCGGCGCTGGCGGCGTCGATGGACAAGGATTTCCAGCCGCTGCACATCGTCCTGGCGCGGATCGACGATGCCGAGTTCACCGCCATCGAGCAGGAGCGCCTGCGTCGTGGTGAAAACGTCGTGCGTATCGGCGATTGGGGCTGGCGCACGCTGGCGGTGACGCCGCTGGATGACATCTCGGCCGTGCAAATGGTCGTGCCGCCGGACCCGATGGACGTCAATCTGTTGTACTGGAGCATTAACGTACTGATCGGCGCGAGCCTGCTCGCCTGCCTGCTGATGTGGCTGCGCCCGCACTGGCGTGATCTGGAACGGCTCAAAGGCACCGCCGAACGCTTCGGAAAGGGTCATTTGAGCGAACGCACGGAAATCGCCCCGAGTTCCAATATCGGCAGCCTCGCCAATGTCTTCGACACCATGGCCGGTGATATCGAAAACCTGCTCAATCAACAACGTGATCTGCTCAACGCCGTGTCCCACGAACTGCGTACGCCGCTGACGCGTCTGGATTTCGGCCTGGCTTTGGCCCTGTCCGATGACTTGCCGAGTGCCAGCCGCGAGCGCTTGCTGGGACTGGTCGCGCACATTCGTGAGCTGGATGAGTTGGTGCTGGAGTTGCTTTCCTACAGCCGCTTGCAGAATCCGGCGCAACTGCCGGAGCAGGTCGAGGTGTCGCTGGACGAGTTTATCGACAGCATTCTGGGTAGTGTCGATGAAGAACTGGAGTCGCCGGAGATCGTTATCGACGTATTGCTGCACGGTCAGCTCGAACGCTTCTCGCTCGATCCACGCCTGACCGCACGGGCGATCCAGAATCTGCTGCGCAACGCCATGCGCTATTGCGAAAAGCGCATTCAGATTGGTGTGCAGGTCAATGCCGAGGGCTGTGAGATCTGGGTCGATGATGACGGCATCGGTATTCCCGATGACGAGCGGGAGCGAATTTTCGAGCCGTTCTATCGACTGGATCGCAGTCGTGATCGGGCTACCGGTGGGTTTGGATTGGGGCTGGCGATCAGCCGTCGCGCATTGGAAGCACAGGGTGGCACGTTGACCGTAGAGTCCTCGCCGCTGGGCGGGGCACGATTCCGGTTGTGGTTGCCCACCACCGTCTAACCTGCGAAGAACTCCATGTAGGAGTGAGCCTTCTCGCGATGGCGATGTGTCAGTCAAACTTGCTTGACCTGACACACCGCCATCGCGAGCAGGCTCACTCCTACAGTGGTTTTTGGGGCGCACATAGAATCTATGAACACCCGAAGCCTCTGTGGGAGCGGGCTTGCCCGCGAAAGCGCTGGATCAGTCGCCATCTTCAGCGCTGGTTGTCCGTGATTTAGAGACGGCGAAGGCCTACTGCGTTCTTACACTTTCAGCCGTTGTGAACGCAGCAGCCCCGCATGTTGCTCAAGTTCTGCCGCCGAGTTACGGCCGATCAACATCCACGCATGCTCGCGCTCGGTCCAATACACCACATTCATCTCATGCCGACGCTCGTGCGCCAGCGGCTGACTGCCGCTGTTCGAACGGGTCACGCACAGCGCCAATGGCCCATGTTTGGCATCCAGATAAACGATCTGCGCAATGGGCACGCCGTCGTACTCAAGCATTTGTGCCCGTTTGAACTCGGCACCCGGCAGCTTCAAAGTCGCTGGCGAAAGGTTCAGGCCCAGGCGCGCATCAATCGTGCGCAGTTGCGCGCGTTGGGAGGCGTCGTCGCTGGGCAGATGATCGAGCGTCTGCGGCACATACAGGGCCATGTAATCGCCTACCAAGGCGCGCCAGTTGTTCGATTGCGCGGCATGCCAGCCGAGAAATAACCGGTCGGCCAAAGCACCTCCGGCCAACAGCGCAGCGGCGGCACCACCGATAAACCAGCGTCGGTTGAAGCCCGGACGCTGCGGCGCTGGAATGGCATCCAGCCGCGCTTGCAGGCGATCGAGCGGCGCCTGTTGCGCCAGTTCGTCATAGGCTTTCCTGTACGGCAGATTGCTGCGGCCGAGCCATTGCACGCGCAGACTCAGCAGCGAGTTTTCGGCAATCGCATTGTCGAGTTGATCGCGATATTCACCGTCGAGTTCGCCGTCCAGGTAGGCGACCAGTTGCTCATCCGAAGGTGTGTTCATGATCGGTCTCCTTCGGTGGGTTTCGGCACTGCCTGCAACGGTGGGTATTCGGCGAGTTTGAGGCGGGCGGTAGCCAGACGACTCATCACCGTGCCGATCGGCACTTGCAGGATTTCAGCGACTTCGCGGTAGGACAGGCCTTCGACATACGCCAGATACACGGTTTCGCGCTG
This sequence comes from Pseudomonas sp. TNT2022 ID642, assembly GCF_028656995.1. Classification (NCBI taxonomy): domain Bacteria; kingdom Pseudomonadati; phylum Pseudomonadota; class Gammaproteobacteria; order Pseudomonadales; family Pseudomonadaceae; genus Pseudomonas; species Pseudomonas sp. TNT2022 ID642. The sequence continues at coordinate 271,256 of NZ_JAMDGW010000007.1, read as the reverse complement.
GGTCTCGGGCAGCGCGTCGACGCGGCGGATCACTTGCGCGGCCATCACATGCGTCTGCGCGGCATACTCACCGTCGAACGCCAGTTGGCCATCGGCATCCACCTGACCCGCGCCCTGACGCACGCGACGAGCGCGCACTTCATTGACCCAGATCGAATGCAGAATACTCAGCAACCAGCGATCCATGCGCGTGCCGGCGATGTACTGATTGGCGCGTTCCAGTGCCCGCACACACGTTGCCTGCACCAGGTCCTCGGCCACGTGCCGATTGCGCGACAGCAGCAAACCGTAGCGCCACAATCGCGCCAGATGCTGTCCGAGTTCTGCTCTGAATGCCTGATCGTTGAAGATGATGGCGGCCCTTATAAGTGCTCAGGTTTTCGATGAATCGTTGATGGCTTCGGCCAGGTCCTGGTATTCCTCGCAGGCCGTGCCGCAAATCGATTGGATCTGCTGCAACTGCTCCTGCGCCAGGTCGACGCGACCTTTGATCACATAGGCCTCGCCGAGGTATTCGCGTACTTGCGCGTACTGCGGATCGAGCTTCACCGATTGCAGGTAATAACCGATGCCTTCGTCAGTGCGCCCCAGTTTGCGCGTGGCGTAACCGCGATAGTTGAGGGCCTTGGCGGTGTTCGGTTGTTTCAGTGTATCGAGCAGTGCCAGGGCTTCTTCGTAGCGACCGGCCTTGGCCAGGCGATAGGCGTAATCGGTACGGTCAGCGTCCGGTAACAGGCTGCTGGTTTGCAGCACGCACTTCTGCGTTTTGCTGTCCCAGACCTGGCCTTTCGGGCATTCGGGCTTCTGCACCGGCGCGTCTTCATCGCCATTGGCCAAGGCCAAATGGCTGGCCATCGCCGCGACCAGCAGCAACGGGGCGGCGAACATAACGGAACGGATAGTCATGGGCAAGGCTCCACAGGGGGTTATGGTTCACTTTGAACACCACAGCGTGAATTTTTATTCATTGCTTTATCAGTGACTGTTCAAGTTCAGCGTAAATTCAAGCGCTATGCTCGTCAGCGTCTGCCGTCGATCCGATGTTTTGCCGTAAGGAGCGTTGCCATGACCGACCACGTCCACCACTCAGCCGCTGCCGGCTTTAAAACCGCTGCCGACACCTACGTCAAAGGGCGGCCGGACTATCCGCCGCAAGTCAGTCAATGGTTGACCGCGACGCTGGGCCTGAATGGACACAAGACCGTGATCGATCTGGGCGCCGGCACCGGCAAGTTCACCGGGCGGCTGGTGGCCACCGGCGCTCAGGTGATCGCCGTGGAACCGGTGGCGCAGATGCTGGAAAAACTCTCTGACGCCTGGCCCGATGTGCTGGCCGTGAGCGGCACCGCGACCGACCTGCCGTTGCCGGATGCTTCAGTGGATGTGGTGATTTGCGCGCAAGCGTTTCACTGGTTCGCCAGTACCGAAGCGCTGACGGAAATCGCTCGGGTGCTCAAGCCCGGTGGCAAGTTGGGGCTGATCTGGAACCTGCGCGACACCCAGGTCAGTTGGGTGCCGAAACTGGACGCCATCGTCAACGCGCTGGAGGGCGACACGCCGCGTTACTACACCGGCGCCTGGCGCGAGGCCTTTCCGCACCCGGCGTTCGCGCCATTGCAGGTTGAACGGTTTCACCACGGCCATACTGGCTCGCCGGAAGACGTGATCTTCAACCGCGTGCGCTCGACCAGTTTCATCGCCGCGCTGCCGGAGGCGCAGCGGGCGAAGGTTGATGAGCAGATTCGCGCATTGATTGCCGCAGAGCCGGAGTTGCGTGGCAGAGATGTGCTGACGGTGCCGTATGAAACGGCTGCGTATGTCGCGGTGAGGCAGGGGTGAGGAAGCCGCGCTGTGAGAGGCGTTCGGCTGCCCGAATGCGTTATGTGTTGTCCGGGGTTCCGGACAGGCGAGTTGTCAAACCGCTGAATTTGAACACGCCTTTCTTAACGTCAACGGTCTTCTCTCCCGATTCGGTTTTACCGACAAACTCGATAGTCCCTTCCAGTCGGGGATCATCGACTGACGGGACAACCGTTAGAGTCATCTTGCCTGTCGTTGAAAAGTACGATGTCAAATCAACCTGGTCACCAAACGCATAGCTCGCTCGATAATCACGCTCGTCCACCTTAAGAATATGATCGCCAGTGCTGGCGTTTACAGGGACGTAGACACTCAGCCATGCATATTGAAGGCGAGGGGATTCAGAGATGACCTGCTCACCAAGGCCTTGCCAATAAGGCCCCTGATCAGGGAAGTAACCTTCGGTCAGACGCACCTTGCTCGCGTTGAACAGCGGGCGCCCACCTGCTTCCGTCTCCGCAGTAAATTCCCCTGTAGTGTTTTTCTCGAAATCACTCATCGCCAATGCTCCTGATGTCTGAACTCAGTGGGAGCAAGCTCCCGGTGAGGACTCAAGTTACTGCATCAGGATGTGCCGCATAACTGTCAGAGTTGACAGTTGACATCGAGGTTGATGAGGCATTCTTGAACGAGCTACACCTAGCCCTTACTGACACCGCCCCCTGTGGGAGCGAGCCTGCTCGCGAAGTCAATCTCCCCGGCATCCGATAACCCGGATCAACCCACCCGAGCCAGATCCACCGCTTTCCTGTTGCGCTCGCGAACCCCACGCACGACCAGATACAACAACGGCCCGACCGACACAAACACCGCCGTCAGCAACAAATACGGCAGCACCGACCAGACCGACTGCCCACGCGACCGGGCATCTTTGACCATCCATACGCCGGCCAGAGTCGCCAGCAGATACAGATCAATCACCACCTGCGCGGTGTCGGGGCGCGACATCAGGCTGATGCCAAAGTCGATCAACGACTGTTCAGCCTGGAGCATCACCGAAACGGTATAACCGCTAAACGCGAGCAAAGCTGTGAGGGGCAGGGCGATAGACATCATGCAATCCTTCCTTGGTGTGATGAGAGAGTCGCCAGACTAACGCCGCCGTGCAAAATTGGCCATTGACTTGCCAGCACCGCGCAGGCTAATTTCCAGCCCATGACTTCGACTGTATCGCGTTGCCAGCCAATTATTATTACCGCCATTCCTCATTTGGCGGGCTAGCTCACGACTGCAGCACCCAACCCGCCCTAGAGGCGGGTTTTTACTTTCTGTCTCCGGGGTTTTTGAAATGTGGCTCATGTAGGAGCTGCCGGAGGCTGCGATCTTTTGATCTTGTTTTTGATTTAGAAAAACCAAAGTCAAAAGATCGCAGCCTCCGGCAGCTCCTACAGGGACCGTGTGAATTCTGCCAAGGAGATGTTCATGAGTTACACATACGATCAGCAAACCCTGCTTGAGCACTACGTAAAAAAGATCCTCGCCGCGCCAGTGTACGACCTCGCGGTGCGCACGCCTTTGCAAGCGGCACCGGCGCTGTCGGAGGCGTTGGGCAACCGGATTCTGCTCAAGCGCGAAGACCTGCAACCGACGTTCTCCTTCAAGATCCGTGGCGCCTACAACAAACTGGTGCAACTCAGTGACGAGCAAAAGGCGCGCGGAGTAATCACCGCATCGGCCGGTAATCACGCGCAAGGTGTGGCGTTGGCAGCGCGCGAACTCGGGATTGCGGCGACCATCGTCATGCCAGCGACAACGCCGGAACTGAAAGTGCTGGGTGTGCGCAGTCGCGGCGCTGAAGCGTTGCTGCACGGCGAAAGTTTTCCGTTCGCACTGGCCCACGCGCTGCAACTGGCGGAACAGACCGGGCGCACCTTCGTGTCTCCATTCGATGACCCGGAAGTGATCGCCGGCCAGGGCACCGTGGCAATGGAAATTCTTCGTCAGCATCAAGGTGCGCTGGATGCGATTTTTATCCCGGTGGGCGGCGGTGGTCTGATCGCCGGCATCGCGGCCTATGTCAAATACCTGCGCCCGGAAGTGCGGATCATCGGCGTTGAATCGGAACATTCAGCGTGCCTGAAGGCCGCGCTGGAAGCCGATCAGCGCGTCGTGCTGCCCAATGTCGGCACCTTCGCCGATGGCGTGGCGGTAGCGCAGATCGGCGCGTTCGGATTTGAGGTCTGCCGCTTTTGCGTCGACGAGGTGATCACCGTCAGCAACGACGACCTCTGCGCAGCGATCAAGAATATCTACGACGATACCCGCTCGATCACCGAACCTTCCGGTGCCTTGGCCGTGGCCGGGATCAAGCAATACGTAGCGAGAACCGGGGCGAAAGAGCAGACATTTGTGGCGATCGACTCGGGCGCCAATATCAACTTCGACAGCCTGCGCCATGTCGCCGAGCGCGCCGCGTTGTGCGGCGTCTCGGCGTGAAGCGGCTTACGGCAGCAGAGGGCGCAGAAAGCTGCGCTCATAGCTGACGATGAACTTCTTCTCGACCAGGCTGGCCACCAGTGCGGTGCTTTCCGGATCGGTCATCGCGATGTGCCGATAGCTTTCGTAATCCGCCAGTGACGGAAAACTGAACAGGCAATAAGCGATGTTGCTCGCGCCTTCGGATGGCAAAAAGTAGCCGTGATGCGTGCCGCCCAAGCGCTCGACGATGCCGAGCCAGGCCTTGGCGTAGGCCTCGAACTCAGGCAGTTGGTACGGATCAATGACGTATCGGACGTGGCAGGTAATCAAGCAACGCACTCCTTGTTCGGGTTATTCCTGCAGGGCTGTACCGACTTTGTCCGACGCCGACCAGATGCGATAACGCACCTCGACGTCCGACGGCGCATACACCACGACCGGCAACTTGCTGTTGTACCGCAGCATGAAACCGTCACCGACGACCGGCACGAACGCGCGCTTCTTCTGGCTGCCGGGCGGGCAGGCCATCATCGTGCTCATCGGCCCGATGACTTTTTCCAGTCGATAGAACGGATAACCCCAGCCTTCAAGATTCTTCTCATCGAGAACACCGCCCAAACGCTGACGATTGCAGTCCACTTCAAGAGTTTTGCCAGCGAGGATTTCCACCTGGAAGTTCTCTTCCTGTTCTTGCTTGGGCAAGTGAATAACCTGGCGGGTGAACCCGGCTTCAGCCTTCGGGAACGGCGCGACGTCTTCAAGTTTGGCGGCGTGGGCGAGGGTGGACAGGCTGGCGATGAACAGCCCGGTGGTCGCGTAGACGCGGAAAGAACCCATGGAAGCCTCCGTGCGGGTGTAGGGTGGATAACGGGCATTCTTACCGTCATGGGCCGTGATTGCAAACCAGCGTCGAGTTGCAAATTGCAGTACCCGCCGAGGCCATTCTTGCAATTTGCAAGTAGCCAAATACTGGCACCGCCGCCAAGTGCTTGATTTCATGAGGGTGAAAATGAACCGATGAAAGGCACGCTTTATGCGTCTTTTCAGTGCGGCGCACCGGCCTTGGGCGCCTACACTCCAATGGGCATTTCGCAGTACCACCGCTTGTCGCACCAGGGAAACAGCGGGGACACACCCGTGCAGGGGCAGCAACGGTCAGCGTGAATACTTGATTGGCATCTCACAGTAAGGAGAGGGTTTCGCCATGTTTCTGTCTGCCTTGGAACTACGCAATATCATTGAAAGCAGTTTTTTGCCGAAACGCTGCCAGTGCACGCTGTCGCCGGACTTGTCGATGACCGTCAAGGTCTTCGGCGATCACCAGACCGATCAAGTCGATCTGCTGGTCAGTGGCATCGACGCCAGCCACCTCAATGGCTGTCGTGAAATCAACGAACTGATCGCCGGGCTGCGCTCGGATCTGAACCAGCAAACTGTGCAACATCACTACAGCCCACGCTCCAGAGTCGTCTAACGCACCGTTTCACCCAGTTCGACCGTCACGCGCCGGGCCTGCACAAAACCAAGGCCCAGCGCGAACTCGACCAGCACCGCGAGCAAAATCCCGGGGCCGGCATGACCGTTCAGCCATTCCGCAAACCCCAACACCGCCAAACCAAAACAACCGACGATAAACCCGTTGCTCAGCGCATTGCGCCCCAGCGACGGCGGCGCATTGCGCACCAGATAAAACATCACCCCCAACGCCGCAAACAGCACCGCACTGCGCCGCGCGACAAACCCGGCAGCGTCGGAATACTCGATGCTCCAGATCGCCAGCAGCCTCTCCGGGAAAACGCCCCAGGCCAGCGCCAGCAAAAAACACAACGAACACGTGAAGCCCGACAACGTGCGAAACGACAACTGCATGGCGAATCCTTGCGGCAGTGAGGAGGGCTCCGAGCATAACCGCCGAAACTCCCCACGCCTACCGCAAACCCGCAAATCAGACGTTTCTGTCAGTTCTGGAAGTTGCACGCGTCAGACAATTTCCGGTAGCTGATTTCTTCAGGCTTACCGGCATTGTCGATGTACTTCATGTTGGCCGTGACCACTTTGCACAGTTGCGTTGGTGGCTCGGTCAACGACACCACTTTGGCCACATGCAGCGGCATGCCGTACTGATACGGCACGGCTTTGGACGTGGCAGAAGTGTCGTTGGCCTGGGCCAGCCCGGCAAACGCGGTGCAGGCGAGGGCGGCGGTGAGCAATAAAGGACGAATGTTCATGAAAGGACTCCCGAGTGACGGTTCTAGCGTTCGGCGTGATTCACCCGAACCTGCCGCACTGGGCAACAGCCAGAATGGCTGAGGGCGTGCGGTTCAGTAGAGTTTTTGACCACGGCGTTAAGGGATGGTTAACCGAGCTGAACGCCGGCTGTCAGGGAGTGCGGCGGTTTTCTCAGGAAGGTTTGGCGAATTCCTACAAAGGCTGGTGCCTTGTCTGCTTTCGGCGGCTGGAGCGGGGCGGTTATTGTCGGTTGCCGCTGCAAAATCAGTGGTTCGGGTTTGGTCACCCGGGAATAATCGATTGCATATGTGCCATCATTTGCACCGCGGAGTTCTTTGACCGTGAAGTGCATAGCTGTGGCGGCCGTGTGCAGGACGCCTTCGGGCGAGCTGAGTTGATTGTTCTCGGTTGACCAAGCCTGTACACGGTCCGCCTCCCATCGTTTGGTCACGGTGTCGGCGGTTACTTTTGAAACAATCGAGTAATCAATATGCCAATAATCAAACTGCTACAAAACCGCTATCTCCCCCTCAGCAGCAACGTCACCGAAACGCCGACACTGCTCATCGACACCCAAGCCAACCCGAAAGACATCCTCGAAGCCGCCGTCCAGCGCATCCGCGCCGCCGCCGACCTGCTCGAAACCCTGCATTGCCTGTGCTTCAAGCACGCCGACGTGCAAGACATTCCACACATTACCCATGCGCTTTACCTGCTGACGCAGGATGGCAATGATTTGCTGCAGGTCGCACAGCAGCAGATGTTGAACTGGAAAGCGCCTGCTTGAGTTCACCCCTCAAAAAGCCTGCCGTCGAAAGAGGGCAGGCTGAGTGGTGGGTGTGGCGGATGCACAAGCTCATTGCGATTGCTGGGTGCGAGCGTATTCGACCAGATCTTTGGGGTAGACCATGTGATCGATTTTGCTGTCGTCAATGTCATACAGAAAGGCAGCAGCGCCTGCTTCAAAGGCCCAATACCCTACGTAAGTTCCTTCCTCTCCTTGAAGATGGGAGTCGTGCCAAGGTGCTTTCTTGAAAGCTCGATACCATTGCTGGCAGTATTTTTTAAGAAGTTTAGGCGGCTCGTCTTTGTTGTCGCTGTAGATCGCTTGGATAAGTAGTGTGTAGATGTCGTGATACCACTCATCTATGTCGTACCGATGTGGCAAAGCTTTATTTAACAAGGCCTCATAAAGGGTGTCTTCACCTGCATACCCTGCGTCGTCAATAAGTTTCACAAAGCGTAGGAGCAGGTCAGCCCGGTGTAAAAGTATGCAAAGACTGATGACTTGAACGGCTTCTTCGTACTGATTGGGCCAGTCATCGATTGCCAGAGGCGAAATGTTCGGCACGCCTAAATACTCGGCCAAAGTCTTTTGGCGAATTTCATATTTATCTATCAGTTCTTCAAGCATAGGAATAAGTTTTTCTATATGCTCAGCCGCTGTATAGGTGGCGAATAGCTTTTCCAAAGCGAGCGTCTGGAAATATCTGGCGCGCTGAGATGCTTCCTCTAACGCAGAGTCTGATTTGAATTTGTTTGTTGAGAACAAATTTAGAAGCTCATCATATTCCCTGAGGAAATTTTCATAGCGTGCGGCGCTAAAGAGTGTCTGTCGTATGTTCATGAGTATTCTGCTCCAATCGAATGGCCACATTTCTGGCGTATTCGACCAAGTCCTTTGGATAAATCATGTCATCTATTTTGCTATCGTCTATCCCATATAAAAATGCGATAGCTCCTGCTTCTATAGCCCAGTACCCTACGTAATTGCCATCTTCGCCCTGTAAGTGCGAATCGTGCCATGGAGCTTGCTTAAAAGCGGGGTACCATTGACTACAGTATTTTCTCAGAAGTCTCGATGCTTTCTTTTCGCTGTCTGCGTAGATAGCCTGTACTAAAGGCGAATAGACGTCGTGATACCACTGATCTATATCGTGTCTGCCAGGTAAAATCTTGCAAAGCAAATCTTCATAGAGTGTATCTGTGCCTTCGTAGCCGGCATTATCGATCAAAGTTACAAAACGCTTAAGCAGATCTGTGCGATGTAATAGGGTGCAAAACCCTATGACCTGAACGCATTCTTCATATTGATAGGGGTAATCACTAATTGCTAATGGTGATATGTCAGGGTTCTTTTCGTATTGTGCTAGTTTGACTTGCCATTCTTCATACTTGGACACTAAATCTTCAAGTATCGGAATGAGCGAGGGGACTGCTTCTCCTGCTGTGTAAGTCGCTAAAAGCTTATCCAGAGAGAGTCTTTGAAAAAATCTAGAGCGAAGCATTTCTTCTTCTTCGGAAGAATCAGATTTAAATGTTCTAGTGCGGTAAAAATCTATAGCATCGTCAGATGCCTTCAGAAAGATATTGTAATGATTTTCGCTATAAAAATTCTGTCTTTTCATTATGGTTAGTTCGAAGGGGGATCGGTTTGATCGAACCGTGCATACCAACGAATTGTGCTTTCTTCTCCAAAACAGTTTTCATGCTGAGAATATGTATGCAGTTGACTAGGTGTTGGTATGCGCAACGGTTTAAAAACGCGATTTACCGCTACATACACTGCCGGTAATGGTTCATCGATGGGGCCTAGATCCGGTAGTTCGCCGGCACGAATCACCAAGCCGTGTTGGTATTTCAGCATTTCTACATCGTTGCGACCGCTAAACGATTGACTTATAGCATCTATGCCGCCCAGTCGTTCCGTGAATCGATTGCCGATAACGGTATACCAATTGATTCCTTTAATATGGTCGAGAAGCTCTCGTTTGAAATTGGTCACTAAGGAGTCAACTTCGAGCCCCGTGTAACGCTGAGCTAGTTGGAATTTCATGGGCATATAGTTATCAAAATCGAAGGGCAAAATACTCGAAAGCCCGCCATATCCATGTTCCGCTTTAACTTGGTCGGCCAAGTAACCTATCCAGTCTCGATAACGGGTAGCCCCATCGGGTTCTTTCAAGATGCTCCATGGCAGCGTCATCTTCAGAAATGAGCGTTTTTTATCACCATGTACTTCAAATGAATTTAACGCAGATAAACTATATTCGCCGGCCTCATTGGCTGTAGCGGCACTGCTGATATGCCACTCGTGTTGTTCGTTTGAGGACGTCTTGAGGATTTTTGAAGTTTTTTTATCGGAACTCGCATCAGTTAGTTTTTTGTAGCGGTGATCAAACTGTCCTTTCAGGTGCTGACCAAATTCTTCCTTGAAACGTGCGAAACACTGCATGACAGCCTGCTTGCACTGCAACGTGTAACCGTCCTTGAAGTACAAGGTAACGATCAAGCCGAGTCTTACCACCGAGGTTCCATCCGATAACTCGAACGAAAAATCTGGCGCATTTTCTGAAAGCTTCTCGAGTCTATTCATTTTCTGAGCGCAGTTGATAATTTCTTGCGTATTCGACCAAGTCCTTTGGATAAACCATGTGATCGATTTTGCTGTCGTCTATCCCATATAAAAATGCGATAGCTCCTGCCTCGAACGCCCAGTATCCAACATAGCTTCCTTCGTCACCCTGCAGATGAGAGTCGTGCCAAGGCGCTTTTTTAAATGCCGGGTACCATTCTTTGCAATATTCCGCCAACAGATCAGATGCTTCATCTTTTTCATCTGCGTAGATGGCCTGGAGAAGAGGCGTATAAACTTCGTGGTACCAGTCGTAAATGTCTTCTCTGTCGGGGAGTACTTTGCATAGAAGATCCTCATACAAAGCATCTTGACCATTGTAGCCTGCTTTATCAAAGAGTTCGACGAATCGCTTTAGTAGATCTGTGCGGCGCAGCAGTATGCATAAGCTAATTACTTGAATACGCTCTTCGTACTCATCTAGCCAGTCGTCAATGGCAAGAGGGGATATATCTACTATATTTTCAGATAGAGATAGTTTTTTCTGGCGGTTCTCATAGTGTGTAATGAGCTCTTCGAGAAGCGGGACTAACGAGGTTATTTCTAATCCGGCGGTGTACGAGATGAACAGTTTCTTTAAGGCTACGTTTTTGAAGTGCGTAACTCTTAATGAGGCTTCTTGCTCTGGAGTGTCTGACTCGAATGTGTTGTTCGCCCAGAACTCTTTGGTTTCGTCGCTGTAAGCGAGAAAGTCGTTATATCTGACCTCGGTTAAAAATTCTTGTCTTCTGCTCATAACAGAGTTTTTACTCAAGGGCGAGGATGGTAGTGACAGTATTTTTGGTAAAACGCTTTTTGGTTTAATTGTAGATGGTTTGACTTGGTTTTTGTGAGGGGGTTGAGTAGTTCTGAAAGTAGGTCAAGTATATTACTTCCCGTTCTTGCACGCTTCGCTCAGCGCTCAGAGTACAAACCCGAATGAATGGTTGTTACTTTAGATCGAAAACCTCAAAACCTTTTCGACCGGGCAGTGTGTTGACACCTTTCGGTTCCTCTGGCTGCCCTTTGATTGCGACGTAGTCATAGACAAGGAATTTTGATGGGTCTTCATAACCCTCATTCGGTATCACCAAGCGCATTTGTTGTGCATTCAAGTACAACAGGCTCGGAAGCGCTTTTTCGGCGAAATCGATTCGCTCCAGGGTTTTGGTCTCTGGATTTTTGCGTACAACGGCTCCTTTCAAGTAGGGGGAGCCATAGTTCAGAGCGTAAACCAGACTGGATCCTGAGCATTTTGCTAATACGATGTTGCCAACGAAGTTTGTATCTGGCATGTCCGGAAAAGCGGTATCGACATTATCGCCAATCTTCACGAATAGCTGTTGTCCATCCTCACTTGAGCTGGCGAGCAAGGCCGCACTGGTTCCGTCGGCAATCGGGCAGTCCAGAACGACTTTTTTAGGATCAGCTAAAAGCGGACGACAAAAAATGGCAAAAACTAAAACAATCCACAAGTTTTTCATTGTAATGCCGTCCGCAAAACGTCCATCGAGTCAGGATTCGCCGCAAGTTTTTTGGCGCACTCACTTATTTTTTTGTAATAGACTCCATTGGTTTTGCCCCGGTATTTTTTATACGCCTCTTCCGTTGAACTGGAAATATCCAGCCAGTACTGCATGTACTCTGTTCCCAGTTGAATATTCTGAGCTTCGTCCCATATGGATTGGGATGCGTAAAAGGCTGCCCCAGCCGCAAAGGCTTCTTCAGTCTGAGCATCGCTCGGAGAACGTCCCAATTGTTTTTTCTTTCGGTATTTATAGACTTGTTTGACCGCAGGCTCTTGCATCTGCATAAGGCCTCGGGCTGAATGTTTACCTAAACCCGCATTCGCGTCAAAGCGTGACTCCATATAAATCTGGCAAATCACCGTATTGGTATCGATGGTGGATTTGTTATTGGCTTCCACGAGTTTTCTGATTTCTTTCAAGCGTTGACTATCGTTCACGGCAATTTTTGCTGGAGCGGTATCGGCTTTCGGCGTGAGTGGTTTCTTGGCTGTTGCTAGTGGTTTGTTTTTAGACATCTGAGTCGTCCCAACCCGGGTTGATAGGCGGAATATCGTCATAAACTTCAATAACGGCCGTTTCTGCTTCCGTACTCGAAATTTTTGCAGTTCTTCCATCTGCATTGGTTCGACCTACAATTTGTTTACCAGATGAGGTCTTAATCATATACGGGAAGTTTTTTAGCGGTAATCCAGTATCTTGACTGGTTATAAGGAAATCCAAATCATGTGGGGTTTTCTCAAGCACTTTTTTGCGTTCAAGCAAGTGTCCGACACTACCTACGGCAGCAAGAGTGGGAATCAACGGCACCAAAATCCCGATCCCGGTGCCAACCCCAGGCGCGCCGCCGGTATTGACCTTCACTTCTGCGCCGCTGATGGTCACGCCGCCGGCGTCGACCTTGACGAAACTGCCGCCAGCCTTGGCGGTGAGTTCCATGCCGGCGTCTACCACGACCTTGTCGCCGGCGTGGTAGTGGATTTCGCTGCCGGCTTCGACGAATTGAGCGGTGCCGATTTTTACGTGCTGGGTCACGCCGACGGTCAGGTGCTCGTCGGCGCGCATCTCGCTGATGCGGTCCAGATGGGTGATGCGGTGTTCTTCAACCTTGAACTCGCTCAGCGTGTTGGCTTCGACGGTGTCGTGCCGTTCGTTGCCGACGCGGATTTTCTGGTCGTGCTCGATGTTTTCGTCCCAGTCGCGCTGGGCGTGGATGTAGATCTGCTCGACGCCTTTCTTGTCTTCGATGCGGAACTCGTTGTAGCCCTTGCCGCCCGGTGAACTCAGGGTTTTGAAGGTGCTGCGGGTTTTGTTCGCCGGCAGGTCGTAGGGGACGACGTTTTCCTTGTGGTACAGGCAGCCGGTGACCAGTGGCTGATCGGGGTCGCCTTCGAGGAAGGTGACGAGGACTTCCATGCCGATGCGCGGGATGGCGATGCCGCCGTACGCTGCGCCGGCCCAGCCGCTGGCGACGCGCATCCAGCAGGTGGTTTTGTCGTTGGACTGACCGTCGCGGTCCCAGTGGAATTGCACTTTGATGCGGCCGTACTGGTCGCAGTGGATTTCTTCGCCCGCCGGGCCGGTGACGACAGCGGTCTGGCTGCCGAGGACTTTTGGTTTCGGGTGTTCAAGGGCAGGGCGGTAGTGTGCGTCCCACGGGGTGGCGAGGAAGCTGTTGCGGTAGCCCTGGTGGAAATCGCTTTTGTTGTCGGTGACGTCGCTGGTGACGTTTTCGCCGAGGACTTGCGGTTGTTTGCCTTCGTGGAAGACTTCCAGCAGCAGCCACAGGTCGTTCCATTCGGCGCGCGGGTGTTCGGCGAGCGTGAGGAAGTGGCCACTGGTCAGCGTCGGTTCGTCACCTTTGCCTTCGGCGAGTTTGTAGTCGCTGCGATGGCGTTCGAGGGCGCGGGTGGCAAGGAACTTGCCGCGCTCGCGGGTGGTGAAGCGGCCGGGGTAGTCGTAGTCCTCGAGGTCCGGGGCAAAGGTGCTTTTCGCCGTGCCTTCGGGGAGGATCTGCGGTTTTTCGAAGTCGTAGTCGCGGCGGCTGACGCTCGTAGTGCGGGTTTCCAGACGCAGGTTGAAGCGTTTGATCACCGGTTTGTCGGCGGCCATGCCGGAGTCTTGCTGGTAGCTCACCGGTTTCAGCTTACGGAACACGGTCTGGTCGTCGCCGAACACCAGTTTGTGGCCGCTGCTGCTGTGCTGGAAGTGGAAGTGAATGCCTTCTTCTTCGCACAGGCGCTGGATGAAGTGCAGGTCGGATTCGTCGTACTGCACGCAGTAGTCGCGTTCCGGGTATTCGGCGTTGAGCTGGAAGCTGTAGGCGTCGGCAAGAATGCCGCGATCTTCCAGCACCTGAGCGATGATCTTCGGTACGGTCAGTTGCTGGAAAATCTGCTGATCGTGGTTGTGCCGCAGGTAGGCCAGTTGTGGCACCAGGCTGAGGCTGTAACGGGTCAGGGTCTTGCCGGAGTCGCCTTGCTCGATGCGATAGACCAGACCGTGGATCTTGCCTTCGCCGGTCGGGCCGAAAGTCAAGACGCCGGGCTTGTGCAACAGCTCTTCGAGTTTGAGGTCGGGGCGCGCGCTGACGAGTTCGAGGTCGAAACGGAACGGTTGGTTGAGGGCTTCGCGACCGGTGAAGCTGAGGACTTGCAGGTCGGCGTTGGCGCCTTCAAGCGTGAGGGTAATGTGGGTTGCGTTGGCGTCCAGCATGCCTTGAATTCCGTCCGTTGAATAAGCAGGTGACGGATGATGGAGGATTCGGCGGCACCGTTCAAGGCACAAAAGCCGTAGGTCTGGCAGGTTTGCGGTATAGGGAAAACCCTTAGATGGGGTGTTTCGCCCAGTGAAACCGGGCGTTTCGTGCGAATTGGCGTCGATTGCCAGCAACTTTTCCCACGACCCGGGGTTGAAGAATCCTCAGTCAGATTCAGACTAAAGTCGCCTGTAGCACGTCAAAGCCATCTGCCATCATTGCCGCTCACCCCTGCGTGTTCACTTTCTCCTGGTTCAATTCGACCCGGGACGGGAGCTATTTTTCTGGCTTGTTGCGCGCTTGCGCAAACGCTGCATTGTTGGAGTTTTTCATGCGTCCCCCATTTCCCCTCATCACCCCGCGCCAGTCATTTGGCTTCGGAGCCTTTGTGCTGTGCGCAGGTTTTACCGCACAGGTTCAGGCCAGCGGATTTTTTGAAGACACCACGGCGAAAATCGAATCGCGCACGGTGTACTTCAACCGCGATTTCCGTGATGGGCACACCACGAACGATCAGGGCGCGTCCAAGCGTGAAGAGTCGGCACAGGGCTTTATCCTCAACCTGCAATCGGGCTACACCGAAGGTACCGTGGGTTTTGGTATTGATGCGCTGGGCATGCTCGGCTTTCAACTCGATTCCAGCCCGGACCGCAGCAACAGCGGCTTGCTGCCCTCGAGCGGCAACGACCCGCGCGGCTCGAAAGGTCAGTACGCGAAAATGGGCCTGACCGCCAAGGTAAAGGTTTCGGACACGGTGCTGAAGTATGGCGCGCTGCTGCCGGATCTACCGTTGCTGAAATACAACGACGGTCGTTTGCTGCCGACCATGTTCAACGGCGCCATGTTGACCTCTAAAGAGGTGAAAGACCTGACCTTCATGGCCGCGCGTCTGGACAAGTACACCGCGCGCGATTCCACCGATTCGCAAGACATCCGCGTGCACTGCAAGAACAAGCGCTACGCCTGCAACACCACCGCCGACCATTTCGACATGTACGGCTTCGACTACAAGATCAATGATCGCCTGACCGCGCAGTATCACTACGCCGAACTGGAAGACATTTATCGTCAGCACTTTGTCGGGTTGCTGGGTAATCAACCGTTAGCTGGCGGTGTGCTTAAAGCGGATCTGCGTGTGCTGAAAAGTGCCGACAGCGGTGATGCCAAGGCCGGTTCCATCGATAACCGCGCGTTGAGCGGCATGTTGTCGTATGCGCACAGCGGTCACACGTTCAGCGCCGGTTGGCAGCGCATGAACGGCGATAACTCGATGCCGTACCTCGATGGCAGCAATCCGTATCTGGTCAACTACGTGCAGGTCAACGACTTCGCCGCCGCGCAGGAACGCTCGTGGCAGTTGCGTTATGACTATGACTTTAAAACTATTGGCATTAATGGTTTGAGTTTCCTGACGCGTTATGTGAACGGTGATCACATCAAGGTGTTGGGCAGTGATCAGGAAGGCAAGGAGTGGGAGCGCGACAGCGAGTTGAAGTATGTGGTTCAGACGGGCACGTTCAAGGATGTGAGTCTGCGATTGAGGAATGCGACTTACCGGACCAACTATGAGAAGTTTGCCCGGGACGTGGATGAGACACGGTTGATTGTGAGTTATAGCTTTTCGGTGTTGTAAAAGGGCCAGAGGCGATGCTGCCCTGGCCCATTATCAGGTCAGGGCAGTGTGCTTATGAAGGCTCTGATTTTCGAGCCTGCCTGAAACGAGCCGACCGCTTCCAATGCCGAGCTTGATATTGCTTCTCCTACGTATTCGTCAGTTCCCGCGGCAGGTTGAATAGTGTTCAAGCCACCATGCGGGCTCCAGGTAAAGACAGTATTGGGTATGGAGAGGTGCTCGGAGGCGCAAGTCATGAGTGCTGTATCAACACTCACGGCCAAGGCGTCAACACGGCAGTTATTGAAGTTTTGCGGCGTTGGCAGCGGGTCTGCATCGTCTGTTGAAGTGCGCCAGAAGGCCGGGATTTCTTGGTTCTGTGCTGGGAGGACTTTAACGATGGCGGAGCCGTTGTTATTGAAATGTACGACTTCCACCGGATAGTTTTGGGTGGACACCAGTGTTTTCGCCTCTGCATCAGGTCCTGACCAGTAGGTTGCAGCGGTAAAGTTGTTGGCGTAATGGCAAGTGCCTGCAGCCTGACTCTGGCTATTGATGCCCACCACTTCGCAATACGTCGCCGCTGGGGGGAGTTTCAGCGCTTTCATGACGTACTTTGTGCCGTTGAACGTGGCGATTGTGGCCTTCGGGTTTCCCAACAGGTGTGGACAATTGAGTGCCACGAGCGTGGAGCTATCGACATTGGAATCAATAATAGCGGCGACCCGACAATTGTCATTTCGGACTGAGACCTGGACCGGTTCACCTCTTTTTTCAAAGGGCCACACCACGGCGGTGTTACCCAAAAGGGTAATACTTTGGCCCGCCACATTGCCAAAGAGCGTCGCGGCGCGTAGTTCTGCTCCGGTATCAAGCGGCAAGGGTTGCAGACGTTTGGGCTCCTCGTTGGGAAAGGCAACGGGCCAGAACACTGGTACCTTGCCCAAGACAGGTCCCAGAAGCTGATCACAGGTTCCTGTCATGATGTTCTGTGTCAGAAAGCTACTGTCGCAGGACCGATTGGCCTGCAAAGGTTTGAGGTTAATCAGCTTGGTCGGATTTGCATTTCTGAACCAGGCCTTTTTCACTCCGTTTTCGACGCAAAAGCCCAAAGCTCGGGTTGTTTCCAACGCGCCAGACGCCCGGCACTCTCCTGTGTCAGGACCAACAGGTACCGGTTGGCTGGCCTGTACGTTGTTTATCAAGGTGAACATGGGTAGCAATGAGGCGACGGCGATAAGTGGTTTCACGAACGCGTTCATAAGATTTTCTTCCATGAGTAATGAAGGAGCGCCAGCGCTCTCCTGAATCCAGTAGACAAACAAAAAACTCCCCTGCCTAGCTGTCAGAGTTGACAGCTAGGCAGGGGAGTTTTTTTCGTATAGAGAGCCACCAATGTCGTCGATGCAGGAGGTACCGAAGGCTGCGATCTTTGGAGCTTGCACCAAGATCAGAATCAAAAGATCGCAGCCTTCGGCAGCTCCTACACTGGAACCCGGAACTACTACAACCAATGCCAGAACCGGCTCCAGAACCCGCGATTCAAATCCTCCTTGCACCCGGCATATTGCCGCGCATACACATCCGAACGGTTCTGCACTTTGCGCGCCGTTGGCATGAGCCAGGCTTTGCTCGCGTAAGTCTTGTTGCGAAACCCGCCCCAGCCTTCGTGGTAATTGAGGTATTGGTTGTAGGCGTCGTACTTGTAGACGCCGTTGATCGAATAGGTCTTGTCCATGTACCAGCCGACAAAGTCGATGGCGTCGTCGAAGTCTTCGCGATCGGCTCCGCTGCGGCCGGTGCTTTTCTGGTAGTCGGCCCACACTCCATCTTTGGCTTGCGCATAACCCGAGGCGGTCGAGACGCGGCCCCACGGGATCACCCACAGCAGGTATTTGCGCGGGGTCTTGGCGTCGTAACGGTAGCCGGATTCCTGATACATGATCGCGAAGGGCACCTGAATCGGTACGCCCCAGCGCTTTTGCGTGACTTGCGCAGCGTCGTACCAGTCGCTTTTTTCGCGGAAGATTTCGCAGATGTCTTCCGGCGAGCGGGGCGGCGAGGTGCCGCACCCGCTCAGTAGCGTTGCCAGTGTCAGTAGTCCAAGCGTCTGCCTGTAATTCAAAAGCCGTTATCCCGTCGTGCGCAAAAAGGCCGACAGTCTACGCGCTCAGCTCAATTGATGACGATAGGGCAGATCCGGGCCGGTCTTGCTGCAGGTCAGCGCGGCGGCTTGCACGGCGAACCTGAGCATGGCGTCGACCTGCTCGCGAGCGAGTTGCTGCACGCCTTCGACCGAGTCCAGACCGTGCTCGGTCAGCCAGGTGATCAGCGCGGCCTGAAAGGTGTCGCCGGCGCCAACGGTGTCGGCAATCTTTATCGAGGCTGCCGGGACTGACCATGTGCCGTGTTGGCGGCTGAACACAGTAGCGCCATCGCCGCCACGGGTGAGGAAGACGATCTGGCAGCGATGTTCGAGCCAGCCTTCGATCACGCGTTGCGGGTCTTGTTCGGGGTAGAGCAGGCTCAGGTCTTCGTCGCTGACCTTGATCAGATCGGCCAGTGGCACCAGCGTCGCGATGCGCTCACGCCACAGGTCGATGTTCGGCTCGGGATTGAGGCGTACGTTCGGGTCGAGGGTGATCAGGCGTTTGCCGCTTTCGCGCTGTACCAGGGTCAGCAAGGTATCGCCAATCGGCTGCACCACCAGCGAGAACGAGCCAATGTGCAAGCCGCGCACTTCAGGACCCAGCGCCGGCAGATGCGCCAGACTCAGTTGCCGGTCGGCGCAGCCTTCACCGCGAAAGCTGTAGTGCGGCGAGCCATTGGCACCGACGGCGACCATGGCCAGCGTGGTCGGTGCGGCGAAGTCCACCAAATAGTCCGGACGCACACCTTCATCCTGCAGCACTCGCTGCAAGCGGCGGCCGAGGTAGTCGGTGGACAGCCCGCCAAACAAGGCCGAGTCCACGCCCAAACGGCGCAAACCGACGGCGACGTTGAGCGGCGAGCCGCCGGCAATCGCCTTGAAATTCACTTTCGAGGCCAGACCGCTGGCGTCGTCTTCACTGAAAAAATCAAACAGGGCTTCGCCACACACCAAATACATAATTGTTTGCTCTTTATAGGGTTGCGACATGCTGTTGATAGCGTTCATAGGCCTGCTGGAACGCCGCGACGTTGGCGGCAATCGGCAGGGTTTCACTGCTGGAGTCGAGTTTCACGCAGCGCTGGCACAGGTCGGCGAGGCTGTCTTCGTGGCCGTTCGACCAGGATTTGCACCACGTCGCTTGAATCGCTGCGCCGAGGGCGGCGGCTTCGCTTTGTTCGGTGCAGATCACCGGGGTGTTCATGATGTCGGCGACGATCTGCCGCCACACCGCGCTTTTCGAACCGCCGCCGATCAGGCAAATGCTGCGGCTTTGTAAACCATTGTGGCGGAGCAAATCCAGTCCGTAACGCAAACCGAAGGTGGTGCCTTCGACGGCGGCGCGGCACAGGTTGGCCTGGGTCAGGTTATCCAGCGTCAAACCGTGCAGGCTGCCGGTGGCGTGGGGCAGGGCGGGAACACGCTCGCCGTTGAGGAACGGCAGCATGCTCACGCCGTCGGCGCCGATGGGGGCCGCGGCGACGAGGTGGTTGAACTGCTCAAGATCGAGGTCGAACAGCTCGCGAATCGCGCCGGTGGCGTTGGTCAGGTTCATGGTGCAGATCAGCGGCAACCAACCGCCGCTGGACGAGCAGAAGGTCGCTACCGAAGCGTCCGGGCTGACTTTTGGTACTTCGGAATAGGCGTACACCGTGCCGGAGGAGCCGAGGCTCATGGTGATCGCGCCGGGCTGGATATTGCCGGTGCCGATGGCGCCCATCATGTTGTCACCGCCGCCGCTGGAGACCAGCGCATTGGGGTTGATGCCGAGGTGTTCGGCGATGGCCGGGAGGATGGTGCCGACAGATTGATGTGCATCGATCAGCTCTGGCAGCGCGGCTTGCAGGCGTCCGCTGGCGTCGATGTCGCGCAGCAATTGTAAGTCCCACTGGCGGGTGCGCACGTTGAAATATCCGGTGCCGGAGGCGTCGCCGTATTCGCTGCAGGCGCGACCGGTGAGCCAGAAGTTCAGGTAGTCGTGGGGCAATAGAATGCGCGCGATGCGCGCGAACACCACGGGGTGTTGTTCTTTGGTCCAGAGCAGTTTCGACACGGTGTAGCCCGGTGCGATGACCACGCCGAGGCGTTCCAGCGAGCCTTTTTCACCGCCCAGATGAGTGAGCAGACGGTCGTTTTGTGCGCTGGTTTCGGTGTCGCACCAGAGCTTGGCCGGGCGCAGGACTTCACCTTGATCATCGAGCAGGACCAGGCCGTGTTGCTGACCGGAGACGCCGATGCCGAGGATCGACTGGCCGTCGACATTCGCCGCCAGTAATGCGCGGCGGGTGGCGAGGGTGAAGGCTTCCAGCCATTGCTGGGTGTCTTGTTCGCGGCGGCCGTTGGCGCCGCTGATCATCGTGTGCGCGGCGGCGCCTTGGCCGAGGACTTGACCGCTGATGGCGTCAAGGATGATGGCTTTGGTGCCTTGGGTGCCGCAGTCGATGCCTAGGAACAGTTGTTTTGATGTCATGTGTGAACCACTCGGGTGTGGTGAAGATCAAGAGCTTACCCCCTCACCCCAGCCCTCTCCCCCAAGGGGGCGAG
Organism: Pseudomonas sp. TNT2022 ID642; assembly: GCF_028656995.1. NCBI lineage: Bacteria > Pseudomonadati > Pseudomonadota > Gammaproteobacteria > Pseudomonadales > Pseudomonadaceae > Pseudomonas > Pseudomonas sp. TNT2022 ID642. Next base: position 250,766 of record NZ_JAMDGW010000007.1, on the reverse strand, counting down.
GGGGAAAGGGAGCCGATCGGGGGCTGTTCAAAAGCTGAGTTCAACTCCGGTTTTCTCAACCGGGGCTGTTCAAAAGCTGAGTTCGACTCCGGTTTTCTCAATCAGGTGCTGTTCAAAACCTGAGTTCAACTCCGGACTTTCAGGTCGATGTAACTTGCACAAACCACTCGGTCAGTTCCCTCTCCCTCCGGGAGAGGGCTAGGGTGAGGGGCTTTTCAATCCAGAATCCGCTGCAAAGTCCGCGTCACACCATCCTCGCGCAAGCTGTTACAGCACCACTCAAACGCCGCCACAAACTCCGCCGAACGCGGAATCACCGTGCCAAAAATCTCCTCGACCGCCAACAACCGCTGCGTAATTAAAGCATCGTCCGCCACCAACGCCTGACAAAACGCCGCGCGCGGATCAGGAATCGAATAGGTATCACCATTCTCATCCACCCCCTTCAAATACAACGCCCAAGCCGCCACCACCAACGCCGCGCGCTTGGTCTCCTGCCCATCAGCAATCAACCGGTTGATCGTCGGAATGGTGAACTTGGGAAACTTCGACGAGCCGTCCGAACACACCCGCTCCAGTTGATCGGCAATCGCCTGATTGGAGAAGCGCGCCACCAGCGTGTTCTTATAGTCCGTCAGGTCAATGCCCGGCACCGGCGCCAGTTGCGGCGTCACGTCCAAATCCATATAGGCGCGCATATAACGCACGAACAGCGGGTCGTTCATGGTCTCGTGAACAAACCGATAACCCTTCAAAAAGCCCAGATACGTCAGCGCCAAATGGCTGCCATTGAGCAACTTGATTTTCATCTCTTCGTAGGGCGAAACATCATCGGTGAACTGCACGCCGACCTTTTCCCAGGCCGGGCGACCATTGACGAATTTGTCCTCCAGCACCCATTGCACAAACGGTTCGCAGACCACCGGCCAGGCATCGTCGACGCCGTGTTTGTCGGCCAATTGCAGGCGATGCGCGGTGCTGGTCATCGGCGTGATGCGATCGACCATGGCGTTGGGAAAACTGACGTTGGCGTCGATCCAGCTGCACAGATTGCTGTTACGCAGAGTGGCAAATGCCAGCAGCGCCTTGCGGGTCACTGCGCCGTTGTGCGGCAGGTTATCGCAAGACATCACGGTAAACGCCGGGATGCCCGCCGCGCGGCGTTTTTCCAGGGCTGCACACAAGAAACCGAACACGGTTTTCGGCGCATCCGGGTTAGCCAGATCATGTTGGATCTGCGGCAGATGCGCCATGAATTCGCCGTTGCTGTCGTCGATGCAGTAACCGCCCTCAGTGATGGTCAGCGAGACGATGCGAATCTGCGGGTCGGCGAGTTTGTCGATCAACGCCTGAGCGCCGTCCTCGGCCAGCAGCATGTCGCGAATCGCACCGATCACGCGCACTTCGGTGTCGTCGCTGTCACCGAGTTCGAACAGGGTGAACAGGTAATCCTGTTCCTTGAGGTCGTCGCGAGCACGGCGGTCTTCGGCGCGCAGGCCGACGCCGCAAATCGCCCAGTCGAGGGCTTCGCCGGTGTTCATCAAGGCATCGGTGTAATACGCCTGATGCGCGCGGTGAAAGCCTCCGACGCCAATGTGCGCGATGCCTTGGCGCGTGTCGCTGAGGCTGTACGCCGGTAGTTGCACTTCGGCGGCCAGACGATGGAGGTTCTGTTGGTTGAGTTTCATCGGGAGTTCTCGAAATCAGGCCGCAGCGCGCAGCGGACGGGTCAACGCGACACCTTCGGCATCGAATAAATGGCAGTGCGACGGGTCGAGGTGCAGGCTCAGCTGTTCGCCGTAGCGGCTGGCCAGATCACCGCGCACGCGCATGGTCAGGGCTTCGCCGGCGTTGGTGGTGACGTGGCAGAAGGTGTCGCTGCCCAGGCGTTCACTGACGTCGGCGGTGACTTGCAGCGTGCAGTCGCCCGGTTGCGCCAGTTCCAGATGTTCCGGGCGAATGCCCAACGTCACGGCGCTGCCGACACTCAGATTGCCGGCGTTGAACGGCAGGGTGATGCGCGTACCGGCGTCCAGCGAGATTTCGCAGCTCTGGCCGTCGACGCGGGCAATCTTGCCTTTGAGGAAACCCATTTTCGGCGTGCCGAGGAACCCGGCGACGAAGAGGTTCGCCGGGTTGTGATACAGGTCCAGCGGCGAGCCGACCTGTTCGATCTTGCCGCCGTTGAGCACCACGACTTTGTCGGCCATGGTCATCGCTTCGACCTGATCGTGGGTCACATAGATCATCGTCGCTTGCAGGTCTTTGTGCAGGCGCAGCAGCTCCAGACGCATCTGCACGCGCAGCGCGGCGTCGAGGTTGGACAGCGGTTCGTCGAAGAGGAATATTTTCGGATTGCGCACGATGGCGCGACCGATCGCCACCCGCTGGCGCTGGCCACCGGAGAGCTGTTTCGGCTTGCGTTCAAGCATCGGCCCGAGTTCGAGAATGCGCGCCGCTTCGCCGACTTTCTTCTCGACTTCGGCTTTCGGTACACCCGCCAGATCGAGGGCGAACGACATGTTTTTCTTCACGGTCATGTGCGGGTACAGCGCGTAGGTCTGGAACACCATCGCCAGATCGCGCTTGGCCGGGCTGACTTCGGTGATGTCGCGGCCATCCAGTTCGATGGTGCCGTCGCTGACTTCTTCGAGGCCGGCGATCAGCCGTAGGAGGGTGGATTTGCCGCAGCCCGACGGGCCGACGAAGACCACGAATTCCTTGTCGTTCACTTCCAGGTCGATGCCTTTGATGATGGAGAAGCCTTCGAAGCCTTTTTGCAGATTCTTGATTTTCAGGTTGGCCATGATGATGGGCCTCCGCAATGTTGTTTTTTTAAGATCAAAAGATCGCAGCCTGCGGCAGCTCCTACAGGGGGACGGCATGCTTTATGTAGGAGCTGCCGAAGGCTGCGATCTTTTGCTTTTCAATGTTCATTTCACGGCGCCGAACGAGAGGCCGCGCACCAGTTGTTTCTGGCTGATCCAGCCGAAGATCAGAATCGGCGCACACGCCAGGGTCGACACCGCCGACAATTTGGCCCAGAACAAACCTTCCGGACTTGAATACGAGGCGATCAACGCCGTCAGTGGCGCGGCTTTCGACGAGGTCAGGTTCAGCGACCAGAACGCCTCGTTCCAGCACAGGATCAGCGATAGCAGCACGGTCGAGGCGAGGCCGCCCTTGGCGATCGGCAGCAGCACGCGGACCATTTCCTGCCACAGCGTGGCGCCGTCGAGACGGGCGGCTTCGAGGATGTCTTTGGGGATGTCCTTGAAGTAGGTGTAAACCATCCAGACCACGATCGGCAGGTTGATCAACGTGTAGATCACGATCAGCGCGATGCGTGTGTCGAGCAGGCCGAAACTCTTCGCCAGCAGGTAGATCGGCATGAGCACGCCCACCGGCGGCAGCATCTTGGTCGAGAGCATCCACAGCAGCGTGCCTTTGGTGCGCTGGGTTTCGTAGAACGCCATCGAGTACGCTGCCGGCACCGCGATCAACAGGCACAGAGCGGTGGCGCTGAAGGAGATCACCACCGAGTTCCAGGCGAAACTGAAGTAATCGCTGCGCTCATTGATGTGCAGGTAGTTCTCCAGCGTCGGCGTGAAGATGAACTGCGGCGGCGTGGCGAACGCGTCGATTTCGGATTTGAAACTGGTCATCACCATCCACAAGATCGGGAAGAAAATCACGATCGCGATGGCCCAGGCCAGGGTGCCGAGCAGCAGGCTTTGCAGCCGGCGGGATTGTTGAAGAGTCATGGCAGGCCTCAGGCTTTGTCAGTCAGGTTTTTGCCGATCATCCGCACCAGAATGATCGCGGCGATGTTGGCGATGACCACGGCAATCAAGCCGCCCGCCGAGGCCATGCCGACGTCGAACTGCACCAGCGCCTGGTTGTAGATCAGGTAGGCGAGGTTGGTCGAGGCGTAGCCGGGGCCGCCGTTGGTGGTGGTGAAAATCTCGGCGAACACCGACAGCAGGAAGATCGTTTCAATCATCACCACCACGGCAATTGGTCGCGCCAGATGCGGCAGGGTCAGGTGCCAGAAGATTGCGATCGGGCCTGCACCGTCGAGGCGCGCGGCTTCTTTCTGCTCCTGATCGAGGGACTGCATCGCGGTCATCAGAATCAGGATGGCGAAGGGCAGCCATTGCCACGAAACAATGATGATGATCGACAGCAGCGGGTAGTGCGCGAGCCAGTCCACCGGTTGCGCGCCGAACAACTTCCAGATGTAGGCGAGGATCCCCGAGACCGGATGGAAAATCAGGTTCTTCCAGATCAACGCACCGACCGTGGGCATGATGAAGAACGGCGAAATCAGCATGACCCGCACGATGCCGCGACCGAGGAATTCGCTGGCCTCCAGCAACGCACTGATCAGTACGCCCAACACCACGCTGATCAGCAACACGCTACCGACCAGCAACAGCGTGTTGGTCGCGCCGGGCATGAAGCCCGAGTCGGTCAGAAAGTAGGTGAAGTTCTCAAGCCCGACGAACTCGTTCTCACCGGGGTAGAGCAGGTTGTAGCGGATCATCGAGAAGTAGATGGTCATGCCCAGCGGCACGATCATCCACAGCAGCAACAGGGCCACCGAAGGGCTGACCAGAAACCAGCCGGGATTGCGTACGCGGACCTTGCGCGCAGGTTGCGACAGGTCGAGGTGGGCTTTGGCAGTTGAAGTATTCATGGTGATCACAACCGAGTCATACAGACCTATGGAGATCCCATGTGGGAGCGAACTTGCTCGCGAAAGCGCTGGATCAGTGCCATGTGTTTTGGCTGGCACGACGCCTTCGCGAGCAGGCTCGCTCCCACAGGAGGCAGGAGCAAGTCGTTCAGCGGTTACTTGGGATAACCGGCGCGCTTCATCTCGCGTTCAGTGGTTTGCTGCGCGGCAGTCAAGGCCTGATCCACCGTGGTCTGACCGATCAGCGCCGCTGAGAACAGCTTGCCGACCTGCGTCCCCACCGCCTGGAACTCAGGAATGGTCACCAGTTGAATACCGATATACGGCACCGGTTTCAGCGTCGGTTTGCTCGGATCGGCCGCTTTCAGCGATTCCAGCGTGACCTTGGCGAACGGCGCGTCGTTCATGTAAGCGTCGCTGTAGGTCGAGGCGCGAGTGCCTGGCGGCACGTTGGCAATGCCGTCAGTCTTGGCCACCAGTTCGCCGTACTCTTTGGACGTCGCCCAGGCGCTGAATTCTTTGGCGGCATCTTTGGCTTTGGAGCTGGTCGGGATTGCCAGCGCCCAGGAGTACAGCCAGGCCGAGCCTTTGTCGGTCACTTGATGCGGCGCGAAGGTAAAGCCAACGTGATCAGCAACCTTGCTCTGGGATTTGTCGGTGACGAACGAACCGGCGACGCTGGCATCGACCCACATCGCGCATTTGCCACTGTTGAACAGCGCGAGGTTCTCGTTGAAACCGTTGCTGGAGGCGCCCGGCGGGCCGGATTTCTTCATGGTGTCGACGTAGAAGTTCAGCGCGTTTTTCCACTCCGGCCCGGTGAATTCCGGCTTCCACTGCTCATCGAACCAGCGCGCGCCGTAGGCGTTGGCAACCGTGGTGATCAGCGCCATGTTCTCGCCCCAACCGGCCTTGCCGCGCAGGCAGATGCCGTACTGCTCTTTGTCTTTGTGGGTGAGTTTTTCGGCGAAACCAGCGATCTGCTCCCAGGTCGGACGCTCCGGCATGGTCAGGCCGGCATCCTTGAACAGGTCGGTGCGGTAATAGGTGATCGAGCTTTCCGCGTAAAACGGCAGGGCGTACAGCGAACCCTTGACCGACAGGCCCTCACGCACCGACGGGAACACATCGTCGAGGGCGTAACTGGCCGGCAGATCCTTCATCGGTTCCAGCCAGCCTTTGGCGCCCCACAGTGCCGCTTCGTACATGCCGATGGTCAACACGTCGAACTGACCGCCCTGAGTGGCGATGTCGGTGGTCAGGCGTTGGCGCAGGACGTTTTCTTCGAGCACGACCCAATTGAGCTTGATGTCCGGATGCTCGGTCTCGAAGGTTTTCGAGAGCTTTTGCATGCGGATCATGTCGCTGTTGTTGACGGTGGCGATGGTCAGGGTCTGGGCGCCAAGGCTGACGCTGCTGAGGGTCATGCAGGTGAGGGCAAGCAGAGCTTTTGCAGTGGGTTGCATCGTGCACTCCTTTTCTGCACCCGGAGGGTTACAGAAGGACAGTTATTGTTTTTGTGTCTTCCGACGACAGGAAGAATGTGCGCTGATTACAGCCTTCAATCGCCGGGCTGACAAATCATCCCTAGCACTTTTATTGATACTTTTTTGCACTGCGCTTTTGTGTGGTGAACGCAGGGAAGGGGTTTGTAGCGATCAGGCGCTATCGAATGCGTACAGGTTTCTGAGCATTACGATGAAATTTGTGGGAGCGAGCCTGCTCGCGAATGCGGTGTGTCAGCGACAGATTTGCCAACTGATCCCCCGCCTTCGCGAGCAGGCTTGCTCCCACAGGGGGAATTGCGTTGTCAGTGGTGGTTCTGTTCAGTCAGGCGCTGCACCGCGAGCCGCCGGTAGTGCGACGGCGTCATACCCTTGAGCTGCTGAAAGCGCCGATTGAAATTTGAAATATTGTTGAAGCCGGATTCAAAGCACACCTCGGTCACCGGTTTGTCGCCGTCGGCCAGCAGCTCGCAGGATTTGCTGATACGCAGGCGATTGACGAACTCGATGAAATTGCGCCCGGTGGCCTGTTTGAACACCCGGCTGAAATAGGTCGGCGTCATGCCCAGATGCTCGGCGACTTCCTCAAGCGAAATGTCGCGGGCGTAGTGGCTGAAGATGTAATCGACCGCGCGGTTGGTGCGATCGATGTTGTGCTCATCGGCCAGTTGCGGTGTGGTGGCGCCGGACAATAACTGGAAGTCATCGCTCGCCGCGAGCAGCTCCATCAGAATGAAAAAATGCCCGAGACGGGTGATGCCTTTGCTGTCGGCGATGCGCTGCATCAGCGTCATGGCCTGGCGGATGGTGCGCTTGCAACGGAACTCGATGCCGTACTGCGCACGCTCCAGCAGCGGCGCCAGGGTTTTCAGTTCGGCAAACACCTGGTGGCCGCTTTCGAACAGTTCGTCAGTGAAGTTGACCAGCATGTCGCGCTTTTCCACGACCTCGTCTTCGGCCACCTGGCTGATCCAGTTGTGCGGCAAATTGGGGCCCGTGAGGAACAGGGTTTCGGGATAGAAATTGCCGATGTAGTCGCCGATGAATACCTTGCCGGAACTGGCCACGATCAGGTGCAGTTCGTATTCCTTGTGAAAATGCCAGCGCACCAGCGGGCACGGAAAGCCATGCTGGCGGTAGATGATGGACAACCCGTTATGGTCATCCATCAACTCGTACGAGGGGTCGGTCACGCGAGCTGTTCGGGTCATGGCGAGCTACTTTTTTATTATCGCCTGCCGATCATGCCTCGTTTTTCGAGGCTTGCGCCAGCTTCACTCAAACGGCCTGCTCGCGGACAGTGCTTCGCGACTTCTCGATGGCTTTTTCCAGATTGACCTTTTGGCAGAAAAGCACAATGTTCGAATTTTTAATAAAGTCGAAATTGATGATGTTGCACTTTTTTGCCCAGTCCGATCTGGCCGGGTCAAACCAGTAGTCGAGATCATCCAGAATTCGCTGAGGGCCGCCAATCGAAAAACTGGTTGCCGACAGCGACCAAGGGCGAAGTGTGCTGTTGGGTGTGCTCAATACTTGATTGATGTAACCCTGCAGATCGAGCGAACTGACAAGCTGCTTTCCGATCCACTTGTGCTGGATTTTTCCATAAATACGGTAGTCCTCGGTGTCCCAGGTCATGGGGGCTGCCACCATGATTCGCTGCAACGGGCTGATCGCTTTGAGCTGGCCAAGTGTCTGCTGCAGATTGCGGGTCGGGATCATTCGTTCGCCCAAGTGTTCCAGTATCAACGCTTGAAACTCCGAATGATCGAATGCGTCCTTGCCGGTCCCCAATTCATGAAAGTCCAGAATAATGAATTCATTGATGTTTCTTTCATAAAAAGCTTTTACGTCACGCACAAGATCTTCAAGCGTACGGGAAGAAAGGTATCCGTTGTGGTGAAAGCGGAACTTTGCCAGTCCTTGCGCTTTGCTATCGTAAGTCAGGCGTACGTCGAGGGCTCGAGCACCACGATTCAATTGCGAATAAAACGATACATCCTGGCAGGCGAGCCAGTTTTTACCGGGTATCAGTGCATACCTCGCTTCCCAGTCACAGCCAGCGTTATGGGCGCCCGGCAAACTCAGTTCGAAAAGCGACAAGTTGTCGATTTGCGGTGAGTCAGCCATCCATTGGTAAGTTTGGAAGTTGTCAAGAGTGTTCATGTTGTACATCCTGCGTTTGAAAATTAAAGTTATTGGAGTTGCGCGCAGGATGTTTATAGCGGGTGCCGGGTTTTCCGCAAAGTTGGCTTTTAATGCAAGTCGTGTGGAACGGTTTGGTTATATGTCCGGTACTTGCTGGGTGCTTCGATTTTTAACTTCGATCCATTGAGCCATGTATTGAGTGCTCTTGTGCGAATGATGGCGAAGCATACTGCCAATGAAGTTTTTGGCTCTGAGGTTATGTAAGTCTTGTTGGCAATAACGCAGTTTTTCTATCAATGCCAAACCATGTACTGACTGTGAGTAGCGTTGACTCAGCAGCGTATATCCCGCCAGACGGGCCTCCTGCCAACGCGTCTCCTCCTGGTAGAGCGCAACGGCATTGTTGGCGAACTCGACTGCGCTGCTCGTCACAAAGCCCGGCCAGGTCTGATCGCCGTGCATGCCCTCGGCGCCAACCGGTGTGGTGACGCTGGGGGTGCCGCACAGCATGGCATCGACCAGTTTCCCCTTGATCCCGGCACCAAAGCGCAAAGGTGCCAGGCACACCCTCGCGGCAGACATGACCTGCAACGCATCTTCGGCCCAGTTCATGATGTGAAAACCTTCGCTGGCGTTATGCAGCGCAGTGGCTTTCGGCGGCGTGTAGGCGCCGTAGATGTGCAGTTGTGCCCGGGGCAATTGTTGGCGAATCAGCGGCCAGATCGTGGTTTTCATCCACAGCACGGCATCCCAGTTGGGCGCATGACGGAAGTTGCCGATGCTCAAGAAGTTCGCCCTGTCTGCAAATGAGGCAGGTGCGGCCGCAGGCGGATCGATCATTAACGGACACCAGTGCAGCAACTGCTGAGGCAGGCCGAACTGTTCGATCAACAATTGGATTTCCACTTCGGAGATCATCAGGTTCAGATCGCAACGGTACAGCGCAGCGATTTCACGTTTGGCCAGATCGGTCTCGGCCATCAGCCCGAACTCGTCGCGCAGGTCTGGAGCAAAAACATCACTGAAATCATTCAGGTCTGAATTGACCTTGAGACGAGACTTGAGCCGTTGGTGACGCGCATGCCGCAGACTTTGCAAGTCCGATGTTTCCAGCACTCGCAGCGCCTGAGGGCAGTATTTTTCAACTCGCCAGCCGAACTGTTCTTCCATCATGAATTGGTCGAACAGCACGATGTCCGGTGCCAGTTCGCTGATGAACGCATCGAAGCTGCTGTTGTTGAGTTCGATCGGTACTTCTCGAATGCCGAGTGCGGCAAGATCTGCCTTGTGCTCGCCGGGGCCGGCCGGGCTGCTGAAGGTGATGTCCCAGCCTTGTTGCAGAAAGGTTTCGAGGATCTGCATCACATGACCGCTGGCCGCCGAAGAGCGCGGCTCGGGCCAGACGTAGCCGATGACCAGGACTTTGGTGTTATCGGGTTGGGTCATGGGTGCAGATCCTTTAGAACAGGTGAGAAAAAAGGGCGCAATTAAACCACAGCCATAAAGCTCGGGTGCGCCCTCCATCCGGTAAAGGATCAGGGGTAAGGGGTCGCCTTGGAAAGGCTGAGTAAAACTGGCCCGTTTATGAATGTGCCGGGGGCGGTGAGTTTCAATGCGTGCTCGATGGTTTTCACATTGGAACTCAATATGGCCGGACGGGTCTCGTGCTGATCAAGTAGCGAAACAGCCAGTAGATAGGACTCAGCGTTCGCAAGCGCGGGGTGGTCCTGAATCAGCTTGGGCAGACTGGCCTTGATTTGTGCAAATTCAATGAAGCCCGGGCGGTGGGCAAGTGTGTGATGTGGGTTGATCAAGTTGTCAGGGTGAGCCTTGCGCGCATCTCGGGCCAGCTCCAGTAATCCGACGGCATCGAACTCAGCGTGATAGAGCTCGGGATAGATTTTTCCGTAATACAGATCAAGCGTGTCCGGTGCGCCATGGGCCAATTCATGCACAAGTACGTCCCCCACACTGGCATCGTCATACCTGGATAACTTGTAGAACTCGTCGAGATTTTCCGGATAGATCGCCAGAAATCTTGTCGCTGACTTCTCCAGTTCAACGCCTGTATCGAGCCCGGTTCTCCAGCGTTTGTAAGCCGAAGGCAGTAATGCGGCAACGGTGCCGGGTTCATAGGGACGAAAGTCAATGTTGGGAAAGGTGAGGGACTCAAGGTCCCGGCGCATCGCGCGCAAGTTGCCTGTGAGGTGATCGACGGCTTCGGCGGAATCAGTTCCGAACACATGCCGGAGTACTGCCCCTATGTCGTCGTTTTGATTGATTTCCAACAGCGCGTTGAGCGAGTTGTCGAGTTTGTTTTTGGCATGTGGAATGGCTTTCTTCAAGTACCAACGGGTGTAACTCAAGCGTTTGAAGAGACCCAGCAATCTTTTCAAGGGTGGCAGTTTACCCAGGTCGAGGATCTTCAGCCTTGGCCCCCAGGCACCGTCAACCTTGAGGCTGATGGCATGCCATGCTTGATTGCGTTCGAGTACAGCAAGGTCAACGGCCTGACCGGCCCCGTCTGCCCCGCGCCATGTCGCCTGGCGCATATCGGTCAGCCTTTCGGCCTTGATCAAGTCATAGGCATTCGCGCCACTGATGAGTTTGCGCAGCTGCGCATTGGCGGTTCTCGCCGTACTCAAAGCGTTTTCACCCACAAGCACGATGCCACGACCCGCGAGTCGCACACCTTTGCGTGCGAGGGTCGGCAAGCCATCCAGCGGATTGATCAATGACAGCGCTGCACGGGCCACGGCTCTGGAAATTTTCAACACCTTGAGCGTGGTTGACCCGGTTTTGGCGGCGATACTTGCCGCCGTTGCCCCCAGGCCAATCAACAAGCCGAGGATCGACAGGCCATCCAGCACACAACCGCCGACGCCCTCGGAAACCCGATCAGTGCGGCCCGAACGGATATCTTCAATGCACTGTTTGAACGGAACGATCACGTTGATCGCCAGGCGCTCAATGGTTTCTTTTGTAGTGCGCCATTCTTCGAGTTCCGTCTTTACATTCAGCGAGGCGTACAACTCAGCGCGGCTGGCCACGGGATGGTCGGTCAGTACGCATTCGGCAATGTCATTGACCTGGCGGGAAAAGAACAGGGAAACCGGCCGGAAGTCCGTGGCATCCAGATTCAGCTGCCAGAGCTTTTCCACCACCACGCGAGAGCTCACGCCACTTCGGGGCTCGCTGCCCTCGCTGTAAGCCGCGAAATCGAGAGGCCAGTCCCGGGCTTTGTTCTTTGCCTGGAAATCGTACCGGCTTCCGGTATACGAGAGTGTCGGGCGAGCATCGATGATCCGGGAGCTTTGCAATAACGCCACCAATTCTGCGCGTTCGCGACACAACCCGCGCAAGCTGAACAATTCATAGGTACGCAGTGCATCACCATTTTTGCAGCACAGAATAATGCCGTAGCGGCCTTTCGCTTGATCACGTGCGAACTGCGTTTCTTCTTTTGGATTAAGTGGGTTGACTTCCTTTCTGACGGTATAAAGCGTCAGGTTGCCGTAGGTCAGCGCACGGCGATCGTGCTCGGACATGTTCGATATGGCCATTTTTATGACCGAAGACATTCCCTCGCGCACGCCCTGGTAATAGTTATCGAAGGCTTGATCGAACAACACATCCGGTGATTCGAGTTCGGATAAGCGGTCAAACGCGTTAGCGGGTGGCTTGAAACTGCTTTGTCGCTGGAACCTGCTTGTTAATTTGCCCTTTTCGATCAGGTCGCCGGACAGGTAGAGATCCAGTATCGAAAAGCGCAAGCGCAGCAGATTGTTTATCGCGTACTCGCTGTTATTGGTCACGCTGAGCAACAGATCATAAACCTCGCTGAGAATCCCGGCCGGATGTGCAGCCTTGACGCTCTCAAGCCAACTGCGGTCTTTGAAGCTGCTCAGGTATTTGATGGAAAACACTTTCTTTTCAAGGTAGCTGCCTTCGGGCATCACCTTGTTCAATGCCGCAAGGGCGATTTTTCTGCGGTCGGGCGGCGTTTTTGACAAGCCTGTTTCCGATTGGCTGAGCGCTTCCATATAACGCTCGAAATACGAGGTCGCTTTGACCAGTGCGGCTTTGTCGTAATCCTTTTTTGCCCGGTAATCGATAACACCATTGAGTACCGCCCAATTGATCGTAGGGGGTAATCCGGCCGCGTCGTGCTGCTCTATTTGCTCGGGAGAGAGCGGGGCCAGATCTGCAAAAGCCTTGATTTGCGCGTAAGTCATTAAGCGGGAAGATCCCGGTGAGGCCTGTTCGATCAACGCGACTGCTTGAGTGATGACGACCCAGCCAGGCTTTTCCAGGGTCAGATCGGTCGGAATGTCAGGTATCAGAAACTCAGCGGCGGTGCCGGCCAATATCAAGTGTGCCGCCAGTAGCGCGCAGTCCGGTTCAATCAAGCCTTCGGCAACGAGATGTTGCTCCAGGCTTTCACGCACTTGTGCAACATGGCGCGTGGCATTCGCGGGTTGATACAGGTCATAACCGGTGAGGATTGGCCGGTTGGTCCGTGATTCCAGATCGATGACCAGCGCGGCCTGCAGCATTTCTCGCAGCTGATTGGCGCGCACGTGCTGATCGTCCGCTTCCAGATGCCAATCCAGGCGCTCATGGAGCTTTCGGCCCAGGTCACTGGCAAAGTTCTGCTTCAAACAGTCGGTAATGATGTCGTCTACGTGCCTACGTTTAGTGGCAATGGGAATCTGCTTGAAATCGGCGAGGGACAGTTTTTTCAGAAGGGTAGTCTTGCCTTCAGTTGCCTCCTGAATGACTTGCTTGATGATTTCGCGAGTGGCACGGGATAAATAAAACGGTGAATCTGCGTCACTGTTCAGTAATTCGTGGTAATCGCCGGAAGCGGGAGGGGCGGGCAGTTCGAAGTTCAAATAAGCGATCAATTGTCTGATGTCGCCAATGGTCTGCGGTAGATTCAAACCCTCAAAGGCAAGCCATTGTTCTATGCCAATGACGTATCCCGAATAAATGTAACCACCGGTTATCTTCGCAAACTCTGCCAACCTGACCGTTTCGTCATCTCCGGCAATAGGCAGGTCGTGTTTGACCTGGTCAACAATTCCAAAAAGATTGGCTTTGTCGTCGATACCGATGCGAGCGCTGGCGGAAAAACCATGGGTCTTGCAAAGAAGTAAAAAATCTTCTGTTTCAATCATCGTTTGCAACGCCTTACGTGCCGGCGCATACACGTCATCAAAGGTGCTGCCGGCAACGTAACGGATAAACAGATTCTTCAGGCTGAGTCTGGCTGTGTCCGGCAAAGACGCGCTTGAGCTAAGCCGTCCAGCGCTGACGACGGGGGCGGAACGCAGAATGAAGGCATTCAGCTCCCGGGCGATTGCGGCTCTTTCCTGTTTGTCGAAAGAACAACGATCGACGAATGGGGTGTTATTGATTACGGCGGGGCGCATGCCTTCTATCCTGAGTCGAGGGAGTATCAAGTGCCTTAGTGATAGCGCTGAATTATCAGCCGCCAGAGACTAAAGAGTTGACTCAGGATAGAACTGCGGTGATGCGTGATTACAGCGTGGGTACGTTGCAAATTGTGCTTGGATATAACAAGTTGCTTCGGTCGTTAGTTCGGCAGTTAACCGTTCAATATGCCTGTTACCTTGTCGCGCAACTGATCAATTGAAAACGGTTTGCCGATTACATGCATGCCTGCGGGTACATCAATGGATTCGGCATAACCGCTGGCAAACAGAATCGGCAGGGCGGGGCGCAGTTTGCGTGCTTCGGTCGCCAGTTCGCGGCCATCCATGCCGGGCAGACCGACGTCGGTCATCATCAGGTCGATGTGCTGACTCGAATCTTTAAGCATTGCCAGTGCCTGTTCGCTGCCGTCTGCTTCAAGCACCTTGAACTCCAGCTCCTCCAGCACATCGACAATCAGCATGCGCACGATGTCGTCATCTTCTACGACAAGGATGGTGGAGACGTTGGCAGACATAATAAGGCTCTCGAAAGTCAGTTCAGGGTCGCCGGTCGATCAAAAGTGCCGGGCTCTTGCATCAGTAAGTGGCGCAGTGCCACAAGTTCCCTGCCTGCAACAAAAAAAGCATAGCTGCAGACGGGGGCGCAAGGATAACTGTTCAAGGCTGTAAACGTGCTGATGTACGTAGGAATTTGCGGCGAAAGGTGTGAGAAAAATGGATCCATACCGTCGTTTTGGGGCAAACTCCCTGTTTTTCAACAGTTCGACAAGGCTGCCCATGTCCTCTCCGTCTACGGTTGATGAGCAACGGTTTCGCAAACTCCTGAGCCGCAACATCAGTCTGCCCTTGGGCGTCGGTGTGCTCAGTGCCGTGTTCTTCGTGTCGCTGATCACTTATCTGCTGTCGGTTATCCAGTGGGTGGAGCACACCGACCGGGTGATCAATAACGCCAACGAAGCGGTGAAGCTGACTGTGGATCTGGAAACCGGCATGCGTGGTTTCCTGCTCAGCGGTGACGAGCACTTCCTCGATCCGTATGAGACGGCTAAGCCGCGCATCACCGTTGCGCTCAATACGCTGCTTGAGCTGACGGCCGACAACCCGGTGCAGACCGATCGTCTGCGCCGCCTGCAGGCCTTGCAGACCGAGTGGGCGAACTACGCGCAATCGATGATCGATCTGCAGCGCTCCAGCGGCGATTACCGGGGCGCGGTCAAGGCCGGGCGTGGCAAGCGCCTGACGGACGAAATCCGCAAGCAATTCGAAGACGTTATCGAGACCGAACAGGTCTTGCGCACCACGCGCAATGAAGAAGTGCGCCGCACTACGATCTGGAGCATCAGCCTCTACCTCATATTCATCGCCGGTATCAGTGGTTTGCTGGCCTATATCGGCCGACGTGATCTGGTCAATCTGTCCACCAACTACGGCGCCAACCTGGCCGCACAGCAAGCCAGTGCCGAGCGTCTGGAACAGCAGGCGTGGTTGCGCAATGGTCAGACCGAACTGGCCGAGCAGGTGCTGGGACAACTGACGCTGAATCTGTTGGGACGCAACATTCTGCAATTCTGTGCGCAATACCTCGGCACTGCCGTAGCCGCGCTGTATGTGCGTGAAGAGCACGGCGGCCTCAAGCGTGTGGCGACTTATGGCTTCTCCCGTGAGCAGGAAGAGCAGGAACAGTCGATCTACAGCGGCGAAGGCATCGTTGGACAAGTCGCGCAACAGGCGCGGCTGATTCGTCTCGATTCGGTACCGTCCGACTACTTCAAAGTCAGCTCCGGGCTGGGTGAAGGCTTGCCGCACAGTGTGCTGGTGGTGCCGACCAGTGATGACGACCGCGTCAACGGCGTGATCGAACTGGGTTTCCTGCGGCCGCTCAATGATCGCGATATCGAATTGCTGGAGCTGATTGCCGCCAACATCGGTACGTCCATCGAAGCCGCACGCTATCGCCAGCGCTTGCAGGAAGTGCTGGCCGAAACCCAGCAGCTCAACGAAGAGTTGCAGGTGCAGCAGGAAGAGCTGAAAACCGCCAACGAAGAGCTGGAAGAACAATCGCGGATTCTTAAGGAATCCCAGGCGCATCTGGAAACCCAGCAAGTCGAACTGGAGCAGACCAACGAGCAGCTTGCCGAGCAGGCGCAGACTTTGGCCGAGCAGCGCGACGCCATGGACCTGAAGAACACCGAACTCAATCAGGCTCAGGTGCAACTCGAAGAGCGCGCCGAAGAGTTGCAGCGCTCGAGCAAGTACAAGTCCGAATTCCTCGCCAACATGTCCCACGAACTGCGCACACCGCTGAACAGTTCGTTGATTCTGGCCAAGTTGCTGGCGGAGAACCCGCAAGACAACCTCAGCGCCGAACAGGTCAAGTTTGCCGAGTCGATCTACTCCGCCGGCAACGATCTGCTCAACCTGATCAACGACATTCTGGACATCTCCAAGGTAGAGGCGGGCAAGCTCGAAGTGATTCCGGAGAACGCCAGCGTGGCGCGTCTGGCCGATGGCCTGCGCAGCGTGTTCGAACCTTTGGCGGCAGACAAACAGCTGACCTTCAGCGTCGATGTGCAACCTGGCGCACCGGGCATGCTGTACACCGACCGTCAGCGTCTGGAGCAAGTGATCAAGAACCTGCTGTCCAACGCGGTGAAATTCACCGAGAAAGGCACCGTCAGCCTGACCATCGCCGGCCAGCCCGACGATCGCATTGCGTTCATCGTGCGCGATTCCGGTATCGGTATTGCCGCCGACCAGCAGGAGAGCATTTTCGAAGCCTTCCGCCAGGCCGACGGCACCACCAACCGCAAATACGGCGGCACCGGTCTGGGTCTGTCGATTTCGCGGGATCTGGCGAACTTGCTCGGTGGTTCGATCAGCGTCAGCAGCGCGCCGGGGCAGGGCAGTGTGTTCACGTTGGTGTTGCCACAGCAGTTCGACGAGTCCAGCGACGTACCGTTTGCGCCGTTGAGCTTTACCCCGCCAGCCACGATGGTCAGCGCGCCACTGGCGCCGGTGGTTTCGCCGTTGGCGCCGGTGCACATTCCGCGCTTCGCCGACGACCGCGACAAGGCACCATTCGCCACGCGCTGCATTCTGGTGGTGGAGGATGAGCCGAACTTTGCGCACATCCTCTACGATCTGGCGCACGAACTCGGCTATCAGTGTCTGGTGGCCCATGGCGCGGACGAGGGCTACGACCTGGCCAAAGAATTCGTCCCGGATGCCATCCTGCTCGACATGCGTCTGCCGGATCACTCTGGCCTCACCGTGCTGCAACGCCTGAAAGAGCACGCCGGAACCCGCCACATCCCGGTGCATGTGATTTCCGTCGAAGACCGTGTCGAAGCGGCCATGCACATGGGCGCCATCGGTTACGCGGTCAAGCCGACCACCCGCGAAGAGCTCAAGGACGTGTTCGCCCGCCTCGAAGCCAAGCTGACCCAGAAGGTCAAACGCGTGCTGTTGGTTGAAGATGACGACTTGCAGCGCGAAAGCATTGCCCGACTGATCGGCGACGAAGACATCGAAATCACCGCCGTCGGTCTTGCGCAGGACGCTTTGGAGCTGTTGCGCACGACGATCTACGACTGCATGGTCATCGACTTGAAACTGCCGGACATGCTCGGCAATGACCTGCTCAAGCGCATGTCGACCGAAGACATCTGCTCGTTCCCGCCGGTCATCGTCTACACCGGACGCAACCTGACCCGCGATGAAGAGGCCGAACTGCGCAAGTATTCGCGCTCGATCATCATCAAGGGCGCACGTTCGCCGGAACGTCTGCTCGACGAGGTGACACTCTTTCTGCACAAAGTCGAATCGCAGTTGTCCCATGAACGGCAGAAGATGCTCAAGACCGCGCGCAGCCGCGACAAGGTCTTCGAGGGTCGCAAGGTGCTGCTGGTGGACGACGATGTGCGTAACATTTTCGCCCTCACCAGCGCCCTGGAGACCAAAGGCGCAGTCGTGGTCATCGGCCGGAACGGGCGTGAGGCGATTGAAAGACTCAATGAAGTCGAGGACATCGATCTGGTGTTGATGGACGTGATGATGCCGGAAATGGACGGTTTCGAAGCCACCATTGAAATCCGCAAGGATCCGCGCTGGCGCAAACTGCCGATCATCGCGGTGACGGCCAAGGCCATGAAGGACGATCAGGAGCGCTGCCTGCAGGCAGGCGCCAATGATTACCTGGCCAAGCCCATCGACCTGGATCGCCTGTTCTCGTTGATTCGCGTGTGGTTACCGAAGATGGAACGCATTTAGTGGAACGCAGTACGCCAGCCGAACGAAACAGTGAAATCGAATTGCGCTTGTTGATCGAGGCGATTTACCTCAAGTACAGCTACGATTTTCGCGATTACTCCGGCGCTTCGATCAAGCGCCGGGTGCAGCACGCGTTGAGCCAGTTCGAGTGCGCGACCATTTCGGCTTTGCAGGAAAAGGTCCTGCATGACCCGACAGCGTTCATGCAGTTGCTGCAGTTGCTGACGATTCCGGTCAGCGAGATGTTTCGTGACCCGTCGCACTTCCTCGCGATCCGCCGGGAAGTGGTGCCGCTGCTGCGCACTTATCCGTCGATCAAGATCTGGATCGCCGGGTGCAGCACGGGCGAGGAGGTCTATTCGATGGCGATTCTGCTGCGCGAAGAGGGCCTGCTCGATCGCACGATCATTTATGCCACCGACATCAACCCACGCTCGCTGGACAAGGCCAAGCAGGGGATTTTCTCGATGGAGAATGTTCGCGCGTACACCGCCAACTATCAGCAGGCCGGTGGTCAGCGTTCGTTTGCCGACTACTACACGGCAGCGTACGGTTACGCGATTTTCGACAAGAGCCTGTGCGAGAACGTGACCTTCGCCGACCACAGTCTGGCGACCGACAGCGTATTTTCCGAAACCCAATTGATTTCCTGCCGTAACGTTTTGATCTACTTCAACAAGAAGCTGCAGGATCGAGCGTTCGGTCTGTTCCATGAATCGCTTTGCCATCGCGGCTTTCTGGTGCTGGGCAGCAAAGAGACGCTGGATTTTTCCAGCTACGCAAACCAGTTCGAAGCGCTGGTGAAACAAGAACGGATCTACCGCAAAAAATGAACGAGGCCGTGGATTTACCTCGCGTCGAGGCGATTGTGGTCGGTGCTTCCGCCGGTGGCGTTGAGGCTTTGCTCGCGCTGCTCGGGCCGCTGCGCCAAGGCTTCGTGCTGCCGATCATCGTCGTGCTGCACCTGCCCGAAGAGCGCCGCAGTCAATTGGCTGAGGTGTTTGCCCGGCGCCTGATGCTGCCGGTGGAAGAGGCGACGGACAAGCAGGACATCGCTCCCGGCACGGTTTATTTCGCCACACCGGGTTATCACCTGTCGGTGGAGCAGGATCGCAGCCTGTCGCTGAGCCTTGAAGAGCGCGTGCATTATTCCCGGCCATCGATCGACTATCTGTTTGAATCGGCGGCTGACGCCTACGGGGAATCACTGGCCGCTGTTTTGCTCACCGGTGCCAACCACGATGGCGCGCGCGGCTTGGCACAAGTCAAACGCCGCGGTGGTCTGACCATCGTTCAGGACCCCGAAGAGGCGCAAGTCGCTACCATGCCCTTGGCTGCACTGAAGATTCAGCAGCCGGATCATGTCCTACCCATTCACGGCATCGGCCGTCTGCTTGTCGAGCTGGAACGAATCGCATGTTGAGTAATATCCAAGCCAAACTGCTGATCGTCGATGATCTGCCGGAGAACCTGCTGGCACTCGAAGCGCTGATCAAGCGTGAAGATCGTACCGTCTACAAAGCGTTGTCGGCGGATGAGGCGCTGTCGTTGCTGCTGCAGCACGAGTTCGCCATGGCCATCCTCGACGTGCAGATGCCGGGCATGAACGGCTTCGAGCTCGCCGAGTTGATGCGCGGCACCGAGAAAACCAAGAACATCCCGATCATTTTCGTCAGCGCTGCCGGCCGTGAACTGAATTACGCGTTCAAGGGGTACGAGAGCGGGGCAGTGGACTTCCTGCACAAACCGCTGGATATCCATGCGGTGAAGAGCAAGGTCAACGTCTTCGTCGATCTGTACCGCCAGAGCAAGGCGATGAAGCAACAGCTCGAAGCGCTGGAGCAGGCCCGTCGCGAGCAGGAAGCGCTGTTGCAGCAACTGCAAAGCACCCAGTTGGAGCTGGAGCAGGCGGTGCGTATGCGCGATGACTTCATGTCCATCGTCGCCCACGAAGTGCGCACGCCGCTCAATGGTCTGATTCTGGAAACCCAACTGCGCAAGATGCACCTGGCACGCGACAACGCCGCGGCGTTCACCCTCGACAAGATGCACGCCATGGTCGACCGCGATGAACGGCAGATCAAAAGCCTGATCCGCTTGATCGAAGACATGCTCGACGTGTCGCGCATTCGCACCGGCAAGTTGTCGATCCGGCCGAGCCGTTTCGATCTGGTGCAACTGGTGAGCAATCTGCTGCAAAACTTCGGGCCACAGATCGAGGCAGCGGAAACCGAAGTGTCGTTTACCGCGCCAGCACCGGTGGAAGGCAATTGGGATGAGTTCCGCATCGAGCAGGTGGTCACCAACTTGCTGACCAACGCCCTGCGCTACGGCGGTCGAAGCCCGATTCAGGTGCGTGTTTACCGCGAGGACGATGAGGCGCGGGTCGAGGTGCAGGACCGTGGTATCGGTATCAGCCAAGAGAACCAGAAACGTATTTTCCAGCAGTTCGAACGGGTTTCCGCCAAGACGGTAGTGGCCGGGCTCGGGCTGGGTCTGTTCATTTCCGAGCAGATCGTCGCCGCCCATGGCGGCTCCATCGTCGTCGAGAGTGAAATCAACGAAGGCGCCCAGTTTCGCGTTTGTCTGCCAATTCAGGAAAACGGCACATCCGACGCAACCTCTGATTGACCGTACGGTCGTATCAGCAGCTATTGACCGAACAAAGGCTTCCCATGAGCGTAGATGCACAAGATGTAGTACTCGTCGTCGAGGACGAACCGGTTATCTTGATGGTCCTGACGGATTACTTGTCAGGGCAGGGGTATCGCGTGTTGCAGGCCGAAAGTGGCGAGCAGGCGTTCGAGATTCTGGCGAGCAAGCCGCATCTGGACGTATTGATCACCGATTTCCGCTTGCCGGGCGGTATCTCCGGCGTGCAGATTGCTGAACCGGCGGTCAAATTGCGTCCGGACCTGAAGGTGATTTTCATCAGCGGTTATCCGCAGGAAATCCGCGAAACCGGCAGCCCGATCACGCGCAAGGCGCCGATCCTGGAAAAGCCGTTCGACCTGGATGTGTTGCAGGAAAAGATTCAGGAATTGCTCGCGTAAAGCCCTGTAGGAGCTGCCGAAGGCTCGGGCCGCGATCGGACGATCTTTTGATCTTGTTCTTGATCATCAACATCAAAAGATCGCAGCCTTCGGCAGCTCCTACAGTTTCAGCGTTTCAGCGTTTCAGCGTTTCAGCGGTTTCAGCTCTTGATCATCTCCCGCACCTTGGCGGTCAACAGATCGAAAGTGAACGGTTTGGTGATCATCTGCATCCCTGAATCGAGGAAGCCGCCGCGCACCGCCGCGTGCTCGGCGTAGCCGGTGATAAACAGCACCTTCAAGCCTGGCCGATACTGTCGGCCAACTTCCGCCAGTTGCCGGCCGTTCATGCCCGGCAGGCCGACATCGCTGATCAGCAGATCAATGCGCTGCGTCGAGTTCAGAATCGGCACGGCGCTGTCGGCATCCCAGGCTTCAACAAAGGAATAACCCAGCTCACCGAGCACCGCGCAGACCAGCACGCGCACGGCCGGGTCATCTTCGACGATCAGCACGGTTTCGCCGTCCAGCGCATCCGGTGCCTGTTGAATGTCGGCGTCGAGACTTTCCAGTTCTTCACCGCGAAAACGCGGCAGGTACAGCCTGACCGTGGTGCCCTCATCGATTTCGCTGTCGATCGAGACGTGGCCTCGAGACTGCTTGCTGAAACCGTAGATCATCGACAGGCCCAGCCCGGTGCCCTGGCCAATCGGTTTGGTGGTGAAAAATGGATCGAACGCGCGACTGACAACACTCTGCGGCATGCCGCTGCCGTTGTCGGTGACACTGAGCATCACGTAATCACCGGGTTCGAGGTTGCTGTAGGCTTCGGTGAAGTCGCGTTTGAGCACCTGATTGCTGGTCTCGACCACCAGTTTGCCGCCGTCCGGCATGGCATCGCGAGCATTGATCACCAGGTTGAGCAGCGCGCTTTCCAGTTGATTCGGATCGGCCTCGGCCACCCACAACTTGTCGTTGAGGCGCATGTCCAGTTGAATGCTCTCGTTGAGGCTGCGTTGCAGCAGCTCACCCATTGACAGCACCAGCGTGTTCATCTGCACGGCTTTGGAGTCGAGCGACTGCCGCCGGGAAAACGCCAGCAGACGGTGGGTCAGACCGGCGGCGCGATTGGCCGAGGTCACGCCCAGATCGATCAGGCTATCGAGGTCATCCGTGCGCCCACGGGCCAGACGCCGACGCAGCAACTCGAGGCTGCCGATGATGCCGGTGAGCATGTTGTTGAAGTCGTGGGCAATGCCGCCGGTGAGTTGGCCGACCGCTTCCATCTTCTGCGACTGGCGCAGCGCTTCTTCATTGTGACGCAGTTGCGCGGTGCGCTCTTCGACCTGTTGCTCAAGGGTTTCCAGGGTCGATTGCAGGCGCCGTTCGCTCTCACTCAAGTCGATCAGCCGATCGCGGGCTTCGTATTGTCGTCGTCGGCCGCGCAACGCGGCCGAGACCATACTGACCAGTGTCGCGGGATGAAACGGTCGTTCAAGGAATGTCACGTTGCCCAGCAGATCGCTCAGGCGCGAGGAGGGGCCTTGTTCCTGACCGCCGTGATGGGTCAACAGCACAATCGGCAGATCCGACCAGGCCGGTTGCTGTTCCAGGTGCAGGAACAATGCCTCCAGTTCCGGCCCGCGCAACGCTTCAGCAGCGACCAGCACCAGACCGGCACCCAGTTCCAGTTCCGTACACAGCGATCCCAGGCCGGGGGTGACCAGCCCTTCGTAACCGGCCTCGTTGAGGATCATCAGCGCAATCTGGCTGTCGCGACCCACGGGCGCCAGAATCAGCGCCCGTTCGGCCAGCGGCACTTGAACCGTCACAAGTGCTCTTCCTGCAACAGCGGGTTACTCGCGCCGAGGTAGGTAGGGACGCCACGCAGTACGCCCTGAAAGGCTTCCAGCGGTTCACCGATGGTCATGCCTTGGGTGGAAATGCGGTATTCACGAATGGTCGATTCGTGGCTGCCAGTGCGTTTCTTGATGATCGAGATCGCGCGGCGGACCTTGCCCAGTGCTTCGAAGTAGCGCAACAGAATCACCGTGTCAGCCAGATAAGTAATGTCGACCGGCGCTTGCATGTCGCCAACCAGACCATGTTGGGCGACGGTCATGAACGTCGCCGCACCTTTGCGGTTCAGGTACAGCAACAACTCGTGCATGTGCAGCACCAGCGCGTTTTCTTCCGGCATGGCGGCCTGATAGCCGTTGATGCTGTCGATGACCACGGTTTTGATTTGACCTTCATCGACGCAGCGTCGCACACGGTGGGAGAACTCGCCCGGCGACAGCTCGGCGGCGTCGACTTGTTCGATCAACAGATTGCCGGTGGCTTGCAGTGCCTTGAGGTCGATGCCGATGTTTTTCATCCGTTCGAACAGCAGGCCGAGTTCTTCATCGAAGATAAACAGCGCGGCTTTTTCACCCCGGACAACGGCAGCGGCGGCGAAGATCATCGAGATCAGCGATTTGCCGGTACCGGCAGGGCCGAGAATCAGCGTACTGGAGCCGGTTTCGATGCCGCCGCCGAGCAGGGCGTCCAATTCCGGGATGCCACTGGACAGTTGCAGACGCGCGTATTCGCCGCGATGTTCAGCTGCCACCAGCCGTGGGAACACATGCACGCCGTCGCCCATGATGGTGAAATCGTGAAAACCACCGCGATACTTCTGGCCCCGGTACTTGACCACCCGAACGCGACGGCGCTCGGCACCGTAATTGGGCGTCAGCTCTTCGAGGCGAATCACCCCGTGAGCCACGCTGTGCACGGTTTTGTCGAGGGATTCGGTGGTCAGGTCATCGAGCAGCAGCACCGTGGCGTTGTAGCGCACGAAGTAATGCTTGATGGCCAGAATCTGCCGGCGATAACGCAAAGAACTCTGCGCCAGCAAACGGATCTCCGACAAACTGTCGAGCACTACACGCGTGGGCTTGAAGCGTTCGACCGCTTCGAAAATCTGCTTGGTGGCTTCGCCCAGTTCCAGGTCGGAGGAATACAGCAGGCTCTGCTGGTGTTCAGCATTGAGCAGGCTTTCCGGGGGCGTCAGCTCGAAGATCTTGATGTTGTCATCCAGCGTCCAGCCGTGGGACAAAGCCCCTTGCCTTAGTTCGCGCTCGGTTTCCGAGAGCGTGATGTACAACGAGCGTTCACCGGCTTTCGCGCCGGCCAGGAGAAAATGCAAAGCGGCCGTGGTTTTGCCGGTTCCGGGCTCACCCTCCAGCAGGAAAACATGACCGCGAGACAATCCACCGGCGAGGATGTCGTCCAGACCCACAATGCCGGTAGCGGCTTTCGCACTGATCAACTCGTTAGAAGTAGACAAAAAATGCCCTCTCATGACTAAGGGAAGCGAGGCCGCCAACTAATCGAGCGGCCTGAATAACTTGACCTTGCGCCGTGATGGCAGTTCCGAAATTCCTTGCCGGATGTGTCGAACACACTGTCGAAAGTGGCTCAGAGACCCTGCTGCAAGGCCGGATCATCCGGGTTGAGCTGCTCCAGTTGCGCCAACAGAATCTGCACGTTCTGCAGTTGCCCGCTTTCTTTCCAGTAGTTGATCAGCAAGACCCGCGCCTTGCGGTCAGCAGGGTGGCGCTGAACGATTTCCTGCAACTGCTTTTGCGCGGCTTCCAGTTCTTCGGCGCTGTGCAGGGTGGTGGCGAGGTCGTAGCGGTAATCCTTGTTGTCGGGTTCCAGCTCGACGGCTTTGGACAAACCGAGCAGGGCGTATTCGCGCTGATCGTGGTGTAACAACCAAAGACCGAGAGCATGTTGCAGGTAAGCAGAATCGGGTTGCGCTTTGAGTTGTTGCCCCAGCAATTGCCGGGCGGCGTCGGTCTGGCCCTGGCGATCGAGGACATCGATCTGCATCACCAGCGCCTGCAGATTGCCGGGCTCCAGGCGCAGGGTATTATCGAGCGCGACCTGCGCCTCCTTGAGTTCGGCGTTGTGTAGATGCAGCCGGGCGATTTGCGCGTAGTTGGCGGCGCTTTCCGGTTGTGCCTTGAGCGTTTGTTCCCAGCCGTCGATTGCTTGTTGCAGCGGTGCGAAGTACAGACCCAGTTCATCCGGGGTCAAGCCGAGCAGGGCGTTGATCGCGGCAAAGCGCACGGTTTGATCTTCATCATCGAGCATCGGCCCGAGCAACAGGCTGCGTTGCCCGCCCGGCACCAGTCCCACCACGCTTTTGATCGCCGCCAGTCGCACGGCGGGGGCTTCGTTTTGCAGGTCGGTGTCGGCCAGTTTCAACGCTTGTGGGCTTGGGTAATTGGGCAGCTCACCGTGCAGCCACACGCGACGCTTGACCGAAATGTCCGGCCGGCCCAGTTGCTGATACAACTGACGCGCCGCGCCCGGTTGCCCCTTGCGGGCAGCATCCAGCGCTTCGCTATAACCGTGCTTGATCGCATCGGGTATGACCGGGACGGTGCTGCGCACCGACAACCAGGCCACGACGACGATAAGCACAAGGCCCAGGCTGATAAGCAGGTAGCGGCGAGACTGAGGCATGCAGGTTTCCGAAACAGGCGTACTTGAGCAGAGCGGCAAGCTTCGGTCAGCTCGGGCCACGAGTCAAACCCTGTGCATGCGAATCGCCCTACAAGTTGCGTCGACTCAGTTACCCGTCAGGTTTTTGATGCAGTGTCTACGCTTGCAGAAGTCGTTTCGTTGAGTGTGCCCATGCAAGCCCTGTTCATTTACTTCAAGGCGGTGATTCATCCGGGTCAGGCCGTTCTGCTGTTTGCCCTGCGAACCATTGCGGCGGGATTGTTGACGCTGTATCTGGCCTTTCTGTTCGATCTTGATCAGCCCAAGTGGTCGATCATGGCGGTGGTGATTGTCAGCCAGCCATTGGCCGGGATGGCGCTGGCGCGCAGTTTTGGCCAGGTGATCGGTACGACTCTCGGGGCGGCGGTGGCGGTGTTGATCATGGCGATCTTTCCTCAGGCACCACTGCCATTCATCACTACCCTGGCACTGTGGCTGGCGCTGTGTACGGCAGGCGGCACGTTGTTGCGTTACACCAGCTCGCAAGCGTTTGTGCTCAGTGGTTACACCGCTGTGGTCGTGGCGTTATTGGCGATTCCGGATCAGGACGGTACGTTTTTACTGGCGGTTACCCGCGTTACCGAAACCCTGTTGGCCGTAGCCTGCGTATGCGTGGTCAGTCTGTTGACGGCACGCCCGCAAGCGGTGGCCAAGGGCTATTTCGCCAAGGTTGATCAAGTCATCAAACTGGCCGCCAGTCACGCTGCGGCGGTCCTTCGCACGGAAGAAAGCGAGGCCGATTTCCAGCGCCGTCAAATGCAATTGCTCGGTGAGATCAGTGCCCTTGAAGGCCTGCGACGGCACTTGTATTTCGATGCGCCACGGTTGCGCAGCGCCAACCATCTGGTACTGCTGTTGGGCAACCAGCTGATGTTGTTGACCTCGCGATTGACCGCGCTGCGCCATCAGCGCGAACTGCTCACCGAGCGCTGGGAGGGTGATCTGCCGTTGGACATTCAGCGCTTGCGTGCAGACGAACTGGCGCTTCTCGATCAGTTGGCGGAGCAGGGGCGATCGCTGCCCGAGCCCACACGTCACAGGTTTATCACGCTGCAGCAACAGTTCGAGGCGCTGGCTTATCAGGCCGAACAACTGACTGAAGATATGAGCGCCACACTGCGTTCACTGGCCTGGGCGTTGCGCTGGGAGCAAGCGCGACTGTTGCAGCAACTGGAGCAGATCCTCGAACTGAGCGATGCCATTCAAGAAGGGCGCGAGGCCAGTTGCCTCTATCGCGGTCAGGTCAGCCCGCTGCATCTGGATTTCACCCTGGCGTCGATGAATGCGATCCGCGCCTTCACCGCGCTACTGGTGGCCGGATTGATCTGGATCGAAACGGCGTGGGATGGCGCGCGGGGCGGGATGATTCTGGTGGGCATCCTCTGTTCGCTGATGGCCACATTTCCGCGTCCGCTGATGGCCGCGCAGAGTTACGCCCGCGGCTTGGGGTTGGCGCTGGTGGTGTCGGCGTTCTATCAGTTCATGCTGGTGCCGGCGATCAGTGATTTCGAACTGTTGGCATTGGTGTTGGCGCCGCTGCTGTATGTGATCGCAATCGGCCTGGCCAGCCCGGCCACGGCGGGAATCGGCATGGGCCTGGGATTGTCGAGCTTTCTCATGCTTGGCCCACAGAATGTCGGTACCGGGCAGAACACGGCGATTCAATGGTTCGAATTCGCCGGCGCCTACGTCAGTGCAGCCATGCTTGCCCTGATCGTTTACGCGTGGATTTTCCCGTTTCGCCCGGCGTGGCGCCTTCGCCGTTTGTATAACGAAGCGCGCGAGCAGGTGCATGCACTGAGCAAAACCCCGGCGACCGATGAACAACAGTTTGCCTTTGAAAGCCGTATGGTCGATCGCCTGACCAGCATGCTCGGCCTGCTGCCAGCGGTGAACAACCGGGCCGTGCAGCAACTCTATGAAATCAGTCTGGCGTGCGTGGCACTGGGTGTGGCAATGCATCAGCTAAGGCAGCAGGCGCACAACAATGCGCTGCTGACAGATGACTTCACCCAGCGTCTGGCTTCGGCCGTGCGCAAGACCGGGCGCTTTGTCGCCGGGCGCCAGGATGTGCAACTGGCGCCGTTGTTGACCACGCTGCATACATTGGGCGATGAGCTGGATGAGCTGCACGTCGCCAGCCATGAGCATGTCTGGTCGCTGTTTCGTATGCGTGTGGCGCTGTTGATCGTCGTGTCATTTCTGCAGCGCCACGGTGAGGCCATCCAGCGTTCCGTCCCGGAAGGAGAAGCAGCCCTTGCCCATTGATTTCGAGATCGGCGGCGTCTACCTGCCGCCTATTGCCCAGGCGTTACTGTTGGCCGTACCGATCTTCATGGTGCTGGACTGGGGATTGCGGCGCCTGGGCGTGCTGCGTCTGGTCTGGCATGAAGCGCTGTTCGAAGGCGCGCTATATGCCTGCGTCTGTGCCACGTTGATTTTGCTGATGGGAGCCTGATGCCTTGAAAGTGTTATTCACGCGATTGATCACGTTGGCGGTGGTGCTGTTGGCTATCGTGCTCGGCTGGTTTGCCTGGGAGCATTACACCCGCGCGCCGTGGACTCGCGATGCCCGGGTCAGGGCCGATGTGGTGACGCTATCGGCGGATGTCTCGGGGCGCATTGTCAGTCTGGCGGTGCAGGACAACCAGCATGTCGACAAGGGGCAACTGTTGATGGAGATCGACCCGGCGCGCTATCGCCTCGCGGTGGAGCACTCGCGGCGTTCGGTGGAAGTGGCGAAGGCAACGCTGGGCCAGTCGCAAGCGGCAATTGTAGCCAGTGAGGCCTTGCTCAAGCAGCGGCAAAGCGAAGAGCGCCGGCGGCGTACGCTCAAGCAGGGTTTTGCGATTTCCGGGGAAGAGTGGGAAAAATCCAGTACCGATGTGGCGGTGGCCCAGGCCGACCTGCTGCGCAATCAGGCCAATCTCGGTCTGGCTGAGGCCAACGTGCAGCTGGCGATTGCCGCACTGACTCAGGCCGAACTGGACTTGCAGCGCACCCGCGTCGAGTCGCCAGTCAGCGGTTACGTGACCAATCTCCTGACCCGGGAGGGTGACTACGCGGTAAGCGGCGGCGCTTTGATGGCGCTGGTCGACAGTGATTCGTTCTACATCAGTGGTTACTTCGAAGAAACCAAACTGCCGCGAATCGGCGAGGGCGATCGGGTGCGGGTGCAATTGATGAGCGGGGAGACCTTCGGTGGCACGGTGCAGAGCATTGCCTTCGCCATTGCCGACCGCGAAAACGCGCCGGGCAGTCGGCTGCTGGCCAACATCAACCCGAGTTACACCTGGGTGAAACTGGCGCAGCGGGTGCCGGTACGGATCGAAATCGATGGCGACTACGGCGGCAAAAACCGCTTGCGTGCGGGCACAACAGCGACCGTCACCGTGCTGGAAAACTGATCCCTGTAGGAGCTGCCCCAGGCTGCGATCTTTTGATCTGCTCTTTTAAAAGCAAAGTCAAAAGATCGCAGCCTGCGGCAGCTCCTACAGAAGAGGGTGTGATTTTCGAGGCATAAAAAAACCCCGCGACCGAATGATACGCGGGGCAAAAAATTTGGTTGGTTGCGGCCAACCAAAGGAGCTCTTTAACAATCGATTACTTGCTGGCAACAGTCTCCGGTTGCCAGCCGCCGCCAAGGGCCTTGTAGATCGCGACAATGCCGCGATACAGGTCGACTTCAGCCTGGGCCTGGCTGTCTTCGGCGTTCAGCCGTTCACGCTGCGCGTCGAGCAGCACGAGGAAGTCAGTTGTGCCTTCGCGATAGCGGATTTCAGCCAGGTCGGCAGCCTTGCGGCTCGATTCGCTCTGACGGATCAGCGAGATCAGGCGTTGCTGGCGTTTGCCGTAATCGCTGAAAGCGTTTTCCGACTCTTCCAGCGCCAGCAGCACTTGTTGCTCGTAAGTCGCCAGTGCGCCTTCGGCTTCAGCATCGGCGCCACGCAAACGGGCGCGCACGCTGCCAAGGTCGAACGCCGCCCAGGTGATGCTCGGGCCGAGTGCCCAGGCGTTGGCCGCCGAGGAACCGATCTGCGAACCACGCCCGGCCGTCCAGCCTAGGAAGCCGCTAAGGCTGACCCGTGGGAACAGATCGGCTTTCGCGACGCCGATGCGCGCTGTTGCCGAAGCCAGGTTGCGTTCCGCGCTGAGGATGTCCGGACGACGTTGCAGCAGTTCGCCCGGGTCACCGATCGGCAAGGCTTTGGCAATCGCTGGCAAGTCTTTTGGACTCAGATCGACGGTCAGCTTGTCCGGACGCTCACCGAGCAGGGTGGCGATGCGGTTTTTCTGCCGAACCTGTTCCGCCTGCAACTGCGGCACGGTGGCTTCAACGTTGGCCAGACGCGCATCGGCGCGCTCGACATCGAGCTGATCACCGACACCGGCGTCTCGCAGGCTGATGGTGATCTTGCGCGACTCTTCCTGGTTTTTCAGGTTGGCCACGGCGATTTTTTCGCGCAGCTGGGCACCACGCAGTTGACCGTAAGCGTCTACCAGTTCGGCAATCATGGTGACTTGCAGTTGGTACAGATCGGCTTCGGCCGCTTGCTGGTCGGCGTCGCTGGCTTCCAGATTGCGCTGGATGCGGCCAAACAGGTCCAGCTCCCAGGCCATGTCCAGACCGAGGTCATAGCGTTCGCTATTGACCCGGTCGGTGGTCTGGCCAGGGATTTGCCCCTTGGCCAGATCACTGCTGGCGCGGCTGGTGATGGTCGGCATCGCATCGTTGCTGGCATCGTCGCGGATCGCCCGGGCGGCTTTCCAGCGGGCGAACGCCACGCGCAGTTCACGGTTGCCTTGCAGCGATTGGGTCACCAACTGGTTGAGGGTCGGATCGTCGAATTGCTGCCACCAGATGCCTTCGAATTTCGAACGGTCGAAGTTCTTTTGCCCGGCCGCGCCGTCGGTGACGGCCGTGATATTGGCCGCCTCCGTGGCTGGGGTCTTGTAGTCGGGGCCGACGGCGCAGGCACTGAGGGCCAGCACCAGCAGACTCGGCAGGAAGACTTTCAGACTCATTGTTGCGCCTCCAGTTTCAGAGCTTTGGCCGCTTTGCGGGCTTCGCCGCGTTCGACAAAGTTACGGATCAGTACGTAGAACACTGGCGTCAGCAACAAGCCGAAGAAGGTCACCCCGAGCATCCCGGAGAACACCGCCACACCCATGGCGTGACGCATCTCGGCACCGGCACCGCTGGAGAACACCAGTGGCACCACACCCATGATGAACGCGAAGGAGGTCATCAGGATCGGCCGCAGACGCAGACGGCAGGCTTCCAGTACCGCAGCGAGCGGGTCGAGGCCTTCTTCCTGTTTGTCCTTGGCGAACTCGACGATCAGAATCGCGTTCTTACAGGCGAGTCCCACCAGTACGATCAGGCCGATCTGGGTAAAGATGTTGTTGTCACCGCCCGAGATGATCACACCGGTGATGGCCGACAGCAGGGTCATCGGTACGATCAGGATCACCGCCAGTGGCAGGCTCCAGCTTTCGTATTGGGCGGCGAGCACCAGGAACGCCAGCAGTACGCAAAGCGGGAACACGAACAGCGCGGTGTTGCCGGACAGAATCTGCTGGTAGGTCAGGTCGGTCCACTCGTAGGTCATGCCGTTCGGCAGTTCATCTTTCAGCAGTTTCTCGATGGCTTTTTCCGCCTGGCCGGAGCTGTAGCCCGGGGCAGCCGCGCCGTTGATTTCTGCGGTGATGAAACCGTTGTAGTGCATCACGCGATCCGGGCCCGAGGTGTCGCTGACCTTGATGAAGGTCGCCAGCGGGATCATTTCGCCTTTGTTGTTGCGGACTTTCAGCTGACCGATCTGGTCGGATTCGAGGCGGAACTGCTGCTCGGCCTGAACGTTGACCTGATAGGTGCGCCCGAAGCGGTTGAAGTCGTTGGCATACAGCGAACCCAGGTAGATCTGCAGGGTGTCGAAGATGTCGCTGACGGCCACGCCGTGGGTCTTGGCTTTTTCACGGTCGATGGCGGCATCGACTTGTGGCACGTTCACGGTGTAACTGGTGAACAGCCCGGCCAGTTCCGGCACGCTGTGGCTCTTGTTGATGATGTTCATGGTTTCTTTGTACAGCTCGTCGTAGCCCAGGTTGCCCCGGTCTTCGATTTGCAGGCGGAAACCACCAATGGTGCCCAGACCTTGTACCGGCGGTGGCGGGAAGATCGCCATGTACGCCTCTTGAATGTTTGCGTACTGGCCGTTCAAGGCGCCGGCAATTGCACCGGCGGACATGCTCGGGTCTTTACGCTCGTCGAACGGTTTCAGCGTCACGAAGACGATGCCGGCGTTCGGGCTGTTGGTGAAGCCGTTGATCGACAGCCCCGGGAACGCTACGGCGCTTTCCACGCCTGGCTGTTTCAGCGCCATGTCGGACATGCGCTTGATGACTTCTTCGGTGCGATCCAGGCTCGAAGCATCGGGCAGTTGCGCGAAGGCCACCAGGTATTGCTTGTCCTGGCCCGGTACGAAGCCGGTCGGCGTGCTGGAGAAACCGAAGAAGGTCAGCACCATCAGGCCTGCGTACAACAGCAGGGCGATGCCGCTGCTACGGATAACCCGGCGCACGGTGCCGACGTAGCCATGGCTGGCACGATCGAAGAAGCGGTTGAACGGACGGAACAGCCAGCCACCGAAGATCTTGTCGAGCACCTTGGAGAAGCGGTCTTTCGGTGCGTCATGGCTTTTCAGCAATACAGCGGCCAGCGCTGGCGACAGGGTCAGCGAGTTGAACGCCGAGATCACCGTGGAAATGGCGATGGTTAGTGCGAATTGCTTATAGAACTGCCCGGTGAGACCGGAGATGAACGCTGCCGGAATGAACACCGCACACAGCACCAGCGCCGTGGCAACGATCGGGCCGGTCACTTCACGCATCGCCCGTTTGGTGGCTTCGACCGGTGTCAGTCCGAGTTCAATGTTCCGTTCGACGTTCTCCACCACCACGATGGCGTCGTCGACCACGATACCGATGGCCAGCACCAATCCGAACAAGGACAGCGCGTTGAGCGAGAAGCCGAACAGATGCATTACCGCAAACGTACCGATCAACGATACCGGCACCGCCACCAACGGAATGATCGAGGCGCGCCAGGTTTGCAGGAACAGGATCACCACCAGTACCACGAGGATCAGTGCTTCGAAGAGGGTGTGAACCACCGCCTCGATCGAACCGCGCACGAAGATCGTCGGGTCATAGACGATGCTGTAGTCCATGCCTTGCGGGAAGTTTTTCTTCAGCTCGTCCATCTTGCCGCGAACTTCGTTCGAGATGTCGATGGCATTGGAGCCAGGGCGCTGGAAGATCGGGATGGCCACCGCCGGTTGGTTGTCCAGCAACGAGCGCAGGGCGTATTGACTGGAACCGAGTTCAACGCGAGCGATGTCTTTGAGACGAGTGATCTCACCATTGTCGCCTGCGCGAATGATGATGTTCTCGAACTCTTCCTCGCTGACCAGACGGCCCTGCGTGTTGACCGACAGCTGGAAGCTCTGGGCATTCGGGGCAGGGGGCGCCCCCAATTGACCGGCCGCGACCTGACGGTTCTGCTCACGAATCGCGGTGACCACATCGGTTGCAGTCAGATTGCGCGAAGCAGTCTTGTTCGGATCGAGCCACACCCGCAGCGAGTAGTCGCCCATACCGAACAGCTGCACGTCACCGACACCGTTCAGACGAGCGAGCTCATCCTTGATGTTGAGGATTGCGTAGTTGGACAGGTAGAGCATGTCGTAGCGCTTGTCCGGCGAGGTCAAGTGCACAACCATGGTCAGGTCGGGCGAAGCCTTGTCGACGGTGATACCGATGCGCGTCACTTCCTCGGGAAGCTTCGGTTCGGTACGGGTCACCCGGTTTTGCACCTGCACCTGCGCATTGTCCAGGTCAGTGCCCAGGGCGAAGGTGATGGTCAGGGTGATTTTGCCGTCGGCGGTCGACTGCGAGGACATGTACAGCATGTTCTCGACGCCGGTGATGGCTTGCTCCAGCGGAGCGGCCACGGTTTCACCGATGACTTTAGGGTTGGCGCCCGGGAAGTTGGCACGCACCACCACGGTCGGTGGCACGACTTCCGGGTATTCGCTGATCGGTAGCTGGAACAGCGAGATCGCACCGGCGATCAGGATCAGCAGCGAAAGCACCGCTGCGAAGATCGGCCGTGAAATGAAGAATTGGGAAAAATTCATCGGAGTTGTCGTCCCTTAACCGCGTGGGGTCGTAGCAGCCAGCTTCACAACCGCACCGGACGCGCCTTTGGCAGGGGCGACTTTGGGCAGGTTGCTGGCTTCCAGCGCTTGACGTTGTTGAGCGAGTGCCGCGATGGTCTGTTCGCTGGCCATCGGCACCACTTCAGGGGTGACCGGTGAGCCAGGACGAACCCGTTGCAGGCCCTTGACGATGATCGTGTCGTCCTTGTTCAGGCCGGTACGGACGATGCGCAGGCCTTCGATTTTCGGACCCAGTTCGACGGCGCGGTACGCGGTTTTGTTGTCCGCATCCATCACCAGCACGAACTTCTTGCCGAGGTCGGTACCGACCGCTTCGTCGTTGATCAGCATGGCGTTGTAGGTGCCGCTGCCGACCAGTTTCAGGCGTGCGTACAGGCCCGGGGTGTAAGTGCCGTCGCGGTTGTCGAACACCGCACGACCACGGATGGTGCCGGTTTTCGGGTTGACCTGGTTGTCGACGAAATTCATCTGGCCGAGGTGCGGGTTGCCGTCTTCGTTGGACAGGCCCATGTACACCGGCGTGGTGGCACCGCGCTGACCGTTACGGGCGAGTTGGGTGTACTTGAGGAACACACGCTCGTCGGCGTCGAAGTAGGCGTAAACGCGGTCGGTGGACACCACACTGGTCAGCGGAGTGGTATCGGCGGTCACCAGGTTACCGGCAGTGATTTCGGCACGGCTGACGCGGCCGCTGATCGGTGCGGTCACGCGGGTGAAGCTGAGGTTCAGTTTGGCCAGATCCAGTTGCGCTTGCAGGGCGCCGACGGCGGCGCGGGCTTCTTGTGCAGCGCTGGTGCGCGAGTCGGCTAGTTCGGCGGAAATGGCATTGCTGGCGCGCAGACGTTCACCACGACCGGCTTCGTTTTCACTGCGGGTGGCGTTGGCGCGGGACTGGGCGACCAGTGCTTCGAGGCGGCGCACCTCAGCCTGGAACGGACGCGGGTCGATCTGGAACAGCAGGTCGCCTTTCTTGACCAGTGCGCCCTCAGTGAAAGCGACGTCATCAATCTGGCCGGAGACCCGAGGACGGATTTCAACGGTTTCCGGCGCTTCGAGGCGCCCGGTGAATTCGTCCCACTCGTTGACCGGTTGTTCCAGCACCTTGGCCACGCTGACTTTCGCTGCGGGCAGGGTGGCGGCAGTCTCCGGAGCCTTGCCGCAGGCGCTCATCACCAGTACGGCCAACATGGCCAACGGGAAGCGCAAATGTTTGAGTGACTGTTCCATGGATGCATCCGCCAATGTATTGAAGATGGGCGGATGATGCTCGGCGGGGTGTGATGGCACGAATCGAATGAAGCAAAGGTAACTATCATTCGGAATGATATAAGACCCGAACGAGCCCTCTAGCATGCACCTTTCGTTAGGTGGCTATCAATCTCTCTCAGGGCAATTCTGTGTTGCCCGCTGTGCAAAAGTCAGGAGCGAGGCTGCGTGGCGGGGATTATGCGGCGATTAAAAATGCCGAACCCGCCATGGCGGCGGGTTCGGCGACACGGTCAGAGTTTAGGCAACTGGCCGATGCGGCCGATCATTTCGGTCACGATCTGCAGATCCAGCTGGAATTGCTCCACAGTCTTGAATTCGCCATCGGTGTGACCGGTGTACTTCACGTTCGGCATGGCCAGACCGAATTGCACGCCGTTCGGCAATTCGTGCACCGAAGTGGCGCCGGCGGAGGTGCCGAACTCGTGTTCCATGCCGAGGTTTTCAGTCGAGACCGCCAACAGCGCCTTGACCCACTCACCCTCAGGATTGCGGTACATCGGCTCGGCGATCGAGTAATCGAAGGCAACGGCTACATGGCTTTTCTTGCTCCATGCAGCCAGTTTCTCAGCGATTTCAGCCTTGAGTTTCTCCGGTGACTTACCCTTCGGTACGCGCAGGTTGACCGCGAGTTTGAAGGCTTTTTCGTCCATGCCGACGTAGGTCAGCGACGTGGTCAGCGGCCCCATGAAGGAATCCGAGAAACCGACCCCCAGCTTGTTACCGAGGTAATCCAGACCCCAGTTGTCGGCGGCGTAACGCGCGGCATCGGTGATGTGGTTGTGCTTGAACGCGACTTTGCCATCAAGGCTATTGATAAAGACCAGCATCCGCGCGACCGGGTTGACCCCGGATTCCGGCTCGGAGGAGTGCGCGGACACACCGGTCACGGTCAGTTTGACGTCTTTGCCGTCAACCTTGGCGTTCACTTGGAAATCGCCACCATTGCGCTTGGCAAACTCGTCACCGGCCTTTTGCAGGCTGGCAGCCAGTTCGGCAGGTTTATCGGTGACCAGCGTAGCGACCGACGCCGACGGAATCTGGTTGGTGGCCAGGCCACCGGTCATCGAGATGATTTCCGCACCTTTGCCTTCACCTTTGCGCTTGGCAAAGTTGGCCATGACGGTGCCGTAGCCTTTCTCGGCAATCACCACCGGGTAGCCGCCATCCAGCGCGAGGTTGTAGTTCGGCGTCGGGTTACGTTCGAAGTAGTACGGAATCGCGTCGCCGGTGGTTTCTTCGGTGGTGTCGACCAACAGCTTGAAGTTGCGCACCAGCGGCAGCTTTTCTTCCTTGATGACTTTCATGGCATACAGCGTGACCACGATGCCGTTCTTGTCATCCTCGGTGCCGCGACCATACATGCGATCGCCGATCAGGGTGATCTTGAACGGGTCGAGGCGGGTGCCATCCTTGAGCACCCAGTTTTCCGGCGTCACCGGAACCACGTCGGCGTGCGCATTAATGCCAACCACTTCATCGCCGCTACCGTCGAGGGAAATCTCGTAGACGCGGTTGTCGATGTTACGGAATTTCAGATTGAACGACTCGGCCAGGCTCTGAATCTTCGCCGCGATCTTGGTGAATTCCGGGTTGTCGTGCTGTTCGACGCCGTCTTTGCGATAGGTCGGGATCTCCACCAGTTCGCGCAGGGTTTCGGTGGCGGCGGCGCTGTATTTCACGCGGGTGTAGATGCCCAGCAGACGATAGATTTCGTTCTGCTGCTCGGCCGTCAGGCTCTTGTTATCGAGATAAGCGCCAATGGCCGAGCCGATGTCGGCGGTTTTCGCCAGATCGCTCTTGCCCAGGCTGCCAAGGAACTGGCGGAAGTCTGTGGCTTTGGCTGCGCTGTAAGTCTTGAGAATTTCAGCGCTCTGCTGCGGGGTGATGTTGGCTTGCGCCGGCGCCGTGAACGCGGCGAGGCCGGCCAGCATCAATGTAGTGGCAGCCAGTTTTTTGAAAGGGACATTCATTACGAAGGGCATTCCTTTGCAGGGCAGTGAGTTAGGCGTGTCTCAACACTGAGACACATACACTTACAAACTAACACCGTGCCAGAGCCTTGCGGGAGTCCTGAAAGGGGATGTGTCGCACAAAAATGCAAAAGAGGCGCACGAATGAAAAACTATTTCGAGGTGATCTATCCGTGCCAGTACGAGTGATGGCACCATGCAATCAATTCAAAGGATGGGATGGCAATACGTGGCATCTAACTATTTTACCCGCGACCAGTTCGACTGTTTGAGTGCATGGCACGAGAAGGTCTTTGACAAGACCGACGATTCACATAAGCAAGCGTACCGTCAATTGTATGAGGCTTATGGAATTACCAGGCAGTGGGCGTATGCACTGCAACGGCGTGTATTCCCGAACAGCATTGACCCGCAAGTGTTTCGCCGGCCCATAAGTCAGTGGCAGAAGAAGTTTTTGGGCTACAACTGGGCACAAATCTATCCTCGTGCGGACGCTCCTCAAGGCTTGGCTTATACCGTCGGTATCGATGCCACTTGGGGCTTTGTCGTCAAACTTGATCTGGTCGATAAAAAGATCACAGATTCCACATTGCGTGGGCGCTATGAAAAGTTGCGCGGGCCTTATCAGGCTTCACCTATTGTTGCGACCTTGCCGGCCGAACAGGGCTTGGCGCTCGGCTTCCAGGGACTTGTCGACTGGAGTGCCGCGGCCATTACAAAATTTGAAATTGGATACGACGACATGACTGAACAGCTTGGCTTGAACACTGACGCCGATGGTGCGGCACTATTGTCACACTTTCGGGTAAGCAAGGACTTCAGAGAGCGGCAGCCGAACTGGGGTCACGGCACAACACATTTATTTGCCCGATTAGCCATTGCGATTCACGAACTGGGTTTTGATTGGTGGTCTACAAAGGCCACTAATTCACAACTGGTATTCGGTGGAAAGGAAAAAAGCGCGGAAAGAGGCTCATCGGCGGGGGTGTTGTTTGTGCGAAAGGACCGTGTGCAGGTCCTATGGGTAACATTCGCGGGCTTGAACCCGATTCCGCAATACTTGGATCTGAGTGAAGAGATCGTTGCGTCAGTCGAAGCGGCGAATGCCCAAAAAAACGCTTTGGGACCCAAGCGTGGTCAACGCTCCCTCCGAACCGGTTACTGGCCTGACGACTACAGCGGTGAAGAGGAGGCAGGCATGGAAGGCGAACAGCCAACTAGCGTGAAGTTGCCAACAGGTGTTATCGGCCCACGCAATCAAATCTATTTTGGCCCTCCAGGCACCGGCAAGACGCGTATGTTGCAGGAGCTGCTGCGAAGTGACTACGCGTCAAATGACGAGGTGAAACGCTACGAATTTGTAACCTTTCACCAATCCTATGGATACGAAGAGTTCGTCGAAGGTCTGCGTCCGGTGCTGGTCGATCCTGAAAACCTGGCTTCTGAAAAGCCACAAGCAGAATCTTCAAGAGATGTCCGTTACGAGATCAAGAAGGGCGCCTTCCTGAGGCTCTGCGAAGAAGCAGAAAAGCATCCGGATCAGCAATACGCGATGGTTATTGATGAAATCAATCGCGGCAACATCAGCAAGATTTTCGGCGAGTTGATCACGTTGATTGAAGGCGACAAGCGCAAGGGCGGCAAATATGAGGTGACGCTGACGCTGCCCTACTCAGGAAAGCCCTTCAGCGTTCCCTCAAATGTCAATGTTATCGGGACGATGAATACAGCCGACCGCTCATTGGCATCGGTGGATACAGCGCTGCGCCGTCGCTTTGAGTTCTTCGAGTTAATGCCTGATCCAGATGTATTGAAAGCAATCGTGGTGTCCAGAGGGCAGTATGAAATCCGCCTTGATCGATTACTGACGGCCATCAATAGACGCATTGAGGCATTGTATGACCGCGAGCACACCATTGGGCATGCGTATTTCACTCCTCTGGAAAACGTTGCAGACGAGCAGCGTTTTCAGGCGCTCGCTGCCATTTTCCGTACCCGTATCATTCCGCTGCTGGAAGAGTACTTTTTCGAGGATTGGCAGAAAATCCGATTGGTATTGGGCGATAACCAAAAAAAGCTAACCGCGCTTCAATTTGTCCAGGAGGAGGGTAACGACGGTGATTTGCAAGGACTGTTCGGCTCCAGTCAGGATCTGGATGAGTACTCGTTGCGACCTCGCTACCGCTTGAATAAGGATGCATTTGATGATCCTCAAGCCTATGTCGACACTTACGCGACGCTCCCTGAATGACGCCTATGCAGATTTTCGAGTTCGACACGGTAGTCGATTCGGCTGACGGTCTTGATGGTCAGTCCGTCCCCCCGCTTGTATTCAAGTGGCTGGAAGAGCAATGCCTGACACCCGATGAACGCGCACCGGTCTGGTTGAAACTGACCAGTCGAAAGGGCCGGCGCGCCATTCAGTTCACCCACTACGTGGGAGTGCTGCGTGCGCCTTGTGGATTCCAGATCGAGATTCTGCCCAAGATCGGCCGACATTCGTCCAGGGACCAGGCACGCAAAAAATTGATCGAGATGCTCATCTGCCTGCGAGGCTTTCGTCATATCAAAACATCGAATGCCGATCTTCAAACGGAGCACATGCCGTTGCTGGAAGTGTTTCTGCGACAGTTTCTTGAAGCCGCAGGACAGGTCGTAAAACGGGGAGTGCGCAGCGACTACAGTGCTCGGCAGGCGAATCTTTCCAGTCTGCGCGGCAAACTGTTGATGGCGCCTCACCTGTCGCAGAATCTGGTACGCCGTGACCGGTTCTTTTCTGAGTACGACGAGTACATCCAGGATCGTGCGGAAAACAGGCTTATCCATACCGCCCTGCGCAAAACGCTGGGTATGTGCAAAGCGCCCGGCAATCAGCGCCTGGCGCGAGAGTTGTGTTTTGTTTTTGCCGATGTGCCGACATGTACCGATATCGTCCTGGATTTCAAACGCGTCCGGCTTGATCGGGGCATGGCTTATTATGAACCCGCGCTCGAGTGGGCACGGTTGATCTTGCAGGGCGACAGTCCGGTGACGGGTGCAGGCAAGCACCACGCACCTTCGTTGTTGTTTCCCATGGAAGCGGTGTTCGAAGCCTATGTGGCGAAGCACTTGAGGGCTCAGGTCCAGCAGGGCTCCACTCTGCGGTCCCAGACCAGCAAGCACCATCTTGTGAGCCACCAGCAACAGGACTGGTTTCGTCTCAAACCTGATCTGCTGATCGAGAAGGGTAGGCAAACTTGCGTGGTCCTCGATACGAAATGGAAACTACTGGACAGTGTGAAAGGCAACAGTCGTGAGAAATATCTGCTCAGCCAGGCCGATTTTTACCAACTGCACGCCTATGCACATCTCTATCTCAAAGACTCAGGGAACGTCGTCTTGATCTACCCGTTGACAGATTCCTTTACCAAACCTTTGCCGGTGTTCGATTTCAACAGTTCGGAAGGATTGAAACTGTGGGTTGTTCCTTTTTGTTTTGAAAGCTGCAGATTGCTGCTGCCCGAGGAATCTTCCCTCGATGAATACCTCTTTTACGAACAGCAACACTCGTGAAGTGGCGAATGTCTATGCGACACAGGTGAACTTGACAGGCGTGATGGCAAAATGCAATTTGTGGGGCTGAATTGGATCCAGCAGAAAGATAACAGGGAATGATATGAGTAAAGCGCAAGATTTCTCCAGGCTTTATGCACGCGTAGCCAGCGACATTGCCACGGCGCTGGAGGATGTCTCCAGGCTTGATGTGAGTAATGACAAGGGCAATGCTCACCTTGCCAGCGTCAAGGAAAAACTCGGCGAAATGAAATCGCGTTTTGACGGCGAGATTTCTTATCTGGAAAAGCACGCCGAGTGGGACAACTTCACCATTGCTTTCTTCGGCGAAACCAACGCCGGCAAGAGCACCATCATCGAGAGCTTGCGGGTACTCTTCGAAGAGAAGAAGCGCCAGGCCCTTATTCAGCGTAATCAGGCGACTGCCGCCGACATCCAGACCGTGTTTTCGCATAAAAGCGATGAGCTTATCGAGGAACTCAGCACTCGTTATGTGAGCTTCTGCGAGGACGTTGCTGCGCTTGGTGACGACATCGGCGCGCTGGTCAACCAGACCCAGCGTGATTTGCAGAGTACTCGCCAGCAGCTCGAACACACCCAGCAGGATTACGCCTACTGCAAAGAGCGCCTGAGTCTTGCGGTAAGTGATCTCGATAGCAGTCGCCAGGCATTACAGGACACCGAAGCACGACTGACCGATAGCAAGAGAGACCTCGCCAAGACCCAGGGCGAACTCCATGAGGCTGGTCTGCAGCTACAGGGCGTGCGGAGTGATTTGCAACGTTTCGAGCAACAGCTGACGGAGAAGGACGGTCAGTTACAAGCCTCCCAGGCGCAATTGAGCGAATGTCAGCGCCAAAGCGATGCCGCACGCATTGCGCTAGAGCAGCGGGCAAAAATGAAACTGGTATTCGGACTGGTAGGGGGCGTGGTGATCGGTGTCATCGCAGGTGCCCTGGGGTACGCGCAGTGGCTGTGAGCCCAGACATCGATGGCTCTGCACTTACCTTCCTTTCGTAGAATCCGGACGCACCTATGCACGAACAACACTCCTTGAGCGAGCTGGTCAGCGACAGACTGCCAACGCTTCTCAAACAACAAAAAGAACTCGAGCGTCTGCAGCGTTGCGCAGGCCAGGTCGACGGCGAGATCGTCGGCACCGGCCAGGCAGACTTTACCCAGGACAACGTGATCTACCAGTTCACCCACCAGGGCAAGAATTTTCACCTGATCGACGTACCCGGTATCGAGGGTAACGAGTCAAAGTACGAAAGCATGGTTCAGGCGGCCATCGCCAAAGCCCACTTGGTGTTTTATGTAAACGGCACCAACAAGAAACCAGAGGCTGAGACAGCTCGGAAGATCAAGCATTACCTCAACCGTGATGCCAAGGTGTATGCCATCTGCAACCTGCGCGGCAAGGCGGACTCTTACGAGTTTGACAGTGATCGCGAATCTCTTGAGCGTACGCATAAAGATGCCGTCGCGACCCGCGAACAGACCCGTGAAGTGCTGGAAGACATATTGGGTGCGGAGCTGGTCAGCGGCTGCCAAAGCCTGCAAGGGCTCCTCGGTTTTACGGGGGTTGCATTCGACGAACGTGGCCTGACCAGTATTCATCCTGATCGCACCGACCTGCTCAAGTCGCAGCGTGCCTACAAACAAGACTTCGTTAGCCAACAGGCGATGCGCAGCTTCAGTCAGTTGGATCAGTTGCACCAGGTCATCGGCAATGGCTGCGCCAATTTTGAGGTCGACATCGTCGAAAGCAACAAGCGCAAAGTACTGCGCCTGCTGCAAGACACCATTGCGGATCTGCAAAGACAACGAGACGAGCATCAGGCGGTCTGCGCCAGGATCGGCTTGGAAGTTCTGGAGTGCCAGGAGGTCATTCGCAAGAGCTTTCAGGAGCAGGCGAGCAGTTTCACCTCCAAGCGCAACAGCGCATTGGACCGTTTTTTCAATGATCTGACGTCGGCGGCTCGCGAGGCTGTCGAAGTGCACTTCAGTGACAAGGACGATGTCGAACGTGTCATTCAGCGACACGTCAGTGACGGACAGGCGAAACTGTCCGAAAGGCTGGAGGAGATCCAAGAACAGTTGCTTGAAGACCTGTCTCAGACTATTGAGCGAGCAGTCAAACGCCTGCACGAAAACGCTGAGCGGGTGAGCTTTCAGCAGCGTTTAAGCGACGCGGCGAACAGTTCAATTTCACTGTCCAGCGCCATGGACTCCATCAGTTTCAACTTCTCCGACATGGGCAGCTTCCTGCTAAGTGTCGGCGGCTATGCCCTGAGTGGATTTGGCATCGGTACGGTGTTTCCCGGGATAGGCAATATCGTCGGCGCGATCGTGGGTGGCCTTTTCGGTCTGTTTGCTGCGGGGCTGAGTTACCTGTTCGGTGGTCGCGGCAAAAAGATTGCCGAGGCGCAAGAGCAAGTCGCCAAAGCTATCAAAGCCGAGCGTGAGAACGTCACGAAGACCTTCAAGCGTGATACCGAAGAGATGCTGGCGAAAATCAAGGACAAAATCGAAGGCTCGGTATTGAGCCAACTAACGGACGAACGACGCAAAATGGCCGACGTGACCCGTTTGTTCGATGAAAAGATTGCTTCAATTCAAGCGCTGAAAGACGAAGTGGGAGATAGACCCTATGGAACAATTTAAACAGTTCAACGCCAGCAAGAGTGAGGTGATCAAGTCGCTCGACAACCTCCAGAAACTGGTGGGCGCGCTTGAAGCGCTTGGGCTGGACGTCTCTCAGGACATCGAAAAAATCAAGAAGGCGATTGGCGACGTGCAGTCCGATGCCTTGCGTATTGCTTTGCTCGGCGCGTTTTCCGACGGCAAGACCAGCGTCGTTGCCGGCTGGCTGGGTCAGGTCATGAAAGACATGAAGATCGACACCAATGAGTCCTCGGACGCATTGGCGATCTATCGCCCTGACAACCTTCAGGACCGTTGTGAGATTGTCGACACCCCCGGCCTGTTCGGTGACAAGGAAAAGGCAGCCGAAAATGGCGCTCTGGTGCAATACGGCGATATCACCAAGAACTACATTTCCGAAGCGCACCTGATCTTCTACGTGGTCGATG
Source organism: Pseudomonas sp. TNT2022 ID642 (assembly GCF_028656995.1). Taxonomy (NCBI): domain Bacteria; kingdom Pseudomonadati; phylum Pseudomonadota; class Gammaproteobacteria; order Pseudomonadales; family Pseudomonadaceae; genus Pseudomonas; species Pseudomonas sp. TNT2022 ID642. Next base: position 206,968 of record NZ_JAMDGW010000007.1, on the reverse strand, counting down.
CCACCAACCCGCTCAAGGAAAGCCACCAGGACATCGTCCGTTGGGTTCTGCGCGATCTCAACAAATTGAGCTCGACCATCTTCGTCATCAATAAAATGGATGAAGTAGCCGATCTGCGCGATGCCGAAGAATTCGAGCAGCAAAGCACAATCAAAAAGAACAACCTACTGGATAAATTGCAGCGTTTTGTCGACCTCTCTGCGGCCGAGCGTGAAGCGATCAACGTGGTTTGCGTCGCCTCCAACCCAAATAGCCGCGGTCTTGAGTTCTGGCTGGAGCAAAAAGACCTGTATGACCAGCGTTCGCGGATCAGCGAACTCAAACAGGTTACGCAACAGGTACTCGACGGCAGTGGTCGAGAAACCCTGATCAAGAAAACCGGCATCGATGTCGTGCGCGATGTGCTGGGCAAGAAAATCGCCCTCGCTCAAGATGAGTTGATCAAATTCAAGTTGTTGGCGGATAACCAGCGACGTGATTCGGCACGCATCCAGGAAGACATTGCCGAGGGCAAGCGTAAAGTTCTCGTGACTGTCGGCAATCTGTATGAGGAGCTGAACAACCTCGAGACCGATTTGCTTAACAGCATTCGTACGCTGCCTCGAGACCAGGTTCACGTCTTCCTTGAAACGCATATTGGCTTCTCGAACAACGATATCGGCGAAAAACTGCGCTTTCGCATCGACCACCTGTTCAGCACCGCTTTCAACCAGTCTTCAAGCATCATGAGCGGTATCAGCGCCAAGATCGAACATCAACTCGACAGCTCGTCAGACTTTGCTGACAGTATCACTGCATCGGCTTTGTCGGCCTCTAGCCGAGCGTTGACTGCAGTGTCGAAAATCCCAGTGGAAAGCATCAAGAACGGCGTGTTCCTGGCCCGTGAGACCTTGAAGAACCTCACCGGCTATGTCTACAAGTTCAAGCCATGGGAAGCGACCAAGCTGGCCGCCAACATCAGCCGTTGGGCGGGGCCACTCGGTGCAGGTATTCAGGTGTTGACCGATGTCATAAGCGTTGCCCAGCAGCAGCGTGCGGAGGCTGAACTCAAACAGCTTCAGAGCGATTTGGCTGAAGTGGTCAAAAGTCACTTTGCCGAGCCTATGAAGCTGCTCAAGGATCCCGACAAAGTGATGGATATTTTCGCCCCACAGATCAAAACGTTTGAAAAAATCCTGGTCGATCAGGAAGCAAGCCTTGACGACCTGCGCAACCGCCAGGCTCAACTGGCAGAGCTTGAGACACACTTGAATCAGGCGTTTGGTTCGCAAAGCGTCATTGAAGGCGAGTACGGGGTGGTTTGATCCGGTAGCCTGGCCAGCAACGGTTGGCCAGGCTTTATCACGATGTCAGAGCAATCCTTCGTTGTTCAAATGCAGGCGCGCGTAGAAAAGAATGGCGACTGCTGGAATCAACGCAGAGTAGCCTGGCTTGATCGCGCTTTTCAGATTGGTCACCGCGGCCTTGATGCGTTCGGTGGAGACAAGATCGCTGAGCGATGGCATTAACGATGTAGAGGCGAGCACCAATTCTTTGGTATCACTCGCCAATGTCGAATCACTCGTTCGATATGCAGGGGCAGGTGCTTGCGGGGTCGAGAAATACGAAGAAACGGTCAGGCTCGCTGCCAGGGCATCCACCTGCTCGTAGTACCCCTTCTCGGACAGGTCACGTACCCGTTGAACAATATCCTGAGTCGATGCGAGCACATGCTTTTCACCGAATGAAGAGTGGAAGCACTTACTGATCAGCAGCGCCTCCATTTCAATCACCTGTGCACAGTCGTGCAACTCACTGACCAAACCGTAATGTTCGGCCAGCATCAGCAGGATCTGAACGTACTTGAGACCTTTGCCACGCGCCAGGTTGACCAAGCAGTGGCCGCCCAGTAGTTGGAATTCCTTGGTCAGCAAATATACCGATTGCTCCGTTTCCAGTTTTGTCCAACTGCTGCTGCGCAGGTGCTTGACGACCTGGCTGCGAATTCTGTCGCTGGTCAGTTCGAGCAGGTCGTAGAGAAGGTGGTCGGTCACGACCGGATCGGGATTCTTGATGATCAATGCGGGTTGCATTGCACGGGGCAGGCCACTTTTGTACCCATGGAAGCCTGATGCCCGCATCACACGTTCCAGACTTGGCCAATAGTCTGTATGGCCAAACCCGGCCATTGGCACGTCCTCGCAATGGTCAACCTTCTGACGACCAGCACTACTTTCCCCCAGATTTAACAGCAGGACATTGTCGTCGCTCGACCAGGCATTGTAGAGCTTGCCATCAATGCGTGCGCCAATGGCTTGCGCGTCGTCCCCCGACAGCTTGCTAGCGGCAGCCATCAGAAGAACATCGCCTATTGCCAGGTTGTCATCGACAGGTTTATCCAGCAAATCGAGCATTGCACTGATGACAACGCGCCCGCCGAGAGAATGTCCGACCAGATTGACTTTCGAAACGTAGGGATGGTTTTTCAACAGATAGATTTCGAGTTCCGAGAGCAGCGTCTTGCCCATGGCGGTGGCACGGTTGCGACTGCCGTTGAAGTGGAGCGCACGATCAGCCATTGCGAGCCCTGCGCCCGCCAGAACACTCAAACGGCTAGCCGCAAGGATCCCTTTGCTCGACAAATCATCGAACTGGGCCCAATGACCTGATGGCCAGAAAGCGAAGATGTTGATGCAGTTGTGCAGAGAGGACGGTATGTGCTTGCGTAGGGCGCATCGGTCTTCCATGTCGTGGCCAGCTGAATAGCCGTGTATAAAGACATTCGCGACCTCTCCGGAACGGTGGGGAAGGGTCAGGAATTTGAACTTGTGGCTCACGCAACGTCCTTGTTGAGGCTATGGATGCGCGCAATGATGGCAGTTGGCTAGTTATTTGTAAATTCAAGCGCAGGTAGGATCCTGCGCTGGAACAATTTGCGGTTTGGTTTTTTCTTTGCTTCGATCAAAGACTATCCGGATCCCCAAAAAACATCTGAATCCGCGACCGCAACCACCGCTCACCCGGGTCATTATCCTGCGACCCACGCCACGCCATATGCAACTCAAACGTACGCGTAGGCAACGGCGGATCTTCCGCGCGAACGCCGCCAGCCGCCGTCAGCGCCTCCGCCGTGTAATCCGGCACGGTCGCCACGATGTCAGTGCCGGCCAACAACGTACTCAAACCATTGAACTGCGGCACAGCCAGTACTACATGTCGTTTGCGCCCCAGCTTCTCCAGCTCTTCATCAATAAAGCCACTGAGGTCACCGGCAAACGACACCAGTGCATGCGGACGCGCGCAGTAGTCATCCAGGCTCAGCGGCCCCGGCACGGTGTCGGCGCGCAGCAGTTTTGGTGCGCTGCGGCGCAGGACCTTGCGCTTGGCGTTGGCTGGCAGGTCTGTGGTGTAGCTGACGCCAATGGAGATCTCGCCGGAAGCCAGCAGGCCCGGCATCAATATGTAGTTGACGCGACGGATCACCAGCACGATTCCCGGCGATTCGGCGCGCAGGCGTTTGAGCAGCATGGGCAGCAGGGCGAATTCGACGTCATCCGATAAACCGATACGGAATACCGAGGTGCTGGTCGCCGGGTCGAATTCGGCCGCGCGGCTGACGGCGGTCGAAATCGAATCGAGGGCCGGCGAGAGCAGGGCGAAGATTTCCACCGCGCGGGCGGACGGTTCCATGCTGCGCCCGGTGCGCACGAATAGCGGGTCATCGAACAGGCTGCGCAGGCGCGAAAGCGCCGCACTGATCGCCGGTTGACCGAGAAACAGCTTTTCTGCCGCCCGGGTCACACTGCGTTCGTGCATCAATGTTTCGAATACGATCAACAGGTTCAGGTCGACACGACGCAGGTCATTACGATTCATCTGGAGTCCTGGCAGAGTCATCAAGCTTGACGAGAGCAGCCATATGAGAACAATGGCCGGCATGAATCTTACGGGGAAAGGCTGGTACTCTGCACCGGAAAATTCAGCTTAACTGAGACGGTGGCAGCAGTTTTTTCATGGATTTTGCCAATGCCGCCCCTGTTGCGGAATCAATGACAGGCATGTCGACTATTAATAGCCACTGATAGTCTTGGGTCAAAAGCCCAGATAGAGTTCATGGCATTAGAGGTTACTTTGACGAGGTTTGCGATGTCCCGCACGATCCGTTTTCACAAGTTTGGTCCGGCCGAGGTGCTCAAATGCGAAGAGCATGCGGCCGCTCAGCCAGGTCCTGGCGAAGTGCAGGTGCGTGTCGAGGCAATCGGCATCAGCTGGTACGACACCCTCTGGCGTCAGAATCTGGCCTCGTCTCAGGCGCGACTGCCTGCAGGTCTTGGTCACGAGATGGCCGGTGTGATCACCGCTGTCGGCGACGGTGTCGATGATCTTGCAGTGGGTGACAAGGTCGCCAGCTTTCCGGCCGAGAGTGCGAACGACTACCCGGTCTACGGCGAATCGATCGTGCTGCCGCGTACCGCGCTGACCCGTTATCCGGACGTGCTCAGCCCGATCGAAGCCAGCGTGCATTACACGCCGTTGCTGATCGCCTACTTTGCCTACGCCGATCTGGCGCGGGTCAAACCGGGGCAGTTCGCGCTGGTCACTGATGCCAGTCATTGCGCCGGTCCTTCGTTTGTCCAACTGGGCAAGGCGATGGGTGTACGGGTGATTGCCGCCACCAAAGAGGCGGAGGAGCGCGAGTACCTGCTGTCCCTTGGCGCAGAAAAGGTCATCGTTACCGAAGAGGAAGATCTGTTGATGCGAATCAACAAGATCACCGACAACCGCGGTGTCGACGTGGTGTTCGACGGTCTTGGCGGCCCGCAGATGTCGCTGCTTGGCGATGTGCTGGCGCCGCGTGGCAGCCTGGTGTTGTACGGCTTGCAGGGCGGCAACCAGACGCCGTTCCCGGCTTGCGCAGCGTTCCAGAAGAACATTCAGTTCTTCGTGCACTGCATCGGCAACTTCACCGGCAAGCCTGAACTGGGCATTACTCAGGATCACGTCGCTTTGCAGCGTGCCTTGCGTGACATCAACCAGTTGACCGCTGACCGCGTGTTGCTGCCGCTGAAGACGCGTGTATTTCCGTTCAACGAGTTCGTCGAAGCGCATCGCTACATGGACGAGTGCCCATGCCGCGAACGGGTCGCCCTGCAAGTCGAACCGGCGTAAGCCCTGTCATCAGAGTCCGTGGCCCCACGGACTCTTCTGCGTTTAGCCTCCCTCCTGAAAAAACAGAGCTTCCTGATGCTGCACCGGGAACCGTTTCAGCAACTGAACTGGTTTTTGCTCTCGATCTGTATCTTCTAATCACAATGTAAGCCCTGATAATTGAATGATTACTTTCATCTCAAGGAATGAGTCATGGCTGTGCATTCATTTTGTCCTGCGCGATATCAAACGAATAAGTCGATTGATCAAGGCAACTTTTGTTTAATTGTTGTAGGGCTATTCGGAAACCGCTTCTCTTTTTCTTGTACTCACTTGCCGTGGGACCTTGTGGGAAGTTTCCTAGGACTGCGTCCCGAAAAAAATACCCCAGTAATTACAGTGGCTTGAGGCTGTCTCTCGGCGGCGCGAGGGGTTTTGTCAGTTCAAGTGTTTCAAATAACTACAAACTTGTAAGTGTTAGCATTCGAACGTCTATTACTTATTGATGAATTGCTGCTGGCTGATATCTCAGTGCGCGCGGCATGAAACTTTCGATACCGGGTAAATACCGATGAGCACGATCCATGATCAGGCAATGAACTATGTCTACCAGCAAGTATTGCAACGTTTGCTGAGTTTCTTCTCCCGCGCAGAACGCACGGCGCTGCAGTTGCTGATCCAGCGACTGGCAGTGGCCGCTGGCGGTATGGAGAACATCGGTCATTTCAAGGTGCTGGTGAACCAGTCAGGGTCTCGCGACAGTTGTTACACGCTGGCATTGCTGCGGGCGGCGCAGCTGACCATCGCGGGTCGGTCACCGGCGACCTTCCAGTTGCGGGTGGCCAACTTGCGCTGGAACGGCAGCAGCCAGGCGTCGCTGCAAAACATGCACCGTAGCTACAGCGCATTGTTTCTGTATGACGACCCCCGTGTGGAACTGGTGATGGTCAATCACCGCGAGGTTTTACCGTTTGATCATCAGGCACCCATTGGCGAGGCCGGTCGTGAGGCCAGCCGCATCAACCTGCTGCTGATCGGGCATCGTCGCACCTGGAATGAGCCGCTGGAACTATGGGATGACGCTTATCTGGCCACCGCCGAGTTCTACGGGCAGGTGGCCCGCTGGAACAATGGCGTCGATGCCATGATCGGCAGTGAGTCCGCGCGTCGGCAAAACCACTTCCTCGACGGTCTGGGGCGTGCAGTGCAGAAAGCTGCGATTGCCGGGCCGCAGGCGGCTTCTGTCGGCTTTGAAATGCTGTTCCCGCTGCTCGACGGCTTGGGCGGTGATTATTACCGCGAGTTTTACCCCGAAGAGGAGCGGGTAAGCTGGCGGCCAGAAGGTCAGTTTGAAGCCTGTCGGCGTACCAGCTTTATCAGTATCAACGACATGATTGTCGGCAAACTCGAAGAGCGCTGGCCTTTGCTGAGTGACTTTCTGGGTTTTCAGGCTGATGACCTGACGCTTTATCAAGGCGATGATGAACACGTTGAGCCTGTGGTGGCTGCACACTTGCAAGGCTTGCAGGCGCAATTCATCGAAGGTCGGACCTATGAGGCCGGTGTCGCTGATTACCTGAAAAGCAGCCTGATCACGATGCGGCAAAAGCAGGTCCCCGAACCTGTTTGCGAGCAGTTGCTGGCGAGCTTCGGCAATCTGCAGGAACCCGAACATCTGCGTATCCAGGCAGAAAGCGCCCTGTTGGCCAATTTCGACCTGAATGAAATCCAGCTGACGTGCCTGCTGTTTGCTCCGTTCATCAACGGTGGCGCCGGGCTTGAGCGGTTTTTGCGTAATTGTCACCCTGGCATGTTGGTGGCGTTGCCGGAGCTGCACCGGGCCATGCAGGGCCTGCATGCGCCGGAGCAGGTCATGAAATGGATGACAGATGTCAGTGGTCTGCCCGTCAGGTTGATTGTGCGGCTGTACAAAATGGGCCCGATTCGTATGCCTGCCGCTAGCGACGCGGCTTCAAAAAACGAAAACGAGGACAACGCGAGCGCCGAATCGACAGTCGACCGCTCGGCAGAAGGTTGACCGTGAGCCACTTGCAGGGAGACAAACCCATGCCCACGGATGCGGGCTCGTGAAAGCGTCGAGGGAGAACGACTTCGTTTATCAGGCGGTGTATCGATATCTGACGTTGCTGATAGACGAGGCGGGGAGTAGTGCGGCGGTGCGCTTGCCCTCTCTGCGTCAACTGGCTGATCGACTCAATGTGTCGATCTCGACTGTCCAATACGCCTATTCGCTGCTGGAAAAGGAAGGTCGGGTGTATTCGATCGCCAAGTCCGGCTATTACGCGCAAGCGTTGCACGTGGTGGATGCGCCGGAAAGTGGCAGTGATTTGCTGGAAACCGTTTATGTCAACGCAAGACGGCCGGGCATGTGCGTGCTCAGCGCGGATGATCCGGCCTCATTGCAACCGCTCGACAGTCCGTTGTTAATGCTGGAACGGGAGCTGCTGCGCCAGTATCCGCGTCAGCCACAAGCGCTGGTGCAACCCTGCGGCGAGCTGGAGTTGCGTACGGTACTCGCCGCACGTTACACCTCGTCAACCGCCAACTATTGGCGTGCGGATGACGTTTATATTGGCGCAGACCTGCGCGGGGTTCTGGAAATACTGATTTCAGTGCTTGAGTTGCGTCGGGCCACCGTCATCGTGGAATCGCCCTGTGACTGGGTGATTTTGCGCTTGCTGGCCGCCGCAGAAGTACGCGTCATCGAGTTGCCTCTGCTTGCTGGCGGCGTGATTGATCCACAGCGGCTGGAGTCGCTGCTCAAGAGCGAGGCGGTGCGGCTGATTCTGTTGTCGTCGGCGTTGAGCATGCCCCGGGGAAGCCTGATACCGCTGAGCAACCAGCAGGCAATTGCACATTTGCTCGGGTGTCATGGCACCTGGGTGCTGGAAAACGATTGTTACAGCGAACTTCACGAAGGCGGGGATCCCCAGCGGTTGCGTGACTGGCTGGATCCTGACCGTTTGCTGGTGTTTTCCACGTTCGAGAAATTCATTGGCGCCGAGGCACCTTTCGGCTTTCTGCTGTCACGGCATTGGCGCAATGAGTTGCAGCGACATTTCCTGTTGCGCGCGTTTCGCTTGTCGCCGATTCGCCAGAAGGCCATTGCCAGGCTATTGGGAGGCGGCCGGCTGGATCAGCATTTGTTGGTGCTGCGGCGAATGCTCAAGGAGCGTCGTACGCAATTGATCGAGTTGTTGCGCGAGCGACTTGGCGATGCGTTGCAGATTGTCGAACCCAAGGGTGGGGCGACCGTCTGGGTGCGCTCGTTGCGTCCGGTGAATATGGGGCATGTGTTTCAGCACCTGCTCAGGCAGCAGATCATTGTTGCGCCGGGCGAGCTGTTCAGCCTGCAAGGCCTGCATGCGCAGCATGTGCGATTGAGTCCGTTGAGTCATGGCGAACATGATCTGGCCAGCGTGGTCGGGCTGCTCGGTGACGCCTTGCGCCTTGCGCCCGGTGACTAACGTTAAAAAACATCGGGAGAGTGCCGGATAGATCCCATCGCACTGCGGTCAAACTGCCAGTAAACTGCGCTCTATTCCTGAACCACTCTATTTCAGAGGTTTTGCATGACACTCAGTCCTTTTGCGGGCAAACCGGCACCGGCAGAATTGTTGGTCGATATCCCGCGACTGGTAACGGCCTACTACACGGGACAGCCCGACGCCTCGATTTCCACTCAGCGTGTCGCGTTCGGTACATCCGGACACCGGGGCAGCTCGTTCGACTTGAGTTTCAACGAGTGGCACGTTCTGGCCATCAGCCAAGCGATCTGTCTGTACCGCGAAGCCCAAGGGATCACCGGACCGCTGTTTGTCGGCATCGACACCCACGCACTGTCGACACCGGCCGGGGCCAGCGCGCTGGAAGTACTGGCGGCCAACGGTGTGACCGTGATGATCGCCGAAGGTGATGAATACACGCCGACTCCCGCTATTTCCCACGCCATTCTCTGTTACAACCGTGGCCGCACTTCGGGCCTGGCGGACGGCATCGTCATCACGCCGTCGCACAACCCGCCACAAAGCGGTGGTTACAAGTACAACCCAACCAACGGCGGGCCGGCCGACACCCACATCACCAAATGGATCGAAGCCAAGGCCAATGAACTGCTGGCCGCCAAACTCGCCGGTGTGAAGCGCATCAGCTACGAGCAGGCGCTGAAAGCCAGCACGACCCATCGTCACGACTATGTGAACACCTACGTTGCCGACCTGATCAACGTGATCGATTTCGACGCTATTCGTGACGCCAAGCTGCGTCTGGGCGTTGATCCGCTGGGCGGAGCAGGGGTGCGCTACTGGTCGGCGATTGCCGAGCATTACCGCCTCGATCTGCAAGTGGTCAACAAGGAAGTCGACGCGACCTTCCGTTTCATGACCGTCGATTGGGATGGCCAGATTCGCATGGATCCGTCGTCGAGCCACGCGATGCAGGGCCTGATCGGCCTGAAAGAGCGCTTCGACGTGGCTTTTGCCTGTGATCCCGATCACGATCGCCACGGCATCGTGACACCGTCCGGTGGTTTGCTCGCGCCGAACAACTATCTCGCCGTTTCGATTGATTACCTGTTCCAGAACCGTCCGCAATGGCGCGCGGACGCTGGCGTGGGTAAAACCGTGGTCAGCAGCGGCTTGATCGATCGCGTGGCCAAGCGCCTGGGCCGTCGTCTGTACGAAGTTCCGGTCGGTTTCAAATGGTTCGCCGATGGCCTGTTCGATGGCTCGCTCGGTTTCGGTGGCGAAGAGAGTGCGGGGGCATCGTTCCTGCGCAAGGACGGTGGCGTGTGGAGCACGGATAAGGACGGTTTGATCCCGGCCTTGCTCGCCGCCGAAATGACCGCGCGCACCGGTCGCGATCCGAGCCAGGCCTACAAGGCATTGACCGATGAGCTGGGCGAACCGTTTTCGGTGCGCGTCGATGCCAAGGCCAATCCGGAGCAGAAAGCACTGCTTAGCAAGCTGTCACCTGCGCAAGTGACTTCGACCGAACTGGCCGGCGAGAAAATCCAGAGCATTCTCAGCCATGCACCGGGCAACGATCAGGCGATCGGCGGTCTGAAAGTGATGACGGAAAACGGCTGGTTCGCCGCGCGTCCGTCGGGCACTGAAGACATCTACAAGATCTACGCTGAAAGCTTCATCAGCGACGACCACCTGAAGCAATTGGTCGTCGAAGCACAAACGCTGGTAGATGGTGCCATCTCCGGCTGATGATGTTGGCAAGCGCATGAAAAAAGGGGCAACCGTGATGGTTGCCCCTTTTTTTGCCTGCCATTTACGCCATCAAGCCAGATCCACCAGGACGATCTCGCTGTCCTCGATGGCCGTAACGCTCAACACTCGCTCATGCGCCACTGCCACACCGTCTCGGGCTTGTGCAAGCAAACCGTTGACTTCAATCACGCCGGTGGCCGGCACCAGATACGCGCGACGGCCTTCATCCAGATGATATTCCGCGGTTTCGCCCGCTTTGAGATTGGCCGCGACCAATCTTGCATCAGCGCGAATCCGCAAGCTCTGGTCATCGCCGTCCTTGCCGCTGGCCAAGGTGACAAAGCCTTCACGCTGGCCTTTCGGAAATGGTTTCGCACCCCACGATGGCGGGGCGCCGGTTTCCGTCGGCAGAATCCAGATCTGGAAGATCTTGGTGTCTTTCGCTTCCAGGTTGTATTCGCTGTGAGCGATGCCGGTGCCGGCACTCATCACCTGAACATCGCCAGCCTCGGTACGGCCCTTGTTGCCCAGATTATCCTGGTGAGTAATTGCGCCTTCACGGACATAGGTGATGATTTCCATGTCGCGATGCGGGTGCTGCGGGAAGCCAGTGCCCGCCGCGATCACGTCATCGTTCCACACCCGCAGGTTGCCCCAGTTCATGCGCTGAGGGTCGTAGTACTCGGCGAACGAAAAGTGATGATGGGCATCCAACCAGCCGTGATGGGCGCCGCCCAGCGAGCTGAAAGGTCTGAGTTCAAGCATGATCGTCTCCTCAAAGGGTTCGTCATAGGGTGTGAATGGTTGACACCCAACGCGACACCGGTGGTTTATGACGGCCATCATCTATCAGTTAATAATCGATAAAAAGCGTAAAAAATGCGGCGTTATGATCGAAATTACAGATAAGAAAGCAGCTCGAAAGTGTCTCATCCCACCTTCAGTTCATCGCCTAAACCAATGACCTGTAAGCTTTTCGCTAGAACTGAACGGCAAATACAGACACCATAGCCGCAACAGCCTCACACACTGGAGCCCGTCAGCGTGGCGCAACACACCCCCGATCTTCCTCCCGAACTTCGCCCCCTGGCCGAGATGCCTTGGTTCAAACGCCTGGCGGCACGCTTCTTCGGCCACGGCTTGACCCGCTTGCGCGCGCAGCACCGTGCATCGTGGTTGCACGGTCAGGCGGACGGTTTCCGCAGCGGGCATACCGCTGGCGTCGAATATGGCTTTAAGGAAGGCAAGCTTGAGGGGCTTGAAGAAGGCCGTCAGGTGCTGCTGATCCGTGACAGTCGTAACACTGAACATCGACCGCCCAACGTCGATAACCATCTGTTTGACGATTGGCGTCTGCCGCTGACGGCCGAGCTGAAAAAGCGCATGAAGGCCGATGTCGCCCGTTTGCTGCCGGAGCACGCTCAGCCGAGCGCCGCACAATGGAAGATGATTTTCAGCGAAACCCCGTCAACCTCAGTGGTTGCTGGCGCGGGCGCGGGCAAATCCACCACGCTGGTGCTGCGTATCCTCTTGCTCAACCACTATCTGGGTTTTGAGCTGGATTCGATGACCGTGGTGACCTTCACCCGCGAGTCGCGCAAGGATTTCATCAACAAATTGATTGAGCTGTTCGCGCTCTGGGGGCAAGCGCTGAACCTGCGCCAGGCACGCGACCTGGTGCGCACCTTCCACTCGCGCATTTTGCCGATGGTGCGCAGCTTGCCGGGTTTCGAACGTCTGCAGGCCTTTGAAAACCTCAGCCACCGCGTACAAGGTGATGAGCAGGAGGTCGACAGTAACCCGTTCGACCTGCGTATCAACGATGCACAACGCCAGCAACTCAACGCCTGTTATCACCGCTTGTTCAATGACGACGAGCGTTTCCGTCAGTTGATTCAGCCGTTGTCGCGCGCTGGTTTACAGCTCAAGGAACTGGAGCGTGATCACCCCGACGTGCAGAAGCGCGTAGCGGTAACGGAGCTGGCGTCGCGGCGCGACGAAGAGCTGTGCGATGCCATCGAAGATCTGTGGTTCCGCGCTGGCGCGTGGCCGATCAAGGGCATTGAGCCGAACCGGCAGAGTTTCGATATCAACGGGGCAAAATTTCATTGCCATGGTTACATTCCGAGCCTGGATGCCTGGGTGGTGCTCGGCTTCGATCCGCGGGAAAACCCGCAAACCAGCCGGCCAAATGCCAAGCTCAGCGTGCGCGCAGAGTGGGCAGTCAAGCGCACCCTGTTTCAAGCTTTCTGCCGTAAGCCATTGATTTGGCTTGATAGTTACGAGTCATCAAAACGTGTACTGGCAACATTGGCCGGTGATGCCAGTGCCGGGCCGGGCTTTGAATACAAGGTCAAGGGTGAGCTGGCCTCCGCGCCGTTGCTCGACTGCTTCGTGGCAGCGGCAGGCTTCATCGAGAACCTCGGCCTGGACGTGCCTGACGCGGTCGGTCGTATGAGCTTTGCCAAAGATGATCCAGATCGGTTTTTCTTCGAGGCGTTGAGTCTGTTCTGGCGGGCCTTTGAAGATCATCTGCTGGACCAGAAGCCGCCGATCATGACCTACAACCGCATGTTCGCGCTGTTCAGCGAGCACTCGCCGGAGAACCTCAAGCTGTTGAGCGATGAGTTACTCAGGCCGTTGTCGCACTTGATGATTGACGAGTTTCAGGACGTATCGCCGCAGATCGTTTCGTGGATTCGCGCCAGCCTCACGGAAATCCGCAGCCGTGGTCCAGCCATGCATGTCGGGCGGGGTGCGCAGCGTTCATCGTTGCTGTGTGTCGGCGATGACTGGCAGTCGATTTATGGTTGGCGTGGCAGTTCGCCGAGTTACTTCATGGCGTTCGACAAGGAGTTCCCGTCGCCGAGCGCCACGCGGGTGATGCTCAGTGACAACTACCGCAGCCACCAGCACATCATCGATGCCGCTGAACATATCGTCCGCGCTGCGCCAGCGATCCCCGGCAAAAAAGCCAAGGCCAGCGGTGCGCCCAAGCCGCTGCAGCCAGTCAATGTGCTGGAGCGCGACGATCAGGCCTTGGGGCAACGCCTCGCCGAGCACTACCGCCAGGGTCATTCAATCTTGATGCTTTATCGAAAAAGCAGCGATAAGTCATTGATTGAAGAGCATATTCAGTCTGTAGTTAATGTGGATTCGAGCTTGCCATACGAAGCGCGGCGCCTGAAACAACTGACCTACCACAGCGCCAAAGGCTTGCAGGCGGATGCGGTGTTTTTGCTCGGTGACTGTCAGCACCTGACCAGTTCGCCCTACAAGAACCAGGTCTACCGCATGGCAGGTTTGGGCAAGTCGGGCGACAGCGAGCCGTATGACAGCGCGCAAAAGGACGAGATCCTGCGCCTGGCTTATGTCGGCATCACCCGTGCGGTCAGCCATTGCTACTGGTATGTCGAACCGCAGGAGGCACAAGCGGTGAACATGCCCCGGGCGTCCGACCGAGTGGCCAAGGGCAAGCCGTTTTTCGTTGATCATCGAACGGCCAAGCAAAGCGCATAAGCCACAAAAAAGCCCACATTTCTGTGGGATTTTTTGTTTTAAATCATAAGCTTATGCATAACTCCTGAGAGACTCCGGAGGTACGAAGGCTTCAAGCTCATCCTCCACAGCCTCGATAATTCGTTCGACATCCGCTGCATTCATCACCGTCGCACACGGGATGCCAGCGATGGCGATCATGGTTTCGCCACTGGCGCGATCGAACAGACGGGCGATCATGCTGCCCGGCGCATCCATCGTCGCCTCGAAACCCATGGGATGAAAATGCCAGCGCATCAACTGGCATGCGTTGGGAAAGGTGACTTTGCTTGACCCTTTATTCATATGTTGCCCGCCTTCTTCATCGAGCGCTTCCGTTTGCTCATGTTAGGTGGGAAGAGCCTTCATTGGCTCAACCGGTGACTGACGTTAAAAGTAGCATCCGGATGTGAAATTCCTGTGAGATTTTTCAGTTCATTTTGCGATTGCTTCGCATTTTTTGATGTAAGTCACGGCCTACGCAATCATCGCCAAAGGGCCACTACGGATTAGCCATTGAAGCCCGCGCCGAACTTCGGCAAGCTCGCTTCTTTTGCGCCGAGCCCTTTATGCACGCCGACGACGACGGCCCAGAACAGACCCAGGCCACGGCGGCCACGGTCATGCGCTATCACCTGAGCTGGAAGCACCGCGACCTCGACAGCGTCATGGCGCTGTACCACCCGGACATCCAGTACAACGATTTCTTCCAGAACCGGGTGCTCGGTCTCGATGAGTTGCGTGAATACGTGCGCGTGAGCATGCCGCGCGAATCCGACGAAGCGCTCGAGCATTGCGACCGCATTCGCGTCGATGGCAACACCGCGTTCATCCAATATGAAGTGACGCTGCGCGGTGGTGAAGGGTTGGTGTCGTTTCGTTCCAGCGAAGCGATCACGGTCAGGGACGGGCTGATCTGGCGCGTCAATGAATACGCTTCATTGGTGCGCGCGCAGTCCGCCAGCAAAACGGTACCCAGTCAGCGTCCAGCGGCCAGCCGTCTGGGCCTGTCGCCGCGCCAGTTGAGCTTCATGGCCGAAGACCTGCAGCAGTACTTCGAAAAACAGCAACCGTACCTCGATCCAGAACTTGATTTGCAGCGGGTGGCGAAGGAGTGCGGGTACAGCCGCAATCAGATTTCCTATCTGCTCAATCAGGTGCTCGGGCAAAGCTTCTATCGCTACGTCAATCAGGCGCGCCTGCAACATCTGCTGCGCTCGCTCGACAACGCCACGCCACCGCTGCGCATTGATGAGCTGGCGTTCGCCGCCGGTTTCAATTCGTTGTCGGCGTTCTATAGCTGTTTCCGCCAGCACACCGGCCAGTCGCCCAAGGCTTACGCGAAACAAATTTCTTTGCGGGCACGCGCGCAAGACATCGACTGAGCACAGCCACTAGGATCGACGCCATCGAAGGTTTTCAGTGGCGGAGTCTTGCATGCCGGCGTGGCGCACTATCAGTTTGTGGATGGATCAACTCGATGAGCCGCTGACCGCGCGGCCCGAGCTTGAGCGAGATCTGGACGTCGACGTGGCGATCATCGGCGCGGGATACACCGGGCTGTGGACCGCGTACTACCTGAAGAAACTGGCACCGGGCCTCGACATTGCGATTGTCGAAGCACAGACCGCCGGTTTCGGTGCTTCCGGGCGCAATGGCGGCTGGCTGATGGGCAACCTGCTCGGCGAGGATCGCTTGCTGGCCGGGCTGTCGCCAGAGCAGCGCCGCGCTTCTTTCGATCTGCTGCACAGCATTCCCGATGAAGTGGAAATCGTCCTCGAGCGTGAAGGCATCGATTGCGATTACCGCAAGGGCGGCGTGCTGTATTGCGCGGCGCGCTATCCAGAGCAGGAAGCCACGCTGCGTGAATATCTGGCCAAGCTGCACGCCCAGGGCCTGACCGACGACGATTACCGCTGGCTCAGCCCCGAGCAACTGGCGCAGCAGATCCGTGTGGCCAAGCCTTATGGCGGGATTTACGCGCCACACGTGGCAACCATCCACCCGGCGAAACTGGTGCGCGGTCTGGCGCGCACCGTGCAAAGCATGGGCGTGAAGATCTACGAAAACAGCCCGGTCACCCATTGGCAGTCGGGCAGCTTGCGCACCGCCAAAGCCAGCGTGCGCAGTCGCTGGATTGTGCCGGCCGTCGAAGGTTACTCGGTGACCTTGCCACCGCTGGGCCGCTATCAGCTGCCGGTGCAAAGCCTGATTGTCGCCACCGAGCCGTTGTCGGCGGCGACCTGGGACGAAATCGGCCTCAGCCGTGGCCAGGCATTCAGCGAGTTCAGTCGTCAGGTCACCTACGGCCAGCGCAGTGCCGACAACCGCCTGATCTTCGGTGCCCGCGGCGGTTATCAGTTTGCCGGCAAGTTGCGCCATAACTTCGATCTGACCCGCGATGAGGTCGAGCTGCGCCGTTATCTGTTCGGCGAACTGTTCCCGCAACTGAAAAACGTGCAGATCACCCACGCCTGGGGCGGCAACCTCGGCATGTCCCGGCACTTCAAACCGCACATGCTTTGCGATCGCGCCAATGGCATCGCGCTGTCCGGCGGTTATGGCGGGGAGGGCGTCGGTGCGAGCAATCTCGGCGGGCGCACCCTGGCCGATCTGATTCTTGAGCGCGACACCGAACTGGTTCGTCAGCCATGGGTGCTGCCGGACGGCGGCATTCATGCACTGCGCGCCTGGGAGCCGGAGCCGTGTCGCTGGCTCGGTTACAACGCGATCATCAAAAGTTTCGTCCACGAAGACCAGACCCTGGCCAACCCGGCGACCGCGCCATGGCGGCGCAAACTCGCCAGCCAGGTCGCGGGCTTCATGGAAGGTTTCATGCATTGAGCGTCGATTTAATTCAAGCAAGCCCAAAGACAGGTCAGACCATGAGCATTACCCAGTTCAAAAACACCGCAACCCTGCCACTCGATGAATCCAGCCCGGTGGCCGTCCCCCTCGGCGAACCGGTGGCGATTGCTTCGACCAACAGCGTCGAGCGCGATGACGGCGTCGAAACCGGCGTCTGGGAATGCACTCCGGGCCGCTGGCGCCGGCAGATCACCGCGCAAGAGTTCTGCCATTTCATTTCCGGGCGTTGCACGTTCACCCCCGACGGTGGCGGCGAAACCCTGCACATACAAGGTGGCGACGCACTGATGTTGCCGGCCAACACGCTCGGTATCTGGGATATCCAGGAAACCGTGCGCAAGAGCTACGTGCTGATTTTCTGATTGTTTGATCCTTTGATTGCCTGCCAACAAAAAAGAAAACCCACACAGGAATCGATCCATGATCCGCAAGACCCTCGCTCTGGCACCGCTGATGCTCGCCGTTTCCCTTGCTCAGGCAGCGGAAACGGTCAAGGTTTACAACTGGTCCGACTACATCGCACCGGACACCACAAAAAATTTCCAGAAAGAGACGGGCGTGGGTGTCACCTATGACGTCTACGACAGCAACGAAACCCTCGACGGCAAGTTGATGACCGGCAAATCCGGTTACGACGTGGTGTTTCCGTCCAACCACTTCATGGCTCGGCAGATTCAGGGCGGGGCGCTGAAGAAACTCGACAAGAGTCAGCTGCCGAACTGGAAGAACCTCAATCCGGTGCTGCTCAAAGCCCTGCAGACCAACGACCCGAATAATGAACACGGCTTTCCGTACCTGTGGGGCAGCACCGGCATCGGCTACAACATCGCCAAGGTCAAAGCCGTGCTGGGTGACAATGCGCCCGTGGACTCCTGGGATCTGATCTTCAAGCCCGAATACATGGAAAAGCTGCAGAAGTGCGGCGTAGCGATCCTCGACAACGGCCCGGAATTGCTGCCGGCCGCGCTCAACTACCTGGGCCTGCCGCACCACAGCAAAAATCCCGAGGACTATAAAAAGGCCGAAGCGCTGCTGATGAAAGTCCGGCCATACGTCAGCTACTTCCACTCCTCGAAATACACCAGCGACCTGGCCAACGGCGACATCTGTGTGGCGGTCGGCTTCTCCGGCGACATCCTGCAAGCCGAGAACCGCGCCAAGGAAGCAAAAAACGGCGTCGACATCGGTTATGCGATTCCCAAGGAAGGCGCAGCCATCTGGTTCGACATGGTCGCCATGCCCGTGGATGCACCGGATGAAAAGGCCGGTTATGCGTTCATGAACTACCTGCTGCGCCCGGACGTGATGGCCGGCATCAGTAACTACGTGCACTACGCCAATGGCAATGAGCAGGCGGACAGCCTGATCGACCCGGCCATCAAGAACGACACCAAGGTTTATCCGAGCCCGGAGATGATGGGCAAGCTGTTTGCGCTGGAGGCGATGCCGTTGAACATTGACCGGATCCGCACGCGGGTGTGGAACAAGATTCGCACGGGTAGCTGACCCGCTTTTCCCCTGTAGGAGCTGCCGCAGGCTGCGATCTTTTGATCTTGCTTTTGAAAGGCAAAGTCAAAAGATCGCAGCCTCGTTTCACTCGTCAGCTCCTACAGTTTGGGTGAGCAATCTGGTTGATATCAATACACTGGCGTCGCACTAATAAAGTGCAGAAAAGTGAGACGCGCCTAACAAAAAACAACTTACCCATATTTAATATTTAAATAGAAAATCGTCAGACAATTAGGCAAAAGCTTCGCAACTAAAACATTCTTCCACCTCCGCACGCTTTGTTTACGGCAGTTTTACGAAACAGCCCGATTTGATCTCAAAAAAATCCTTTACGGCAGATTTCAAATTGTGTCAGGTTTCTTACGCCTTCATTGGGCGAGTGATAGGACGATCTCGCCAGAGAGAGTCCTATCGGACAAAAACTGTTCCATTGCTAAACAAGGAAGTGTGTTTATGTCGAAAGTTAAAACGAATGCTATTGATACCGCCGAACAGGCTTTCCAGCTGGCAGCCTTCAGCTCGGCGTACAACCAGATCAATAGCTTCAGCCATCAATACGATCGTGGCGGCAACCTCACGGTCAATGGCAAACCCTCCTTCTCCGTCGACCAGGCCGCAACCCAGTTGCTGCGCGACGGCGCTGCCTACCAGGACAAGGACGGCAGCGGCAAGATCGAACTCACCTATACGTTCCTGACTTCGGCATCGTCCAGCACGATGAACAAGCACGGGATCACTGGGTTCAGTCAGTTCAGTGCGCAACAACAAACCCAGGCCAAGCTCGCCATGCAATCCTGGGCTGACGTGGCCAACGTGACCTTCACCGAGAAAGCCTCGGGCGGTGACGGCCACATGACCTTCGGTAACTACAGCGGTGGCCAGGATGGTGCTGCAGCGTTCGCTTATCTGCCAGGCACCGGCGCCGGTTATGACGGCACCTCGTGGTACCTGATCAACAGTGGCTACACGCAGAACAAGAATCCGGATCTGAACAACTACGGTCGTCAGACCCTGACTCACGAAATCGGCCACAGCCTGGGTCTCGCTCACCCTGGCGATTACAACGCCGGCAATGGCAACCCGACCTACAACGACGCGTCCTACGGGCAAGACACCCGCGGCTACAGCGTCATGAGCTACTGGAGCGAAAGCAACACCAATCAGAACTTCAGCAAGGGCGGTGTCGAAGCGTATTCGTCCGGCCCGCTGATGGACGATATCGCTGCCATCCAGAAACTCTACGGTGCCAACACCACCACCCGTACCGGTGACACCACCTACGGCTTCAACTCCAACACCGGTCGCGACTTCCTCAGCGCTTCGTCGTCGAGTGACAAGGTGGTGTTCTCGGTGTGGGACGCGGGCGGCAAGGACACTCTGGACTTCTCGGGCTTCACCCAGAACCAGAAGATCAACCTCAAAGACGCCTCGTTCTCCGACGTTGGCGGCATGGTGGGCAACGTGTCCATCGCCAAAGGCGCGATCATCGAAAACGCCATTGGCGGTTCGGGTAACGATCTGCTGATCGGCAACAGCGTGGCCAACGAGCTCAAGGGCGGTGCCGGCAACGACATCCTCTGGGGTGGCGGTGGTGCTGACAAGCTGTGGGGCGGTGCCGGTTCGGACACGTTTGTGTTCGCTGCCAGCTCTGACTCCAAGCCAGGTGCGATCGATCAGATTCTCGATTTCGTCAGCGGTCTGGACAAAATCGACCTGACCGGTATCACCAACGGCGCAGGCCTGCACTTCGTCAGCAGCTTCACCGGTGCCGCCGGTGACGCAATCCTGACGTCGTCGGGTGGTAACAGCTTGCTGTCGGTGGACTTCTCCGGGCACGGCGTGGCGGACTTCCAGGTCAGCACCGTTGGCCAGGCAGTCAGCAGCGACATCGTGGCGTGATGTAGCAGTGGAAAGCGGCGTGTGATGCGCCGCTTTCTCCACTTGCATCGTGTTGCTCTGTAAGCAAGGCTACACGCCGGAGCGAATATTCCTATGATCTGTAAAGCTTTTACCTACAAGGCAATGGCGTGGCTCTCGGCGACGCTCATCATGATTTCAGGAGAAACCAGTATGGCAAGCAGCCTCAGACTCGAAGAACCCTCGGCGTTTGCCGGTCACTGGCAGGCAACTTTGTCGACTCAAGGCGAAGATCCAAAAGCGCAAAAGCAGCAGGACAAGCCTTCGAACACTTGCCTCTTGGATCTGGCTAAAAACCAAACCCTGGGCCAAGGCGCCGACTGCCTGGGTGCCTGGCTTGAAGCAACCCCGATCGGCTGGTTTCCCGACCCTGACGGTCTGTCGATCACCGGCAAGGAAGGTTCAAGAATCCAGTTTTTCAGTCGACAACGTGACGGGTTTTATCAGACGACTTTGAAGTCTGGCTTGGTGATTACCCTTGAGCGCGTGGCGCAACAACCTTGATTATCCAGAACGCGACAAAGTTTTAATATAAAGCGCCACGCTATGGTTATAAGAAGCGCGAACTGACAACTGCGCCGCAATTAATTACGCAAGTTGTTATGAAAGTGTAAGCGGGTACTTGCAAGTCATCTTTCGCAGGTAAGCGGAACATTAATTGAAGCCTCGCCCAAGTGCGGCGGGACCCATCATTTCAGGAAGAATCGATGAAGATGGCGAAGGCCCCAGCCACCGCTCCCTTATTCAAGGCATTGGCTGACTATAAAAGTATTCTGATCAGCGTCGGCTGCTTTACCGCACTGATTAACGTGCTGATGCTGGTGCCCTCCATCTACATGCTCCAGGTCTATGACCGGGTGCTGTCGTCGCAGAACGAAACGACCCTGGCGATGCTCTCGCTGATGGTGGTCGGCTTCTTCGCCTTTATTGGCCTGCTGGAAGTGGTGCGCAGCTTTATCGTGATCCGCATCGGCAGCCAGTTGGAGCGCCGCTTCAACCTGC
Source organism: Pseudomonas sp. TNT2022 ID642 (assembly GCF_028656995.1). NCBI lineage: Bacteria > Pseudomonadati > Pseudomonadota > Gammaproteobacteria > Pseudomonadales > Pseudomonadaceae > Pseudomonas > Pseudomonas sp. TNT2022 ID642. The sequence continues at coordinate 185,768 of NZ_JAMDGW010000007.1, read as the reverse complement.
GGGTTTACCAAGCGGCGTTCGAGCGCAACCTGTTCAAGGGCGAGGGCAACGCCGGGCAGTCACTGGGCGATCTGACGCACATTCGCCAATTCGTCACCGGCCCGGCGCTGTTTGCGTTCTTCGATGCGCCGTGGTTCCCGGTCTATCTGTTCGTGATCTACCTGTTCAACGTCTGGCTCGGCGTACTCGCCACGGCGGGCGCATTGCTGCTGATCGGCCTGGCGTGCCTGAACGAATACATGACCAAAAAGCCGCTGGGCGAAGCCGCCGGTTATTCGCAACAGTCCAGCCAGTTGGCCACCAGCCATTTGCACAACGCCGAAACCATTCAGGCGATGGGCATGCTCGGTTCCCTGCGCAAGCGCTGGTTCCAGGTGCACTCGCGCTTCCTCGGCCTGCAAAACCAGGCGAGTGACACCGGTGCGGTGATCAGTTCTGTGAGTAAAACCCTGCGCCTGTGCCTGCAATCGTTGGTGTTGGGTCTGGGTGCGTTGCTGGTGATCAAGGGTGATATGACCGCCGGGATGATGATCGCCGGTTCGATTCTGATGGGGCGTGTACTGAGCCCGATCGATCAGTTGATTGCCGTGTGGAAGCAGTGGAGCGGGGCGAAACTGGCCTACCGCCGTCTCGATGCGCTGCTGCAAGCGTTCCCGCCCAGCGACGACGCCATGGCGCTGCCGCCGCCAAAAGGCCAGATCACCTTCGAACAGGTCAGTGCCGGCCCACCGGGGCAACGTGCGGCGACCCTGCAAATGGTCAATTTCAATCTGAATGCCGGCGAAGTGCTCGGTGTGCTGGGTGCTTCCGGTTCCGGCAAATCGACCCTGGCCCGAGTGCTGGTCGGTGTCTGGCCGACCCTTGGCGGCACCGTGCGTCTTGATGGCGCGGATATTCATCGCTGGAACCGCGACCAGCTCGGCCCGTACATCGGTTATCTGCCGCAAGACATCGAGCTGTTCAGCGGCAGCATCGCCGAGAACATTGCGCGTTTCAGCGAGGCCGATCCGCAGAAAGTCGTCGCCGCCGCGCAACAGGCCGGTGTGCACGAAATGATCCTGCGTCTGCCGCAAGGCTACGACACGCAACTGGGCGAGGACGGCAGCGGTTTGTCCGGCGGCCAGAAACAGCGTGTGGCCCTGGCGCGGTCGATGTACGGAACGCCGAGCCTGGTGGTGCTGGATGAACCGAACTCCAACCTCGACACCGTCGGTGAAGCCGCTCTGGCCAGCGCCATCGCAGCGCTTAAAGCGCAAGGCACCACGGTGGTGCTGGTGACGCACCGTTCTTCGGTGCTGGCCCAGGCCGACAAGCTGCTGGTTCTCAATGACGGGCGTCTGCAAGCTTTCGGCCAGAGTCAGGATGTGCTCAAAGCGCTTTCCGGCCAGCAAGAACAACAACGGGAAAAAGCTGCACAGGCACCGGGCGGGCTCAGCATGAGCCGTCAGTATCAGCCCTCGACAAGGAATTCGGGTGTATGAGCAGCGCAAGCATGAACACTGAAAACGAAGCGACGATGGAACACGCCTACATCACTGAACGCCCGGAACGCGATGCGAAGTTCTTCGCGCGCATGGGCTGGATTCTGGCGATCGTTGGCGCCGGCAGCTTTTTCACCTGGGCGGCGTTGGCGCCGCTGGACCAAGGCATTCCGGTGCAGGGCACGGTGGTGGTGTCGGGCAAACGTAAAGCCGTGCAGTCGATGAGCAGCGGCGTGGTCAGCCGGATTCTGGTGCGCGAAGGCGAAATCGTGAAGCAGGGCCAGCCGCTGTTCCGCCTCGATCAGACCCAGGTTGCGGCTGACGTGCAGTCGCTGCAAGCGCAATACCGCATGGCCTGGGCCAGCCTCGCGCGCTGGCAGGCTGAGCGCGACAATCTCAAGCAAGTGACCTTTCCGGCAGAACTGAGCAGCGACCCGGATCCGCGTCTGGCATTGGTGCTGGAAGGTCAGCGCCAACTGTTCAGCAGCCGTCGCGAGGCCTACTACCGCGAACAGGCCGGACTGCGTGCGAGCATCGAAGGCGCCACCGCGCAACTGGCCGGCATGCGCCGCGCCCGTACCGATCTGAATGCCCAGGCCGACTCGCTGCAACAACAGTTGAGCAACCTGCAACCGCTGGCCGACAACGGCTACATCCCGCGCAACCGTTTGATGGAGTACCAGCGTCAACTGTCGCAAGTGCAGCAGCAACTGGCGGAAAACACCGGTGAAAGCGGCCGGGTCGAGCAGGGCATCCTCGAGTCGCGCCTGAAGCTGCAACAGCACGGCGAGGAATACCAGAAGGAGGTCCGCACGCAACTGGCCGACGCGCAACTGAAAAGCGTGACCCTGTCGGAGCAACTGACTTCGGCCGGTTTCGACCTGCAACACAGCGAAATCATCGCCACCGCTGACGGTGTGGCAGTCAACCTCGGCGTGCACACCGAGGGCGCCGTGGTGCGTCAGGGTGAAACCCTGCTGGAAATTGTCCCGCAAGGCACCCGGCTGGAAGTGGAAGGGCACTTGCCGATCAACCTGATCGACAAGGTTGGCGCGCACTTGCCGGTGGACATTCTGTTTACCGCGTTCAACCAGAGCAAAACTCCGCGCGTTCCGGGTGAGGTCAGTCTGATTTCCGCCGACCAGATGGTCGATGAGAAAACCGGCGTGCCGTACTACGTGTTGCGCAGCAGCGTCAGCGATCAGGCCATGGAGAAACTCAACGGTCTGGTGATCAAGCCCGGCATGCCGGCAGAAATGTTCGTGCGCACCGGCGAACGTTCACTCCTCAACTATCTGTTCAAACCGCTGCTCGACCGGGCCGGCTCCGCGTTGACCGAGGAATAAGGATGTTCGGCTGTATGAATAAGCTTTCCATGCTTGGGGCGGCAATGATGCTGCTCGCGAGTCACTCAGCAGTAGCGGCCATGGGGCCGTTCGAGATCTACGAACAGGCGTTGCGCAATGACCCGGTGTTCCTCGGGGCGATCAAGGAGCGTGATGCAGGTCTGGAGAACCGGGCGATTGGCCGCGCCGGCCTGCTGCCGCGCATCGGTTACACCTACAACAAGGGCCGTAACTCGTCGAAAGCCACTTCTCTCGATGAGCGCGCGCGTAATCGTACCGATGATCGCAATTACAGCAGTTACGGCTCGGCCCTGACCCTGCAACAACCGCTGCTCGACTACGAGGCCTATGCCGCCTATCGCAAAGGCGTCGCGCAGTCGTTGTTCGCTGACGAGAACTTTCGCGGCAAGAGTCAGGAGTTGCTGGTTCGCGTGCTGGACAACTACACCAAGGCACTGTTCGCGCAGGATCAGATCGACATCGCGCAGGCGAAGAAGAAGGCGTACGAGCAGCAGTTCCAGCAGAACGAGCACATGTTCAAGCAGGGTGAGGGCACGCGCACCGATATTCTTGAGGCGGAGTCGCGCTATGAGCTGGCGACTGCCGAGGAGATCGAGGCGCGTAATGAGCAGGACGCCGCGTTGCGTGAGCTGGGAGCACTGGTCGGCACTCCGGCGGTGGATATTAGTGATCTGGCGCCGCTGGATCAGAATTTCCAGACCTTCGCGCTGATGCCGACCAATTACGACACTTGGCATGAAATGGCGATCAGCAATAACCCGAATCTGGCTTCGCAACGCCAGGCCGTGGAAGTTGCGCGTTATGAGGTGGAGCGCAATCGCGCCGGGCATCTGCCGAAAATCAATGCCTACGCCTCGATGCGCCAGAACGAATCGGAAAGCGGCAACACCTACAACCAGCGCTACGAAACCAACACCATCGGTTTTGAAGTCAGCGTGCCGTTGTATGCCGGTGGCGGGGTGTCGGCCTCGACGCGTCAGGCCAGCCGCACCATGGAACAGGCGGAGTACGAGCTTGATGGCAAGACGCGTGAAACGCTGATTGAACTGCGGCGGCAGTTCAGCGCTTGCCTGTCCGGGGTGAGCAAACTGCGCGCTTATCAGAAAGCGCTGAGCTCGGCGGAAGCGTTGGTGGTGTCGACCAAGCAGAGCATTCTCGGTGGCGAACGGACCAACCTCGACGCGTTGAACGCCGAGCAGCAACTGTTTACCACCCGCCGCGATCTGGCGCAGGCGCGGTACGACTATTTGATGGCCTGGACCAAGTTGCATTACTACGCCGGGACCTTGAACGAGCAGGATCTGGCGCGGGTGGATGAGGCTTTTGTGGTCGCTCACCAGCCCTCACCCTAACCCTCCCGAAACGTCGGACCGCCCAAAGGGAGAGGGGACCGATCCGGGGATATTGCAGAAGTACACCGACCTGACCGAGCGTCACCGAATCCAACATCGACGCGGTTTTCCAGGTCGATGCATGACGCAAGACACCTCGGTCGGCTCCCTCTCCCTCAGGGAGAGGGCTGGGGTGAGGGAATGGGCTTTACCGAATCCACAATCGACGCATTTTTCCAGGTCGATGCATGACGCAAGCCCCCGCGGTCGGCTCCCTCTCCTGGGGGAGAGGGCTGGGGTGAGGGGAACAGGCAACACCGCAGAAGACCCTGCATAAAACAATAAAAGTGAGTGGTGAACATGGAAGTAAGTATCAAGCCAATTTCGGTCGGTACCCTGCTGCTTGTGATTTCCGCAACCCAGGTTCAAGCGCAATACCTCGAAACCGGCCAGCCCGGCGATGCCGCCAGTTGGCGCAGCGCCGAATTCCTCCGCGACTGGGGCCTGAGCCGCATGCAGGCCGAACAAGCCTACGCCGCCGGCATCACCGGCCAAGGCGTAAAAATCGGTGCCCTCGACTCCGGTTTCGATGCCGCCCACCCGGAGTTCGCCACTGACCGTTATCACGCGGTACTCGCCAGCGGCAGCTACATCGACGGCGCACTGTTCAACGTCGACGGCACCCTCAACCCCAACAACGACTCCCACGGCACCCACGTCGTCGGCACCATGGGCGCCTCGCGCGATGGCAGCGGCATGCACGGCGTGGCGTACAACGCACAAATCTACGTCGGCAACACCAACAAAAACGACAGCTTCCTGTTTGGCCCCAATCCCGATCCGCGCTATTTCAAAGCGGTGTATGACGCCTTGGCCGATGCCGGCGTGCGCGCGATCAACAACAGCTGGGGCAGCCAGCCGCCGGATGTCAGCTACCGCACCCTGGCCGATCTGCACGCCGCTTACGCCCAGCACTGGAACAAAGGCACCTGGCTCGATGCCGCTGCGGATGTGTCCCGGCGCGGCGTGATCAACGTGTTCAGCGCCGGCAACAGCGGCTATCCGAATGCCAGCGTGCGTTCCGCGTTGCCGTATTTTCAGCCGGATCTGGAAGGTCACTGGCTGGCCGTGTCGGGCCTCGATCAGAGCAATCAGCAGAAGTACAACCAGTGCGGTCTCGCCAAATACTGGTGCATCACCACGCCGGGGGCGAAGATCGACAGCACCATTCCCGGTGGCGGTTACGCGATCAAGTCCGGCACCTCGATGTCGGCGCCCCATGCAACCGGGGCACTGGCGCTGGTGATGGAACGCTACCCGTACATGAACAATCAGCAGGCCCTCGAAGTGCTGCTGACCACCGCCACGCAACTGGATGGCTCGGTCACCGATGCGCCGACTGAGCGAGTCGGTTGGGGCGTGGCCAATCTGAATCGGGCGATGCGCGGGCCGGGGCAGTTGCTTGGTGCGTTTGACGCCAGCCTGGGGGCAGGGCAGCGCGATGTCTGGAGCAATGACATCTCCGACAAGGCGCTGATCCAGCGTCAGGCCGAAGACCTCGCCGAGCACAGTGCCTGGCAACAAACCCTGCAAGACAAAGGCTGGCAGAACGGCGTTGCTGCCGGCGCCAGTCAGCAGGATCAGACCGATTACGCAGTCGGCAGCGCCCGTGACGCAGCGGCGGCAAGCCGGGTGTATCAAGGCAGCCTGATCAAATCCGGTGGCGGGCAGTTGATCCTCACCGGCGCCAACACTTATCGCGGTGCGACCACGGTCAATGGCGGCTTGCTCACGGTCAACGGTTCGCTGACTTCCGCCGTGACGGTCAACGACAGCGGCACCCTCGGCGGTTCCGGGCGAATCGCCTCACTGCTCGCCAACAGCGGCGCTCGCGTGGCGCCGGGCAACTCCATCGGCACCTTGAACGTGGCCGGTGATGTGACCTTCGCGCCGGGTTCGACCTACGCCGTCGAGCTGTCGCCGACCAGCAGCGATCGCATCGTTGCCGGCGGCACGGCCAGCATCAGCGGCGCCACTGTCAGCCTGTCGCTGGAAAACAGTCCGACGCTGCTCAGCACCCGCGAAGCGCAAAGCCTGCTCGGTCGCCAGTACGACATCCTGCAAGCGGCCGGCGGCATTCAGGGGCAATTTGGCGCGGTATTGCCGAATTACCTGTTTATCGGCGGCAGCCTCGACTACGCCGCCAACACTATTCAACTGAACGTCGAACGTAACGCCACAACCTTCGCCAGCGTCGGGCAGACACCGAATCAACGCTCGGTGGCGGCTGCCGTCGAAGGCTTGGGCGCCGGCAATTCGGTCTACGAAAGCCTGTTGCGCTCACCCGATGCGGGCTCCGCGCAACAAGCCTTCCAGCAACTGAGTGGCGAAATCTACCCGGCGTTGAGTTCGATGCTGATCAATGACAGCCGCCAATTGCGCGATGCCGTGGGCGAGCGTCTGCACGACACCAACGCCGCACAAAGCAACGGCTGGATCAAAGCCCTCGGGGCTTGGGGCAAGACCGATTCAAGCCATGACACGGCCGGCTATAACACTTCGATCGGCGGTCTGCTCGCCGGTGTCGACGGCGCGCTGGACGAGCAGACCCGCATCGGTCTGGTCACCGGTTACAGCGATAGCTCATTGAGCATGGGCTCGGGCACGCATTCCTCGGCCAAGGTCGACAGCTATCACTTGGGCGCATACGCCGGTCGTGACATTGGCGCCTGGCGCTTGAGCACCGGCGCGGCCTACAGCTGGCATCGCGCCGATGTGAAGCGCGACCTGCAATACGGCGACGTCAGTGGCAAACAGAAGGCCAAGGTTGATGCGGCAACCACGCAAGTGTTCGGCGAAGCGGCTTATCGCTTGCACCTGCAACCATTGGCGCTGGAGCCGTTCGCCAACCTCGCCTACGTGCATCTGGACACGGAAGGTCTGACCGAGAAGGGCGACGCCGCCGCGCTGAAAAGCTCGGGTGATCAACGTGACGCGGTGCTGAGCACCCTCGGCGTGCGGGCGATCAAGACCTTCAATCTTTCGCCTGCGCAATCACTCGACGTGAGTGGCCATCTCGGCTGGCAGCACAGCCTGAGCGACATTGACTCCGAACAGCATCTGCGCTTTGCCAGTGGCGGTACGCCGTACGCGGTGGAGAGTTCAGCGCTGGTGCGTGATGCCGCGCTGGTCGGCGTACAGGCCAGCCTCGCGCTGAGCCGCGATGTACGGGTCAACCTGGATTACAACGGACAATTGGCCAATCGCGAAAAGCTGCATGGCGTTGGCTTGAGCCTGAACTGGCAGTTCTAACCCCACGCTCTGCGTCCGATCGTTCCCACGCTCTGCGTGGGAATGCCTCTAGGGACGCTCTGCGTCCAGTGACGCGGAGCGTCACGGGCTGCATTCCCACGCGGAGCGTGGGAACGATCAACGACGATCATCGCCCTCACTGGCAACGATCAGGATTTTTCGCAACATCACTAAGGAAGGTCGCTGGATGAATAACAACAATACCCCCGCGCAAACGGGGGGCCGCTTTGCCCTGAAAACCCTCACGCTCGCCGTACTCTGTGCCATCGGCACCGCCCATGCCGCGCCCTATGTGGAAAGCGGTCGCACGGGCGATCCATCGAGTTGGCGCAGCGCCGAATTTCAGGCCGATTGGGGCCTGGGTGCGATCGGTGCCGATCACGCCTACGCCGCCGGGTATACCGGCAAAGGCGTGAAATTGGGGATCTTCGATCAGCCGGTGTACGCCGCGCACCCGGAGTTTTCCGGCAGCAATAAAGTCGTCACCCTGGTCACCAGCGGCATCCGCGAATACACCGACCCGTACATCCCGGTCAAAGCCGGCGATGCGTTCCGCTATGACGGTTCGCCCTCGGTTGGCTCCGACGGCAAACTCGGCGCCCACGGCACCCACGTCGGCGGTATCGCCGCAGGCAGTCGTGATGGTGGGCCGATGCACGGCGTGGCGTTCGGTGCGCAGATCATCAGCGCCGACAACGGTGACCCGGGCCCGGAAGACGGCATCGTTCGCGGTAACGACGGCGCGGTGTACAAGGCCGGTTGGGATGCGCTGATCGCCAGCGGCGCGCGGATCATCAACAACAGTTGGGGCATCGGCATCACTGACCGTTTCGACCTCGGTGGCCGCGATCCGGCGTACCCGCATTTCACCGTCAACGACGCGCAATTGCAGTTCAACGAGATCCGCACGCTGCTCGGCACCAAGCCCGGTGGCGCCTACGACGGCGCGATTGCTGCCGCACGCAGCGGCATCGTAACGATCTTCGCCGCTGGCAACGACTACAACCTCAACAACCCGGACGCCATCGCCGGCCTTGGCTATTTCGTCCCGGACATTGCGCCGAACTGGATCACCGTTGCCGCGTTGCAGAAAAACCCGGACCTGGCCAGCGCCAACCCGTACATCATGAGTACGTTCTCCTCGCGTTGCGGCTACACCGCGAGTTTCTGCGTCTCGGCGCCGGGCACGAAGATCTTCAGCGCGATCATCGAAGGCACCAACGCCGACAACCTCACCACCGGCTACAAAAATTACAACGGCACCTCGATGGCCGCGCCACACGTGGCCGGTTCCATGGCGGTGCTGATGGAGCGCTTCCCGTACATGACCGGCGATCAAGTCGCCACGGTCTTGCGCACCACCGCCACCGACCTTGGCGCGCCGGGCATCGACGCCTTGTACGGCTGGGGCATGATCAACCTGCGCAAAGGCATCGACGGCCCGTCGATGTTCGTCACCGAGCAGGACATTCCAGCGGAATTCCGCATCGACGGCGCTTACGGCTCCGGCCAGTTTGTCGCGGATCTGCCGGGTATCGGCGCGATCATCGATCAGGGCAAACCGACCGAACGCGTGTGCACCGATATCACCTGCGGCCTCGATACCTGGCGCAACGACATTTCCGGTCACGGCGGTTTGACCAAGCAAGGTATCGGCACGCTGGTGCTGACCGGCAACAACACTTACAGCGGCCCGACCCTGGTCAATCAGGGGCGTCTGGCCATTAACGGTTCGCTGCAATCGGCGGTGACGGTGAATGACGGCGGCATCCTCGGCGGCAATGGCCACATCGGCGCGCTGTCGGTGAACAGCGGCGGTACGGTCGCACCGGGTAACTCCATCGGCACCCTCAACGTGGCCGGTGACGTGACATTTGCACCGGGTTCGACCTACGCCGTAGAGCTGTCGCCGACCAGCAGCGATCAGATTATCGCTACCGGCAAAGCCGTGATTGAAGGTGCCACGGTGAGCATGTCGCTGGAAAACAGCCCGACGTTGCTGACCACCAACGAGGTGCAAAGCCTGCTCGGCACGCGCTACAACATCCTGCAAGCAGCGGGTGGAATTGAAGGGCGTTTCGGTCAGGTGTTGCCTGACTACGCGTTCCTCGGCGGCACCCTGGCGTATTCGGCCGATGGTATCCAGTTGGCGGTCGGTCGTAACGACGCCTCGTTCGCCAGCGTCGGCCTGACGCCAAACCAACGCGCCGTCGGTGCGGCGGCTGAGCGTTTGGGCGCCGGCAATGCGCTGTTCGAAACCCTGTTGCTGTCGCCGAATGCGGCGTCGGCGCAGCAAGCCTTCCAGCAACTGTCCGGCGAGATCCATCCGGCCATTGGCACGATGCTGATCAACGACAGCCGTTACCTGCGTGAAGCGGTGGGCGAGCGTCTGCGTGAGCGTGATCTGTTCAACGCTGGCGCACCGACCGACGATCGCAGCAACGCCTGGGTCAAGGTCTTGGGTTCGTGGGGCAAGAGTGATGGCGGGCATGACAATGCCGACTCCAACAGCTCCATCGGCGGCTTGCTCGCCGGTGTCGACGGCTTGATCGCTGAAGATACCCGTCTGGGTTTCGTTACCGGTTATAGCGACAGCTCGTTGAGCATGGGCAGCGGCACGCATTCGTCGGCGTCGGTCGACAGCTACCACTTGGGTGCGTACCTGGGGCATCAGATCGATGCGCTGCGGCTGACCGTCGGTGGCGCTTACAGCTGGCACCGTGTCGACGTCAAACGTGACCTGCAGTTCGGGGACGTCAGCAGTAAACAAAAGACCAAGCACGATGCCGCCACCACTCAAGTGTTCACCGAGGCCGCTTATGATCTGGGCCTGCAACCGATGAACCTGGAACCGTTCGCCAATCTGGCTTACGTGCACCTCAATACCGAAAGCTTCACTGAGAAGGGTGACGCTGCGGCATTGAAGGGCGGTGAGGACAATCGTGACGTGGTGCTGTCGACCCTCGGCGTGCGCGCCAAGCGTTCGTTTGCCTTGTCGGACCAGCATCAGCTGGAACTGGGCGCAAGCCTGGGCTGGCAGCACAACCTGAACAACGTCGATGCCGACAGCCATCTGGCCTTTGCCAACGGCAACAGCGCGTTCACCGTGCAGGGCGTGTCGATGGATCGCGATGCGGCGGTGGTCGGTGTGCGGGCAGGCCTGGCGCTTAATCGCGATGTGCGGGTGAACCTCGATTACAACGGACTGATCGGCTCGAATGAGAAGGACCACGGTGTGGGCCTCACCCTCGACTGGCAGTTCTAAAGCGTACCGGCAGCTCTGCACAGAGCTGCCGGTTTCTGAAGGAAGAGAGAGCACAACATGGGACTGTTCGATTATAAAAATGCCGATGGCAAAGCGTTGTACAGCGACGCCATCGCACTGACGCTGTATGCCTACACGCCGACTGGCAAACCGTTGCCGGCCACCGCTTGGTCGCCGCTCACAGCGACGGCGCTGGGTTATCAAGGCAAAGTCGGGCCACAAGGCACGTTCTTCGGCGAGAAGGACGGCTTCACCAGCGCCGAGGCCGAAGTGCTTGGCAAGTATGACGCTGCCGGCAAGTTGATCGGCATCGGCGTGGCCTTTCGTGGCACCGGCGGGCTCGGTTACAGCGACACCTTCGGCGACTTGAAAAACAACCTGCTCGCCGCCATCGGGCCGTCGGATTACGCGAGCAACTACGCGAAAAACGCCTTCGACAATCTGCTCAAGGCTGTCGCCGCGTTCGCCATTGCCAACGGCATCGGTGCCAAGGACGTGCTGCTCAGCGGCCACAGCCTCGGCGGGCTTGGGGTCAACAGCGTGGCCGAGCTGAGCGCGAGCAACTGGGGCGGCTTCTTCAAGGATGCCAACTACATCACCTTCGCCTCGCCAACCCAGAGCAGCACCGGCAATAACGTGCTGAACATCGGGTTCGAGAACGACCCGGTGTTCCGCGTACTCGATGGCACCACGTTCAGCACTGCTTCGATGGGCAAGCACGACAAGCCCCACGATTCGACCACCGACAACATCGTCAACTTCAACGACAACTACGCGTCCACCGCGCAGAACCTGGTGCCGTTCAGCATCGTCAATCCGCTGAACTGGTCGGCCCACAGCTCACTGGGGTATGCCGATGGCTTGAATCGGGTGATCGATTCGACGTTCTACAACCTGACGCATAAAGACTCGACGATCATCGTCTCCAACCTGGAAGAAGCGTCCCGGGGCAAGACCTGGGTTGAAGATCTCGGCCGCAGCGGCGAGCCGCACACCGGCAGCACCTTCATCATCGGCACCCAGAGCAACGACTGGCTCAAGGGCGGCGCGGGCAACGACTTCCTTGAAGGCCTCGGCGGCGATGACCGTTTCCGTGATGACGGCGGCTACAACATCCTGCTCGGTGGCCAGGGTCACAACACCTTCGAACTGCAGAAACCGTTGCAGAATTTCAGCTTCGCCAACGACGGTGACGGCACGCTGTACGTGCGCGACGCCTACGGCGGGATCAGCATGACCCGCGACATTGGCGCGCTGGTGAGCAAGGAGTCGGGTTCGTGGTGGGGCAGCAAGGAAATCACCTGGGGCGTCACGGCCAAAGGTTTGACCAATGGCAACGAGCTGACTCAGTACAACCACTCACTCAGCGGCGACGGTTACGGCAATGCGCTGCACGCCACGGCTGACGGCGACTGGCTGTTCGGCCTCGGTGGCGATGACAAGTTGATCAGCGACAAGGGCCATGTGACCTTCGTCGGTGGCGCCGGTAACGACGTGATGACCGCCGTGGGTGGCAACAACACCTTCCTGTTCAGCGGTGCGTTCGGTTTTGATGCCATCAACGGTTATCAGGGCAGCGACAAACTGGTGTTCATGGGCGTCGAAGGCGCGGGGCAGGGCTACGACTACAAGCAACACACGTCGCAGGCCGGCAACGATACCGTGCTGAAGATTGGCGACTTTGCCGTGACCCTGATCGGGGTGGGAGTGGCTAACCTGTCGGACTCGGCGTTCGTGTTCGCCTAAACAGTAATCCTGTAGGAGCTGTCGAGTGAAACGAGGCTGCGATCTTTTGATCTTGCTTTTAAGAGCCAAGTCAAAAGATCGCAGCCTTCGGCAGCTCCTACAAATGTCGCGTTAAAGAAGTGTTGTATCGAAATGCTCCGGGGCGTCCCCGTGGGGCGCTCTGGCTGTGAGCTATCTCTAACAATTCCAACAAGAGAGAGGCAATGGCAATGGGTGTGTATGACTACAAGAACTTCGGCACAGCCGATTCCAAGGCGTTGTTCAGCGATGCCATGGCGATCACGCTGTATTCCTATCACAACCTCGATAACGGCTTTGCCGCCGGTTATCAGCACAACGGTTTTGGCCTCGGCCTGCCCGCCACGCTGGTCACGGCACTGCTCGGCGGCACCGATTCCCAGGGGGTGATCCCCGGCATTCCGTGGAATCCCGACTCGGAAAAACTCGCCCTCGACGCGGTGAAGAAGGCCGGCTGGACGCCGATCACGGCCTCGCAACTGGGCTACGACGGCAAGACCGACGCGCGGGGAACTTTCTTCGGCGAGAAGGCCGGTTACACCACCGCCCAAGTGGAAATCCTCGGCAAGTACGACGCCCAGGGCCATCTCACCGAGCTCGGCATAGCCTTTCGTGGCACCAGCGGCCCGCGGGAAAAACTGATCCTCGACTCGATTGGCGACGTGATCAACGACCTGCTCGCGGCGTTCGGTCCCAAGGATTACGCCAAGAACTACGTTGGCGAAGCCTTCGGCAATCTGCTCAATGATGTGGTGGCGTTCGCCAAGGCCAACGGCCTCAGCGGCAAGGACGTGCTGGTCAGCGGCCACAGCCTTGGCGGCCTGGCGGTCAACAGCATGGCCGACTTGAGCGGTGGCAAGTGGGGCGGTTTTTTTGCCGACTCCAACTACATCGCCTATGCCTCGCCAACCCAGAGCAGCACGGACAAAGTGCTCAACATCGGCTACGAAAACGACCCGGTGTTCCGCGCCCTCGACGGCTCGACCTTCACCGGCGCCTCCGTCGGCGTGCACGATGCGCCCAAGGTCTCGGCCACCGACAACATCGTCAGCTTCAACGATCACTACGCCTCGACCGCGTGGAATCTGCTGCCGTACTCGATCCTCAACATTCCCACCTGGATCTCGCACTTGCCGACCGCGTATGGCGACGGCATGAACCGGGTGATCGACTCGAAATTCTACGACCTCACCAGCCGCGACTCGACGATCATTGTCGCCAACCTCTCGGACCCGGCGCGGGCCAACACCTGGGTGCAGGACCTCAACCGCAACGCCGAAACCCACAAGGGCAGCACGTTTATCATCGGCAGTGACGCCAATGACCTGATCCAGGGCGGCAGCGGCAACGATTACCTGGAAGGTCGCGCCGGCAACGACACCTTCCGCGACAGCGGCGGCTACAACGTCATTCTTGGCGGGCAGGGCAGCAACACCCTCGATCTGCAAAGCGCGGTGAAGAACTTCGACTTCGCCAACGACGGCGCCGGGAATCTCTATGTGCGCGATGCCAATGGCGGGATCAGCATCACCCGTGACATCGGCAGCATCGTCACCAAAGAACCGGGGTTTCTCTGGGGCCTGTTCAAGGACGACGTAACTCACAGCGTCACGGCCAGCGGCTTGAAGGTTGGCAGTAACGTCACCGCGTACGAGTCCAGCGTCAAAGGCACCGCTGGCGCCGACACGCTGAAGGCACATGCCGGCGGCGACTGGTTGTTCGGTCTCGATGGCAACGATCACCTGATTGGCGGCGCCGGCAATGACGTGTTTGTTGGCGGTGCCGGTAACGACCTGATGGAATCGGGGGGCGGGGCGGATACGTTTCTGTTCAACGGTGCGTTTGGGCAGGATCGGGTGGTGGGTTACACGTCGAACGACAAACTGGTGTTTCTCGGTGTGCAGGGTGTGTTGCCGGCGGAGGACTTCCGTGCTCATGCCGCGACCGTTGGGCAGGATACGGTGCTGACGTTTGGCAACGATTCGGTGACGCTGGTCGGGGTGTCGCTCAACAGCTTGAGTGCTGACGGCGTTGTGATCGCCTGAGGTTGATGGGGCGCCGGTAAGGGCCTCTTCGCCAGCAGGCTGGCTCCCACACTGGATCTGTGTCGTTTATAAATCCCCTGTGGGAGCGAGCCTGCTCGCGAAGAACGATAACTCGGTTTCAAAAGTGACTCGACAGCCACTCCCTGACTCAAACCCCTGCGAAAACAGGAAATGCGGCCTAAAGCCAGCACGTGCGTACACGTTCTATAGCTAGCCGCCATTGAGTACAGGAGATTCAAACGTGAAAGGTTTCAAGGGGTATGTCGGTTTCGTCGCACTGGCGCTGTGTTCGGCCAATGTCTACGCCGATCTGCCTCAAAGTTCGATTCTGAGCCGTTACGGCGTCACCACCGATCAACTGCCGAGCCCGCCGAAAAGCGAGACGGTGGAACCGGTCGAAGAGAAAAGCCGCTTTCAGATTCAGCCCGAACAGCCGTTCGTAACTCTGCGCCTGGGTGACGGCAAACAGCCGCAAACCACCGGCAATCTGAGCATCGATCGCATGGCGCAACAGGATCTGGAACGTTGCCGGCGTTTGCAGGGTGAAGTGGTCAAGCGGGGCGGCACGTACATGCCTTGCGATGGCAGCATTCCGGGCATGCCGACCTTCGAATAATACAAATATCCCTGTAGGAGCTGCCGCAGGCTGCGATCTTCTGCTTTTGATTTTCAGATCCGGATCAAAAGATCGCAGCCTGCGGCAGCTTCTACGCGTATCGCGGGGCGTCAGTCTTCTTCGCGCACGGTCGCGACTTCATCGGCGCGAACCTTCACCTTGGACCCGGAAATATCCTCGAACTCATAGAAGCCATCCTTGGTTTTGGTCTTCGGCATGTCCTTGGTCAGATATTGGGTGCCGTTCTGCAGAGTGACCACCGTCGGGGTCGAGCAGCCGGCCAGTGCCAGCGCGGCGACGACGGCGAAAGGGATGCCCAGCGACTTGATTTTCATACCCACCTGTAAATCCTCATTCGATGTGATGCCGAGCATTGTCGGCCTTCTAACGCGGTTGGTGCCATCCCCGGGACAAAAGTTCGATGGCCCGGCAAAAAAATGCCACTGATCATTTTCCGTTTGCACCGGGCGGGTCACAGCTGTTATCTGTACGCATAACCAGTATTCGCTCGCCATGGCCCAGAATTCCCGTGACTGCCAATCCCCTCGACGATCCGTTCTATTACCTTAACAACTTCCGGCAAGTGCTTGATTGGCTTGAGTTTCGTTATACCGATGTAATGAGTGAAACGGAGCACTCGTTCATCCGCGACTTCAAGACCTTGCCCCGTGCATCGCAGGGGTTGCTGGTGCGCATGGTGATGCGCAAGGGCGTGCATTTTCGCGCCGGCAAACTCAATTACGTTGAAATCGGTGATACCGCCGACGCCGCGCAATCCTTGCTGGAGCGTGGCTGGATCGCCGAACACGCGCCGCTGGCCCTCGCCGAGTTGTTCGACGTGTTGCTCAAGGCCGAGCTTGTGCAAGCCTTTGGCGCTGCCATCGAACAGCCCAAGGGACGCAAGGATGACTGGCTGCCGCAATTGGCCGAGCAGTTCAGCGAATTACGCAGCCTGCGCGACTGGGCGCCGTTGCTCGATGACCGCTTGTTCAGCCTGACCATCATGGACCTGTGCGACCGCTTGCGGCTGATGTTCTTCGGCAACCTGTATCAGGACTGGTCGGAATTCGTCCTCGCTGACCTTGGCATCTTCACCTACGAAAAAGTCGAATTCTGCGCGGACTCGCGAGGCCTGCGCAGCCGCGCGGACGTCGACGCCTGCCTGTTCCTGCACCACTGTCAATTGCGTTTCGAGGCCGGTGAGCCGCTGGACACCATCGTCGAGCAGGTCAATGCCTTGCACTTCGACAACCCGTGGCTGCAACGCCGGCGTGGCAAGGTGTTGTTCCAGATCGGCCAGTACTGCGAGCGCATCGGCGAATTTGCCCTGGCCCTGAGCATTTACCGCGACTGCGCCTATCCCGGCGCCCGCTTGCGCATGATCCGGGTGCTGGAGCGCAGTGGTGAATACCCGCTGGCGCTGGAACTCGCCACACTGGCGGAACAGGCGCCGGAAAGTGCCGCCGAGCAACAGGGCCTGCAACGCATATTGCCAAGGGTGCGGCGCAAGCTCGGCGGCCCGCCGCTCAAACGTGCAACCGCCAGGCCGGTCGAGCGTCTGGACCTGCACTTGCCGCGCAGTGATCCCGCGTTGTCCGTGGAGTATTACGTGCAGGCGCATCTGCACGATGATGACGGCCCGGTGCATTACGTGGAAAACAGCCTGATCAACTCGTTGTTCGGCCTGTTGTGCTGGCCGGCGATCTTCGCTCCCCTGCCGGGTGCTTTCTTTCACCCGTTCCAGCGTGGCCCGGTGGACCTGCTCAACGAAGACTTCCAGCAACGCCGCGCCGAGCTGTTTCAGGCGTGCCTGAGTGAACTCGACGACGGCCGCTATGCCGCGACCATCCGCCAGCGCTTTGTCGAAAAATGGGGCATTCAGTCGCCGTTCGTGTTCTGGGGCGCCTTGAATGAACAACTGCTGGAGCAGGCCCTGGCCTGTTTGCCGGCCGAGCACCTCAAGCACTGGTTCAACCGCTTGCTGCTCGATATCAAGGCCAACCGCGCCGGCATGCCCGACCTGATCCAGTTCTGGCCGCAGCACAAAACCTACCGGATGATTGAGGTCAAAGGCCCCGGCGATCGCCTGCAGGACAATCAATTGCGCTGGCTGGAGTTCTGCCATCAACACCAGATGCCAGTAGCGGTGTGTTACGTGCAATGGGCGGAGCAGAGCGCTTGAGCTACAGCATTGCCGTGCGCGCATTGTGCGAGTTCACCGCCAAGACCGGCGACCTCGACCTGCGCTTCACACCATCACCCACGGCGCTGGAAGGCATCGCTGGCCATCGCACCGTAGCCTCGCGGCGCAGCGAGAAATACCAAAGCGAAGTGGCGCTGGAAGGCGAATTTCTGCAATTGAAGGTCAAGGGCAGGGCGGACGGCTACGATCCCGCGCAAAACTGCCTGGAAGAAGTCAAAACCTACCGTGGCGACCTGAGCAAGCAACCGGCCAACCACCGCCAGTTGCACTGGGCACAGGCGAAGATCTACGGCTGGTTGATGTGCCGCAAGCTCGAACTTGAGCAGATCAATCTGGCGCTGGTGTATTTCGATATCGTCAGCGAAAAAGAAACCTGTCTGGTCGAGGCGTTCAGTGCTGATGCGTTGAACGCTTTTTTCGAGCAGCAGTGCCGACTGTTCCTGCAATGGGCCGAACAGGAAATGGCCCATCGCGAGGCGCGCAATCTGGCCGCGCAGCAACTGACGTTTCCCCATGCCGATTTTCGCCCCGGTCAGCGGCATTTGGCCGAGTCGGTGTTCAAGGCTGTCAGCACCGGGCGCTGCCTGATGGCCCAGGCGCCGACCGGTATCGGCAAAACCCTCGGCACGCTGTTCCCGATGCTCAAGGCTCTGGCGCCGCAGCAACTGGACAAGGTGTTCTTCCTCACCGCCAAGACGCCGGGACGCAAATTGGCACTGGATGCCAGTCAGGTGTTGTTCGATCAGTCGCCAGCCTTGCCTTTGCGGGTGCTGGAAATGGTCGCCCGCGACAAGGCCTGCGAACACCCGGACAAAGCCTGCCACGGCGAATCCTGCCCGTTGGCCCAAGGTTTTTATGATCGCCTGCCGGCCGCGCGGGAAGCGGCCAGTCGAATCCGCTTGCTCGATCAAGCGGCCATGCGCGAGGTCGCCGCGCAACACTCGGTGTGCCCGTATTACCTGAGTCAGGAGATGGCCCGCTGGGTAGATGTGGTGATCGCCGACTACAACTATTACTTCGACTTCAGCGCCATGCTGTTCGGTCTCGCCCAGCTCAATCAGTGGAAAGTCGCGGTGCTGGCGGACGAAGCGCATAACCTCGTCGAACGTGGCCGTCAGATGTACAGCGCCAGTCTCGATCAGTTCACCTTGGGCAGCGTGCGCAAAACTGCGCCCCCGGCGCTGAAAAACTCCCTGCAACGGATCAACCGTGAATGGAACGCTTTGCATGCGCCACAGGTGGCGGCGTATCAGGCTTACGACAAGGCCCCGGAAAAACTCCTGCAAGCGATCTCGCTGTGTTGCGCCGCCATTGGCGATTACCTCAATGACCATCCGCAGGGCCTCGACAGCGCCTTGCAGAATTTCTACTTCGACTTGCTGCAGTTCGCCCGGGTGGCGGAGCTGTACGACGAGCATTACCTGTTCGACATCAGCAAGCGCGACCTCGACCGTAAAAAGCCGCTGTCGCAGTTGTGCCTGCGCAACGTGGTGCCGGCCGCGTTCATCGGCCCGCGCCTGAAAGCGGCGCGCAGCAGCGTGCTGTTCTCCGCGACCCTCAGCCCGCGCCACTATTACGCTGACTTGCTCGGTACGCCCGCCGACACTGTGTGGATCGACGTCGAGTCGCCATTTTGCGCCGAGCAGTTACAGGTGCAGATCGTCAGCCGCATCTCGACGCGTTTCAACCATCGTCAGGCCTCGCTGGAGCCGATTGTTGAATTGATCGCGCGACAGTTCAGCGAACGTCCGGGCAACTACCTGGCGTTTTTCAGCAGCTTCGATTATCTGCAACAAGTGGCGTCGTTATTGGCTGAACGTTATCCGCACATCACCCTTTGGCAGCAATCGCGGGGCATGCTCGAAGGGGCGCGACAGGCGTTTCTCGATCAGTTCACCACCCATAGCCAAGGCATTGGTTTTGCCGTGTTGGGCGGTGCGTTCGGTGAAGGCATCGATTTGCCCGGTGCGCGGCTGATCGGCGCGTTTATTGCCACGCTGGGGTTGGCGCAGTTCAATCCGGTCAACGAACAACTCAAGTACCGCATGGCCGCCATCTTCGGCGCCGGTTACGACTACACCTATCTGTACCCCGGCGTGCAGAAAGTGGTGCAAGCCGCCGGGCGGGTCATCCGTACCCGCGAGGATCGCGGCGTGGTGATGCTGATTGACGATCGCTTTGCCGAAAGCCGGATCAAGCAGCTGCTACCGCGCTGGTGGGCGATCAATCATGAGACGGCCGCTTCCCAATTCGCCGGATTGCCGCATACTTCTGCTCATGACAATGGCTGGTGAGTGTGATGAGCGAGAAAAACAAGACCGCGGCGATCGAAGAGATGCGTTTTCGTCTGCTGATCGATGCGGTGGTCGACTATGCGATCTACATGATCGATCCCGACGGCATCATCACCAGTTGGAACTCCGGCGCCAAACGCTTCAAGGGCTACGAAGAAGCGGAAATCCTCGGCGAACATTTCTCCCGCTTTTATACCGCTGAGGATCGCGCCGCCGGTCTGCCGCAACGTGCGCTCGATACGGCGATCCGTGAAGGGCGCTTCGAAGGCGAGGGCTGGCGGGTGCGCAAGGACGGCACCAATTTCTGGTCGCACGTGGTGATCGATCCGATCATTGATCCCAACGGCAAATTGCTCGGTTTCGCCAAGATCACCCGCGACCTGACCGACCGCAAAATGGCCGAGGAAACCCTCAAGCAAAGCGAGCAGCAGTTCCGCTTGCTGGTGCAAGGCGTCACTGACTACGCCATCTACATGCTCAGCCCCGAAGGCCGGGTCAGCAACTGGAACCAGGGCGCCCAGCGCATCAAGGGTTATCTGCCGGAAGAAATCATCGGCCAGCACTTTTCGATTTTCTATACCCCCGAAGACCGCGAACTCGGCGAACCGCAACGGGCGCTGGAAATCGCCACCCGCGAGGGCCGCTTCGAGAACAAGAGCTGGCGCATGCGCAAGGACGGCACGCGGTTTCTTGCTCATGTAGTGGTTGATGCGATTCGTGGCGATACCGGCACGTTGCTCGGTTTTGCCAAGATCACCCGCGATATCACCGAGACCCACCAGGCACAGCAAGCGCTGGAGAAAACCCGGGAAGCGCTGTTCCAGGCGCAGAAGATGCAGGCTATCGGGCAACTCAGCGGCGGCATCGCCCATGACTTCAATAATCTGCTGACGGTGATCCTCGGTAACCTCGAGATCGTGCACAAACGCGTGGGCGACGATCCGAAAATCAGCCGCCTGCTGGAAAACGCCACCCAAGGCGCGTTGCGCGGCGTGTCGCTGACCCAGCGTATGCTGGCCTTCGCTCGCCGCCAGGAACTGAAGACCGAGTCGGTCGATATTGCGCAACTGGTTCAGGGCATTACCGGGTTGCTGCGCAGTTCGCTGGGGCCGGGCATTCGCATCGATACGCGCTTTCCCGAGGATCTGGCGCCCGTGCTGGCGGACACCAATCAGTTGGAACTGGCGTTGCTCAACCTGGCAACCAACGCCCGCGACGCCATGCCCGACGGCGGTACGGTAAGCATCACTGCTGAACCGCAAGTGGTGCTCGAACTCAGTCATTCGGATCTGCCGGCAGGTCGTTACGTTTGCCTCAGCGTGATCGACAGCGGGGAGGGCATGGATGAGCACACACTGGCCTCGGCCAGAGATCCGTTCTTCACCACCAAAGGCTTGGGCAAGGGCACCGGACTGGGATTGTCGATGGTCCACGGCTTCATTGAACAGCTCGGTGGCCGCTTCATTCTCAAGAGCGAAAAGGCCCAGGGCACCACGGCTGAGTTGTGGATTCCAGTGGCGGTCGAGGGCACGGCCAGCAAGCCGCTGTTGCCAAACGCCGAACCGGTGGTGGTGCCAAGGCTCAGCGTGCTGGTGGTGGATGACGACTCGCTGGTGTTGACCAGCACCAGCCTGTTGCTCGAAGACCTTGGCCATCGGGTGGTCAGTGCGACGTCCGGTGCGCAGGCGCTGGCGTTGTTTGATCAGGGCGAGGTCATCGACCTGATGATTACCGACATGGCCATGCCGCAGATGAGCGGCGCGCAACTGGCCCACGCGGTGCGGCTGCTCAAGCCGGATCTACCGATCATCCTGGCCACCGGTTACGCCGAGCGTCTGGAAGGTTTTGCTGCGCAACTGCCACGTTTGCCCAAGCCGTTCACGCAAATGAATCTGGTGGCGATCATTGCCCAATCGATGAAGTGAGGCGCTGGTCAATCGTTCTGAACTTGCGCGCCGGTGGGGACTTCTAACTGTTTCACCCACCCCGGAGCGTGCATCTTTTGTCTCGCATACTGACAGAGCCCACCGCTGAAGAAACCCTGACTGAACATGACGCCAAGATGTTCGGCTCACCCAAGGAGCGGCTGGATTTCTATCGGCGCGAGATTCAGTACGAAACCAGCATCCTCGCCAACCGCACCGATGCCTATCTGGCGGCGCAGTCGTTCCTGGTGATTGCTTTCGCCTCGTGTATGGCCAATCTCAACCCGGAGTGGGGCAAGTTGTTCACGCTGGTGGTGCCACCGTTTCTGGCACTGCTCGGGTTGCTCAGTTCGCTGAATGCCTGGCCGGGGATTCGGGCGGCGTACGACATCATCGATCACTGGCATTTCAAGCAAAGCCACTTGCTGCACAGCGAGCCGCTGATGGGCTTGGCGTATGACGAGTCGCCGCTGTTCAGCGAGATGGAATCGAGCCACAAGGGGTATCGCAAATCGCTGCTGTTTTCGGTGCGCACGCCGTGGATTTTTGCGACGTTCTGGGTGTTGCTGGGGAGTTATGCGGTGTTTATTCAGGTGACCAATCCGGGCGGGTGACTGGCAGGTAGGGAAAAGCCCGGTTCTTTTAGCCGGGCTTTTTCATTCGCGTGGATTTTGTGGTGCTCTTTAGATCGATCCCCCTCACCCCAGCCCTCTCCCCCAATGGGGGCGAGGGGGAAGGGAGCAGATCTTCGTGCAGTTCAAAATCTGCGTTCGACTCGGTATCTCAGGCCAAAGTCTGCGATCGACTCGGTATCTCAGGTCGACGTATCCCGACCATTCACCTCGGTCAGTTCCCTCTCCCTCTGGGAGAGGGCCAGGGTGAGGGGCTGTCAGGGTTCACATGTCAGATAGCCAATCCTTGCGCTGCTCAGAATCTGCGATCGACTCGGTATCTCAGGTCGGCATATCCCGACCATTCACCTCGGTCAGTTCCCTCTCCCTCTGGGAGAGGGTTAGGGTGAGGGGCTTTTCTGCCTCACTCCACGGTCTCAAGCTCTCGACGCAGCGCCATCGAGTTTTGCGACGACATCGGAATCGGCGGGAAGTCTTCGTTCAAGACGCACAAATGGTCGATGGCATCTTCAAACATCAAATCGGCTTTCTTGCGCAGCGCTCGGTAGTGTTCAAATTGTTCGATATCCAGGTGTTCAACTTCAAGCAGCGCATTGGCCGCGCGGTTGAGGGTGTGGGCGTTATCGAACAGTTGACGATTGCGTTCCAGAGCCAGTGCTCTGCAAGCCTTGATTTGCACCGGAGTCGAGCATTCTTTCATGACCGTAACCTTATTCTTCAAGGATTCCTTTAACAGGCTTAAACGCCGCAGTGGAACCGAACCTGCCGGGCCCCGCCGGATACATCTGGCGAGGGGTTATGCTTGTGACTGCCAGCAATTACCCCGCGATCCATTTTTTTACAGAAAGAAGTTCGATCGATTGCCTGATAAAAACCACTACCAATAATCAGATTTTTTGTTTCTTGTGCTGTTCGTAGCGCGCCAGGATCGGTTGCGTGCTGATGCCGTGAAGCAAAATGCTCAGCGCCACCACCGACAAGGTCAGGTCGGTGCACACGCTGGCCACGCTATCGGTCAGCCCATGATTCAGGGCATAAAACAGATAGAACAGGCTGCCGATCCCGCGAATGCCGAACCAGCCGATCAATAGCCGTTGCCGTCCCTCCATCAGTTCACCCCACGGCATCAGTGCGACGCAGATCGGGCGGATCAGGCAGAACAGCACGCCGCCCACCAGCAACGCCCGCCAGTCCCAGTGCGCCACCAGCACGACGCCTAGCAGGGTCACCAGAAACACTTCCATGGCGCGCTCGACCAGACTGCCGAACGACAACATATCGCCCATCATGATCCCGGCGGCGACCTGGCTGCTTTCCAGCCGTTCGGTGTCACCGTGCACCGCATGCTGCGGTTCGACGTTCTGATGGCCGACCACCGGTTGCACCAGATGCTCGGCGGGTGTCTGGCTGGCGCCGGTGGATTTCACTTCAACCTGACGCAAACCCAGCCCGGCCGCAAACACCGACAGGAAGCCGTAACCGCCGATGGCTTCGGCAATGACATAGGCCAGGGCAATCAACGACAACGCCAGATAATCATTGGGGCTGAGCGTGCTGTCGTCATTGTGGATTCGCAACGAAAGGGTCACGCGCCCGATACCGCGGCCCATCCAGTAACCGGTGAGCAAGCCGGCAGGCACCGCCCACAATACGTTGCGCAACACCCAGCCCTGCCATTCGGCGGCGCTGCCGTCGCCGTGCATCAACAACAGACCGAGAATCACAAACGGGAAGGCAATCCCGTCGTTCAACCCGGCTTCGCCAGAGAGGCCGAAACGCACACTGTCGACATCCCGCGCATCGTTGACCTGCACCAGCGCCGCCAGCACCGGGTCGGTCGGCGCCAGAATCGCAGCAATCAACAGCGACGGCCCCCACGGCAAGTGCAAGGCAAGATGCAGCAGCAGACAAACACCGATTATGGTCAGCACCATCACCGGCCCGGCCAGACCAAAAGCGATGCGCCAACGCTTGTCGCGCAGGGGCAGCCGCAGCTTCAGGCCACAGACGAACAGGGAAAACAGCACCGCAACCTCGGTCAGGTGCTCCATCCACAACGAGGCGTCTTCCAGTGGCAGTTTCAGCAGGTCGAGGCCGCTGGGGCCGATGCCGATTCCCAGCAGCAAACAAACAGCCGAGGTGGTGACCGGCATCCAGCGCAGATATGACGAGGTCAGTGCCAGGGTCAACAGCACGGCTCCGAGCACCGTCACCCACACGATAAAACTCATGATCTGCCGCCCTCAGTGATTAATGACGGCCGCCTGCAGAGACCCTTTCGCTTCTGACGCCGCCCCTGTAGGAGCTGCCGCAGGCTGCGATCCTTTGACCTTGTTTTTAACATCCAAATCAAAAGATCGCAGCCTTCGGCAGCTCCTACAGTGCGTTTACTCACAGCATCGGCTTTCCACCGGTCACGCCATAGCGCTGGCCGGTGATGTAACTGGCTTCGTCCGAGGCCAGCAGCACATAAATCGGTGCTACTTCCACCGGTTGTCCGGGGCGGCCGAGCGGGGTATTACCGCCGAAGTTCTGCACTTCTTCATCGGGCATGGTCGCGACGATCAGCGGCGTCCAGATCGGCCCCGGTGCGACGCAGTTCACGCGGATTTCCTTGGGCCCGAGCATCTGCGCCAGACCGCCGGTGAAATTGGCAATTGCGCCTTTGGTGGTGGCGTAGGCGAGCAGGGTGGGTTTGGGCATGTCCGAGTTGACCGAGCTGGTGTTGATGATCGACGAGCCGGCACCCATGTGTTTGATCGCCGCCTGACATAGACGGAAGATCGCGGTGATGTTGACGTCGAAGGTCATTACCCATTCTTCGTCGGGGATTTCTTCGAAGGTTTCGTGGGTCATCTGGAATGCGGCGTTGTTGACCAGCACATCGATGCGGCCGAAGCGTTCGACGGTGTTGTCGACCAAGGCCTGGCAATGGGCCTTTTGCGCGATATCGCCCGGCAGCAGCAGGCATTGACGCCCGGCCTGCTCGACCCAGCGCGCGGTTTCCTTGGCGTCTTCGTGCTCATTCAGATAGGCGACCGCCACGTCGGCGCCTTCACGGGCGAAAGCAATGGCCACGGCGCGGCCGATACCGCTGTCGGCGCCGGTGATCAGGGCAATCTTGCCGGCCAGTCGCCCGGAACCGACATAGCTTTGCTCGCCGCAATCGGGATAGGGTTCCATTTTGCGCTGCGAACCGGGAACGGTCTGGGCTTGTGCGGGGAAGGGTGGTTTTGGATAGTCGGTCATCGCGGGTCTCCGAGGTCTCATG
This sequence comes from Pseudomonas sp. TNT2022 ID642, assembly GCF_028656995.1. Classification (NCBI taxonomy): domain Bacteria; kingdom Pseudomonadati; phylum Pseudomonadota; class Gammaproteobacteria; order Pseudomonadales; family Pseudomonadaceae; genus Pseudomonas; species Pseudomonas sp. TNT2022 ID642. The sequence goes on along the minus strand of NZ_JAMDGW010000007.1, from coordinate 160,262 downwards.
GCTGGTATGGGCGGTTGACCCGGGGTGTTTGCCGTGAGTTCGATCGGATTTACACGTAACGCAAATTCCCTGTAGGAGCTGCCGAAGGCTGCGATCTTTTGATTTTGATCTTTTAAAAAGCAAGATCAAAAGATCGCAGCCTTCGGCAGCTCCTACAGGGGGATGTGGTGGTTTCAGGTATTGCGTGTAGTCAGGGCGCGCTCCATACGGGCGATCCCTTCTTCGAGCAACGATCGCGGGCAGCCGAAGTTCAGGCGCACGAACTGCTGGTGTTGATCGCCGAAGTCCAGACCGGGGCTGAGCCCCACTTTGCCCTGCTCAAGGAAGAACTGCTGCGGGTTGTCCAGGTCCAGCGCCGAGCAATCCAGCCACGCCAGATAAGTGCCCTGCGGCACATTGATGGTCACACCCGGCAAGCGGCTGCGTACCGCTTCCACCAGCCAGTCGCGGTTGGCTTGCAGATAGGTTTTCAACTCGGCCAGCCATGGCGCACCTTCGCTGTAGGCGACGCGGGTGGCTTCCATGCCCAGCGGGTTGACGCTGTCGACCATGCCGCAACGGGCGTGATTGACGCGTTCGCGCAGGGCGGCGTTCTGGATGATCATGAACGAGGTCTTCAGGCCGGCGATGTTGTACGCCTTGCTCGCCGACATCAGGGTGATGGTGCGCTCGGCGATCTCCGTGCTCAGCGACGCGGTCGGAATGTGCACGCGACCGTCGAAGCACAGTTCGGCGTGGATTTCGTCGGAGATGATCCAGGCGTCCTGCGCCGCACAGATGTTGGCCACGGCTTGCAGCTCGTCACGGCCAAATACCTTGCCGATCGGGTTGTGCGGGTTGCTCAGCAACAGCGCGCCGCCACCGTTCAGCGACTCACGCAGTGCGTCCAGCGGCGTTGAGTAAGTGCCGTCAGCCTGCGCGACGAACTCCAGCTCCACCTTGTTCAAATCCCAATGCCCCGGCGCGTGACGCAGCGGCGGGTAATTCGGCACTTGCACCACGACGTTCTGCTGCGGCTGCACCAGCGCTTTCAGAGCCATGTTGAAACCGGACTCGACGCCCGGCAGGAAAATCAGCTCTTGCGGTTTGACCTTCCAGGCGAACTTGGCCCAGAGGTCGGCGACGATGGCTTCACGCAAGTTGTCCTGCGCCACGCTGTAGCCCACCAGCGGATGCAGAAGGCGTTGCTGTAGCGCCTCGATCACCACCGGTGGCGCGGCGAAATCCATATCAGCGACCCACATCGGCAACACATCGGCCGAATAGCGGCTCCACTTGGTGCTGCCGGTGTTGTGGCGGTCGAATACCTGATCAAAATCGAAAGTCATGCGCGGTCTCGTGAAGGCGGGAATGGTCCTGCGGGCATGATAAACCTACAACCCCTGTAGGAGCTGCCGAAGGCTGCGATCTTTTGATTTTGTTTTTAAAGAGCAACATCAAAAGATCGCAGCCTTCGGCAGCTCCTACACAGATTTGTGTATTGCCTGACAAACGGCCGACGGTCGGTTTTCACACAGATCGTGTGGTCATTGTCTACAGTGAAAAAGTCGGCAGACGTTTGCCGCAACCGTGATTGTCCAGATAAAACCCGGCACCAGTACCGGGTTCCACCTGATCAGGAGTGCACGATGGATCTCAGCCGTCGTCAGTTCTTCAAGGTCGCCGGTATCGGCCTTGCAGGCTCGAGCCTGGGCGCGTTGGGCATGGCCCCGACGCCAGCCTTCGCCGAGCAGGTGCGCCACTTCAAGCTTGCCCACACCCATGAAACCCGCAACACCTGCCCGTATTGCTCGGTCGGTTGCGGGTTGATCATGTACAGCCAGGGCGATACCGCGAAGAACGTAGCGCAAAGCATCATTCACATTGAGGGCGACGCCGACCACCCGGTCAACCGCGGCACCCTCTGCCCGAAAGGCGCAGGCCTGCTCGACTTCATTCACAGCCCCGGCCGTTTGCTCTACCCACAAACGCGCAAACCGGGCAGCAGTGAATGGACGCGAATCAGTTGGGACGAAGCGCTCGACCGCATCGTCGACCTGATGAAAGCCGACCGCGACGCCAACTTCATCGAGAAAAATGCCAACGGGCAAACGGTGAATCGCTGGCTGACCACCGGTTTCCTCGCCGCATCGGCCGCGTCCAACGAAGCCGGTTACATCACCCAGAAGGTGATTCGCAGTCTTGGCATGCTGGGGTTCGATAACCAGGCGCGTGTCTGACACGGCCCGACGGTGGCAAGTCTTGCCCCGACGTACGGCCGTGGTGCCATGACCAATACCTGGACCGATATCGCCAACGCGAATCTGATCCTGGTGATGGGCGGCAACGCAGCAGAAGCGCATCCGTGCGGCTTCAAATGGGTGACCGAGGCCAAGGCGCACAACGCTGCGCGGCTGATCGTGGTCGATCCGCGTTTTACCCGGACCGCGTCCGTGGCCGACTATTACGCGCCGATCCGCACCGGCACCGACATCGCCTTCATGGGCGGGCTGATCAATTACCTGCTGACCGAGGACAAGATTCAGCACGAATACGTGCGCAACTACACCGACGTGTCGTTCATCGTCAAAGCAGGCTACGGCTTCGAAGACGGCATCTTCAGTGGTTACGACGTCGCCAAGCGCAGCTACACCGACAAGTCCGGCTGGGGTTACGAACTGGGCGAGGACGGTTTCGTCAGAGTCGACCCGACCCTGCAAGACCCGCGCTGCGTTTATCAATTGATGAAGCAGCATTACAGCCGCTACAACATCGACCTTGCCAGTCAGATCTGCGGCATGCCGGTCGACGCCATGCAGAAAATCTGGGAAGAGATCGCCACCTGCTCGATCCCGGGCAAGACCATGACGATTCTCTACGCCCTCGGCTGGACCCAGCACTCGATCGGCGCGCAGATCATCCGCAGCGCGGCGATGGTGCAACTGTTGTTGGGCAACGTCGGCATGCCCGGTGGCGGGGTCAACGCCTTGCGCGGTCACTCGAACATTCAGGGGCTGACTGACCTTGGCTTGCTCTCCAATGCGCTGCCGGGCTATCTGACGCTGGGCAGCGACACCGAGCAGGATTACGCCCAGTTCATTCACAAACGTACGCAAGTGCCGCTGCGGCCGGGGCAATTGTCCTATTGGCAGAACTACAGCAAATTCCACGTCAGCCTGATGAAGTCGTGGTACGGCGCAAACGCCACCGTCGAGAACAATTGGTGCTACGACCATTTGCCGAAGCTCGACATCCCCAACTACGACGTCCTGAAGATGTTCGACCTGATGAGCCAAGGCAAGGTCAACGGCTACTTCTGCCAAGGCTTCAACCCGATCGCCGCGCTGCCGGACAAAAACCGCGTAATGGGCGCACTGGCCAAGCTGAAATGGCTGGTGGTGATGGATCCGCTGGCCACTGAAACCTCGGAGTTCTGGCACAACGTCGGGCCGTACAACGATGTGAAAAGCGCCGAGATCCAGACCGAAGTCATTCGCCTGCCCACCACTTGTTTTGCCGAAGAGGACGGCTCGCTGGTCAACAGCAGTCGCTGGCTGCAATGGCACTGGAAAGGTGCCGATGGCCCGGGCGAGGCGCAGACCGACATTCGCATCATGAGCGAACTGTTCCTGCGGTTGCGCAAGCGCTATCAGGCCGAAGGCGGCAAATTCCCCGATCCGCTGCTGAAACTGACGTGGCCGTACAAGATCCCCGACGAGCCTTCGCCGGAAGAACTGGCCAAGGAAATCAACGGCAGTGCCGTGGCCGATTTCACCAACGCCACGGGTGCCGCGGTCAAGGCCGGTTCGCAACTGGCCGGGTTTGGCTTGCTCAAGGATGACGGCAGCACGGCTTCTGGCTGCTGGATCTTCGCCGGCAGCTGGACCGAGGCCGGCAACCAGATGGCCCGCCGCGACAACGCCGATCCGTTCGGCATGCATCAGCATCTCGGCTGGGCGTGGGCCTGGCCAGCCAACCGGCGGATTCTCTACAACCGTGCTTCAGCGGACGTCGCCGGCAAACCGTGGGATCCGAAAAAGCGCTTGGTGTGGTGGAACGGCAAGGCCTGGGGCGGCACCGACGTGCCGGACTACAAGGCCGACGTGCCGCCGGAAGCCGGGATGAACCCGTTCATCATGAACCCCGAAGGCGTCGCGCGGTTCTTCGCCGTCGACAAGATGAACGAGGGGCCATTCCCTGAGCACTACGAGCCGTTCGAAACGCCGATCGGCATCAACCCGCTGCACCCGCAAAACAAGAAAGCCACCAGCAACCCGGCGGCGCGGATCTTCGATTCGGTCTGGGAAACCCTCGGCGAGGCCAAGGACTTCCCGTACGCCGGCACCAGTTACCGGCTCACCGAGCATTTCCACTTCTGGAGCAAACACTGCAAGTTGAACGCGATTGCCCAGCCTGAGCAGTTTGTGGAAATCGGCGAAGTGCTGGCGAAAGAGAAGGGCATCGCTGCCGGTGATCGCGTCCGGGTCAGTTGCAAACGCGGCTTTATCGAAGCGGTGGCGGTGGTGACGAAAAGGATCCGGCCGTTGCAGGTCAACGGCCAGGTTGTGCATCAGATCGGCATCCCGCTGCACTGGGGATTCACCGGCCTGACGCGTCACGGTTACCTGACCAACACCCTGGTGCCGTTCCTCGGCGATGGCAATACACAGACCCCGGAATCCAAGTCATTCCTGGTCAACGTGGAGAAACTATAAATGGCCAGCCAAGACATCATTGCCCGCTCGGCCACCACGACCGTGCCGCCGTCGGTGAGGAATCAGGAGGCGGTGGCCAAGCTGATCGACACCACCAAATGCATCGGCTGCAAGGCCTGTCAGGTCGCCTGCTCGGAATGGAACGAGCTGCGCGACGAGGTCGGCCACAACCACGGCACCTACGACAACCCGCAGGATCTGAGCGCAGAAACCTGGACGTTGATGCGCTTCACCGAGCACGAAACCGACGCCGGCAACCTCGAGTGGCTGATTCGCAAGGATGGCTGCATGCACTGCGCCGAACCGGGTTGTCTGGCGGCGTGCCCGAGTCCCGGCGCGATCATCAAACATGCCAATGGCATCGTTGATTTCGATCAGGATCATTGCATCGGCTGCGGTTATTGCATCACCGGTTGCCCGTTCAACATTCCGCGCATTTCGCAGAAAGATCACAAGGCCTACAAATGCACCTTGTGTTCGGACCGCGTGGCGGTAGGGCTGGAACCGGCCTGCGTGAAAACCTGCCCGACCGGCGCCATCGTTTTCGGCACCAAGGAAGACATGAAGGAACACGCCGCCGAACGCATCGTCGACCTGAAGAGCCGTGGCTTTGAAAACGCCGGTCTGTATGACCCGGCAGGCGTTGGCGGCACGCACGTGATGTACGTGCTGCACCACGCCGACACGCCGACGATCTACGCCAACCTGCCGCAAGATCCGGCAATCAGTCCGTTGGTGGGCTTGTGGAAAGGCATCAGCAAACCGCTGGGCCTGTTGGCCATGGGCGCGGCGGTGCTGGCCGGGTTCTTCCATTACGTGCGTATCGGCCCGAATCGGGTGGAAGAGGATGAACACCCGACACCAGCTGACACCTCGGTGCACGTCGTCGATCCGGCGGTGCACACCTTCGATCCACGCGGGGAGGACCGGCCATGAGCAACAAGACGATCCTGCGTTACACCGCCAACCAGCGCACCAATCACTGGCTGGTGGCGATCCTGTTTTTCATGGCTGGGCTGTCCGGGCTGGCGTTGTTTCATCCGTCGCTGTTCTGGTTGAGCAACCTGTTCGGTGGCGGGCCGTGGACGCGGATTCTGCATCCATACATGGGCATCGCCATGTTCGTGTTTTTCCTCGGTCTGGTGCTGAGTTTCTGGCGCGCCAACTTCTTCATCAGCAACGACGGCAAGTGGATGCGCCGCATTGATCGGGTGCTGGTCAACGATGAAGAAAGCGTGCCGCCAGTGGGCAAATACAACGCCGGGCAAAAGCTGCTGTTCTGGACTTTACTGCTATGCATGCTGGGGTTGCTGTTCACCGGGCTGGTGATCTGGCGCGCCTGGTTCAGTGCGTATTTCGGCATCACCGTGATTCGCTGGGCGATGCTGCTGCATGCGCTGGCCGGGTTTATTCTGGTGCTGAGCATCATCATTCACATCTACGCCGGGCTGTGGATCAAAGGCTCGGTGGACGCGATGCTGCACGGCTGGGTGAGCCGCGCCTGGGCGAAGAAACACCATGAACTCTGGTATCGCGAGGTGACCCGCGATGACCGCCAACCGGACGTGCCGGAGCGACCGATCACCAAAAAGGGCTGACCTTTGCCAACCATTCTTGAACCTGGGGAAATCGAAGCGGCGGCGAGTTCGCCGCCGTTTTTGCATCTGCCGCCGCACAATCTGTTTGCGCTGCGGGCTGATCGACTGGAGCAACTGGCCGAGGGGCATGCGCTGGCTGAGTATCTGCGGCTGATTGCCGGGTTGTGCCGGGTGCAGCAGCAGGTGTTTGATGACCCGCCGCTGACGGCGCCGTTTGATCAGCAACGGATTGAAGCCTGTCAGCAGCATGGTTTGCCGCCGTTTGCGGCGGACACGTTGGTGCGCGAAGACGCATGGCAGGTGTATCTCGATGCGCTACTGCAGCGCTATATGCCTGATGAACAGCCCGCCGTCATTGATGCGCTGACGACATTGCGGGTTGCCAGCCCCGGCCAGTTACGGTCGTGGGCTGTGGCCTTGATCAGTGGTCAATATTCGCTGGTGCCGGCGGCGTTGGTGCCGTTCCTCGGCGCGGCGCTGCAAGTGGCGTGGAGTCACTGGCTGCTCAGCGCGGCGAATCTGCAACTGAAACCCGGCGACAGCCTCAGCCAATGCCCGGCCTGCGGTTCACCGGCGATGGCGGGTGTGATTCGCCATCGCGGCAAGCACAACGGTTTGCGTTATCTGGTGTGTTCGCTGTGTGCCTGCGAATGGCATGTGGTGCGGGTGAAGTGCGTGTATTGCGAGTCGAGCAAGGGTCTGGATTATCTGAGCCTTGAGGACGATCGCCATGCCGCGAATCAGGCGCCGTTAAGGGCGGAAGTCTGTCCGGGCTGTAACAGTTATCTGAAACTGGTGTATCTGGAGAACGATGCCGATGCCGAGGCGTTGTCAGCGGATCTCAGCAGTTTGCTGCTCGATATGCGTCTGGCCCAGGACGGTTATCAACGTCTGGCGCCGAATCTGTTGCTGGCTCCGGGAGACGAATGACATCAAGGTCTACACTCTTGTTTTTCACTGCGTGGCCCAGTGATCTGTTTCCAGGAGTGGCTGATGTCCCTGCGGTTACCTTCCATTGATGGTGTGTTGCGTCACCCGGCGTGTGGACCTTTGCTTGAGCGTCACGGGCGTGAGTCGCTGCTGACGGGCTTGCGTCAGTTGCTCGATGAGTTGCGCCCCGGTGTGTTGAACGGGCAATTGTCGGCCGTGGAAATCAGCCCCGAAGTGCTCGCTGGCCGCGTCAGTGAACGCCTGGCCCAGCAACAACGCAGCCATGTGCGCCGGGTGTTCAACCTCACCGGCACGGTGCTGCACACCAACCTTGGTCGCGCCTTGTTGCCCGAAGAAGCCATCGAAGCGGTGCAAATGGCCGCGCGTTATCCGCTCAATCTGGAATTCGATCTGGCCAGCGGCAAGCGCGGTGATCGTGATGATCTGATTGAAGGCCTGATCCGCGAACTGACCGGCGCCGAAGCCGTCACCGTGGTCAATAACAACGCCGCCGCCGTGCTGCTGACACTCAACAGTCTCGGCGCGCGCAAGGAAGGCATCATTTCCCGTGGCGAGCTGATCGAAATCGGCGGCGCCTTCCGCATCCCCGACATCATGGCCCGCGCCGGCGTGCGCCTGCACGAAGTCGGCACGACCAATCGCACCCATGCCCGCGACTACGAAGCGGCGATCAGCCCACGCAGTGGTTTGATCATGCGCGTGCATGCGAGCAACTACAGCATCGAAGGTTTTACCGCCCGCGTGCCGACGGCTGAGCTGGCCGAGTTGGCCCACCGACACGGTTTGCCGCTACTGGAAGATCTGGGCAGTGGCAGCCTTTTGGATTTGACCCGTTGGGGATTGCCGGCGGAACCGACGGTGCGGCAAGCGCTGCTGGATGGCGCGGATATCGTCACCTTCAGTGGCGACAAGTTGCTCGGCGGCCCGCAGGCCGGGTTGATCGTTGGGCGCAAAGAACTGATCGCGAAGATCAAGAAAAACCCACTGAAACGCGCGCTGCGGGTGGACAAGTTGACCTTGGCGGCGCTGGAGGCGGTGCTGGGTTTGTATCGCGATCCGGATCGTCTCGCTGAACGGCTGCCGAGTTTGCGCCTGCTGACCCGCCCGCAAGCTGACATCTTCGCCCAGGCCTTACGTTTGCAGCCCTTGATGGCTGACTTGTTAGGTGAGCGCTGGCAGGTCAGTGCAGTCGAGGCCTTGGGCATGATCGGCAGCGGTAGCCAACCGGTGGCGCGTTTACCGAGTGCGGCATTGTGTATGCGCCCGCAAGTCTCCAAGCGTTTGCGCGGGCGTTGTCTGCTGAATCTGGAAGCGGCGTTGCGGGCCTTGCCGATCCCGGTGCTCGGGCGCATCGACGACGATGCGCTGTGGCTGGATTTGCGTCAGCTCGACGATGAGCCGGCGTGGCTCGGGCAATTGCCGCGCCTGCAGGTCGACCCGTGATCGTCGGCACGGCGGGGCACATCGACCACGGCAAGACCTCGCTGTTGCAAGCGCTGACCGGACAAACCGGCGACCGCCGCCCGCAGGAGCGCGAGCGTGGCATGACCATCGACCTGGGTTATCTCTACGCTGAACTCGAGCCGGGCGCGGGGCTGACCGGGTTTATCGACGTCCCCGGCCACGAGAAATTCACCCACAACATGCTCGCCGGCGCGCAAGGCATCGACTTGGTGTTGCTGGTGGTCGCCGCCGATGACGGCGTGATGCCGCAGACCCGCGAGCATCTGGCAATTGTCGAACTGCTCGGCATCCCGCGCGCTGTGGTGGCGATCACCAAATGTGACCGCGCAGAGTCGGGCAGGGTGGAAGAGGTACAGCGCCAAGTGCTGGATCTGCTCGCCCCGGGACCGTTCGCCGACGCGCCGATCCTGACCATATCGAGCCTGAGCGGGCAGGGCATTGAGGCACTGCGCGAGGTGTTGCTGCAGACGCAAAGCGAAGTGCATGAACGCAGTCGTGACGGTGGTTTTCGCTTGGCCATCGACCGCGCGTTCAGCGTCGCCGGCGCGGGGATTGTGGTCACGGGGACGGCGTTGTCCGGCGCGGTGGCCATCGGCGACAAACTCACCCTCGGGCCAGCCGGGAAAACCGTGCGAGTGCGCGGCCTGCATGCGCAGAATCAACCCGCCGAGCAAGCCTTCGCTGGTCAGCGGGTGGCGTTGAACCTGACGGGTGAACGCCTTGAACTGGCGCAGATCCATCGCGGCCAGTGGCTGCTGAGCGAATGGCTGCATGCGCCGACACAACGAATCGATATTGAATTTCAACTGCTGCCCGGCGAACGCACCTTCGAACACTTTCACCCGGTGCACGTGCATCTCGGCACGCAGGATGTCATCGCCCGGGTGGCCTTGCTCGAAGGTCCGCGCTTGAGTCCCGGCGAGCGCATGTTCGCGCAACTGCTGATCAATGCGCCGGTGCACGCGGTGAAGGGCGATCGCCTGATCCTGCGTGATCAGAGCGCGCAACGCACCTTGGGTGGCGGCCAGGTCCTCGACCCATTCGCCCCGGCGCGACAACGTCGTAGCCCGGAACGTCTTGAGCAACTGCGCGCCTTGGTCTCGGGCGACGAGTTCGAACAGGTCTTGCCCGTACTGCTCAACTACAGCGCGGGTGGCCTCGACCCGTTGCGGCTGGAACGCCAATTCAATCGCCCGCGCTCGACTTGGGCATTAGCGGAAAACGTCCGCTTCATCGACACACGTCAAGGCCCGCTGCTGTTCAACGTGCAGCGCTGGGCACAGCTGAAGTTCACCCTGTTGGAGCAACTGGCGCAGTTCCACGAACTGGAACCCGACCAGATGGGCCCCGATCGCGATCGCTTGCGGCGCTTCAGTGGTCTGGCGCTGGAGCGTTCGACGTTTGTCAGTTTGCTGGATGAATTGCTGGCGGCCGGATCGATTCAGGCAAGTGGGCCGTGGCTGCACCTGCCGGATCATCAGGTGCGCCTGAATGCCGAGGACGAAAGCCTCTGGCAGGCATTACAACCGCTGTTCGAAAACGCCGGATTTGACCCACCGTGGGTACGCGACATCGCGAAAATGCTCGGTCACGACGATGCCGTCGTACGTCTGCTGCTGCGCAAACTGGCGCGACTCGGTCTGACGCACCAAGTCGTGCGCGACCTGTTCTTGAGTGACGTGCAACTGCGCCAAATGGCCGACGTGCTGCTCAAACTCGCCAAGGAAAATCCGCAGATCCAGGTGACAACCTTCCGCGATGCGCTAGGCTTGGGACGCAAACGCTGTATTCAGTACCTCGAATACTTCGACCGCGTCGGCCTGACCCGACGCCTCGGCGAATCCCGCCAGATCCGCCCCGACAACGCGCTGGCCCACGCCGACGCCCAATGAGTTCAAGGAAGGCAATCGCGCCCGGTGGCGCGGCCGGGCTTCAAACCCGGTTGGGGACGGCATCCGTTCCCGGGCAGGTTCGACTCCGGCTGCCTTCCGCCAGTTTTTCCTCCGGGCCTCCCCGATCCAGTGTTGATCGTTCCCACGCTCCGCGTGGGAATGCAGCCCGGGACGCTCTGCGTCCCATCCAGAGCCGAACGCGGAGCGTCCGTTGAGGCATTCCCACGCAGAGCGTGGGAACGATCTGTATCCCCGCTACTACGGCAACTCCAGATTATCCATCACCCGATTCACCGCCAGTTCGCCGAGCATGATCAACTGCGCGATACCCAACAGCGTCCTGCGCTGCGACGCGGGGATGAGGTGGGCGAAGTCATGAGCGATGGTTCTGGCGCAAGCGAGTGTTTCGCAGGCATCGGCAAGCAGTTCTTCGTTTTTGAAGTCGGCGGTAACGGCGTACATCCGGCGGGTTTTACGCGGTGGTGGGGTGGAGCCGGGTGGGCAGAGGTAGTGATCAAGCGCGCGTTCGGCGGCGTCGTTGAGCTTTTTTGAATCGAGGGATTCGTAGGGCGAGGCGAGATCGGTTTCGGGTGGGTTGGGTGTTGGTTTGATCATGGTGTAGCTCCTTGAGATATGGAGCCGTCATCCATCGCTGCTAAACGGATAGGGTGGCGGCTGTACGCGGGTTAGCAGACCAGGCTCAAGGATCCCGGCGCACCGAAGTGCCCCACGCAAAGCCGCCATAACGTATTGGCGAAACTCGCGTGCCTTGAAATTAGCCGAGCTGCTAAACCCGATCGCTGATTCGTCAGCGACCGCACCACAATAGAACCCGCCCCCAAGGCGCACAAGCCGGCGGATTCTGGCGTAGCTGTAGGCAATGGCGCAAGAATTTGTAGCCTTGAAGGCGTGTCTGGAGTTGTCTTTTAAACACTGAAGTTTAAAAGACGAAAAGTCGGGCAAAGGTCTGGGGGCAAACGGGGTTTGTCCCTGATATCTGATAACGCGTTCCGCCAGTTTGCCAAAAGCCAAAGATCGCAGCCTTCGGCAGATCCGACACCGATCTATGTAGGAGCTGCCGAAGGCTGCGATCTTTTGATCTTGCCGGTGTTGATCGTTCCCACGCTCTGCGTGGGAATGTAGCCCGGAACGCTCTGCGTCCCATCCAGAGCCGAACGCGAAGCGTCCGTTGAGGCATTCCCACCCAGAGCGTGGGAACGATCTGTACCCGAACTAATTCGGCAATTCCAGATTATCCATCACCCTATTCACCGCCAGCTCCCCCAGCATGATCAGCTGCGCGATCCCCAAAAGCGTCCTGCGCTGTGACGCGGGTACGAGGTGGGCGAAGTCATGAGCGATGGTTCTGGCGGAGGCGAGTGTTTCGCTGGCGTCGGCCAGCAACTCCTCGTTTTTGAAATCTGCGTTAACGGCGTACATCCGGCGGGTTTTACGTGGTGGTGGGGTGGAGCCGGGTGGGCAGAGATAGTGATCGAGCGCGCGTTCAGCGGCGTCGTTGAGCTTTTTTGAATCTAAGGACTCGTAGGGGGAGGCGAGGTCGATTTCGGGCGGGTTGGGTGTTGGTTTGATCATGGGTAAAGCTCCTTGATTACTGAAGCCGCCACATTTCGCTGCGAAACGAAGAGAGGTGGCAGCTGTACGCAGGTTCGCAGACCGGGAATCAAGGTACCCGGCATACCCGAAGGTATCCCGCGCACAGCCGCCATGAAGCACCGTTGCATAAATCTTGATAGCAACGATTGGGTGCGCTGTGCGCCTTGATTGATCCGGGCTGCGAAACCCGATCGCTGATTTGTCAGCGACCGCACCACAATAGAACCCGCCCCCAAGGCGCACAAGCCGGCGGATTCTGGCGTAGCTGTAGGTAATGGCGCAAGAATTTGTAGCCTGAAAGGCGTGTCTGAAGGTGTCTTTTAAACGCCTGAGTTTAAAAGGCGATTTGCGCTGACTTCACTGGCCCCTTCGCGAGCAAGCTCGCTCCCACAGGTTCGGCGGTGTAAACACAGCCTGGTGATCGCCGCAGAAACCTGTAGGGGTGAGCCTGCTCGCGATAACGGTGTATCAGTCAGCATGAATGTTGCTGAAAAGACGCTATCGCGAGCAGGCTCACTCCTACAGGGGATAGCGTTTCAAATCGGGATGGGCGGTGGGTTAGAAACCCAACGGGTACTGGATCACCACATAGATGCGGTCAATGTCATCGCCGGCCTGCGCCTCATTAGCCCGGTGCGAGACATGCGACACCTGCACCGACAAATCCTTCGCCGCGCCCGATTGCACGACGTATTTCAAATCGATATCGCGCTCCCAGTGCTTGCCGCCGTCACCTTGCTGCGGCTGGTAACTGTCGCTTTGCGCGTCGAACGGATTGTAGGCACCGCCCTTGGGCGCGTGGGTGCCGTCGATGTGGCTGCCGCTGACGTAGCGGGTCATGAAGGTCAGGCCGGGGATGCCGACGGCGCCGAGGTCGAGGTCGTAGCGCGCCTGCCATGAGCGTTCGTTGGCGCCGTTGAAATCGGCGTATTTGATCGAGTTGGCGAGGTAGATCGAGTCGCCGCCGACGAAATCGAACGGCGTGTCGCCATTGATCCGTTGCCAGCCAAGCATCACCGCGTGCGGGCCCAAGGTGTATTTGCCGGAGAGGCTGAACGCGCTGTTGTCGATGGCGCCGGCCAGCGCTCTGCCGGTGTCGCGGGTGTGGTAGAGGTTGGCGTCGAGCAGCACGCCGGACTGCTTGAAGTGCAGATTGCCGTAGTACTGATGCCAGGTGTCTGTGAGTTCCGAGGCGTACAACGCGCCGCCGACGGGGCTGCCGGTGAACAGGTCGGCGCCGAGAAAACTGATGCCGCCGGCCTCGGTATTGGCGCCGTAACCGTAGAAGTCGCCTTTGCCGGATGAGCTGTCCTGATTCTTGAACGCTGTGAAATGCCCGGCGACCAGATTGAGGTGATCGAACTCGGCGCTGTTGAGCAGAAAACCGGTGGCGTACTCCGGTTGCAGGCGTTTGTCGGAGGTGTCGAATACCGGGGTTTCCACGGTCATTTCTCCGAAGGCGAGGGTGGTGCGCGACGCCTTAAATTTGAGCGCGCCGCCGGCACTGGAGTAGTCGGTTTCGCTGCGGCCATCGCTGTCGACTGGCAGCAAACCAGTGCCGGAATGGCCCTTGCCGCCGTCCAGTTTCAGTCCGGCGAATGCGTGAGCATCAATGCCGAATCCGACCGTGCCGGGTGTGAAACCGGATGAGAAGGTGCCGATAAAGCCTTGAGCCCATTCTTGTTTGTAGTTTTTTCCGGAGGGTGAGGGCGAGCGGTAATCGTTGCTCAGGTAAAAGTTGCGGCTGAGCACTTCGCTTTTGGCATCGTCGAAGAAACCGCTGGCGTGGGCGGTGGTGGTCAGACCGCAGAGCAGCGCGAGCAGGGTGAGGCGCGAAGGGGTGCTGTCGATCATGGTCAGTGGCCAGCGGCAATTAAGGTGGCCGGGATGATCGAGTGTTTGCAGGGCAGGGGATTGAGCGGATGTGCTGAATTATTGTGGCTGTCAGGTCATGAGGTTGGGAATGCGCTGACGCCATCGCTGGCAAGCCAGCTCCCACAGGGGCCTATGGTGTCCCCACCGATCTTGGCATCACACAAAAAACTGTGGCTCCCACAGGGGATTTGGGTTGAATGAGGATTTTGGGACTGGAGCTGAAACCTGTGGGAGCTGGCTTGCCAGCGATGGCGGTGTGTCAGTCAAGTTTATCCAAGCTGACACATCGCCATCGCGAGCAGGCTCACTCCTACAGTTTTAAGCGCGTTACGCCAGCGGCGGCGTACGTGGCGGGATCTGGCGTTTGCTGCCGGTCGATTCAAACGCGGCGGCCAGGCGCAGCAGGTTCGAGTCGTCGTAAGCGCGGCCGGCGAAGGTCAGGCCCACTGGCATGCCAATGTCGGCCATCACACCCATCGGCACGGTAACGGTCGGTACGCCGAGGTGGCGGATCGCGAGGTTGCCGTTGGCTACCCAGATGCCGTTGCTCCAAGCGATGTCGGCCGACTCCGGGTTGACGTCCGCATCCGCTGGTCCAACGTCGGCCACTGTCGGGAACAGCACGGCGTCGAGGCCCAACTGATCCATCCAGTCTTCGAGGTCGATGCGTCGGGTCTGCTCCAGGCCACGCAGGCCGTCGGGCACGGTGGAAATTTCATTCCACGGCGTGATTCCGCGCTCGGCCATGCGCACGTATTCGTCCATGCCGGCGACCAGATCGCCCTCACGGTTAGGCAGAGTGCCCGGTTCGTGCGGGAAGATTTTCGGCCCGTCGACGTCGACCAGACGATTGAGTTTCGGGTCGCCGTTGGCTTGCAGGAAGTCGTCGAACGCCCATGCTGTCAGGTCCCACAGCTCATGGTGAAGGAACTCTTTGGAGACCAGGCCCCGGGTGAACACGGTCGGCGCGCCGGGGCGGTCGCCTTCGCAGTTGGAGACCAGCGGAAAGTCGGTTTCGATGACTTCGGCACCGGCGGCTTCGAGGGCCTGACGCGCCTGCTTCCACAAGTCGATCACGGACGCGCGGGTGTTGATGCGCTGGCCGGTCGGGCCACCGATGCCCGGCGCTTCGCTGGTACCGGCTTCAGGGTCGGCATTGATGAACATGCGCGGCACGGCGAAACGCTTGCCGGCCAGCGCTTTAGCGTCGGCAGCCAGGTCGGCGTATGCGGCGGGGCGCACCTCGGTGACGCTCGGGATCGGCACCCAAGGTTGCAGGCGCCAGAGGTCGCCACGGGTGTCCGGGTCTTCGGCGACGACGATGTCGAGGACTTCAAGCAGGTCAGCCATGGTCCGCGCGTAAGGCACGACCACGTCCATGGTCGGCGTCAACGGCCAGTTGCCACGCACCGAAATCACGCCGCGCGACGGGGTGTAAGCGCACAGGCCGTTGTTCGACGCCGGGCCACGCCCGCTCGACCAGGTTTCTTCAGCCAGACCGAATGCAGCGAAACTCGCAGCAGTGGCGGTGCCGGCACCGTTCGACGAGCCAGAGGCAAACGGCGCGGTCAGGTAATCGGCGTTGTAAGGACTTTCAGCGCGACCGTAGACGCCGCGTTGCATGCCGCCGTTGGCCATCGGCGGCATGTTGGTCTTGCCCAGGCAGATCGCCCCGGCCGCGCGCAGGCGTTCGATGGTAAAGGCGTCGCGATAAGCGACCAGATCAGCGAAAGCCGGGCTGCCGGACGCAGCGGTCAGGCCTTTGACCAGATAACTGTCTTTGGCGGTGTAGGGAATGCCGTCGAGCGGGCCGAGGGTTTTGCCTTCGGCACGACGGGCATCGGACGCCCGAGCTTCGTTCAATGCTTCAGGGTTGCGCACGACCACGGCGTTCAGCGCGGTGGGCGTGTCGGCGCCGTCGTAGGCATCGATGCGTGCGAGATAGGCTTGCACCAGTTCGACTGCGGTGGTCTTGCCCGATTCCAGCGCGGCGCGCAGTTGGGCAATGGAAACTTCGGTGACTTCGATCATGCGCTCACCGCTGTTTGAATTCGGGTGCTTTTCTTGGAATGGGTGTTCATATCGGTTCTCGTTGCACAGCTATAAGCGACAAGGTTAAGACTGGCGCCTATTTAACACCAAGCGGCGCATGGAGTAATCGGCGGGAACGATCTACCACCGATTTTCTACCTCAATGGCCCCCATCGCGAGCAGGCTCAATCCTACAGGGGGCTGCGGGGTATGCAGAATTCGTGTCCGCTGTAGATCCATGTGGGAGCTGGCTTGCCAGCGATGGGGCCAGCCCATTCGATAATGAAGTGTCTGAACTATCGCCATCGCTGGCAAGCCAGCTCCCACAGGGATTTGTTGCGTTCCCAGAAGACAGGTACGTCCTCAGACGATCACAGCACCCCGTACTCCCGCGCCGTCCGATCCACCGCAATCCGCGTCTTGTCGATCAACTCATCCAGCTCCGTGCGCGTGGCGACCAACGCCGGCGCCATGATCATCCGCCCCAGTGTCGAACGAATGATCAGCCCTTCTTCAAAGCCAATCGTGCGGCAACGCCAGGCAATATCGTTTTCATTGGCAAAGCGCTTGCGCGTGGCCTTGTCTTCAGCGAACTGCAGCGCCGCCACCAGGCCAACCCCCTGAATCTCACCCACCAACGGGTGATTGCCAAACACCTCGCGCAGGCAGTTTTGCAGGTACGGGCCGGTGTCGGTTTTCACCTGTGTGACCACGCCCTCATCACGCAAGGCCTTGAGGTTGGCAATCGCCACGGCCGCCGCCACCGGGTGCCCGGAATAAGTCAGGCCGTGGGCAAACACGCCGCCTTTCTCCACCAGCGCCTCGGCCATGCGCCGCGACAGAACCAAACCGCCCATAGGGATGTAACCCGAGGTCAGGCCTTTGGCGATCGACAGGGTGTCGGGTTCAAAACCGAATGCCTGATGGGCAAACCATTCACCGGTGCGACCGAAACCGCCAATCACTTCATCCGCACACAGCAGCACATCGTATTGGCGGCAGATACGCTGGATTTCCGGCCAATAAGTGGCCGGCGGAATGATCATTCCCCCCGCGCCCTGAAACGGTTCGGCGACGAACGCGGCGACCTTGTCGGCGCCCAGTTCGAGAATCTTGTCTTCCAGTTGTCGCGCCGCTTGCAGGCCGAATTCTTCCGGGCTGAGGTTGCCTTCGTGGGCGAACCAGTACGGTTCATCGATGTGCGCCACATCAGGAATGGTGCCGCCCATCTCGTGCATGAACTTCATCCCGCCCAGCGCCGTCGCGGCCAGAGTCGAGCCGTGGTAGCCGTTCCAGCGGCCGATCATGATTTTCTTCTCGGGTTTGCCCATCACTTGCCAGAACTTGCGCACGGTGCGGATCAGCACTTCGTTGGCTTCGGAACCGGAGTTGGTGTAGATCGCGTGGCTGTAGTGCTTGGGCAGCAGGCTGAACAGCAGTTCGGACAGCTCGATCACCGCCGGGTGAGTGGTGTGGAAGAACATGTTGTAGTAGGGCAGTTGTTCCAGCTGCGCAGTCGCAGCAGCGGCGAGATCCTTGCGCCCGTAACCAAGGTTGGTGCACCACAGACCGGACATGCCGTCCAGGTAACGATTGCCGTCGTTGTCCCACAGTGCCAAGCGATCGCCGCTGACCATCACCCGCGGGCCTTCCTCGTTGAGGGCTTTTTGATCGACGAACGCGTGGATGTGGTGAGCAGCGTCAGAGGCTTGGTAATCGCGGGTACTGCGGGTCGAATCGAATTCGGCGGACATGGCGGATCTCCAGAGCAAAGGGCAAGTGAGTGCGTTCGTCACAGCGCTGCACGGATAAAGTTTTGTCATCTAAAAATATTTTTGTAAAGAAAATATTTGTCGATGAAAAAAGATCTCCGTAGGCTGAGGGCCATTGGCAAGGAACATCAGAGGCAACATGAGCGGACTCAGAGAGCGGCAGAAGGAACAGCGCCGGCAGGTGATTGCCGAGGCGGCGCTCGAGTTGTTCAAGCGCAACGGCTTTGCGGCCACCACGCTGGACCAGATCGCCGTGCAGGCGGGCGTTTCCGCGCCAACGGTGGTGAATTATTTCGGCGGCAAGCAGGAGATTCTGCTGGCCTTGCTCAAGCAACCCGACGAGCAAGCCATGCGCGAGGCGCGGGCGAATCTGGACGAGGACAGCGATCCGCTGGAGGCGTTGTGCGAGTTCGAAGGGTTGATGACCGATTACCAGCTACAGGCGATGCCGGCTTCGTTGTGGCGCGAATTGGCGCCGTTTCTGCTGACCGGAGAATTGGCCGAGGCGATGAGTCCATGGAACGCGGCCGTGATCGAAGAAACCAAAGCGCTGCTCCTGCATTTCCAGCAAGCGGGAAAGGTGCGTGAATCGATCGATATCGACGTGGTTGCCACGCTGTTCAACCAATACGCGAACATGGCGTTCATTCGACTGGCAACCCAGGAAAATCCGGACCGCACCGCGCACGCCTTGCACATGCGCGGGGTTCTGAATCTGTTGTGTCACGGCATGCTTGCGCGCTGATCGGTTCGATCAAAACCGCCATGTCACGCCACCGCCAACAATGTGCAGCGCGCTATTGGGATAACTCCCCGACAGCGTCTGCCCATTGCGCTTGGTCTGCTGAACGTCCATGTCACCCAGCCAGACCAGCGTGTAATTGAGGTTGAGGTCGGTGTCTTCAGCCAGTTTGTAGCTCAGCCCGGTCGCCAGCCGCCAGGTCTCGTTCATCGGGTTGTCGACGGTGCGATCCTTGTCCTTCACAGCAGAACTGTCGTAGCCCACGCCCATGTTCCAGCGCAGTTTCGGGCTGATCTGGTTTTGCGCACCGATCGACAGGTGCCAGGTGTCCTGATACTTGCGAACCACCGAACGTGAAACGTCGCCGGCGGCGCTGTCCACCGACACGCCGATGTCGGCAAAATCGCTCCAGTCCTGCCAGTTCACCGAACTCAGCAGGGTCCACTGTTCGTTCAACTGATGGGCAATGCTCAGGGTCGCCGTCTGCGGAATGTTCATGTCGATTTCCAGCTCGTCGACATCCAGCCTCGACAGCGCGAAATTGAGCAGCGGATTGCGCACACCATGCACGGAAGGTGAGTCCTTGAACTCCAGTTTGACTTTGCTGGTGTAGGCCAGACCGACGGTGGTGCGCTCGTTCAACTGGTAGCGCAGGCCGAGGTTGATCCCGGTGCCGATGTCCGTGTCCTTGTACTGCAACTTGCCATCCTCCTGAAACGGCGTGCCGGGCAGGAAGGCGTTATTGTCGATGGCCATTTTTGTGTAGTAGTAGCCGTAGACCAGACGCGGGCCGATGCCCATCGAAAGATCGTCGGTGATCTTGTAAGCGAAAGTCGGCTGCATCGAAATGCCGATCAATGTCGATTCCTGGCTGAAGTAGCGCCCGGCCCAGTCATCGTCGTATTTCACGCTCAGACCGAAGTTGCCATACATGCCGAAGCCGATACTGGCGCGATCATTGAGCTCATGGCTGATAAAGAAACTGGTACCCGGGAGGATCGGCAGGGGATTGCCGCCCTCGTTGCCGGAGAAGTCATTGTCGCTGTCGCGATCAAAACCCAGACCGCCGAATATGGCCTGACCGGTCAGGCTGATTTGCGTGCCCTTGAGTGCAGCAATGCCGGCCGGGTTACTCATCAACACGCTCGGGTCAGTGGCCAGCGCCGCCGAGCCGGCATTGGCCAGCCCCGCGCCTTCCTGACCCGCTTCATATAGATCAATACCGCCCGCCAGTACCTGACCGCCAGTGCCTGCCAGCGCAAGAATGATCAGTGAGTGCGTCGACTTCATCGCGAATTCCTTATCAATGCAGATCAGCCTTCAGGTTTAGTCGCGAATTGGCGTGCGCACCAGTCGAGACGATGTACCGGATGTGAACTAGGCTCACAGCGGTTCATCGATGGCCCAATCAGGAGCGCCGACATGGAAGAAAAACCGCTGATCACCTTTCACAGTTCCAGAGCACTGCTGGACGTACTGATACGCGCGGGTCTGATCACCATTCTGGTGTTGTTCTGCTACGACATCTTTCATCCGTTTCTGAATGTCATGCTGTGGGCGCTGATCCTCGCGATCACCCTGTATCCACTCAATCAGAAGCTCGGCGCAAAGCTTGGCAACCGCTACGGTTGGGCGGCGATCTTGCTGGTGCTGCTGGGGTTGTTGATTCTGATGGTGCCGCTGAGCCTGCTCGGGGCTTCCGTTGCCGATTCGGTGAAAGTCGGCATGCACACGATGGAGGCAGGCCAGTTCGAGATCCCGCCACCACCGGCCAGCGTCGAGAACTGGCCGCTGATTGGCGCGCCGGTTTACGGCATCTGGCAACACGCCTCGCAAGACTTGAGCTGGGCGTTCAAGGAGCTGGCACCGCACCTGTCCAACTGGGGCAAAGTGTTATTGCATCAAGCCGCTGGCGTCGGTGCCGGGATCGTGGTGTTTGTGATTGCGCTGATCATCGCCGGTTTGGTCATGACCCACGGCGAGCGCGGGCATCGCACGGCAGTGGCCATCACCACACGCATTTCCGGTCCGGTGCGTGGCCCGCAAATCGCCGAACTGTGCACGGCAACCATCCGCGCCGTGGCGCAGGGCGTGGTCGGTATCGCCTTTATTCAGATGTTGCTGGTCGGGGTTGCGTTGGTGGTCATGGGTGTCCCTGCCGCCGGGATTATCGCGTTGATGGTGTTGCTGCTGGGCATCACGCAATTGCCGGTATTGCTGATCACGCTGCCCGTGGTGATTTACGTCTTCGCGCAGGACGGGGTCAGCGCCAGCACGATTATTTTTGCGGCGTGGATGGCGATTGCCGGGCTTTCCGACAATGTGCTCAAGCC
Organism: Pseudomonas sp. TNT2022 ID642; assembly: GCF_028656995.1. NCBI lineage: Bacteria > Pseudomonadati > Pseudomonadota > Gammaproteobacteria > Pseudomonadales > Pseudomonadaceae > Pseudomonas > Pseudomonas sp. TNT2022 ID642. The sequence goes on along the minus strand of NZ_JAMDGW010000007.1, from coordinate 139,296 downwards.
GATGTTGCTGGGACGCGGCGTCGCGGTGCCGATGCCGGTGGTACTGATCGGTGCGCTCGGAGGCATGGTTACCAGCGGCATTATTGGTCTGTTCATCGGCCCGGTGATTCTGGCGGTCGGTTATGAGTTGTTCATCGGCTGGGTGTATCAACCGGCCGATGTCACCGAGCTTCTGGAGAGCCAGCGCAAAGAAAATCTGCCGTGACACTTATCGGTGCGCGGGAATCTGACAACCGTTCATCGCTCAACTACGCTGCCTTACGTATCCCTCTCTGACACTTGGGCGTAAGGAAACAGGCGCATGCGAAGCAGGCTGCTGGCGGTTTGGATAGTGGTGTTTGCGGCGCTCTGGTGTGGGCTCGGCTGGGCGGCTGATGAGGCAACAAAACCGGCCGACGAGGCGGTTGAGCTGAAGGTCGCCAACCGCAGCATCATGCTGTTTCGCGCCACCATCCTCGGCGAAGCGCCGGCCTCGCGGGTCAAACGGGCGAAAATGGTCATCAGTGAGGCGCTGGATGAAGGCGAGGACCTCAACGTCAGCATTGATCCGATCCAGAACAGCTATCTGGTGCTGATCGGTTCTAAACGCGCCTTCATCGTCGCGCCCAAGGACATCGACACGCTGGCCTATTCATCGGTGCAACAGGCTGCCGAGGGCGCGGCGGAAAAACTCCGCCAAGTGGTCAATGAAACCCGCGAAGCGCGCAGTCTCGACTTGATTCTGCGTTCGTTGGCACTGGCTGCGGTCGCCACGCTGATTTACCTCGCGCTGCTTTGGGGCCTGGCGTATTTGCGCCGCAAATTGCTGGCAAAACTTCCCGAACTGATGGATCGCCACACCCAAGCGCTGAAGGTCGGACGGGTGCAACTGATCGACTCGAATTTCCTCTATCCGCTGGTCAGCCGTCTGCTGTTGCTGCTGCGCTGGCTGCTGATTTTGCTGCTGACCTATGAATGGCTGGGCTTTGTCCTGTCGCGCTTTCCCTACACGCGTCCATGGGGCGAAAGCCTCAATAACTATCTGTTCGAGCTGGCCGGTTATCTGTTGCAAGGCATCGTCGATGCGATTCCCGGACTGGGCGTGGCCCTGGCGATTTTCTTTATCGCCCGTGGCGTCACTGCGTTCACCCGACGCATCCTGCGCCGCATGGCTACACCGGGGACATTCAGCTGGCTCAACCACGAAACCCTGCAACCGACCCAACGCCTGACGGCGCTGGCGGTCTGGTTGTTTGCTCTGGCGATGGCCTATCCGTATCTGCCCGGCGCCGGCACCGATGCCTTCAAGGGTTTGTCGGTGCTGATCGGCCTGATGATTTCCCTCGGCGCGACCAGCGTAGTGGGGCAGGCCGCCGCTGGGTTGATCCTCACCTACACGCGCACCTTACGCCCCGGCGAGTTCGTGAAAATCGGCGAGTACGAAGGCACGGTTACCGAACTGGGCATGTTCACTACGCGCATTCGTACCGGACTGGGGGAAGTGCTGACGCTGCCCAATTCGATGATCACTGGCACGGTCACCAAAAACTACTCGCGCACCGTGCAAGGCCCCGGTTATGTGGTGGATACGGTTGTGACCATTGGCTACGACACACCATGGCGTCAGGTCGAGGCGATGTTGCTGGAAGCGGCGAAGCGTACGCCTGGGATTCTCGAAGACCCGCCGGCGCAGGTGTTCCAGACCGCGTTGTCGGATTTCTACCCGGAATACCGGCTGGTCGCACAAGCGATCCCGAGCCAGCCGCGCCCGCGTGCGGTGCTGCTGAGCATGCTCCACGCCAATATCCAGGACGTGTTCAACGAATACGGCGTGCAGATCATGTCGCCGCACTATCTGGGCGATCCGCAGAGCGAAAAGTGGGTGCCGCGAGAAAAGTGGTACACCGCACCCGCGCAAGAACCGAAGGATCAGTGACCGCCGCTCAAAGGAGTTCGCCCCATGCTCGAATTCATCCTGCACGCCTTGCGCACCGACCCGGAAATCGCGGTGTTCCTGGCGATTGCCCTGGGCGTGTTTATCGGCCGGATTCACATCGGCAGCTTCCACCTCGGCTCGGTGGCCGGTGCACTGCTGATGGGTTTGCTGATCGGGCAGATCGGTCTGGAAGTGCCGGCGGGCCTGAAGTCAGTGTTTTTCGTGATGTTCATCTACGCCGTCGGGTTCAAGAGTGGCCCGGAGTTTTTCGGCAGCCTCAATCGCGGCACACTGAAACTGGTGCTGCTCTCGGTGGTGCTGTGCGCCACTGCGCTGGGGGCGATTCTATTGATGTACTCGGTGTTCGATTTCGACGCCGGGTTCACCGCAGGCCTAGGTGCCGGGGCGCTGACCGACACGGCGATCATGGGCACCGCGACCAGCGCGATCAATCAACTGACGATTGATTCCGCAGCCAAGGCGCAACTCAACAGCCACATGGCGATTGCTTACGCGATTACCTACTTGTTCGGCACCATCGGTTTGATTGTGTTTGTCGGCAGCATTGCGCCGAAACTGCTTGGGGTGAATCTGCGCGAATCGGCGCGTGAACTGGAGCTGGAACTGGGCATCGCCAAGGAAGAAGAGGCGATCACCGTGCCCTACACGCGCATCGTCGTGCGGGCTCACCAAGTGGCGAGCAATGGCCAGGCGGATGGCCAGCGCATCATCGATTTTGAAAAGCTGCATGACTCATTGACGGTCGAGCGTGTGGTGCGGGCCGGGCAAATCATCGAGCGCGATGAACTCTTCGTGCTGATGGCCGGCGATGTGGTGGGCGTGTATGCCTTGCGCGACGCAGTGGGCACGTTGAGTCACTGGGTCGGGCCGGAGATCGATCATCCCGAGTCCTTGTCATTCCCGACGCGCGAAGTGGATATTGTGCTGACCTCGGCGGAGTTTGCCGGCACAACCATTCATGAAGCGAAAACCCGATTGGCCAGCGATGGGCGCCTGGGGTGCTTCGTCAACACCATCTCCCGGCAGGGCTACGAACTGCCCTTGCTGCCGAACACGGTGTTACGCCGTGGCGACGTGCTGACATTGACCGGGCGCACGGCCAGTGTCGAAGCCATCGCCAAACGCCTGGGGCGGATCCGCAAGAACAACTACAAAAGTGACATCGCCATGCACACCCTGGGCATGGTACTGGGCTCACTGTTGGGACTGCTCTCGACCCATGTCGGCATGATCCCGGTGGAACTGGGCATCGGCGGCGGGGTGTTGGTCGCCGCGCTGGTGATTGGCTGGTACAACTCGCGCCACCCGGAAATCGGCGCGCTGCCGCCCGCGGCGCAATGGGCGTTTTCCGAGTTTGGCCTGACCGCGTTCGGCGCCGTGGTCGGCTTGCTCGCCGGGCCGGCGGCGTTTGCCGCAATGAAAGAGCAGGGGCTGGCATTGCTGCTGTCCGGCGCAGTGGTGACGATTTTGCCGCCACTGGTGGCGTTGTATTTCGGTCGCTATGTGCTGCGCTTGCACCCGATGATTCTGTTTGGCGCGTTGGCCGGTGCGCAGACGGAAGCGGCATCGATGAACAAGATCATCGAGCAGTCGGGGAGTAATACTCCAGTGATCGGTTTCACCGTGTGCTATGCGATTTCCAATGTGCTGCTGGCGGTGTGCGGGCCGATTATCATCTTCGTGGTTGCTGGCTAGAGCGGATTGTCAGAAACCACTTTCGCGCATCAGTACCGCCAGCACATGAGTCGCGCCGTCGGCGAGCAAACTTCTCCGCTCACCCTCAATCTTCAGATGCCCGCGGGTCTCGCGCAGGCTCGGCAACGGTTCATCCAGCTGAATCAACACCTGAAACAACGCATTGCTCGGGATCAGCGCATGTTCGGCATTGGTCGTCGGCACCGGACCGCCAAAGCGTGACGACAACATGCGGTGCGACAGCTGACTGGCGCGGGTGCTGCCGATTTGCACGACCCGGCCGGACAGCGGCGTGGTCTGGCCATCGGCATAGAAACGCACGTGATCCCCAGTGGCCATGCGATGCACCTGATCCTGCGCGACATAAGCATCGACCTGCCAACTGCGCGGATCAATCAGCATACCCAATGCCTCCTGACGGCCGACCCATTGCCCGGCTTTCCAGTCGGGATTGACGTCGAGCCATACCCCGGCAAACGGCGTTTGCAGGTTGAGCCGGGCGATTTCCGAGCGGGCCGCGCGAGCCTCTTCGAACTGCACGTTGAGGCGCTGGCGGGTCACGGCATCCTCGGCCAGACCAGCGGGATCGGCGATCAGCCCCGACAACCGCGCTTCATAGCTGCGCGCATTGGCTTCGCTGGATTGCAGGCGCGAGGCGATGTCCGGCTCGTCCAGGGTAACCAGGGTTTCCCCAGCCTTGACCGGGCCGTGCGGGTGAATCGATTGCAGGCGCGCCGGGTAGGGCGCATACACGCGCAACTGGTGTTCGGCACGGGCCACGCCGACCGCATCGATCTGCGTGCGCCATGGCATCGCCAAACCCAGCAGAATCAACAGCAGCATCGCGTAAAACGCCACTTTGCGCCGGCTCGGAATCGCCGCGCGGTTTTTCCACCAATGGCCCAGCTCGCGCATCACGGGCAGGGCGATAAACCACGACAGTTCGACCATGAACAAAAAGATCCCCAAGACCTTGAAGAAAAACAGATAGACCGCCAGCGCGATCCCCAGAAACAGCACCAGCCGATAGATCCAAGTGATGATCGCGAAGGTCACCAGCAAACGCCGCTGACCGCTTGGAAACGTTTCTGGCCAGTCTTCCTGCAAGCCCAGCAGATTGCGCCGCAGGGTGACGCGCGCCAGCGCCGAAGCGCGTTCATGCAGGTTGGGAAAGTCGAGCAAATCGGAAAGGATGAAGTAGCCGTCAAAGCGCATGAACGGACTGGCGTTCAGCGCCAGTGATAACAGCCAACTGGTGGTGGCCAGATAGAGCAGGGCATTGCGCAACGCGCCCGGATCACACAACGCCCAGCCCAGCGTCGACAGTCCGGCCAGCGACAACTCGGTCACGATCCCCGCTGAAGCGATGGCCAGCCGCTGCCGAGAACGGCTGAGTTTCCAGCTCTCACCGGTGTCGGTGTAGAGCATCGGCCACATCACCACAAACGCAATGCCCATGTGCCCGACGCGCAAGCCGAGCCGGGTCGCGACCAAGGCATGGCCGAGTTCATGCAGGGTTTTCGCGACGATCAGCGCCAGGGCAAAACTGAACAGGCCCTCGGTGGAAAACGACTCGACCACCGCGCTGGTGAACACATCCCATTGCTGCAAGACCAGAATGATCCCGAGCAGGCTCAGGCTCAGCACGATAATCCCGGTGAGCGGATGAAACAGCCAACCCAGCGCTCGCGCCAGGTATTGCAACGGCTGTTGCGGACGCAGCAACGGAATGCGGAAAAACAGGTAATGGTGCAGCCACCAGCGCCACGTCAGCCAACTGCCTTCTGCGCTTTTGTTCTTGAGTCGTTCAAGCGCAGCGGGGCCGGCACGCAGTAACTGGTGTTGCTCCAGAAACTGGCGGAAATCGAGGACTTGCTCGACATCCGGTTTCAACGCCGTGCCTTCGGCGATCTGCTCGCTGATCTGGCGCGGCGACTGGCCCCAGCGCAGCAGACACTCGAATTCCAGCCAGCCTATGCGGTAGAAACGGTTGATCACCGTGTCCTGAATCACCCACGCCGGTTCGCCGTTGCTGCCGTTGGCTGCTTCGCTCAGGCGCAAGTCTTCGCGCAGCGGCGGCACCGGCAGATCGGCCGGGTCGAGCATTACCAGCCGCTCCAGGCACGCAGCGTCGCCATGGGCCGGCGCAGCAGGTAATAACCGAGCATGACTCGCCCACCGTAGAGCTTCGCCGTGCCGTGCAGGCCGAGGCGTGCGTGCTCCGAGGCGCCCTCAATGCTGGCGAGCAAGCGGTAGGCGACCACACCCTCATCGCTGGGCCGCGCCTGATAACTGGTTTCCAGAATCTGCCCCTTGAGGGGCGTTAGCGGATAAGCGGTGAGAAACAGCGTGACCTCGGCGCCCGGTTCCAGCGCGATGGCATCGGCCACGGCCAGTTGAATCAGCATGGCCGGTTGCGTCGGGTCAGCCACTTGCAGGATGCGCTCGCCGGTCACCACCGGTTTGCCCAGCCAGTCATTGGGGTCGCTGAACACCGCGACGCCGCCCCGTGGCGACAGCACTTGTGTACGTTTCAGTTGCGCCTGCACCGCTGCCAACTCAGCCCGGCGTTGCTGCGCGCGACCGGCGAGCAAGGTCAGTTCGCTTTTGCTCTGCGGGTTATCGAAGGCCCGTTGGCTGGCTGCCTGCAACTCGGCATCTGCCACCGCGACCTCTTTGCCGAGCACTTCAGCGCTGCTGCGCAGGGTGGTTTCGTCCAGCGCAAACAGGGGTGTGCCAGCCTCCACCGGTTGATTGGGTCGAACCTGAATCTTTTCGATCACGCCATCAATCGGTGAGCTGATGATCTGCGCCTGCCGCGAAACGATTTCAGTCGGCGCCAAGGCCGTTTGCCGCACCGGCAACAGCAGCAGGGCCGCGAGCACGATCAACACCAGCAGCAGTTGTTTGCGATTGGGCCGCCAGCGCCGCAAGCCCTTGCGCCGGGTCAGCGCTGACCAGCAATAGGCCCAGGTGCTGACCAGCCCCTTGAGGTGGTGCCACAACAGCGCCGGTGGTTCCTGTTCCAGCAACAGCAGCAACAGGCCCAGCCGTTGCTGGTCGCGATCCTGCACCGGCACGCACCACAGCCCCGACGGCCACCATTCGTTCCAGCCTTCGGCGATGTCCTGTGGTGGGCTGGCGGTTTCTTGTGACAGCCACACCGGCTCTGCACCGGGTACTTGCGCCGCGACCCAGCGACTGGCGCGACGCAGCCACACCAGATAGGGCGAGTCTTCGCTGGGCCGTGACAGCCCCGAGACGTTCAACAGCTCCAGCGATGACTCACGCTGGGCGAACACCAGCGCCTGATGAAAGGGCAGCAGCGGGTACAGGTCGTTGGCCATGCTGAACGCCAGGCTGTTCAGCGAGTCAGCGGCCATCGCTTTGTCCCGCAGCGCATCGAGTTCGAGCAGCAGGTGAGGGTGAGGCAACGGCTCGTTCATGGTCATGGGCGCGCGTCTTGCTCGAACTGCGCGGTGCCGCTCATGCCGGCCATCAAGTCGGGGTACTTGTTGTCGAGCTTCGCTTCCAGTTCAACGGTTTGCGCTACTGCATCGACGCGTGAGTTGATGCCGCTGACATGCGCCGGATAGGTCTTGCCGGTTTCATGGATGCTGACCTGCAGCGGCAGGCCGGGCTTGAGGGTTTTCAGCAGGTTGGACGGTACGTTCAGGCGCACCTTCAGTGCACCGTCACTGACCAGATCGAACAGCGGCGTGCCGGCCGAAACGGTTTGGTAAGGCTTGACGTAAACCTTGGCCACTCGCCCGGAAAACGGTGCGAGCACCTGGCAGTAACTGCTTTGCGCCGCGCCCATGGCTCGCGCGCCGTCGGCCTTTTGCACTTCGGTGTTGGCCATCGACACTTCGATATCGCCCACCGCGTTGAGCTGGCGCAGTTGTTGTTTGGCCTGCAGGTTCTGTTTGGCCATGGCCAGCTCCGCCGCCGCGACTTTCGCGCGCGCTTCGGCTTCATTGCAGTTGAAGCGGGCGAGCAATTCGGCCTTGGCGACCTGTTCGCCGAATCCGGCTTTCAGTTCACCGAGGGTGCCGGCCATCTGGCTGGAGAGGGTGGTTTCCAGTTCGGCGGCGAGCAACACACGAATCGCACTGGCACTTTCCAGAGCTGTGGCCGACGGGCTGTCTTCGGCGTGGACGGGCAGGATCAGACTGGCCAACAACAGGGCCCCGAAACGGGACTCAAGGGCGATTTTGCGCATTCGGCGTTCCTTGCGAAGTGGCAGCGAGCAGGCGTTGTTGTTCTTGTTCGTTCAAGGTGCGCTGAATCTCCCGGGCCAGGGTCTTGATGTCGTGTTGCGAGATTTCCTTGGGCAGCACGTCCAGCCCGACCGAGTTGTACATCCGCCCCCATGCGGCCTGCGCACTGGAGAACGCCGCTTCACGCTGATAACGCGAGAGCAGATAACGTCCTTCGGAACGGATCACTTCTAGCTCGGAACCCAGCGCGCCGGTTTTCGCCGCTTGGGCGTAGTCGAGCAGGCTGCGATCAACGCGCAGACTGTCTTCGGCAAACTCCACTTCCTGCCGCGCCAGTTGATAGCGCAGGGTGCCGACCCGCACTTGCGTGAGAATCGCCATCGACAGCGCCACGCGCCGGGTGTCGTCGGTTTCGCTCTGGGATTTTTCCGCCGCGTTCAGTGACGGCAGTTGCAGCAAGCGAATCAGGTTCATCGACACTTGCAGACCGGTGCTCATCCAGTCGTTGTTGTAGAGGTATTTGTTGGAGTCGTACTTGTAGCCAAAATCGACGCTGACGTTCGGCCATAGCTGCGCCTTGGCGATCTCCAGATCCTTTTGATTGACGCGTTTGCGGTACCACTCTTCCATGATTTCCGGGCGATTTTCCAACGACAGCTGTTCCAGTCGCGCCATGCTCTGGCGCACTTCCGGCAGCGGCGGGTCAGGCATGTCGGCGAGGATCATTTTCGAACCCGGCGGCAGCGACATCAGCGCTGACAGTTCGGCCTGAGCGAACTCCAGATCCTGGCGGCGCACGGTCAGCAGGTAGATCGAATCGAGCAGCGCGCGCTGATAGGCGAGGATTTCCTGACGCGGCAGCAGGCCACGGGTTTCCGCCTGGCGGGCCGAGGTCAGCGCGGTGTGGGTGCGCATCAGCAGCTTGTCGACTTCCGGCATCAAACGCTGAGCGCCGAGCGCCCGCCAATAGGCATTGCGCACGTCCTGCAGCACGTTCTGCGCGACTTTGCGCCGGCGCTCTTCGGCCATGAGAATCTGGTCGGATTTCTGCTGCGTGCGGTAATACGCGACGCCGAAATCCAGCAGGCTCCAGCTCAGGCCCAGGCCATAGACTTCGCGATAGCGTTCTTCGGAGGTCGATGGACGCAAGCTGACCTGGCGGTCTTCGATGCCGATCGAGGTGCCGCCGGAATCATTGTCACGCCCGGCATACCCGGCCGAGGCGACCAGACGCGGGAGCATTTCATGGCTGGAAACATCGCGCAGGTCCGAGGCCAGCGCGCTTTCCATCAGTTTGAGGCGGTAGTCGAGGTTGTATTTCAGCGCCCGTGCGGCGGCTTCGTAAAAGGTGATCGGCGCGGTGACCGGCTCCTGACCGGAATACATGCGTGACTGGTCGGCAATGATCCGTTGACGGTTTTCTTCATCGGTGGAGGGTTTCGGCTCCGTTGATGAGCAAGCACTGAGCAACAGTGCAGAAGCGATGGCGGTACTGAGAAGCCGGTTCGCGTGTAGGCGCATGTTCATTCCTTTGCATTCTTCGAATTTTTCTGCAGGTCGACCGCTTTATCGGGGTGTGCGCCGCTGCACTGCATCGCGCAATTGCGCGCTGAAGCCCTTGGCCCGTGGTTTTTCATGAGGCTTTTCTACGTGAGCCGGGCTGTGCGTCAGGTCGGCCGGGTTCAAGGTGAACAGCGACGGGTCGCTCAACAAGCCATCGGCGCTCAAACCGGTGCGGCCCTGACGCCCCTGAATCCATAGCAGGTCCAGTTCGCTTTCGAGGCGGCTGGTGCGCACCGCTTGCGCGACGAATTGCCCCGGCACCAGGCCCAGACCGTTGCCCACTGATTCGCTGGTGAACTCGCCGACCGCCGCCAGTCGCAGGTTGCTGCCATCGACGCCCCAGGCCGAGAGTTCGGAGATTTCAGCGGCGCGCTCGACCACCGGGGTGACGAAGATTGCCGGCTGTGGATCAGGAATCAGGAAGTTGCGGTTCAAAGTGTTCGGATCACGCTCGAAGTTGTTGCCGCCGGGTGCCGGTATGAACGGCGTGGCGATGTCGAGGGTGATCACCAGTTCGGCCTGATCGCTGGCGCCGGCACGGTCGTTGATGGTGTAGGTGAACACGTCGCGCAGAATCTGCCCGAGGCCGGCGGCGGCGAGTACGGAAGGGTTGTTCTGGTCGATGGTGTAGGTGTAACTGCCGTCGGCGTTCAGCACCAGAGTGCCGTAGAGACCGATGATCGGCTGGCCGATTACTCCGGCCGTGCCGCCATCGGCTTCGGCACCGGTGCGTACGCCGACCACCACCAGGCTGTCGTTGCCGTCGACGTCGCCATCGTTGGGCAGCACGTTGCCGGTGGTTTGCGGGGCAGGGGACTGATCGCTGGCAAACCCGCTGTCGTTTTGTGCGATCGGAGCATCGTTCGCACCCTGAATGACCACGGTCAAACGCGCATCCGAGGTCGCGCCCGCCGCGTCGAGCATGCGGTAGGTGAAGGTTTCGCTGAGGGTTTCGCCCGCAGTGCGCAAGGCCTGCACCACGGGATTGTTGTTGTCGATGACGTAGGTATAACTGCCATCGGCGTTCAGCGTCAGTTGCCCGTAGAGACCGATCAACACTTGTCCGGCACCGGTTGACTGGCCGGCCTGATTGCTGACGCTTTGCACCTGTTTGCCTTCGCCATTGGCGACGCTGTCGACGTCCTTATCGTTGTCCAGCACGTTGCCCGTGGCGTTGCTGCCCGGCGTGCCGTTATTGACGCCGCCAGCCTCGATCGCCGTGGCGCTGTCATCGGCGGCGACCGGCGTATCGTTGCGGCCATCGACGGTGATGCGCAATTCGGCGGTGCTGGTGTCGCCCCAGCGGTCGACGATGGTGTAGGTGAACACTTCATTCAGGGTCTGGCCGCTCTGACGCAAGGCCTGTACGGCAGCAAGGTTGTTGTCGACGGTGTAGGTGTAGCTGCCGTCGGCATTGATCAGCAAGTCGCCATACAACCCGCGCAACGAGGTGCCGATGCTGCCGACCGTGCCGATTGCGTTGACGGTGCCGGTGTGAATGCCGATCACCGACAGCGGATCGCTTTCGGCGTCGGTGTCGTTGTCCAGCACATTGCCGCCGGGGTTGAGACCGGGTTGATCGTTATTGCTGCCACCGGCCTCGATCGCCGTCGCTGTGTCGGTGTTGGCCACCGGCGCAATGTTGCGCCCGCGAATGATGATGTGGATTTCCGCCAGATCGTTCTGCCCGCCACGGTCGCTGACCTGATAGGTAAAGCGCTCATTGAGAAATTGCAGCGGCCCCAAAGCCAGCACCGCCGCATTGTTCGAATCGAGGTTGTAGGTGAAGCTGCCATCGGCGCCGATGATCAACTGCCCGTAGAGTCCGTTGATCAGCGTGCCGTTGCTGTCGTCGGTGCCAGCCGTGACCCCGGCCAGACTGCCGCCGGCGTCTTCCGTGCCGAAACGAATGCCAGTGACGGTCTTGCTGTCACCCTGGTCGACGTCGGTGTCATTGGGCAGCACGTTGCCGCTCGGGTTGACGCCGTTGCCGTTGCCGTTGTCGGCCACGGCCAGTGCGGTGTCGTTGGCCGCGACCGGCGCATCCCAGGCGCCGTCGATACGAATGCTCAGTTGCGCAGTGTCGGTGGCCCCGGCGATGTCGCGCAGGCGGTAGGTGAAGGTTTCCACCAGCGAATCACCGAGTTTCAGCGCCTGCACGGCGGCGAGGTTGTTGTTGACCACGTAGCTGTAAGTGCCGTCGGTATTGAGGGTCAGGGTGCCGTACAAACCGTTGAAGGTTTGCGCGCCGACAACGCTGGTGAAGGCACCGCCGGCCGCTTCGCTGCCCGTGCGGATACCGGTGACCAGTTTGGCGTCGTTGGCATCGACATCGTTGTCGTTGTTCAGCACATTGCCGCTTGGGTTGACCCCGGGCGTGCCGTTGAAGGTTCCGCCGGCCTCGACCGCCACGGCACTGTCGTCGCTGGCGATCGGATTGTCGTTGGCCCCGCGCACGGTGATGGTCAGCGTCGCGCTGCTGGTGGCGCCGGCCAGGTCGCGGATCTGATAGGTAAAGGTTTCCGTGAGGGTGTCGGCATTGTTGCGCAGCGCCTGGACCTGCGGATTGAGGTTGTCGACCACGTAGCTGTAACTGCCATCGGCATTCAGGGTGAGAACGCCGTAGGTGCCATTGAACCCGCTGCCGATCAGGCCCACCGACGAGCCTTGATTGACGCCGATGACACTCAGCACTTCGCCGTTGCCGTCGACATCGCTGTCATTGCTCAGCACGTTACCGCTCGGATTGGTCCCTGGCGTGGCGTTGTTCAAGCCGCCGGCCTCAACGGCGGTGTTGCTGTCGTTCTGCGCGATCGGGGTGTCGTTGCGTCCCTGAATCGTGATGTTCAACGTCGCACGATCGCTGGCGCCGGCGGCGTCGATCACCTCGTAGCTGAACGCGTCGAGCAACGTATTGCCAGCGCGCAAGGCCTGCACGGCGGCCATGCTGTTGTCGAGACGATAGCTGTAGCTGCCGTCGGCATTCAGGGTCAGCCAGCCGTAAGTGCCGCGCAGTTCCGTGCCCAATGTGCCCGCCGTCCCGGTGCCAGCCTCTGAGCCGGTGCGTACCGAGGACACCGCGCGGGTCTCGCCATAGTCGTAATTGGGCAGGTCGCCGGGGACTTCACCGCCGTCGACATCGCTGTCGTTATCCAGCACGTTGCCGGTGGGATCCTGACCGGGCTGGCTGTTGTTCAGGCCACCGGCCTCGATGGCCACGCCGGCATCATCATTGGCAATCGGATTGTCGTTCTGCCCGCGAATCAACACGATGATTTCCGCGGTGTCGGTTTGCGGTGTAGCACCGACGCCATCGCTGACGGTGTAGGTGAAACGTTCCGAGAGCAGATCGGCGCTACGGCGCAGGGCCTGCACGTCGGGGTTGCTGTTGTCGACTTCGTAGACGTAGCTGCCGTCGGGGAAAATCGTCAGCGTGCCGTACAGCCCGGCAATCACCGTGCCGCCGAGATTGACCGCAATCGGCGTGCCCGGGTCGCCGGTCGCACCGGACTTGATCAGCGTGACCGTCAACGGGTCGCCATCGGGGTCGGTATCGTTGGCCGTGACGTCGCCCGAAGGGTTGACGCCCGGCGTCAGGTTGTTGATCCCGCCGGCTTCGGTGGCGACGGCGATGACGTTTTGCGCCACGGGTGGATCGTTGACGCCGTGCACGGTAATCACCAGTTGCGCGGTGTCGGTGAGGCCGGTGGTGTCGGTCACGCGGTAGGTGAAGAACTCGGTCAATGTCTGCCCAGGCGCCAAGGCCTGGACCGCTGCATTGGTGCTGTCGACGTCATAGAAAAACGAGCCATCGGCGCCGATGCGCAAGGTGCCGTAAAGGCCTGCGACCAAGGTGCCGTTGGCTGAGGTGGTGCCGGTGGCCACACCGCTCAGCACGTCAACGGCCGGGTTGTAACTGGCTTCGCTTTTGTTGATCACGCCATTGACCAGCAACTGGCTGCTCGGCTGGTCATTGGCATCGACGTCCTGATCGACGCCGTTGCCACCCGGTTGAGTGATCGGCCCGGGGCGGCTGGGGAACTGAATCACGTTGCCGCTCGGATTGCTTTCCGAGGCTGTGCCATTGCTCGACGCGGCTTGTGCCGACGCCGCATCATCGCTGGCCACCGGATTGTCGTTGGCGCCCTGAATGACGATGCGCAGTTGCGCGACATCGTCCAGTCCGCCGGTATCGGTCAGCCGATAGCTGAAGAACTCGACCAGTTGTTGACCGGCGCTGAGCCGCTGAACCGTGGCGTTGCTGTTGTTGACCACATAGCTGTAAGTGCCGTCGGGATTGATGGTCAACGTACCGTAGAGCCCGGCAATCGCCGTAGCGCCGCTGACCGCGGTGAAATTGCCGGTGCCGGCCTCAGCCACCGGGCGGATGCCGGTCACGGTGCGGGTTTCGCCATTGGCGGCGCTGTCGACGTCCTGATCATTGGTCAACACATTACCGGTGGCATCGCTGCCCGGTGTGCCGTTGTTGACACCGCCGGCCTCGATGGCCACGCCGTCATCGTCAATGCCCTGCGGCGTGTCGTTGGCGCCTTGAAGGGTAACGGTCAGCGTGGCCGTCGAGGTCTCTCCGGCAAGGTCAGCGAGGACGTAATTGAAGTTGTCCTGCAAGGTCTGGCCCGACACGCGCAAGGCCTGCACGGCCGCATTGTTGTTATCGACGACATATTGGTACGAACCGTTGCTGCCAATCACCAACTGACCGTACAGGCCATTGATCACGGTGACACCGAGCACCGGCGTCTGAATGCCGGCGCCGGGACCGACCGAAACCACGTGCAGTTGGTCGGCGTTGGTGGCGATGTCGACGTCGGTGTCATTGCTCAGCACATTGCCGCGCGGGTCGATACCGGCGGAGGCGTTGTTGCTGCCGCCAGCCTCCAGTGCCGTGGCGCTGTCGTTGACGCCGACCGGGTTGTCATTCACGGCGGCGAGGATGATTTGCAGGGTGTCGGTGTCGGTCAGCGCATCGGCGGCCGTGCCGGGAATACCGTCGCCATCGGCATCGCCGTAGTTGCCACGATCGTTGCTCAATACAGTCAGGGTGTCGGTGCCATTGAAGTTGGCGTTGCCCAGATATCGCAGGCTGGCCAGCGCGGTGTTGATATCGGCGAGGTTGCCGGTCAGGGTCATGCTCGCAGTATTGGCCCCGCTGACCGTGACGCCCGGCACTGTCGCGCCGAGGAACAGTGTCCCGTGAGTGACCGTGAGAATGACGCTGATGGCGCGGTCGTTGACGTTCGGATCGCGGTCGGCATCGACATCGGCGACGCGGATGCCGCCGATATTCAGCACCACGTCTTCCAGGCCGTTTTGCGTGCCGGGGAGGGTGTTGACCGGCGCGTCGTTCTGTTCGACATAGCCGGCGTTGGCGCTTTGCGTGTCGGCATCGCCCAAGGTGATGGTGATCTGGCCGAGGGTGCCGGCGTCGCTGTCGACGCGCACGCGCAGATCGCCCAGCGGTTGCGGATAACTGACCAGACCCGCCGGCACATCGATACGGAACACGCCCAGTGGCAACACGCCGAAGCGGTACTGGCCGTTGGCGTCGGTGACGGTGGTGAACTGCAGGTTGTCGGCGGTGGTATCGAGGCGCCCGTCGGCGCCGGCCCAGGTCAGGGTCACGGTTTGCCCGGCCAGGCCGGCGCCGTCCGGTGTGGCGCTGGCGGTCGGGCTGGCGGTGTCGTTCCACAGGGTGCCGGTGATCACGCCAAGCCCGGCGGTGTCGCGCAAAATGTACTGGTTCGGGCCGACGGCGCTGCCGTCGCGCTCGCCGGTGGCGGTGCCATCAACCCCGACGCTGTTGCCGCCCCAACTGGTGAAGTCTTCGGGCAGGCTGCTCCAGGTCAGCGTTGCGTTGCTGCTGGCGACAATCGTCGAGTTCGGCAAGTCGACCGAGTAGCGCACCTGAATCTGCGCGCCGACATCCAGTTGATCGAAGTTGACGCTCAAACCGCCGCTGGTGCTGAAGCTGATGCCCGCCGGCAGGTTGCCCGGGCCGTAACTCACGCCATTGATACTGACGCTAAGCAGGGTGTAATTGCTGCCGCCGGCAAAGCTGTCGCTGACGCGCGCATCGAACGCCGGCAGGCCGCCGTTCTGGGTGAAGCTCAGTTGCACCGTGGCGTTGCCGGTGCTGCCGCTCGGGTTCGGGTTGAAGGTGACGATCTGCTTGTCGAGGCCGCTGAAGCTCGGCTCGACGACGCGTTCAAACACCGTGTCACTGACCGCACGCCCGGCACCGTTGACGATTTCCTGCGCGGTCACCGCCAGTTGCGCGCCGGCAATGTTGGCGGCGATGTTGGTCACGCGCACGTTGAACTCGATCGAGATGCCTTCCAGATCGTCGTCGTTGCCATTGCCGTTGACCACGTTGCCGAGGTTGAACGTCACCACCTGGCTGCCATCGGGGTTGGTGACGACGGTCAGCCGGCTCGGGTCGAAGATGCCTTGCGGCGCCAGGCCGGACAGGTCGGCGGTGATCGGCAGGGCCTCGGGGCTGTTTTCGTTGCCGTCGATATTCAGCGTGCCACCGACGATCAGGTTGGCGTCGCTGGTCAGCCCGCCGTTGGAAATGAACGCGATGCGCAGGGCATTGACCAGCGCATCCGGGGAGATGAACTGCAAGCCGTTGGCCAGGGTGATCTGCACCTGATAGTTGGGGTTGTTGCCTTCGGGCACCAGCACCACCACGCGGTAGCGAATCACTTCGCCGACGGTCACTTGTTCGACGGTTGCGGATGTCGGGTTCGGCGCCGCCGTGTCTGGCAGGCCACCGACACGGGAGATCTCGATGGCCTGAGCCACAGGAATCAACAAAGTCGACAGGTTGCGGTAATCGTTGAGGGTGCCGCCATTGAGCACGCCGTCAACGCCGGTTCGTTCGCCGGCATTGCCGCCGTCGAGGCTGGTCCATTGCACACTGGCAACGTTGGCGATGTTAGATAACGCTGCGGCGCTGGCGTTGACGATACCGCTGAGCTGCAAGACGATGCTGCCGCCCTTGGCAATGTCGATATTGGCGCCGCTGGCGGTGCGCAACTGGCCGCCGACGATTTCGAAGGCAATCCCGCCGTTGTTGGTCGCGCCGTTCTGATACAGCACGCCGACCAGCGTGACGTTGCTGAGTTGGGTCGGCAGGGTGTCGAGGAAACTGATGTCGAACGCACTGAAATCGGTGCTGCCATTGCCGTTAGTGATGGTGATATTGAAAGTCACCGTGTCGCCCTGGTCATAGCCGCCCAGGCCGGAGGTGGAGGTGATCACCTGATTGATCTGCAGGGTCGGCTCGCGCACGGTCACCGTCGGCTGGCCACCGCTCAAGGCAACGTTGCGATCCAGCGCCACCGCGCCGTTCGGCGTGTCGCCATCCGGGTCGTTGTAAACCAACTGCGCATTGTTCTGCAGCGAGACGTTGGCCTGGTTGGCAATGACGTTGTTGGCCACCAGTTGCAGACGAATCACGAAGGTGTTGTTGCCGGTCTGGTTGTCCGCCGACACGCTGGAGACGCTGAAAGTCCAGCGTCCATCGACACCGTCGCCCCCCAGTGCGCCGCCAACTCCGGCAAAACCACCGACCAGCACGCTGCCGGCGAAATCGGCGCCAAGCGCGCCACTGCCGGCGCGGGTGGTGATGATCTGGTAGCCGAGGCCACCGTTGAAACTGGTGTCCAGGCGCATGCCCGGTGGAATCAGGTCTTCGATGCGCAGGTTTTGCGTGGTGCCTTCGGGCAGGGTGATGACAATGTCGTAGCGCATGCTTTCGCCGACCACCAGATCGCTGCCATTGGTGTGGCTGGCGCTGGAGTCGCCATTGTCCAGTGTGCCGTCGGCAAAGACTTTGCTGATGACCGGCGCGGCAATCTGCTGGCTGGCCAAGTCGGTGAGGTCGGTCGGGGTGAAGTCGGTGCCGCCGTTGACGCTGGCGTAATTGCTCAGGGTCGCGGTGGATTGCAGGCTGCGACTGGCCTCGATGGTCGCGCTGACCTCGACGTCATAGCTGATCACCACGACGTTGGCACCGCTGGTATCGGCCGCCGTGCCGCTGCGCCCGGCCAACAGACTGGCCTGGCCGCCGGCGTCGAGGAAGGTGATCTGGTTGCCGCTGACGCTGTAGTCGGTGCCCAACACCAGCAGCGTGCCGTCGCCGCGATAAATCTGCAGGTTGGCCGCCGCCAGGCTGCCGCCGACAAAGCTCAAGCCAGAGGGCAGAGTGATGCTGGTGCTGACGTCAAACGCGCCGCCGCCACCGCTGTTTTCGATCGCCGTGACCAGGCGCAAACGGTCGGCGCCGTCGATGTTGCTGATGTTGCCGTCGACCGCCGACAGGTCGGTGACGTTGCCATTGAACGGCTTGCCCGTGCTGCCCGGCGGATTCCAACTGCCGCTGGTGCCAGTCACCGTGCCGTTGGAGCCGGACACCACGCCGTGCTTGATATTGAGCACCGGCTCGGCGACCGACACGATCGCGACTACGTCGGAGGAAATCAGCGTGCGGTCGGTGAGGGTGGTCTGCTGGCTCGATTGTGCGAGGACGTCGAGCGAGCGCTGGTCGGCAAATGGCTGATCGCCGACCCGGACCGTGAAGCGAATGACGATGCGGCTGCCGGTGGTGGTGTTGGTGGCAAAGCTGCCGAAGTCGAACACCACCGAGTTGCCGTCGGCGCTGGTGACGCTGATCACACCGCCGGCATTGGTATTGCCCGCCCCCAGCGCCCACTGGCCGACATCATTGCCCGAGCCCCAGGTAATCCCGCTGACATTGAACAGCGGCAGCGGCAGGTACGCGGTGAGTTTGAATTGCTCGTAATCGCCGGTGACCAGGTCGTAACTCAGCTCGAAGGTCACTTCATCGCCGGGGCGCAGTTCACCGTTGCCCGGCGGTGCGCCGTTATTGACCTCGACCAGATTGATATCGACGTTGCTGGTGGGGATCACGCTGGTGGTGGTGGAACCGTCGGTCTCGCTCTCGCCCGTCAGGTTGAAGCGATCGACCAACAGCGTGCCGTCCACCGTGGCGGTGTTGCCCAGTTCGTCACCTTCGTTGATGTCCGGATGCGGGTTGCCTGAAGGTGGTTTGTAGGTCTGGCCGACAATGGCCGAATAGCTCAACACCGCGACCACGGCGCCCTGCAACGTGTCGTCGAAGGCCAGGTCGCCATTGAGCCAGCCGCGAATGTTGTTGAACGCATTGCGCAGCGACTGGGCGATGTCGAACACCATCGAGGTGCTGCCGTCGGCGTTGTTCACCACGCTGGTGACCAGGGTGATGGTCTGCGCGACGCCGTCGATCGTCACTGTCAGGGTCGGCGTGCCACTGAGGGTCTGGCCATCGCTGAGTTGGTCGCGGATGACCAGTTGGCCTTCGTTGAAGAAGTCCTTGCCGAAGGCAAAGTGGTCGGAAATCGCCAGGTTGAGGGTGTATTGCAGGGTGTCGCCGGGGCTGATGCCGCTGTGGCCGATGTCGTTCTGCATCGTTGCGGTTTTCAGCAGCGTGATCGATTTGGCGATGAACTGCGTGCTCTGGCCGGTGCCGCTGAAATCGATAGTGGTGTTCGGTGCGGTGACGTCGCGAGGATCGAGCGGCACCCATTGCCCGGAAGCGGTTGGCGGGCCCAGGGTCACGGTCACCGCGTCGCCGGTGACCGGGTTGATCACCGGCTGGCCGTTGGCGTCGACTTCCGGCACGTAGAACGCGACCACGCTGTCGGTCTTGCCGGTAAGGCTGTCGTAGGCGACGGTGAATGAATTGATATAGACGTCATTGGCCGCGATCAGCACAGCGATTTCTGCAGCATTGGTGACCACCGTGCCGTCGTGCAAGGTGATCGAGGTCAGCCGGCCGCCAGCGCCGGGGGTGATCGAGTTGACCTGGATATTGTCTGGCAGGGGCTGGGTGATGACGACGTTGGTCAGCGTCTGGCCCGGCGCGGGTGTCGCCGACAGGGTCAGCGTGCGCACGTAGTTGGGGCCGGTGGCGGTTTCGCCTTCCGGGGTATTGATCGTTTCGCTGACGGTGATCACCGTCGGGTGCACGATGAAGGCCGCAGTGCCGGCCTGGATCAGGCTCGGATCGTTGGTCGGGTTGTCCAGTGCATCATTGCCGAACTCGAAACCACCGCTGGCGCGGATGGTCAGGTCGGGCGTGCCGTTGGAAAACGCCGTGTCGGCCAGATTGCTCAGGCTGGCGGTGATCTGCACGCCGATCACCGGCTGCTGATTGGTGACGCTGGCGAAGGGCAACTCGATCACCACCAGTTTGTCGCCGGCGCGCATACCGTAGGTGGCGGCGTTGATGATCAGGAAGTTGCCGTTGGCGTCTTTGGCCAAGGGATGTGTGGCGTTGCCGTTGGCATCGAAGGTCACCACGTGGCTGATCAGGTTTTGCCCAAGGTAGGTGGCCGAAATGAAATTGACGCCGTCGTCGCCATCCTTGCCGGTGACCGGCATCGCCAGGTTGATGAATGGCGCGTAACCCACCTGGGTCGAGGTGTTGCTGAAGTTCACGGTAAACGTGAAACGGTCGCCAAGCAGCACATCGCTGCCGCCGTTAGACACCGTCGCGGTCGGCGCTGCATCGGCCAGCAATCCGTCGAAATGCGCCATGGCGAGGCTGCTGATGGCGATGCTCTTGTCGAGGTCACCGACCCGCGTTTCCAGGGTCCAGTCGCCGCCGACCTTGCTGCTGCCGGTGTCGTTGCTGGAAGCGCCGACATCGGCGCCGGTCCAGCGTGCCAGTTCGCTGACCAGGGTTTGCCCGGCCGCACCGGCGCCGACATCGCAACCGTAGAGCTGAATGTCCGCGCCCTGGGTCAGGTTGTTGCGCCATTGTTCGAGTGTCTTGCCCAGCGAGTCGATGTTGTCCGAACTGACCGTGCGGTTGCCCAGGGTGAATTGCCCCGAGGCGCCATGGGACATGATCTGGATAGAATCGACCTTGCCCAGTTGCGCCAACGCCGCAGAGATAGCCGCCAGACCGTCTTCGCCGACATTCACCACAATCGCGGTGACATTGCCCGGCAACTGCGCGACCAGTTGATCGCGGTTTTCGATGCGGCTGTCGATGACCAGCAGGCTGCGCGCAGCAGACGGTGCAGGCTCGGTGGCCCGGCCTTCGGTGGGCGTAGTGTGAGGGACCTGGGCGTCCACGGCGGCCGGCGGTGCGGCAGGATCGCTGTGATGTTGATCGGCAGCCGCCGAAGCGGCGGCGCCGTCGAACAGAATTCTCGGTTCCAGCGCCAGTGACTGACGTTGCGGGCGCCAATGTGCGCCGGACAATCCATTGCGTGAATCTTGCATGATCGGCCTCTTACTGCCTGCTGAATCCTTCCAATGAGTGCCGACGCCGGGCGACGGACAAATTCAGCGTAGGACGTTTCTTACGCTTTTCCAGCGAACTTCAGGGACTTGCAACGAGGCGCGATAACAGCCTATGGCCATCAATGCGCGGTGTGTCTGTGCGCATTGGCGCACAGCAAGGGTGGGGTCTAGGCTGGTCAGTCAGTCGCCCATGCGGCGCAACGCCCACGCAGGGACAGGAGCGGAATCGATGAAAGCCCCAGCCAGTATTGTCTGCCTGATGTTCACGCTGGTGCTCGCGCCGGGAGCCCACGCTGAAGACCCGCCGCCTGCGCCCGCTGCCGAAGCCACGGACGATGCGCCGTTGATCAACCCGCAAGTGGTCGACAAGCTCATCGACATGGGCAATTACCTGCGCAGCCTGCCGAAATTCCAGGTCGATGCCCAAGTCTCGCGCGACACGGTTCTGGAATCCGGGCAGAAGATCAAGACCGAGTCCGCCAACACCCTGAAAGTGGTCAGCCATGATCGCCTGTATGCGAAAAGCGAAGGCGATGTGCGCACCCGCGAGTTCTTCTATAACGGCAAGAAGCTCACCCAGTATTCGCCGTACCTGAAGTACTACACCACCGTCGATGCACCGGCCACCGTGGCGGAAACCCTGCACAAGGTCGAGAACTTCTACGGTGTGCAGGTACCGATGGAGGACCTGTTTCTGTTCGGCAGTGACCAGGCGCAGATCGATGCCTTGAAAGCCGCGCTGTACGTGGGCCCGTCGGTCATCAAGGGCCAGCTCTGCGACCATTTGGCGTTTCGCCAGGAGGGCATTGACTGGCAGTTGTGGCTGACCCGCTCCGACAAACCCTTGCCGTGCAAACTGGTGATCACCACCACCGACGATAAGAGCTTTCCCGAGTACAGCGCGGTGTATCAGTGGAACCTCAAGCCGACTATCCCGGACACGCAGTTCACCTTCAAACCGGGCAAAGGCGATGTGGCGATTGCGTTTAAACAAGCCAGCGATCAGGGAGGGCAGTGACATGAACAAGTCGATAACGTGGAGTCTGTTGTTGTCGCTGGCCGCCGCCACGCTGCTGACCGCCGGTTATGTCGCCGAAGCCGATGCTCGGGGGCAACGCGCTCAGGGACATGCCCGCGCCAACGTCAACCGCGCGCCGGCGCCGAACGCGCAACGGGCGCAGCGGATCAATGCGCCGCAGCGTACCAACAACGTCAGTGCCGGCAATCGGGCCAATTCGGGCAATCGGGTCAATGCCGGCAACAACGTCGGCAACCGTACGTACGTCAACAACAGCAATCGCAACGTCAACCGTAACGTCAATATCGACAACCACCGTGATGTCGATATCGATGTCGACGGCCATGGCCGTTACGGCTACGACGATCACTATCATCCAGTGGCAACCGCGGCGGCAGTGACGGCAACTGTCGCGGTCACGGCGGCGGTGGTGGGGGCGATCTTCACTCCGGCACAAATGCCCAGCAGTTGCGTGCAGGTGATTCGCTACAACGTCGCCTATATGCAGTGCGGCTCGACCTGGTACCAGCCGCAGTATCAGGGCAGTGATGTGACGTATGTGGTGGTCAATGCGCCGTGATCAGGCTTTCGGCACCCAGGGTTGCATCTGCGTGAGCATGCCACGGCCGCCACGGCGCAACCCGGTGGCCAGGGTCAGCCACGACAGTTCGGTGACGATGACATGTGCGGCCGGGACCAGCCGCACTTCACCGGCGGTACCGCCGGCCGGTCCTCCGTCGGGCATGAAAATCGTCAGCCAGTCATCCACGCTCTCAACGATCAGGCACAACCGAAAGCCTTCGCCCTCGGCAATCAGGCCGACCTTGGAACCGTCCTCGTTTTCCAGCCCGGCAAAGCGTGCCGTGGTGTCCTTGAACAACTGGTAACCCGGCAAGTTGCTGAGCAGCTTGTTTTCCGTGGCTTCCATCGCCCGCGCTGCCGCTGAGGTGCGTGCCAGCAGCCCGGCGAGAAAACACAGCACGATCAGACCCAACAATGTCGCCACACTCACCAGTGTCACGCCCGCGACGTCATAGCCCTTGAACATCGGCAACAACTTCTCGACCGGCCCGCGCAACAAGTGGATGGCTTTTTCGATCAGCACGACAATCAGCACCAGCGGCAGGATGAACAACAGCCCGCCGATCACGGTGGTCTTGATGAACTTGAACATAACGGCTCCTTGAATGACGTGCGATCCGATTCAAGGCTAGCTGATAAAAATCTTGAGCCGGGTGGTGAAAGCGGTTCGAATGGCGCACTCCCGTTATCCATCAATAGAACAACGAGCCTGAGACATGACGACAGCCCGGCCGCTGGTGCCCGATCAAGAGCAATGGCAACCCTGGACACCTGACGAATTGGCCCGACGTCTGAGCGCGGTAAACCGCCCGTGGTGCGTGGTCGGCGGCTGGGCGCTGGACCTGTGGCACGGGCGGCAAACCCGGGCTCACAGCGATCTCGAGTTCACGGTGTTGCGGGGGGATTTCGCCTGTTTTCGCCAAGCGCTGAGTGATCTCGACTTCTACGCGGTGAAGGACGGTACGTTCCAGTTTCTGTCAGCGAATTGCTTGCCCGCCGCAGACATTTTTCAGGTCTGGGGATACGACCGCGCCGCACAGGCGTGGCGCGTGGATGTGATGATCGAACCAGGCACGCCGGACACCTGGGTTTATAAACGCGATCTTTCGATTACCTGCCCACGCGCCGAAATGGTTCTGCGCAGCACGGCGGGCATTCCGCATCTGCGACCTGCTGCTGTTCTTTTGTTCAAGGCCAAACACACGCGCTCTAAAGACCGCAGCGATTTCGCCAGGGCTTTACCGGACTTGTCTGCGCAGGAGCGCGTGTGGTTGCTTCGACATTTGACGCGATTGCACCCAGAGCACGAGTGGCTGAGCTGCGTTTAGGCGGCTCGCCACCCGGTCAGAGTCGATGTGCGATCAGTTAATTCGCGGATGCTGCTGTACCAGTTCCTTGCGCTTGGCTTCCAGCGCGGCGATTTCGGCGTCGATGTCTTCGATCTTCTGCTCGATGTTGTCGTGGTGCTCTTGCAGCAGTTCCTTGGCTTCTTCGAGGTCAGAGGCCGCTGGCGCTGCGCCACGCAACGGCTTGTTGGCGGTTTCCTTCATCGTCACGCCGGTGGCCAGACCGACCACGGCAATCACCATCAGGTAATACGCCGGCATGTACAGATTGTTGGTGCTCTCGACCAGCCAGGCCACCACGGTCGGAGTCAGGCCGGCGATCAGTACCGAGACGTTGAAGGCGGCGGCCAGCGCGCTGTAGCGAATGTGCGTGGGGAACATCGCCGGCAGGGTGGACGCCATGACGCCGATAAAGAAGTTCAGCAGCACGGCCAGCATCAGCAGGCCGGCGAAGATCAAGCCGATCTTGCCGCTGTTGATCAGCATGAAGGCCGGGATCGCCAGAATGAACAAACCGATGCTGCCGACGACGATGAAGGGTTTGCGGCCAATCTTGTCGCTGATAAAACCAATCGCCGGCTGCACGAAGAGCATGCCGACCATGATCGCGATGATGATCAGCACGCCACGGTTTTCGCTGTAGTGCAGGTTGTGCGACAGGTAACTCGGCATGTAGGTGAGCAGCATGTAGTAGGTAACGTTGGTCACCGCCACCACGCCGATGCAGGTCATCAGGCTGCGCCAGTGTTTGGTCGCGACCTCCTTGAACGAGACTTTCGGGCCGCCGGCGAGGCCTTCGCGATCGCCTTGCTCAAGCTTTTCGACGTGCTGCTGGAACGCCGGGGTTTCTTCCAGGGCGTGACGCAAGTAGAGGCCGATCATGCCCAATGGCAAGGCGAGGAAGAACGGCAGGCGCCAGCCCCACTCCTCGAACTTGGCTTCGCCGAGCGTCGTCGAGATCAACACCACTACACCGGCACCGAGGACGAAACCGGCAATCGAGCCGAAATCCAGCCAGCTGCCGAGGAAGCCGCGTTTGCGGTCTGGTGCATATTCAGCGACGAAGATTGAGGCGCCGGTGTATTCGCCACCGACCGAGAAGCCCTGAGCCATTTTCGCCAGCAACAGCAGGATCGGTGCCCAGATGCCAATCGAGGCATAGGACGGAATCAGGCCGATGGCAAAGGTGCTCAGCGACATGATCACGATGGTCGCGGCGAGGACTTTCTGCCGTCCGTACTTGTCGCCCAAGGCGCCGAAGAACAAGCCACCCAGCGGGCGGATCAGGAAGGGCACCGAGAAGGTCGCCAGCGCGGCGATCATCTGCGTGCCCGGGTCAGCGCCGGGGAAGAACACTTTGCCCAAGACATAGGCGACAAAGCCGTAGACACCAAAGTCGAACCATTCCATGGCATTGCCCAGTGCGGCGGCGGTGATCGCCTTGCGCATCTTGGCGTCGTCGACAATGGTGATGTCGTTCAGGCCGATCGGCTTGACGGTTTTTTTGCGTGATTTCATCCGGGTCTTCTCTTTGCTGATCCATCGTGCCGCGTAGATGCCATCTTTTTGATGGCGCGTACTCTTTGGCTCAGATACATGAGGACACGAAATAATTCACTGCTCGGCGCTTTTTTTCCTTGCGCACCTGTGTAGGAGCTGCCGAAGGCTGCGATTGATCGTTCCCACGCTCTGCGTGGGAATGCAGCCGGGGACGCTCCGCGTCCCAACAAGATCGCAGCCTTCGGCAGCTCCTACAGGGGAATGTGGTTACCGGCGCAGGGTTGCGTAGGATTTACCGAGGTCGCTGGCCCAGCCATCCAGCACCACCTTGACGTCATCGGCAGTCAGCACCTGTTTGTCGTTCTCCAGCGGCACACCGGTGCCTTTACGCACCACTTCGGCAATCACTTCACCGGTCGAACCGTCCTCGAACGACACCTCGGTGGCCACTTCACTGTCCTGATCGCGGATACCCGTGGCCGTGCTCACACCGGCCGCGACGAGGGTGACCGGCAGCCATTCATAAAAGCGCAAACCCTGAGTGCTGGTGGCCACTTGGGTGATGGCGGGGCGCACCACCAACGTGTTCGGTCCCGGTTGATTGACCAGATGCAGCACTTTGCTCAATTCCAGCCGCAGCGCGGCGTCGTAGTAGTCAGTGACGCCGGACAGCGTGCTTAGCGGAATCCGCTGCGTCGGCGCGGCACTCGGGTAAAACTGACTTGGCGCCAGATAAACCTGGGTGTATCGCCCCCGGGCAAGTGCCGGGCTGACCCACGCCAGCACCGGTTGACCGGACGGCGACTGACGTTCAGTCAACACACTGTAGTCATGCAGAAAACCGCTGTGTTCGACCTTGTTACTGCTGCAGGCGGACAGGCTCAGGGTGGCCGCAAGGGTCAGCGACAGCGAACGAATGCAGGTCATCAACGGGTTTCCTTGTGCTGTTGCGTGGCGATGCTGTCGGAACATTCGATGTGCAACTGGCCGTGGCTCATGATCCATTGGATCAGGTCGGCGGCGGCAATGCTGTGGACGTACTCCACCCAGTGCGCATTGGTTGGGCTGAACTGCTCGAAGTAGCGCCGCAGGACGATCCGGCTCTGATCGCTGGACACGCTCAGGCACGACTCCTGAAACACAATCGGTGTGTCAGGGCCGAGTGCGGCGGTGCGCTGGCTGAGGATCAAGGGACGATTGCTGTTGTGCCCCTCGGCGCAATGGTTGTCGTTCAATAGCTTCATGCGAACCCCCTGGATTGGAATGGCCTCAGAATGCCCGCGCGGTTTTGCCAGAGAATGTCCGCTTGATGTCTGCTGCGTAGAAATGTTGCTCGATTGAAATAAATGACCCGGGCGGCGAAATGGCTTTAGATTGGCTTTTTTCGGTGCATGGATTCTGTAACTGTGAGCAGACTGCTGTTCGTCGACGACGACGTGGAAATTCTCGCGCTGCTGAAGAAGTTCTTCGTGCAGCACGCCTATGAAGTCGACGTGGCGCCGCACGGCGAGGCTATGTGGGCGGCGATCGCACTGAACCGTCCGGACACGATCATTCTTGATGTGATGATGCCCGGCGAAAGTGGCCTGAGCCTGTGCCAGAAGGTGCGCGCGCAGCTGGGCATTCCGATCATCATGCTCACGGCCATGGCCGAGTTGAGTGATCGCATTGTCGGCCTGGAGTTGGGCGCGGACGATTACCTGACCAAACCGTTCGCCCCGCAGGAATTGCTCGCTCGCATACGTGCCTTGCAGCGCCGCGCTGGCGAACAGCGCATCCCGGTCGAGCCTTCACGCCCTGTGATCGGCTTCGCCGGTTGGCATCTGGACATCACCTGTCGCGAATTGCGCTCGCCGGAAAACGTGATGATTCCGTTATCCGGTGGCGAGTTCGATTTGCTGGTGGTGTTCCTCGATCACCCGCAGCGCATCCTCACCCGCGAGCAATTGATCGACCTGACTCACGGCCACGGCCATGACGCTTTCGACCGCAGCATCGATGTGCAAGTCAGCCGCCTGCGCCGCAAGATCGAACCGGACAGCAAGCGCCCGGACCTGATCCGTACGGTGCGCAACGGCGGTTATCTGTTCACCGCCAAGGTCACACGCTAATGATCCGCCGACTGTTGCGCGCCGATACACTGCGCCGGCACATCGCCCTGACCATCGTGGCGGCGATGGTCGCTTCACTGGCGTTGAATGCGCTGTTCGTGCAAGTCGCCGGCATCTGGGCGCGGCCACCGATTGAACGCACCGGCCTGCTCGAGCAGATTGCCGCGACCTCGCGGGTGATCGAGGCGGCCCCGGCCAACCTGCGCCCGCAACTGGCCGCAGCGGCGAGCAGCGCCATGCTGCAGGTCTCGTGGAAAGCACAGCGCGCGGACTTCGACCTGCCCAATGACGGCCTTCGACTGCCAGCGAGCAGGGTGCCGGTGCTGCAGCAACTGCTGGGCAATGATCGAAAAATCGAGGTGTTCAGCCCAGGCGATTGGCCGAACGGCAGTCCCCAGGCGCATTACGCCGCTGTCGTGCAATTGGTCGATGGCAGCTGGTTGTCATTTATCCCGCCGGAGCGCAGTTGGGGTCTGGAGTTTGGCGTGCGTATCGCGATCGTCATTGCCTTGGGACTGATTGCCACGTTGCTGGTCGCCTGGGTCGCCACCCGGCAACTGGCCAACCCGTTGCAGCGTTTCACGCGTGCCGCCAGACGTTTCGGCACCGACCTGCGCGCGCCACCGATCAAGATCGAAGGCCCCGACGAAATCCGCCAGGCGATCATCGCCTTCAACACCATGCAGGCGCAGATCCAGCACTTCATCGCCGAGCGCACGCACATGCTCGCGTCAATCTCCCACGATTTACGCGCACCGCTGACACGCATGCGTTTGCGCAGTGAATTCATGGAAGACCTCGATCATCAAGGCAAACTGATTCGCGACGTTGAAGAGATGCAGTCGATGATCAACGCCGCGCTGGCGTTCTTCCGCGAGGACACCCATCGCGAGCAAACCACCGCGTTCGATCTGTCGGAACTGCTGCAGACCATCGTCGATGACTACCGCGACCAACACCTGCACGTTGATTTCGATGGCCCGGCGCATCTGGTGTACGACGGCCGGCCGCTGGGGATCAAACGGGTGATCGTCAACCTGCTGGAGAATGCGCTGAAGTATGCGCAGCGTCCGGTCATTGCGTTGACGCGTGACGAGTATTCAATTCGTATCGAGGTCAGCGACGAAGGCCCCGGTATTCCCGAAGCGGCGTTGGAGCAGGTGTTCGATCCGTTCTTCCGTCTGGAAGCTTCACGCAATCGCGACACCGGTGGTGTTGGCCTGGGGCTTTCAGCGGCGCGGGCGATTGTGCGAGAGCAGGGCGGAGAACTGACGTTGAGCAACCGTGGTGGCCAAGGATTGCTGGCGCGGGTTGAGTTGCCGCGTAACGGATAGTTGCTGGCGTGAAATTTATTCTGTAGATTTTCATGAAATTATAAAAAGATAATTTCATGAGGTCGCGAATGTTCCTGCAATCCAGCCAGCACGTCGACAGCTATTACGCCCACAGTTGCGCCGATTTTTTGCGCAACCGCCCGCTGCTGCAGGGCGAACATGATGCCGACGTGGTGATCATCGGCGCCGGTTTCAGTGGCCTGCACACGGCGTTGCGTCTGGCCTTGGCGGGTAAACGCGTGATCGTGCTGGAGGCCAGTCGCGTGGCGTGGGCGGCCTCGGGGCGCAATGGCGGGCAGGCGATTCTCGGCTGGTCGTGCGATATGCCGCCGCTGGAAGCTGCGCTGGGTCAGGAGCGGGCGAAACGCTTGTGGGACGGCATGCGTTGGGCCGCTGGGGAATTGCGTGAATTGCCGGGTCGTCACGGCTTCGACATCGACTATCGTCCCGGGCATTTGTGGACATCGGTGATGCCACGGCGGGTCAGTCTGCTCAGCGAATGGCAACACGAAGCCAGCCACAAATGGGGCCACGATGTGTTGCAGTTCATTCCTCGGGAACAACTGCCGGAATGGGTGGCCACCGATCGCTATCAAGCCGGGCTTTACGACCCTGAGGGCGCGCACCTCAATCCACTGAAACTGGCGCTGGGCCTGGCGGATGCCATCGAGCGAGCCGGCGGGCGTATCCACGAGCAAAGCAAAGCGTTGAGTTATCAGGAGGAGGGCGACGGTTTCCGGGTCAACACCGAGCGCGGCTCGGTGCGCGCCGATGTGCTGGTGCTGGCGTGCAACGCTTATCTCGATGAACTCGACCCGCAACTGTCCGGTTGCATTCTGCCGGTGGGCACTTACCAGGTTGCCACCGCAGCGCTGTCGCCCGAGCAGGCCAGCGCACTGTTGCCGCGCAACGTGTGCGTGACCGACAACCAGTTCGTCCTCGATTACTTCCGTCGCACGCCGGATAACCGTTTGTTGTTCGGCGGCGGCTGCACCTATCTCGGTGGCATGCCCAAGGACATCGCGGCGGCAACACGGCCATTTCTTGAGCGGGTGTTCCCGCAGCTCAAAGGTGTCGACATCGATTTTGCCTGGGGCGGGCATATAGACCTGACGATGAATCGCACACCCGATGTCGGCGGCGCGGACAACCGTTATTGGCTGCAAGGCTATTCGGGCCACGGCGTTCTGCCGACATTGGCCGCCGCGCGTGCGGTGTCCGCTGCGATTCTTGGCGACACTGATGAATTGGCGTTGTACCAGGGCTTGAGCAATGGCCGTTTCCCCGGTGGCAAACATTTCGCGGCACCGCTGGAAGCCATCGGCAAAGCCTGGTATCGACTGCGCGACAGCATTTAATGAGACTTTTTTCGGAATCGGCGACCATGAACAAGCAAGAAGAAATCGCCGCACTGGCGATCCTCATCCACGACCTGCGCAAGCACAAGAAGTGGACCCTGAAGGAACTCGCCGACAAGATCGGCCGTTCGGTCGGCTTCCTGTCGCAGGTCGAGCGCGGACTGTCGCGGCCCACCGTGGCGGACCTGACCGTAATCAGCGAAACCTTCGGCGTGCCAACCACCTATTTCTACAGCCTGCCCAAGCCTAAAGAACTGCCGTGGGTCACGCGTCCGGACGAGCGTCGCACGCTGTATTACGCCAACGGCATCACCGACATTCTGGTGTCGCCGCAGATCCGTGCCTCGTTCTCCATGCTCGAAAGTCATCTCGAAGCCGGTGCTAGCAGCGGTGATCGCCATCTGACCGACAGCTCGGAGCAGGGCGGTTACGTCCTCGAAGGCGAATTGACGCTGTGGCTGGGCGACGACGAAGAACCAACCACGCTGAAGGCCGGCGACAGCTTCCAGTTCGACAGTCACACCCGCTGCCGTTACGGCAACCTCACCGAGCAGTTGACCCGCGTGCTCTGGGTCTACACCTGATTACAACAAGGATAAATACGATGGACGCTGTCTGCGCTGACCTGCTCGCCGAAGTGCGTGCCTTTCGCCAACGCTACCCCGAGGTGCGTTATGTTGACCTGATTTGCCTGGACATTCCCGGGCACTTCTATGGCAAGCGTTATCCAATCGACATGCTCGAAAAAGTCGCCGCCGGCAGCGTACTGAAGCTGCCGCAGAACTGCGTACTGTTGGGCGTGCAGGGTGGTTTGTTCCCGATTGGCGATTACTGCTTCAACGACGGCGACCCGGATGCCGTGCGCCGTCTGGTGCCGAGCACACTGAAACCGGTGACCTGGGAAGCGCAGCCGCTGGGGCAGATGCTGATCACCTCGGACGGCACCGAAAAGCCGATCGAGTTCGAACCCCGTGAAGTCCTCGCGCAGGTGCTTAAGCGTCTGGCGCGCAAAGGCATTCATCCGGTGGTGGCCTTTGAGCTGGAATTCTATCTGTTCGATAAAAAGCTGCGCGACGGTCTGCCGCAATTCCCCCGCGACGACCTGACTGACGACGCCGATGATCAACCGAACCTGCACATCGAACGCCTTTCACGCTTCGCGCCGGTGCTGGATGACATGGTCGAAGCCACCCGGGCGCAAGGTATCGACGCCACGGTGATCACCGCAGAACTCGGCCCCGGTCAGTTTGAAATCAACTTCGGCCATCTCGACGACGGTTTGCGTGCGGCGGATTGGGCGGCGTTGTTCTGCCGCAGCACGCGCGGTGTGGCGCTTAAACACGGCTATCGCGCCAGTTTTATGGCCAAGCCCTACTTGCAACATCCGGGCAGCGGTATGCATGTGCATGTCAGTCTCTACGATTCGGCGGGCAATAATCTGCTAGCCGCGAATCAGCAACAGGCGTTGCGCCACGCGGTGGCCGGGTGCCTGGAGTTACTGCCGCACAGCATGCCGATCTTCGCGCCGAACCAGAATTCGATGCGCCGCTTGGGCGGTACGGTGAACACCGCGACCAAAGCCAGTTGGGGCTTTGAGGATCGCGATGCTTGTCTGCGGATTCCAGAGTCGGACGTGAAGAACCTGCGGGTTGAATATCGCTTGGCGGGCGCGGACGCCAATCCGTATCTGGTGCTGGCGGCGATTCTGGTGGGGCTGGAGCATGGGCTGGAGTCCGGCAAAGAACCGATCGCACCGCTGAACGAAGACCGAAGCAGCGGGATTGATTTCCCCAAGGAGATGTTCGAGGCCGTGCGCGCGATGCAGCATCAGCCGCAGTTGCGTGAGGGGCTGGGTGCGGAGTTTGTCGATGTGTATTGCGAGAATAAACGCCAGGATCATTTGGCGTTTATGCAGGAGATCAGTGCGCGAGAATATCGCTGGTATTTGTGAGTGACGGGATCGTCACGAGGGCGTCAACAGTGGTGACGTTTGCAGCGAAACCCCCAGACATTCACCAGTTTGCGCTCCAGCGCCTTCCAGTCGGCATCAGAAAAGTCGCCTAATTCAATCATCAGATGGCCATTTGCGGCTTGGAAGGTATTCATGGATTGGCGCCCGGGCGTGGAATATTGGATGGGGAGCACACAGTGATACAGGCCACTGACGTGCTTGTCAGCACTCTTGGGGCGTAGCGAGCCAAAGCGGGAAGTGTTCCAATTACGCAATTTCCCGACACTGACAGACAGGTAATCAGCAATGACCGATACGACCGATGATGCATTCTACGATCGCGCCGATGCGCATATAAACCTGTCGAACGAGCAGCTGAAAGTATTCGAAAACCTTGGCAAAGTCAGCGCGTCGATGATGTTCGGCACCACTCGATTCAACGCCTGGGTGAGCGCCCGCGGTTTCAAGTCGGGCGAAGAAATGGCACAGGCTCGCGAAGCGATGCTGAAGTATTTCTGTGAGCAGTACCGGATGATGCTCGAGGATAACCTTGACGACCACATCAACAATTTCAGCCAGTACATGACCGAGAAAAACGTTTGACGGGTAGGGCGGGTCCTCAATCGATGAGGCACAGTCTGATCTCAATGATCCTGATCGAAGGAGCGTTTGCAGTGAGCTGTCAAACCGGTGATATCGTGCCCGTCCACTGTTTGCACTCCAATCACTGATTGCGCCCCACCCGCACGCTTGGTTTTTCAAACGCCAACTGGTAGCGTGCGCCACCTCGCTGTATTACCCGATCCTTGTCGTCATTTTGCCGGTCACTGGCAGACGTAAACGAGTCCCCGCTGCCCACTCGAGGGCGCCGACGCAGGATGCATCGGGCGATGCACAGTCATTCGCAAATGGAGTTCACAATGACGCAAAACAGTACCGTGCTGTCCGGCATCCAGCTGGATCAATTGATGGATCGTCTTGAGGTCGAGCATGAGGAACACGGTGCCGACTATCTGCTGGACCAGTTGCGCGCCCAGCCGCTCAGGGCGGCCTCGCTGGAGTCGATTGGCCGTCTGCACGGGCTGTGGGTCAACGCCGGTGATGCTGACAGGGCCAAAGCGGTATTGGCCGACGACGGACAGGCACTGATCGAGATTACGCCTGACGACGCGCGCAACGAGCTCAAGGTCAATCTGCTGATTTACCAGCTGCGACTGGGCAACTACCTCAAAGACGAGCAGGGCCTGTTGCTGACGCTCGACACCCTCCAGCAATTGACCCACGAGCCCCTGCCGTTCGATATCGAGCAGTACCGGCGCTACCGCATTTTCGATGATCTGCAGCACGCCACCGTCGACGTCGCCCTCAAGGCTATCGAGGTGCGTCACACCTTGGCCCAGGTCAACCCGGCCCGTCACGCCCTGCGGGCCTGGGACGATGCTGATCAGTACCGGCGCCGGGCGCGGGTGCTGGCCAACCATGAACGTGAAGAAGAGGCGCGCGAAGCCGCGCTGGCGGCAATTGCCGCATTGCGCACCGCCGGCGAAGAGCAGGACGTCGACGCTAACGACTGGCTGTGGCTGGGCAATGCGCTGATCGAAATCGTGCCATTGCGTCTGGCGATGTTCGAGCAACCGGTGGTGCGCTTGATCGCCGAATTGTCGCTGCCCCAGCGCCGGGAATGGGAAGTGCGTCTGGCGCGTCTGGCCGCGCGCTCCCTGCAGGCTCAGGGCAACCTGGCCGGCGCATTGGCAATCTGTGAAGTGGCAACCCTGAGCCTGGAATCCAGCGGCGGTGACAACTTCGTTGATTTCCATCTGCCCTGGCTGCTGGAAAACGGCCAGATCGAAGAGGCCGGGCAACGTGCGTTCATGGAAATCTATGAAATGCGCGGCGAATTGTGGCCGGGCACGGCCTATTGGGTCCACGATCGCCTGCTCGATGCCGAGGATCAGTCCGCGTGGTGGCCGTTGTGCGTGATGCGTGCCTGTGACGATCAAACGGTGCTGGAGCAGTTCCTTTCCGGCCTGCCGTGGCGTGACGAGTCGACACCGTCGCTGGGCCCGTTGCTCGATGCTCTGCATGCTGCGCGCAATGACCTTGAACAAATCGACAACGTATTCGACCAAGCGCTGGCAGAGGCCGAGCGCCGCTCGCCGAACCACCCATGGATTACCCGCCTGATGGCGGTGCGCGAACATCAGGCCGGGCGCATCGACGCCAACACTCAACTGACGATGCTGCGCGAGGCCGTCTCGGCCGGCGCTATGCAGGACAACCGCAGCGTCTTCAGCCTGTTCAGTGCCCACGCCGATGTGCACGGCATTGCCGATGCCCTGCGCCAGCCTTTGCCGCCCATGGCCGCTGGCATGTACTACTACCAGTTCGCGAATGCCCTCGAGGACCTGGTCGAAACGCATGTCGAGGATCTCACGAGCGAGGAGGCCGAGCCGACCTGGTGGCGGCTGCGCGAAGTCCAAAAGCTTGCCTATGAACTCGGCCAGGCCCGTATGGAGCAATGCTTCGCCAGCGGCCGCGGACATCGCTTCGATGCCTGCGCGCACCTGTACTCGATGCTGTGCAACAACCTCGCGATCAATTACCGCTGCTACAACGAACAACTCGTTGAGCAGGCCCTTGAGTTGCATACCCGCGGCATCGCCGCCAGCTCGTTCGCCGAACATTATCAGGGCATCCTGCGCAACCGCATCGAGCTGAAGGATAACCAGGGCATCGCCGACGCCGCCGAACAGCTTTGGCACTACGCGGCCGACTACGGCTATAGCCGCCACGATCCAGAAGAATACATACAGGACGTCACCCGCGCCCTGTACTGGCTGGACCGCGAACGCGAGATTCCGGTCTGGCTGGAGCGCATTCTCAAATGGCAGGAAGAGCGCGAAATCAGCGACAAAGAGCTGGAGTATTCGCCGCTGTTCGCACGGATGAAAATTGCCTTTTACCTGTCGTACTGCCTGCCGGAGGCGGCCACCAGCCTGTGGTTGCGTTACGCGCAGCTCATCAACGAAGGCGACGAACCAACCCTGCTGGGCTGTGCCGGTGATGTGCTCAAGGGACTCGGGCGCAAAGAAGAGGCCGTGGCCTATTACCAGCGCGCGATCCTGCGCAGTGATCCGAACAGCCAGGTGGATCAGGGCAACAATGAAAAGTTTCGCCAGTTCATCGCCGAACTGCAGGCGCCGGCAAAATCGGCCGGCA
This sequence comes from Pseudomonas sp. TNT2022 ID642, assembly GCF_028656995.1. Lineage (NCBI taxonomy): Bacteria > Pseudomonadati > Pseudomonadota > Gammaproteobacteria > Pseudomonadales > Pseudomonadaceae > Pseudomonas > Pseudomonas sp. TNT2022 ID642. The sequence goes on along the minus strand of NZ_JAMDGW010000007.1, from coordinate 104,126 downwards.
AGGCCTGGTGGCAGATATGGAAGTGACACCTGCGCAGCGCCAGTCCGGTTACGCCCCGCGCAACGCACTCAATGCCGATCAACTCAAGCGCGGCATTGCCGAGCGCAGTAAGGCTCGCGGAGATGCGCCAGAGGTGAGCAAATGGTTGCTCAACCATTTCTATCGTCATCTGGTCGGTAACTTCGAACCTGCGCGGCGCATCCTGACGTTGGAGCAGGCTGTCGAGGCATTGGGCGCCGAGCCGCCGTCCTGGGTGGCCAAACATTTAAGCGACGCCGGCAAAGCTTCGCAGCAGGCGTTCGCGCCGCTGGTCTGGGTCGATCCGCAGCAAGCGCCGCTGCTGGCCGAGGAGACCTTGCTGGTGGAGTTCCTGACCTCGCGTCAGGGCACCGCGCTGGCCGGCAAGCTTGACCGGATCAACTGCCCGCAGGCACTGGCGCTGTGGCAAAAGGAGCATGCGCAGATGGCTGCGCGGGTCGAGCAGGGCTGGTGTCAGAGCCAGCCTGAGGCGTTGCTCACGCGAGTGACCACCGCTGAGCACGTATTGCAGGAGCTGCGGCCCGAGAGTGATTTGCTGCGTGCGGAAATGGCCTTTGAAAGTTACGTGATGCGCCACTGCCTGGGCCAGTTTGCCGATCGCCGCGCCTTGACCGGCGGCTACGGTGAACGCTACGCCGAAGCAGTGGAAGAGCAGCGCATGCGCGTGTTCAGTCTGCGCGACGGCCAAGGCCAGCCGCACATTACTATCAGCCTGATCGTCCAGGACGACGGTACGTTGACTGTCGAGCAGGTCAAGGGCAAGCAGAACCGGCCGCCGGTCGAGCGTTATTACCCGGACCTGCTGCAGTGTCTGAATGCCCTGGACACCGACGAGCAGACGCCCGCCGACTGCATCGCCATCGGCATTGTGCGCACCGACGCGGGCTGGCTGCGCATCGAAGAGGTCAACGACCCGACCGCCCAGACTCGGCTGGTGGCCCGCTATCCGCAATTGTACGAGCGCCTCGATGCGCCTTCGGCCATGGTCGAATGGCTGGTGGCCGGGCGTCAGCCGCAGCAGTTCTTGCAGGTGGCCCCGCAAGCGGTATCGGTCAGGTACGCCACCCGGCATGTTTTCAGCAAGCGCATTGAGCATCAGCCGAATGACCCGCAGTACCTGACCGAAGGTGTGCCGTGGCCGGACATGTCCTCGCCGCTGGTGGAAGAAATCCAGGCCTGGCAGGCGCGGGCAAGGTAAGGAAACCGACATGTTTTTGCTTATCACAGTGGTTGTTTCAGGCTGGTTGTTGTGGCGAGCGTTCAGACCTCGCGGCGCCTCATTGTTCAGCCAGCGCAAACACTGGTCGCTGCTGCTGGCCCAGCCCATGGTCGATGCGATGGCCGTCGAGGGTTTCTACTCGCCAGCGTGCGATCACTTCACCGAGCAATCGCAGACGATCCTGCGGGCAGCGTTGCTGCACCAGGCCGGGATCCGCAGCAACAGCAATGACGAGGCGGTGCGGGCGCACTTCAGTGCGACGCTCGATCAGCAGTGGTTTGGCCTCGATTTGCAGGCGCTGACAGCCACCGATGACCCGCGTGCGGCCATGGCTTTTGCCTGCGTGCGGGTGACGTTTCTGGTCCGGTGTGCGCTGCTGATGCGTTGGCTCGAGCCTGACCTCGCCTGGCGCGTGCTGCTGCTCAATGCGCAGCGGGCGCAGGACTGTTTCGACAGTTGGGAAGATTTCGGCAAGGCCTATCAGTCGGGGCGCAAGCAATGGGTCGCGACGTTTCGCGTCGACTCGCTGGGCGAAGCGTTTGACGAGCCGCAACTGCGTCAGTTGCTGGCGCCCGGCGGTGGGGCTTGGGCTGACGTAACCTGGCGAACGCCAGCAGCGTTGAACCCGGTTCTGGCGAGGTAGCCCCGACTACTCCTTCAATGACATCGGCCTGTCCCCGCCCGGCGGCAGGCCAAACAGCTTGCGCACGCCGTTAAGAAACGCCCCATAAGGTCGCCCCAGCACCAGCATCATCACCGCCGCGCCAAGCGTTACGGCACCTCAATTCTCCTTTCATGGCTTCAGCTTTCCTCAGCTAAACGCCGGCGCTTCTTCGTGCTGTGACAGCGGCGGCACCGCGAGGTGCGGAGATTCGCCGAAGTACTCGATCAGCAGTTCGGTGAGCACGCGGATCTTGCGCGCGGGATGCGGGCCTGGTGCGCGGAGGAGGTAGGCGCCGGCGGGGGGCGGTGGATGGTTGGTCATGATCGGCACGAGTGCACCCGAGGCGATGTGTTCGTGGGTGAGGCAATCGGGCAAGTAGGCGACGCCGAGGCCGGCGGTCGCGGCTGCGGCGAGGGCAGTGCCGTTGTCAGCCTTGAAGCGTCCTTGCGGGCGAACCGTGATGACCTTGTCAGCCGCCATGAATTGCCAGGCTTCGGTGCCTTGCATGAGTGCCTGATGGGCGTGCAGTTCGTCCGGGGTTTCGGGGGCGCCGTGCGCTTTGATGTAGTCCGGGCTTGCGACGAGCTTGGTGTAGACCGGGCCGATACGCCTTGCGATCAAGTTGGAGTCCTGCAGATATCCCACGCGAATGGCGCAATCGTAGCCCTCGGTAATGAGGTCAACGAAGCGATCGCTGTAGCAGGTTTGCATGTGCAATTGCGGGTGACGGCGTGCCATTTCCGCCAGCACCGGGGCGAAGTGCGTCGGCCCGAACGACAATGGCACTGCTACTCGCAGGCGGCCACGCAGGGCGCCAGCGGGCAGGATGGTTTCCCTGGCGATATCGATTTCGCTGCAGACTCGGGCGGCGTAATCGCGGAACGTCGCGCCGGCCTCGGTAAGCGATGCCCCACGAGTGGAGCGTGCCAGCAGTTGCACGCCGAGTTCTGCTTCAAGCCGGGCCAGCCGGCGGCTGACGATTGATTTCGAGACCCCGAGCCGCAATGCCGCTTGTGAAATGCCCCCGGCATCCGCTACGTCCACGAAGGTTTGCAGTTCTTCGATATCCATTTTCGCGTTCCCCTTGGCGCGACACAGTTCGCCTCGGGATGCTACTACTGCCGCGGATAGGGGAACAGCACAATGGGTTTTCCAGGCACGGCGTCACTCGCCGGTGCTTTGGAACCCATCAGCCGCACGGGCCACGGCCGCTGCACCGACGTGCGTTACCCATACAAAAGGACCTGCAAATGGCAAGCGAAGCAATCCGCAACCCCCACACCGATCAACTGCTGACGCCCGAGAATTCAGCATTGATCGTCATCGACTATCAACCGGTTCAGGTGTCCTCGATCCGCTCGATGCCACGCGATGAACTGGTCTTCAACATCACCAGCGTTGCGAAAGCGGCGGTCAACTACAACCTGCCGATCATCCACTCGACCGTGAATGTCGCGACGGGCCGCAACAAACCACCGATTCAAGAGTTGCAAGCGGTGCTTGGTCATCTGCCGACCTATGACCGCACGTCGATCAACAGTTGGGAGGACACCGAGTTCAAGTAGGCAGTCAAAGCGCTCGGGCGCAAGAAACTGATCATGACCGCGCTGTGGACTGAAGCCTGTCTGACCTTCCCGGTGCTCGACGCGATTCAGGAAGGCTATGAGGTTTATGTGCCGATCGATGCGGTGGGCGGCACGTCGCTCGCCGCGCATGAGGCAGCGTTGCGCCGAATGGAACAGGCGGGTGCGAAGCTCATCAGCCGCGTGCAGATGTACTGCGAACTGCAGCGCGACTGGGCGCGGGACGTGACCGTGCCGGGCTTTATGGGCGTGTTCGAAAACTACGACGGTTTCAATGCTGAAAAGGCGCTGCAAGCGGCGGGCAACAAGGCCTGATTAACCGGCCGTCGCTGAAGGTGGCGCTGGGGGGCAATCGGCGCTGCCTTCATTTGGCCTGTCTCGACGCCTGAAAATAATCTGAACGGCCTTGGAACCTGCTCGCCTAATGATTAGCTTGTGGTCAATCGCACAGGCCCCGTGTCAATAACGGCACACTCCGAGAGGTGGTCAACGTGGCTAAAGACGAAAAGAAAAGCAAAGACAAAGGCGACGCTTCGAAAGCCAGCAAGGACTTGAAAGACAAAAAGTCATCACCCGAGAAGAAATCAGCGGCAGCCTCGGCGCTTTCAAAGTCCTCCGACAAGGACAAGAAAGACAAGAAGAAAGACGCCGAGCCCAAGAAGTCGACGAAAAAAGCGGACAGCAAGCCTGAGAAGGCCAAGGATTCGAAGAAGGCTGATAAGTCGGCTAAAAAGAAAAAGTGATCTTGAAGACAATAAAAAACCCGGCATTCGAACCGGGTTTTTTATTGCCTGCTATTTAGAGATCAGAGCGCCGCTTTCACCTGCAAACCAAACACCAACGCATTGTCGATGTCCTGCCCGGAAAACGCCCCTGGCTCGATGATGTACTGCACATTCGGGCGCAGGGTCAGCCAAGGCGTGGCCTGATAACCGTAGCCGAGTTCGATCAATTGCTCGGCGCTGTCCAGGTTCGGGAACGCCGTGCCGTTGTTCAATGCGGCGTCCTGCAGCACGTCACGGCTGCGCGGGTTGGGCACGGCGCGGCCATAACCCAAAGCGACGGTGTCACGCGGGCGACCTTCGAACGGTTTGTACAAAACCACGCCGGTGCCGTACCACTTGCTGAACGGCGAAGCTGCTTCGCTGGCCGCCGAGTATTGGCCGAAGGCATGCAGGCTGCGGCCTTCGGAAGTTGGCGAGTTCCAGACCGCCTGATCGATCAGCAGGTAATGCCCGCCGCGACCGGACACTTCTTTGTCACTGCCGATGCGTTTTACGTCGGAGCTGTCGTAGTAGTAACCGAGCTTGTATTCGCCGGGCAATTCACCCGCGTGCTTGTACACCAACTCGATCGGCACCACGGTGCCAGTGGTGTGTTTCGGGCCAAGATGCCAGGCGCGGCTGGAGTTGCCGTTGCTTTCCGGATCGACGTTGAACGCGGCCACGCGCAGTTGCCACGAGGACGACAGGTCGTATTTCACCCGCACGCCCAAATGCGCATTGGGATAGTTGGTCCAGCCACTGCCGCCGGACATGTTCAGCGGATGGCCGCAGAAACCGGCGTTCATGAAGTTGCACAGAATGCCGCTGTCGAGGCCGCCGAGGTCATTACCCATGGCCATGTAACCGAGCTTCACGTTGAGCGCCGGGGTAAACAGGCTGCGCTCGTAACTCAGTTCGGTCAGGCGCGTGTACAGGCCACCGTAGTTTTCCTGAATCGGCAGACGGTTGCCGACGAGGTCTTCCGAGGCACTGTTGCCGCGGCGGTCGTTGATGGTCAGTTGGACCTTGCCGGCATTGTCGACGCCGTACAGTTTGCTCAGGTCGAACTGCACGCCGAGCTTGATGTTCTGCGAGTAGCGCGCCGAGCGATGCAAACCGCCGTCGGCGTTGTATGCCATTTCACCGCTGTAATCGCCGGTGAACTTGATGCCTTGTTCATCCATCTGGTGACGCAAGCCACCCCAGTCACCGGTGAGGGTGCTGCGGCTCAACAGATCGGAATCGTTGTCGGCCAGCGCGGGGAGGGTAGTGGTGCACGCGACGCCCAGCAACAGGCCTTTGAACAGGTCGGAACGGGAAAAACCAACAGCCGATAGCATGTAAATCTTCCTGCAGAAAACTTGAGCAATAGGGGGAAAGCAGCGCGGCACCCGAAGGTGCCGCGCTCAAAGCAAGCGTCCGCGTTTAACGTGGACGCAGTGGTTTACGGCAAGGCGTAAGCCATCACGTAGTCGCCGCGATCGGTCGACTGACGCGCACCACCGGCGGTGATGACGATGTATTGCTTGCCGGTTTTCGGCGAAACATACGTCATCGGGCCGCCCTGACTGCCGACCGGCAGACGTGCTTTCCAGACTTCTTCACCGTTGCCGCTGTTGAACGCGCGCAGGTAGAAGTCCTGGGTGCCGGCGATGAAGATCAAACCACCTTGGGTCGACAGAGTGCCGCCGAGGGTTGGCAGACCGATCTTGATCGGCAAGTGCATGCGGATGCCCAGTGGACCGGTGTCTTCAACGGTACCGACCGGAACCTGCCAGGCGATTTTCTGGGTCTTCATGTCAATCGCCGTCAGCGTACCGAACGGTGGAGCCTGGCAAGGAATGCCGGCCACCGACAGGAAGCGGTTCTTGTTCACGGCGTACGGCGTGCCTTTCAGCGGTACGGCGCCCATGCCGGTGTTCAGCGCTTCGCCACCGCCAGCCGCCTGGCCTTTGTTCTGCGAAGGAATCATCTGAATCCACAGACCCAGGCGCATGTCGTTGACGAAGATGAAGCCGTGCACCGGGTCAGTGGAGATGCTGCCCCAGTTCATGCCGCCCAGCGAACCCGGGAAGCTCAGCGATTTGTCAGTGCCCGGCGCGGTGTACAAGCCGTCGTAGCGCATGCCTTTAAAGTCGATGCGGCAGAGCAGCTGATCGTACGGAGTGGCGCCCCACATGTCCGATTCAGTCAGGTGCTGAGCACCGATTTCTGGCATGCCCACCGATTTCGGCTGGGTAGGGGAGTACGGTTCGTTCGGGATGTTTGCCGCTTTGACCGGCACTTCTTTCACGTCGGTCAGCGGTTTGCCGGTTGCACGGTCGAGCACGTAGATCTGCCCGGCCTTGGTGCCGATGACCAGTGCCGGAATGCTTTTGCCGTCCTTGGTGAAGTCGATCAGGCTCGGCTGCATTGGCAGGTCGAAGTCCCAGAGATCGTTGTGCACGGTCTGGAATACCCAACGCTCGTCACCGCTGGTGGCGTCCAGCGCAAGGATCGAAGCACCGTAGGTGTGATCGAGTTTGCTGCGCTCGACACCATAGATATCGGTCGACGAACTGCCCATCGGCAGGAAAACGGTGTTGGTCGCCGGGTCATAGGACATCGGCGCCCAGCTGTTCGGCGTGCTGCGCACGTAGGTGCTGCCGTCGGCCGGAGCCTTTTTATCCTGCGGGTTGCCCGGGTCGAATGCCCAGCGCATGGCGCCAGTCATCACATCGAAACCACGGATTACGCCGCCGGGCATGTCGGTTTGCACGTTGTCAGCTACGCGACCGCCAACTACCACGGTGGTGCCGGCCATCAGTGGAGCGGAGGACAACTGGTAGTAGCTGTCCGGCACGTTACCCAGACCAGCCTTCAGATCAACCTGGCCGTTGTTGCCGAAACCCTGGCAGAACTCGCCGGTGTCCGCATCGACTGCGATCAGACGGGCATCAATGGTGTTGGTCAGCAGACGACGCTGGCAATTGGCGGCCGGTGCAGGCTTGGCTTCGATGATCGACGAGTTGCTCGGCTGAGCAATCGCTTTGGTGGCGTCGAAATAGGCCATGCCACGGCAGCGCTGCCAGACTTTCGACTGAGCGTTGATCGCGTTCTTCCACAGCTCTTTACCGGTGTCGGCATCGAGGGCGATCAGGTTGTTGTGCGGGGTGCAGATGAACACCTTGTTGCCAACCTGCAGCGGGGTGAGCTGGTCTTCAGCACCGTTGCCATCGCTCTCGGCGACGTCACCGGTGTGGTAGGTCCACGCGACTTTCAGCTTGTCGACGTTGGTGCGGTTGATCTGGTCCAGCGCAGCGAAGCGGCTGCCACCTTCGGTATTACCGTAGTGCGCCCAGTCTTTCTGCGCCTTGTCCGGCTCGACCGGGGTCAGGCCCGGGCCAGTGCCGGTGGCAGCAACGGTCGGGTGGGCGACAAACATATTGCCGGCCGCCACAACCACGCCGACCGCCAGCACTGCCGCCACAGCGTAAGCGCCGCGACCGGCAACGCCACCGTTGGCACGCTTGAGCAGCGGATAAACCAGCGCCACGACCAGGCCGATCACGCTGAACATGAACAGGCGCGAGAACACCGGCCAGAACACCAGCCCGGCATCGCTCACCGCCCAGATCGCGGTGCCCACCAGAAACGCGGCGAACAGCCACGCACCGGCCAGCTTGAAGCGCGCGATCAGCAAACCGGAAACGGCCATGACCAAGCCACCCACCAGGAAGTACCACGAGCCTCCCAGGCTGACCAACTTCACGCCGCCCGCAGCCAGCGCCAAGCCGAGCAGGGCGATGACGACGCCCAGCCCGATCAGAATGAATTTTGATATGCCCGAGAGGCGTTGACTCTGCTTCACGTTGAATGTCCCGTTGAAATGAGGAGGGCATTATATAGTTAGGTAACTACCTAGTTAAATCACTAATTCAGTAATAAAGCGTTATTGGATTTTTGATAATCCGTTTGGGCCGCAAATGGCGCTCTGACAGGCTTCAACAGAGCTTTTGAAAACCTGCAAAAGACGCCGTTTTGTCAGAAAAAATCATGGTTATGACAGTATTTCTATTTTGCTGTTTTCACTCAGCCAACAACGTTCAACTGACGCACGGCCGTAACACCAGCTTAGCGGGTACGCGACAAATGGGGCGGCCCCCGCTCGTTACCAGTTGATGTGCGTGGTTCGACTCATACGGGCGTAGTGAGCGAAAAGGGAATGCGCAGCTCTTCGACAGGCCCTGTATCGCGCCCGCACATTTCGTCGTGCACGCATTGCTGCACCAGCACGCAGGGAAAGGCCGGCACGGTCTGCAGCAAGTCACGCAGGTGGGTGATCGAGCGCAGGTGCATCGGCTTGGCTGCGTCATCCAGCAGGGTGAACTGGCCGTGATCCAGACGGATCCGCGCCAGATAAAAACCACCTTCGAGTGACAGCAGCTCCAGTTCACGTATTTCACTGTTGGCCGCACGTTCGGTGAGGGCTTGCAGGTTCATGCTTCACTCCTTGCCTACCAGGGTAGGCGTTCTCCATCGTAGGCAAAGAAATGGCCGCTGTCGGCCGACGTCAACTGGTCTATCAAGGTCAGTAACTGTTCAGCGGCAACGTCTGCCGGACGGGCGCTGGAGGCGCCGCGAAAAGGTTGCGACAACCCCGACACCACCGTGCCCGGGTGCAGACTGAGCAAGCGACTCTGCGGGCGCGTGCGTGCCAGTTCGATGGCGGCGGTCTTGATCAGCATGTTCAACGCAGCCTTGGAGGCGCGGTAGGCGTACCAGCCGCCCAAACGGTTGTCGCCAATGCTCCCGACCTTGGCCGAAAGCATCGCCATCGCTCCCCGAGGATCGAGCAGTGGCAGGAAATGACGCAACACCAATGCCGGTCCCAGCGTGTTCACTTGAAACACGGTTTGCAGCGCCTCCGGCTCGATTGCGCTGAAGCTTTTTTCCGGTTTGATCCCTTCGCGATGGAGCAGACCGGCCGCGTGGATGATCAGTTGATACGGCGCTTCGCCTGCCAGTTCGGTGGCGGCACTGGCAATCGTTTCGGGCCGTTCAAGGTCGAGCGCGGGGAGGGTACGGCGCCCCAGCGCACGAACGTCGGCACAGCGCGGATCCTGTTTCAGCAGTTGGCAAAAGGCTGTGCCGAGGGCGCCACTGGCGCCGATCACCAGCGCGCGATAACCGTCGCCGAGCGAGGCCAGGGTCAATGCGCGGTTCATTCGCTGACTCCGGCACCCTGGCGACGGAAGAACAATGTCACCTGTCCGACCTCTACGCCGAATTTGGACATGCTGGTGCGGTTGATCAACGTGTCCTCGTCCATCAAGTACATCCAGTCGTCCATGCTCATTTCGTAAGTCGAGTCATCGACCGGCAGGTTCAGGCGATAACGCCAGTGCAACGTGTTGCCCGCGACCTGGCCCTCGGCGACACCCACCACGTCAGCCGCGCGACCGCTCCAACGCCCCTGGCCTTCGGGCGTGAGAGTCCAGACGCGACGTTGGCGGGTGCCGTCGCTGTACAGGAAGCGCTCGTCGAGAATCAGGTTGTTGCCCTCACGCCGGCTGACGATGTTGACCTCAAAACGCTTGGCCACCTCACCGTTGCGCTTCTGAAACATCCCCCAGGCTTTGACGGGCTGGCTGAAAAAACGCTGCAGGTCCAGGGCCGGTTGTTGCTCGGCATAACGGGCAACATCTACGCTGCCGCAGCTTGCGACGCTGAGGACCAGTGCCAGTAACAGCAGAAATCGGGTCATCGCCTAACTCCCTGAAACACACAAGTGAAGAGGGTGAGATTCGAACTATCGGCTTGTACAGTGACTGTCCCCTGTATAGCTTTATCGACGTCCGATCAGTTGCAGGAACTCCTGCCGTGTCGTCGAACTATCCCGGAAAGCCCCCAGCATCACGGAGGAGGTCATGACCGAATTCTGCTTCTCAACGCCGCGCATCATCATGCACATGTGCCGCGCTTCAATGACCACTGCCACACCGGCGGCATCGGTGATCTGCTGGATGGCGTCGGCAATCTGCCGTGTAAGGTTTTCCTGGATCTGCAGGCGACGCGCGAACATGTCTACCACCCGCGCGACCTTCGACAGCCCCAGGACCCGGCCGGTGGGGATGTACGCGACATGTGCCTTGCCGATAAAGGGCAGCATGTGGTGCTCGCACAAGGAATACAGCTCGATGTCGCTGACGATCACCATTTCATCGCTCTGCGACTCGAACAAGGCACCGTTGGTGACGTCTTCCAGGCTCATGGTGTAGCCGTTGCACAGGTACTGCATCGCTTTGGCGGCGCGCTTGGGTGTGTCCAACAGTCCTTCGCGCTCGGGGTTTTCACCGACGCCGACGAGAATTTCACGGTAATGGCTGGCTAATAGTGGGTTCATTCAAGGTGCTCGCGGCAGTGCTGTGCGTGAGGCCAATCCATAGCGAAAGAGTTGTACGCAATGAAGTGCTTTGTATAGGTTTTATTGAAGATAGGCTGAAAAAAATCACCTGACAATGAATCGGCAATCTTTTTTATGCAGATGCGAAAACCTCACATCGCAAAATGTGAGACCGCGAGGAGCGGGAAGCAGAGGGGGATGACAGTGAGCGCTCCGGGAGATGTGTGAGCGCGGTGCGATAACAAGCGATGTTGTGCGGCGTTCTGATTGATTTGGAAACCGTCAGACGTCCTGACGGTTACCGATTGCTGCACCTCAAGCGTTCTCTTCAAGCCGACGCACATCCCCCAAGGAATCACGCTGCATCGACTGCAGGTTTTTCTCGATGGTTTCGCACAGCGCTTCCATCTGAATCTGGTGTTCGCTGTGGCGAAACGGGCTTTGCAGATCGGTGCCGATGCGTTCGATGGCCAGCAGCATAAAGCCCACCACGGTCGAGGCCAGCGGCGTGAACCAGCCCAGGGATTCCACTAGCCCGATCGGCACGATCAGGCAGAACAGCGAAATAAACAGCCGTGGGAAATACACATAAGGGTAGGGCAGCGGCGTATTGGCAATCCGCTCCATGCCACCCTGACTGTTGGACAGATCCACCAATGTCGATTCCAGCCGCGCCAGGCGAATGCTGTCCAGGCGCCCAGCCTTGTATTCTCGTGCAAGTAAAGTCGCCGATCCGGTGAGGATATCGTTGGCAAAGTTATTGGTCGTGCCACTGCGGGCGAATTCATTGGCGGGAATAAACGCGCGGACTTCCTCAGGGCAAGGCTGGCCTTGCAGATGCGCCGCGAGGCAATTCACATAGGCGACGTGGCGGCGCAACAGGGTCGACTTGACCGGATTGACCTCGCCGTCGGGATCATCCAGCAACGTCAGCACCTGCCGGGCGAAGCTGCGCGAATTGTTGATCATCGACCCCCACAGCGTGCGTGCTTCCCACCAACGGTTGTAAGCGCTGCTGTTGCGGAAACTGATCAGCACGATCAATGCCGAACCCAATAAAGTCAGGGGCATCAGCGGCAAGTTCAGCTTGGCGTTGAGGAACAGCATGAAGTCGACGGTGACGGCGATGTCCCAGAGCAGCAGCCAGAACAACGCCCAGCCGACATAGCCTAGAGTCTTGATGATCAAACGGTATTTTCTGACGATGGCTGCTTTCAAACGGAAACCTCGTGGTGAGCGGTAAGCGATAACGCCTTAGCTCGGACGCTGGTTTCGCGGGAAAGGTTCGGTCAATAGTCTGGCAATCGGCGTCTGGACTTTTCCGGGGTGATCATCGCCAAAGGGTTATACCCTACGTTCTCGCTACGCCCGGCACATCCATATTGATCTTGCGCCAGAAAGCTTCCGCCAGACTGTAAACCGAGAAGGCAATCAGCCCCAACGCCATCACCATCAAAATCAGCCAGCCAGCGGGTAGATTTTGCAGTGCATCGAGCGCTTCCTTCATACCCGGTGGATCCATGGCTTGATAGGTGGAACCGCTGACTGCCAGCAGCAATGCAATCTCGATAAACACCACGCCGCGCGCTATCAGGCCAAACCGCGAGACCGGGCGGACGTAGCGCATGACATCCTCGTCGGCCTCGAAATACTTCTCGAACGTCGCTTTCCAGCCCTTGAAGATGTGAGCGATGCCGACCCCAAGCGGAATGAGGGCGATCAGGTACACCAGCCAGTTCGAGTGTTCCCAGGACAGCAGATGCGCCAACCAGTCTTTGGTCTGTCCTGCGGAATCGCCCGAGCTTTTAATCCCGCTGATGAGCAGGCCCAATGCAAAGAACGCCAGAGCAGCGTTGACCAAGCCTCCCACCAACAGCCCTGTGCGAATCACCAGGCCTTTGAATTTTGTGCCGTGATGATCGACATCGCGCGTGGCCTGCAGGACACGCCAAGCGGCAAATGCGAGCAGCCCCGCCACGACAAGTCCAACCAGAAAATAGCCGAATGGCTGGCCCAGCAAGGCTTCCAGACTCTTGTGACTGTCCTTCGGCTTGGTTGAATCCTGGGCTGCCAGCAACGCAAAGATACCAATGATCAGATACAGCATTCCTCGGGCGGCGTAGCCTCCCCGAGCGAGGATGACAAGGTTGCGTTGCGCGGACATGGGACGTATTCCTGAGAGGTCATAGGAGAGCAGACCCTTCTTGCCGGAAGGGGTTCTATGACCTGTCGAGGAACACAGTGTCTTCTGCAGGACATCGGCGCCGAGGCCGTTCACACCACGTCGTTTCGTTGCCGGCCGATGGCGCCGACGCAGAGTAACCGCACGGCTCATTCTGCGAGCGCTTTGGCCCTGGCAATTGAAAACGCTTTCGGCAGACTCGCGCCATTCTTCGCCGCAAGAATCTCCGCCATCACACTGACGGCGATTTCCGCAGGCGTCTTGCTGCCAATGTACAGGCCTATCGGCCCGTGCAAGCGCTCAAGCGACGCTTCGGTTTCACCAAAATGCTCGATCAGGCGTTCGCGGCGCAGTTGGCTGTTGCGCCGCGAGCCGATCGCACCGATGTAGAACGCCGGGCCGTGCAGCGCTTCGAGCAGGGCCAGATCGTCGAGTTTGGGGTCATGACTCAAGGCGACGATGCAGGTGCGCAGATCGACTGCGAAGTCGCGCACCACGTCGTCCGGCATGCCGACAATCCGCTCGACACCGTCTACTGCCCACGTCTCGATGTACTCGGGACGCGGATCGCACACCGCCACTTTGAAACCGTTGAACAACGCCATGGTGGCCAGATATTCGGCCAGCGCGCCGGCACCGATCATCAGCATCCGATAACCCGGCCCCAAGGTGTTGAGCATCTGCGCGCCATCGAAGCTGAACTGTTCCGGCGTCGCTGTGGGTTCGAGCTTGACCTGACCCGACTCCAACGCCAGACGACGGCGAACCAGTTGCCCGGCGTCCAGCTGCCCCAACAACGCGTCAAGCGACTGCCACCCCGGGTTGAACTCAAGGATCAGTTCCAGCGTGCCGCCGCAGGGCAGGCCGAAGCGATGTGCCTCATCGGCGCTGACGCCATAGCGCACCACTTGCGGTGCGCTGTCGCTAAAAGCGCTGCCGCCATGAGCCGTGGTGTAGCGATGGATCAGATCATCCTCAATGCAGCCGCCGGACACGCTGCCCACCACGCGACCGTCGTCACGCAAAGCCATCATCGATCCCGTCGGCCGTGGTGACGAACCCCAAGTGCGCGCCACTGTAGCGAGCAACACACGTTCGCCAGCGGCCAGCCAGTCCCGCGCCGTGCGCAGGACCAGCAAGTCGATGCTTTCCATCAGTCTCTCTCCTCTAGCGCATTTGCAGGATGATCGGGCTGCTGCTGGCCGGATCGGTGTGTTCCCGCAGTTTGCCCACCGTCTGCGCATCAACCGCTGTGCTCTGATTGCCCCAGGTGCTGCGCATGAATGTCAGCACTTCGGCGATCTGCTGATCCGACAGCTGTTCACGGAAGGCCGGCATGCGATAGGCATCCGGCACGCCAGCCGCGACGACACGCTGCGAGCCATTGAGGGTGATGTTGATCGCCGAGGCGCTTTCCTTGGCCAGTGCCGAGGTGGCGCCGGCCAGCGGCGGCATCCATTCAGGTTGCCCCTTGCCGTCGAGGCCATGGCAGGAAGCACAGCGCGCCACGTAGGTATGCGCACCGGGCGAGTCCAGACGTTGTGCTGCCGAAACCGCTTGATACTGCCACGGCGCGCCGTCCCGTTCGCGATCCCCGGGAAGTGACTTCAGGTAGTGGGCAATCGCGGTCAGATCGTCATCGCTCATGAACTGCGTGGAGTTGTTGAACGCCTCAGTCATCGAGCCGTAGACCACCGCGTGCTGGTTGCGACCGGTCTTGAGGAACTGCACGATCTCTTGCTCGCTCCAGCGGCCCAGCCCGGTGTTGTGATCATCGCGCAGGCTCGGCGCGTACCAGCCATCGAGCAAGGCGCCGGCGAGGTACGGTTTACCGGATTCATCCAGTGCCTTCTCGTTGAACGCCAGGCCGCGCGGCGTGTGGCAACTGCCGCAGTGCCCGGCGCCCTGAACGAGGTAAGCGCCACGGTTCCATTGTTCGTCTTGCGACGGTTTGGCCACGTAGGGCTCGGCGTCGACAAACACGCCATTCCACAGTGCGATCGGCCAGCGCAGGTTCAGCGGAAAAGGAATCGCGCTCGCGATGTTCGCCTGCTTCACCGGTGCCACGCCTTTCATGAAGAACGCATACAGCGCACGCACATCATCGTCACTGAGCTTGGCGTAGGACGGGTAGGGCATCGCCGGGTACAACCGGCGACTGTCGGGCGCCACGCCGTGGCGTACCGCCCGGTCGAAGTCCGCCAGGCTGTAGTGGCCAATGCCGGTTTCCGTGTCCGGGGTGATATTGGTCGCATGGATTGAGCCCAGCGGTGTGGCCATTTCCAGGCCGCCAGCGAACGGCGCACCGCCCGGCACGCTGTGGCAGGCCACGCAATCGCTGAGCCGGGCGACGTATTCGCCACGGGCGACCAGTGCCGGATCGATGTCAGCAACGGCGATCTGATGGGTTTCAAGGCGCGAGACAGGCTCGCGAGTGACATACCAGGCCAGCAGGCCTGCCGCGACCAGGCACGGCACTGCCAGCCAGCCAGCGGTTCTTGCGAATCGGCTGTTATTCATGGACGCTCCGGCGCTGATCAAGTGAAGGTGTGTCGGCTCATGGGCAGGCTGCGCACCCGCTGACCGGTTAGCCTTGCCACCGCGTTAGCGACGGCGGGCGCGACCGCAGGCAGCGGCGGTTCACCGATGCCACCCATTTTTTCGCCACTCTCGACCACACGCACATGGACCCGAGCCATCCGCGCAGGCGGCAGGATCGGATACAAGTCGTAGTTGCGCGCCCGGGGTTTGCCATCAATCCACACGGCTTCTTCCACCAGGGTTTGCGACAGCCCCAGCGCCACGGCGCCATTGACCTGAGCCTCGACGATCGCTGGGTTGACGATGCTGCCCGGGTCAATTGCCTGCCAGATGTCGTGCACTTTGACCTGACCGTTCTCGATGGACACCTCGGCGATCACCGCCGTCTCTGTACCGAACGGCGAAGCCATGGCCACGCCGCGTGCACGTTTGCTGCCGTCTTCGGCGGTAAACGGCCCGCGCTTCCAGCCTCCGGATAGCTCGCCCACCGCTTGCAGCAGGGTGGTCAGTCGTTTGTTGTCGCGCAGCAAATGCAGGCGCAGGTCAAACGGGTCCTTGCCGCCATTGTCGGCCAGTTCATCAAGGAACGATTCATAGAAGAAGTCATTGAGCGAATTGCCCACCGAACGCCAGTAACCGAGCATCGCCGGGCCTTTGACGTAGATCTGCGCGATGCGTTTGTTGGGGATCGCGTAGGACTTGCCCGACAAGCCTTCAAGCGCCGTCGGGTCAAGCTTCTCACCCTGCTTGCCGGCGAGGGCTTCGGTCGGGCCTTCGGTGGCACTGATCGCTTCGATTGCCAGCGGCCAGCCTTCGGCGTCCAGAGCACCACGGAAATTCACCGCAGCAACGGGGCGGAGCACGTCACGCAGGAACTCTTCTTCGCGGCTCCAGATCAGTTTGACCGGACGACCAACCGCTTTCGCCAGCGCGATCGCCTGAGGGTAGGGACTGGCCGAGTCGTAGAGGAAATGCCGCCCGAAGAAGCCACCCAGCAGCGGCGAATGCAAGGTGATGCGCGAAAGATCGAGGCCCGTGCGTTTAGCGATGTCGGCACGGAACATGTCCGGCGCCTGATTCGGCAACCAGACCTCCAGCGAATCGTCCGGATTGAATCGGGCCAGTGCTGAAGGCGGTTCCAGTTGACCGTGGTTCAAATACTGGTTGTGGTAAGTGGCATCGATCAGGGTTTTGCTTCCCTTGAACATCGCAGCCACGTCGCCTTGGTTTTCATCATCTTTGGCCGGGCCTTTGTCTTCAGCGAGGCGCTTGAACCAAGCATCGCTGGAAAAGTCCGCGGGCATCGGCCGCACTTTGCTATCGGCCGTTGGCTCTTGCCAGTCGACCTGGATCGCCTCGACCGCACGTTTGGCGTGCCACCAGCGCTCGGCGACTACCGCCACGGCACCCGGCAGACGATGCACGGAATGCACGCCTTTCATGGCCTTGACCTGCTCTTCGTTGCGCAGGTTGCCCACGGTCATGCCCAGACGCGGGGCGTGTTGCACGGCAGCGTGGAGCATGTTGTCGACCTTCAGGTCGATGCTGTACAGCGCCTTGCCCGTGGACTTGTCGTAGGCATCGAGGCGCTTCACCGGTTTGCCGATCCAGCGGAACTGGCTCGGATCACGCAGTTGCACCGAAGCCGGATCAGGAACCGGCAGATCCATCGCCCGCTCAGCCAGTTCACCGTAGGCCAGCGAGCGGCCCGACTTGGCATGCACGACTTTGCCAGGCTCGGTGGTCAATTCACTCACCGGCACGCCAAGTTGCTGCGCGCCCGCCTGCAGCAGCATGGCGCGGGCGAGGGCGCCGAGGCGACGCATGACCGGGTAGCTCATGCGCACCGACATGCTGCCGCCGGTGATGCGCATGCCGTTTTCCAACACCACATAGGCTTCGCCGGGCGGTGCGGCTTCGACCAGAAAGGTCGACGGATCGGCATCGAGTTCTTCACCGACGATTTGTGCCATCGCCGTGAACGTGCCTTGTCCGCCTTCCATGAACGGGCAGAGCAGACGCACGCGGTTGTCCGGGCGGATCTCGAGAAACGCCGGCACCTGCGTGCCGCGTTCGGCCGTCGCCGCTGCAACGGCAGCTTGCACGCGTGTCGCACCGAGCGGCAGACCGAAGCCGAGGACCAGTGCGCCGACGGCGGTGCCGGTGAGAAAACGCCTGCGGGATACATTGATCGGTTCGTGCAGATCCAGTGCTGAGGCTTGCAGTGAAGGGTCGATTCGCACGTTCATCACGCGTCTCCCTTGCCGGCCAGCTCATGCATGGCGGCATGAATCGCGTTGTAAGTGCCGCAGCGGCACAGATTGACCATCGCCGCCTCGATCTGCGCATCACTCGGCTTGGGGTTCTGTTTGAGCAACGCGGTGGCGGCCATCACTTGCCCGGACTGGCAGTAACCGCACTGCGCGACTTGCAGATCGACCCAAGTCGACACCACCCGTTTGCCCACGTCATCGCTTTCGATGGCCTCAATGGTGGTGACCTCGCGGCCGACCACACCGGCCACCGGCGTGACGCACGAGCGCACCACATTGCCGTCCACCAGCACCGAACAGGCGCCGCATTGCGCCAGGCCGCAGCCGTACTTGGTCCCGGTCATGCCCAGATCATCGCGAATCACCCACAACAAGGGTGTATCGGCGTCGGCATCGACCTGATAGGTCTTCTGGTTGATTCGTAGTTCCATGATTCACCCGCTGATCATCGGTTGACGTGCATTGTTATGAGCGGTGACACGCGGCGAGGCGCATCACCGTTTTTCGTTCAATTCGCTACTGTGCCGAGGGCTTCTGCCTCGAATGGCTGACCGCGCAGCAGGGCGATGTCACGACTCGGCGCGGTGCCGAACAGCCGGCCATACTCGCGGCTGAACTGCGAAGGACTTTCATAGCCGACCGCAAACGCCGCCCGCGAAACGTCGAGGCGCTCGACCAGCATCAGCCGCCGCGCTTCGTTGAGCCGCAGCCATTTCTGGTACTGCAGCGGACTCATGCCAGTGAGCTGACGGAAATGATGGTGAAAGGTCGGCGCGCTCATCTGCACCCGCGCGGCGAGATCGTCGATGCGCAGGGCATCGGTGTAGTTGACCTTGAGCCAGTCAATCGCTTTGGCGATGCGATAACCCTGACCATCGACGGCCGTGATCTGCCGCAGCCGTGCGCCTTGGTCGGTGTGCAGCAGCCGATAGTGGATTTCGCGCAGAATCAGCGGCGCCAGCACCGGGATCGCCTCGGGTTCATCGAGCAATGCCAGCAGGCGATCAAGCGCGCCCTCCAGCGCCGACGACAGGCTGCCAATCGCGGCGCCCGTGCCTGTTGCTGGCTGCCGCTTGGCCGGCAAGCCGCTCTTGGTGATGACCTCGGCGAGCATGCTGACATCCAGTTTCAGCACGAGGCCGACACAGGGCTGCTGGGGACTGGCAAGCATCACTTCGGAGTTGGCGGGCAGATCCAGAGAGGTCACCAGAAACCGTGACGGGTCATAGCTGTAACCCTCACCACCGACCCACAAGCGCTTTTCGCCGCGACCGACGAGAATCAGACTCGGTTCGATCATGCACACAACAGGGGGCGCCGGCTGGTCGCGACGAAACAGCGACAAGCCGGGGATGGCCGTGGCGAAGTCACCGGGCGCACTCACGCGCGGGTCAATGTGCAACGCCAAAGGCGAGTCCTGGGGCAGAGGGGTAGGGATCATGTCGGGTCACTCCTGTTGACCGAACTCTAATCCGCGCGCGAGACGTTTCCTATCCATCACCCTGCATCGCCAGAGGATCAGGCAAGCATTCAAGAGGAATGCGCTAGGGAAGGGCCGGATTGACCGGGAGAATGTGTCTATCTGTTACAGGGGCAGTGCCCGAATGGGTTTCAAGCTGCTTGCCCCTGCGCATCACATCCACAGGTTTTTCGCACCACAGGTAGTTCCCATGACGTTTCCTTCTACAGATCCTTCTAAAACAACAGGCGGCTGGAGCGCCGTGCTGGCCATGTCGTTGGCCGCATTCGCTTTGGTCGCTTCAGAGTTCATGCCGGTCAGCCTGCTGACACCGATTGCAGCCGACCTGCACATCACCGAAGGCCAGGCCGGGCAGGGTATTTCTGTGTCCGGTGCCTTTGCACTGATCACCAGCCTGCTGATTGCCTCGGTCGCCGCTCGCGTCGAACGCAAGAAATTGTTGCTGGGCCTGACCTTGCTGATGATCGTCTCCGGTACGATCGTCGCGGTCGCGCCGGGTTACCCGTCATTCATGTTCGGACGTGCGTTGATCGGGATCGCGATTGGTGGTTTCTGGTCGCTGTCGGCGGCGACTGCAATACGTCTGGTGAAGCCTGAACAGGTTTCGCGAGCGCTGGCCATCGTCAATGGTGGTAACGCCTTGGCCACGGTCATCGCCGCTCCGGCAGGGAGCTTTCTTGGCTCGCTGATCGGCTGGCGCGGCGCATTCTTCTGTGTGGTTCCGGTCGCCGTGCTGGCCGCTGTCTGGCTGCTGATCAGCCTGCCGTCCTTCAAGGCCGAACGCCAGGCAAATAGCGGCAACGTTCTGCGGCTGATGAAGCAATTGCCCGTCGCCTTGGGCATGGTCGCTGTCAGCGTATTTTTCATGGGCCAGTTCATGCTGTTCACCTACCTGCGGCCCTTTCTTGAGGGCGTGACCGGCGTCAGCGTCTCAACCTTGTCCTTGATGCTGCTGGGGCTGGGATTGGCCGGTTTTATCGGCACCTTTCTGATCGAACGGTTTATGGGCCGCGGCCTCTACCGCACGTTGACCGTCATCCCGCTGATCATGGCGGCCATCGCGCTGGCGTTGGTCAGCTTCGGCAAATCACCGGTGCTCACCGCCGTATTGCTCGGACTGTGGGGACTGGTCGCCACGGCCGCGCCGGTCGGCTGGTGGACATGGCTGGCGCAAACACTGCCGGATGATGCGGAAGCCGGAGGCGGCTTGCTCGTGGCCATTGTGCAACTGGCGATCGCCGGAGGCGCAATCATTGGCGGTCTGGCTTTTGACCTGAGCGGATACAAAGCCACATTCGAGCTCAGTGCGGCGGTGCTGGTCGCTGCGTCTGTGCTGGCCTGGCTGGCGGGTCGCAATGCCACTGAAGTTCATCTGGTCGAACCGGCAGCTCATTCGGCCGCTGTTTCCGGCGAAGCTGGGTCCCGATTTGTCTGATCAAGCAGGAAGCTGCTCAGTGCGCCAATGACGGCTGGGTAGCGACCGAGACAGTGAAGACCACGACAAACAGCACGACCAATCCCCAGAACATCACCATGACTGTGCGCATGACGACCTTAAGGCCTTGATAAAGCCTGCGCAGCCAATGGCCTTCGGGTTTTGCGTCTGCGCGGGTTCTGAGTACGCCTTTCAAATAAAAGCCGAGCAGCGCAAGCAGTGCGCCATCTATCGCCAGCGCAGGCAGGCCAGCCAGGGGGAAAATGCTTTCCCAGCGATAGAAAGAAGACCGGCTCAGAAAGACCACATAACAAGTCAGGCTGCCGTAGGGCAGGGCTCTCCACCATTTTCCCGCCAGCGCGCCGACCATCAGGCACATGATCACCATGAACGGGCTGAGGAGAATATGGAGCATCCACTCCAGTACGTTGGGCAAGTAGTCCGGGGAATGGATGCTGCGCCAGAGGTGTTCCAACATTGTTTGGGTTCCTTCCTTCTAGGGAGTCAGTGCTGCGGTGCTTCCGTGCTGCTGGACGGTATCGGCGTGTTTTTGGGTTACATAAGGGGTGTTGTGTGAATTGGGGAATGTATGAAGCGGCGCCGAGAGGGGAACAGGCAGTTTGCGTAGAGAACCGCAGTCGTGGTGCGGCAGCTTTCGGCCAGAAGCAGACATCCGTGACGGGTTGCATTCAGCTCGAAGTAGCCTCCCGCACGGTAGTTACGTCAGCTTTTCAATCAAAATCGAGGTAGCTGTGATCGTTATATCTCCAAAATCACCTTCAAGGGATAGAACATTATCAACAATGTTTATCCCTTCAAGCTCTCCGAGTTCGCTGGAGTTTTGAACGTTAAGAGCGCCAAGCCTGATAGTTAGGTCAGTGCCGTCCGCGTTCCATGCCATCAGCTTATTTCTGGTCCCGTCATCCAGTCTGACAATCATCTCGAAATAGCTATGGGCTTGGTCCACTGTGATCGATAAGACACTGCTTTCTTCAAGTGCGTGAACATCCATGATGAAGCTTCTTTTGTTCAAATCCGCATCCTACTACAGGCCACTATAGGCGAATGCATGCGTCTGAAATGAAGGTCCGCTTCTGGCCGTTAGCGACCCCTAACAAGCGACCGCTACCGGCTAATAGCCGCCCTTTACAAGAAGCTGCTTTCGTCCCAATGCTGCCGGTTGGATCCCCATGGGTTTCGGGCAAATAGCCCAAACGCCTACGGCCTTCCCATGTCGGTATTTGAGAGGGTACCCTGAACACCTTTTAATCTGTGTGGCACCCATATGGGCATCAATTTACTGACCGAATCCATGCTTGGCCACTGGCGTGTTCCATCGGGTGTCTGGCAATGCGAATACCAATTCGGCAGCCGATTGATTTACGTCCAACATCGCAATGACGAGCCACCTCGCGCCAGGGTCGCCGCCGCGCAACGCGCGGTCAACGCCGCGTGGGATGATTTACCCCAAGTACTGAAGTTCGCCGAACAGCACTGTAAAGCACAGATGCCCGAACTGATGCGTTTGTACGAAACCTACATGCCGGGGGAATCTCCGTTTTTCGTTTACTCGATCCACTTCGAACTCGACAAACCTTACCCTAGTTATGCCATTTCCACGAACCCTGACTTCGATTGGGATCGTATCCTGATCGACGAAGATGAACTGCGCCAGGTTCACAGGGTTTGCATGGAGCAGTATGAGCCAAGACATGACTTTTGGGTTTACGTCAGGCGTGTAGGGTTTCAGCAATTTGAGCTTGGGGATTAGCTTGGCCTCAACTCAACTCAACTCCTACCCTGAATCTCCGCTGATAAAGTCAATACTCGGAAGCGTCCGCTTCTGGCTGGTAGCAGCCCGTAACGAATGGCTGCTTTCGGCCAAAAGCGGCCCTTGGACAACCTGATTGCGAAACAGTAGCTTATGTAGCGAGACTGACGAAAAATACTCGGCGGTGGGGTTCCTTACCATACCGTGATTCACCTTGGACGATATCAAGAAATGGGACCTAAAACCGAAGAGCTGATCTGCGTTCTTGATCAGCTTGCAGCAATGCTTGAGAGCGATGGAGATACTCACTGGAGCCTGTGGATGCGTAAGGCAAGAGCGCGCTTAATGGATTCTGATTACTCCGGAATTGAGTACCTACAGTCAGCCTATGGTGGAATGGGCTCATTCAATGATCTCGTTCTTGGTCAAAGTGATGAGAATGGCGTCCTTTGCTGGAAGCCGGGTCATGTTGAGCTAAACGAAAGATTCGATGAATTGCGCAATGAAGCCGCGAAGCTCGTCGAGCTCATAAAGCGAACTACATAAAGGGGCGCAGTTATCAAACTACGGTATTCAAAGGGGTCAGGCCTGCCACCGACGCATCTCACTTTGATCAGCTCCGTCGACTCCGTTTCCGGCAGCCTGGTGTTTGCCTACACAGAAGTCGGGGATTACAGAGTGCATTACACATCACGTGCCGAGTTGTTGTGCATTCTCAACAGCCTTTTGCATCAGCGCGTGCCCATTGCTGTCGGAGGCATGCTCCCGGGACCTGCCGACGAAGTCGACATGTTAATAGCGAACAAAGTACTTGAAGGCCCCTACATAGAACTGTCCTGGTCCGGCCCCCAGCAATGGACTCTGCGCGAAATCGACTCCACCACTACTGAATGGCAACCAGTACCCGACATTCGAAGTATGGCCAATGTGTCATTCGATCCGAAGTCCCTGAAATGCTCTGGCTGAACTGGCTAAGAAATTAATACAAGTTCAGGCGGTTCTTCGTATCTAGCACCAATCACCTACGGTCGCGACCAGCAGCAATCGGCCAAATAGCAGTCATCTTGGCTTGGCATTATCTGGAATGACTTAGGTTTCGATATCAAATCTGCCCAATAGCGCGGCGCCCTCAGTGACACCTAAAATTTGATCGATCGCAGCGATTTTTTGGGATGCGCCATCGAGCGCAAAGTCAGCATTGGTGTAAACAGCCTCCGCCTCGTTATGAAGTGCATAGGCAATATGCGCCGCCACGCGAACATTCGTCGGGGCGTCTACACCGCTACCCAGATAATCAACAAGTAAAGTCTTGATCTCTAGCAATGCGAGGGCGAGTAGTCTGTTTTGGTCAGTCTGCATATCGGGAACCTGGATATTGCAATGCGGGGTACGAAACGAATTTCCCGAGGTTATACAAAACGTTGGATAGGCAAAAGCAAATGACCGCTCCAACCAGATCTAGTGTCACTAGACTTCCCTGATTCATTTCTCTGGCAGGCTTCATCAACAAGGCGCCCTCATGGTTCGTCGTCCCAATAATCAAGCGTAGTCCCGGGCCGCTGCACAGCGGTGAACGCGCGCGCTCCATTGATTGTGACCATCGCCTGATATTTGCCGGAGTCCGGGTATTGGCAGACTTCGGGGGTTTCTCGGGTGCCAATGGACAGGTACTTCAGCGGCGCATCCGAGGTGTTGATGATCTGATGCGGATATTCGGGGCCGGCCGGAATGAAGATGACGTCGCCGCTTCGGATCGGCAACATTTCACCCGCCACGCGCAGGGTGCCAAACCCTTCCAGGATGACGAACATCTCTTCCTGAGCATAATGAAAGTGGTAGGGGCAAGAACGCTTGCCTGGCGCGACGATGTCCACCGACGCACCGAGTTTCTGCGCGACGGTGTCAGTGCCGAGGCGCGCGCCATGGCTCTCGTAAAGAGGGTCGCGGCGCTCGTATTGCAGCGGCACATCATTGAAATTGCGAATCATGCGCGCAGCTAAAGCACAGGGGTCATTGCTCATTAATCACTCCCGAAAGTATCTGTACGGGCATCCCGCCTGTCGCCCAAACGAACGGTATTACTGTTGGCGCGGACATAATAATTATCAAATTCACCGCTTTCGATAAATACGAAACCATGGCGGATATAAAAGCGATTTGAAGCGCTTTCTTTGAGAGCGCCAACTTTAATAGGGCGTCCGATCTCATCCGCCTCTCTGAAAATCCGAGTGAGAACTTCGGTGCCTATCCCTGCTCCTTGAGCGCTAGGTATCACATACAAGTGGTCGAGCAGGAGCTCGCTCTGATGATCTTTGAGAACGACAAAACCGACCATATCGCCTGATACTTCTATGCGGCGCGTGCTGCTAGCGTCGAAACCACTATGAAACCGTTCGCGCGCGCGATCAGGATCAAATCGCCCAAGCCGCTCTAGGCTTTCGCGCATGGCCTCAATCCGAATGGCTATCAGATCTTCTAGATCGCAGTTTGAAGCACGGCGTAAAACGACAGCAGATTTTTGATCAGGGGAAGGTGACATAACAAGCGCTCCAGGCATGGCCGGTGACTCATTATAGAGACCGTGAGTGGCATAACCAGTCACGCCGGCCCATGCCCGCAACCAGAACGTACTGTCTCAGCCATACATGTACAAAAGGTCGTCGATCAGCCCTAGGTCCTGCTGCGTGTACTGGACCTTGTTGTAGCGTCTCATGCCCTCAAGCACACCCCTGATCGGAACTTGCCGCGAAGGATCCTGAACAATTTCGATCAGACGGTCGTAATCGGGATCTCTTCCCTTGAGGTATTTTTCAATCAGTTCTTTAAGCGCTACGCGCGCCTCTGGATCGGATAGCACTGTCACTTCTCCCGCAAGATCGTGAATTCATCTTCCAACTCAGCGCAGACATCGCACAGGATGGTGTTGGATTATATCCAGACGTCGTTCAAAGCCGTTCTTTCGCCATCTTCATGCCCGGTGTTCAAAATACCTCGTGGCTCGATCATCATCAGTTTTGTTTCACCTTCAGCAGCCGTCCGATGTTCAACGCCGCGGGGTACTACATACAGTTCACCCGGGCTCACATAGACACAGCCATCCGGCAGGTCGATGCGCAAGGTGCCCTCCAGGACAAAAAATGCTTCGTCGGTCTCAGGATGTGAGTGCCAGATGAATTCGCCTTCGATTCGCACAACCTTGAACTGGTAGTCATTCATCTCTGCAACAACCCTGGGACTCCATTGCTGTTCGATGAGCGACGCTTTACGTGCCAGGTTTACAGGAACTGATGATTGTTGATGACGGAGCTTTGACATGACGGATCCTCTGTGGTCGAAGTCGCCATCCTATAAAGCATGGAGCAGGGCGCTCTTGTACGATCCTGCAAGTCAGCGTGCGGCCCGCAATCGTTCCAGCCAGCGCATTGGCGGAACTCCGTAACAGCGGCTGAAGTGTCGCGTCATATGACTTTGATCATGGAAACCCGCGACGAGGGCGGCATCCACCAAGGTGAAACCTTCAAGCACCAATGCGCGGAACCGATCCAGACGACGCAGGGTGACAAATCGGTAAGGGCTCGTACCGTAGAGTGTTCTGAAGTCGCGTGACAGGCTCCAGCGTTCGCGCCCACTGGCATGTTCCAGCATCTCCAGCGAAATGCAGGTGTGCAGATGCTCCAGGATGAATGCTCTGGCGCGCTCGGCTGCGCGGTAATCCAGACGCTTGCGCCCACGCGGCTTGCCCGCGACGGCACGCAACGCCATCGCCAAGTCATACAGCGCGTCCTGTTCCTCCAGTGTTTCCAGTGGATAATCCACCGCTTGCACGAATGCTTCACTGGCATGGAACAGGCGCGGATCGCTCGACAGTCCCCCTGCGATAAAGGGCAAGGGTTCCCCACCCAGAACATTCTGGATTAATGCCGGATCCACGTAGGCCATTCGATAACGAAAGCCTGCGTCGGTGCCGGCCATGCCATCATGGAGTTCGTCTGGGTGAAGTATGAGCGTATTGCCGGGGAGACCGTGGCGCAACGAGCCCACGTAGTGAAAGCTCTGGACGCCCGCCAACGTACGTCCGATCGAGTAGGTGTCGTGTCGATGAGGATCGTAGCCGTGGCTGCCGAACCACGCTTCGATACGCTCGATGCCTCCAGGTTGAACACTGCGGATGACCCAGTCGGCGTTGGCACGTTGGCCATTTTTCTGATCCATGAATGTACCTCTCCAATATGGGTGATCGCGTCGTCCCGGCATCTCGGGCACATTCTCAGGAGACATTTCATCGACTCATGGCTGCCGCCAGTTTCGGATGGTTTTTTGCGTAATACAGCTCTGACTCAGCGTCATCTTCCAGGAAGTGCCATATCTTTTTTGATCGCATGGAATATATGACGATAACCAGAAATACCCCGAGATAAAGCCACATCAAACTGGTTGCGCCGGATTCGGACATGATGGCGCCCGTCATCATGAATGACACCGAGCCGCCTAGCTGACTGATCACTAATGTGGATGCAATCAGTCGCACGCGTACGCCGGAGGGGATCGACATGAGCCTCTTGTCCATTCCGACCATCGTAATGCAAGCACTCGCCGCCCCGGCGAAAAACAGGCAAGTACTCAACTGCCAGATTTCGTCGGCTTGTGTCGCTGCACAGAGTGCAAACGTTAATAGGGCCCAACATCCAAGATACTTGTTGCGCTGATTTTCCTTTTTGCTAATCAGCGGGCTTAAAAAGAACAAGCCTGCAACGGCTCCACCCGCGAATACCGCATTTAACAGGCCAACGCTACCTTCAGCCAGACCCCGAGTGTGTATGAGCGCTGGCACCAGCATCGGTATGGTCGCGGTAACGGCCAGACCAAGCAGTAATCCGGAAAAGGTCAAAAATTGTTCTGGCGGTAGAGCGCATTTGAGTTTAAGCCCCAAAAGCATGTCATTAACAAGATCGGCTGATGATTTTTTGGGTTGCAGGGCAGGGGCTGCACTCACCGGTAACACCATGCCTAAAACCACAATGACGAATCCTACTATCGACACAAATAGCAGCGAGACTTCCAGTGAGGAAACCGTAATCACCATACCCGCCAACAAAGGCCCAGCAACCCGGCCAACAGTAACAACGATGCGTCGGACGCGAAATGCAGCGTCCGTCCGATGTTTATCAACGGTTTCCGCAGGATAGATACCCAACAGAGGCTGGATCATTCCAAATGCTGATGCAGCGATTACATCGATCACTATCAGCGCATCAAGCGAATACCAGTTTGCGGCAAAAAAATATCGCAATACGCTGGCCATCAAGATCGCAAAACAGCCCACCTTGAGCGCCGTACTGCGGCGCATCGACTCAACACGCGGCGCCAGGCACAACATCGAAATGATCGCCGCGAGTGCGAGCGCTGTTTCGTAGGCGGCCAGCTCCAGCAGGCTTCCTCGCTGCACGATGATCAGCGGTAGCGTGGTATTCCAGCAACCGAGGTAGATCCAAAGTAACAAGTCCAGGCAAAGATACTTTCGAAATGTACTCAAGGGGTGACTTCCTTGCTCCGCACCTTGTTGTTTGGGATGTCATTCGCACGCGCCGAATTATCCGCAATGCGGCTGCGCTAATATCAGCTTATACCTGCGCTGACATCCGGTGATTCTCCAGCAAGAAGTCCACGAACAACCGCACCCGCGCCGGCATCGCCGCGCCACCGACGAACACCGCATGAATCGGTTCCTGATCCCCCGGGTTCCAGTCTTGCAGCAGCGCAATCAGGTCGCCGCGCTGCAGATCCTCGCTCACGCTGAACTCCCCGATACGGGCAATGCCGGCACCCACTCGCGCGAATTGTGCCAACGCTTCACCGCTGCTGCATTCGATGTTGCCGCTGACCTTCAGGGAAAACGCTTTGCCATCGCGAATGAACGGCCAGTTGGGTTCGGCACGCCGGAAGTTGAAGCGCAGGCAGTTGTGCTGGAGCAGGTCTTCCGGTTCCTGCGGGACGCCGTGGCGCTGCAGATACTCGGGCGACGCCACCACGACTTGGCCGGTGGTGCCGATCCTGCGTGCGCTCAGCGGGCTGTCGGGCAGGTGGCCGAAGCGCACTGCGATGTCGGCTTGTCCGGCGAGAATATCGACCACTTCATCGCCAAGGGTGAGGTCGACGACGATGTTCGGATAACGGGCGCTGAAGGCTGCGACCAACGGAACAATGGCCAGGCGTCCATGACCAAGGGCGGCACTGACCCGCAATCTTCCTCTGGGCACGCCCTGGTCGGCGATGGCTTCTTCGACCTCGTCCATGTCGGCGAGGATGCGTCGGGCGCCGCGCAGGAACGCTTCGCCCTCGGCGGTGAAGGTGATCGCTCGGGTGGTGCGCAATAGCAGGCGGGTGCCAAGCCGTTGCTCGGTGCGCGCGATGATCCGGCTGACTGCCGAGGGTGTCAGGCCCAGCGCACGCGCGGCGGCCGACAGACTGCCTTCCTGCGCCACGGTGGTGAACACGCTCATTTCACCTGACCTGCCGTTGAAATCCACTTGTGCCTCCTACGCAAAGGTGATTGCCAAAAATGCTATCTACCGCCTGAAAAGACGGGATCGTAGCATTGGCGGCATAGATGAGGAGCTTTCCATGCGTATCAATCCACCACTTGTTGCACTCGCCATCGGTGCCTTCGGCATCGGCGTTACAGAATTCGCCCCCATGGGCATGTTGCCGGGGATCGCTGCGGATTTGGGCGTTTCCATTCCCGCTGCCGGTTTGCTGGTCAGTGCTTATGCGCTGGGCGTATTGCTCGGCGCACCCCTGATGACCCTGACCACCGGCAAGATTCCCCGGCGCTCTCTGCTGATCGGGCTCATGGCGATTTTCACCCTCGGTAATCTGATGTCAGCGTTGGCCACCGATTACTACAGCCTCATGATCGCCAGGGTCGTAACCTCACTGAACCACGGTGCCTTCTTTGGCGTTGGCTCCGTCGTCGCCGCTACCCTGGTCGCCCCGGAGAAACGTGCCGGTGCGGTTGCGGCGATGTTCATGGGCCTGACCCTGGCGACCATCGGCGGTGTGCCGCTGGCCGCCTGGTTTGGCGAACTGTTCGGTTGGCGCACCGCGTTCTGGGGCATTACCGGCCTCGGCGTGGTGACCATGGCCGCGTTGTGGTTCGCCTTGCCCAACGTGCGGGCGCCGCAAAGCGTCGGTGTCATGGCGGAAATCCGGGTATTGGGGCGCGGCCCGGTTTTGGCCGCGCTGGTCCTGACCGTCGTCGGCTCGAGCGCCATGTTCACCGTCTTCACCTACATCGCGCCGATCCTCAGCAGCGAGACCCATGCGTCGACCGCTTACATCACCGCCATGCTGATGCTTTACGGTGTCGGTTTGACGCTGGGCAACATGTGGGGCGGCAAGGCTGCTGACCGCTCGATCGATCGCACCCTGATCGTCTCGCTGAGCGTGCTGATTCTGGTCTTGCTGGCGTTCACCGTACTGATGCGCTGGCCGCTGCCGGCCGCCGTGGCCATCCTGATCTGGGGTATCGCTAGCTTTGCTTTGGTGCCGCCGCTACAGATGCGCGTCATGGAAGCGGCCAAGGACGCGCCCAATCTGGCCTCGGCGGTGAACATCGGCGCCTTCAACTTCGGCAATGCGATTGGCGCAGCGCTGGGCGGTGCGGTGATCAGCAGCGGGCTGGGTTATCCGGCGATCTCCCTGGCTGGCGCGGCAATGGCGGGCCTGGGGCTGCTGATGGTGTTGGGGTTTGCGTGGCGTTCCAGAACGATTGAAGCGGCAACGGTGTGACAAGCTCCGGTCAGCCTGAAACAGCCGAGCTGGCGTAGTTACAAAAGCCCTTGATCGAGGCCCGCTTTGGCGGGCCTCTTTTCACCGCCGTGAACAGCCTAATCAAAGCGTCGTGATCTGCCCATTGCGATCCAGCTCATACACCTTGTTGCCCTGCAATTTCTCCTTCAACCAACGTTCGGCTTTACCCAGCGGCCGTTGCCGCGCCCAGAGCAAATCCACACCAATCTGCCAGTCGGTATGCGGATATGCCGAGAGCTGTAGCTCCACCAGTTCCCCCTTGGCCAGTTCACGCTGCACAAGTTGACGGGGCAGGGTGGCCCAACCGAGCCCGGCGCGGACCATTTCCAGTAACGCCAGATAGCTTTCCGCTTGCCACAACTGGGTCGAGCGCAGGTATTCGCTGCTCGGCAGTTTGCTCGCGTGGGCGCTGAAGGCCAGGCGCCGATGGACGTGCAGGTCGTCGAACGTGACGTTATCGAGTTGCGCCAATGGGTGCTCGGGGTGGCAGACGTGCAGCATGATCAGTTTGCCCAGTTGCTGGAACGCCAGCTCCTTGGGATAGCCGGGCTGTGAGAACGCCACACCGAGTACCGCTTCGCCGCTGCTGACCAGTTCGCTAACGTCGCCGTAAACCGGATGGCGGATGATCAGGTCGACAAAGGGGAACGCGGCTTCGAAGGCTTTGAGCACCGGCATGATCGGCCCGTACGGCGTTTCAATCGCCAGTGTCAGGCTGGTTTCGACGTTGTCCGAAAGGCAGTCAGCGTGGGCTTCGAAGGTCATGCAGCGTTCGAGCACGGCTTCGGCCTGCACCAGCAATTTGTGGCCGCTGGCGGTGAGGGCAGGGCTGCGGTTGCTGCGGTCGAACAGGTCGACGCCAAGGTCGGTTTCGAGGTTGGCAATCGCCGCGCTGATGGTCGATTGGGTCTTGCCCAGTTGGCGCCCGGCGGCGGAAAACGATCCGCTTTTGACCACTTGGACGAACATCAACAGTTGATCGAGTGAGAAGCGCAAGCGGTGAACTCCCGGGTCGAAAATGAAGGTTTGCAGCGGCTAACGAATGCCTGATTGTGCCATCGAAAAAAGCGATGGTTGCTAATTTGTTTCATCGCAATAAACGTTCAAATATGCCCTCGCGTCAAACGATCTCCGGGGCGGATCTGACTTTCAAGCGCCCCTGAGCATGCCCGCGATCTCAACAGATGCCGCACCTTCAGGAGCGTGTGAAATGACCACACAACGCATTCATCCGGTGGACGAGGTTTTACCACTGCGACAGTTGTTCACGTTTGGCTTGCAGCATGTTTTGGTGATGTACGCGGGAGCGGTGGCGGTGCCGCTGATTCTTGGCAGCGCAATGGGACTGACTTCGGCGCAGGTTGTGCTGCTGATCAACGCCAACCTGTTGACCTCGGGTGTGGCAACGTTGATTCAAACCCTCGGCTTCTGGAAATTCGGCGCGCGGCTGCCGCTGATTCAGGGCTGCTCGTTCATAGCCTTGGCGCCGATGATCATGATCGGTAAAGAGTTCGGCCTCAGTCAGATCTTCGGGGCGGTGATCGCCGCAGGCTTCATCACTATTGCGTTGGCACCGGTGTTCAGCCGCTTGCTGCGGTTTTTCCCGCCGGTGGTGATCGGCAGTCTGATCACCATTATCGGCATCTCGCTGATGCCTGCGGCGGCGATCTGGCTGGGCGGCGGCAATCCCGACTCGGCGGATTTCGGCAATCCGGCGAACTTGTTGCTGGGCTTGGCCACGGTCAGCGTGACGTTGGTGATCTACGCCAAATGCAAGGGCTTCCTCGGCAACCTCAGCGTACTCATCGGCTTGTTTGTCGGCAGTCTGATCGCAGCGGCTTGCGGCATGACTCACTTCAATCGGGTCAGCGAAGCGGCGTGGTTTGAGCTGAGCGCGCCGATGGCATTCGGCGCGCCGGAATTCGCGCCGGTGCCGAT
Organism: Pseudomonas sp. TNT2022 ID642; assembly: GCF_028656995.1. Taxonomy (NCBI): domain Bacteria; kingdom Pseudomonadati; phylum Pseudomonadota; class Gammaproteobacteria; order Pseudomonadales; family Pseudomonadaceae; genus Pseudomonas; species Pseudomonas sp. TNT2022 ID642. The sequence goes on along the minus strand of NZ_JAMDGW010000007.1, from coordinate 72,043 downwards.
TCTGATCATGACTCTGGCGATGCTGGTGATCATGGCCGAGACCACCGGCAACTGCCTGGCGATCGGCAAACTGACCGGCAAACCGACCACGCAACAAACCCTCGGCAATGCGTTTCGCGCCGATGGGTTGTCGACCATGCTCGGCGGCTTGTTCAACAGCTTTCCCTACAACGCCCTCACCCAGAACACCGGTTTGATCGCGCTTTCCAACGTGAAAAGCCGCTTCGTCGTGGCCGCGGCCGGGGCAATCATGGTGCTGATGGGCCTGTTCCCGAAACTCGGCGCGTTGATTGCCGCAGTGCCGACGCCTGTGCTCGGTGGCTGCGCGATCGTCATGTTCGGCATGACCACGGTGGCGGGGATTCAGGAACTGTCGCGGGTGCAATTCGAGGGCACTCGCAACGGCATCATCGTCGCCGTATCGGTAAGTGTCGGCGTGCTGCCGATGTCCTTTCCGGCGCTGTTCGAACACGTTGGGCCAACGCTGAAACTGGTGCTCGATAGCGGGATTTTCCTCGGCGCGATCACCGCCATTGTCCTCAACATCCTGCTCAACAACGAAAAAAAATCCGCAACCATCGGCGCTGAACTGGCCGACTGACCTTGTGTTTTCCACTGCCCAGGAGTTACCCATGAATCAATACACGCAGCTCATTCCCGCCGGCGTCAGCGAGCTTGATCTGACCTTGCTGCGCCAGACCATCGCCTTGTCCGAGGCATCGAAACAGCGCGGTCGCCATCCATTCGCGGCATTGGTGGCCGACCGCAACGGCAAGGTGATTGTCGAAGCGGGGAACAACTCGATGCCGCCCGAAGGCGATCCGACTCAGCATGCGGAGTTGGTGGCGGCAGCGGCGGCGGCAAAATTGCTGTCACCGCAAGAGCTGGAATTGTGCACGCTGTATACCAGCGCCGAACCTTGCTGCATGTGCGCCGGCGCGGTGTACTGGACGGGGATCGGGCGGGTGGTTTATGCCTTGTCGGAGCATGCGTTGCTGGGGTTGACGGGGGATCATCCGGAGAACCCGACGTTCTCGTTGCCGTGCCGCGAGGTGTTCGCCAAGGGGCAGCGCAAGGTCAGTGTTTTCGGGCCGATGCTGGAGGGGGAGGCGGCTGAGCCGCATAAAGGGTTCTGGTCGTAAACTGCTGTCCGCTTAACAACGTCCAGCGAAGCGGAAGCCGTAAAAGGGATTGAATGCCGCGCATCCTCGGATGCGCGGCAATTCTCACGAAACTATCGCCAGACGAACCTCACTTCTACAATGCAAACGTAGTCCCCCGAGTATTCACAAACAGCGAGTAGATCGAGTGACTACTGGCCATGAACAACCGGTTCCCTTCACGTCCCCCAAAGCACAAATTCGGGCAACGCTCTGGCAGGGAAATGTGCCCGATGGCCTTGCCCTGCGGATTGAACACGCGCACGCCGTCGAGTTTTTCCAGGTCGGCCTTGGGGTCACCATTGCCGCCCCAGCCGCACCACAGGTTGCCGGCTTCGTCGCATTTGATGCCGTCGATGGCGGCATATTCCAGCCCTTCGATGTGCTTTTGGCGTTCGCCGAGTGTGCCGTCGTCCTTCACGGTAATCGCCCAGATCAGGCGATTGGGCTTGGCGCGTCCTTCGACGACGTACAGTGTTTTCTCATCCGGAGAAAAGCACAGACCGTTGGGGCCGTTTAGATCGTCGATGACCCGCGTGAGTTTTTTGCTCTCGCCGTCGATGCGGTACACGGCGTGGGGTTGGCTCGGGATGATTTTGTGACCTTCGTAGTTGTTGCTGGTCTGGAAGGGCGGGTCGGTGAACCAGATCGATCCGTCACTTTTGCAGACGATGTCGTTGGGCGAGTTGAAGGGCTTGCCGTCGAAGCTGTCGGCCAGCACGGTGATCGTGCCGTTGGCTTCGGTGCGCGTGATGCGCCGGCCTTCGCTGGTGGTGGTAGAGCCTTCACAGACGATCAAACGCCCTTGGCGATCCCGGCACATGCCGTTGGAGAAGTTGGAGTGTTCGCGGTAAACGGAGAAGGTATCGGTGATTTCGTCCCAGCGCATGATGCGATTATTGGGGATGTCGCTGACCAGCAAATAGCGGCCATCACCGAACCAAACCGGTCCTTCAGCCCAGCGCATGCCGGTGGCAAGTTTTTCAACACTGGCGTTGAAAATACGCAGCTCAAGGAAGCTGTCGTCAAGGATGTGTATCAGCGGATCAGGGTAGCGCTGACTCAAGGGTTCGGCGGCCTCGGCGATCCGCGTCAGAGCGGTGCTGCCGACGGTGGCGAGCGTGGCGGAAACGGCAAGAGACTTTTTCAGGAAGCTGCGGCGGGTGTTGCCTTGCGCTCGGTCAAGGTTTTCAGGTCGAGCGGACAGGGATGAGTCCATGTAGCGATCTCCGTGGTTTTATTTTTTTTGTGGGAGACGTAGTAATACCTTGTGATAGGACATCGTACAAGTTGTTCGTTGCGCACGGGCCATAGGGCGTATGTAGCAATGGAGGCGAATAAGCATCACCTCCACCATAAGTATTGGCATGCGATAACTCCGTGCCCTGCGGGCACGAACAGATCCTAGCCAACCATGACTTCATCCAATGCCTGCTCCAACATGCTGACGGTGCGCTCGATATTCTGCAGCTTCTCCAGTCCGAACAGCCCGAGGCGAAAAGTCTGGAAGTCGGCCGGCTCATCGCATTGCAGTGGCACGCCGGCAGCGATCTGCAGGCCGTGATTGGCAAATTTCTTGCCGCTTTTGATATCGGCATCATCGGTGTAGCTCACTACAACACCAGGGGCCTGAAAGCCCGCAGCGGCCACACTTTTGATGCCTTTGCCGGTCAACAGCGCACGGACCCGATCGCCCAGCGCCTGTTGGTCGTCGCGGATCTTGTCGAAGCCGTACGCTTGCGTCTCTTTCATCACGTCGTTGAACCGTGCGAGGGAATCGCTGGGCATGGTCGCGTGATAGGCATGTCCGCCCTGTTCGTAGGCCTGCATGATCTGCAGCCACTTTTTCAGGTCGCAGGCGAAGCTGCTGCTTTGCGTCTGTTCGATTCGCTCAAGCGCCGCAGCACTGAACATCACCAGGGCGCAGCAAGGGGAGGCGCTCCAGCCTTTCTGGGGGGCGCTGATCAGCAGGTCGACGGCGCATTTGTGCATATCCACCCAAATGGTGCCGGAGGCGATGCAGTCCAGCACAAACAGACCACCCACTGCATGCACAGCGTCACCGACCGCCCGCATATAGTCGTCGGGCAGGAGGATCCCGGATGAAGTTTCAACGTGGGGCGCGAAGACGACTTTCGGTTTCTGCGCCGCGATGGCGGCCAGCACCTCGTCCAACGGCGGCGGGGCGTAGGCTGCCTGGCGACCCGTCTCGATCGGCCGGGCTTTTAACACCGTGGTGGCCGCCGGGATATTGCCCATCTCCAGAATCTGGCTCCAGCGATAACTGAACCAGCCGTTGCGTATCACCAGACATTGCTGGCCGGAGGCGAACTGTCGCGCGACCGCTTCCATGCCGAATGTACCGCTGCCCGGAACCACCGCCACCGCTTCGGCGTGGTAGACCTGTTTCAGGGTCGTGGAGATGTTCTTCATCACGCCTTGAAAGGACTGTGACATGTGGTTCAGCGAGCGGTCGGTGTAGACCACTGAGTACTCGACCAATCCCTCGGGATCGATGCTCGGATAGAGCTTTGACATGGTGACTCCTTTGGCAGAGGGGTAAACATCATTGGCAAGCAAGTGTAGGCAAAGGGCAGGGATCAGCTCATCGAAATGCGCAAATGAGGTTAGAGTGCTCCGCAATGTCCTTATCGCTGCGTGAACCATGAAGCTGCCGCTGTTTATTTCTCTGGATGGGCCCAAGGGCACCGGCAAAACCACACTGCTGGAGGCCGTGACCGCCGCACTGCGGGCAAACAACCAGAAAGTCATTCGGCTGTGCGAGAGAAAAAGTGATCCGTACCGCGGCGAAACCATGGCCCTCATCAACCAACTCGCCAGACATCCCTCGCGGGATCTGGAGTGGGCGGTGTGTCAGCGCCTTGCGGATAGCCGTCGCTGGATTTCTGAGCGGGTGCTGCCCAAACAGCCATTGAACAGCATCATCCTGATCGATCGCTGGTATCCGTCGGATGCCGCATTTCGCCATAGCGTGCCGTTTGCCGAGATTCTGCAGTTGAACATCGAGCGAGGCGTGCGCGTGCCGGACCTGCATGTCGGCGTTGTAACTGCGCCGGATATTTCATGGGCGAGGGCGACGGCACGATCGCGTGGACTAGGCGGCACGGTGATCCAGAAACACACCGAGCACGTCGTGTGTAGCGAGATGTTCGAGCAGGCGGTTGTCGATAACGGCTGGGTGTTGTGCCGTAACGAAGGAACCATCGAAGCCGCAACGACTCAGGTAGTGGCAGAGATCTATAAAGTGCTTGGCTGATTGTCGAATCAGCGCCGCCTGATCTAGTTTGAATGTCAGGTTTCTCTGACATGAACTCACCGTACTGACGGATCACACGCCCCCCATGCTCACAAACCTCTGGTATGTCGTTCTCCCATCGTCGCAGTTGACTGATGGATTGATGCCGGTTCAATTGCTCGGACAACCGTTCGTGGCGTTCCGCGATGACGCGGGTGTCGCTCATGTGCTGTCGGATATCTGTGTGCATCGCGGCGGCTCACTGTCGGCCGGCAGCAAGGTCGGCAACAGCGTGCAGTGTCCCTATCACGGCTGGCGGTTTGGCGGTGATGGCGTCTGCACGCAGATACCGGCGCAGCCCGACCTGCGGATTCCTGCAAAGGCCCGCGTCGATGCGTACCCGACGCTGGAGCGATACGGTTGGATCTGGGCGTTTTTAGGTGATCTGCCGGAGTCTGAGCGTCCACCCTTGCCCGCGCTCGACTGGGTCGACGACCCCGCCATCCGCGTGGTCTCGGGTCACTTTGACTGGCAGGCCAGTTGGGACCGGATTATTGAAAACGGTCTGGACTTCGCGCACGCGCCGTTTGTCCATGGCTCAACCTTCGGTGATCCGGATCATCCCGAGATTGAATCGTTCGAGGTCGACAGCGATGCGTGGAGCGGCAGCGCGCAAATGCTTATGCGCAGGCCGGCACGCAAAGGGCTGCTGCGGCGTAAATCCTCCACTGAGTTTGTCAGCGTGGTCACCGTTCCAGGTTTCCATTTGTCCGGCCCATGCACAACGCTGGAACTTGAATTACCGAACGGCTGGCGGATCTACATCGTCTCGGCGCATGTTCCGATTGACGCTAACCGCACGCGCACTTGGTGGATGATGGGTAGAACGTTCCTGCGCTCACGGCTGCTGGATCGCAGGTTCATTGCGAGCAATATCCGTATCTTCGACCAAGATCATGCCGTATTGAAAAACGTCCGGCCCGAGCGTGTGCCGGACTCTTTTCAGCAGGAGGTTTCGCTGAAATCCGATGCGCTGCAGATTGCCTTTCGCCGAGACGTGCAGGCACTGGAACAGCGCGGCTGGCGCATCGATGAAGAGCGTCTTGCGCGAACGTTCACTGGACGCAAGGCTTGCGCGATACCCAGCCCTGAACGTCGTCAGATTCGCGCTTGGGCGATCGAGCCGATTCCGCTCGTGGATATCACCCACGAACCTGAATAGTGGTGCGAGCCAGCCTGCGCTTGACGCAGACTGGCGCAAGCCTTAGCGCGTCTCACACTGCGGCGAAGGCTCGCCGCTCAAAGCATCGACCATCGGCGGATGCTCCTGCACCGCTTGACGCAAGTCCTCGGTCACCCGCAGCTCCGCACCTGTCGGCGAGAACGTCGCGGCCGCCGCAAAAGGTGCGGGATTGGCCGGAACCGGGCGTTTGCCGCGTCGCCACAGGAAGAAGGTGACCATGCACAGATTGACCAGCGCAAACACCCAGAACAGACCATTGGCACCGAACGAATTCATCACCGGCGAGATCATCATCGGGCTGATCGCCGAGCCCAGCGAGTTGATCAGCAGCAAGCCCTGAATCATCGGCACCAAGGCTTCGGCAGGCGCGCGGTCGGCGGCGTGGCTGACGGCAACCGGGTACAGCGCGAATACGCCGCCACCGAGCAGAAACAACATCACCGCGAGCATTGTCGAGGACAACGGCACCAGCACGATCACCAGCGATAGCACGGTGCACGCCACTGTCAGGATCGTCAGCACCTGCAAGCGATCCTTGCGATCAGACCAACGCCCGACCGGGTATTGCAGGAGCATCGCACCGAGGATCGTCCAGGCCATCATGCTGCCGACTTCACCGACATTCAGACCACTGCGCTGCAGATACAGCGGCAGCAAGGTGTAAATCGCCGCGATGGTCACACCCGAGCCGAAACAGCCGACCAGCCCGGTCGGCGTCACGCCCAATAGTTGCCGAGGCTTGAGCGGTTCAACCTGATCCAGCAGCGGCGAAACGCGTGGCAGGATCACGATCGGCAACACCGACAACGAGGCGAGCATGCCGGCGACCATGAACGGTGCGCTGTCGCTGAGCCCGGTGATTTTTCCCAGCGTTGCCTGACCCAGAACACCGGCGCCATACAGGACGATCATGTACAACGCGAGCAAGCGTCCGCGAATCTTCGCGTCGCCCGCCAGCAGCAGCCAGCTTTCGATCACCAGAAACACACCGACCGTGGCCCAGCCGTTGATCAGGCGCAGGGCGAACCAGCCCCACGTGTCATAAAACAATCCCTGCAGCAGGATTGTCACGGCGATCAGCGAAGCAAAGCTGCCGTAGGCGCGGATATGGCCGATGCGCAGAATCAAGCGGTCATTGAACACCGCACCCAGTGTCAGGCCGATGAAGTAGGCCGAGGAAACGATGCCGATCATCGTGGTCGATGCACCGGCAGCGTCCAGTCGAAGGGTGGTCAGCGACGACATGAAACCGTTGCCCAGCGCAACAATGAACAGCCCGAGCAGGGGCGCCAGCGCCATGGCCAGCAAACGCGGAGACATAAAAACCTCTAGAGGACGAACAGCGCAACGTGCGCCGCTGCGCATGCGATTGCCAAGCCGAAAAAATGTGTGGTGCGAATGCCCGCCGAACGGGCAGGGCGGTTGAGTCGGACACACGTCAACGAGGTGTGGCCAGCCATTCAGGTACGCGTTTTTGTGACCGTGATGCAGGCAGCCACCGATGGGGGCTGCAAGAGAGCGCGGGATTCTAAGGCTTGTGCAGGATTTGCCAAGAGCTGTTTGCTGCGACGTTAGGACGCAGGTGTTGCCATTTATGCTGGTCGTGAGTGGCCGGAGAAAAAACAGCTTTTTGCCATCACCTAAGTGCTAAATTGCCTCGCGTACGGTCAGTGTTCAGCAATCACGCAAGTTTCTGGAGATCAACAGCATGGAAGCCACCCCGATAGGCCGAACAGCCGCAACACGTTACCTCGCAGCCTTTGGTCTATCGCTGCTGTTCAATCCTTCAACCCCGGCCTTCGCCTTCAACCCCGACCTGCATTCGGTTTACGCACTGAAAGCGGCTCACGCTTATCAGCGCTGCGCGGGGGTGAAGTTGCCCGAGCATTTGGCCGAGGCATTGGCGATTGGCACTGACGCAGAGGATTCAAATCTGCTGACGCTCCCTCAGCGCGCTACCAATTGGCACTTCTATAACCGCAACAAAAAACTTGAGCCATTCTGGTTCGCCAACCGTAGCCTGGACGTGATCTTTTCAAAACGTATTGAAAAGCTGAACGCGCTGCTGGCGGAACCTGATGCCGATCCCGTTGCTGTATACGAGCAGGCAGGAAGGGTCTTGCATTACATACAAGACATGAGCGTACCCGGCCATGTAGTCCCGGCTTACCACGCCAAGTTGCCGGGCAATCATTCCGATCCGTTTGATGAGTTCGAGAGCATTGAAGCGCTGCCTGTTTTCGACTTGTCTGACGCACAGTGTCAGGCGCTTCGTGATGAGGCAGGCAAAGCCGACGCCACCCCTAAGGGTTTTTTGGACGCCGCCGCCACAGCCACCTTGCAGGCGATAGAACAGATAGACGCAGCCGGCAAACCTGTCGTCGACGGTGCATGGAAAGCGTATTGGGTGTATCCCGCCCGAGATACCGATGAGGCTCGCAAAGGCTGGGGCCAATACGGTGACTGTGAATTTTCCAAGGGCGAAGTCAACGCTGGCTGCAAGGGTGAGCAAGAGCTTGTGGCGTTGTTTGAGCAGCAATCTCGGCAGGCTCAGGAAAATTCGGTATTGATGCTTTTTTATGTACAAAAGAAGCTCGCCGAAGCAGGCCAAACTCGACCGTGAAGAACCGCTGGCGAGAAACCCTCACGCACTGGCTTTAACCTCAGCCTTGACCACTGATTTTCGATAAGTCAGCAAAACGATGCCAGTGACCACGATCACTCCGCCGAGAATCTGTCCGTTGCTGAGCATCTGGTCCAGCACAATCCAGCCCATCAGCAGCGTTGCCAATGGCTCGATGTTCATGACCGGCGCATTGCGCGGCATGTCCAGTCGAGGTACCGAAATGAACAGGACGATAAAACCTGTGCCGTACAGCACCACCAAAGTGGCGAGGGCCAGCCATCCGGTCGAGCTGGCGGGCAGGTTCAGTCCGCCTGGGAGGGCGCCCGTCAGCCCCGCCAGATTGACGCTGCTGAAGACGATGAAAATGGTCAGCAGACTGCGCACCGAGCCGCGTACCTGAGACAGTTTGTGGTCGGTGATCCACAGTGCGCAGGCGAACACGCTGGCGGCGCAGAACGCGAGCGCGACGCCCGTCACCCATTGCGCACTGACGTCTGTCGTGGTCGAGAGCCGCCCGGGGACGTCCAGCACAAACACCAGGCCCAATAGAATCAAGCCCATTAACGTCGCAGTGCGTGCGCTCGGTCGCTGACCACCCAGCGCCCAGGTGAGCAATGCCAGCAGAATAGGGAATACGTTCGCCACCAGCAGGGCCAGCGCCACTGGCACCCGCGCGACAGCGGAATACAGACACAGACTCTGCGCAGTGATCAGCAATCCCAGCAACAGCTGCCAGCGCCAGGCACCCGCCGGCAAGCGCGGGCTTTGTCTTTGCCACAGCACCAGGATGGCGAGCACCAGCAAGGTCCCGCCGGAACGCATCAAAATCGCCAGCAGCACACCCGCGCCATCATCAAAGGCGACCCGCGCCGCCACATGATTGCCGGCAAACGCACAGCCCATGCACAGCAGAATGATCACCGCCAGAGAACGGGGGTAGGGTGGCGGCACGGTTTGCGTAACGGTAGGGCGAGGCATGGCAGATCTCAGGATTGTTAGCCGTTCGAACGACTTGGTTTTTTATTTGGTTGTCGTACAACTAGCCCGTTTTATCGCATTCGGCGACGTCGGGCAATAGACCTAAAAGCTCACAGCTACGCAGGTGTTCAGTGTTTCGGTAGGGTTTTCATGTCTGCAACTTAACTGCAGAGATCGTATGACCTGATAGAATAGGGGCGCATCGGCCCCTGCTTCCAAGGATTTACACATTCATGAGATGCGGGTGGTCTGCTTCTGCTCAGGCATGAAATGGATAATCGATGTAGCCACGCTGATCCCCGCCAAAGAAGCTGCTCGGATCCGGCGCGTTGAGCACCAAGCCATCGTGCAGCCTACGCGGCAAGTCAGGGTTGGCCAGGAATGGCCGGCCAAACGCGATGATGTCGGCACGATTGGCAATCAGTGCCTGTTCGGCAGATTGCGCATCGTAGCCGCCCGCCAGGATCAGCACGCCGTTCCACGTTTTGCGCAACTGGGCAATGATCGCATCCCAGCGCGGGTCGAAGTTCTCATCTTTGACTGTGCCGACCATCGCTGGCTCGACCAGATGCAGGTAGGCCAGATTCCATTGGTTGAGCGCCTCGACGAGGTGGCCGAAGGTCGCCTCCGGAGTGTCATCACCCATGCCCATGAAGCGCCCCATCGGCGTCAGGCGTACGCCGACCCGTTCGGCGCCGACTTCTTCAGCCACGGCCGCGACCACTTCCAGCAGAAACCGCGCGCGATTTTCCACGCTGCCACCATAGGCATCGTCACGCTGGTTGCTGTTGCTATTAAGAAACTGATCGAGCAGGTAACCGTTGCCGGCATGGATTTCCACACCGTCCATGCCTGCCTGCAATGCGTTGCGCGCGGCCACGCGGTAGTCCTCGACGATGCCGGCGATTTCCGCGGTTTCCAGCGCGCGCGGCACCGGCACATCACCCCAGACACCGTTACCGTTTTCGTCGACGATAAACGTCTTGCCCGGCACCGGCAGCGCGCTGGGCGCAACGGGCAGGCCGGCATCGGGTTGAAAGCTCGGATGGGAAACCCGGCCGACGTGCCACAGTTGCATGAAGATCAATCCGCCGGCTTCATGCACCGCCGCGCTGACGTCACGCCACGCCTCAACTTGCTCAGGGCTGTAGATGCCCGGCGTCCAGGCGTAACCCTGAGCTTGCCGGGAGATTTGCGTGGCCTCGGTGATGATCAGCGCGGCACTGGCCCGCTGGCGGTAGTACTCGGCGTTCATCGGCGTCGGCACGTCGCCCGGTTGGCCGGCGCGTGAGCGCGTCAACGGCGCCATTGCCACACGGTGGGCGAGGGTGTAAGGACCGAGTGCGAGGGGTTGGAACAGGCGACGGGTCATGGGTAGCTCCAGATTTCAATAAAGGAAATTCAAGCGCGGCAGCGGGGCCGCGAACCAGTGCCGCTAACTTAACCGCGCTCAGCGAGGCTGATAATCGGTGACCGGCGCTACGCTGTTTTGCGCGCAACGCAACGGCGCCCGTGCTTATCAGCGATGAACACGGGCGTGGCTCAGGCGGGTTGGTTGGAACGGGTCAGCGGCAGGTTCAGCCAGCGCCGGCCGGTGGCGTTGGCGACGGCGTTGCCAAGCGCTGCGGCCATCGGCCCCTGAACGATTTCAGCGGCACCGAGGAAGGGTTCTCCCGGTTGGTCGAGCAAATGCACATCGACTTTTTTCGGCAGTTGTGTGAAACGCAGAATCGGATAACCGCTCCAGTCGTAGCTGCGAATGCCCCCCGCGTCGTAGGCGACTTTTTCGTACAGGGTCCAGCTCGCGGACTGCACAATGCCGCCCTCGACCTGATTGCGCAGGCCATCGGGGCTGACGATCTGTCCGACGTCCACCGCCGTCACCACGTGATCGATGCGGATCTCGCCGGTCTGCGGATGCACGCGAAGTTTCACCGCGATAGCGCAGTAACCCATGATGTTTTTGTAGCGGGCAAAGGCGAAACCGATACCGGCGCCGGGCTCGCTGCTCTTTTGCGGCCAACCGATCTCATCACGCACACGTTCTACCACCGCGCGAGCTCGCGGGTCGCTGAGATGGGCCAGACGCAACGCCACCGCGTCGATACCGGCCCTGATTGCCAGCTCGTCGATACTCGCCTCGATGGCGAAGATGTTGATGTGCGCACCCAGCGAACGCATCGCCGAGGTGCGAAAAGGCATTTCGGTGACAAAGGTCATGTTGATGCGCGTCGAGTTGAGGTCGTACAGCGGCACCGCGTTGCGATCTCCATCGCCTTCGGGTTGGGCGATCGGCACGGAGGGCGCCGAGGCGAAGGGCCGCGCGAGCAAGCGTGCCGGCAACAGGCGCCCGGCGTTGACGATGCGTTCGTTGTGCGGTGTGGTCCAGAGTTCGTAGGCCCAGTCCTGCAGGCGGCCGTGGCTTAGGCCGGCGTCGACTTCGGTGACCATCGCCGAGCTATACGGCTCCCAAAGATTTTCCTGTTCGCGCATCCATTGCACGCGCACCGGCGTCCCGGGCACACGCAGGGCAATCAATGCCGCATCGGCGGCGGCATCATCGGCGCCGTTATGCCCGTAGCACCCTGAGCCTTCGGTATGAATACAGCGCACCCGCTCAGGCGGCAGACCGAGCATTTCGGCAATGCCGGCGCGCAGCGGGTAAACGCCTTGGGTGTGGGTCCACACGGTGAGAGCGCCGTCCTTGAACCAGGCCACCGCGCAAGACGGGCCGATCGAGCCATGCATCAGATATTGCTTGGTGACCCGCGCCTGAAAACGCGTGTCAGCCGCGCCGCTTGGCGTGCCGTTGTTGCTGATCGGATAGCGCCGTGAGGGCAGGCGTTTGAGCAGGGCATGAATCTCGTCTGCTTCGGGAATCGCTTCGCCCTCGCTCCATTGCGTCACCTCGCTGGCACGGCGCATGGCTTTGATCGCTTGCCACTCATCACGGGCGAGCACCGCCAGATAGTTGCCGTCGCGGATCACCTTGACCACGCCAGCCAACGCCTCGATGGACGCCGCATCGAATGCCTGCAACGTGCAGCCCGGACGGGGCGGGCGGATCACCCGCGCATGCAGCATGCCCGGCAGGCGCATGTCCTGGACGAATGCTGCGCCACCGCTGACCTTCGCCGGAATGTCGAGGCGCGGCAACGAATGGCCGATCAGTTGGAAGTCAGCGGCGGCCATCGCCGGTGACTGAGCCTTGGCGTATTGGTGCACATCGACATGTTTGACCGCGTCGGCATAACTCATCCGCTGAGCGGCCGGGCCTTCGATCACCCCGTTGCGGGTGCTTAGCCGCGCTGCATCGACCTGCCAACTGCGTGCGGCGGCATCGACGAGCATTTCGCGCACCTGCGCGGCGGCGTTATACAACGCGGTACCGCTGTCGAAAATGCTGTGGCTGCCGGCGGTGTAGCCTTCGTTGGGTGTCAGCGCGGTGTCGGCGGTGAGTAGGTTGATCGCGGATGCCGGTACCTGCAAACGCTCGGCGGCGATTTGCAGCAATGCGGTTTTCACCCCGGTGCCCAGTTCGACTTTGCCGGTGTAGACAGTAATGCCGTCGGCGCCGATGCGGATCCAGGCGTCGAGAAACGGATTGGTGCGCAGGCTGCCGGGCAGGTCGGGCGCGAGGACCACGGTGCCGAGCGTATCGACTTCGGTGTCGGCCAGTGCTCGGCGCGCCACCGGCATCAAGGTAAACGCCATGAGCAACGCACCACCGCGCAGGAACGCGCGTCGGCTCGGGTTCAATTCATTCGACTCGCTCATGTCAGGCCTCCATTGTCCCCGGCCACCTGTTTGATCGCCTCGATAATGCGCAAGTGCGTACCGCAGCGGCACAGGTTGCCGGCCATGTGCTCGCGAATGGTTGCCTCATCCGGGTGTCGATTACGCTCAAGCAACGCCTGCGCGCGCATCAGCATGCCGGCAATGCAGTAGCCGCATTGCGCGGCCTGTTTCTCGATGAACGCCGCTTGCAGAGGGCCAGGTTTTTCCGCGCTGCCGAGGCTTTCCACGGTGCGGATTGTTTTGCCTTCGAGACCGGCGCAGGGCGTCAGGCAGGCGAACACCGGTTGATCATCGACGATCACCGTGCAGGCACCGCATTGCCCGAGACCGCAGCCGTATTTGGCGCCGTTGAGGTTCAAGTGATTGCGCAGCGCATACAGCAGCGGCATGTCCGGCTCCAGCTCAAGCGCTTGCGCGGCTCCGTTGACGTTGAGAGTGATCTGGCTCATTTCGTCTCCTGACGTAACGCTTCAATAGTGGAAGAGAGGTCGGCCCACGGCTGATCGGGGCTGGCTTGCTGACGCAGATACGCGGCCAGTGCGCCGAGTTGCGCGTTGTCCAGGCTGGCGGCGAACGCAGGCATCAGCGGGCCGGGCGATCCGGTTGCGGCGGGCAAGCCTTCAAGTACGGTTTTGAGGAAGTTGCGCGAACTGGCCGCTTGCAGCGCCGAGGTGTTTTGCAACCCCGGGCGACCATCGAGGGTGCGCATCGGCGCCGCCGGGCCATGGCAGCCGGCGCAGGCGCTGCTGAAGAGCAGGGCGCCGCTCGAGTGGTCTGCCGCTTCACTGGCAGGCGTCTTCGCCGTCGTCTCTGTCACCGAAGGCGGGTTTTCGAGGCTGAGCAAATACTCGGCAATCGCCTCGGCTTCACTGGCGGGCAAGCGGGCCAGACTCAAGCTGACCGGCCGCATCGCCCCGGCGGGTGTGCCGTGGCCATCGACGATCTCGGCGCGCAGATAGCTCACCAGTTGCGCGCGACTCCACGGGTTGGCGCGTTGCCCCATTCCGACCAGCGCGGGCGCTTGCCAGCCATCGACGCTGCCGCCCTGCAAGTATTCCGAGGATTTTTCCGCGCCGATCAGGTTCAGCGGCGAATGGCAGCCGGCGCAATGGCCCGGCCCGTCGACCAGATAGCGTCCGCGATTCCACGCCTCGCTGCGCTGTGCCAGCGGCGTCAATGGCTCACCGTGCAGGAACAGCAGGTTCCAGAACGCCACCAACGGACGAATGTTCATCGGGAAATTCATCTGGTTCTGCTCGGCCGGCGCGTGCACGGCGGGGCCGCTCATTAAGTAGGCGTAGGCGTCGGCGATGTCTGCTGCGCTCATGCGCCGGTAGTGCACGTAGGGGAACGCCGGATAAAGGAAGTGACCATCGCGAGCAATGCCCTGACGCATCGCCCGCTCGAAGGCCGGCAGTGACCATTGGCCGATACCGGTCTCTACATCCGGGGTGATGTTGGTGCTGTACAGCGTACCGAACGGCGTTACCAGCGGCAGCCCGCCGGCCAGATATTCACCGCCGGGGCGGGTATGGCACACCGCACAATCGCCGGCCTCGACCACCCGCGCCCCGCGTTGCAACTGCGCAACATTGAAGGCCGGCGGGCGCTCGATCGGCGCAATTGCCGGGCGCCACATCAACCAAACGGCGCCGATCAGGCCGAGCACGGCGACGACTGCCACGCTGATCCATAGCGTTCTGGACTTCAGAAATGAGCTGTTCATGGGACGGAGAAAAACGCGGTAGGCAATGGCAGAACGGAGGGGATACGGGTCATGACAACGCTCCTTGTAACAGCCGGGGAAGGGCGCCGATGGGGACGACGGCGCCAGGGGCCAAAGCGTAGAGAAACCGTCTGCGCGGGAGAATCAGCGGCGCACGCAACAGCGCGTTGCGCGAGAAGCAACGCCTGCGCCGTTGCGCCGGACGCATCACTGCGTTGCCCGCCGTGTGGATTCTGTGCATCGCCACAGGGCCGTAGCCTTGGCAGCACTTTCCTGAACTCAATGAGGTGTCATCATGCTTACGGGCAATCCGGCCGTTGCGGCGAATGCCGAACAGCCAACTTCACTTTCCGGCCTGATGGTCGCGTTCCTGGCATTCTGCTGTGGCGCGGTCGTGGCCAATCTTTATTACGCGCAGCCGATCGTCGAGCTGATTGCACCGCAGATCGGTCTGTCCAGCGCCAATGCCAGCCTGATCGTTTCGCTGACGCAATTTGGCTACGCGCTGGGCCTGTTGCTGCTGGTACCGCTGGCCGACCTGATGGAAAACCGCCGGCTGGTGGTCGGCTTTACCTTGGCGGCGAGCGTCACGCTATTGTGCGCCGGGCTGACTCATTCGCCGTCGATGTTCCTGCTGTTGTCTTTGCTCATCGGTCTGACGTCGGTGGCTGTGCAGATCCTTGTGCCGCTGGCGGCGCACCTGGCGCCCGAGGCCAGCCGTGGCCGCGTCGTCGGCAATATCATGAGCGGCCTGCTGCTGGGCATTCTCTTGTCGCGGCCACTGTCGAGCCTGTTGGTTGAAGTGTTCGGCTGGCGTGGGGTGTTTTACAGCGCGGCGGCCCTGATGGCGGTCATCGCGCTGGTCACTGCGGTGGCGCTGCCGCGTCGGCTGCCGACGCATAAAGCCACCTATGCTGCGCTGATCGGTTCGGTGTTTGCCTTGGCCCGGCGCTATCCGCTGTTGCGTCAGCGCTCGCTGTATCAAGGGCTGTTGTTTGCCAGTTTCAGTCTGTTCTGGACCCTCGCACCGATTGAACTGATGCGTCACCACAGCTTTACTCAGGCACAGGTGGCGATCTTTGCCCTGGTCGGTGCGGTGGGTGCCATTGCGGCGCCGATTGCCGGGCGTCTGGCCGATGCCGGGCATGGTCGTCGCGGCACGCTGGTCGCCTTGTTGCTGGCGCCGGTTTCGCTGTTGATCGCTGCACTCCCGGGCAGTGGCTATGTCTGGCTGGTGGTGTGCGCGGTGCTGCTGGATTTCGCCGTGCAATTGAACATGGTGCTCGGCCAGCGTGAGGTCTACGCCCTCGATCCCCACAGCCGTGCGCGCCTGAATGCGGTGTACATGACCAGCATTTTCGTCGGCGGCGCCGTGGGTTCGCTGGTTGCCAGTCCGCTGTACGAGCACTTCGGCTGGAACCTGTCTGCCGTCGCGGTGGCGCTGCTGCCAGCGCTGGCGCTCGGATTGTTCCTGAGTCGCAAGGCCGATGACTGAACAGCCGGCAAGTGTTTTCAAGCACGGCGGTACAAGACGTCGGGGGAACAGTGATGCACAATCATCCGCGTTCCCTTTCGACCGGACTCCGCTTATGGACAAGTTGCTGGCACTGAAGATGTTTGTGGAAACCGTGCGCTGCGGGGGCTATTCCTCGGCAGCGCGCAAACTCGGGATATCCACGTCGTCAGTGACACGGCAAGTGGCCGGGCTGGAACACGAGTTGGGCGCGAGTTTGCTCAATCGCACCACGCGCAATACCAGTGTGACCGTTGCCGGCCAGACCTATTTCGAAAAAGCCGTGGCGATTCTCGACGCGATCGACGAAGCCGATGCCGTCGTCGCCGATCGTGGTGCCGAAGCGCAGGGCCGTCTGCGCATCAGCGTGCCGGTGGAGTTCGGCCGACGCCTGATCGCGCCGCACCTGAGCCGTTTGCTTGAACGGCATCCGGGGCTGGAGATCAGTCTGTCGCTGAGCGATCAGGTCAGCGACCTGCTCAGCGAACAGATCGATGTTTCGGTGCGTCTGGGGTCGTCCGTGGTCAGTGAAGACATTGTCAGCAAACGCGTGGGGCAGTTCGAACGCTGGGTGGTAGCCAGTCCGGCGTATCTGGCGCGTAGCGCGGCGCTCTGTCATCCACGGGATTTGCTGGAGCACCAATGCCTGCGTTTCGATTACGGCGGTACACACCAGCACTGGACCTTTCAGAATGAGGACGCGCCCATTCAACTCAACGTCCACGGGCGCCTGCAAAGCAACAACGCCGACATCCTGCGCGAAGCTGCCATCGGTGGAGGCGGGGTAACGCTGCTGGCTGACTGGCTGGTACGCGACGACGTCGCAGCCGGCCGCCTGACCCGATTGCTTGAGCAGTACGAAGTCAATCCCGGCAGTGCCAGCACCTGCATCAACGCCTTGTATTTACCCAATCACCGAGGCTCCAGCCGGATCAATGTGTTTATCGATTTCCTAATGGAAATTCTCAGCCCGTCGCCGGCACCCGCAGCGTGACCCCTGCGGCTCAACGGCGCCCGGTCCGCGTACTGACATCAACCCAAACCGCCAACACCAAGATGCTGCCCTTGACGATCATCTGCCAATAGCTGTCGACGTCGAGCATCGACATGCCGTTGTCGAGGCTGGTGATGACCAGCGCGCCGAGGAGGGCGCCGTACACCGTGCCGGAGCCGCCGCGCATGGAGGTGCCGCCGATAAAGCACGCGGCGATGGCGTCGAGTTCGCGTTCACGCTTCAAGTCCGTGTTGAGCAGGGTTTCATAGCCTTCTCGACCACCCCACAACACGTAGTTGGCGCCTTTCAGGCGATGGGTCGCGTTCATGGCGCTGAACACCTGAGCAGCGGCGCAGGCGAACACTTCCGGATCGGGGTTGCTCGCGGCACCTGCGGCGAAGCGCGGATTGCTGAAGCAGTTGGCGGTGCCCCACAGCAGCTTGATGCCGCTGGCTTCCTGGTGTTGCTCGAGGTGATCAACCATCTGCGCGAAGTGGTTGCGATACTCCTTCAGAGAGCTGCCTTCGGGGGCGACATCGGTGTCATGGAAGCAGTAATAGTCGATACCCAGTTTGGAGAAAAACTCGAAGGCGGCGGCTGCTTTGCCGATCGCCAGTTCCATGGGGTCCCCAGCGTGTTGCCAAGGGCGCTTGAACGTCCCCGCGCCGAACACATCGGAACCTGGCCAGACGAACGTATGCCAGTAACAGGCGGCCATGCGCAGGTGTTCGCGCATGGGTTTGCCGAGGATGAGTTTGTCGGCGTCGTAGTGACGAAAGGAGAGGGGAGAATCGCTGTCTGGACCTTCGAAGCGAATCGCATCGACATCGGGGAAATACTGCATGGACCTTGTCCTTGTTGTTCTTGGCGGTGTCTCGATACTAGCAACGGCTCTGTGCCCGCCGATTATGAAAAACATCAACACGGAGTGCGATTTTGCGTATTGAGCTTCGTCGTCCACGCGCCTAGTCTGTGCAAACCGTCTCCTTGAGAAGGGGGCCTCGAACAAGCATAAAAACAATGAAAACCGTACCGCCTGTTCACCGCATCGCCCTGTTGTTCAACGGCAGCAAGATCTACGACCGCGGCATCATCAGCGGCATCGGCAACTACCTGAGCAGCACCCGTGCCTCCTGGGACTTGTTCCTGGAAGAGGATTTTCTCTGTCGTTTGAAAGGCATCGAGCGCTGGCAGGGCGACGGGATCATTGCCGATTTCGACGATCCGCTGATTGGCGAGGCACTGGCCGATATCCAGATGCCGGTAGTAGCAGTAGGGGGCTCGTACGAGGATAAACGCGCCTATCCGAAAGCGATTCCCTACGTCGCCACCGATAACAACGCGTTGATGACACTGGCCTACACGCATTTGATCGAGGCGGGACTGCAGCGCTTTGCCTGCTTCAGCCTGCCGGAAGCGCAAGCCAATCGTTGGGCGCAGGAGCGGGAAAAAGCCTTTCGTAAACTGATGAAACGCGACGGCCTGCACGGCGAAATCTATCGCGGCATGGGCACCAGCGCACCGCTGTGGGACAGCGCCGTCGAACAACTGATCGCCTGGCTGCAAAGCCTGCCCAAACCCATCGGCATCATCGCCGTCAGCGACGCCCGCGCCCGCCAATTGCTGCAAGCCTGCCTGACCGCCGGCATTGCCGTGCCGGAGCAGGTGGCATTGATCGGCATCGACAATGATCCGCTGACCCGCAGCCTGACTCGAGTGCCGCTGAGCTCGGTTATTCAGGGCACGGAAACCATGGGCCGAACCGCCGCGCAACTGCTGCATCAGATGCTGCACGGCATGCCGTCGACCGGCACACAAATCCTGATCCCGCCGGATGCGGTCAACGTGCAGGTGTCGAGTTTGCACCAACCATTGGGCAATCCGTACGTCATGCAGGCGCTGCTGTTTATTCGCCAATATGCCTGCCAAGGCATCAAAACCGCGCAGGTGGCGGCTTATGTCGGTGTGTCGCGTTCGTCACTTGAAGCGCATTTTCGTGCTGAGCGTAGTTGCAGCGTGCATGACGAGATTCTACGTTTCAAACTGGCAGCGGCGACCAGTGGCTTGAAAAATACTGACTCGGTGATTGCCGACGTTGCGCGTAGTTGTGGGTTTAAGTCTGCGCAGTATTTGCACACGGTGTTTCGAAGGGAGTTTGGTTGTACGCCGCGTGAGTATCAGCAAGGGGCGGGAATGCGTTAAAGGATGCAGGTGGTTGCTGAGATCTACAGGTGCTGATGGATTGTCGAAATGGAAACAGACGTTGCTGCAAGGGCGCGCAGCGTAATACATGATTTAACATAATATACATTACACGCAACAAGATGTTGCGAGATCAGCTTCGTTGCCCACGAGATTTCATTTTCCTGCACAGCCTCAAAACGTCTTTCCCTTCAATCTGATAATCCTTTGAATCTGCGTCGCTCAATCCTCATCCCGCGTCAGCTTTTTAATCAACGCTCGATGCTGTGGAAACGCTGTCGTGAGCTTCTGGCGATTCCCCATCTCCATGTCGGCAAAATCAAACCCTGGCGAGACCGCTTCACTGATCAATCCAAATCCGTTTGCGCCATCCAGCAATCGTGATGCTTTCCAGATGCTACCGGGTACGTGCAATTGCAGATGCTGTCCTGCCAGAACATCGTTGCCCATGACGACTGTCAGCAATGAACCGTCCGCATGGATCAGGCTGTATTCGATCGCGTCGCCCAAATGGAAATAATGCAGGATGTCGGACTGGTTGAAATGAAACTGGCCCACCGGTGATTGCTCGGTCAGCAGATAGTAGATCGACGTCATCGGGTAACGCGATCCTGCAGCGGTTTCAAGCCAGTCACGATGGTCCGCCTGATAGGTTCTGCGAAAATAGCCGCCTTCGAGATGAGGTTCGAGATTCAACGCATTGATCACGTCTTGTGCGCTTGCTTTACGTTGAATCATCGCCTGCTCCGTTGATTTGATCTTTTTTTGATAGCTCAACTAAACGACCATTTAGTGTAGTTAAGCGCATATCAAAGACGAACGACGAATTTACCAGCTATATCTCGCTCGCATGCTGACTCACTCATCACTCGGGTCATAACTGTTCACATTGGGCACTTGCAAATGCAGGCGCCCAAGCAAGTCAATCAAAGTGTCGACCTCAGCCGGGGTCAATCCGCTGAGCAGTCGCGCTTCTCGCTCAAGTGCAACTTTCAGCACGCGGTCATGTAGTTCCTTGCCGCTGGCCGTCAATCGCACGGTATAACGCCGCGCATCCTTGGGATCCAGCTGACTGGTGATCCGCCCCGCCGCTTCCAATGTCTGCAATGAACGACTGACAGCGCTCTTGTCGAGACCGATGGCCTGGCAGATTCGATTGGCGGTGATGTCGGATTCAACGGCGAGCATTGAAAGCATCCGCCATTCAACAACGCCGATGCCGAAGTGTTTGCGATAGCACTGGGAGGCCCCGGTGGCGAGTTTGTTAGCCAGGAATGTCACCAGGCCAGGTACATAACGCGACAGGTTCAGTTGTGTATCGGTAGGCATCAAGAAACACCGTAGATCGAAGATCTTGCAATTTGGTTGACACCGCAACTAAATTATCTGAGGATTCACTCAGCCTGGCATTGCGGACGATGCGCCGCATGATACGCCCTAGCACAACCTCAAAAAAATAATTAACAGGTCTTGCTTATGAACCCTCGCCAACCGTGCCCTTCCCTGGCGCCCATGATTAGCCACTCCTCCTGCTTCTTCGCGCCCGGCTGATTCGTCACCCGCTCGCCCCCCTTTTTGCCATACGTTTTTCAGCAGCCACTTCAATGTGGAGGGAGAAGTCATGCTTCAAGTCAACGTCACCCGCAAAGTCGTTGAGGCCGAGGGCATTTGCAGTTTTGAGCTGTGCGCAGCAGACGGCCGGCCGTTACCACCGTTCAATGCCGGTGCTCACATCGACATCCATATTGCCGGCGGCCTCACCCGACAATACTCGCTGTGCAATGACTCCCGAGAGCGTCATCGCTACGTAATCAGTGTGCTGAAGGATCCCGCCTCTCGGGGTGGCTCCACTGCGATGCACGACACCATCAGTCAGGGACAGACACTCAGCATCAGCGACCCCCGCAACCTCTTCCCACTCGCTGATTCAGCCAAGCGCCACCTGCTGTTTGGCGGCGGTATTGGCATTACGCCGATGCTGGCAATGGCCCATGAGCTTCATCATCAAGGCGCGGATTTCGAGCTGCATTACTGCTTTCGATCCAGCGAGCGTGCCGCGTTTATCCAATACCTGCGACAAGCGCCGTTCGCCAGCCACGTGCACTTGCATGACGACAGCGGATCGCCCGAACAGAAACTCGATGCAACCGCCCTCCTCGCCGCGCCAGATACCACGACTCACCTTTACGTGTGCGGCCCCGCCGGTTTCATGAATTTCATCCTCGACACTGCGCAGGCCGCTGGCTGGCCGGAAGATCGCGTGCACAGAGAGTTCTTCGCCGCCGCACCTGTCGATGCAAGCGCTGATTCGCCCTTCGAAGTTCAACTGGCGAGCACAGGGCAGATTTTTTACATCCCCGCCGATCGCACCGTTTTCGAAGTGCTCGATGAGGCCGGAATTGCCATCGATTCATCGTGCGAGCAAGGGGTCTGCGGCACCTGTGTCACGGGCTTGCTTGAAGGCATTGGCGATCACCGTGACCAGTTCATGACGGCTGCAGAACACGCTGCCAATGACCGTTTCACCCCGTGCTGCTCACGTGCCAAATCGCCCCGCCTGGTATTGGACCTTTGACCTGAACCGAGCATCGACCGCTCGCCGGAGAACATCATGACTACCGCTGCCCAACCCCTCGCCCATGAAATTGCCCCGGCCACTGCGCCGAGCTTCCCCCTCGATCAATGGTATGTCGCGGCCTTGAGCCGGGAACTGAAAGACCAACCCCTTGGCCGTACGTTACTGAATAAACCGGTGGTGCTTTTCCGCACGGCAGATAACCAGGTCGCCGCGCTGGAAGACCGCTGCTGCCATCGTGCATTGCCGCTGTCCGGTGGCACAGTGGAGGAACGCGGTTTGCGCTGCGGTTACCACGGTCTGCTATTTAATGAAGGCGGTAAATGCATTGAAATTCCCGGCCAGGACAAGATCCCGAGCAAAGCCAAAGTCCCTGCTTACACTGTCCGGGAGCAGGATCAGATCATCTGGATCTGGTTCGGCAGCGCCGAGCATCCTGAGCCGACATTCGCGCCACCGGTCTACGACGTGCACAGCAGCGGCAAATACCTGTTCGACGGCGATGTCTATCACTACGACGCGCCCTATCAACTCATCCATGACAACCTTATGGATCTCAGCCACTTGGGCTACGTCCATTTGCATACCATTGGCGGCAACGCCAGCATTCACATGAACGCGCAGATGAGCGTGGACGGGGATGACTCGATGGTTCGCGTGGTTCGTCACATGCCCGATTCCGTTCCGCCGCCGACCTACACCGCGGCCTACCCGTTCAAAGGCAACATCGACCGCTGGCAGGAGATCGAATTTCACTTCAATCACCTGCGCATCTGGACCGGCGCGATAGACGCGGGCACAGACGACCTGAACAACCCGGATCGAGGCGGTTTTCATATGCGCGGCTTTCACGGTGTAACGCCGGAAACAGACACCACAAGCCACTATTTCTGGACCATGGCCACCAACCCTGAACATGATCCCGAGGCCGTCACAGCCAAAGTTCTGCATCAGACGCGATTGACGTTCGACGAAGACAAAGTGGTGATCGAAGCGCAGTACCAGAACATGTGCCGGTTCGGTACACGTCCGATGATTGATATTCATGTCGACGTCGGAGCCAATCGTGCCCGCAGAATCATCGAGCGACTGCGCAATCCGACAAGTTGATGGCCGCAACACAGTGGCGGCGGCAAACGCCGTCCACTGTGTTCAAAGCTTCTGCCGTGCTAACGCGGCGGAAAGGCTACGCCGACCCGCTCGGCATACTTGAGCCACGCGGCTTTGAGCCGTTCGACCGTCTGCGGCTGAGCGGCCGCCAGGTCATGGGTTTCACCCCGATCCTGCGCAACATCAAACAGCTGCCATTGCGGAGGCTGAGTGTTATCGCCGAAACCTGCTGCCGGGCGCATGCCCAACAATTTGAGGTTGCCCTCACGATAATAAGCATTGCCGAACAACTCTCCGGCCAGACTCTCAGCGTCGTGAGGGCTGCCCTTGCCTTCGAGCATGGGCAGGATGGATCGGCCGGTGATCGGGTGTTTATCCGCTTCTTTCGGTAAGGAAATGCCCGCCAACTCAAGGAATGTCGGCGCCAGATCATCCACCCGCGCCACGCCTCTTTCTACGCCCTGACGACGCAGTGTCTTGGGCAGTTGAATGATCGCCGGCACACTGATTCCGCCTTCGGCCGTGGTGCCCTTGAACAAGTGAAAAGGTGCGGCACTGACTTCCGCCCAGCGCAAACCATAATCGATCTGCGAGCCGCGCTGGCCCAAATTGGCCAGGCTGTTATCGGTGTTCGCGCCGGGTGGATAGAACTGCGCGTGGTTTTCCGCCGCCGCGCCGTTGTCGGACATGAACACGATCATCGTGTTGTCGTACTGGCCGCTTTGGCGCAGGTAGTCGATAACCCGGCCAATGTTGTGATCGAGGTTGTCGACCATTGCCGCGTAGATTTCCATTTTCCGCGCTTCGATTTTCTGCTGCTCAGCCGTGAGTTGCTGCCAACCGGGCAGTCGAGGGTTCACGGGCAACGGTTGCGCCGGCTGAAAGTCCTTGTCCAGCAAGCCGAGCTTTTTCAGCCGATCAATGCGCGACGAGCGCGCGGTGTCGTAGCCCTGATCGAAGCGGCCGCGGTATTTGTCCAGGTATTCCTTGGGCGCTTGCAACGGCCAGTGCGGTGACGTGTAGGCGGCATAGGCAAAAAACGGTTTGCCTTCACGTTGAGTGTTTTGCAGATAGCCAATCAGCTTGTCGGTGTAAAAGTCTGTGGAGTAGAACGTCTCGGGAACCTCTACCGGCTGGCCGTTTTCACGGTAATGCACTTGCTCCAGTGGCGTCGGTGCAACACTGGCGGGTTTGAAGTGCGTCGCCCCGCCTTCCAGCAGCGCGAACGACTGCTCGAAACCGCGTCGATCAGGACCTTGATCGGCCTCCAGACCCAAGTGCCATTTGCCGACCATCAGCGTGTTGTAGCCGCCCGTTTTGAGCAACTCGGCAACTGAGTAGGCCCGCCCGTTCAGGTACCCTTCATACCCCGGTTTACCGCGTTGAAACGGTTGCAAGGCTTCGGCCATGGTGCCCAGCCCGACGAGGTGATTGTCAGTGCCGGACAGCAACATCGAGCGGGTGATGGAACAGGTAGGCGCCGCGTACATGCTGGTGAATTGCACGCCCTGTTGGGCCAGTTCATCCAGCCTGGGCGTATGAATCTCGCCGCCATAGCTGCCCAGATCCGAGTACCCGAGATCGTCCGCCACGATCAGCAGAATATTCGGTTGGCTGGCCGCCATGGCCACGCCGCCGCCCATTGCCAGGGCGCAAAAAAGTGCCGTCAGCGGTAATCGCGATAGAGCCATCGGTTTTCTCTTATTGTCGTTGAAGGAATGCCTCAGACAGCCCGATCACTCTTCGAAAATAGCCACCGCGCGCACAAAACCTGCCGACGCATGCCGGATCTTGTATGGGAAGCACGACACCGTGAAACCACTTGCTGGCAGGGATTCGAGGTTGGCCAGTTTTTCCATTTGCCCGTAGCCGATATCGCGCCCGGCCTTATGCCCTTCCCAGATGATCGAGGCATCGCCGCTGGCAGCAAAACGCTCACGGGTGTATTTGAACGGCGCGTCCCAGCTCCAGGCGTCAGTGCCGACCACGCGCACGCCGCGTTCCAGCAGATACATCGTCGCTTCGCGTCCCATGCCAATGCCGGCGTCGAGATACCCGGGCTGACCGAACAGTGCACCGGCGCGTGTGTTGATCAGCACGATATCCAGTGGTTGCAGCGTGTGCTCGATACGCGCCAACTCCGCTTCGACCTCTTCTGCCGTGACCACGTGACCGTCAGGCAAATGGCGAAAGTCCAGTTTGACCCCCGGCTGCAAACACCAGTCCAGCGGCAACTCATCAATGCCAAACGCCGGCTCGCCGCCATCGGTGGTCGAGGCGTAATGCCACGGCGCGTCCATGTGGGTGCCGCTGTGGGTGGTGATCTGCAAACGCTCGGCGGCCCACGACTCATTGCCGGGCATTTGTTCAAGCTGCAACCCCGGGAACATCGCCGCCATCTCCGGCCAGCCTTGTTGGTGATCCATGTAATCGATTTTCGGCAACAGCGGCGGCGGATCCGTGTAAGGGTTGTTATCGAGGGTCACCGAAAGGTCGACCAGACGACGTTTACGCTGGATGGGCTGTGACATGAGGCGTATCTCCGTTCAACGGCAGAGGCCGATAAGGGGCTGGGTTGAGGGCGTTGCGAATAAGCGTGGCGACGCTGCCGTCATGGCTGAAGCCGGCAGCGCGGGCCTGCGGGGTTTTCAAGGGCGGCATGCGCCCGAACAGGGTTTCGAGGTCAAGGTCAGCGGCGAAACTGATCAGCGCACGGCGTTGCTCGCCGTAAGTTGCCGCCAGTGCATCGATGACCTGGGCGATGGACAAATGCAGCACCGGCAGTTGCCAGACCCGCTGTTGCGCGGTGGCGTCATCCAGTTCGGCGGCGTGGATCAGGTTGTTCACGCAACAGCGCGCCGACATCCACCACGCCGTTGCTTGCGGTGATACCGGGCAGCAATACTCAGCGCCCTCGGCAAAGGCACGCATCAAGTCGCTCATGAACGCCGAGCGCAAGCCGTTGGGTTCACGCGGGCGCGCGACAATCCCCGGCAGGCGTACCGCGCGGCTGTCGACTTCACCGCGCCGACCCAGATCGATCAGCGCGCGCTCGACCATCAACTTGTGTGTGCCGTACGACAGTTGCGGGTGCAGTTCAGCCTGCTCGTTCATCTTTGCCGGCAGATTAGCGCCGTACACCGCCACGCTGCTGGCGTACACCAACACCGGAGGTCGCGCCTTGTTGCGCAGTTGATCGAGCAGTTCGAGGCTGGCCAGCAGGTTGACCTGATAACCCGATTCGTAATGCGCCTCCGCCGCTCCGCCGGGGACGCTGACCAAGTGAAACACCACATCGATGCCATCGGCCAAGACCCGACGCATCAACGCCGCATCCGTCACGCTGCCGCTGTGCCGGCGCAGGCGCGGATCGTCTGGCAGGCCTTGGACGTCGGTGTCCAGTACCAGCAGGGAACGAATGACTTGCCCGCGCAAACTGCCGCGTGCGAGCAGACAACGCAGCAGTTCGCGACCGACAAAGCCATTGGCTCCGGTAATCAGTACACGCATGGGCGTTCCTTAGCCGTGGGCCTTGACGACGCGTTGATCGATCGCACCGAACAGGGATTGACCATCGCTGCCGGTGACGTCCATGCGCACGCGATCGCCGAAACGCATGAAGCCTGTCACCGGCGCGCCCTGCTCGATCATCTCGATGGCCCGACGTTCGGCGATGCACGCCGAGCCGACGTTGCGCTCGGCGTTCGACACCGTGCCGGAACCGATCAGCGTGCCGGCGCGCAAGCGTCGGGTTAAGGCTGCGTGGGCGATCAGTTGGCCAAAGTGAAAATTCATCTGCGCGCCGTGCGGCTGGCCAAACCACTCGCCGTTCCACTGCACTTGCAAGGGCAAATTGACGCGGCCGTCTCGCCAGGCTTCGCCGAGTTCATCGGGGGTAATCGCCAACGGGGCAAAACTGGAGGACGGTTTCGCTTGCAGAAATCCAAAACCGGTGCGCATTTCACGCGGTGCCAACGCACGCAGGCTGACATCGTTGATCTGCAGGATCAGCTTGATGTGCTGCAACGCCTTTTCCGCCGAACAGCCCATCGGCACATCATCGACCAGCACGACAAACTCGCCTTCGAAATCGATGCCCTGGCTTTCGCTCGGCAGTTCGATGTCATCGTGTGCACCGATGAAGTCATCACCGGCGCCCTGGTACATCAACGGCGTGCGGTCAGCGCCTTCGATTGGGTCGAGGTTGAACGCCTTCTGCATCAGTGCGCCGTGACTGAGAAACGCCGAGCCATCGCACCATTGATAAGCACGCGGCAACGGCGCCATCGCCTGCACGGGGTCGAAGGCAAAGGCCTCGCGGCAATCGTGGTTTTCAAGTTCACGCGCCAGGGCTTGCAAACGCGGCGCGGCTTCAGCCCAGTTTTCGATGGCTTGCTGCAAGGTCGGCGCTACCGAACGGGCGTCCAGCGCCCGGGCCATGTCGCGTGAAACCACCACCAACTGGCCGTCACGGCTACCGTTTTTCAAAGTCGCGAGCTTCATGCCGTTTCTCCTGGGCAGTCTTGCAGTTCAGCGGCGAAACGCCCGTCCAGCAGGATAAACACCATGCGCGCCATGGCCTCGGTACGGTTGCTCCACGCGTGATTGGTGCCACGCTGAACCACCACATCGCCGCGTTTGAGGTGGACTTCTGTATCGTCGAGCACCAGCCAGACTTCGCCTTCGGTGACGATGCCGTAATCGAGGGTTTCGGTGCGGTGCATCAGTTTGTGCCGCGAATTTGCCTGGCCGGTGCCGGCATGCGCCTGGCCAATCTCGGCGAATGCGGCCGCTGCATCGGCAGCGCTGACCTGGTTCTGCACGCTGTCCGGCGGAATGTCGACGACACGAATCACACTGCCTAGCGGGCCGGGGCTCAGTTGTAAGGGTTTGCTGGTTGGATCATCGGCATTGTCGAGCAGTGCCGGACTGCCGCTGCTGTTCCATATCTCATGAAACACCGTGCCAGGCACCGCTTGCAGTGCGAAGACGTTGGCCGTTGCTCCAAGACTGGCGACGACCGCACGGCCCTGGGCATCATGCCCGGTGACCATGCGTTTGAAGGGGGGAAGCGCTTGCATGGAATATCCTCGTTCAATGGCCGTTGCCGATGGAGTCGTGCCCGCCGACATGGCTGCGGGTCAACAGTCCACCGAGCCTCGGCACGGACAGACAAAACAGCGCCACAACCAGTTGCAGCCAACCGATCATGGCCAGTGCTTGAGGCAACGCCGTGGAAGCCCCGGAAGTGATGGCGAGTACCACCAGCGGGCTGATGAACTCGCCGGCAAAAATCGCCGCGGTGAAGCACCCCGCCGCTCGCCCACGCTGAGCAAAACCGACTTGCGCCATGATCCAGGTGATCAACGTCGGCAACATCAGGCCGATGCCCAGACCGTTGACCAGCACCGCGACCACCACGTGCGCGTGGCTGCTGGCCGCGGCCATCAACAAGCCGCCAATGCCGGCCAGGCCATAAGCAATCAGCAACACATGCTGGCTGCGCAGACCACTCAACAAACGGAAACTCAAGGCCCCGACGAGCACGCCGAGTTGATTGGCGCCCATGGTCATGCCGATTTGCTGCGGCGCATCCACGTGCAACAAGTTGAGCAAGTAGCCGGCCTGCACCGGCACGATGAACAGGCTCAGGCCCGCGAGCAGCGATAATCCATACAGGGGCGTCAGTGCGCGCCACGGAAAAACGCGCGGGGCTGGCACCGGCACCGTTGTCGCCGGTTGCACGCGGGGTTGCGGCTCCCAAAGTTTCCACGCCATCAGCGGCAGGAAAATCAGCCCGACTGCGTACAGCGCAAACGGTGTGCGCCAGTCTTCCTGACCGAGAAAACCACCCAGCGCGATAAACACCGCAGCGGACAGCGACGTCGCGACCATTTGCAGTGCAAACAGGCGTTCACGGCGTGCGCCGCTGTAGTAGTCGCCCATCAGCGTGGTGCAGCAGGTCATGATCCCCGCCTCCGCGAGACCGATCCCGGCCCGACTGGCGACAATCGCCGGCAGCGAATCCAGCCACAGCGGCAACACACCGCAGAGCGTGTACAGGGCCATGCTCGCTAACAACAGCGGTTTGCGTCCGAGCCGATCGACGATGACCCCGGCAAACGGTGCCAGTACTGCAATCATCAATGCCGGCAAGGTCAGCACGATCGGCACCAGCACCGTGCTGCCCACGACCTCGGCAAAATGGGCCTGCATGCGCGGCAATACCGGTGCGAGCAATACCGCGCCGAGCACTGGCAGACAGCTGCCGAGCAGCAACAGCAACGATTGCGTCAAACCGGCGCGGCGGCCGCTGTTTTCCAATGAAGACTCAACGGCCATGACAGGTCTCCCGATGACGCGATTGAACAACATCTACCGCCACGGCTCGCGACGGCAGGCTCATATTGAACGCCTCCTCCGGCGTTTCTGCGTCGGTATTCGTGTGCCGAGCAGGCAGCAGGAAGTACGCCAGCGCTGGCAACAGCAGCAGCGCGCCCACCATGTTCCAGACGAACATGAACGCCAGCAGCACGCCCATGTCAGCCTGGAATTTGATCGGCGAGAAAATCCACGTGGCCACGCCAATGGCCAGCGTGATGCCGGTGAGCATCACCACTTTGCCGGTGGACACCAGTGCGCGGTAATAGGCTTCTGAAAGGCTCGCGCCCTGGCGCAGATGGCCGAGCAGGATGCTCATCACATACAACGCATAGTCGACGCCAATGCCGACACCCAACGCGATGACCGGCAACGTCGCGACCTTCACGCCGATGTTCAGCCAGACCATCAACGCTTCGCAGAGGATCGAGGTGACCATCAGCGGAATCACTGCGCACAGCGTGGCCCGCCATGAGCGGAAGGTGATAAGACACAGGACGATGACCGCCCCGTAGACCCAGAACAGCATCTCGCGATTGGCCTGCTTGACCACGATATTGGTCGCTGCCTCGATGCCAGCATTGCCCGCCGCCAGCAGGAACTGCACATCCTTGTCGTTATTGGCGGCTGCGAATTGCTCAACGTGCTCGACCAGCCGCGTCAGCGTTTCCGCCTTGTGGTCGGTGAGGTAAGCGTACAGCGTGAGCAGGCTGCAATCCTCGTTGTACAAGCCGCGTGGCGCACTGGCGGTGATCATGTTGAGCATCGCCTGATTGTTCTGCAGCTCGTACCACTTGGCGCTGCCTTCGCTGAGGCCAACCAGCATGCGCCGGTTGAGCAAGGCCAGCGAGTTGGTCGAATCCACGCCCGGCAATGCACGCAGTTGCCAGTCCAGCGCATCGACTTTGGCAAGGATGTCGTAACGCGCACATTTCCCGGCCGGGGTCTTGACCATCACTGCGAACAAATCACTGCTGGCGCCGTAATGCCGGGTCAGAAAAGCATCGTCCTGGTTGTAGCGTGAGTCGGCCCGCAGCTCCGGTGCGCCGGCATCCAGATCACCGATCTTCAATTGCAGGCTGACGACAAAGCCCAATGCCGCCAACGCCAGGCTGATGGCAATGCACAGGCTGGCCCAGCGACGTCGGGTAAACAGATCGAGAAAACGCCAGAAGCCATGACGCCGCGCGCCGGCCTGATCGTTCTGCTCGCTCTTCAGGCTCAATTGCGCCGCACGTGGCGTTACGCCGACGTAGGACAGCAACACCGGCAGCAGAATCAGGTTGGTGAAAATCAGCACCGCCACACCGATACTGGCGATCACGGCCAGATCCTGAATCACCTGGATCTTGATCAGCATCAGCACGGCAAAACCCACTGCGTCGCAGAGCAATGCCGTCAGCCCGGCAAGAAACAGCCGTCGAAAGGTGAAGCGCGCGGCCACCACCCGGTGCATGCCGCGACCGATGTCCTGCATGATGCCGTTCATTTTCTGCGCGCCGTGGCTCATGCCGATGGCGAACACCAGAAACGGCACCAGCACCGAGTACGGATCCAGTTGATAGTCGAGCAACGGCAACAGACCCAGCTGCCAGACCACCGCCACCAGCGAACAGAACACCACGAGCAACGTGCTGCGCAGGCAGCGTGTGTACCAGAACAGCACGGCGGTGGTGATCAGAATCGCTACGGCGAAGAACAGCAGGATCTGCTTGAGCCCGGCAATCAGGTCGCCGACCTTTTTCGCGAAACCGGTGATGTGAATGTCGATCCTGTCGTTCTGGTACTCGCTGCGCAACGCCTCCAGTTGCTCGGACAGCACCGAGTAATTCAGCGCCTGGCCGTCGGCAGTCGTCGCCAGTAACGGCACGTAAATGATGCTCGAGGTTTGATCGAACGCTACCAGTTGGCCGAGCTCGTTGGAGCGCTGCACGTTGCGGCGCAAGGCCTCGAGACTGGCCGGGGTGCCGGCGTAATCGTCCGGAATCACCGGACCACCATCCAGCCCATCTTCAGTCACTGCGACCCAACGGGTTGCCGGCGTCCACAGCGACTTCATGTAGGCACGGTCGACGCCGGGCAGCAGGTAAAGCTTGTCGCTCAAGGCCTGCAAGGTTTTCAGATACTCAGCGTCGTAGATATCGCCTTGGCGATTGGCGACAACGATGCGCAAGGAATTGCCTAGACCGCTGAGCTGCTTTTGATGTTGCAGATAATTGGCGATGTAGGGTTGTTGCGTGGGAATCATCTTTTCGAAACTGGCGTTCAGCTCGACGCGCGTGGCCTGATAGCCCAAGAAAAGCGTGGTCACCAGGCACACCAGCAACACCCACAACCGGTGATTGAACAAAGTGCGCTCCACGACCGAGCCGGAGCGCGGGTCGAAACTCGCCAGGCTGGCCGTGGCGTTGTCGAATGGTTTCATAACCTCACTCCGAAGCGGTAGCAGTGGGCGACGCCAAGCGCGTCACCCCGGTGAAACCGGCCAGCACCAAGCTGCCATCGGCGGCCTGAACGACGCTGGCAATCGGTTTGCCCAGCGGTTTGCCGAAAGGCTGCAGGGTTGGTGCGTCGCCCGTGGTGCGAAACATTGCGCCCGCCTGATTGACCAACAACAGCTGGCCGTCAGCGCTGCGGATCGCCTCACTGAAGGACACGGGCACCGGTACGGCCGCGGGCATGAAGCTGTTGCCGTCGTCGGTGGAAATGAACGCGTTGCCTTTCAGGCCTGCCGCCAGCAGCGTGCCGTCATCGCGTACTTGCAGGGCGAAGAAGCTGCCGCTGTACGGGCTGTCGAGCGCGACGAAGGATCGTCCACCGTCCTCGGAACGCGCGACATAGCCTTGCTCGCCGGCGATGAACCAACGCTCGCCGTGTTGTGCGATGGAATACAGATGCGCGCCCATCGGATTGTCGATATGGCCCATTAGCGACTGCCAGCTCACGCCGCCGTCCTCGGTGGTAAACGCGAGGCCGTAGGCGCCGACGATCAGGCCGTGACGCGCATCGGTGAACTTGAGGCTCAGAAACGGTTTGTCCGCGCCTTCGCTGACCATCCGTTCGGCGGTTTGCACACGTGCCGTCGCTGCGTCGGGGTCAGTGGCTGTCGGCAGTTGTTCGCGTGCGGCGTCCAACTCCAGTTGCGCAGCGCGGTTGCCGTCCAGCTGCAACGCCCAGTTTTCGCCACCGTCGTGGCTGACCAGCACCGCACCGGCATGGCCGACCGCCCAGCCCGTGTTCGCATCGACAAACTGCACCGCGGTAAGGCTGACGGAGACCGGCACCTGCGCCTGCCGCCAACCGATACCGTTGTCATCGGAGAGCAAGACGATGCCGCGTTCGCCGACTGCCACCAACCGCGCACCTGCCCGCGCCAGATCAAGCAAGACCGCTTGCCGGGCCTGCGGCGCGCGCATCGCCGGGGTGTGCAATACATCGCCGACGGCGGCGGCCTGAGCCTGGCTTACGGGTAATACGCAAGGCAGCGCCAGCAGCGCTAACAACCGCCCGAGCACCTGACAGATTCTGTTCATACCGACCTCGAAACCACCTGTGAAACCGGATCGCCACACCTGTCGCGATCCGGCCCGATTCAACGAACCCCGGCACCCGCCATCGCCGCTGGCGAGAATTCAGATGCCTTGTAGCGATCGACCACGCCGTATTGCTCAGGCAGACCGGTGTAGACGTTCTGGATAAACCAGGCGCCGGAGGTCAGGTCGTAGAAACCCGAAGACAGCTGCGCTTGCGCTGGCAGATCCGGCAGCACGGCGGGCAGCGACCACAAGGTTTTGGCGAGTTGGCCGTTGGCGTCCCAGCGATCGCCGAGCATCGCTTGCCAGGTATCTTCGTCGAGGTAGTAGCGGCCCTTCGGCAGTTGGTGACGCTTGCCCGGCGCGAGTTCGGCGTCCACCACCCATACGCGGTGCAGTTCCCAGCGCACGTAATCGGGATTCATGTGGTGAGCCAGAAACAGGTCTTCCGGTTTGCCGGCGGTCAGGACCTTGTTGGTGTTGTAGGGGATATACATTTCCTGCTTGCCGACCAGCTTCCAGTCGAAGCGATCGATGCGCCCCTGGAACACGCTCAACTCATCGAACGACATCACCCCGGCGGTGGCCGGCGTCGGGGTGTCGCAGCAGGCATTCGGCAACTTGCGCACGCGGCGCTGGCCGGTCAGATAGACGTGTGCCTGGGACTTGTCGCCGTTGATATTGGTGCGCCCCATGATTTGCTCACCGGCACGCAACGGCGGGCCGACGTTCAGCAGGCGGAACAGCCAGTAATCACCGGCGAAGCTTTCCGGCGTGCCGTCCTGGTAGTAATACGGCATGTCCTGGATCGCCTGGCCGTCGGTGGTCATCACCTGTTTGCCGTCTGCGGTCATCAGGTAATGGCGAAAGTGCATGGCCAGTGACGTGCCGCGCCAGTTGAGGATGTGGTTCCACATGGCTTCGGCGCCGTTATGCGGAATCGGGAATGGAATACCGCCAAACGCGCCTTCGGGCACAGGTCCGGCGCTGCTGTCGACCAGCTTGGCGCGGGTCGCGTTTTTCAGGGTGTTGTCATACACCCATTGCGGTGCGGCGGCCGAGCGACGGGTCGGATAGACATCGATGCGATAGGTGTCAGGAAAACGCTTGAACATTTCCTTGGTGCCATCGCTGAGCTTGGCGGCGTATTGCGCCAGGTTTTTCGAGGTGATGCTGAACAGCGGCTTGTCGGCCGCAAACGGATCGTTGCGTTTGCCGCCCGGTTTATACGCCGGGTCGACTTTGGTGTAACCGCCCTGCCAGGCTGGAATGCTGCCGTCGGCATTGCCTGCGCGCTCGGCACCCATTGGCGTGAGACTGCTCGACAGTTTGGCGGCCTCTTCTGCGGTGGCCGCCGTCGCAACCTGGCTCAGGACGGTCAGCGTTCCGATCAAGGCAAAGCACAGGGCCGTAAGGCGCGGGAGACGATTGTGGTGGTGAGAATTCATGCGCAAGTCCTCTTAAAACGTGGTCTTGACGGAGAAGGCGAGGTAATCCCGATCCTTCAGCGATTGCTTGTAATTGAACTGGCTGAGACCGTTGAGATTGGTGTCCTCGGCGCCGTAGTAATGCGTGTAGGTCAGGCCGGCCGTGACGCGATCGAGGTAAGTGGCGGTGATGCCGATGTTGATGTCGCCACCCTTGTCCGGGCCGAACGAACTGACCACCGCTGATTTGCCCAGCGGGAAATAACTGACGCCAACCGGAATGCTGATATCGATGCCGGAGAAGAACTGGCGGTAGGTCGGCGTGTAGACGACTTTGAAACCGAGGCCATCATCGGTGGCGTTCGGGTCCAGCGCGGCGCGATTTTTGGTGACGCTGAGCAGGCGGTTCCACGCCACTTCACCAACCAGTCCGGACTCGCGGGCGATGAAGTTGGGGCCAAACGATGCCAACACGTTCAAGTTGACGTGAGCGGTGCGACCCACGGCGTAGAGCGCGTCATCATCGTTGTCGGCAATGACGCCGGGCAGCAC
Source organism: Pseudomonas sp. TNT2022 ID642 (assembly GCF_028656995.1). Taxonomy (NCBI): domain Bacteria; kingdom Pseudomonadati; phylum Pseudomonadota; class Gammaproteobacteria; order Pseudomonadales; family Pseudomonadaceae; genus Pseudomonas; species Pseudomonas sp. TNT2022 ID642. The sequence goes on along the minus strand of NZ_JAMDGW010000007.1, from coordinate 36,969 downwards.
GGTCTGACCGTTCGAGACCAGCGGCATGTTCCAGCGCATCGACGCTTCACCGGCGAAGCTGTATTCGTCCACGGTGGTGGAAAAACTCGCGCCCAGCGCTCGAATATCTTCGGGGTAAACCCAGTAGTACTCGCCGATCTGGCCGGTGCTGAAGTTCGGCGCCGCCGTCGACGGTTTCAGATACAGCTTCGGCGTCTTGTCGTGGTACTGGATGGCGTAGAGGCCGTACTCGACGGTCTCAGCGCTGTATTTCAGTTGCAGACCGCCCTGCCCCGAACTGCGCGCTTCCTTGTCATTACCGTGGAAAAACGCGGCGGGACTGGCCGGGTTGCCGCCAAGGAATGCCGGGAACGGCGCTCCGACGATCAAGCGCTCATTGCCTTCGCCAATGGTGTCGCTGGTGGAGAAATAACTGCCGGCGGCGGGCAGTCGGGTTTCTTCCCATTCGAGTTGGTAGTACGCGCCGAGCGATACGTCGTCCGTCAGTTGGAAGGTGCCCGACAGTTGATTGACCGGACGGGTGATTTCCTTGAACTGCGTGTTAGGCACCGACTGCGCCTTGACCACGTCAACCGGGGCCATGCCACCGGCAATGCCGTTGGCGCCGAAGAACAGGCTCTCGCCCCAGATCAGACCATGACGGCCGGCGCGCACCGACGTTGCGCGGTCGGCCAGTTCACCGTTCCAGTAGACGAACGCGTCGAGGATTTCGCCGTCACCACCGTGCAAATGACGGGTGTCATCGGTGAACTCGTCGTAGCCGACCGACCGTGCGTTGGCACGGGACGGATCGTTATTGTCGTTGTTGCCCTGGTACTCGCTGTCGTACCACGCTGCGCCGCTCAAACGTGCGCCGAAATCCTGAAACGACAGATCCAGCTCCGAGAGGATGTCGGTGCGATTGGAGATCAGGCCTTTTTTGAACGCACGGTCACCATCGTCCTGATTGAGCGCGACCTGCCCCTCGGTCAACTTGCTGCTCGGATTCTGCGTGCGCCAGGCAGCGCTGTACTTGATCGTGTTGTCCCAGCGCAGCTTGAAATCCGGGTTGCCGGTATCGATGTCGAAAGCGTGAGCGGCCTGGCTGCACAGCACCAGCAGCGCAGCAACGCTCAAACCAAAGGGTGCAGACGAGCAGACCGGGCGACGCGCGAGCGCCGCAGTCGTAGAACTAACCATCGCGTTAACCTCTTGTTTTTATAGTGGTAACTGCTGTGGATGCGTTGCAGGTAGGCTTAGATTGGCTCGGCAGTGCGCGCGAGCATTTGCTTGACCAGGCCAATGCGATCGAAGGCGCGGTCGTGCTGCATCTCCTTGTCGCCGGCCAGCACCGAGCTTTCGCTGATGTACTTGCAACGTTCGAAGCGCCGCGCCATGAAGCGCTGCAGTTGCTGCTCGACGCTGGTGGCGGCGGACTGCTCGCGAATCAGTTCTTCGCTGAGCACAATTGCGTCTTCGATGGCCATGCCGGCGCCTTGACCGAGGTGCGGAGTGGTGGCGTGGGCCGCATCGCCGATCAGCAGGACGCGTCCGCGATGCCACGGTTCATCGACGAACACCACTTCCATCGGCTTGTAGACGACCTGGCTGTTGTCGGTGATTTGCTCGCGCAGTTCGCCGATCAGCCCGGTAAAGCCTTGCAGGCGCTGGCGCATCTGCGCAGCCAGATCGGCAGGATCCATCCACGGATTGGACGGTTCGTGGGACGTCAGAAACAGGTACATCAAGTTGTCGGCCAGCGGCACCAGCCCGGCGTTGCCGTCAGCGCTTTGATAGTTGGCCAGATGGTCGATTTGTGGCGCGCGGGGAAAGTTGTAGCGCCACACCGACTGACCAGTGAAACGCGGGGTGTAGGCATCGCCAAAGACCAGGCTGCGCACTTTCGAGAACAGACCATCGGCGCCGACCACCAGGTCGTAGTGGCCGCGATTGCCGTCGGTAAACAACACATCGACCTCTGTGCCGTTGTCGTCCAGCGCTTCCACACTCAAGCCCAAACGGACGTTGGCGCCGAGTTGCAGGGCGGTTTCGCTGAGCACTTTGTGCAGTGCCAGGCGGGAAATACCGACGTTGGCGGGATACTGCGGGCCGGCCAGTCGCTGACCCGGAATGCGCGCCAGTTGCTGCCCGCCGGGGCCGTAGATAGCGACGTCTTCGAAGGCATAAGCGGCATCGAGATAGCCGTCGAGAACGCCCAGCTTGGCCATTTCACGGACGACGTTGCTCTGCTGAATAATCCCGACGCCATAGACTGTCCATTCGGACTTGAGCTCGATCAGGTCGACCTCGATACCTTTACGCCGCAAGGCGATGGCCGCACACAAGCCGCCGATACCACCGCCCACGATCAGAACGTTGTTCACTGCACTCATGGTGTTCTCTCTTTTTATTCTTGTGATCGATGCTGCGTCGGGCACGGCATCGTTGGATGAAGCTTCCCGGCAAAGCAGGGATTTGACTAATCGCAAGTAAGGATGCGATGTATCGCCGTACGCGATACCTCGATTTATCCCGGCAGCGGCAACTCTTCAGGCATTTGCACCAGCAGCCAGCCATCCTTCTCGCTGAACGGCAGCGCCTCCAGCCTCTGGCCCAGGCACGGGCCGTAGATGCACTCGCCCGTCGCCGGCAGAAATTGCGCACCGTGGGCATAGCAGACGATCAACTGGCCATCGGCGGACAAGAAGCGGTCCTTGCGATACTCCAGGCGCACGTCCAGATGCGGACAACGGTTGCGATAGACCCGCACCTGATGGTCATGACGCAGGGCAAACACGCTGTCGCGTCCCTGCGCCAACGGATCGAATCCGCGCGCCCGGCCCTCCTCCAGTTCGTCCAGCCGACACAATGGCTGCGCGATACCGCTCATGATCAGCGCGGCCTCAACCGAGTTTTGGCGGTGGTCCGCCCGGCGCCCATTTTTCTTTGGCGCTGAACAGGAACAGCTGCGAGTTATCCGCCGACAGCGGCGCGCGACGGGCCTCCCAGGCGTCATCGTGCTTGTCCATGTCGGCGTCATATTCGATGTGGCAGCCCAGCGGACTGTTGAAGTACCAGAACCAGTTGGAGCCAAACAGGTGACGGCCCGGCCCCCAGAAACTGGTCCAGCCTTTTTGCTCGAATCGCGTCCCGGCCAGCAGCACTTCGGTGCCACTGCCCATGTGGAAGGTGAAGTGTTCGCAGCCCTTCATGTGCGGCGGGGTCTGGATCATGAACAGGCAATGGTGATCGTCAGAGCCGGCCGGACGCATGAACGGCCCGGCGCCAATGAAGGTGTCGGTGGTGCGAAAACCCAGCCGCTCGGCGTAAAAGGCTTCTGCTTTCGCTGCGTCGGGTACGAAATACACCACGTGCGACAGAGTGCGCGGTACAGCCGCCATTTCGAGGGTAATGCCCGGCTGGTTGAGCGGCCGCTGTGGCGCATGGCCGGCGGCGTTGGTCAGGTCATCCGGTGCGCTGTAAGGCTTGCGTACAGTGACCTGAAAAGCGATGGCGAAACCCATGTCGTCAACGCTGTGCAGCACGCCGTTTTGATCGCGACTGACGGGGCGGTCACGGGCTAGCTCATCTTCGATGGCATCCAGATCGCTGAGCGCAGCGACCCCGTAGACCGTCTCGCGAATCGACGGCGCCGGGCCGATTGCCGCCGGCAAATCAGGATCGTCGGCTCGACGAATAATCACCGCGGTGCCGTCCAGCGCTTCGAAACGCCCGCCGTTGCTGTCAACGCCGACCGGCGCAAGGCCGTAGTCGCGCAGGCAATCGGTGCAGGCTTGAATGTCATCGACGCCAAAAATCAGGGCATCAAGGCCAATGATGTTCATGGCTTACCACTCCATTGAAATTATGATCCGGTGACGGTCGCCATGGACGCCTTGCAGCGCGCCGGGCCTGACTGGAAACCGGTGGTGGTGTCGGCTGCAGGGCCGACTGCGGCGAAGATTGGCGCAAGGGCTGACAGCTGACTAATCGCGAGTCGGGATGCGACCTATCGGCAAACGCGATACCTGCGACGAAGGTTGACGTGCCGATGGATTCGTTCGAATGTATTGCGAAAATAAATACAAAAACGGACCTGCCCATGCGTTTCAACCATCTGGATCTGAACCTGCTGGTCGCGCTCGATGTGTTGCTCGAAGAGCAGAACATCACCCGCGCTGCCGAACGCCTGCACATGACCCAATCCGCCACCAGCGGCGTGCTCGCGCGTTTGCGTACCTACTTTGAGGATGAGTTGCTGGTCCAGGTCGGACGCAAGATGCAGCCCACGCCCTACGCCACGGAACTGGCTAAACCGGTGCGTGAAGTGCTGCTGACGATCCAGTCTTCGATTACCGCCAAACCGGTGTTCGACCCGGCCACCAGCAAGCGACATTTTCGCTTGGTGACCTCGGACTATCTGATCAGCGTGCTGTTCGCCCAGGTGATCCAGAACATTCATCAGCAAGCACCCAACATCACCTTCGAAATGCTCGGCCCCAGCGACAATTCCGGCGAGTTGCTGGTACGTGGCGAGGTCGATCTGATGATTGTTCCCGAGCGCTACATCATCGAAGGCCACCCTTCACGCCTGCTGTTCGAAGAAGAACACGTGTGCGTGGTGTGGCAAGGCAATACGCAAGTCGGCGACACCCTGACCCTTGAGCAGTACATGGAGATGGGCCATGTCTCGGTGGGTTTCGGCCGTACCCGACACATGAGCATCGAAGAATGGTTCATGAATCAATACGGCTTCAATCGGCGCATTGAAGTGATCACCAGCGACTTCAATACCCTGCCGCAACTGATTGTCGGCACGCAGCGCATCGCCACGATGCACCAGCGTCTGGCGAACCTCTACGCGCACTATCTGCCGCTGCGCATCCTGCCGCCACCGGTGAAAATCCCGGTCATGCGCGAGTACATGTTGTGGCACCGCAGCGTTGACGGCGACCCGATGCACCGCTGGCTGCGCGAACGCATCAGCGAATCCATCCAGCATCTGCAACACGTGCCCATCGTATCTCGCGATACCTCGTATCCGCCGTCACGATTGGCCAATTAGTCGGGTGATCCTTAACGTGCCTTGGGAATGCCAAGGCAACCATAAGGACAACAATAATCATGTTTCGCTATTTCCCGACCAACTACGTTTGGAATCTCTCTGTCGACCTGGCCATTGAAATGGGCGCCCGCATGGGTGAAATCGAAGAGATGTGCGCCCCACTGCAAGAGGCGGCCAAGCAGCCGGACGCGGCCGGCACCCGCGCCTTTCGCGAAACCTGGGCGAAAATGGCTGACAAGCTTTGCGGTCTGGCTGAGGAAGACGAAGGCAATGGCCGGATGCTCTCGGCTGGCGAAAAATACAACCGCGCCGCCACCTATTATCTGACCTGCGAGCGCCTGCAAGGCCACGGCGCGCCGGGCCGTACCGAGCTCTATCAACGCTTCCTGCAAACCTTCAAGCGCGGCGTCGAACTGTCGCGTGAAAACTGTGAACGGGTGGAAATCCCTTACGAGGGCAAACATCTTTCCGGCTTGCTGGTGCGCGCCGAAGGCGTCGAGGGGCCGGCGCCGATACTGGTGCAGGTCAACGGTCTGGACTCGACCAAGGAAATGAAATACCGCGTGGGCCTGCCAGCGTGGCTGGCGAAACGCGGCATCTCTTCGCTGATCATCGACCAGCCCGGCACCGGCGAAGCGCTGCGCCTGCATGGCCTGACCGCACGATTCGACAGTGAACACTGGGCCAGTCGCGTGGTGGATTGGCTGGAAACCCGAAGCGACGTTGATGCTGCACGCATTGGACTCGAAGGTGTCTCGTTGGGCGGCTATTACTGCCCGCGTGCGGTTGCATTCGAACCGCGCTTCGCCTGCGGCGTTGTGTGGGGCGCCAACCACGACTGGCGTGATGTGCAAAAGCGTCGACTGGAAAAAGAAGGCAGCTTCCCGGTACCGCACTACTGGGCGCATGTCTGCTGGGTCTGGGGCGCCAAGGACGTCGAAGAGTTCATGACCATCGCCGAAGACGTCCACCTCGATGGCGTGCTCGACCGGATCAAGGTGCCCTTCCTCGTGACCCATGGTGAGCAGGATTCACAGATTCCGTTGAAGTGGGCGCATCGCACCTACGAACAACTGGTCAACAGCCCAAAATGTGAACTGAAAATCTTCACCGAACGCGAAGGTGGCGTGCAGCATTCGAGCTTCGACAACAGCATCAATGCAGGGCAATACATTGCCGACTGGGTTGCCGAAACCCTGGGCGGTCGCACCGCTTGATCCACTGAAAGACACGCACAAAAAACGCCGGACAATCTCGCGATTGTCCGGCGTTTTCGTTGATGGCTTCAGCCCGGCGCAGCTATTGATGCCATCAATGCGCAGGCATCGATGCAATCTGTTGGTCGTCCCCTCGCCTGCTCTCTAGCCTCTCTTTGCATAACAATCACATAGCGAAGACGCCATGACTGCCCTGCACCTGAAATGCCAGACCCTGTTTGACGGCACCGGACTGCAAACCCGCCAGCAACAGACATTGATCGTCGAAAACGGCCTGCTCAGTTACGTCGGGCCCACCGCGCTGGCACCCGCTCCCAAGCCAGGCGATACCCAGGTGGATGCGGGGGATAATTTCGTCATGCCGGGGCTGGTGGATGTGCACACGCATCTGGCCTTTGGTAACGCGCAGAGCGAGGAAGACATTGATCTGTGGACCAGCGACGAATTTCGCGCATTGCGCGGGATGTTCTTCGCGCAACACGTACTGGCCGCCGGCGTCACCAGCATGGTCTGCCCCGGCGACAGTGGCCAGCTCAGCATCGCCGTGCGCAATGCCGTCACCGCAGGTTTATTCGAAGGTCCGAGGATCGCGGCCAGCAGCCGCGTCATCACCAATCGCCAGAGTCTCAATGACTGGTTCCCGAGCCGGGTCGGCGCTCCGGAATACTTCACCGCGCAGTTGGTCACCAGCCGTAGCGACGCCCTCGCGGAGATCCGCAAGCAGGCCAAGGACGGCGTTGATCTGATCAAGATTGCCATGGACGGCACGCACCGCCGCCCCAACGGCGAAATCATTGCGGCCTTCACCGCCGACGAAACCTTCGAAATGGTTGAGGAAGCGCATCGTCTGGGCTGCAAAGTCGCCACGCATGCCTACGGTCGCGAAGCCGTGATGTACGCGGCGCGCGCGGGCGTTGATCTGGTTTTCCATGCCTTTTACATGGACGACGCGTGCATCGAAGCGTTGCTCGAGGCCGGCAGCATCCTGGCCCCGACCATGACTTTCCCGCAAAACACCGTGGATTTCTGCCAGCCCCATGATCCGGCGATCAGCACGGGTTATGCCGGTTATTGTGCTCGCACATTGGAGGTCGGTTCGGCGGTACTCAAACGCGCCAAAGCGGCGGGTGTTCCGTTCGCCTGCGGCAGTGACAGCGGGTTCGCGGTAACGCCTTACGGCGAATGGCACGCCCGTGAACTGGAACTGCTGGTGACCCGGCTCGGATTTACCCCGGCCGAAGCGTTATACGCCGCGACAGCTGTCGGTGCGCGCTGTATGCCGCGCGGTGAAACCCTCGGCTCGCTGCAGGTGGGCAAGCAGGCAGACTTCCTCGTGCTCGACGGTTCACCACTGGACGACATCCGCATCCTCCAGGATCGTTCGCGCCTGAAGGCCGTTTACAAGGCCGGACAACCGGTGCGCATGGATCGCAGCCCTTACAACCCCAAGCAAGTGTCCGACTTCAACTCGCTGAAATGGACGGATCTTTACACCCGCGACCGCGTTGCCCAACTGGGCAAGTGGGCTGTATGAGGACTGAGGCCATGCAACGACTTGATTTACTGACTGCGACGAACATGGCCAGCGATGCCATCCGCATCGCTCGGGAAACCGGGATCAAACCGCTGGGCGTCGCGGTACTGGATGCCGCCGCCCATCCGTTGGCGGTTCTGCGCGACGAAGACGCCACCTTCCTGCGGCCGCAAATCGCCACCGGCAAGGCGCGTGGTTGCCTGGGCATGGGTTTTGGCGGACGTGAACTGGCGCGACGCGCGCAGGCCATGCCGGCGTTTTTCGACGCGATCAACAGTTTGACCGGCGGCGAAGTTATTCCGGTAGCGGGCGGCGTGCTGATTCGAAATGCCGAGGGCATGATTCTCGGGGCCATCGGCATCAGCGGCGATACCTCGGACAATGACGAACGCTGCGCGTTACTGGCTATCGCCAAGGCAGGATTAATCGCCGACAGCGGCGATCAACCAGAGGGCTGATCGAGCAATGCGGCCTGTTCCAGGAGCAGGCCGCGAAACCATTGCATGGCCGGGTCATGTTCTTGATAGGGATGCCATTGCAAGACTTGCACGGCCTCGGGAAAAGCCAGCGGTGCCGGGTGGACGCGTAATGGATAACACTGGGCGAAGCGCTGAGCCTGTCGTTGAAACACCGTGGCAATACGCGCAGTGCCAACGATGTACTGCGGCATCAGCACAAAGCTTTCAACTGTCACCGCCACTTGCCGCTCAATCCCGAGTTCATGCAGGTGCATGGCATCCATCGCCAGGTTGTGCCCGTCGGCAAACTCGCGCACCACATGCGCTGCCGCGCGATAGTCAGCCATGCTCAGTTGCTCGGCAAACTGTGGCTGTTGCGCGCAGACGATACAACAGAGCTGGTCAGTCATGAGCCGCACATGGGGATAGGCCGGGTTCAACCGTCGCTGTGGCACGATTACGCAATCACTGCGCCGATAATCGAGCGCTTCGCTGACGACATCACCGTCGCGCGGGACAGGCATGTCGCGCAGGCTCAAGCGAATGCCCGGACCGATACGCGCCAAAACACGGCTGACCGCTGGGAGCAGCACGTCGGCGACGTAATCGGAGGCTACCAGAGTGATGTGCCGGTCGCAGTTCGCCGGATCAAAATTCAGCGGCGCGTCAACGATCTCCCGGGTCAGTGCCAACGCTGCACGCACTTTTGGCAGCAACTCCAGGCCCAGCGCTGTGGGTTCGAGGCGGCGCCCAACTTGTACCAGTAACGGGTCGTTAAAATGTTCACGCAAGCGGCCCAGTGCCGAACTGGCAGCTGACTGCCCCAAACACAGACGCTCGGCCGCCCGGCTGACGCTGCACTCGCTCAGCAAAGCATCCAGCGCAACCAAGAGATTAAGGTCGAGGCGTCGATATCGCATGTCGGTCCGCTGAAGTGGGTTCAGGTGTGTGCCCGGAATGGCGGGCATGGTCCACACACAATCATGACCTTAACCAGCGGCTTACCGATGTACCAATCGCATGTATTGCTGGCAGGTATCGTCAACAACGATACCAAACACCAGCGAGGAGTGACTCAGGTTGGGAACTCCCTGCACCCTGGCTCAGCGGCGCAGCAGTCGATTGACCAGGAGCAGGACGGCCGCGCCAATGGCAATCGCGGCGACGGGTTTCTCTTTGACGAACGTCGAGACGCTGTCGAGTGTATCGCCGTAGGTTTTGGTCAGTTGGCCAGCCGCCTGACGACCTGCACCTTCAGCCTCCATTGCCGAGTCACCCATCAGTCTGCCGACTGCGCTCTGCGCCTTGCCGGCCAGCTTTTCTGCTACACCTTCTACCTGTTCGCTCTTCATGATTGATCAACCCTGCGTGCATGAGTGGGGAATGCCGACAGCCCTACCCGAGTGGCTATCAGCACGACATTAGGGGCGCACGCCTGATGATTAGTTCAAAGATGATGAGTCCATTCAGTCAGAAATCCACTGTCGCTGAAAGCAGATAGGTTCTCGGCGTCGACAACGTCAACCCCGGCTCGCTGTCATCAGACGCCCCTGCTGAACTCCAATAACGCTTATCCAGCACGTTCTCGATATTGCCGCGCAAGGTGATGGTTTTGTCGTCAACCTTGAACGCGTAGCGCGTGCCCACATCGAAGCGCTCCCAGGAATCGATTTCCTTTTCGTTGGACTGATCAAGATACTGCGAACTGGAATAGATGCCACGGCTTGTCAGCGTCAGCCCCTGCACTGTCGGCACGTCCCACTCGGCGCCAAGATTGACATTGTATTTCGGCGTCGCCGGCGCGCGATTGCCGTCGAAGGTGCCATTGGTGGTGTGGGTCAGCTCGCTGTCGATGTACATCACGCCGCCGAGCAAGCGGAAGCCTTTGAGCGGTTCGCCGAACACGCTCAGCTCCACGCCATTGTTCTCGCGCTTGCCATTGGGCCCAAAGACTCGCGTGGTGGCGTTGGTTTCGTACGCCGGTTGCTTGATGCGGAACACTGCAGCAGTCAACGCGTAGGCACCGGCGTCGTACTTGGCACCGACTTCAACCTGGCGGCTGATAAACGGCGGGAAGATTTCATCTTCGTTCACCGAGGTCGACGGCGCGATCTTGCCCTGGCTCAGGCCTTCCATGTAGTTGGCGTACAACGACAGTTTGTCGGTCGCCTTGAACAGAATGCCGCCCGATGGCGAAACCTTTTCTTCGTCGTAAGCGGTGTCACCTTTGACGTCATCGCTCCAGTCGTCGACTTTCACCCGCTGCCAGCGAGCGCCGAGGGTCAGCAGCAATCGATCGTCGAAAAAGCCCAGGGTGTCGGACAGCGCGACGCCGCTGAAGCGGTTTTCGGTGTAGACCTTGGCGTCATTGCGTGTCGGCGTGCCGGGTTTTGCTGTTTCCACCGGGTCATACAGGTTGCTGCGCCCTGCCGCGTAACGCGCGCCGCCGTTCTCGAAATCCATGTAGAAGTAGCTGGCCGCGAGGTTGACCTCATGGCTCACCGGCCCGGTATGGAACCAGTTGCGCACGCCTGCCGTGGCGGTACGGACATTCTCGTCACGGGTGAAATCACGCGGTTGCACGCTGAAATCACCGGCATCGTTGGTCACGGAAACGGCGTGGCGCAAGAAGTCATGATTACTTTTGCGCGCGCCGACGCCGCCGTACAGCATCACCGAATCATTGACGTCGAACTCAGCGTTGAGCGTGCCGAAGGTGTCCTCGGTTTTCGCCTGGCTCCACGGTTGCGCGTAGTTGCGATGCACCTTATTGGCGCTCGGAACCTTGGCATTGGCGGCGACTTGCACGCGCTCCTGCGGCGCGTCGGTATCGCGTTCGGTGTGGCCGATATCGGTCGAAAGTCGCAAGCGCTCACCGCGAAAATCCAGGCCGAGCACGGCCATGTCACGGTCGACACTTTGATGATCCCACTCGGTATCACCGGACTGCTTGACGCCGTTGAAGCGCAGGCCGAACTGGTTGTCCTCACCGAAACGACGGCCGACATCCACCGCGCCGCCGACCTGATTGTTCGAGGCGTAATTGGCCGTAAGAGAGGTGATCGGTTTGTCGGTGGCACGCTTGGGCACCACGTTGATCCCCCCGCCTACGCTGCCTCGGGGCGAAATGCCGTTGATAAGCTGGCTCGGGCCTTTGATGATATCCACACGATCGGCCATTTCCATGTCAATGGTGTACGTCGGCAGCACGCCATAGAGCCCGTTGTACGCCACGTCGCTGTTGAACAGGCTGAAACCACGGATGGTGAACTGCTCGTAGCGGCCACCGGCCGGATTGGTTGCACGCACCGATGGATCGCTGGAAATCAGATCGCCCAAGGTGCGCGCCTGCTGATTCTTCACCGCCTCGCTGGTGTAGGTGGTCATGCTGAACGGGGTTTCCATGAAGTCTTTCGACCCTAGTAAACCCTGCGAACCACGCCGCGCGACCTGGCCGCCGGCAAACACATCGGCATCGCTGGAACCGGTGGCACCGAGAATCGACGTCGGCGCCAGTTGCAGGCTGCTGCCCTCGGCGACTGGAATCAATGTGTAGGCATGATCGCCCAGCGGTTGCAGTTGCAGACCGGAACCCAGCAACAAGCGAGCGAACCCCTCTTCCACAGCGAATTCGCCGGATAAACCATTGCTGTTGCGGCCACTCACCAGTGCCGGATCGACCGACAGATTGACCCCGGCCAACCCGGCAAAGCGGGTCAGTGCTGCACTCAAACTACCGGCCGGCACCTGGTAACTGCGCCGAGCGGCGTCTTCGGCCCAACTGGATTGAATCAACACAGGGCTGGCACTCAGGCTCAGCATAAGGCTCAACTGCAACAACGGACGCAAACGACTTGGGAATACGGCGGGCATTGGAAGAAGCTCTCGATTTTGTTCACTTACCTGCAATGACCGGTGAGGCGAAAAAAAGGGACAGGCTTCAGACGATATTTTTTCGCGGCGCCAGCGTTACCCAGAAACGCGTGCGCGAATGGACCTCCAATGGCAGGCTCGCCGCCAGCAGGGCCAGCACTTTATCGGTGTCGTCGAGACGGAAACTGCCGGTGACACGCAGACGTTCAAGTGCCGGTTCCCAGCGCAGAAGCCCCGAGCGATAACGGCTCAACTCGCGCAGGAAATCCCCCAACGGCTGGTTTTGCGCCATCAACACACCGTCACGCCAACCCGGCATTTTGGCGTCGAACAGCACGACCGGGCCGGCGCCGGAGGCCTGCAAATTGACCTGTTGCCCGGCGTTCAACTGCAGCGCCGGCCCGTGCAACGGCTGCAATTGCACCGAACCGCTGACCACCGACACGGTGCAATCACGTTCGTTAAGGCGCACGCAGACTTCGCTGCGGCTGACAATGATCCGACCGTACGGCGCGTTGACCGTCAATGCCGTGCTACCCGGAACGTTGAGCGCCATTTCGCCACGAACCAACGTCAACTGACGGCTGGCCAGATCGACGTTCACCGCACTGGCAGTGTTCAGTTGCAAGGTGCTGCCGTCCGCCAGTCGTGTTCGCGTGTGCTCGCCGGTGGAAGTGTGCAAATCCGCGCGCCAGACGTCGAGCGGCAACTGGCGACTGATCAACCACGCCGTCGGCACCAGCGCCGCCAGACCCAGCGCCCTTTTCAGAGCTGCACGCCGCGCCAGATCCGGGCGATCGAGTGTGGCCATGGCCAATTCTGCTGGCAGACTGGAAAAGCGCTGGCGCAGTAATTGAATCTTCTGCCAGGCGTTTTCATGGCGGCTATCGCTGTCGCGCCAGTGCTTCAGTCGCATGTGATCGGCTTCACTGGCCTCGCCGGATTCGAGCAATGCCAACCACTGTGCAGCGGCACGCGCCACTTCACGCGCTTCGGTGCTGGGTGCGACGCGCATCATAGATCCAACATCAAACAATGCTCGTAAGCCATTGCCATGTAACGTTTTATACTGCGCTCCGAAACCTGCAAACGTTCGGCGATTTCACGGTAACCGAGGCCTTCGAGCTGACTCAGGAGAAAGGCCCGACGCACCGCTCGCGGCAAACCATCGAGCAGCTCATCCAGCGCTTGCAGGGTTTCCAGCAACAGCCAACGTTGCTCGGGCGACGGCACGCATTCTTCGGGCAACTGCGCGAGGGCTTCGAGATAGGCCTTTTCGAGGCTGCGGCGGGTGTAGAAATTGCTCAGCAGGCGTTTGCCCACGGTCAGCAAATACGCACGCGGTTCGCGCATGTCGGCGATCGGTTGCGCACTGCAGAGTACGCGCAGGAAGGTGTCCTGACTCAGGTCCGCCGCATCCCACGCGTTGCCCATGCGCCGCCGCAGCCAGGTTTCCAGCCAGCCTCGATGGTCGCGATACAGTTCGTGCAGGTGCTGCGGCGATGGCGTCGCTGCTTCAGTCATCTCAAGAGTCCTGCGCGAAGTCAGTTTCAAATGAGAGTGATTCTATTTAACTTCAGCGCCGAGACAAAGCCTTTTTAACCGCCAAGGCTTTCATGAGCGCTTCAAGGTCTCGCTCGGCAACTCCTTGAACAACGCCCGGTAACTGCTGGAAAACCTTCCCAAATGCCAGAACGACCACTGCATTGCCACCTCGGCAACTGTAGTTTCCGTGGGCCGGCGCTTGAGCAATTCACGGTGTGCGCTGTTCAACCGGCGCAGGCGCAGCCAGTGACTCGGGGTCATCCCGGTGTAGGCCTTGAACGCCTGCTGCAATTGCCGCAACGGCACTCCGGCCACGTGGGAAAGTTCGAGCAGATTGACGGTGTCCTCCGGCGAATCCGCTGCCCATTCCCCTACACGCTTCATGATCATCCGTTCTTCGCTACGTCTCTGTAACCCGCCGCGATCAAGGCTGGTATGAGCGTTGTCGAGGATGAACAAACAGTCTTCGAGTAGTTGCTTTGTCAGCGCATCTTTATCAAACGGATCAACAGCTTGCGACAACTTCGTGAGAATCGAGCTTAACCAGCGGCTGAACAAGGCGTTCTGTCCGCAGTTGAGTTGCGTCATGAACAACCCTTCAAGTTTCGCCACATTCAGACCGTGCTGACGAACAAACTCCGGGCCGAACACCACGGCGATTTCCTGGTAATTCTCCGGGGTGATCCAGATGTTGCGGCTCTCTTCATTGAGCAGGTAAAGCGCGTTGTCGCTGCGATCAAAACAGAATGCCAAAGCACCCGATGGCGCGCTGAAATTCTGCTCGACGCGGGTGTTCATCTGCTCTTCATAGACCTCGACACCCTGCAGATCCAGATAGCGGATCTGCCCGGCGAAATGGCCCGGCGACATCTGTTGGTAATGCTGGACCCAGCCCGGTGTGGCGCGGACTTGCTCGGCCACATCGGCGGTGTTGAACGCTTGAACCTGGAGCGGATTGCACGTTGTCATGGGGTGACCTTGCGCACTCTTTTGGTGCGCTTTGGTGCTGCTTAAAGTGGATAGATGGAACTGCAAGGCTCGCCCAAGATAGTCGTCAACGCGCCACAGGGGAAGGGGCGGAAGATGAAACCCGCCCTCCCCGGCGTCTATAAAACCAATAACGAGGTCTTTATGAATGCCCCTTTCGATCAGCTGTTCACGTGGCTGAAAGATCACAAGATTACCGAAGTCGAATGTGTGGTCAGCGACCTGACCGGCATTGCCCGCGGCAAGATCGCACCGACCAACAAGTTCCTGCATGAGCGAGGCATGCGCCTGCCGGAAAGTGTGCTGCTGCAAACGGTAACCGGGGATTTTGTCGACGACGACATCTACTACGACCTGCTCGATCCTGCCGACATCGACATGGTCTGCAAACCGGTGGCTGACGCGGTCTACGTGATTCCGTGGGCGATCGAACCGACCGCCATCGTCATCCACGACACCTTCGACAAGTTCGGCAACCCGATCGAACTGTCGCCGCGCAACGTGCTGAAGAAAGTCTTGCAGCTCTACACCGACAAAGGCTGGAAGCCGATTGTGGCGCCGGAAATGGAGTTTTACCTGACCCAACGCTGCGAAGACCCGGACTTGCCGCTGAAAGCACCACTGGGCCGCTCGGGCCGTGCTGAAAGCGGTCGGCAGTCGTTCTCCATCGATGCGGCCAACGAATTCGATCCGCTGTTCGAAGACGTCTACGACTGGTGCGAACTGCAAGGCCTGGACCTCGACACGCTGATCCATGAAGACGGCCCGGCGCAGATGGAAATCAACTTCCGTCACGGCGACGCCCTCGATCTGGCCGACCAGATCACCGTGTTCAAACGCACCATGCGTGAGGCCGCACTCAAGCACAACGTCGCCGCAACCTTCATGGCCAAGCCGATTGGCGACGAGCCGGGCAGCGCCATGCACATTCACCAGAGCGTGGTGGACATCGCCACGGGCAAACCGGTCTTCGCCAACGCCGACGGGCAAATGAGCGAACTGTTCCTGCATTACATCGGCGGTTTGCAGAAGTACATCCCGAAAGTGCTGCCGATGTTCGCGCCGAACGTCAACTCGTTCCGCCGCTTCCTGCCGGACACCTCGGCACCGGTCAACGTTGAATGGGGCGAAGAAAACCGCACCGTCGGCCTGCGTGTGCCGACTTCCAGTCCGGAAGCCATGCGCGTGGAAAACCGCCTGCCGGGCGCCGATGCCAACCCGTATCTGGCGATTGCCGCCAGTTTGCTCTGCGGTTACATCGGCATGGTCGAAGGCATCGCGCCGAGCGCTGCGGTACAGGGCCGCGCTTACGAGCGTCGCAACCTGCGCCTGCCGATCACCATCGAAGAAGCGCTGACGCAGATGGAAGAATGCGAAACCGTCGCGCAATACCTCGGCGACAAGTTCGTCCGTGGCTATGTCGCGGTGAAGCGTGCCGAGCATGAAAACTTCAAGCGCGTGATCAGCTCGTGGGAGCGTGAGTTCCTGATGCTGAGCGTTTAACCCAACCCAAAAGTCCCCTGTGTCGATCGTTCCCACGCTCTGCGTGGGAATGCAGCCCGGGACGCTCCGCGTCCCATCCAAAGCCGAACGCGGAGCGTCCGTTGAGGCATTCCCACGCAGAGCGTGGGAACGATCATTATAAGAAGAGGTGTCGAAATGCGTCTATTGAAAACCATGGTTCCCGCCGCTCTGGCCCTGATGTGCAGCGTCGCAGCGCACGCCCAACCCCAGGTCAGCGTCTACAACTGGACCGACTACATCGGCGAAACCACCCTCGCCGACTTCCAGAGCAAAACCGGGATCAAGGTGATCTACGACGTTTTCGATTCCAACGAAACCCTCGAAGGCAAACTGCTCGCCGGGCGCACCGGTTATGACGTGGTGGTGCCGTCCAACCACTTCCTCGCCCGTCAGGTGAAGGCCGGCGCGTTCCTCAAACTGGATCGCTCGCAACTGCCGAACTTCAAGAACCTCGACCCGAAACTGCTCGAACTGCTGGAGAAAAACGATCCGGGCAACGAGCACTCGGTGCCGTACCTGTGGGGCACTAACGGCATCGGCTACAACGTCGACAAGGTCAAGCAAGTGCTGGGCATCGACCACATCGATTCCTGGGCCGTGCTGTTCGAGCCTGAGAACCTGAAAAAACTCAGCCAGTGCGGCGTGTCGATGATGGACTCCGCCGACGAAGTCTTCCCCGCCGTGCTCAATTACATGGGCCTGGACCCACGCAGCGAAAACCCGGAAGACTATAAAAAGGCTGAAGCAAAACTGCTGAGCATCCGCCCGTACATCACCTATTTCCATTCTTCGAAATACGTCTCGGACCTCGCCAACGGCGATATCTGCGTAGCCTTCGGTTATTCCGGGGACGTGTTCCAGGCGGCCAACCGCGCCAAGGAAGCCAAGAATGGTGTGAACATCGCCTATGCCATTCCGAAGGAAGGTGCCAACCTCTGGTTCGACTTGCTGGCCATCCCTGCCGATGCCAGCAACACCAAAGAAGCCCACGCCTTCATCAATTACCTGCTCGATCCGCAAGTGATCGCCAAGGTCAGCGCCTCCGTCGGTTACGCCAACCCGAACCCGGCCGCCAAGCAATACATGAATCAGGAGCTGGTCAACAACCCTGAGGTTTACCCATCCCAGGCAGTGCTCGACAAGCTCTACATCTCCTCTACCCCGCCCCAGGCGATCATGCGTCTGATGACCCGGTCCTGGAGCAAAGTGAAGTCGAACAAATGAATCAGTACACCCAGGAACACGCCCGCTCTTACTACGCCGCTTCGGCCCGGGCGAGCACACCTTATCCGCTTTTGGACGGTGACTTGACCGCCGATGTCTGCGTGATCGGCGGCGGGTTCACCGGGGTCAACACCGCCATCGAACTGGCCCAGCGCGGGTTGTCGGTGGTGTTGATCGAGGCCCGGCGTATCGGCTGGGGCGCCAGCGGGCGCAATGGTGGTCAGTTGATTCGCGGCATCGGGCATGAGGTTGAAGGCTTCGCCAAGTATGTCGGCCAGGAAGGCGTGCGTTACTTGCAGCGCGCCGGCATTGATTCGGTGGATCTGGTTCGGCAGCGCATTGCTGACAACGGTATCGAGTGCGACTTGCGCTGGGGCTTCTGCGATCTGGCCAATACCCCCGCGCAATTCGCTGCGTTCAAGGATGAGCTAGTCGACCTCGCCGAACTCGGTTACGCCCACGAAACCCGACTGATCGGCCCCGAGCAGATCCGCCAGCAGGTGGTCAACTCCGACATCTATGCCGGTGGGCTGGTGGATATGGGTTCCGGTCATCTGCACCCGCTGGACCTGGTGCAAGGCGAAGCGCGATTGGCAGCATCGTTGGGCGTAAGGATTTTCGAGCAGAGTGAAGTGCTGGAAATCATCCATGGCCCGACCGTGCAGGTGCGCTGCGCAAGCGGCACGGTGCGGGCTGGCAGTCTGGTGCTCGGCTGCAATGCGCATCTGGACGAACTCGAACAGCAACTCAGTGGCAAGGTGCTGCCGGCCGGCAGTTACATCATCGCCACCGAACCGTTGTCCGAGGCGCGCGCCGCGCAACTGATCCCGCAGAATCTGGCGGTGTGCGACCAGAAAGTCGGCCTCGATTACTACCGGCTCTCGGCGGACCGGCGCTTGCTGTTCGGCGGTGCCTGCCACTATTCCGGGCGCGATCCGGCGGACATCGCCGCTTATATGCGGCCGAAGATGCTCAAGGTCTTCCCGCAACTGGCCGACGTGCGCATCGATTACCAATGGGGCGGCAAGATCGGCATTACCGCCAACCGTTTTCCGCAGGTCGGCCGGCTTAAGCAACACCCGAACGTGTTCTATGCGCAGGGCTATTCCGGCCATGGCCTGAACGTTACGCACTGGTGCGCAAAACTGCTCGGCGAGGCGATTCATGCCGGTCACAGCCAAGGCATGGACGTGTTCAGCGGCGTGCCGCACATGACCTTCCCCGGTGGCCCGGCCTTGCGCTCGCCACTGCTGGCACTGGGGATGTTCTGGTATCGCCTGCGGGAAATGCTCGGCTGACAGCGCGGTTTGATCGTTCCCACGCTCTGCGTGGGAATGCAGCCCGTGACGCTCCGCGTCACTGGACGCAGAGCGTCCCATGAGGCATTCCCACGCAGAGCGTGGGAACGATCATCAAGCACAGGTGAGCTATTCACATTTGCTCTATCGCCAAGCACTTCTATATTGATGAGGTGCTTTTGCGTTCCTGACGCTCAGTGCCCATTCAATCGAGGAGACATGGATGAAGTCGTCAGCCACCGACGAGCCGCGAGCGCCAGGCCAAGCCCCCGTCAAAACCCGCCGGTTCGGCATCTCACTCGTCTGGATCGTGCCGATCGTGGCGGTACTGGTGGGTATTTCGCTGGTGGTGCACAACATCCTGCAGGAAGGGCCGACCATCGTGGTCACCTTCAAGACCGGCAGCGGTCTGACGGCCAATAAGACCGAAGTCAAATACCGTAATGTGGTGATTGGCCAGGTCACCGATGTCGAGTTGAGCGACGACCAGAAAAGCGTCAACGCCACGATCAAACTGGCCAAGCAGGCCGAAACCTTCACTCGCGAAGACTCGCAATTCTGGGTCGTGCGCCCACGTATCGGCGCAGGCGGTGTGTCGGGCATCGACACCCTGCTCTCCGGCGATTACATCGGTGCCGACATCGGCCAGTCCAATTCCCGCGCGAAAAACTTCAAAGGTCTGGAAAACCCGCCTCCGATCACCTACGGCGAACCGGGCAAGCGATTCATGCTGCACACCCAGGATCTCGGTTCACTGGACATTGGTTCGCCGGTCTATTACCGCAAGATCCCTGTCGGCCAGGTCGTCACCTACGAGCTGGCGCCTGACGGTAAAGGCGTGAACATCGAAGTGTTCATTCACGCGCCCAACGATGCGTTCGTCACCGAAAACACACGATTCTGGAACGCCAGTGGCATTGATGTCAGCGTTGGCGCCAACGGTTTTCAGGTAAAAACCGAATCCCTGTCCTCCATGCTGGTGGGCGGTATCGCGTTCCGCGCGCCGGATTACAGCCCTAACGACGTGGCCGCCGCCGATGACAAAGAATTCGAACTGTTCGCCGACCAGACCACCGCGCTCGCCCCACCCAATGGCAAGGCGCAATACCTGAGTCTGCGTTTTGATCAATCCTTGCGCGGCCTTAAGGTCGATGCGCCAGTGGAGTTTCTCGGCATGGAAATTGGCCGGGTGGTGGCGATCAATCTGGATTTCGACGCGAAAAAACGCAGCTTCCCGCTTAACGTCGGCATCGTGATTTACCCGCAACGCCTGGGCATGGCTTACGGAAAAATGCTCACCGCGTTCAAGCATGATCCCAACGATGAGGCCGCCGGCATTCGTCTGATGGGCACCTTCATCGACAATGGCCTGCGCGCCCAGGCCCGCAGTGGCAACCTGCTGACGGGGCAACTGTACGTGGCGCTGGACTTCTTCCCGAAAGCCGAAAAAGTTGCCTTTGACCCCACGGCGCGCCCGGTGGTGATTCCAACCGTGCCCGGCAGCCTCGAACAGCTGCAGGAAAAACTCGAAGCGGTGGTCGACAAGCTCAACAAGCTGCCGGTCGATCGCATCGCCAACAACCTCGACAGCAATCTGATCGAGTTGCGCAAAGGCCTGACCCAATTCAACGCCAAGACCCTGCCGGGCGTGCAGAGCACCCTCGCCGATGTCAGCAAGACCTTGCAGTCCGCCAGCTCGACCCTGGCCGAAGATTCGCCGCAACGCGAGAAACTCACGGAAACCCTCGACGAACTCGGGCGCATGTCGCGTTCGCTGCGTGAACTGTCGGATTACCTCGGCCGGCACCCGGAATCGCTGATCCGTGGTCGCCCCGACAACGCCGCACCTATCGACCTGAAAGGCCCGCCACGCAACTGAGCACAGGAGCTGAACCATGGCTGTACCGCTGAAAATCACCGTGCTCGCTGCGTTTGTGCTGCTGGGCGCCTGTCGCAGCGACCCGATCAGTTTTCACACACTGACGCCGGTGCAGGTCGCCAACACACGGAGCGGCGCGCAGATTCCGATTGAAGCGCTGAGCGTGCCGCCGCAGGTCGACCGGGCGCAAATCGTTATCCGCCAGGGCAACAGCGGCCTGGCGATCCTGGAAACCGATTGGTGGGGGGCGACACTGGCGGATGAGTTGCGCGGTGCGTTGGCCGATCAATTGAGCAATACCAGTGGCCAAGGTAACGTTTCGGTGCGCATCGAAGTGCAACGCTTCGACTCGATCCCCGGTCAGTACGGCCTGATCGACGCCAAATGGCGCTTGCGACCCGTCGGCGCCACTGACAATGGCTCGCTGACCTGCCGTTCGACCCTGCAAACACCGTCCGGCCCGACCATCGATGATCTGGTGGGCGCCCAGCAGCACAACGTCAAACGGCTGGCCGAGCAGATCAGTCGGGCGGCAACCGGCAACGCGCGCACCTGCCCTTCCCCGTCCTGACTGGGCCTACAGATCGAACCGATCCACCGCACGCCGCCGCTCGTTGTCATCACGCACATCGTAGTTGGCGGTGGTCTGGATATTGCTGTGGTGCGCGAGCTTCTGCGCAATCGACAGATCATGTTCCTCGATCACCCGCGTGATAAACGAACGGCGGAAATCGTGCGGCATGATCTTCACCCCGACCTGGGTGCCACGCTGGCGGGCGATGTAATAGATCGCGTGTTTGGTGATGCGCTCGCGGGTGATATGGCTGCCGCGACGGATGCGGTTGAACAGAAAGGCATCGTCAGTCTCGCCTTCCTTGAGTTGCGAGCGGCGCAGTTCTAGCCACGCGTCGAGTTTGGCAAATGCCCAGGCCGGCGCGTACTTGATCAGTTGTTTATTGCCTTTGCCAGTAACGGTGAGGCTGCGCTCGGTGAAGTCGACCTGCTTCAAGTCCAGGTCCACCGACTCCGATTTACGCATGCCGGTGCCGTACAACAACGCAATCACTGCCGCGTCGCGCAGGCCCTGTGGGCGTGGATCAGCGGCACAGACTTCCATCAATTCGTGGATCAAGGTGCGCTTCAAGTTGCGCCCCTGCGATAAACGCGTGCCGGCAATGCCCTTTACCGAGCGCATCTTCAGCAAATGGTCCTGACTGATCAGGCTCATGCGCCAGGCTTCATTCATAACGCCGCGCACGGCATTTACATACAGCGACGAGGTATTCGGCGCATAGCCGTCGGCGCGCAATGCGGCGACCAGCGCCACGACGTCTTCCGGTTGCAACCCGTGCCAGGGGATTTCTTCGATATCCACGTCTTCGAAACCGAGGCGGTCCGCAGCATCCTGCAAGACATAGCGCATGGTCAGTTGGCTGGAGGGCGCCAGGCGGGCCAGATAAAGCGTCAGCGGATTAGTGGTGGACGGTGTGGATTCAGTACTCGACAAGTCAATCAAACGAAACGGCCTTGAATAGAAAACAGTTCAACAAAACAACTTAAAAGTGCAAACAAACTTATATAAAGAGCGACTCTTCCGTAAGACTTTTCGACTAAAACAGCCGATGAACGGAAGAAGTCTGAACGGTGGCTGTATGGCTTACAGATAGACGAATCGCCGACCGTTTTTTCATGTTCCTTTGACAAAAACGCGCATAACCTTAGTTACAACAGGTTGCCCCGAAAGGCCTGCAACCCTGCCGGCCGCGGACTGGAAAGTCAATCAGGTATTCCCCGACCGGTAACTCAACCCTTTGAAATTCCGTGTTTTTCAGACAATCGGCTGAAGGATGGCTGTCGCCCCGAGGTTCTTATGAGTCAAGCGTTTATGCCGTTTTCCCGGCCGAGTATCGGCGATGAAGAAATAGCCGCGGTTGAACAAGTATTGCGTTCGGGCTGGATTACTACCGGCCCTAAAAACCAGGCACTGGAAGAACAGTTTGCCGACTATGTCGGCTGCAAGCATGCAGTGGCACTTTCCTCGGCAACCGGTGGTATGCACATCACGTTACTGGCCTTGGGCATCGGCCACGGTGATGAAGTGATTACGCCCTCGCAGACCTGGGTCTCAACCGCCAACATGATCTCGCTGCTCGGTGCCAAACCGGTATTCGTCGACGTTGATCGCGACACCTTGATGACCGACGCCGCGCGCATCGAAGCCGCCATCACCCCACGCACCAAAGCAATCATTCCCGTGCATTACGCCGGCGCCGCGTTCGATCTTGATCCGCTGTACGCGCTGGCCGACAAACACGGCATCGCCGTTATCGAAGACGCCGCCCACGCTGCTGGCACCCGTTACAAGGGTCGCCACGTCGGCTCGCAGGGCACGGCGATTTTCTCCTTCCATGCGATCAAGAACATGACCTGTGCCGAAGGCGCGATGTTCGTCACCGACGACGAAGCCTTGGCCAATCGCGTGCGCATGCTCAAGTTCCACGGTCTGGGCGTTGATGCCTACGATCGCCTGACCGGTGGCCGCAAGCCGCAGGCGCAAGTGATGGAGCCGGGGTTCAAATACAACCTCGCCGACATCAACGCCGCAATTGCCCTGGTGCAACTGCAGCGTCTGGACGCCATCAATGCGCGTCGCACCGAACTGGCCGCCGCCTACCGGCAAAAACTCGAAGGCCTGCCGGTGCAACCACTGGCCGTGCCCGCCTATGCACAAACCCACGCCTGGCACCTGTTCATCCTGCGCATCGACAGCGAGCGCTGCGGCATCGACCGCGAAGCCTTTATGAAAGGTTTGCAGGATCAGGGCATCGGCACCGGCATCCATTTCATCGCCACCCACTTGCACACCTGGTACCGCCAGCGTGATCCCGACCTCTACCTGCCCGACACCGAGTGGAACTCGGCGCGGCTGTGCTCGATTCCGTTGTTTCCCGACATGAGCGATCAAGACCTTGATCGCGTGGTCGGCGCCATCGCCTCCCTAATGGACAAACGCCCGTGAAACCTTATCCGATCCGCTGTGTGTCGATCGTCATACCGGTCTACAACGAACAGGACAGCCTGCCAGAACTGCTGCGCCGCACTGAAGCGGCGTGCCGGATGCTGCGTCACGACTATGAAATCGTCCTCGTCGACGACGGCAGCCGTGACGAGTCCGCGAATATGCTGGAAGAAGCCGCAACCCGTGAGGACAGCCCGTTCGTGGCGGTCATCCTCAACCGCAACTACGGCCAGCACGCAGCAATCATGGCCGGTTTCGAGCAGTGCAAAGGCGATGTGGTGATCACCCTCGACGCCGACCTGCAGAACCCGCCGGAAGAAATCCCCCGGCTGGTTGCTGAAGCGGAAAAGGGTTACGACGTGGTCGGCACCGTGCGCGGCAACCGTCAGGATTCGGCCCTGCGCCGCTACCCGTCGAAGCTGATCAACCTTGCTGTGCAACGCTCGACCGGCGTCGCCATGAGCGACTACGGCTGCATGCTGCGCGCGTACCGCCGCACGATCATCGACGCGATGCTCGCCTGCCGTGAACGCAGCACCTTCATTCCGATTCTGGCCAACAGCTTCGCCCGCCACACCACCGAAATCGTCGTGGCCCACGCCGAACGTGAGCACGGCGATTCGAAGTACAGCCCGATGCGTTTGATCAACCTGATGTTCGACCTGATCACCTGCATGACCACCACGCCGCTGCGTCTGTTGAGCATCGTCGGTTTCGCTATGGCTGGCCTCGGCGTGTTGTTTGCCGCCGCACTGATCTTGTTGCGCCTGGTGTTCGGTGCCGGCTGGGCCGGTGACGGCATGTTCGTGCTGTTCGCGGTGTTGTTCGTGTTCACCGGTGGCCAGTTCATCGGCATGGGCCTGCTCGGCGAATACCTGGGGCGCATGTACAGCGACGTGCGCGCCCGCCCGCGTTTCTTCGTTGAAAAAGTCTTGCGCGGCCAACCCGCCATGCCGCCGCGCGCCATCACCGTCGACGGTCTCTCCTCCTCCAATGATCAGGTTCTCTCATGAGCGCAAAAACGGTTGTCTTCGCTTATCACGATATCGGCTGCGCCGGCATTCAAACTCTGCTCGACAGCGGCTATGAGATTGCGGCGGTATTCACTCACGCCGATGATCCGAAAGAGAACGCGTTCTACGGATCGGTAGCGCAACTGTGCGCCGCCAAGGGCATCCCGGTGCACGCCCCGGAAGACGTCAATCACCCACTGTGGATCGAGCGGATTGCCAAGCTCAATCCGGACTACCTGTTCTCCTTCTACTATCGCCACCTGCTGAGCGAATCGTTGCTGGCCACCGCGAAAAAGGGCGCGTTCAATCTGCACGGTTCATTGCTGCCGAACTACCGTGGCCGCGCGCCGGCGAATTGGGTGCTGGTCAACGGTGAGACTGAAACCGGCGTGACCCTGCACCGCATGGTCAAACGTGCCGATGCCGGCGCCATCGTTGCCCAGCAGCGCGTGGCCATAGAGCGCAGCGACACCGCGCTGAGCCTGCACGGCAAATTGCGCGTGGCAGCCGTTGACCTGCTGCGCGACACCTTGCCAGCGATGCTGCAAGGCAAGATCAGCGAAACCGCGCAGGACGAATCGAAAGCTACGGTATTCGGTCGTCGCACCCCCGCGGACGGCAAACTGCTCTGGGCGAAACCTGCCGAGCAACTGTTCAATCTGGTGCGCGCCGTGACCCAACCGTATCCGGGCGCTTTCTGCGCGGTCGGTGAGCACAAACTCATCGTCTGGAGCGCCGAAGTCGTACAAGGCAACGACGGCCAGGCGCCGGGCCGGGTGATCAGCGTTGATCCGCTGCGCATTGCTTGTGGTGAAGATTCGCTGGTGATCCTCTCCGGCCAACGCAACGACAACGGCCTGTTCCTCAGTGGCCCGCAACTGGCCAACGAACTCGGTCTGGTCGACGGCTCGCTGTTGCGCGGAGCTGAATCCGGCCGCGCACCGCGTCGCACTCGCGTGCTGATCCTTGGCGTCAACGGCTTTATCGGCAATCACTTGTCCGAGCGCCTGCTGCGCGATGACCGCTATGAAGTCTACGGCCTGGACATCGGTTCCGACGCCATCGACCGTCTGCGCAGCCATCCGCACTTCCACTACGTCGAAGGCGACATCAGCATTCACTCCGAGTGGATCGAGTACCACATCAAGAAGTGCGACGTGGTCCTGCCGCTGGTGGCCATCGCCACGCCGATCGAATACACCCGCAACCCGCTGCGCGTGTTCGAACTCGACTTCGAAGAAAACCTGAAACTGGTGCGCTACTGCGTCAAGTACAACAAGCGCGTGATCTTCCCGTCGACCTCGGAAGTCTATGGCATGTGCCAGGACAAGCACTTCGACGAAGACACCTCCAACCTGGTGGTCGGCCCGATCAACAAGCAGCGCTGGATCTACTCGGTGTCCAAACAACTGCTGGATCGGGTGATCTGGGCCTACGGCGCCAAGGGTCTGAATTTCACCCTGTTCCGCCCGTTCAACTGGATGGGCCCGCGTCTCGACCGCCTGGATTCGGCACGCATCGGCAGCTCCCGCGCCATCACTCAGTTGATCCTCAATCTGGTTGAAGGCACGCCAATTCGCCTGTTCGACGGCGGCGAGCAGAAACGCTGCTTCACCGATATTGCTGACGGCGTCGAGGCACTGGCGCGGATCATCGATAACGACAACGACGTCTGCAACGGCCAGATCATCAACATCGGTAACCCGGACAACGAAGCCAGCATCCGTCAGTTGGGCGAAGAGCTGCTGCGTCAGTTCGAAGCGCATCCGCTGCGTGACAACTTCCCGCCGTTCGCCGGTTTCCGCGACGTCGAGAGCAAGGCGTTCTACGGCGCCGGTTACCAGGACGTCGAACACCGCAAGCCCAGCATCGCCAACGCCAAGCGTCTGCTCGACTGGACGCCGACCGTGGAAATGCGCGAGACCATCGGCAATACGCTGGATTTCTTCTTGCGTGAAGCCATGCTCGAACAAGCGGACAAGCGTTGATGCAGGCCGGTCTACGCATCGACGTCGACACCTTTCGCGGCACCCGTGAAGGTGTGCCGCGCTTGCTGGAAATGCTCGACGAGGCGCAGATCAAGGCGACGTTTTTCTTCAGTGTCGGCCCCGACAACATGGGCCGGCATCTGTGGCGTCTGATCCGCCCGCAGTTCCTCTGGAAAATGCTCCGCTCCAATGCCGCCGGCCTGTATGGCTGGGACATTCTACTGGCCGGCACCGCGTGGCCGGGCAAACCGATTGGCCGTGACCTCGGGCACCTGATGCGTCAGGCCCGCGATGCCGGTCATGAAGTCGGTCTGCATGCCTGGGATCACCACGGCTGGCAGGCCAACGCCGGGCGCTGGAGCAATGCGCAACTGATCGAGCAGATCCGTCAGGGCGTCGACACCTTGAGCGACATTCTCGGCGAAAAAGTCGAGTGTTCGGCCGCCGCCGGTTGGCGTGCGGATGAACGCGTGATCGAAGCCAAGCAAGCCTTCGGCTTTCGCTACAACAGCGATTGCCGTGGGCAACGCCTGTTTCGCCCGTTGCTGGCCGACGGTACGCCGGGTACTCCACAGATTCCCGTGGACCTGCCGACCTTCGACGAAATCGTTGGCCCCATCGTCGCAGCGCGCGACTTCAACAGTTTCATTCTCGATCACTTCCGCCCGCAACAGCTCAACGTCTACACCATTCATGCCGAAGTGGAAGGGATTCTGATGGCTGAGGATTTTCGTCAATTGCTGGCCGCTGCACGTCAGCGCAACATCGCGTTCAAAGCGCTGGGCGATTTGTTGCCCGAGTTCTTCAACACCTTGCCCGTGGGCCGTGTGCAACGCGGCGCCCTCGACGGCCGTGAAGGCTGGCTGGGAGTGCAAGGCGCATGACTAAAAGCTGGACTCTGCCACTGTTGTTGCTGGTCATTTGCTTGCTGGCCTATCTGCTGCCGCTGAGCACGCATGGTTTGTGGATTCCCGACGAAACCCGTTACGCGCAGATCAGTCAGGACATGCTGCTGAGCGGCAACTGGGTGTCGCCGCACTTCATGAGCCTGCGCTATTTCGAGAAGCCGATTGCCGGTTACTGGATGATCGCGCTGGGGCAGGAATTGTTTGGGCAGAACCTGTTCGGCGTGCGCTTTGTGTCGGCGCTGAGCATCGGCCTGAGCGTGCTGCTGTGCTATCTGCTCGCCCGGCGTTTGTGGAACGAACCGCGCAAAAGCTTCGTCTGCGCCCTGCTCTACATGAGTTTCACCATCGTCGCCGGTCAGGCCGGTTACGCCAACCTCGATCCGCAGTTCACTTTTTGGGTCAACCTGAGTCTGCTGGCGCTGTGGTTTGCCCTCGACAGCCACACCAGCGGCAAGCGCATGGCGGCCTGGGCACTATTGGGCCTGGCCTGCGGCATGGGTTTCATGACCAAGGGATTCCTCGCCTGGCTACTGCCGGTGTTGATCGCCCTGCCATGGATGCTCTGGCAAAAACGCTGGCGTGAACTGCTGATGTTCGGCCCGGTGGCGATTGCCGTGGCGATCCTCGTCAGCCTGCCGTGGGTGCTTTCGGTGCATGCACAGGAGCCGGACTACTGGCGGTTCTTCTTCTGGCACGAACATATTCGTCGCTTTGCCGGTGATGACGCGCAACACGATGCGCCGTGGTGGTTCTATCTGCCGCTGCTGGTGGCGTTCAGTTTACCGTGGGCGGGATTGCTACCGACGGCGTTCAAGCAAGCCTGGCAAAGCCGCGCTCAGCCCAACGTCGTGTTTTTGCTGCTGTGGCTGCTGATGCCGCTGCTGTTTTTCAGCCTGAGCAACGGCAAATTGCCGACCTACATCCTGCCGTGCCTGCTGCCGATGGCGTTGCTGCTCGGTCATGCGCTGGCCGATCGTTTGCGTCTGGAGCAAGGTCGGGCGCTGAGCATCAACGGTGTGCTGAATCTGTTGCTGGGCGTCGTCACGCTGATCGCGCTGGTCTATCTGCAACTGACCAAACCGGTCTACGACCACGAACTGCACAGCATGGTGCTGGTGTTTATCGCGCTGATCGGCTGGATCATCGCCAACCTGCTGCAAGCCTTTCTGCCGCTGCAATGCTGGGCCGCGCCGGCGCTGGGCAGCCTGTTGCTGATCGCGGTGTTGCCGGCGGCGCTTCCGAAGTCGGTGGTCGCCAACAAGATGCCGGATCAGTTCATCAAGCATCACGTCAGCGAACTGGCGCAGACCGATCACCTGCTGAGCAACGATCTGGGTGCCGCTTCGGCGTTGGCCTGGCGCCTGAAAACCCCGCAAGTGGCGTTGTACAACACGATAGGCGAATTGAAATATGGCCTTGCCTATCCTGACGGCATCCAACAGCGGGTCGATCCCGAACACGTACAACAGTGGATGCGCGAGGTGCGCCGCAGCGGTTCAGTCGGCGTGGTGATGCGCGTCAAGGGGCAGGACGAACTGGACGAAATCGATAGATTGCCAAAGGACGGCGTCCGTTATGAGCAGGGCAACCTGGTGATCATGATCCTGCCCAGGGAGGCGTCATGAGCCTGTTGCTGCTGTTGGCTGCGTGCCTGCTGACCTGTCTCGGCCAGATCGCGCAGAAATACGCCGTGGAGAGCTGGCGCGGCGTCGACTCGGGCTGGGCCGACAAACTGCGGACGCCTTGGTTGTGGCTGGCCCTGCTCGCCCTCGGCGCGGGTCTGTTGGTCTGGCTGTTGGTGTTGCAGCGTTTGGAGGTCGGCATCGCCTACCCGATGCTCAGCCTCAACTTCGTGCTGATCACCCTGATCGCGCGCTTCGTCTTTCGTGAGCCCATCGACCGCCAGCATTGGCTTGGCGTGGCATTGGTCATCGGCGGCGTGGTTTTGCTGGGGCAACCGTCATGAATCAACGTCGCGGCATCACGTTCGCGCTGAGCAGCGTGCTCCTCGTCAGCGCTGCGCAACTGGGCATGCGCTGGAGCATGACCCGCCTGCCCACACCGGAACAATGGCTGCACATCGACAGCCTCGATTGGCGCGCGCTGGCCGTGGTCGTCGCGGCGATTTTCGCCTACGCCCTCTCGATGCTCTGCTGGCTCGCGGCTCTGCGCGACCTGCCGCTGGGTCGGGCTTACTCACTGCTGAGCATCAGCTATGCGCTGGTGTACCTGCTGGCGGCCAGTCTGCCGCTGTTCAACGAATCCTTCAGTTTCACTAAATCACTGGGCGTGGCGCTGGTCATGCTCGGGGTCATCACCATCAACACTCGTCCGGCTCGTGCGCCCGAATTCAGGAGTGCTCCATGAAAATCACAGTATTTGGCAGCGGTTACGTCGGTCTGGTGCAAGCGGCTGTGTTGGCCGAGGTCGGCCATGATGTCGTGTGCATGGACGTCGACCAGAAGAAGGTCGACCTGTTGCGCCAGGGTCACGTGAGCATTTTCGAACCGGGGCTGGCCAGCCTGGTACGTGAAGGTCTGGATTCGAAACGCCTGCAATTCACCACCGATGAAAAGCTCGCTGTGCAGCACGCTCGGGTGGCGTTTATTGCCGTGGGTACGCCGTCGCGAGAGGACGGCTCGGCGGATCTGCGTTACGTGCTGTCGGTCGGCGATGCGATTGCCCGGCATCGTGAGCAGCCGTTGATCATCGTCGAGAAATCCACGGTGCCGGTGGGCACGGGCGACACCCTGCGCACGCACATCGAAAAAGCCTTGATCAAGGTTGGCCGCCTGCTGCAATTCGATATCGTCTCCAATCCAGAATTTCTCAAGGAAGGCTCGGCGGTTGCCGACTGCCGCCGTCCGGACCGTATCGTTATCGGTTGCGACGGCGATGACGTGCGCGACGTGATGCGCGATCTGTACTCGCCGTTCAACCGCAACCACGACCGCATCATGTTCATGGACCTGCGCAGCGCCGAGCTGACCAAATACGCCGCCAACTGCATGCTGGCGACCAAGATCAGCTTCATCAACCAGATCGCCGAACTCGCCGAACACCTGGGCGCCGACATCGAATCGGTGCGTCAGGGCATCGGTGCCGACACGCGCATCGGTTACCACTTCATCTACCCCGGCTGCGGTTATGGCGGCTCGTGCTTCCCCAAAGACATGCGCGCGCTGATCCACAGTGCCGAAGAAGCGCACTGCTCCAGCGACTTGCTGCAAGCGGTCGAGGCGATCAACCAACGGCAGAAACACAAGCTGTTCGAGCGTATCAACGCCTTCTATCGCGGCGATCTGCGTGGCAAGACCTTCGCCCTGTGGGGCCTGGCGTTCAAACCCAACACTGATGACATGCGCGATGCGCCTAGCCGGGTGTTGCTGGAGGAGTTGTGGGCGGCCGGTGCCAGCGTGCGCGCGTTCGACCCGGAAGCCATGCAGGAAACCCAGAACCTCTACCCGGACGAGTCGAAGCTGATGCTGATGGGCACGCCGGAATCGGTGTTGCCCGGCGCCGATGCGCTGATCATCTGCACCGAATGGCAGCAGTTCAAAGCCCCGGATTTCGATTTGATCAAACAGCGCCTCAACACCCCGGTGATTTTCGACGGCCGCAACCTGTACGACGCCGAGCGCCTGGCACGCAATGGCTTCCAGTACTTCCCGATGGGCCGTGGCGAATCGCGCAAGTTGCCGATCCCGCTGCAACAGTGGCCGAATGCGTCCGACGTCGCTTGATGACGCCATCACTCTGTACACCGCCCCCTTGTAGGAGCTGCCGAAGGCTGCGATCTTTTGATCTTGTTTCTTGAAATCCAGATCAAAAGATCGCAACCGGCGGCAGCTCCTACATGAACATGATCATTCGCCCCGCAAGGCCCGCTGACGCGGCAGCCCTCCCTGCCATCGAACGCTCGGCTGCCGCGTTGTTTCGTCTTGACCCGCAACTGGCCTGGCTGGCGGATGCCGAAGTGGCGGAGGTTGCACAACATCTGCGGGCTATCGAGGAGGCGCATGTGTGGGTCGCCGAAACTACCGAACTGGCGGGTTTTCTTCGCGCGGTCGAAATCGACGAGCACTTGCACATTGAAGAGCTGTCCGTCAGTCAGGCCTTTCAGGGGCAAGGCATCGGTCGACGGTTGGTTTCGGCGGCGATTGAAAACGCACGCGCGTTGCGGTTGAAAGCAGTGACATTGACCACGTTTCGCGACCTGCCGTGGAACGCGCCGTTCTATCAGCGCATGGGGTTTATCGAGTTGATTCCTTCAAAAACTGATCACCATTTACGCGAAGCACTGCAAGCCGAAATCACCCACGGCTTTCCCCCGGAACGTCGCTGTGCCATGCGCCTGCTCCTGATTTGAAAGCAACGGAAATCCCCTGTGGGAGCGAGCCTGCTCGCGAATGCGTTGTGTCAGATACATCAATATTGACTGACACTGCGCCTTCGCGAGCAGGCTCGCTCCCACAGGAAATGGTGTTATGGCGGCTTGACCGGTGCTGACTGGCCGGTGAGGATGACGCACGCCCGCTAGGCATTCTCAAATAAGGACATTGACCCTTCGTGGCCACCTACTCGCGCCTCATCCGCCGGTTGATGATCAGCTCACTGACCGTCGTTATCAGCCGCGCCCTGATCAGCCCGCTGCTGACCCTGTACCTCAGCAACAAGCTCGGCCTCAACCCGCAAGACGTCGGTCTGCTGTTGGGCATCGCGGTGTTCAGCGCCACGTTGTTGTCGCTGTACGGTGGTTACATCATCGATCGGCTGGACAAGCGCCAGTTGCTGATCCTGACCATGCTCTCCAGCGGCATCGGTCTGATCCTGCTGACCTTCGCGCAGAATCTGTACCTGGTCACCCTGGTGCTGATCATCAGCGAAACGGCGTCGGCGCTGTTCCTCATCTGCTCCAAAGCCATCCTCAGTGAAAACCTGCCGGTGGGCCAGCGGGTCAAGGCGTTTTCCCTGAACTACACGCTGACCAACATCGGTTACGCCGTCGGCCCGATGATCGGCGTGGTGATTGCCGGCGTTCAGCCGTCAGCGCCGTTTATCGTCGCGGGGGCGATTGCCATCGGCAGCATCTTTCTGCTGTTCGGTGCCGTGCGCGAAGTGAATCCGGTCGCTGCGGTCGCTCAGCCACAAAGCTTTCTGAAGACCCTGATCATTCTGAAAAACGATCGCACGATGATCCTGTTCACCCTGGGCTGTCTGCTCAGCACATTGGTGCACGGGCGTTTCACCCTGTACCTGTCGCAATACCTGCTGGTGACCCACACCCAGCAACAGACGCTGGACACCATGGCCGCCCTACTCGCCTGTAACGCGATCACGGTGATTGTGTTGCAGTACCAGATCGGCCGATTACTCACCCGCGAGCACCTGCGCCACTGGATAGCCGGCGGCACCGCGTTGTTCATCGTCGGGCTGATCGGCTTCAGTCTGGCTGACAGCCTGGTCGGCTGGTGCGTGGCGATGTTCATCTTCACCTTGGGTGAGATGATCATTTACCCGGCTGACTTTCTGTTTGTCGACACCCTTGCGCCTGAAGAACTGCGCGGTAGCTATTACGGCGCGCAGAACCTTGCGGCCCTGGGCGGCGCGGCCAGTCCGGTGATGTGCGGGTTTCTGCTGATGCACACGCCGGCGCCGAGCATGTTCTACGCCTTGAGCGCACTGGCGGCGGTGGGCGGCTACTTGTGCTTCGTCAGTGGCCGTCGAGCTGCTTCAATTCAAAATTAATGCACTAAATCTTCATTAATATGAATTTGTCAGCATCGAGTTTGAACGGCACACTGTGCACGTTCCTCCCCCAATGTTGGAACACTTCGAGGGCTTTCCGGATATGCCGGACAAGTCCTTTTTTTTGCCTCGAATTTGCTGCAAGGATCGGATTCACATGCTCGCTCGCTGGTTGCCCGCCGCCATTAACACCCGCCCGACCGAATGGAGCCGCGCCGCCATCGGCATGGCGCTGGGCACATTGTTCAGTGTGTGGTTGTGCGCGCAGGTGTTCGGTCATGACGTCGCCTATCATCTGATCGGTCCGCTGGGCGCTTCGGCCGTGTTGCTGTTTGCCGTGTCATCCGGCGCCCTCGCCCAGCCATGGTCGATTCTCGGTGGTTATTTGTGTGCCGGCGTCGTCGCGTTGCTGGTGGCCCATGTGCTTGGGCGCACGCTCGGCAGCGCCTGCCTGGCGGCGGGTATGGCGCTGATTCTGATGTGCTGGCTGCGCTGCCTGCATCCGCCGGCCGGGGCGTTGGCACTGACGCTGGTGCTGGCCGATCCGGCGACCATCGCCATGGACTGGAAAGCCATGGAACCGGTGATGCTCGGCGCGGCGTGCATGCTGCTCAGTGCCTTGGCCTACAACAACCTGACGCGCATTCGTTATCCGAAACGTCCGGCTGAACCGGCGCCGATCGTTGCCCCCGTCGACAGTCAGGCCATCACCGCCGAAGACCTCAAACTCGCCTTGGCCGATATGGAAGCCTTCATCGACATCACCCCCGAGGATCTCGAACAACTGATCCACGCCAGCGAACTGCACGCCAAACGTCGCAGCATTACCCAAACCTTCCGCTGACCCCCTGTAGGAGCTGCCGCAGGCTGCGATCTTTTGATCTTGCTTTTTAACGGTCAACAGATCGCAGCCTTCGGCAGCTCCTACATGAGCGCGCACATTTTCGACCAAGGTAAAAACGCAAACTCCGCCTGCGAATATCCCCGTTGTACACGACAAATTTGCACTGTTACGATCCGGTAACGCTCGCGCGCGAGCTTCTCGAATAAAGACAATAAAAGCAGGGAGTTACTGATGACAGCTCAGGCTTCATCCCAGCGGACACCGTCCATGGATGCCACGCAACACGAAGTGCTGGCCGACGTTCGCAACCACATCGGTCACCTGACCCTCAATCGCCCCGCCGGTCTCAACGCCATTACCCTCGACATGGTGCGTTTGCTGCAACAGCAGCTCGATGCCTGGGCGACTGACGCCAATGTTCACGCCGTGGTCCTGCGCGGTGCCGGTGAAAAAGCCTTCTGTGCCGGGGGTGACATTCGTTCGCTATACGACAGTTTCAAAAGCGGCGACACGCTGCACGAAGATTTCTTTGTCGAGGAATACGCCCTCGACCTGACGATTCATCACTACCGCAAACCGGTGCTCGCATTGATGGACGGTTTCGTCCTCGGCGGCGGCATGGGTCTGGTGCAAGGCGCGGATTTGCGCGTGGTCACCGAGAAGAGCCGTTTGGCGATGCCGGAAGTGGCCATCGGGTATTTCCCGGATGTCGGTGGCAGCTATTTCCTGCCACGCATTCCCGGAGAGCTGGGCATATATCTGGGCGTCAGCGGCGTGCAGATTCGTGCGGCGGATGCGCTGTATTGCGGCCTCGCCGACTGGTACCTGGACAGCAGCAAACTGGCGCTGCTTGACGAAAAACTCGATCAGATGGAATGGCAGGACACGCCGCTCAAGGCGCTGCAAAACCTGCTGGCCAAACACGCCGTGCAAACCCTGCCCGATGCGCCGCTCGAAGCCTTGCGCCCGGCCATCGATCATTTTTTTGCCCTGCCGGATGTGCCGAGCATGGTCGAGCAACTGCGCACGGTGACCGTCGCCGACAGCCACGAATGGGCTACTGCCACGGCCAATCTGCTGGAAACCCGCTCGCCGCTGGCCATGGCCGTGACCCTCGAAATGCTTCGTCGCGGCCGCCACCTGAGCCTGGAAAACTGCTTCGCACTTGAGCTGCATCTGGATCGCCAGTGGTTCGCCCGCGGCGACCTGATCGAAGGCGTACGCGCCCTGCTGATCGATAAAGACAAGACACCTCGCTGGAACCCGCCGACCCTCGCTGCACTGGATGCTGCGCATGTCGCGAGTTTCTTCCACGGTTTTCCTGAGAGCGGGAGCTGAGCCATGCACGATCTCGAACTGACTGAAGAACAAGTGATGATCCGCGACATGGCCCGGGACTTTGCCCGTGGCGAAATCGCGCCCCACGCGCAGGCCTGGGAAAAGGCTGGCTGGATCGACGACGCGCTCGTCGCGAAGATGGGTGAGCTGGGGCTGTTAGGCATGGTAGTGCCTGAGGAATGGGGCGGCACTTACGTCGATTACGTCGCCTACGCCTTGGCCGTGGAAGAGATTTCCGCCGGTGACGGCGCGACGGGCGCATTCATGAGCATTCACAACTCGGTCGGCTGCGGCCCGGTGCTCAACTACGGCAGCGAAGCGCAGAAACAGACCTGGCTGGCGGATCTGGCCAGCGGGAAAACCATTGGCTGCTTCTGCCTGACCGAACCGCAGGCCGGTTCCGAAGCGCACAACCTGCGCACCCGTGCCGAACTGCGTGACGGCCAATGGGTGATCAACGGCGCCAAGCAATTTGTCAGCAACGGCAAACGGGCGAAGCTGGCGATCGTCTTTGCCGTGACGGATCCGGATCTGGGCAAGAAAGGCATTTCGGCGTTTCTGGTACCGACCGATACCGCCGGTTTTATCGTTGATCGTACTGAGCACAAAATGGGTATCCGTGCTTCAGACACCTGCGCGGTGACGCTGAACAACTGCAGCATTCCCGAGGCCAATCTGCTCGGCGAGCGCGGCAAAGGCCTGGCGATTGCACTGTCCAACCTTGAAGGCGGACGCATCGGCATTGCCGCGCAAGCACTGGGCATCGCCCGTGCGGCGTTTGAAGCGGCGCTGGTGTATTCGCGTGATCGTATCCAGTTCGGCAAACCGATCAACGAACACCAGAGCATCGCCAACCTGCTGGCTGACATGCACATGCAGATCAATGCGGCGCGACTGATGATCCTGCATGCGGCGCGGCTGCGTACGGCGGGCAAACCGTGTTTGTCCGAAGCGTCACAGGCCAAGTTGTTTGCATCGGAGATGGCCGAGAAGGTCTGCTCGTCGGCGATTCAGATTCATGGCGGGTATGGGTATCTGGAAGATTATCCAGTCGAGAAGTATTACCGCGATGCGCGGATTACCCAGATCTATGAAGGCTCGAGCGAGATTCAGCGGATGGTGATTGCGCGGGAGTTGAAGAACTATCAGTTGTGATGGTGTTGGCCCCTTTCCCTCACTGTAGAGACCGGTACATCCTTTACAAATTAGACCGGGGACATCGTTTACACCTTTACAGGCTTGAAACGCGTTTGGCGCCGTTTTCAAGCCTGCCTAAACAGTGGCTGCAAAGGTACAGTTCCCAAGCGTCATCAGCCACTTCCTTCAGCGCGATGTCCTCTCCAATCAGAGCCTCTCCTAGAAAAATCAGCTGTCCTTTCCATTTAATTTCCCCATTTGACCGAACCTTGCGCACTTCAACATCGGAACCGTATTCAAGCGCAGGCAAGTAACCGGGATAAGCGCGTGTCGACGGGCTATAGACAGATGCCGGCGGTTTCATGCCCAGCGCGGTGTGCGGTCGGTGGTG
>NZ_JAMDGW010000006.1:0-267372 GCF_028656995.1 Pseudomonas sp. TNT2022 ID642 | reverse complement strand
CTGTTTAGGCAGGCTTGAAAGCGGCGCAAAACGCGTTTCAAGCCTGTAAAGGTGTAAACGATGTCCCCGGTCTAATTTGTAAAGGATGTACCGGTCTCTACAGTGAGGGGGATGGATCTCAAACTCACCACGCATTCCAGGCAGACATGAAAAAGGCGCCCTATGACAGGCGCCTTTTTCACGGCCGGAATATGTCGCTACTCCTGTGGCAAGGGGATGTTATCCCCGATCAACTGCGTACGGTCGTCGTCAGTTCTATGCCTGCTCGCCACCAAGCCTCATTCACCACCACGTGAACGTTCGGTCAATCGACTTAGAACTTATAGCCCAAACCGACCATGTAGATGAACGGATCCACATCGACGTTGACCCGTGCGCGAGTGCCCGGCGCAACCGCGTTGTTCTCGACGGTGGCGCGGGTATCGATGTCGATGTAACGCACTTGGGCGTTGAGCATGATGTTGTCGGTCAGCATGTAGTCAGCACCGACCTGCCAGGCCAGACCCCAAGAGTTTTTCGCCTTGAAATTGCTGAAGCCGTTGGCGCTGGCTTCGCTGCCAACGTGTTCGTCATAGATCCAGGTGTAGTTGATGCCGCCGCCGACATACGGCTGGAAGGCCGATTTCGAATCCAATGGGTAGTAGACAACGCTGAGGGTCGGCGGCAGGTGTTTCAGGGTGCCGAGCTTGCCGTTGGCCGCTGGCAGGGCAGTACCCTTGAGTTTGACGTCATGCTCGAAAGGCGTGGCCGCGAGCAATTCGAGGCCGACGTGATCGG
Organism: Pseudomonas sp. TNT2022 ID642; assembly: GCF_028656995.1. Lineage (NCBI taxonomy): Bacteria > Pseudomonadati > Pseudomonadota > Gammaproteobacteria > Pseudomonadales > Pseudomonadaceae > Pseudomonas > Pseudomonas sp. TNT2022 ID642. The sequence goes on along the minus strand of NZ_JAMDGW010000006.1, from coordinate 266,595 downwards.
TGAGCATGTAGGCGAAGTTGAGACCCAGTTGGGTGTCGCTGCTCATGGTCGCCTTGCCGCCCAGATTGGTGCCGCTCAGCGGACCCTGATCAACCTTGACGCTGGAGCTGTCGGCCTTAGGGTTGACGGTGATCGCACCGGCGCGGATGAGGATGTCACCAGCTTCGTGGGCGTGGGCGAGCGGGGCTGCGAGCGCAAGGGCAAACAGCGAGGCGCTGAGCAAGGACTTGTTCATGGGGGCTCCGAAAGGACGTTAGAAATGTCTGATGTCCTATGGTACGAAGCCAACTGATACGGTCTTTTGACTCAGCTCAATGAAACAGTGAAGGGGCAGATTTCTGTGGAACCTTGAGGGCCTCTTCGCGAGCAGGCTCGCTCCCACCCTGGAATGTGATCTCCTGTGGGAGCGAGCCTGCTCGCGAAGACGATGGATCAGCCAATACAAAACTACCGGGATTCACTCCGGCAGCTCATACACATAAATCTTGTCCGCATCCATCTGATACCCGGCATCCGCCAGTTCACTGCTCGACGCCTTGACCTGCAACGGCCCTTCGACCCAGTACGGCTGATACAGCTCATCAAGCTTCACGCCCAACTCGCTTTTCACATGCACGATCTGGTTCGACGGCGGTGGCGGCACGTGGATGCAGGCGCCGAAATACGGCACCAGCAAAAAGTCTGTGGTGCGCCCCTCTTCATTGACTTCCAGCGGCACGATGTAGCCCGGCAAACGAATGTTCTGCCCGTCGAGCGACTTCACCACCGGCGCGTCCGGCATGTCCTGTTTCGCTGCTGGCGCGGACTCGGCAGACAACGCATCGCCCATCTTCGACAGGTCATGCAGCGGCGTCATGTTCGGTACTTCCGGCGCGGCGTCCGGCGGAATCATTTCCGACCACGTCAGGTCTTTCGGCGCCGCTGCCCACACGGGCAGAGCGATCAGCAACAGCAGCGCGAGTGCAGCGCGGGGCATGGTGAACATCCTCATAAACGGATCGACAGGCCATCGGCCAGAGATTGGCGATAAGCGCGCCAGGCCGGCACGCTGCCCATCAGCAGCGCGGCCGCCAGAATGCCACCGAGCAGCGTCCATTCATACTCGCTCGGCCACGCCAGCGGCAGGAACAAACCGTAATTGGCCTGTACATAACCCTGCGCGGCGGCGATGCCGATGTACAGCAACGCTAACCCTGCGATGACGCCTGTCAGCGCCAGTGCAAAAGCTTCGAGCACCAGCAGACTCGCGATATGCCACGGCCGCGCCCCGACCGAACGCAGAATCGCCATCTCGCGGCGCCGTTCGTTGAGGCTGGTGAGAATCGCCGTGAGCATGCCGATCAACCCGGTCAACACCACAAACAACGAGACCACGAACAGCGCTTTTTCAGCGGTGCTCATCAGGCTCCACAACTCCTGCAAGGCCACGCCCGGCAGGATCGCCAGCATCGGTTCGCCACGGAATTCATTGATTTCGCGTTGCAATGCAAACGTGGAAATCTTGCTGTTGAGACCGAGCATGAACGCGGTGATCGCTTGCGGCGTCAGGTCCATGTTGCGCGCCTGATCCGCACTGATCCGTCCATTGCCGCGTGCCGGCACACCGTTGTGCCAGTCGATGTGAATCGCCTCCATACCACCGAGGCTGATGTGCAGCGTGCGATCGACCGGGGTGCCGGTGCGCTTGAGAATACCGACCACGGTGAACGGTTTGTCGTCGTGCTTGACCAGACTGATCGCCGCCACACCGTGGGCCAGCACCAGTTTGTCACCGAGTTTGTAATGCAGCGCATCCGCGACCTCGGCACCCAGCACCACTTCAAAAGGATCGGTTGCAAACGCGCGGCCGTCGGCCAGTGCCAAGTGTTGCTGGCGACCGTACTGGTAATGCTCGAAATACGCTTCAGTGGTACCCATTACGCGATAGCCGCGATGGGAGTCGCCGAGGGACATCGGAATCGCCCACTTCACTTTCGGGTTGCTGGCGAAGTGTTCGAAGCTGTCCCAACGGATGTTGTTGGTGGCATTGCCGATGCGGAACACCGAGTACAGCAACAGGTTTACCGAGCCGGAGCGCGCGCCGACGATCAGGTCGGTGCCGCTGATGGTGCTGGCGAAACTGGCTTTGGCTTCGGTGCGCACCCGCTCGACGGCGAGCAGCAGGCACACCGACAGAGCAATCGCAAATGCCGTGAGCAGGGCGGTAAAACGGCGGTTGGCCAGGCTGGCCATGGCCAGACGAAACAGATACATCTCAGACCTCGGCAGACGTAGCGGCGCGATTGAGTTCGGCCAGGGACAGGTGACGGTCGAACAGCGGCGCCAGGCTCTGGTCGTGGCTGACGAACAGCAAACTGGAACCGGCCTCGCGGCATTCGGCGAACAACAGGCGAATGAAGTTTTCCCGGGCGTCGTAATCCAGTGCCGAGGTCGGTTCGTCGGCGATCACCAGCTCAGGCTGACCGATCAAGGCACGCGCGGCAGCGACCCGTTGTTGCTGACCGATTGACAGTGAGTCAGCGCGACGGCTGAGGAGACTTTCGTCCTTCAAACCCAAGTGCGCGAGCAAGGTAGCGGCGGCTTGATCGACGCTGCCGTGGCGCTGTTTCGCTCGTTGCGCACGCAGTTTCGAGAAGTGGCACGGCAGCTCAACGTTCTCGCGCACCGAGAGAAACGGTAGCAAGTTGAACTGCTGGAAAATGTAGCCGGTGTGATCGACACGGAACGTATCGCGAGCGCCGGCGGAGAGTTCGGTGAGTTCCTGGCCGAGCAGGCGAATGCTGCCGCGACCGGGTTTCTGCACGCCGCCGAGCAAACCGAGCAGGGTGGTCTTGCCGCTGCCGCTGGGGCCTTTGAGGAACAGGGTTTCGCCGGCTTCCAGACGAAACGCCGGGATGTCCAGCAACGGCGGGTGACCGGGCCAGTTGAAGCCCAGGTCGGACAGTTCGATGAGTGCTTGGGTCATGGCACCAGTTTCATGAGTTTTCATAGCCCCTGAAGGAGCTGCCGAAGGCTGCGATCTTTTGATCCTGATCTTCTTAAAGCAAGATCAAAAGATCGCAGCCTTCGGCAGCTCCTACATCGGATCGCGGTGGATCACAGGGGATTTTCGGTGTGATCAGAATTTCAGCGCGGCAGCCTTGGCCGTCACTTCGGTACCTTGCTGGCCGCTGGCGCTGATCAGTTGTACCTGAATTTTCTGCGTCGCCGGGAAGGTCTTGAAAACGTTGGCTAGATCCAGAGTCTTCAACGCGCCCGGTGTGGCGCAGTTGAACTGGTAGTGCGCATGAATTTCGCTATGGTCGTGGTGATGCTCGTGGCCGTCCTTGTCCGCTTCATCGTCGTCGTGATCGTCGGCATCCGGCTTGTCGCCGAACAGCGGGCTCTCCAGTTCTTGGCTGACCACTTTGCACCCAGCAGCGGCGGGCAGGCTGAACAGGGTCAGCGGCTTTTCCAGCTGCGCACGGGCGGCGGCGACTTTGGCCTTGTCGGAATCGCTGGTGGCAACGTGTTCGAAACCGACGAGGTTCATCGCCGGGCTTTCCAGCTCAAGCTCCAGGGTCTGGCCATCAAGCGCGGCATTCAGACGGCCGACGCCATGTTCATGCGCGCCGAGGCTGCCGTGTTCATGGTCGTGATCGTGGTCATGCTCATCAGCCGCGTGGGCGATGGCCAGCGGCAACAGGGCAAACGGCAAAGCGAGCAGCAGACGACGCATGGCGGTCTCCGGGAAGTAAAGTGAAGAGTTTGTTATGTAATCTTATAACGAAAGTGCGCAGAGTTTGCCCGTGCGCTTGGCGTTGCACAAGTCCCGTGGGAGCATGCAGGTCAGAAAAGTGCAGGAGCGAACTCAATGTTGCGGATACGCGGAACCGTCGGTGATGTGCCGGTGGACTTGACGGTGGAACTGGATGACGGCGATTGGGCGAAGCTCGGTTCGGCGCTGAATGGGCAGGCGTCGGTCGCTCAATCTGAGGCGGTCGCATCAGCCCCGGCGGCGAAACCGCTGAATCAGGACGATGCGTTGTGGCAGGTGGCCAAGGATCTGTTGCGCAAGGCTGGGCAGATCAGCGGTCCGGATCTGCTTGATCAGCTTGAAGGGCTGACCGGCAGCGCGGTGGCGGGCAAGCGCTTGCTGGTGCGCTTGCGCCATAGCTCGGACGTGAAAGTGGTGAGCGGCGGGGATACGCCGCTCTACAGCTGGATCGAATGAACCGCAAAAGATCGCAGCCTGCGGCAGCTCCTACATTGGAATGGAGTACACCCCTGTAGGAGCTGCCGCAGGCTGCGATCTTTTGATCTTAATAAAGCGCAGCAAACATCTTGCGGCGGTACACCGACACCAGTGGATGATCATTGCCCAGCAGCTCGAACACCTGCAGCAAGGTTTTGTGCGGCAGGCCTTCGCTGTAGCTGCGGTTGCGGATGAACAGCTTCAGTAGTGCGTCAAGCGCCGCTTCATACTGCTGGCGAGCGAGTTGCTGGATCGCCAGTTGATACACCGCTTCATCATCCTGCGGATCTTTCGCCAAACGCGCTTTCAGGTCGGCGGCATCCGGCAGGTCACGAGCAAGTCCGAGGAACTTGATCTGTGCCTTGGCCCCGGCCAGCGCGGCCTTGTGTTCGTCGCTCTTGACTGCATCCAGCACGGCTTGCGCTTCGTCCAGCTCGCCGCGTTCAGTCAGGCAGCGCGCGTAGAGGATCAGCGCCTTGGCGTTAGTGTTGTCCTCGGTGAGCATCACCACCAGCGCCGCTTCGGCATCGGCGTAACGGCCGTCATCGAACAATGCCTGAGCCTGTTCGAACGGATCAGCGGCGGCCGGTGGCGGCATCTGTACATGCGGCTCAAGCAGGGCGCGCACGGCGGATTCCGGTTGTGCACCGGCAAAACCGTCGACCGGTTGACCGTCCTTGAACAGCACCACGGTCGGCAGGCTGCGAATGCCGAAGCGCGCGACGATGTCCTGCTCGATGTCGCAGTTGACCTTGGCCAGCAGCAACTCGCCCTGATAGCTCTCGGCAATACCTTGCAGCATTGGCATCAACGCCTTGCATGGCGCACACCATTCGGCCCAGAAATCCACCAGCACCGGTTTGTTGAAGGAAGCCTCGATCACCGACTGGTCGAAATCGGCCGTCGTGGCGTCGAAGATGTATGGCGTTTGCTGACTCATGGGGGATCTCGTCAAAGCGTTAATGAACGCACTATAAGCGGTGGCGCAAAAGATCGCAGCCTTCAGCAGCTCCTACAGGTTCAGCGTCCGCCCGCAATATAGACGACAAAGCCGATCACTGTAGGAGCTGCCGAAGGCTGCGATCTTTTAACGATTCCAATCACGCCGCGCGTGGTACAGGCTGACATGCCGAAATTCCTCAGGCTCCGCCAGATCCGGCAACGTCATCGCCTCCAGCACTTCAATCCGCTGATACAACGGATGGCGAAAATCCCGAACCCGCGAATCCGCCACCAACGCTTCATGGCCGCGACTTAAAAACGCATCGAGCAACGGCAGATTGGCCCGGTCATACAACACGTCCGCCACCAGAATCAGATCAAACCGATCCGCTTCGGCAAAGAAGTCCGGCGAGTAACTCATTTCTACGCCATTCAGCGTGGCATTCGCCCGACACGCGGAAATCGCCAGCGGATCCAGATCGCACGCCACGACTTCCAGCGCGCCGGCCTTCACCGCCGCAATCCCGGCAATCCCGGAACCCGCGCCGAAATCCAGCACACGCTTGCCGCGCACCCACTCGGGAAACTCCGCCAGATAGCGCGCCACTGCCAGACCGCTGGCCCAGCAGAAACCCCAGTACGGTGGCTCATGCAGGATTCGCTGAATTTCTTCCTGGCTGAATTCGCGATCCATGTTGTCGCCATCGATCAGCCATAGCTGTAAATCAGTGTCCGGCAATGCACAGACCTTGAGTCTGGCGTCGCCGAGCAATTCACCCAACGCCCGTTGCAGGTCGAGCGGTGCCGTCATGGTGCTTTGACAAATTGCAGCTGGCCCAACGCCTGAGTGGTCGGCTGGCTGATGGTTTGCGAAGGCAGATGCAGGATCAACTGACCGGACTGGCTGGCGCGCCCGCGCAGTTCAACCCGCGCACCGGCGGGGAAGGCGTCCGGGTTGAAGCGCAGGCGGAACGGGAGAATCTGGTTGCTGCCGATCAGGCTGGAACTGGCGAGCAATTGTTGCGGGCGATCCTTTCCATCGATCACCAGCAGCGCCAGTTCGACTTCGGCACCGGCCGGCACGCCTTGCAGGGTGCCGCTCAGTTCGCGTTGATAGGCCGGCAGCGGGCCAAGCTCGGCGGCCTCTTTGGCTTTTTTCTGCGCCTGTTGCGGCGCAGGGCCCGGTGTTGGCGGCTGGGGCTTGGGTGCATCGCTGCCACAGGCCACCAGCAGGCTGAAAAGACTGAGCAAAACGAGCGGACGTAACGGCATTGGATGCTCCGGCAAAATGAAATCCATGGATCAAACGATCATGCCGTTCTGTATACCGCAAAGCCTATGGCTTGTCTTGCCACCGGGATGCGCTACCATGGCCCTCCCTTTTTTTGTTGCCAGCCACCATGCACTGTCCCTTCTGCGGTGCCAACGACACCAAGGTCATCGACTCGCGTCTGGTCGCCGAGGGCGAACAGGTGCGCCGCCGGCGTGAATGCCTGGCCTGCGGCGAACGTTTCACGACGTTCGAGACGGCCGAACTGGTGTTGCCGCGCCTGATCAAAACCGACGGCAGCCGCCAACCGTTCGACGAAGAAAAACTCCGCGCCGGCATGCAACGCGCGCTGGAGAAACGTCCGGTGAGCGTCGAGCGGCTCGAATCCTCTCTGGTTCACATCAAGCACAAGCTGCGCGCCACCGGCGAACGCGAGGTCAAATCCCTTGTGGTCGGCGAACTGGTCATGGCCGAGCTGCAAAAGCTTGATGAAGTCGCCTACATCCGTTTCGCTTCGGTGTACAAGCGCTTCCAGGACCTCAACGAGTTCCGCGAAGAAATCGACCGCCTCGCCCGCGAACCGGTGAAAGAATGACCAGCGCCGCCGAGCAGGCCATCCTCGACGCCCATTTTATGGCGCGTGCGCTGGAACTGGCGCGCAAAGGTCACTACACCACGCACCCCAATCCTCGGGTCGGTTGCGTGGTGGTGCGTGACGGCCAGATCGTCGGCGAAGGCTGGCATGAACGTGCCGGCGAACCGCACGCCGAAGTCCATGCCCTGCGCGCCGCCGGTGAGCTGGCCCGGGGCGCGACTGCTTATGTAACTCTCGAACCGTGCAGCCACCATGGCCGCACACCGCCGTGTGCCGATGCGCTGGTGAATGCTGGCGTAGGCCGCGTGGTCGCAGCGATGCGTGATCCGAATCCACAAGTGGCTGGGCGTGGTTTGCAGCGTCTGGCCGATGCCGGCATCGCCACTGAAAGCGGTGTGCTCGAAGCCGAAGCGCGCCAGCTCAACCAAGGTTTTCTGAAACGCATGGAACACGGCTTGCCGTTCGTGCGGGTCAAGTTGGCCATGAGCCTCGACGGTCGCACGGCGATGGAAAGCGGCGAGAGCCAATGGATCACCGGCCCGGCCGCGCGTTCAGCCGTCCAGCGTCTGCGTGCTCAGGCCGCCGTGGTCCTGACCGGCGCCGACACCGTGCTGGCCGATGGCGCGCGTTTGACTGTTCGCGCGGACGAACTCGGTCTGGACAGTGAGCAAACCGCGCTGGCCATGAGTCGCCCGCCGCTGCGAGTGCTGATCGACGGCCGCCTGCGGGTGCCGCTGGATGCGCCGTTCTTCAAGGCTGGCCCAGCGTTGGTCGCCACCTGCGTCGCGATCGAAGAGCAATATGCCCACGGCCCCGAGTGCCTGATCGTGCCGGGTGATGACGGTCAGGTCGACCTGCATCAATTACTCATCGAACTGGCCAACCGTGGCACCAACGAGGTGCTGGTCGAGGCCGGCCCACGCTTGGCCGGAGCCTTTGCTCAGCTCGGTCTGGTCGACGAATTCGTGATCTTCATCGCCGGCAAGTTTCTCGGCTCCACGGCGCGTCCGCTACTGGACTGGCCGTTGGCTTATATGAAGGACGCTCCCGAGCTGAAAATCACTGAAATTCGCGCGGTGGGCGATGACTGGCGAGTCACTGCCATCCCTGTCCTTGCGGCGAGCGTATAATTCCCGGCCATCGTTATTACGCTGGCTTAGTTCTCAAGGAGAACCCCATGTTTACCGGCATCATCGAATCCATCGGCAGTATCCGCGCACTGACCCCAAAGGGCGGTGATGTGCGGGTCCACGTCGCCACCGGCAAGCTCGACCTGAGCGACGTCAAACTCGGCGACAGCATCGCGGTCAACGGCGTCTGCCTGACTGCCGTTGAGCTGCCGGGCGACGGCTTTGCCGCCGACGTCAGCCGTGAAACCCTCGACTGCACCGCCATGAATGACCTGAAAAGCGGCAGTCCGGTCAATCTGGAAAAAGCCCTGACCCCGACCACCCGTCTCGGCGGGCATCTGGTTAGCGGCCACGTCGACGGCGTCGGTGAAATCGTCTCGCGCAGCGACAATGCCCGCGCCGTGGAATTTCGCATTCGCGCGCCGAAAGAACTGGCCAAGTACATCGCCCATAAAGGCTCGATCACCGTCGACGGCACCAGCCTGACCGTGAACGCCGTCGATGGCGCCGAGTTCATGCTGACGATCATTCCGCACACCCTGAGCGAAACCATCATGGCGTCGTACACGCCGGGTCGCCGGGTGAATCTGGAAGTCGATTTGCTGGCGCGTTATCTGGAGCGCCTGCTGCTTGGCGACAAGGCCGCAGAACCCGGCTCTTCACAAAAGCCTGGTGGCACCATCACTGAAAGCTTTCTGGCCGCCAACGGCTATCTCAAATCCTGACTGAAGGGGGTGCCTTGTGGCGCTCAATAGCATCGAAGAACTGGTTGAAGACATCCGCCAAGGCAAGATGGTCATCCTCATGGATGACGAAGACCGCGAGAACGAAGGCGACCTGATCATGGCCGCCGAATGCTGCCAGGCCGAACACATCAACTTCATGGCCAAGCACGCCCGTGGCCTGATCTGCATGCCGATGAGCCGCGAGCGCTGCGAACTGTTGAAGCTGCCACTGATGGCGCCGCGCAACGGTTCCGGTTTCGGCACCAAGTTCACCGTCTCGATCGAAGCCGCCGAAGGCGTCACCACCGGCATCTCTGCCGCTGACCGTGCGCGCACCGTGCAAGCGGCGGCCGCCAAGGACGCCAAGGCTGAAGACATCGTCAGCCCGGGCCACATCTTCCCGCTGATGGCGCAGGCCGGCGGCACCCTCGCTCGTGCTGGCCACACCGAAGCCGCTTGCGACCTCGCGCGCATGGCCGGTTTCGAGCCGAGCGGGGTGATCTGCGAAGTGATGAACGACGACGGCACCATGTCTCGTCGTGCCGAACTCGAAGAGTTTGCCGCTGAACACAACATCAAGATCGGCACTATCGCCGACCTGATTCACTACCGGATGATCCACGAACGTACCGTTCAGCGGATTGCCGAGCAGCCACTGGACAGCGAACTGGGCCAATTCAACCTGGTGACCTATCGTGATTCGGTGGAAGGCGACGTGCACATGGCCCTCACTTTGGGCACTGTTTGCGCTGAAGAGCCAACCCTGGTTCGCGTGCACAACATGGACCCGCTGCGCGACCTGTTGATGGTCAAGCAACCGGGCCGCTGGAGCCTGCGCGCCGCCATGGCTGCGGTTGCCGAGGCGGGCAGTGGTGTGGTGCTGTTGCTCGGTCACCCGCTCGACGGCGACGTGCTGCTGGCACATATCCGCGAAACCGGTGATCAGGCCGCGCCGAAAAAACCGACCACCTACAGCATCGTCGGTGCCGGTTCGCAGATCCTGCGTGACCTTGGTGTACGCAAAATGCGCTTGATGTCTGCGCCAATGAAATTTAATGCGATATCCGGTTTCGATCTGGAAGTTGTAGAATACGTGCCCTCCGAATAATGACCGGTTGTTTCCGGACCCGTATTCGCGGCAAATAAATCACTGAGGGACGCGTAGCAGACGCGTCCCGGCTCTTTAAGAGAACTGACGAATGACCCTGAAGACCATCGAAGGTACCTTCATCGCCCCTAAAGGCCGCTACGCTTTGGTAGTGGGCCGCTTCAACAGCTTCGTCGTTGAAAGCCTGGTCAGCGGTGCAGTTGATGCCCTGGTTCGCCACGGCGTGAGCGAAAGCGACATCACCATCATCCGCGCACCTGGCGCCTTCGAAATCCCGCTGGTTGCGCAGAAAGTCGCCCAGAAAGGTGAATTCGCAGCCATCATCGCCCTCGGCGCGGTCATTCGTGGCGGCACTCCGCACTTCGAATACGTGGCAGGCGAGTGCACCAAGGGTCTGGCCCAGGTCTCCATGGAGTTCGGCGTGCCGGTTGCCTTCGGCGTCCTGACCGTTGATTCCATCGAGCAAGCCATCGAACGTTCCGGCACCAAGGCCGGTAACAAAGGTGCCGAAGCTGCCCTGTCCGCTCTGGAAATGGTCAGCCTGCTGGCACAGTTGGAGGCCAAGTGATTAGCGACGAAAGCGATCGTTTCAACCCGCGCGAGCCGCGTCCAACCGACGCCGGCAAGCCTTCGAAAAGTGAAAAGCGCCGCGCTGCCCGTCAGCTGGCGACGCAAGCGTTGTACCAGCGCCACATGGCGAGTACTTCGCTGAACGAAATCGAAGCGCAGTTCCGCGTCGATAACGATTTCACCTTCGCCGATGCCAGCTACTTCCACGACATCCTGCACGGTGTTCCGGCCAGTCTGACCGAGATCGACACTGCGTTGGCACCGTGCCTGGACCTGACCATCGAAGAGCTCGACCCGGTTGAACTGTGCGTACTGCGCCTGTCGACCTGGGAACTGCTCAAGCGCGTCGACGTGCCGTACCGCGTTGTGATCAACGAAGGGATCGAGCTGGCGAAAGTCTACGGTTCCACCGACGGTCACAAGTTCGTCAACGGTGTGCTCGACAAGCTGGCTCCGCGCCTGCGTGAAGCTGAAGTGAAGGCGTTCAAGCGCTGATCGGCGCTTGAATCCTTTGTCTCAGCCATGGGCGAGTTTGAGCTGATCCGCAATTTCTTCGCCGCCGCGCCTTGTGCGCAGGGCGGTGAAGGCGTTGCTCTGGGGATTGGCGATGACTGTGCCTTGCTCGCTGTTCCCTCCGGGGAACAGTTGGCGATCTCCACCGATACGCTGGTGGCCGGTGTGCATTTCGCCGATCCCTGCGATCCGTTTCTGCTCGGTCAGCGTTCGCTGGCCGTCGCGGTCAGCGATCTGGCCGCCATGGGCGCCACGCCCGTTGCCTTTACCCTTGCCCTGACTGTACCGACGGTGACCGCCGATTGGCTGCAAGCCTATGCCCGCGGTTTGAACTGCATGGCGCAGAGCTGCGGCGTTGCGCTGGTGGGCGGCGATACCACGCGCGGGCCGTTGAGCCTGACGGTAACCGTGTTTGGTCGCGTGCCTGCGGGTCAGGCATTGACCCGTAGCGGTGCGCAGCCGGGCGACTTGCTCTGTGTCGGGGGGGAGCTGGGCAATGCGGCTGGCGCTCTGCCGCTGGTTTTGCGTCAGCGTGATGCTGAGCCGCAAATCGCTCAACCGCTGCTCGATCATTACTGGTCACCACAACCCCAACTCGCCCTCGGCCAGGCCCTGCGTGGCAAAGCCACGGCGGCGCTGGATATATCCGATGGCCTGCTCGCCGACTGCGGCCATATCGCGCTGGCGTCGAAGGTGCGACTTGAGATTGAACGCGAGCGCGTACCGCTGTCGGATGCATTAGTGGCGTTTCTCGGTCAGCGCGGCGCCGAGCGTGCCGCGCTGAGCGGTGGCGATGATTACGTGCTGGCGTTCACGCTACCGTCCGTCGAGTTGCCGTCGCTGCTGGCCAATGGCTGGCCGATCCATGTGATCGGCCGCGTAGCCGAAGGGCAGGGTGTGGTCTTGCTGGATCGCGAAGGGCACGACATCACCCCGCAAGTCCGGGGCTATCAACATTTTCAGGAGACACCGTGACAGATCACCCGAAACAGGTTCCGGCCGAATTCGTTCCGCCGTCGGTCTGGCGCAATCCCTGGCATTTCCTCGCGTTCGGTTTCGGTTCCGGCACGCTGCCGAAAGCGCCGGGCACGTGGGGTTCGTTAGTTGCACTACCCTTTATCCCGTTGTGGCAGATGTTGCCCGACTGGGGATACTGGCTGATGCTCGGGATCACCATGCTGTTCGGCTTCTGGCTGTGCGGCAAAGTCGCCGACGATCTGCGCGTACACGACCACGAAGGTATCGTCTGGGACGAGATGGTCGGCATGTGGATTACCCTGTGGCTGGTACCGGAAGGCTGGTACTGGTTGCTCGCAGGTTTTCTGGTGTTCCGCTTCTTCGACATTCTCAAGCCATGGCCGATTCGCTGGATCGACCGGCATGTGCATGGCGGCGTCGGCATCATGCTCGACGACGTGCTGGCCGGTGTGTTCGCCTGGCTGGCGATGCAGGGTCTGGTGTGGATTTTCGCCTGATTCCAAGGGATATCAGGGGCAAGTGAGGGGACTGGGGATGGCTCGACGCTGGTTGGCGTTAGTGGTTTTGGCTTTGCTGAGCACCGTGGCCGGTGCGCAGGACGCCGCGCCGACGCCGGCGGTCATCCATCTGGCCAGTGAAGACTGGGAAGACTACACCGCCGCTGATGGCCATGGTCTGGGTTGGGACGTGCTACGCAAGGTGTTCGAGCCGGCCGGGGTCAAGCTCGATATCCGCAGCGTGCCTTACACCCGTTCGGTCGGGCTGGTGCAGTTGAAGGAAGTCGACGCGCTGGTTGGCTCCTACCGCGACGAGGCCGAACAGGTGTTGTATCCGCACTGGAATTTCGATTCCGACCACATCTATGCATTGGGTCTGGCGAGCAATCCGGCGCCCACCCAGGCGACGCTGGGCAAGTATCGACTGGCTTGGGTGCGCGGTTACCGTTACGAAAACTACCTGCCGAACATCAAGCGTTACAACCAGATCGAACGCCGTACCGGGATCTTGTCGATGCTCAAGCAGGGGCGGGCGGATTATTACATCGATGCACTGACCGAGATCGAGGCCGTGCTCAAAACCGCAGCAGATCCGGCGCTGTATCGCTATTCACATCTGATCGAGCTGCCGTTGTTTCTCGGGTTTGCCGACACCCCGCAGGCGCGTGCGCTGATGGCACTGTTTGACCAGCGCATGGAGCAGTTGGTGAAGAGCGGCGAGTTGAAGCCGATCTTCGAGAAGTGGAAGCAGCCGTATCCGTTCACTACCGGCGCGACGAATCCCCTGTAGGAGCTGCGGCACGCTGCGATCTTTTGATCTTGATCCTAAAAGCCGGATCAAAAGATCGCAGTCTCGTTTCACTCGACAGCTCCTACAAGGATCCATGTCGACCGGGTTGTTATCAAACTTTTTGATCGTTATGCCCGATAATTCAGCCTAAGCGTCTGTAGGAACCTGCTGTTACAATGCCGGCCTGCGAATTTTCAGACTCTTTAGATCAGGAGCACACCGGTGCCTGTCGTCTTTGTCGCCGCTTCCAAGCTGCCAACGCCTTTTGCGCAATTCACCATGCACGGTTTTCTCGATGAAGCCACCGGCCGCGAGCACGTCGTGCTGAGCCTGGGTGAAATTGCCGACGGTGCCCCGGTTCTCGGCCGTTTGCACTCCGAATGCCTGACCGGCGACGCCTTGTTCAGCCAGCGCTGCGACTGCGGCTCGCAACTGGAAGGCGCGCTGAAAGCCATCGCCCGTGAAGGCCGTGGCGTGTTGCTCTACCTGCGTCAGGAAGGTCGCGGCATCGGTCTGCTGAACAAGATCCGTGCTTACGAACTGCAGGACGGCGGCGCCGACACCGTTGAAGCCAACGAGCGTCTGGGCTTTGCCGCCGACCAGCGCGATTACGCCATGTGCCTGCCGATGCTTGAGCATCTGGGCGTGAAGTCCCTGCGCCTGATGACCAACAATCCGCGCAAGGTCAAAGCCTTGACCGACATGGGTATCACCGTCGCCGAGCGCGTGCCGCTGCACACCGGCCACAATCCGCACAACAAACTCTACCTGGCGACCAAGGCCAGCAAGCTCGACCACATGATGGGCAACGAGCATCAGGGCGAGGTTGATCGCGCGTGACACGGGGTCAGGTGCGGCGCCGGTTGTCGGTTGATTGGTGGAAATATCTCGCGCTGGCGTTGGTGCCGCTGTTTGTGCTCAACGCGTTGTTTGGTCAGGGCAAAGGGGTTCTGCCGGTACTGGCGATGCCGTTCTTTATTGCCGGCGTGGCGTCGATGTTTGTCAGCCTGAAGTTTTTCGGTCGCTACAAACATGCGCTGATCGCCACGCAGAAAGCCCTCGATACCCCGGATGAACCGGCCGCGTGGATCGCCCTCGCGGCGCGCCGTCGCACTGCGTTTCTGGCGGCAGCCTTGCCGGCATGGATCGGCGCACTGGCGGTGTTTGTCGGTCTTGAAGCCGTACCGTTGATGTTGCTGGCGCTGTCCACGGCGGTGCTGTTCTACCTCTACCGTATTCCGCGTCAACTCGGCTGATGCGCCGTCTCTGGCTGGCGCTTCTGCTGCTGGCCGTCAGTGGCCCTGCGCTGGCGCAACTGCGGGTGGTCAGCCTCGCACCGTCGCTTTCTGAAATTGTCGTTGAGCTGGGTTCGGCTGATCTATTGGTCGGTGTGCTCGATGCCGGGGAACGTCCTGCTGAAATTGCTAACGTCCCCTCTGTCGGCCGCTATGGCCAACTCGACATGGAACAACTGCTGAGCCTTCAGCCTGATTTGTTGTTGCTGTGGCCCGGCAGTGTCGGCCCTGCGCAGCGTGATCAGCTCAAGCGCCTGGGCATCCCGACCTTCGTCGCCGAACCGCATTCTTTAGAACAACTCACCACCCAGATAGAAGCCATTGCCGCGCAATTGGGGCGGCCTGAGCGCGGAGTAAAACGGGTGGCGGCGTTGCGCCAACAACTCGCGGAGCTGCGCCAGCGCTATCGACGGGAAGTGCCGTTGCGGGTGTTCTATCAGGTCTGGGACCAGCCGCTGTACACCGTCGGTGGCGGGCAGATCATCAGCGATGCGCTTGAAGTGTGCGGGGCGCGCAATGTGTTCGGCGACCTGAGTCTGCCGGCGCCGCAGGTGAGTATCGAGGCGGTGTTGCAGCGCGACCCCGAAGTGATTCTTGCGAGTGATCAGGCGCAGTTGAATGCGTGGAAGGCGTGGCCGCAGGTAGTAGCGGTCAAACAGGGGAAATTGCTGTTGGTCACCGACAAAGGCCTTGAGCGCCCAAGTGGCCAAATGATCAGCGCTACCGCCAAACTCTGCCAATTGATCGCGCCGGACAGGTAACCCTGTAGGAGCTGCCGAAGGCTGCGATCTTTTGATTTTGCTGTTTGACTGAGTCGGAATCGCCGAAGATCAAGATCAAAAGATCGCAGCCTTCGGCAGCTCCTACAGGGGATTTCAGTGGATTTCGGGAGTCCAGGTGACACCAAACATCCACACCCGACCTTCCTCGCGATAACCATACTGGCTGCCGTCATAGCTGTAATTCGCCCGGCTGTAGCCCTTGTCGAAAAGGTTATCGACCTTCAGATCCAGCTTGATCTCGCGGTTCAACGCCCAACTGCTACGCAAGCCGAACAGCGCATAGCCACCCAGCGCCTGCGTATTGTCCTTGTCGTCATAACTGCTGCTGACCGCCTGCCAACTGGCGCCGAGGCTAACCTGGTCAAACTGGCGATCGAGATCCCAACTCAACGTGCGCCGCGCACGCCGGGCCAGGGTGCGCCCGGTATCACGATCACGCGGATCGATGATCGCCACTCCGAGGTTGCTCTGCCAGCCGAACACTTCCTGCTTCAATGCCGCTTCAAAACCGTTGATCCGTGCCGAAGCGACGTTCTCTGGGCGTGAATTGCTGCCGAAGATGATCGCGTCTTCCAGGTCCGTACGGTAAATCGACGCCTCGAGACGGCTGCTGTCGCTCAACTGGCTGCGCCATTGCAGCTCGTAGCTTTTCGAGGTTTCCGGCTTCAGATCCGGGTTGCTGAAGTCCGGGTAGTACAAGTCGTTGAAGGTCGGCGCGCGGAAGCCTTCGCTGTAGCTCAGCAACAGATCGTTGTCCGGGTTCAGCGGCAATGTGAAGGTGCCGCTCCAGGTGTTCTGGCTGCCGAATTGCTGGTTATCGTCATGGCGCAGCCCCAGCTCCGTGGAGAAGCTGTCGGCCTGATAACGATGCTGGATGAATGCGGCGCGGTTCCAGCGACTGTCTTCGTCGAATGCGGTGCTGCTGTTGACGCGGTCTTCGTACCAATCGCCGCCGAGGATCAGGCTGTTGCGTGCGTCCAGTGTCAGGTCGTTCTGCCAGTTCACCGAGTCGCGGTAGGTGTTGAACACCGTGCGTTCGTCGCTGAGCTTGTCGAGGGTCTTCTCGCGGTTTTCGGTGTGGCCGAACTCGACGCGGGTTTTCCAGATATCGTTGACCCGTGCATCGACGTAACTGCTGACGCTGCTGACATTGAAATCGCTGTAGGGCTGCTGCTGGACCGATTCGAATGTATTCATGTCGAAGCGGCCGAACGGGTTGTCAAACTCGCTCTTGCCACGGTTATCCAGCAGATTGGCACCGACTTCGATGTCATCGGTCAGCGCATGGCTGAGGCTCAGGCTGACGGATTTATTGCGGTAGGCGTCATGATCGCCATCACTTGGATACGACTCGTGAGTGCGGTCAATTCCGGCGGTTTCATCCAGGCTGGCGCCGAGATTGAAGCGGGTTTTCTCATCGCCCCCGGACAAGCCGAGACTGCGCTGCCATGTCTGGTTGCTGCCGAAACCAACGTGCAGGCGTGGCTGCAAACCTTGCTCAGTACCGCGTCGAGTGAAGATCTGAATCACCCCGCCAATCGCGTCGCTGCCGTAAATCACCGAACGCGAACCGCGCAGCACTTCCACCCGCTCGATCTGCTCGATGTTCAGATGCTGCAGGTTGCTGTCGCCGGACGTCGAACTGCCAATGCGCTGGCCGTCGACCAGCACCAGACTCTGCGCTGACTGCGTGCCGCGAATGTAGATCCCCGGCAGGCTGCCGCGCCCGCCGGCCTGCGCCACTTGCACGCCGGGAACGCGACGCAGCAGGTCCGGCACATCGCTCGGTTGCAGGCGGTCGATGTCTTCACGGGTGAATACCGTGTTGGCGGCGCTGCTGTCGTTGCGGGCTTCGACCTGGCGGTTGGCGGAGATCAGCATGTCCGGCAGCTTCAATGCTTGATCACGTTCGAAGGCGTCGGCGAGGGCGTTGGCGGTCGGCAGCAGGAAGAAGGGCAGGGCGAGGCGCGAGAGTTTCATGGACAGTCCACTGGTGTTTCAGGTGTACACAAATCAAATGTGGGAGCGAGCCTGCTCGCGAATGCGGTGTATCAGTCAGCAATGTATTGACTGACAGTCCGCTTTCGCGAGCAGGCTCGCTCCCACAAGGGTAATGCGTTTATTTGTTGAATAAGGCCAGACGCTCACGAATCGACGCTTCGATCCCGGCCTCATCCAGCCCGCACTCGGCCAGCATCTGCGCAGGCTTGGCGTGCTCGACGTAGATATCCGGCAAGCCCAGATGCAGCATCGACTTGAGAATGTTCTCGCGCGCGAGGAACTCGCTGACCGCGCCACCGGCGCCGCCCATGATCGCGTTTTCTTCTATGGTCACCAGCAACTCATGGCTGCCGGCAATCTCGCGCACCAGCGCTTCATCCAGCGGTTTGACGAAACGCATGTCGACCACAGTGGCATTGAGTTTTTCAGCGACTTTCAGCGCTTCGGCCAGTTGCACACCGAACACCAGCAAGGCGACTTTGCTGCCCTGACGACGGACGATGCCCTTGCCGATTTCGATCGGCTCGAGGTCTTTCTCGATGGTTGCGTTCGGGCCATTGCCGCGTGGATAACGCACTGCCGCCGGGCCGTTGTAGAGGTGGCCGGTGGTGAGCATCTTGCGCAGCTCGTTTTCATCGCTCGGGGTCATGATGACCATGCCCGGGATGCAGCGCAGGTAGGACAGATCGAAGCTGCCAGCGTGGGTCGGGCCGTCTTCGCCGACCAGGCCGGCACGATCGATGGCGAACAACACATCGAGGTTTTGCACCGCGACGTCATGCACCAACTGGTCGTAACCCCGCTGCAGGAATGTCGAATAGATCGCCACCACCGGTTTCGCGCCTTCGCAGGCCATGCCGGCGGCGAACGTCACCGCATGTTGCTCGGCAATCGCCACGTCGAAGTAGCGCAGCGGGAAGCGTTCGCTGAACGCCACCAGGTCCGAGCCTTCCTTCATCGCCGGGGTAATCCCGACCAGACGTGGATCGGCGGCGGCCATGTCGCACAGCCACTCGCCAAACACCGCTGAGTATTTCGGCCCGCTGGCCTTTTTCGGCGCGGCGGCCGGAGCATCCAGTGGTTCGAGTTTGGTGATGGCGTGGTAACCGATCGGGTCGACTTCCGCCGGGGCGAAGCCTTTGCCTTTCTTGGTGACGATGTGCAGGAACTGCGGGCCTTTCAGATCACGCATGTTGCGCAGCGTGGCGATCAGGGTCGGCAGGTCGTGGCCATCGATCGGGCCGATGTAGTTCCAGCCCAGCTCTTCGAACAGCGTGCCGGGGACCAGCATGCCCTTGGCGTATTCTTCGGTGCGACGAGCGATTTCCCAGGCGCCGGGCAGGCGCGACAGGACTTTCTTGCTGCCTTCACGCATGCTCGCGTAGGTACGGCTGGAAAGGATCTTCGCCAGATAATTCGACAGGCCGCCGACATTGCGCGAGATCGACATGTCGTTGTCGTTGAGGATCACCAGCATGTTGGCGTTCACTTCCGGCGCATGGTTCAGCGCCTCGAAAGCCATGCCGGCGGTCAACGCGCCATCACCGATCACGGCAATCGCCTTGCGATCACTGTTTTGCAGGCGGGCGGCAATCGCCATGCCCAGCGCAGCGCTGATCGAAGTACTGGAGTGGCCGACGCCAAAGGTGTCGTACTCGCTCTCGGCGCGACGCGGGAAGGCAGCGATGCCGTCCTTCTGGCGCAGAGTGCCCATGCGCTCGCGGCGACCGGTGAGGATCTTGTGCGGATACGCCTGATGCCCGACGTCCCACAGCAGACGGTCGTCCGGCGTGTCGAAGACGTAATGCAACGCGATGGTCAGCTCGATCACGCCCAGGCCGGCACCGAAATGCCCACCGGTCTGACCGACCGTGTAGAGCAATTCCAGGCGCAACTCATCGGCCAGGGTTTCCAGCTCGGCTTCGCCTAACCGGCGCAGGCCGTCCGGCGTGTTCGCGCGGTCGAGCAGGGGCGTGGTCGGGCGCTTGCGGGGAATCTCATGAAACGTCGTGGGCATCAGGCGAATCGTTATAGGTATAGAAGATGCGGCAGTTTACCTGATGCATCGCCCCCTGCCCACGCGTTGGTCTTTTTTGGCGGATACGCCGTCAGTTGCGCCGCTCGACGATATACCGGGCCAGCTCGCGCAAGGGCTCGGCCGCCGCGTCAAACGGTCGCAGGGCGTGCAGGGCCTGATCGCGCAGTTCCAGCGCGTAAGCCTTGGCAGCGTCGAGACCGAGCAGCGCCGGGTAGGTCGGTTTGTCGCGGGCGATGTCGGCGCCCTGGCGTTTACCGAGGGTTTCGGTATCGCTTTCGACGTCGAGGATGTCGTCCTGCACCTGGAAAGCCAGGCCGATGGCCTGTGCATAAGTCTGCAGGGCACGGAGTTCATCCTGCTCGGCACGGCCGCTGGCCAGAGCACCGAGTTTGACGCTGACTTCGATCAGTGCGCCGGTCTTGTGCCGGTGCATCTGTTCGAGGGCTTTCTGATCGAGTTTGAGGCCGACCGAACCGAGGTCGATGGCTTGACCACCGACCATGCCTGCCGGACCAGCGGCGTTAGCCAGCGCGGTGACCATTTGCAGGCGGATGTCGCTGCTGCAATCGCTCAGGCGCGGGTCGAGCAGGGCGCTGAAGGCCAGGCTCTGCAAACCGTCACCGGCAAGAATCGCGCAGGCTTCATCGAATTTCTTGTGGGTGGTCGGCTGGCCGCGACGCAGATCGTCGTCGTCCATCGGCGGCAAATCATCGTGAACCAGCGAGTAGGCGTGGATCAGCTCAACCGCGCAGGCCGCGCCGTTGGCCTGTTCAGCCTTGCCGCCGAGCGCTTCGCACGCCGCGTAGGCCAGCAGCGGTCGCACGCGTTTGCCGCCGTTCATCACGCTGTAGCGCATGGCTTCGTAAAGCCGCGCCAGTTCCGGCAATGGCGCGTTGAACTGAGTTTCCAGCGCTGCGTTAACCCGGGTCTGACTGGTCGCCGTATACGCTGCAATCATTCTGGCTGTTCCGCGTCGAAGGGTTCCTCGGCGAGTTCGCCATCGCGCTCCAGCAGCACTTGCACCTTCTGCTCGGCTTGCGCCAGCGCTGCCTGGCAGTCACGGGTCAGACCGATGCCCTGCTCGAAAGCGGTCAGCGAGTCTTCCAGCGACAATTCACCGTTCTCCAGACGCTCGACCAATGTTTGCAGGTCGGCGAGGGACTGTTCGAAATCCAGTGCAGCTTTTTTGCGGGCCATGGCGGCGATTTCCGGTTGACGTTAAACCGGCGCGACACTAGCAGATAGGGGGGTTATGGGCAAATGAGCGGGCCGGCTCTCAAGGACAGAAATGGCTCTGTGCTGGGTGAGATTAATGTGTAGCTCTGTCGGGATAGTTGATCTGATAGCGGGTGCTACGACCCCCTCCCGGCAAGCGTTGAAGGCAACCTTTCTCCAGCAACTCCGCAAGGTGTCGGGTTGCTGTGGCCTTCGACACTTTCGCCACCGCTTGATATTGCCCGGCACTGATGCCGTGCTCAAAGCTCCGCTCGCCGCCGTCGAGCAGACGATTGAGCACTTTGACCTGCTCCGCCGAAAGTTCGGACTCGCGGTGTGCCTGCCAGAAACGCGTCTTGCCCAGCACGCTTTCAATGCGGGTGATGGCTTGTTGCAGACTGCGTAGCAAGGTTTGCAGGAACCATGTGAGCCATTCAGTGATGTCCAGTGTGGCTTTTTGACTCGATTCCAGAATCCGATAGTAGCCGGACCGATCATCCAGAATGCTCGCCGACATGGCGTAGAAACGGATGGCTTGCGCTTCGCCCTGTGCCAGCGCCAGATCAGTGATGGTGCGGGTCAGACGGCCGTTGCCATCGTCGAACGGATGCAAGGTGACGAACCAGAAATGGGCGATGCCCGCACGAAGCATCGGGTCCAGTGCTGTCTGATGCTGGCTGGCCTCGAACCATTGGAGAAATTGGTCGAGCTGCTGCTCAAGACCTTGGCGAGGTGGCGCCTCGAAATGAACCGTTGGACGATCAATGCGACCCGAAACCACCTGCATTGGCTCGTCACCGCGTAGCGCACCCACATGCATTGAGCGCGCAGTAAGGTCAGCCTCTTGATCGGGAAACAGCCATTGGTGCCATTCCAGCAAGCGCTCCAGTATCAACGGTTCGGCAAATCGACGGGTGGCATCAAGCATGAGTTGCGCCAGACCTTCACTGCGTTGGCTGACTTTATCGCCGTCGATCAACTCCAGGCCCAAACGTCGCGCCAAGGATGACCGCACGGAGCCGACATTCAGTTGCTCACCTTCGATGGCCGAAGACGTCACGATATTCTGCAAAAGGGCGTCCAGTTCGGTCTGAGCCCCCAAAGAGTCACCTACCGAACCGGCCATACCCATCAACTGACCTTGGGCCTGTACACACCCGCGCAACAACGGTGCCAGGCGTTCCGCCTGCCAGTTGAAGTCGGGCCAATCGGGCTGCTGCCAGATCCAGTAAGTTGCCATTCGTTGCCTGCCTTGAGTCCGTGAGCCGAATAGAAATGCTATTCGGCTCATTTTGTGAGCCGAATATGACGCCTATTCGGCTCACCGTCCACCGGATTGGCTTGATTCCTACAGCAATAGCACATGTATCCGATTGTTAAAAAACCGCCGAATCGCTAATCTTCGCGCCTTCTACGACCCTACAGTCACGGGTCTTTCAGACGAAACGCAGTTTTCACCGCTGTGAAGTACCGAGGATCGGGTGCAAGGTTTCGTTCAGGCATGGCAGGAGGCATTACATGCGTTCATTTTTTTGGCTGCTGATCGGCCTGGCCTGCGCGCCCGCGCTGCTGGCCGCGCCGACGGCCGAGGTGTCGGAGCCGGTGGGTGGCTGGCGTTACCACGGCCTGCTCGATCGCACGGAAAACCCGCAAGTCGCCTACCCGACGCCGCCGATCGATCGCGGCATCCAGCGCAATCGCACGATGATCCAGGGCCAGCTCAAAGCCATCGGCCACATGCGCCCGCCGCACAGTCTCGCGGTGAATGGCAATCCACTGAATCTGTACACCGACGACCAAGGCCGTTTCGCCCGGCCGTACGCGTTCGGCGCCGGCTCCAACAGCGTCGAGGTGATCAGTGCCGAGGGCCAGTCGCTCAAGCGCGTGCAATTTTATGAAGCAAACAATTTGCGCACGCCGGCGCGAATTCGTCTTGTCTTGGGCTGGGACGATCCGAAAGCCGAACTCGATCTGCACATTGTCACTCCGGACGGTCAGCATGCCTTCTGGGCGCAGCCGGCGCTGAGCAATGGCGGCGGTCTCGACCCGGATGGCGTCGATGGCCCCGGCCCGGAAATGTTCACCATGACCGCGCCGCTGCACGGCACCTACCTGGTTTACGTCAACTATTGGGGCAACTTCGGCAACGGCGGCTATAACTTCGAGGAGACCAGCAACCAGAACGAGGTGATCACCTCGCAAATCACGCTGGTGCTCAACGAAAACACTGTCGACGAAAAACGCGAAACGTTCATCGTGCCCCTGCGGGCGATCGGTGATCTGCTGCTGGTCAAGACTTTCAACTATTAAGCATTCCGCCACGGATGAAATCCTGAGCTTTGGGAAATGAGCGAGAAGATGAGCGAAAACACTGTTACTTCGGCTGCCGACACGCCAGCGGCGAAACCTTCGCGGCGCTGGCCCTTGCTGCTGGCCGGGCTGTGCCTGGTGGCCGGCGTGGCGGGCGGTTTTGGCTGGCTGCTGCTCAAGCCCAAGGCGCCGCCGGCGGAATTGGCCAGTGACAAGCTCGGCCTCAGTCGCCCGGATGCGTTGCTGGAGACCCGCTCGCTGAGCCAGTTGCCCAAGGACTTGCTGACGGTGCCGTTCCTCAAGGCCACGCTCACCGAAGATTTCGTCTTCTACTACGAAACCCATGCTGATCGCCTAGGGCTGATCGGTAGCCTGCGCCGGATCATCTATGAGCATGATCTGAAGCTGCAGGACAGCCTGATCGAGCAGCTTTTCGATCAACCGGCCGATGTTGCGCTGTGGCGTGGTGCGGATGGTCGCTTGAAGGATTTTCTGTTGGTGATGGATCGTGGTGGTCTGGCGAAACTGCTGGAGCCGCTGGCGAAAGTCGCGCTGGATGACACTCAGCTCAGTCAGATGGGCGAACTCAAGGTCGGCGGCGATAGCGTGCCGCTGTACCAACTGATCTATAACGCCAGCAAAGCCCTGTTGTTCGCCTCCCACGGCGACAAACTGGTGGTGCTGTCGAACCCAGCCAAGTATTACGACCCGGAAAGCGGCGTCTCTGAAGAGTCGGGCCACGTCTCGCCACAAGCGCTGGCGGCGCTGCTTAATGGCGAAAAACTGTTCCCTGAAGCCTTCGGCCTGCCGGCGAAAACTGCGGAAACCAAACAGCGCCTGTCGGTGAACTCCAGTGTCCTGGCCATGGGTTATCAGCGCTTCATCCCGAACTTCGCCGGGCTGCGCTTCGACATGGATGACAAGGGCTGGCACAGCTACCTCGCCATGGACGAACTGGACAACCAGCCCGACTTCGATTTCAAACCGGTCTGGCAAGCCATGCCGCTGGGGGCCAGTGCCTGCGTGACCCTGCCGGTCGCGGCCGAACCGCAAAAACCACTGCTGGTAAAACTCGGCGCCGAAGAAGCGGTGGCGCAGACCCTCACCGAACACGTGGCCGGTGCGGCGGGCCTTTGCTGGTACGCCGATTCGCGTTTGTACACGCCGTTGCTGGTGGCCAGTCTGAAAGACGAAGACAGCAGCAAACTCGATGGTGACCTCGGCAAACTGTTCGGTTCGATGGTCGGCGCGTTCGAGGCCAACGTCGAAGAAAACGTCTTCCCCGTGGTCGAGAAACAGGAAGGTCAGAACCACGTCTGGCAGCGTCAGGTCAGCTCCAACTTCGGCCCGTATGCGGCGAAGACTGCCGAGAACCCGGACGCAATCAGCGGCAAGGCGTTCATGAAAGTCAGCCTCGCCCGTCACGGCTCGACGCTGCTGTTTTCCCTCGACGATAAACTGGTCGACAAGGCCCTCGGCACCCTCGACAAACGCTTCCCGCCGATGGCTGACGTGCTGCCCAAAGACGTGCTGATGCCGATCTACTTCGGCCCGGACTCGATGGCGCAACTGATGCAGCAGGAAACCCTCGACAGCCTGCCGCAAGACATGGAACCGGTGTTCTACAACGCCGCGCAAACCTATCTGATTCCGAAACTGCGCACCCTCGGTGGCTACGGCAAATACGCGCTGACCCTGCCCGAAGGCAGCGAGCCCGACGGCCACTGGCAATGGTTGCCGCTGGAATGGAAAGCGCTGTGACCGCACTGATCCGCAGCCTCGGCTTGTTCGCGCTGTTACTCAGTGCGGGCGCCCGAGCCGTCGAAGCGCCAGCGCTGGATCCGGCGCAATCCCAGGTGTTTCGCGCCTGGTTCGTGCGCATCGCCCAAGAGCAACTGAGCCAGGGCCCGAGCCCGCGCTGGTATCAGCAGGACTGTGCCGGGCTGGTACGTTTCGCTGCCAACGAAGCGCTGAAAGTCCACGACGACAAATGGCTGCGCAGCAATGGCCTGTCCAATCGCTATTTGCCGCCGGAGCTGTCGCTCAGCGATGAGCAACGCAAGTTCGCCCAGCAATGGCAGCAGGGCGGCGGCAAGGTCGGGCCGTACGTCAACGCGATCAAACTGATTCAGTTCAACAGCCATCTGGTCAGCCGCGATGTCTCGCAGGCACGGCCCGGTGATTTGATGTTTTTCGATCAGGGCGACGACCAGCACCTGATGATCTGGATGGGCCGCTACATCGCCTATCACACCGGCACCACCACCCCCACTGACAACGGCATGCGTTCGGCAAGCCTGCAGCAACTCATGACATGGAAGGACACCCGATGGATACCCGACGCAGCCAACCCCAACTTCATCGGCGTCTATCGACTGAACTTTCTCTCCCAATGACCGGTGCCCGCATGTTGCGACTCTGCTCCCGAATTCCTTTGCTGCTGGCGCTGTTGCTGCCAGTGGCTACCGTCAGCGCCGAAGATTCGGTCGAGCCGAGCGGCTACACGCCGGTGTCCGGTGAAAGCTTCTTCCTGCTCGCCGACAGCAGTTTTGCGGCGGACGAGCAGGCGATGGTGCGCCTCGAAGCGCCGGGCCGTGATTACCGTCGCTTCCGTATGGAACCGTACGGCGGCGCCGACATTCGTGTGTACCGGATCGACAAACCGCTGGATTTCCTCAAGCGCCAGAAGAACCTGCACCGCGTGGTCAGCGATGGCCAGTTCAAGGGCGAAGGTCTGTCCAACACCCTCGCGTATCTGTGGGATAACTGGTACCGCAAGTCCCGTCGAGTGATGCAGCGCGCGTTCTCCTATGAATCGCGCAAACAGGTCACCGAAGAAGTGCCGGAACTGAAGATGGGCAACGCTATCGCTGCGCCTACTCCGTATGACGCGCAGCCGCAATTTGCGCTGATCCCGGGTCTGCCGGTGGTCAGCCAGTTCCGTTATCCGTTGTGGCAGGCCAAGCCGATTGAGCCGCCGGCCGGGGTCAATCTGGCCGGGTCTTCCAGCGATTTCGTCAGTGTCGCGCCGGGTAACGTTTATATCCCGTTGGGTAATCTGAAACCGGGTCTGTATCTGGTCGAAGCGCTGATCGGCAAGTACCGCGCGACCACCATGGTTTTCGTTTCCAACACTGTGGCGGTGAGCAAGATTGCCGGCGATGAATTGCTGGTCTGGGCGGCGCGCAAACACGAAGGCAGTTCGGTGCCGAAGGTCAATGTGCTGTGGACGGATGGCCTCGGCGTGATGAGCAGTGGCGCCACTGATGGCGATGGCTTGCTGCGCCTGAAACACGTCAGTCCGGAGCGTTCGTTCGTCATCGGCGAGGACGAAGAGGGCGGTGTATTCGTCTCGGAAAACTTCTATTACGACAGCGAAATCTACGACACCAAACTGTATGCCTTCACCGATCGGCCGCTGTATCGCCCGGGTGATTGGGTGTCGCTGAAAATCGTTGGACGCGAGTTCAAGAATGCGCGGGATTCGGTGTTGCCGGGCGCAGCGGATGTCACCGTTAGCGTGCTGGATGCGACGGGCACGGAGTTACAACACCTTGACCTGAAACTCGATTCGAAGGCCGGTACTCAAGGCCGCTTCCAGTTGCCGGACAACGCGGTGGCGGGCGGTTACGAGATTCGGTTCAACTATAAGGATCAGGCCTACAGCAGCGCCTTCCGTGTGGCGGAATACATCAAACCGCACTTCGAAATCTCACTGAATCTGGCCAAGCAGGATTACCGCACCGGCGAACCGGTCAAAGGCAATCTGGTGTTGCTCTACCCGGACGGCAAACCGGTGGCCAACGCCAAGCTGAGCCTGAGCCTGCGTGCCCAGCAACTGTCGATGGTCGACAATGAGCTGCAATACCTCGGGCAATTCCCGGTGGAACTGACCAGCACCGAACTGACCACCGACAGCAAAGGTAACGCGAGCCTCGACCTGCCGGCTGCCGACAAACCGAGCCGCTACATGCTCACCGTGTTCGCCAGCGATGGCGCGGCGTATCGGGTCAAGACCACCAAGGAAATCCTCATCGACCGTGGCGCGGCGAGTTTCCGTCTGAGCGCGCCGCAACGCTTCAGTGCAGTCGGCGATAAGGTTGCGTTCAGCTACGCCAACGAGGGCGGCACCGAGCAAAGCAAAGCGGTAATACCGAGCACTTATGGCTGGGTGCGTCTGGAAGACCAGAGCACGGGCGAAGGCAAACTTGCGGCGACGGATAAAGGCTTCAGTCTGGCTTTCGATCGTCCAGGTACCTACAACCTGACCCTGAAAGATCAACACGGTCGCGTACTCGGTGCCACCGGGCATTCGGTCACTGGTGACGGTGTGAAAGCGGTGCCGGGTACTGTGGAAATTGTCCTCGACAAGGCTGAGTACAAGGCCGGTGATGAAGCGCTGGCGCTGATCACTTTTCCTGAGCCGGTCAGCGATGCCTTGCTGTCGCTGGAGCGCGACAAGGTCGAAGCCACCGCGCTGCTGGCCAAGGGCGGCGACTGGTTGAAGCTGGAGAAACTCAGCGACACCCAATACCGCGCACGCATCCCGGTGAAGGACAACTTCGCGCCGAACCTGACCTTCTCCGTGCTCTACACCAAGGGCGGTCAGTACAGCTTCCAGAACGCCGGGATCAAAGTGGTCGCGCCGCAAATCGACGTGGCGATCAGCACTGACAAAGCGGTGTATCTGCCGGGCGATACGGTCACGGTTGACCTGACTACGCAGTTCGCCGGCAAAGCGGTGCCGGCGCATCTGACCGTCAGCGTCGTCGACGAAATGGTCTACGCGCTGCAACCGGAAGTCGCGCCGACCATCGACCAGTTCTTCTATCACCCGCGCCGTAACAACGTGCGCACCAGTGCGAGCCTGTCGTTCATCAGTTACGACGTGGCGTTGCCGGGCAGCCCTGGCGCACCGGGCAAAGCCAACCGCAGCGAGCGCGGGGTGAAAGTTCTGGAGCGGCCGCGTCGTGAAGACGTCGACACCGCCGCGTGGCAGCCGGAGTTGTTGACCGGTGCTGACGGCAAAACCCGCTTCACCTTCAAGATGCCGGACTCGCTGACCCGCTGGCGCATCACTGCCCGCGCCATTGCCGATGACGGTCAGGTCGGGCAGAAGAAACAGTTCGTCCGTTCGGAAAAACCGCTGTACCTGAAGTGGAGCGGGCCGAGCAAATTCCGCAAGGGCGATCAGCCGCAACTCGGCGTGTTCGCCTTCAGCCAAGCCGAAAAACCGGTCAAGGCTGAACTCGTCACGCACTACGCGGGCGCCGAACAACGCCTGCCGGTGACTCTGAACAACGGCATCAACTACCTGCCGCTGCCGGCGTTTGCCTTGGCCTCCGGTGAGTGGACGGCGGAGCTGGTGCAGGACGGCAAAACCGCGGACTCTCTGGCCGTGCGCCTGAGTGCGACCGGTGATGGCTGGCAAGTGACGCAAACGCAAAGCCTTGATGTCGCCAGCGGCGACACCGCGCTGAGTCTGCCGGCCGACGCCACCGATATTCGCCTGCGTCTGGATGACAGCCCGCAAGCGTTGTTCCGTTCCGCGCTCGACGATCTGCTCAGCTATCCGTATGGCGGCGTCGAGCAGACTGCCAGCCGTTTGCTGCCGTTGAGCATTGCCTATCCATCGCTGGCATCGAATCCGCAGATTCGTGATCGCTTGCGTCTGATCATGCAGAACAGCCGGCTGCGTCTGGTGCAAATGGCCGGGCCATCGGCGAGCTTCACCTGGTGGGGTTATGACGGTGAGCCGGATGCGTTCCTCACTGCTTACGCCTACTACGCCGACTGGAATGCCAGCCAAGTGCTGGAGTTGACCTTGCCGCCGGAGCACTGGCAGCGGGTGCTGGAGGTGTACGCCAAGCAAGCGCCGAACACGCCATTGCTGCAACGGGCGCTGATTCTGTCGTTTGCCAAGCAGATGCATTTGCCGGTGAACACCTTGCTCAGCGGGTTGATGGAGGATCTGGCCAAGGCCGGTGAAGGCAATGCCGAAACCCTGATGGACGACGGCGAAGACAGCCTGGTGATGAGCGATCCGGATTCGGCGCTCGGTCTGGCGGCAGCGCGGGTGTTGACCGCAGCGCTGGCCACTCAGTCGAAAGTGGCCTTGCCGGACGCGTTCAATCGTCAGGTGGGCGCTGCACAACAGCGTCTGTCGGTCAGCTCGCAGCCATTTGCCGAAGCGTTGAACCTGTCGCTGCAACCGTTCGATCAGGCGCGTGCGCAAGCGTTGCTGCAACGGCTGTTGCCGCAGCAATCGACCCTCGAACGTGCGCTGGCACTGACCTGGTTGCAACGCAGCATCGCCCAGGCTTCGCCGACCATCGCTCTGACACCGGGTGAAGGCTGGAAGAAGAACTACGGTGCAACCGGTGAGATCTTCTGGACTTGGCAGGGCGCCACGCCCGTGCCGAGCATGTTGACAGTGTCCGGCACGCAAGAGCGTCCGCTGCGCGCAGCATTGAGCTTCCAGACCCAACAACCTGCGGTTGATCCAATGGCCGTGACCATCACCCGTCGCCTGTCGCGACTGGTGCCGGGCGACGAAGCGTTCACCTTCAAACTGGAGCCGGTCGGGACTAAACCGCTGTCCAGCGACAGCCTGTACCTGGACGAAGTGATCCTCACCAGCAAAGCACCCAAACCACTGCGCTACGGCATGCTCGAAGTGCCGCTGCCACCGGGCGCCGATGTCGAGCGCACCACGTGGGGCATCAAGTTGCAGGGCAAGGACGGCACCGAACCAACGGCGCTGGAGAAGGCGCGCTTCGAACCGGGGCAACTGGCTTACGCCGTGCCGGTGGATGCGCTGAGCGGCGAGTTGCGCCTGCGCCATCTGGTGCGCTTCTCGCAGAAAGGCCAGTTCAACCTGCCGCCGGTGCGTTTCACTCAGGTGTACGCGCCGCAACATCAGGCTCAGGAAGTGAAAGCCGCCCTCGGTCAGGTCACGGTCAACTGACATGACCCGGCCGCTGCTGTGGCTGCTGATGTGTGTGATACCTGCGCTGGCGACGGCGCAGGATGAGCCGCTGCGCGTGGCGTACAAGGGCGAGTTGTTGTCGTTGAGTCAGACGCAACTGATCAAGCGTGAACCGTTGCCGTCATCGCTGGATACGCCGCTGGGCAGTCTGTGGAAGTTGTTTGTCTACGCGTGGCTGGTGGACACCGGCGCGCGTGAGCCTGCGTATGAATGTCGCGGGCAGTCGAAGGAAGAGGTTTATTGCTGCTCGGCGGGCGGCAGGATCGAGCGTGATCAGGCGTTGGTGAAATCCTGCGGGTTGTACTTTGAGCCAGCGCGGTTGGGCATTTCTGCTGCTGAGTGGCGGACGTATTGGCAGGCGCGGCAGGCGCCGTCGTGGTTGCTGGATTTGCCGTTGGTGCAACCGGCTCAACGGGTTTCCGTGGTTGAGTTGCTGAAGGTTCTGGCGTCTCTGCCGGCGCAGGATCAGGCGCGTCGAGTGCTGCTCGATGTGGTGCTGAATGCTGCTGACGGTAATGTCGTTGGTGAACTCGGCGGACGTCTGCGGGTGAAAACCTGGAGCTGGCTCGGTGATCAGGACCCGCAATCTCGACAGGGTGGGTTTGCCGGTTGGACGGCCGATGGTGCGCCGGTATGGGCAGGTGGACGCGGCACCAGTCAGATGGTTTTGCGGCATTACGGTCAGGCACTGGCGACGGTGTTGCCAGCGGCATGGCCGGCAGATGTGGGACGTTGTGTTGAAGTCGGATTGTTCTCGCGCTATCCGCTCACGCGGGTTTTGGCTGACGAGCGGGTGGTGACATCCGGCCCGTTGCAGGGCGACTACCGCATCGAATTCGCCAATGGCAACGCGCTGGATATCCACAGCGACGGCGAACTGTTTCTGCTCAACGACAAACTGGTCGCAAGGCTTGATCGCGAAGAGTACGTCGCCCGCGTCCTTGAGCGCGAAGCCAAACCGGAACCTGTCGAAGCGGCCAAAGCGCTGGCCGTGGCAATCCGCACTTATCTGCTGCAAAACGCCACACGCAACGGCGACTGCCTGAGCATCGATGACAGCAGCAATCGCCAGCGCGTCGCACCACGGCCAGCTTCGGTGGACTCACGCAACATCGCGGCGTGGACGGCGGATCTGGTGTTGGCCGGCAGCACCGTCACCTATCACTCCGATCAACCCGGCCCGGACAAACTCGCCTGGCAACAAGCCGTCGAGCAAGCCAAGGCCGGTCAACGTTACGACGCGATTCTGCTGCACGCCTACCCGCGCGCCAGCCTCAGCCGCTGGGATAACCCGGTCGCTTCCTGCGAAGCACTGCCCGCTGCGCAAGACTGGCTGCAGAAACAACGACGCGGCTGGCGCCCGAAACTGGAGAGCGAAACCGGCTACAACGAAGTCAGCACTTTCGCCGTGTGCAAACTGGCGTTCGGCAGGCCCTTCGTCGACCGCGAACGCCAACGTATCTACGTGCGCGGCGTACTGACCCTGCAGGATCGCCTCGACCTGACCCACGAATATCTGCACCTGGCCTTTGAAGCACATCCCAACGGCCAGGATGAAACCTACATCGAAGGGCTCGCCCGTCACCTTTTGCTGGAATAGACCATGACACTCCGTTATCCACAGGTCTTGCTGCTGCTCTGCACCTTGACTGCGCTCTCGCCGGCGATGGCCGCTGACAGCGTCAAACTCGACACCCCGGTCGGCGGCTGGCGCAGCGGCGCACCTGAAGGCGAGGGCGAAAGCTTCCGCCAGACCGTCAACTACCCGGCCTCGTCGGTCAACACCCCGGTCGGCCAGGCCAACACCGCCCGCATCAGCGGCGAAATCAAAGCAGCGCGGAAGGACAACGAACCCGGCCGCCTGATCGTCAACGGCGTCAGCATGCCGCTGAAAATCGATGACAGCGGCCGCTTCGATCGCCCGTTCTCCTTCCCCAACGGCAGCAACAGCGTCGAAGTGCGCAGCCCCGACGGTCAGCAACGCCACCGCACACAATTCCTCAACACCAGCGGCGGCGCGACCCCGGCGAAACTGCGCGTACTGCTGGCGTGGGACAGTGACGGCACCGACCTTGACCTGCACCTCGTCACCCCCGACGGCGCACACATCTGGTACGGCAACCGCAGCGCCGCCAACGGCGCCGCGCTCGACGTCGACGTTACCACCGGCTATGGCCCGGAAATCTTCGCCATGCCGGCGCCGATCAAGGGCCAGTATCTGGTGTATGTGAATTACTACGGCGGTGGCTATCGCGGGGATGACGAGGGTGGCGATGAAGCGGTGCAGGCGCTGACCACGGCGCAGGTGACGGTGATTACTGAAGAGGGCACGCCGAGCGAGAAGATGGAGACTTTTCTGATCCCGATGCGGACGGCGGGGGAGTTGACGTTGGTGAAGTCGTTCAGTTATCCGTGAGGGAATTGGGCTGCGGGTTGCTGCCCAATTTCAGGTCGCAGACATTGGACCGACTCAGGGCAGGAGCGAAAGACGGTCCTGCGCAACCTCGTAAGCAGCTTCTCTCTCTCGCTTCCCGATTGCGATTACGAACACCACGATCTCTTGATCAAGGACCTGATAGATCAGGCGAGATAGTCAGCGCTTTTCAGCTTCACTTTGTAGCAATCCGGGAGCTCGCGAAGTCGATTGGCTTCTATTCGAGGATTCTCCAATACCACTGTGAGCTACTTCTTGAACTGGTGGCGAACCGTATCGCCGAGTTTGTTCCACTCCTTCAAAGCACGACGATCAAATTCAAGGTTATAGGTCATCCAGACTTACCTTGACTCGTTGAGGTGCCGCGAGGCGTTCGGTGACTACGGCTATGAGTACTTCATCTTCCTCGCTGAGCAATGCTGCTTTGAAGGGTAGCTTGCCTCGCTCGGCGACGTATTGGAGTGTCTGGCGCAAAAGCTCTGAGGGGGTTACTCCCAGCTTTTCCAGTTCGGCGAAGGAGCGCTGCTTCAGATCATCGCCGATGCGAATGTTGATGGAGGCCATGATGAAATACCTGTAATGACGTTTGTCGTTACGGCACCAAGAGGCTCTTCTGTTCGACAAGCGCGAATTTATGTTTCAGACGGTAGGCCGGGTTTATTTCAGGCATTAAAAAGCCGGCTTGTGGCCGGCTTCTCGGGGACTGGCTTGGCCTATTTTTGGTAAGCCTTGCCAGCCTTCAAAACGTACATCCGGATCTGCGTCCGGCTGTGGGACTTGGTCAGACGTTGGTCTGCCGCGTCGGGCGCTCTCTGAGCCGCGGGGCGGGTCGATGCGCAAATGTGGGGCGCAGGATACTGAGTTTTGCTGTGGATTCCCAGCCTGAAGTGCGGGTTAGAGCGACTTCTGCGCCAGAAATCCGGTATTTGTACCGTTTGTCCGGGCCTCTTCGCGAGCAGGCTCGCTCCCACAGGGATCGATGTTTGCCGAGAGAACCCACCGTTTTCTAGAGAAACGGCACCACCGGCCGCCGCTTGCTCACCGTTGACCACCAGAACACCCAGCCCAATATATGAATCCTTTGCTCCTCGATCTGTGCCGGGCGGAACACTTCGTCCGCGTATTCGGCGTTGTTGTGGCTGCGCAGGCGCAGGCCGTTGCCGGGCATGCGGTGCAGGTATTTGATGCGCAGCATGCCGTCGTGTTCGATGGCGTAGATCTCGCCGTCGACGACTTGGGTCAGGCTGCGGTCGATGGCGACGACGGAGCCGTCTTCGATGCGTTCAGCCATGCTGTTGCCGATCATGTGTGCGCAGATGGCGTCGGCGGGGCGGATTTCCAGTTGATCAAGCTGTGCGCGCAGCAGGCGGATGGACAGGTCCGGGTCCTGAATGACGTGGTTTTTGTCGGAGCCGTTGGTCAGGGGTGTTTCTTTGAAGAAGGCCAGTTCGATGTCATTGGGATGGATGAAACGGTAGGCGCCTTGTGGATCGTGGGCGTCGAAGCTGTCGCCATCGCTGGCAGGTGGAGTGAGGCTTGGCAGCTCTTTTGTGCCTTGGCCGGTTTTCAGCCATTCGCTGTTGACGGACAGCAGGCGTGAGACTTCTTCCATGCGATACGCCGGGACGCCCCGGGTGTACCAGTTGTGGACATTTTGGGCTTCCGTGCCCCAGAACTTTGCGAAACCCGTCGTCGAGATGTTCGCAGCTTCCAGGAGTGCCTTGAATCTTGGACCGCTAGTGTTCTTTCTCATAAACACGGAGTCTACGGCCGTGCCAGAGCGGTTTGAATAAACCGGACGTTCAAAAACGGGCTGAATTTTGCGACGGGATGTAAGACGGTCTTGTGGGAAATTACACAGGCTAAAACTTTTCTGTAGTCCGTCATAAACACTCTGTTTAAGGCGGCTCTCTCCAGGCACAAAAAACCCCGGATCAACCGGGGTTTTCTTCGAGCGTCACGCAACAAGCAAATGCTTAGCCTTTGTAGGCGGCAACCGACTTGGTGATCGCTTCGCGGGCGGCGTCTGCACCGGCCCAGCCTTCGATCTTGACCCATTTGCCTTTTTCGAGATCTTTGTAGTTCGCGAAGAAGTGCTCGATCTGCTGGATCAGCAGTGGCGGCAGGTCGGTGTATTCCTTCACATCGACGTACAACTGGGACAGCTTGTCGTGTGGTACCGCGATAACTTTGGCATCGCCGCCGCCGTCGTCGGTCATGTTCAGGATGCCGACTGGACGGGCGCGGATCACCGAGCCTGGCGCAACCGGGTAAGGGGTCACAACCAGCACGTCGAGGGGATCACCGTCGTCAGCCAGGGTGTTCGGGATGTAACCGTAGTTGGCCGGGTAGAACATTGGGGTGGCCATGAAACGGTCAACGAACAGGCAATCGCTGTCTTTGTCGATTTCGTATTTGATCGGCGCGTGGTTGGCCGGGATCTCGATCGCGACGTAGATGTCGTTCGGCAGGTCTTTGCCAGCCGGAATCTTGCTGTAGCTCATTGGGCGTTGCCCCCGTAGTTGACCAAAAACACTTGGCCGGATTGACCAAAAAGTGGCGGCGATTATAGGCATATTCTGCCGTCGACGCCATGTACCGAAAGTCGTGCAGAGCTTAGTCGTGCGCCTGATAGACCGGGTCTGTGGCCTGAAGTTGCCGCAACCGGCTCAACGGATCCTGACGGTAGAAAAGCTGTAGCTGCGCATACACCTGTGGATAAGCCTCGTGCAGCAGATCCGGGGCGCTGAAGAAATATTCGCTGGTGACCGCAAAGAACTCCGCCGGGTTCTCGGCGGCGTAGGGATCAATGGCGGTTTCGGCGTCCGGGTCATGGTCGAGCTGGCGGTTGAGATCATCGTAGGCGCGCTGCATAACCTCGGCCCAATCACTGACGCGCATGTCGGCATGCAGCGGCGGCAGGCCGTTGGCGTCGCCGTTGAGCATGTCGAGTTTGTGCGCCAGTTCGTGAATGACCAGGTTATAGCCTTCCCAACCGCCGCTGGCCATGACGCCGGGCCAGGCGAGGATGATCGGCCCTTGCTGCCAGGCTTCGCCGCTGTGTTCGCCGTCCCATTCGTGCTCGACACCACTGGCGTCGCGATGACGTTGCGGACTGAGAAAGTCGTCCGGGTAGAGCACGATCTCGTGGAAACCCTGATACCAGTTCAGATCGCCAAGGTTGAGCAGCGGCAATTGCGCCTGGGCCGCGAGCAACAGGCGTTGTTCCTGATGCAGTTCGACGCCGGGCAGGGCGCTCAGGTGTTTGTCTTCGAGGAACAGCACGCAGGCTTCGCGCAGCCACTGGTCTTGCGCGGCGCTGATGCCGTCGAGAAAACTCAACTGATGGCGCACCCGCTGCCACATCTCGTCGGCGATCGGGTGCCTGGCCAGAATGCGCCGGCGACGCCAGGCGCTCAGCGACCACATCGGCTTAGTGCGATTGGGCTTTGGTGCCGCCGAAACGGCTGCGAACCACGCCGAGGATCATCGGCACCAGCGACAACAGAATGATCGCCACCACCAGCAACGACAGGTTTTTCTTGATGAACGGTACGTTGCCGAAGAAGTAGCCCAGCGTCACCAGACCGCCGACCCAGAGGATGGTGCCCAGCACGCTGAAACCGAAGAAGCGCGGGTATGGCATCTTCGCTACGCCGGCGACGAACGGCGCAAAGGTACGGATGATCGGCAGGAAGCGCGCCAGGGTTACGGTCTTGCCGCCATGCTTGTCGTAGAAGTCGTGGGTTTTTTGCAGGTAATCGCGACGGAAGATTTTCGAGTTCGGGTTGCTGAACAGTTTCTCGCCAGCCGTTCGTCCGATCACGTAGTTGGTGCTGTCGCCAAGGATCGCCGCGAGCATCAGCAGGCCGCCCAACAGCACCGGATCCATGCCACCGCCTGCAGCAACGGCGCCGGCGATGAACAGCAACGAATCCCCCGGCAGGAATGGCATCACTACCAGACCGGTTTCACAGAAAATCACCAGAAACAGGATGGCGTAGATCCATGGCCCATAGTTGTTCACCAGCAAATCGAGGTAGACGTCGAGATGCAGGATAAGGTCGAGCGGGTTGAAATCCATGGGGGCACCTGTTTGACGGCCCGACTCGGCAGGCCTGTGCGGATGACTTCGTGTAAGCCTACAGCGGGGTGTAGTTTTTCTTACAAGCCGGAAAGATCGGGATTATACGGTCTGAAGGATCAAAAGCGCGTTGGTTTTGTAGCGAGGGATGTCGAGGTGTGAACAATTGTCAGGAAGCATTCGGGGGGCCTGAGGGAGCGGACTCCCTCATCACACCTTGCACTTGCAGTCAGAGCTCTTCGCTGATCGGTAGCACGTAGTTCTTGAACTCGGTGTCTTCCTTGAACCCGATGGATTCGTAGGTTTTCTGTGCGACTTCATTGTTGCTGCTGGTGGAGACGCGCATGCGCACCGCCTGGGTTTCCTTGGCCATTTTCTTCGCAGTGCGGATCAGGTTGTCAGCGACCAGTTGCCGGCGCGCGTCTTCAGCGACATAGATGTCGTTGAGGATCCACACGCGTTTGAGCGACAGCGAGGAGAAGCTTGGATAGAGCTGACAAAAGCCCATCAGCTTCTTGTCGTCATCATCGGCCAGGGCCAGGTAGATCACCGATTCCTTGCGGCGCAGGCGTTTTTCAAGGAACGCGCGGGAGGAATCCGGGTAAGGCAGGGAACCGTAGAACTCGCGATATTTGACGAACAATGGAGTCAACAAATCCAGATGTTCGAGGGTCGCTTGAATAATCCGCATGATAGGTCTCGTCTTCAAGTGGCTGTCTTCAACTGCTCTGACGGCGATGGGAAACCCGTGCGGCCGTGCATCGATCCTGCCTGAAACCGGCGCAGAAAGGCAATGCGGAAACGGTTCAGGTTGTGGGCGGATCGAGTAGGAAATTGCCTTTCATATCTACACCGGCGTCCGATTCCAGCGTCTGAACCTGTGCTTCGTCCTTCAGGTTGACCCCCGACAACTGCCGCCGACAGGCTTCGCGCATCAGATAGAGCAAGCGGTGCGCTGCCATGCCGTAGCTCAAGCCTTCGAGCCGTACATTGGAAATGCAGTTGCGGTAGGCATCGGTCAGGCCGATCTTTGGATTGTAGGTGAAATATAAACCGAGGCTGTCCGGTGAACTGAG
This sequence comes from Pseudomonas sp. TNT2022 ID642, assembly GCF_028656995.1. Classification (NCBI taxonomy): domain Bacteria; kingdom Pseudomonadati; phylum Pseudomonadota; class Gammaproteobacteria; order Pseudomonadales; family Pseudomonadaceae; genus Pseudomonas; species Pseudomonas sp. TNT2022 ID642. The sequence continues at coordinate 229,020 of NZ_JAMDGW010000006.1, read as the reverse complement.
GCCCGGGCGCTCGCCGATCAGCATCACCAGCATTTTTGCGCCGAGCAGTTGGCCGATTTCATCACCGACGGCAACGCGACCCTGTTCCACGAGGACAACGGGGGCCATTGACCAGCCGTCGGCGCCCATCTGTTCTTCCAGTCGCGTGATAAATGGCAACGTATGCCGATGCACCGCCAACGCCGAAAGGCCATCGGCCACGACAATCGCCAGATCGACACCGCCGGGATGCGCCGCAGCGTATTCGCGCAAGGCCTGCGCCGATTCATCGCTGAGCTTGCGCCCCAGATCCGGGCGTTGCAGATAACTGTTTCGATCCGCAGCGGCGCTGTGCAACAGCAGACTTTCGCGCCCGCGCTCAGTCAGTTGCGCGCTGAGTCCGGCATGATCAAAAGGCAGATGCACAGCATCGCGCGCTTGCGCGTGGGCAAACTGGAAATCCAGTTGCGCGCTGGTCGGCAGGCTGGTGCCGGTGCGGCCGAGAGCGATGCGCGCCGGGGTCAGGCGGCGCAGTTCCAGCCACGGGTTTTGCGGGTCCACGGGCGGTTTTTCCATGTGACTCATCCCAGTTGCGCCAATGCCTGACGGAAGGCCGGCGGTAAGTTGTTGCCAAAGCGAACCTTGCCGTCCGCTTGGGTGAAGATGCCCATGTTGGCCAGCCATTGCTCGAACTCCGGCGCCGGTTTCAAGCCCAAAGTCTGCCGCGCATAGAGCGCGTCGTGGAACGAAGTGGTCTGGTAATTGAGCATGATGTCGTCGGAGCCGGGGATGCCCATGATGAAGTTGATCCCGGCGACCCCAAGCAAAGTCAGCAAGGTGTCCATGTCGTCCTGATCGGCTTCGGCATGGTTGGTGTAGCAGATGTCGCAACCCATCGGCACGCCGAGCAGCTTGCCGCAGAAATGGTCTTCGAGGCCGGCGCGGATGATCTGTTTACCGTTGTAGAGATACTCCGGGCCGATAAATCCTACGACGGTGTTCACCAGAAACGGCTTGAAATGCCGTGCTACGGCGTAGGCCCGCGTCTCGCACGTCTGTTGATCGACGCCATGGTGGGCATTGGCCGACAGCGCGCTGCCCTGACCGGTTTCGAAATACATCAGGTTTTGCCCGAGGGTGCCGCGATTCAGGCTCAGGCCGGCGTCGTAGCCTTCCTGCAACACGTTCAGGTTGATGCCGAAACTGGCATTGGCCGCTTCGGTGCCGGCAATCGACTGGAACACCAGGTCCAGCGGCACGCCGCGATTGATCGCCTCGATAGAGGTGGTGACGTGAGTCAGCACGCAGGCCTGGGTCGGGATGTCGTAGCGCTGGATGATCGCGTCGAGCATTTCCAGCATCTCGCAGATTGAGGCGATGCTGTCGGTGGCCGGGTTGATGCCGATCATCGCGTCGCCATTGCCGTAGAGCAGACCGTCGAGAATGCTCGCGGCGATGCCGGAAGGTTCGTCGGTCGGGTGATTGGGTTGTAGTCGGGTCGAAAGGCGTCCGCGCAGGCCAAGGGTGCCGCGAAATTTTGTGACCACGCGGATTTTTTGCGCCACCAGCACCAGATCCTGCACGCGCATGATCTTTGATACCGCCGCGACCATTTCTGGTGTCAGGCCGGGGGCGAGGTTGCGCAGGCTGGTTTCATCGGCGGCGTCGCTGAGCAACCAGTCGCGAAAACCACCGACGGTGAGGTGGCTGACCACGGCGAAGGCTTGTTTGTCGTGGGTGTCGATGATCAGGCGGGTGACTTCATCGGACTCATAGGGAATCAGCGCCTCTTGCAGGAAGTGCGTGAGCGGGATGTCGGCCAGCGCCATTTGCGCAGCCACGCGCTCGCCGTCGTTGAGCGCGGCGACGCCAGCGAGAAAGTCCCCGGAGCGCGCCGGGCTGGCCTTGGCCATGACGTCCTTGAGACTGTCGAAGCGATAGGTCTGGGCGCCGACGGAATGGGCGAATGCGGCCACAATATCCTCCTGTAATCGATAAACCCCCTGTAGGAGCTGCCGCAGGCTGCGATCTTTTGACTTTGATTTTCTAAAAACAAGATCAAAAGATCGCAGCCTTCGGCAGCTCCTACAGGGTTCCAGCACAGTGCCTGAATGGGCGCTGTGCACTTTTAAATGGCAGTCAGATACCTTCGAGCATAGCGTCTGCCGGCGCTTCGGAGCGTTGCTTGGCGGTCAGTTGGAAGTACAGATAGCCGGCGGCCATGAAGCCAAGGAACACACAACCGATCAGCGTGTTGAACCACGCCATCGCGATCAGGCACACCACCGCCAGAAACAGCGCAATCGCCGGCACCACCGGATAGCCCGGGGCGCGGAAGGTACGTTCCAGATTTGGCTCGGTCTTACGCAGTCTGAACAGGCTGAGCATGCTGATGATGTACATCACGATGGCGCCGAACACCGACATGGTGATCATCGCTGCGGTCAGGGTCATGCCTTGCAGATTGACCAGGCCGTCGCTGTAAATCGCCGCGATGCCGATCACGCCACCGGCCAGAATCGCCCGATGCGGCGTCTGGAAGCGCGACAGTTTGGCCAGGCCTTTCGGCAGATAACCGGCGCGGGCGAGGGCGAAGAACTGTCGCGAGTAACCGAGAATGATCCCGTGGAAACTCGCCACCAGTCCGAACAGCCCAATCCACACCAGCATGTGCATCCACGTCGAGTTGTTGCCGACCACGGCTTTCATCGCCTGCGGTAGCGGGTCGTTGATGTTCGACAGTTGGCGCCAGTCGCCAACGCCGCCGGCCATGACCATCACGCCGATCGCCAGAAATACCAAGGTCAGGATGCCGCTGACATAGGCCTTGGGAATCGTGCGTTTCGGGTCTTTCGCCTCTTCAGCCGCCATGGCAGCACCCTCGATGGCGAGGAAGAACCAGATCGCGAAGGGGATCGCCGCGAAGATCCCCGGAATCGAACCGAGGGTGAATTCGTTGGCGCCCGACCAGCCGTTGAGCACGAAATTGCTGAAGCTGAAGCCCGGCGCAACCACGCCCATGAACACCAGCAACTCGGCAACGGCGAGCACGGTGACTACCAGCTCAAAGGTCGCCGCGATACTCACGCCGAGGATGTTCAGGGTCATGAACACAAAGTACGCGCCGACGGCAGCGATCTTCGGATCAAGCTCCGGATACTGCACATTCAGATAGGCGCCGATGGCCATGGCAATCGCCGGTGGCGCAAAGACGAACTCGATCAGCGTGGCGATGCCGGCGATCAATCCGCCTTTCTCACCGAACGCCCGGCGGCTGTAGGCAAACGGCCCGCCGGCGTGTGGGATGGCGGTAGTCAATTCGGTGAAGCTGAAAATGAAACAGGTGTACATCGTCGCGACCATCAAGGCCGTGACCAGAAAACCGAGCGTGCCGGCGGTACCCCAGCCGTAACTCCAGCCGAAGTATTCGCCGGAAATCACCAGGCCGACGGCAATGCCCCACAGATGCAGGGTGCCGAGTGTGGGTTTGAGCTGTGTGGTGGAAGTCATAAGTCCTCTCTGTTTTTTATTGTTTGATCTGTTGGACTTTCGGGTGGCGCGGTTGAGGTGGATGGATGCTGTTCACGCAGCGGCAGTTTTAGTGCAAAACCTGAATGACGGGTACGCAAGGGCCGTGCCAGAGCGGCCAGACCTTGTTTGATGTGTCATTGAGGACGCCTTCGCTGGCAAGCCAGCTCCCACAGTTTTGAGTCGAACTCAAAATGTGGATTCGCCCACACCCCTGTGGGAGCTGGCTTGCCAGCGATAGCTATCTGGAGGGCAACACAGAATCGTCTGTGTTGCCCACGGTTTTTAGAAAAAGCCCAACGGATTGATGTCGTAGCTCACCAGCAGGTTTTTCGTCTGCTGGTAGTGATCGAGCATCATCTTGTGGGTCTCACGGCCAACGCCGGACTTCTTGTACCCGCCGAACGCGGCGTGCGCCGGGTACAGGTGATAGCAGTTGGTCCAGACGCGACCGGCCTTGATCGCCCGGCCCATGCGATAGGCGCGGTTGATGTCGCGAGTCCACAGGCCGGCGCCGAGGCCGAACTCGGTGTCGTTGGCGATGGCCAGGGCTTCGGCTTCGTCCTTGAACGTGGTGATGCTCACTACCGGGCCGAAGATTTCTTCCTGGAACACGCGCATCTTGTTGGTGCCCTTGAGCAGGGTCGGCTGGATGTAATAGCCGGTCGACAGGTTGCCCTCGAGTTTCTCCACTTTGCCGCCAGTCAGCAGCTCGGCGCCTTCGCCCTTGGCGATTTCCAGGTACGAAAGAATCTTGTCGAATTGCTGCTCGGACGCCTGGGCGCCAACCATGGTGTCGGTGTCCAGCGGATCGCCACGTTTGATTTGCAGGACTTTCTTCATGACGACGGCCATGAACTCGTCGTAGATCGATTCCTGCACCAGTGCGCGGGATGGGCAGGTGCACACTTCGCCCTGGTTGAAGAACGCCAGCACCAGACCTTCAGCGGCTTTCTCAATGAACGTCGGCTCGGCCTGCATGATGTCTTCGAAGAAGATGTTCGGCGATTTGCCGCCCAGTTCCACGGTGGAAGGAATGATGTTCTCGGCCGCGCACTTCATGATGTGCGAGCCAACCGGGGTCGAGCCGGTGAAAGCGATTTTGGCGATGCGTTTGCTGGTCGCCAGCGCTTCGCCGGCTTCCTTGCCATAACCCTGGACAATGTTCAGCACGCCCGGTGGCAGCAGGTCGCCGATCAGTTCCAGCAACACGGTGATACCCAGCGGGGTTTGCTCGGCGGGTTTGAGTACCACGCAGTTCCCGGCAGCCAGGGCCGGGGCGAGTTTCCACGCGGCCATCAGGATCGGGAAGTTCCACGGGATGATCTGGCCGACCACGCCCAGCGGTTCATGAATGTGATAGGCCACGGTGTTGCCGTCGATTTCGGCAGCACTGCCTTCCTGGGCGCGCAGGCAGCCGGCGAAGTAGCGGAAATGGTCGGCGGCCAGCGGGATGTCGGCGTTGAGGGTTTCGCGGATGGCTTTGCCGTTGTCCCAGGTTTCGGTGATCGCCAGCAGTTCGAGGTTGGCTTCGATGCGATCGGCGATTTTCAACAGGATCAGCGAGCGCGCCTGCACGGAGGTCGCGCCCCACGCGTCGGCAGCAGCGTGGGCGGCGTCCAGTGCCTTGTCGATGTCTTCGGCAGTGGAACGCGGGAATTCGGCAATTGGCTGGCCATTCACTGGCGAGGTATTGGTGAAGTACTGACCTTTGACAGGCGCGACGAACTCGCCGCCGATGTAGTTACCGTACTTGGCTTTGAACGAGACTTTGGCGCCTTCAGTACCGGGGTGAGCGTAACGCATGATGATGTTCTCCTTGGCTTTGTACTTATTAGAGAAACGCGCAATTGCGCTTGCTATAAGCGTAGAGCAAAGGTCGGGCCACTGCCGTGCAGGGCAGGTAAATCAAGGGCTTGGGTGGTTTTTGTCGGACGAGTGGATTTTGCCTGTGACGGTTTTGGTACAGATGGGGTGACAGTTTGTACCGCTTTCGGTACAGCCCGTGACCGGGCAGTCTTGCCAGCATTGCAATGCGGCGGTGGCTGGAGGATGCTGGGCGTCACCTCAAGCATTGGGCCGTCGAGCCTCGGGGAGAACAATAAGAAATGCACGACAACCATTTGAGTCGCCATGCCCGACAGGTTCTCACCGCTACCCAGGGCAAGCCGCACCTGCACGGTCCCGGTGCCGATCCATCGATTGCCCGTTCGTGGCTGCGCTGTCTGGAGGACTATCACCTCGACCCCGCGCTGAGCATGGCGCCGACCGTGCTCGAACATGGGCGCGTTCTCGAAAGCCGCGAACGACTGCAGCAAGTCCTGCAGATCGCCGGCAATGAAATGAGCAGCCTGCATCAACAACTCTCCGGCGCCGGGCATGCAGTGCTGCTGACTGACGCGCGTGGGGTGATCCTCAACTGCGTCACCGCACCCGCTGAACGGAAAATTTTCGAACGCGCCGGCCTCTGGCTCGGTGCGGACTGGAGTGAAGCCTGCGAAGGCACCAACGGCATCGGCACCTGCCTGGTCGAGCGCCAGGCGCTGACGATTCATCAGGACGAACACTTTCGCGGTCGCCACACAGGGCTGACCTGCTCGGCGAGCCCGGTGTTCGACCCGCACGGCGAACTGCTCGCGGTGCTCGACGTGTCTTCGGCGCGCCACGATGTCTCGCGGCAAAGCCAGTTCCACACCATGGCGCTGGTCAATCTGTCGGCGAAGATGATCGAGAGTTGCTACTTCCTGCGCTGTTTCGATAACCAATGGTTGCTGCGCTTTCATCTGCAGGCCGAGTCCGTCGGGCTGTTCAGCGAAGGCTTGCTGGCGTTTGACGGCGAAGGGCGGATCAGCGCGGTTAACCAGAGTGCACTGAATTTGCTCGGGCATATTCGCGGCGGCTTGCTCGGTAAACCGGTGGAGGCGTTTTTCGATTGTTCGCTGGATGAATTGCTTGGCCGCGCCAGCGCCCATGCCAGCGCCAGTTGGCCGTTGCGCACTCGTGACGGCCGACATCTGTTTGCTGTGTTGCGCGGTGAATCGCGCAAGCCTTTACCGATGGTATCGGCGCCAGTCGTGGCTGAAGCGCCGCGCCTGTCGGGCATCTGCCTCGGCGATGAGGCGTTGCAGGCAGACTTCCGCAAAGCCCTGCGCGTGTTTGAACGTGATGTGCCGCTGTTGATCAATGGCGAAACCGGCTCGGGCAAGGAGGCCTTCGCCAAGGCTGTGCATCAGGCCAGTCAACGCTCCGCCAAAGCCTTCGTTGCACTCAACTGCGCGGCGATTCCTGAAAGCCTGATCGAAAGCGAACTGTTCGGCTATCGCGGCGGCAGCTTCACAGGCGCGCGCAAGGACGGCATGCGCGGCAAATTGCAGCAGGCCGATGGCGGCACGTTGTTCCTCGATGAAATTGGCGATATGCCGCTGGCCTTGCAGACTCGTCTGTTGCGGGTGCTGGAAGATCGGCAAGTGGTGCCGATTGGCGGCGAGCCGGAGTCGGTCAACGTGCGGATCATCAGTGCCACCCACCGCAATCTGCTGGAGCGGGTCGCCGATGGCAGCTTCCGCGAGGATTTGTATTACCGGCTCAACGGTCTGGAAGTGGCGTTGCCGGCGTTACGCGCGCGCAGTGATAAATCGCAGTTGCTGGATTTTCTGCTGGCCGAAGAGGCGGGCGGTGAAGCGATCCTGATCGACGAGGCGGCGCGTCAGGCTTTGCTGGCGTTCAATTGGCCGGGCAATGTGCGGCAGTTGCGCAATGTCCTGCGCACGCTGGCGGCGTTGTGTGATGAGGGGCGGATCGGGCTGGAGGATTTGCCGGTGATGATTCGGCAGGGGCGGGTGCCGATTTTTCAGCCTGATTCATCTGAACATCCACTGGAAGACGCCGAGCGGATTGCGCTGCTTAAAACGCTGGAGCAGACGCGGTGGCACATGACGCATACGGCGGAACAGCTTGGGGTCAGCCGTAATACGCTCTATAGAAAACTGCGTAAGCATGGCATTGAGCGTCGTGTCAGTTAGAAGGCCCTCACCCTAGCCCTCTCCCAGGGGGAGAGGGGACTGACCGGGTCGCTCTACTGATTTACGCCGACCTGAAATATCGAGCCGAACTCAGAATATAAGAGCAGCACAGATCGGCTCCCTCTCCCTCGGGAGAGGGCTGGGGTGAGGGGCGACACTCTACAGTCGAGCCAAATGCCAGGCCCACCCAGCCCCGCCCCTCACCTAAAGAGTGCGATTTCCCCCTCCCTACGCTAACCTGCGGCCATGTTTTACGAGGTCGACTATGCACATTCATATTCTGGGTATCTGCGGGACTTTCATGGGCTCGATGGCGGTGTTGGCCAAAGAGCTGGGCCATCACGTGACTGGCTCCGACGCCAATGTCTATCCACCGATGAGCACACAGCTTGAAGCCCAAGGCATTCAGCTGACGCAGGGCTATGACCCGGCGCAACTCGATCCGGCGCCGGATCTGGTGGTGATCGGCAACGCCATGTCCCGCGGCAACCCGGCGGTGGAATATGTCCTGAACAAAGGCCTGCCGTACGTCTCCGGCCCGCAGTGGCTGGCGGATCACGTGCTGCAAGGTCGCTGGGTCTTGGCGGTTGCCGGTACGCACGGTAAAACCACCACCAGCAGCATGCTCGCCTGGGTCCTGGAACACGCCGGCATGAGTCCGGGCTTCCTGATTGGCGGCGTGCCGCAGAACTTCTCGGTATCGGCGCGTCTGGGCGGTACACCGTTCTTCGTGATCGAGGCCGACGAATACGACAGCGCGTTCTTCGACAAACGTTCGAAGTTCGTGCACTACCGTCCACGCACCGCGATCCTCAATAACCTTGAGTTCGATCATGCCGACATCTTCCCGGATCTGCCGGCAATCGAGCGGCAATTCCATCACTTGGTGCGGACCATTCCGAGTGAAGGCCTGGTCATCCACCCGACCACCGAGCCTGCCTTGCAACGTGTGATCGAAATGGGCTGCTGGACCCCGGTGCAAACCACCGGTGCCGGCGGTCAGTGGCAGGTCAAACTGCTCAGCGAAGACGGCTCGGCGTTCGAAGTGATGTTCGAAGGCGTGTCGCAAGGCACCGTCGAGTGGGAGCTGACCGGTCAGCACAACGTCGCCAACGCCTTGGCCGCGTTGGCGGCAGCGCGGCATGTTGGCGTGGTGCCATCGATGGGCATTGCCGGGTTGAGCGCATTCAAGAACGTCAAACGCCGCATGGAGAAAGTCGCCGAAGTCCGCGGCATCACCATCTACGACGACTTCGCCCACCACCCGACGGCGATTGCCACCACTCTCGACGGTTTGCGCAAGCGCATCGGCGACGCTCCGTTGATTGCGATCATCGAACCGCGCTCCAACTCGATGAAACTCGGCGCGCACCGTGACGGTTTGCCGGACAGCGTGGCCGATGCCGACCAGGTGATCTGGTACGCCCCGGCCAACCTCGGCTGGGACCTCGCCGGCACCGCCGCGCTGTGCACGGTGCCGTCGATTGTCAGCGATTCGCTGGAAGGCATCATCGAACGCGTGAAGAGCCAGGCCCAGCCCGGCACGCACGTGGTGATCATGAGCAATGGCGGCTTCGGCGGCCTGCACGGCAAGCTCGCCGAGGCGCTGATATGAACAATGGCCCCGAACGCATCACGCTGGCGATGACCGGTGCCTCCGGCGCCCAGTACGGTTTACGCCTGCTCGATTGCCTGGTGCGTGAAGATCGCGAGGTGCACTTTCTGATCTCCAAGGCTGCGCAACTGGTGATGGCCACCGAGACCGATGTCACGCTGCCGCCCAAGCCGCAGATGATGCAGGCCTTCCTCACCGAATACACCGGAGCTGCCGCCGGGCAGATCCGCGTGTACGGCAAGGAAGACTGGATGTCGCCGGTGGCCTCGGGGTCTGGTGCTCCGGCGGCGATGGTCGTGGTGCCGTGCTCCACGGGCACGCTATCGGCAATTGCCACGGGTGCCTGCAACAACCTGATCGAACGCGCCGCCGATGTGACATTGAAGGAGCGACGTCAGTTGATTCTAGTGCCGCGTGAAGCGCCGTATTCGAGCATTCATCTGGAGCACATGCTCAAGCTGTCGAACATGGGCGTGACGATTCTGCCGGCCTCGCCTGGGTTCTATCATCAGCCGCAGACCATCGATGATCTGATCGATTTCGTCGTGGCGCGGATCCTCAATTTGCTGGGTATTCCCCAGGACATGTTGCCGCGTTGGGGTGAGCATCATCTGAGCAGCGATGAATAAGCTGCTGGTGATCGGGCTGGCGTTGTTGCTGACAGGCTGCGCCACGGCGCGGACGCTGGATGCAGCGAAACCGGGGGCGCCGGTGGTGTACTCCGGGACGCGGCTGGATTTGTATGCATTGAATGGCGGGTGCTGCGCGATGGATCGGTTCGGCGCTGAGGCGCCGAGCTATCCGGGTGTGGATCTGCCGGCGAGTGCTTTGCTCGATACGCTGCTGTTGCCGTTGTCTTTGCTGACGGTGCTTGGCGTAGGTTTTCAGGCGACCGGCGGATTGTAGTCGGGTGTTCTGATCGTTCCCACGCTCCGCGTGGTAACGCCTCCTGTGACGCTCCGCGTCACGCGTTGGGACGCAGAGCGTCCCTGACTGCATTCCCACGCGGAGCGTGGGAACGATCAATTCCAGACACCGCCGGATTATTTACCGAGCTTCCTCAGCTCATCCGACTCGATCACCCGCACCCCATCCTGTTCTTCCAGCGCCAGGCGCCACATTGCCCGGGCCAGTTGGCAGGCCTCGATCCCGCGATACTTACCGGGAATCAATTTTGAAAACGGCGCGGCCAGTTGCTCGCCCAGGCGTGGCTCGGTCCGTTCCCCAAGCAACAGCGACGGCCGGCAAATGGTCAGTTGCGGCCAGTCTTGCGCGCGCAATGCCTGTTCCATTTCCCCTTTGACCCGGTTGTAGAAAATCGACGACTTCGGATCGGCGCCCAGCGCACTGATCACAATCAGATGCCGCGCGCCCATCTCCCGCGCGCGTTTGGCAAACGCCACCACCATGTCCAGATCCACCGCGCGAAACGCCGCTTCCGAGCCGGCCTGTTTGATGGTGGTGCCGAGGCAGCAATAGGCGATATCGACACGGCCACTGAGCTGCGGCAGAAATGCCTGTGGATCACCCACGGGGTTTTCCAGGTGCGGATGTTCGGCCAAGGGGCGACGGGAAGGGGCGAGCACGCGAGAAATTGTCGGCTCGTTGAGCAAACGGTCGAGTAGATGTTCACCGGTCAAACCGGTGGCTCCGGCAAGCAATACGTGCTGAGGCGTCAAGTACATAGTGTCTCTCCCTTGATACTGTTCAGCTTAGTTGCTCTTTATCGCTCCGTCGTTCAATGCAGCACTTTGCAAAGCTTTTCTTGCTTGCTGTTTGCGCAGCAGTTGCCAGTGCGTCAGCACGGTTTTCGGCGCCCAGATCTGCGGCTCCGAAGCTTCGAAATTGTCCGCCAGTTCACGCTCGGCGACGGTGGCCTTGGCCAGTTTGAAGGCTTGCTCCAGGTCATCGGTCTGGTTCAGCGCCTGGGCGAACAGAGCGTCGCCGAAATAGGTGAAGTTGGCTTCTTCCGAACAGCCGAAGGACACCCGATCGGCGCGCGAGGCGGTCATGATCAGCGTGCGTTCGTCTTTCAGCGCCGGGATGAAACCGCCGGAGTAGCACGACGAAATCACGATGATTTTGTCGCGGTTTTTCAGCGGTGCCAGCACGGCAGCGAGTTCGTCGGCAGGCAGGTCGGCCAGTTCCATGCGCGGTTGGTCGAGCACCAGTTCATGCTCGGCGGTGCCGTGGCTGGTCAGGTAGATGAACAGCAGATCTTCCGGGCCGCTGCGTTCGGCGAGGGTTTGCGCGGCGCGGCGCAGGTTTTCGCGGGTGGCCATCGGCCGGTCGCCGAGGTGGTCACGGTGGTTGACCAGACGGATCTGGCCATAGGCGCCGAAGCGCGTATGGAGCATGTTGGCGACGTAGTCGGACTCGCGCAGGAATACGCTTTGCTTGCCGTCGCCACCGAGGGTAAGGGTGTACAGCTCGACCGCCGGAGTTGAAGCGGGAATGGCGGCCAAGGCGTCATCAAGCAGACGGCCCTGAGCGAGCAAACCGAGTTCGAGGATATCGGGCAGCAACTTGCCGTCGGCGTCGCGCACGCGCTGGCCGTTGATCCAGGTGCCGTTCATCACGCTGCCGTCGGTGAGCACCAGGGTGCCGCGCCCGGCGTAGCTGTCGTTGTCGAAGCCGCCGATGTAGAAGCTGCCATCAGGCAGGTTCAAACGGCCCTGACCGCTGAAGCGCCAGTCGCTGAATGTGCCGATGTAATGGCTGCCGTCGGCGCCGATCAACTCGCCCTTGCCGGTCAGCGCGCCTTCCTTGAACTGGCCGAGCCAGACGTCGCCGTCGGCATTCTCGTAGCGGCCCTTGCCGTGCAACTGATTGTTCTTGAAGCCGCCGACGTAGATATCGCCGTCAGCGCTGTTGAACGTGCCGTTACCTTCCAGTTGACCGTTGACGAAATGCCCGCTGAACGAGTTGCCGCTGGCGTCGCCGCGCTGGCCTTCGCCGTTGGGTTTGCCGTGGGCGAACTGGCCTTGATAGGAGCTGCCGTCGTCCATTTCCAGACGACCGAGCCCGGAATACTGGTCGGCCTTGAATTCGCCACGATAGGTCATGGCGTTTTCTTTCAGGGTGCCTTCGCCTTCGCGGCGTCCCTGCTTGAAGCCGCCGGTGTAACTGCTGGCGTTGGTGGTCAGGCTGCCCTGACCGTCGAACAGGCCTTGCTGGAACTGCCCGCGATAGACTTCGCCGTTGCTGCCATGCCATTCGCCCTGACCATGCCACTGGCCCTTGTCGAACTGCCCGGCATACCAACTGCCGTTGGGGTAGTCGACGCGGCCCTGACCTTGCAGCAAGCCATCGACCAGTTCACCGCGATAGCGTCCGCCGTCGGGCAGGCGCGCATCTGGCGGCAACAGCGATTCGCCGTCGCCGCAAGCGGTGAGCATCAGGGTCAAGGCAAGGGGTGCAAGACGTGCAAGTGAGCGCATAGCGGGATCCGGGCAATTAGGCGACCGAGTATGCCGCAGCTATGCGTCGCATATATAGAGACGTGACGCGAAACAGCGTGCGCTGCTTCGCATCCGGAACCATCAGACGAAGCAGAGCGACAGTGGCTCGGCGATATAGGCCGGTTTGTCCGAACCTTCTATCTCCAGTGTCGCGGTGGCTTTGAGCAGCCACTGCCCGGGTTTTTTCTCGGTGACTTCACCCAGATCGACCTTCAGGCGAACTTTGGAATTGACCTTCACTGGCTGGATGAAACGTACGCTGTCCAGACCGTAGTTGACGACCATCTTCACGCCTTGCGGCAGGATCAGAATGTCTTCCATCAATTTCGGGATCAACGACAACGACAGGAAACCGTGAGCAATGGTGCTGCCAAATGGCGTTTGCGCGGCTTTGACCGGGTCGACGTGAATGAACTGATAATCACCGGTGGCTTCGGCGAACAGGTTGATGCGTTCCTGATCGATGGTGAGCCATTCGGAACGTCCGAGTTCCTTGCCGACATAATCTTTGAGCTCTGCAACTGGAACATAGGGCATTGAGACTCTCCTTGGGTTCATCGGTTTTATAGTTTTTAAGGTGGGGGGATTTGACCTCCCTGCGAACCACTGTAGATCATCATGGCGATTTGCTCCGGTCAACCGACCATGCTTTTGGCGAATGCCGATCCATAGCGCAGGCGTGCTTATAATGCGGGCGACTTGCACAGTGGAAAGTAAGACGGAGATGTCGGATGTTGCTACGTGGCCTGACCCTGCTGGTGCTGTTCCAATTGCTCGGTACGGCGCTCAATCATTTGCTGTTGCCGGTGCTGCCGGGGCCGATCATCGGCTTGCTGCTATTGCTGGTCTTTCTGATCATTCGCGGTGAGGTCGGCGAACCGCTGAACCTCGCGGCCGGCAGTCTGCTGCGTTATCTGCCGTTGTTGCTGGTGCCGCCGGCGGTGGGTGTGATGGTTTATGCCACAGCGATTGCCGCGGATTTCTGGGCGATTGTCGGTGCGCTGGTGCTGTCGCTGATCCTGTCGATGGCTTTTGCCGGCGTGCTGATGCAACGGCTGGTTAAACGTCACGCGTCTGCGTCGGAGGAGTCTTGATGCTTTTCGACTGGCAGGGCGCCTGGGCTTCGGTCATTCATCACCCGCTGTTCGGCATCGGCATCACCCTCGGTGCCTATCAACTGGTGCTGGCGGCGTTCGAGAAAACCCGCTGGATCTTTCTGCAACCGGTGCTGGTCTCCATGCTGTTGGTGATTGGCGTGCTGGTCGGCTGCGGCCTGACCTACGTCGAATATCGCAAGAGCACCGAGATCCTCAGCATTCTGCTCGGCCCGGCGACTGTGGCGCTGGCGGTGCCGCTGTATCTCAACCTGCGGCGTATTCGCCAATTGTTCTGGCCGATTTTTACTACGCTGGTGATAGGCGGGGTGGTGGCAACGGGCATGGGCGTGTTGCTGGGATGGTGGTTCGGTGCCGAGCACATGATCCTGATGACCATGGCTCCGAAGTCGGTAACCTCGCCGATTGCCATGCTGGTGGCCGAGCAGATCGGTGGCGTTGCGGCGCTGGCGGCGGTGTTCGTGCTGATCACCGGGGTGATCGGTGCGATCTTCGGTCCGGCACTGCTGACCCGCCTCGGTGTGCACAGCCCCGAAGCGCGAGGTATGGCGCTGGGCATGACCGCGCACGCGGTCGGCACGGCGGTGGCCATGCAGGAGAGTGATGAGTGCGGCGCCTTCGCAGCGCTGGCAATGAGTCTGATGGGCGTGGCCACGGCGGTGTTTCTGCCGTTGGCGGTGTCGATGGTGGTGTAAGGAAATGTCTATGAGTCTGCCGCTTTTCCCGCTGAACACAGTGCTGTTTCCCGGCTGCAATCTCGACTTGCAGATCTTCGAGGCGCGCTATCTGGACATGATCGGCCGCTGCATGAAACAGGGCGGTGGTTTCGGTGTGGTGTGCATCCTTGACGGCCACGAAGTCGGCGTCGCACCAGAGGGTTTTGCTCTGGTTGGCTGCGAAGCACGCATCACCGATTTCCAGCAGCAAGACAACGGTTTGTTGGGCATACGTGTGCAGGGCGGGCGCCGGTTTGCCGTGTTGCGAACCGAGGTGCAGCGCGACCAGTTGATTCTCGCCGATGTCGAGTGGCTGGATGACGAACCCGAGCAACCGCTGCAGGACGAAGACGCTGATCTGGTGGCGTTGCTCAAGGCCTTGGCCGAGCACCCGATGGTGGAAGCGTTGAACATGGGCACCGAAGCGCTGGGTCAGCAATCGCTGGCCAATCAACTGGCGTATTTGCTGCCGTTCGCCGAGGAGGACAAGATCGATTTGTTGCAACTCGACGATCCCCAACAGCGACTGGATGCAATCCAGGCACTGCTCGACGAGCTGCAGGGTGAGCTGTTTGCCTAGTTGTATTTTGAATTAACTCATGTCGCTTGCCAGCATTGTTTTGCTTTTGTCTTTGACTTAGTTTCAAGTTGCCCGCAGGAAGCGGGCGACTTGAATAAAAATAAGGATGAAATCATGACTGTATATGAAGACGAGTGGGAATTTTGGGATGATATTGCCGGCAAGTATATTCTGAAGCATGCCGAAACGGATCATAACGTTAGCCACGTTATTGAGGCAGCCTCTGATTATGCGGACCGGATGGTAATTGCCCGGCGTAAACGCAAATCTGAAAAAGTCCCTGTTGGCGACGTCCCTCGGATGTCTGCGACAGCCAAAGCCTTAGTGGCCGCGACCGCCATTTGACTCTTTCCTTTTTTCAGCATGGCCTGCCGTTGCCGTTTCAGCGTCGGCAGGGCGTTTGCAAGTGGGCAACTTTATGTCTTTAGCAAAAACAAACAACCAAACATTCACGGCACATCTTTATCTTGATGGCCGGCCAGTGGTGCTTAATCAAAAACGTCTGCAACAGGCTCTGCGCGACCCGCGGATAACCAATCTTGAGAAACTCGATGCCGAGGTAGGGCTGGCAGATTCGCGTACGTCCAGTTTCATAACGCTGGCTGATCATGAAGACGACGCTCCACTGCTATTGAAGTTCGTCCCAAAAGGTAATGAATATGCCATCAGCCTTGAGCTTGCGGGGGGGGGCGAAGGCGCGCGGTTATTCATAGAGGACAAGACTCATAACCTGTTGGCCGGTACCAGTGCTCCCGTACAGTACTTTTCAATCAGGACGTATGGTGCGCCGAAGGCATCCTTCAGCGCTATCGAATCCGGCCCGGTCTATCTCGATTTGATCAGCCAGCAGAATGACAAGCCGTTGTATCGTCATATGAGCAGTGGCATGAGCACATTCCTCAATGTCGACCCTAATATGACGGTGCATAACGCGTTCAATAACAAGCCGGCAACATTCGTGATCAAGGTGATCAAATAGCGTCCAGCCGCTGATTAATAAAATGGCGCCATGCATTTTCAAATGAATGGCGCCTTTTGTCAGGCTCGGTAATGTTCGTCCACTGGCCAGGTTATGTCGTTGGAGAAAGTGTTTTTGCCTTTGGGCAACTTCAGCACGACACCGCCGGAGTTGGCTACTTGATCTATCAATTTGTCGTAAGCAGTGACTCCATAATCGTAGACATCGTTCCTGTCGGTACCTGCCCATGTGGCTTTCTCGATAGCCTCAGCGTTGTCACCGGCCTGCCGCAAGATATCCTCGACTCTGGCCGCCTGGCTCAGGTCCGATCTCGCCAGCCAGATTCTTTCTGCACTGATACCTCGCGTCGGCATTGATATCCGGCCTTCCAATGGATCGCCGTCAAAATCCATGTCGTTCAGGTAAATGTTTTCGTCTCGGGGGACCACTTCGATGCCGCGGGTGTCGATGATGTAACGGAAGCCAAGACGTTGTTCGCGCCGCAGCAATGGATAGTCACGCGAGTGGTCCATTTCAAACGATGTATCAGAATCGTTAGCTGAACTGTGTCGATCCCCGCTCGACGAATCGCTGTCGGAGAAATGCCCCGGATAACGGTTAGCCTGGCTGTTGTAATGCCGAGGGTTGGAGTAGTAATCAAAATCCATGTAGGACGAGAGCCTGGACATAGAGAATGTCGCGCTGAAAGGCGATTTGTTCGTGGAGTCGGAAGGGTTGCCCCTCAATTTCACCAGTCGTTTGTCCCGCGCCAGTTCGAAAGGCGTGCGCAAATCGGCGCGGAACATGGCCGGGATGTCCGTTCTGAAAAGGTAGCCATGCCTGGTGAGCTTGTAGCCGGCATGCTCCAGATAACTTTTCAGAAATCTTTCTTCATAACGTTGTTCAACGGGATGTGCGTCGAAATCAGGATGCTCGCCAATTTGTCTTATTCTTAGAATCAATGGCTGCATTTCCTCTGCAATCTGATCGAAGCGGCGTTCGTCCAGCGTGTTCTGAGTCAATTGTTTGTGCTGTTCGGTCCATTCGGGAAAGCCGTTATCCATGTCCGGGAGCAAGCGTTTTCGCTGGGCGATGGTCAAGTTGTAGCTGCGCAGAAGTTCGGCGCATTCGCTCCGGGATTTCTGTGGGTAGGACCATTTCATGGAGTTAATGAGGGATTTGTGGTGATCGTCATTATCGGTGCGTGTTGCCCAGTCCGGCGCTCTGCCGCTGGCTTGGGCCTCGGCTCGAAAGGCCACAACTTCTGCACCGTGGATGTTGTACACGTCCCATATTTCGCGATCGGTCCAGTGCGCAAGCTTCAAGGGTACGGATGCATCTCCGCGAGCCTCGCTCGGGTCGACTTTAACCAGATGGCCGTATCGATCCTTGAAGGCAAAGCCGACATTACGGCTCATGATAAGGTCCCCGTGAAGCGGCACATGTTCCCATTCGTGTACCGCGTAATAGCCTTGTGCATCTGGCCCATTACCAGTGTAGGTATGACCCTTTTCATGCACGGTGTAGCGATCAAGAGGGTAGTGCGCAATGGGCTTTTTCAAGCTCCAGACGTTGCTGTCAGCCACTCGATACAGCGGAGGACCGGACGGCACCCGCTCACTCGGCAACCTTGCCCGGTAGGCTTTCATCAGATCGTGGAACGCCACCATCACCGTCAGCCCGGCGGCTGATCCATCGTCGTGGGCGATGTCCGCGAACGTGCGCCCCTTGTGAATCTTCAGCCCGTCTGCGTCGTGGCTCAAAGACGCATCGACGTTCTGCAAATAGGGCTCGAGGGGCGAGGTTGTTGTACGAGGCCGGGGCATTTGCGCTTCGGGCATCTGCGTAATCGATAAGGCGGATTGCACTTTTGAGGTGCTGCTGTGAGGGCCGTCGGCGTTAATGCCCGGTGATTCGTTTGTCCCGTCCGGTCTGATGCGGCCAGGCAAACGGGGATCCAGATCGACTGGACGATCGGAGGGCGCAGGACGGGGTGTCGAGGCGGCGGGTGTCTCTGTGGTTGGGGATGGGCGCAGTGACCCGGGTTTCTGGCGCATAAAAGTCACTCCATGTGATTGAGTCAGCCGTCCATTGGCTGAATGAGTCAGGGCCGGTCATGCTCGGGAACCGGCCAGACGATGTCGTCGGCGAACGTCTTGTCGCCCTTGGGGAGTTCAAGAATCAGGCCGCCTGAACCGGCGATTCCATCGATCAGGCTGTCATAAGCGTTGCTGCCAAAATAGCTGGCCGTTTGACTGTCGCTTCCTGCCCAGGTGGCCTGTTCGATTTCCGCGACACGGTCACCCGCCTGGTCCAGTACATCCTTGACCCGAGCGGCGCGCGTCAGGTCGGAACGTACCAGCCAGATCCGCTCGGCACTGATGCCGCGTGTGGGCGTAGAGATATGACCCTCCATCTCGTCGAAGAAGAATTGACCGTTAGCGGAGTTGAATGCCTTGTTTTCCGCCCCCGGCACCACTTCCAGGCCGCGAGTATCAATTGCGTAGACGAATGAAGTAGTTTGCTGACGGCGCTTGGACTCGTAACCTTTCGAATCATCGAAAATGAAGGAGCTGTCAGAGTCGATCTCGTCGCCGCTTCGTTTACCCTCCGATACCGAGCTGCTGCCCGAGTCCGAGGAGTCTGCGGTTTGCCCTTTCGAGCTTTGAGGATTCACGCCGGGAAAACGATTGGCTTGCGAGTTGTAATGCAACTCGTGATAGAAGCCGCCCTTGGCTGCCGCGTAGGCGGTGGCATCATGCAGTCCGAACGTTGCACTCAACGCGCGCTTGTTCGTGGTGCCAGTGGGGTTGCCTTTGCGGTGCATCATCCGACCATCTCGGGCCAACTCGAACGGCAATCGGGTTTCGCCCCGGAACATCGCCGGAATGTCTGTGCGGTACAGCATGTTGTGTTGGGTCCGGAGGTAACCGAGGGACGTGGCGTAGTCGGCTAGGAAAGCATCGCTGTAGCGGGTGGCGGGCCAGTGATGGTCGAGACCCAGCCCTTGGGTTCTCAAGTCTTGAACGTAGTTGTCCAGCTCTTCGTTGATCAGTTTGAAGCGCTGGTCATTAGTCGGGTCGAGGCTCTGGCGTTTATGGCTTTCAACCCAATCCGGGATCGGGCCGTCACTGAACTCCGTGCGTAACCGACACAGTTGGTCCTTGGTCAGGTTGTAGCTGCGCTGCAAATTCAGACGCTCGGCCAGAGGCATTTGTGGGTGGAGCCACTTCAACGACTCGGCCACAAATAGATGGTCTTCGGTGTTCTGTGCCCGAGGTGCCCAGTCCGGCGCCTTCCCGGAGGCTTGCGCTTGCGTGCGGAAATCCGAAATCCGAGCGTCATCCACAATGTACATTCGCTGGATGTCCTGATCCGACCATTGCGCAACAGCTGAACGTCTGTCCCTCGCTCGCGCGGGATCGATGGCAATCCATTGATGCTCCGGGTGCTTGAAGGCATAGCCGAGGATGGCCGCGTCACTGCTCGATCCGAGCGCACGAAACGCGTAGTAGCCATCAGCATCCGGTGTCGCTGAAAACGCATAGTCATCGCCGTTCAGAAAAGTCAGGTGTCGATCCAGACTCCACAGATTGTCCTGGGTGGTCCGGTATATCGGTGGGCCAGGCGCCAGGCGCCTGAAGGACATCACCCGATACGCCCTGAGGTCGGCATCGTATTGAACACAAACGTGGTGCCGGCCTTCCGTGTCTGGAAGGTGCACGTCCACCCAGTCCTTGGCCAGATAATGTCGAATGCCTGACTCATTTGGCGCGGGTAGATCGCCAAAAAACGGATGCGTGAAATCTTCCAGTGACGTTATCGAAAATGCCGGCGTGTCTGCGGGAGATTTCGGCACAACGCTCATTCCGGCGGGGATGTTTTTGGGGCGGGAGCTGTCTGGCTCGTCCTGTCGAGGTCGCTTGGGTGAAGTGGGCGCATCGACCGGTAAATGACCCGGAATGCTTTCGACGGTGAGGGGGGGCGGGTTGTTCGCCGAATGATCTAAAGCAACCGGTTTCGAAGGTACCGGTGTATCGACTGTCGGCGATTTGGGGCGTGGGCCCGGTTTTTGGCGCATGCATGAACTCCGTTTTTGCGAGTCAGCCTTTCCGTAGGCTGAGATGAGCAGGTGCCAGTGTGGACGTCAGAGCCACACTGGCACGTCGATGAAAGCGGGCAGCGTAGGGTCAGGTCTCGTTGCTTGAAAAAACCAGATCTTCGGGTTTGATTCGCACTTGTGGATCGCTACCCAGGCCCCAGTATTTGCGCACTGAGTTGTAAACCACTGCGCCGATGGTTCCGGCCTTTACAGTGATGTGGGTGACATGAACCCTGG
Organism: Pseudomonas sp. TNT2022 ID642; assembly: GCF_028656995.1. Classification (NCBI taxonomy): domain Bacteria; kingdom Pseudomonadati; phylum Pseudomonadota; class Gammaproteobacteria; order Pseudomonadales; family Pseudomonadaceae; genus Pseudomonas; species Pseudomonas sp. TNT2022 ID642. Next base: position 208,707 of record NZ_JAMDGW010000006.1, on the reverse strand, counting down.
CCGCCAGTTCGTTTCGCTGCTGATGCGCAGTGATCTCGGCCAACAGCGCTTCGATGCTGGCGTAGCCACGCGCATCAATGACGTAAAGCTGCAGCACTTCAAACAGCAGGGACACTTCATAAATATTGCCGGCCGACGTCGCCACGTTGATGGACTCCACTGGAGCGTCGTCTTCGACATCGGGCAATTCAATCGTGACACTGGCAATGCGCAAGCGGTTGCCGTCCAGTTGTATGTCGTCGCGGGTGACCGTTTCTTTCAGCGCGTGGGTATACAGGGTCCAGGTCGAAGCATCGGCGGTTTTCGCCGCGGCGCCTGGTGTAGAAAGGCGAACGATAGTGTTGCTGGCAAGATAGACATCGTAAGTGGAACTCTGGCCTTCGAGCACATAAATACCGGTGTGCGACCCCGTGTCGATGGTAATGCGGCTGGGTTCTGCTGTTATCAGCGGTTTCACGCTGGCCAGCGGTCTGACAAAGCGATAACTGCCATTTCGTCGCCTTAGGCAACTGCGAGTGCTGCGTACGCGCAGGCCGGGGTTTTTCACATCGTCTTCATAGTCCATCCGGGGTATTTGAAGCCGATATGAAACCTGGTCCTGCATGATCAGGACAACGTTTTGTTGCAGGCGTGGGGTGGTGACTTTCAGGCTGTTCCTGCCGCTGTAACCGGTGGCTGCGGCGATAGGCTGAATGACGCCTTTGAACATCACGACTTTCGATGGCAGGCTGACCGACAGGGTGAAATCTTTGTAGTACAAGTGGGTGTTGCCCGAGACGCCTTTGCGCACCTGCACTTCGTAGCTGGCTTGTACGTCGATGATTTCAGCGCTGTCGAACTCCAGATAAACGCTACGGGACGTTTCGGCGGTGTTGCGCTGGGCAACGAATTCCACCTGGCGGTCGTTGCGAGAAACAAAGTGTCGCTTCAAGCCTTGTTCGGCAATCTCGACCGTACCGCCGTTGACAATTTGCGGCGCGGCTGCCGGTTGACCAATGACGACCACGGCGGGCCTGATATCCAGATAGTGTGCCTCACCTGGCTGCTGGGGTAACTGGACCAACAGCTCGTAACCGTCCTGGGTCTTGAATCGGAATCGATCATTTTTCAGCTGACGTTGGCCATCGATCCTCTGGTAGACATTTTCCAGCGTGAGCACATGCTCGGGGTCGTTGCCGTCTTCACCGCGCAATGAGCTGACCACCAGCGAGGTGCCGACGATTTGCCAGCGCTGGATAATATCCGCCGGCCAGCCGAACTCGATCAGACTCGACTCTGTACCGTCCTCGATAATGGTCGTTCGAGCGTTGCTGCTGGCGATGTAAAAACGATCTGCGCCGCTGCCACCTTCGACCCGACAGTCCAATCCGTAGAGCGCAATGGTATCGTCGCCTCCGCCGGCATTGATGCGGTCGTAGCCATTGGCGACAATCTGGTTGGCCTCTTCGTTACCGCTGACACGGCTGGTGCCTTTGCGCAGTGTCGAGACGTTTTCGATCGAAGTGAGCTGCGCGACCTCTACCGCATCAACGGCAGGATCAAGTCCTCGCAGCGCGACTCTGCCGCTGTGCAGGTTGATGTCGTGGCCAATGTGGCGGGTGTCGCTGAGCGGGCGGCTGCCTTCGAAGGCCAGTGTGTCGGAACCTGAGCCGCCATCCAGTACATTGAGGTGCGCCGGTTTGTTGGTCCGGTTCAACTCCTGCTCGGTGATGTCCTGATAAAACGCATCGTTCCGGTCACCCCCGGTCAGTGCCTTGTGATCAGCGCGATAGGTGAACAGATTGGGCTTGTTTCGGACACCGATGACCCGGTCATTGCCGTCATCCAGGCGCCAGAATAGGCCTTTGTCGTCACCGGCACTGCCCGATACTTTGCCTTTGAGGTTGGCGGGCAGGCCGTTGCCGGCATCGATCACGTCGTCGCCGCCGACAACGACTGCCTGGCTGTCGAGCTTGAACGGCTGTTGGCCAGCGCTTTCGTCCCATTGGTAGCGCCAGATTTCAACCGGCTTCAATTCAACCTGAAAGGCGCCGTTGATCACGTGTTCGATGGAGTGTTTGTAGGCACCCTCCAGCATATCCCTGGCCGACAATTCGAGCTGCTGCTGGTGGTCGCTATAGCTCTTGGAAAGCTTGAAACGATCCAGTACGTCTTGGTCCAGTTCCTTGTTGGTGAAGGCGAACCAGCCGGAGCGCATGCGTTCTTCAAAGGTCAGTTCGATGTAGTCATCGATGTCATCCACGACTCGGGCGGCCTGGTAGATCATTGAGGCGGCGATGAGCAATCCGGCGGCAACCAACCCGACCGGCCCGGCGACGCTGCCAAAGCCGGCCAGGGCGACGACGCCCAGCACCAGGCTGATACCGGCCCCGGCGACGCTCAGACCGCCGCTCACGTAGTGATCCTGGGCCTCTTTGCCCTGCGCCGCGGCGGCGGCATTGAACGATTTGATTGCATCGGCGATGTCGAAGGGCAGGGTGATTGCGCTGGCGAACATCCCGGCACCGCGGCTCATGTATTTGCCTACCGATGTCAGCGGGAAATACTTCAGCGCGGTTCCGCCATTTCTGAGCATGGCTTCGCCGGTCTTGGTCAGCCCCCGTTCGACGATCAACGAGCCGAATTCGGCGGCGATCGAGCCACCCTGGAAAACCGCTTCCAGAGTGTCGCCCTGTTTGATCGCATCGATCATGGCCTTGTAGCCGCTGTAGATGCCGAACGCCTGCATGCCGACGCCGGCGCCGCTCATCAGATAGCTTTTGTTTTTGCTGATCCAGCCCGGCGCATTCTCCAGCGCGTCGGCGCGATGGATATCCAGTTTTTGCGCAGCCTTGCCTAACTGATTCAGGCGATCCACTGCGCTGCCGGGGTCGAGGGTTGTATCGGCGACGAACAGCGGCCCGGCATCGATCGAGCGCTTGCAGGCGATTTCATAGAACAGCATCGCCGCTACATTGCTGTCCGGGGTGTCGACAGAGAGCAAACGCGCCTGCACCCGGTCTGCGTCGAAATTGAGCCCGTCGAGAAAGTCTTGGTCCACTCGCTGCATGCCGGCATTCAACGGGCTGATGGGCTGGCCATGCACTGTCGCGCCCAAAGCCTGGAGTTCTACGCGGCTGGTGAGTATTTCGCCGATGCGCAAAGGGCCGAAGTGTTTGTCGAGGGATTTGAGTGTGCGTCGATAAGGGGCGTCAGTGTCGTTTGCCGCCATGGTGTCAAGCCTGCCCGCCTGCGGAGCATGGGGGTTGGCCGAGGCGCTGACGGGGTTGACCTGAACGGGGCTGATATTGGGTATTTGTGGTGGAGTGATAATTTTAGACATGTCATTAATCCTTTAATGAAAGCGCATGGCCGGTGTCCCTGTCGGTGTGTCACCGATGTTGAGTGGTTGGCGTTGCCGACTCGGGCCAGCTGACGTCGTAGGCAAACTCTTCGCCGCTGCCCGAAAGCCTGAGCACGGGCTTGCCCTCGGCTTCCGCTTCATCGATCAATTGGTCGTACTCGAATTTGTTCTGATGTCCGGCATGGGTGGCAGCTTCGATGCGCTCGGCACGTGCGTCGGCCTGGTTCTTGATGTCGTCGATCTTCACCGCTTTGGTCAGGGCGGAATTGAGCAGCCAGATACGATCGGCATCCAGTCCGCTGCGGCTGACCGATATCAGCCCTTCAAAATCATCGTCGGGAAACCAGGTGGGGGGTGTGTCGCGGGCGGCTGAATTGAAACTCATGTTTTCTTCGTGAGGCACCACTTCCAGGCGACGGGTGTCGAGCACATACAGAAACATTTCCTTCTGGCGTGTGCGCGTTGATTCATAGCTGCGATCGCGATCCCACGGGATCGGGCTTGCGGCATCGGACCATTCGGACGATGTGGTGCTTTCTGCGTCACTGGCATCGCTGCCCGCGGCGCTACCGTCAGTATCCTGCCCCGGGTGTTTGTTGGTCTGGCTGTTGAAGCGCAAGTACTCAGGATCAGGCTCGCTTGCGTACATCTGCCCTTCTTTGAGGCTGAAGGTCGCACTCATCGGTTTATGAGTGGTGGCGCCGGGTTTGTGCTTGTATCGCGGCAGCATGAAACCGTCATTGGCGAGTTCGAACGGTGTGCGTTCATCGCCACGGAACAGCGCCGGAATGTCCGTGCGGTACAAGCAATTGTTCTTGTTGCGCAGATACCCGAGTTTGCTCAGCAGCGCTTCGCGCACTGGCGCGGTCATGCTGGTCTCGAGGCTGTACCAGTCGTGCCGGGCATCGTGCTTGAGGTTGAGTTCCCTGGCGGCGTCCTGGCTCATTTGTTCGAGGCGCTGCGGATTGGCGATGTCGTCGATCAGGCTTTTGTGCGCCTGCACCCATTGCGGCATTTTCAGTTCGGTCTTCAGGTCCTGTTGCAAGCGGTTCAGCTGGCTGGGCAACAGGTTGTAGGACTGCAGCAATGCCTCTCGCTGGGTTAGGTTCATGGTCGGGTGCAGCCAGCGCAGGCTATCGCGCAGCAAGTCACGGTGCGGGTTCGTGACTTCGGGAACCGCCCACAGCGGACGCTTGCCGCTGGCCTGGGCATCGGTGCGAAAGCGCAAAAGATCCTGGCCATGGATGCCATACGCCTGCCAGATCTGGTGATCGGTCCAGTGCTTGAGGAGTGCCGGCTGAGCTGCAAATCCGTCGGCCGGCGGATCGACCGGGACCCATCGGCCGAAGTGATCCATGAAGGCAAATTGCACGACCGTATTGTTCACTCCGAACGCGGATACCAGTTCGTAATAGCCTTGGGCATCCGGTGAGCGCGGGGAGGCTTTGTACAGATTCGCGTCCAGGTGGGCAGGTCGGGGTTGTTTTGCGGCGGAAGCGCTCCCGGGTTGATCGCTCGCTGAAGGTGCAAGTCGTTTTGTCGTGGCCATGGTTGGCGTTGGCTGTTCCGTCAGGCGCCAGGTCAATCGGCCGTCATTTTTGTAAAGCGCCGGTCCAGAGGCTATTCGCTCGTAGATCGACTTGCAGTGATAACCCCCGGCGACATCCTTGCCGACATGCGTGGTGCGCAAGCGCCCTTCATATTCGACGTCGACAAACTGTCGCCCGACGATCCAGCGAATACCGTCGTCTTCCGCTGGTTTCATGCCACGCAGGAAGTCGTCGCGCAGCCAGTAAATGTCGAGCGAGTTATCGCTTGCGAGGCGGGCAGAGCTTGTCGCTGGCATCGCCTGGATGACCACGGCGGGCGGCGTGTTATCCATGATCGGACGGCCGCCAGCGGTGTGGCCGGAGTCCTGGCCAGTCGGCAAACCCGGTAACCGGAAAATGGACGGCCCGCCTGCAGGGAAGGGTGGATCGGTTCGCAGAGGCGGCGATGTGCCTGGGTCAGGTTGTTGCGTTGAAGGCTGGTACGTTTTGCGCGGTATCTTTGGACTCATGGAATACTCGAAATCAGTTGATGTATTGAAACCCTCGATCTGTAAGTTGTGTTGTTTGTCTGGCAGGCAGATAAGTGCAAGCAGGTTCACTGTATTGAACAAGTGTCGGCGGGTTTCAATGGGGGTGGATTTAATCTAACTGGTTTTTCAAGTTATGGAAGGCGTTGTTATGTCGGTTTATAGGTGATGTGTAACTTCTATTGTTTTTATTTTTAAGTGTAGGAAGTCGCAGTTATGGAAATAAGAAGTTTTACCTTGGATGGGTAAGTATTGATAAGGGGAAAGCGCTGCTCATGTCGGACATTTCCTAAAAGAGCAGCGCGAAGGGAATAAGGCTTGTATATCGCCTCATTCAATAGGCGTAACGCAACAGCGTATGGGGCAGATGCCGCAAGACGAAAAAGCCAAACAGCGCCAACATGGCCGGCAGGATCAGCCACCAGATCTTGAACGGCATGGGATTGAGCGGGGTTTTGCGCTGACTCAGCCACAGGGCTGCTGCGCAGACACAGGTGGCGAGCATGGCACCGGCCAATACGTCGGTTGGCCAATGAGCACCCAGATAAACCCGCGACAGTGCAATGGAAAGGGCCGGAATACAGGCGATCAGCAACCAGGTCAGGCGCATGCGTGGCGGCTGGCCACGGCCCGCCAGCACGGCCAGGGTCAGAAACAACGCAAACGAACCTGAGGCATGGCCGCTGGGCATGCTGTAGGTGGTCAGCGGATCGGTCAGCACTTCCGGGCGCACCCGGGCGAAGAAGTACTTGGTCCCGGTGTTGGCCAGTGCGGTCACCAGCAGCGTGCCGCCGACGAAGATCGCCTGGCGCCACTGGCGGCACAGCAGCAACAGCCCGGTCAGCAGGACGCTGAACAGCAGCATGTTGCGGAACTCACCAACCAGAGTCAGCGTGACCGCAATTTCATCCAGCATTGGCTGGCGATGTTCCTGCACCAGCGTCATCACGCCTTGATCGAGCGCTGTCAGGTACGGATAGCCGATGAACAGACCAATCAGAATCAACAGGCTCATGCTGCTGATCCAGATCGTCGCGCGGCGGTGCCGGCGCAGGCTGCTGTTCACGCTGAGGCCGACCATCACGGCGATGCTGCCGGCGACAATGCCGGCTTCCAGCCAGAACCCTTCAGGCAAAGGCAGGCGGAAGGCTGCGCCGGTGGCCCAGCCCGGCAGCAGATACGCCAGACTCCAACCGGCGGCGGCCAGCAGGCTGACAGCGGCGAAACGCGGGAAGGGCATGTCGCACATACCGGCGACCATGGGCAGCATCGGTCGCAACGGCCCGATAAAGCGGCCGACCAGCAGGCTGGCAATGCCGTAGCGCTGGAAGTAGGACTCGGCGCCGGCCATCCACTCCGGATGATGGCGAAGCCCCGGCAGGCGGCGGATGTTCTGGTGGAAATGGCGGCCGAGGAAATACGAAACGGCGTCGCCGAGGATCCCGCCGAGAAAACCCAGCAACAGGGTTTCGCTCAGCGACAGGGCGCCGCTGCCGGCCAGAACGGCCACGGCAAACAGCAGCACGGTGCCCGGCACGATCAAACCGGCAATCGCCAGGCATTCGACAAAAGCAACAATGAACACTGCAGCAGCCAGCCACTGTGGGTTGGCTGCCAGCCAGCCGGTCACGCTATCGAGCCATGGGCCCATACAGAAAAACTCCAAATCATTAATGGCTTCCTGTAGGAGCTGCCGAAGGCTGCGATCTTTTGATCTTGATCCTGACAGCAAGATCAAAAGATCGCAGCCTTCGGCAGCTCCTACATGAGTGTGTGTTTACAGCAGAAAATAATCCCGGCCTTCGACCTGACCGCGCCGCAGCGGGTTCCGCGTGCACCATTGCGCATAGGCTGAGTCGACAAAGCGGTACATCAAATGTTCGTCACGGCCGTGGGGAATGCCCAGGCGTGTGGTTTGAATGATGTGCGAAGGTGCAGGCCCGGTGTCTTCGACGAGAAGCAACTCATGATCGAAACGTTTGGCGTCCCACACCGGCACCTTCAATCCCAGCGCTTTGCACAGCAGGGTTTGCCCGGCGCAGAGCTGTTGCGAAGGACGCGCACGTCCCTGCGCATCGGGATTGTTCAGCAGCATCTGCGCCAGACTCGCCGGCCCGCTGATTTCATCGACCCACGGATAGGCGGATTTGATCAGTACCGCATTGCCCGGCCCTTGCGCGCTGAAGTTCAGCGAATCACCGCCACGGGCGTAATACATATAGATGTGGCCGCCATCCAGAAACAAAGCCTTACGTTTTTCTGTGTAGCCCAACGAGGCGTGGCTGCCTTTTTCTGCGCAGTAATAGGCTTCGGTTTCGATGATTCGCGCGCTCAGCCACAGATCGCCGACCCGGTGGCGAATGACTTTGCCGAGCAGATCCTGCGCCAGCACTTGCGCATCTCGGTCGAAAAAGGCGTCCGGCAGCCCCAGTGGCAGGCGTTCGGCGCGGTTACGAACGGTCAGGTTGGACATGGCAGGCAATGTTTATCCAGGCTCAGGAGGTCGTGATGATAACAACGCACGGCTTAATTGGGCCTGAACGCCGGCGAATCCGCGTTCATTTCGACCATCCGCCCGTCACCGCTGTTAGTCCCGGGACGCGACAGCTATAATCTGCCGCTTTCCTCTTTGCCAAGACCCCAGCAGACCATGACTGAGTCCGTTCTTGACTACATGACCCGATTGGGTCGCGCCGCCCGCGAAGCTTCTCGGGTCATCGGCCGTGCCAGCACCGCGCAGAAGAACCGCGCCTTGCAGGCTGCTGCCAATGCCCTGGACGCCGCCCGTGCCGAGCTTGCCGCCGCCAATGAGCAGGATCTGGCTGCCGGTCGCGCCAATGGTCTGGAGCCCGCTTTGCTGGAGCGTCTGGAACTGACCCCGGCGCGCATCGACGGCATGATCGTCGGTCTGCGTCAGGTCGCGGCACTGCCGGACCCGGTTGGTGCGATCCGCGACATGAGCTTCCGCCCGTCGGGGATTCAGGTCGGCAAGATGCGCGTGCCGCTGGGCGTGATCGGGATCATCTACGAATCCCGGCCAAACGTAACCATCGATGCTGCCAGCCTGTGCCTGAAGTCCGGTAACGCGACCATTCTGCGCGGTGGCTCTGAAGCGATTCATTCCAACCGGGCGATTGCCGCGTGCATTCAGCGCGGTCTGGCCGAGGCCGAGTTGCCCGCCGCCGTGGTGCAAGTGGTCGAAACCACCGACCGTGCCGCCGTGGGCGCGATGATCACCATGCCTGAATACGTCGATGTGATCGTACCGCGCGGTGGTCGTGGCCTGATCGAGCGAATCAGTCGCGATGCCCGGGTTCCGGTGATCAAGCATCTGGACGGTATCTGCCACGTTTATGTCAGTGCCCACGCCGATCTGGCGAAAGCCCAGCGCATCGCCTTCAATGCCAAGACTTATCGTTATGGCATCTGTGGAGCAATGGAGACGTTGCTGGTCGACCAGACTGTTGCCAGGGATTTCCTGCCGTCGATGGCAGCCCAGTTCCGCGAAAAAAGCGTCGAACTGCGCGGTTGCGAGCGCACCCGGGCAATCATCGACGCCGTTGCCGCCAGCGAAGACGACTGGAACACCGAATACCTGGCGCCGATCCTGTCGATCCGCGTGGTCGACGGTCTGGATCAGGCCATCGAACACATCAACCATTACGGCTCCCATCACACTGACTCGATCGTCAGCGAAAACCTCGCCGACACCCGTCGCTTCGTGGCCGAAGTCGATTCGGCGTCGGTGATGATCAACACGCCGACGTGCTTTGCCGATGGATTTGAATACGGATTGGGTGCCGAGATCGGCATTTCTACTGATAAGCTGCACGCCCGTGGCCCGGTGGGCCTCGAAGGACTGACCTGCGAGAAGTACATCGTGGTCGGTGATGGCCAGTTGCGCGGCCAGGCGCCGGTCTGACTTGACCGACCTCGACCTGACAGCGCCGACCACCGGCAGCGAGCCCCGCCCCCGACGCATTGGCGTATTGGGCGGTACGTTCGACCCGGTGCACATCGGCCATTTGCGCGGTGGGCTGGAAGTCGCCGAAGCGCTGGCGCTCGACGAGTTGCGCTTGATGCCGAACGCGCGGCCGCCCCATCGCGGTACGCCGCAGGTATCGGCGCAGGATCGCTTGGCGATGGTCGAGTGCGCGGTGGCCGGAATGCCGCCGCTGGTGGTGGACGCCCGCGAATTGCAGCGGGACAAGCCGTCCTGGACCATTGATACCCTGGAGTCGATGCGCGCTGAAATGCCCGCCGAGACCCAGGTTTTTCTGCTTTTGGGCTGGGACGCATTTTGCGGCCTGCCCACTTGGCACCGCTGGGAAGAGTTGCTCCAGCATTGCCACATCCTGGTGCTACAGCGCCCGGACGCCGACAGCGAACCGCCGGATGCCTTGCGCAACCTGCTGGCAGCGCGTTCGGTGAGCGACCCGCTGGCCCTGAAAGGGCCGAGCGGACAGATTGCATTCGTCTGGCAGACACCGCTCGCGGTTTCCGCCACCCAGATCCGTCAACTGCTGGCCAGCGGTAAGTCGGTACGTTTCCTGGTGCCCGACGCGGTCCTGGCCTACATCGATGCGCACGGTCTGTACCGTGCGTCGAACTGAGCAAGGCGTGCTTCACTGATACGAATCCACGTATCGCCAAGCCGCCGAATATATGAGCAAAACGAGTTTTATATGACTGATAAAGACCTACCCAAAGTAAAGCGCAAAGGCACATTCAAGAGCGCGCCGCTGCCTGAGCCGGTCAACACCAATGAGCCGCTCACTGGCGCGCAACTGGTCGAACTTGCCAAGGTGGCCCTGGAAGACGTCAAGGCGCAGGATATTCAGGTCATCGATGTTCGCGACAAGCACAGCATCACTGACTACATGATCATCGCCACCGGTACCTCCAACCGCCAGATCAACGCGATGCTCGACAAGGTTCGCGAAGAAGTCAAAAAGCAGGGCGCCAAGCCGCTGGGCGAAGAAGGCAAGGGCGACAGTGACTGGGTGCTGTTGGACCTGGACCTGGTGATCGTGCACATGATGACCGCCTCGGCACGTCAGTTCTACGATCTGGAGCGCCTGTGGGCCGGTGCCGAGCAAAGCCGTGCGGCCGACGCCAAGCACCACAGCCCGGAAAACACCCACGAGCATTTCACCAAGCTCAACAAAGACCAGCTGTAAGGGATTGCTGTGCGACTGCGCCTGATCGCCGTCGGTTCACGCATGCCCAAGTGGGTGGAAGAAGGCTGGCATGAATATGCCAAGCGTCTTCCGTCCGAACTGGCGCTGGAACTGGTGGAAATACCGCTCAATACCCGTGGCAAGAATGCCGACGTGGCCCGTTTCATCCGTCAGGAAGGCGAAGCCATGCTGGCCAAGGTCGGGCCGAACGAGCGGATTGTCACGCTGGAAGTCCACGGCAAGCCGTGGAGTACCGAGCAACTGGCGGTCGAACTCGATCGCTGGCGGCTGGATTCGCGCACGGTCAATTTCATGGTCGGTGGCCCGGAAGGGCTGGCGCCGGAAGTCTGCGCTCGTGCCGATCAGCGCTGGTCGTTGTCGCCGCTGACGTTGCCGCACCCGTTGGTGCGGATCCTGATCGGCGAACAGTTGTATCGTGCCTGGACCGTGCTGTCCGGTCACCCTTACCACAAGTAATCCAGCCCTCATGTCTCAGCCGATCCGCATCAAGGACCACGAAAAGGACGCACGCCTGGTGCGTAGCCGCGTCGTGTTCGGGGCCATTGCGATCATGCTGTTGATTGGCGTGTTGATCGCGCGGCTGTATTACTTGCAGGTGATCCAGTACGAGTACCACTCGACGCTCTCGGAAAACAACCGCGTCCATGTGCAGCCGATTCCACCGACCCGTGGGTTGATTTTCGACCGCAACGGCGTGGTGGTGGCGGACAACCGCCCAAGCTTCAGCCTGAGCATGACCCGCGAGCGTTCCGGCGACTGGCAGCAAGTGCTCGACGTGATCGTCGAAGTGCTCGAGCTGACGCCCGAGGATCGGGTGATCTTCGAGAAGCGCATGCGTCAGGGGCGCCGGCCGTTCGAGCCGGTGCCGATCCTGTTCGAGCTGAGCGAAGAGCAGATTGCCCGAATCGCCGTGAACCAGTTCCGCCTGCCAGGCGTGGAAGTGGTTGCGCAACTGGTTCGTCACTATCCGCAGGGCGCGCATTTTGCCCACTCGGTCGGTTACATGGGGCGGATCAACGAGAAAGAGCTGAAAACCCTCGATCCGGTCAACTACAGCGGCACCCACCACATCGGCAAAACCGGCATCGAGCGTTTCTACGAGCCGGAATTGCACGGTCAGGTCGGTTACGAAGAAGTCGAGACCAACGCCCGAGGCCGCGTTCTGCGTGTGCTCAAGCGCACCGATCCGATTCCCGGCAAGGACATCGTCCTCAGTCTGGACATCAAATTGCAGGAAGCGGCCGAGGCAGCATTGGGCGGACGTCGCGGCGCGGTTGTGGCGCTCGATCCGAAGACCGGCGAAGTGCTGGCAATGGTCAGCCAGCCGAGCTTTGACCCGAACCTGTTCGTCACCGGCATCAGCTTCAAGGCGTACGCCGAGTTACGTGATTCCATCGACCGGCCGCTGTTCAACCGCGTGCTGCGCGGTCTGTACCCGCCGGGCTCGACGATCAAACCGGCGGTGGCGATTGCTGGTCTCGATTCCGGTGTAGTGACGGCGTCGAGCCGAGTGTTCGATCCCGGCTACTACATGCTGCCCAACTACGATCACAAATACCGTAACTGGAACCGCACGGGCGACGGCTTTGTCGACCTCGACACGGCGATCATGCGGTCCAACGACACCTACTTCTATGACCTGGCGCACAAGCTCGGCATCGATCGGTTGTCGGCCTACATGAACAAGTTCGGCATCGGCCAGAAGGTCTCGCTGGACATGTTCGAAGAATCCCCCGGCCTGATGCCGTCCCGTGAATGGAAACGGGCGACGCGCAAGCAGGCGTGGTTCCCTGGCGAAACCCTGATCCTCGGTATCGGCCAGGGCTACATGCAATCGACTCCGTTGCAACTGGCTCAGGCGACTGCCCTGGTCGCCAACAAAGGTATCTGGAATCGTCCGCACCTGGCCAAATCCCTCGAAGGGGTGAAGCCGGTAGACGAAAACCCGATGCCGAATATTGTCCTGCGTGATCCGTCGGACTGGAACAAGGTCAACCACGGCATGCAGCAGGTGATGCACGGCGCGCGAGGTACTGCGCGCAAAGCGGCGATCGGCGCGCAATACCGGATTGCCGGCAAATCCGGTACGGCTCAGGTCGTGGCGATCAAACAGGGTGAGAAATACGACCGTTCCAAGGTTCAGGAGCGCCACCGCGACCACGCCTTGTTCGTCGGTTTCGCCCCGGCGGATGACCCGAAAATTGTTGTTTCGGTGATGGTCGAGAACGGCGAGTCCGGCTCCGGCGTCGCGGCGCCAGTCGTGCGGCAGGTCATGGACGCCTGGCTGCTCGATCAGGACGGACGTTTGAAGGCCGAATACGCCAGCCCAATCAGTGCGGAGGCTACGGCCCGTGATGAATAATTTTGATCGCATGCTCTCCAGTGAGGATGTGATGCGTCGCCGCGCGACGTTGCTGCAAAGACTGCATATCGATGGCCCCTTGTTGATCCTGCTGCTGATCCTCGCCGCCGGCAGCCTGTTCGTGCTGTATTCGGCCAGCGGCAAAAGCTGGGATCTGCTGGCGAAACAGGCCACTTCGTTCGGCATCGGTCTGGTGTCGATGATCATCATCGCCCAGTTCGAGCCGCGTTTCATGGCGCGCTGGGTGCCGCTCGGCTATGTGATCGGCGTGGTGCTGCTGTTGGTGGTGGACATCATGGGCCACAACGCGATGGGCGCCACCCGCTGGATCAACATCCCCGGGGTGATCCGCTTCCAGCCCTCGGAGTTCATGAAGATCCTGATGCCGGCGACCATCGCCTGGTACCTGTCCAAGCGCACGTTACCGCCACAACTCAAGCATGTCGGCATCAGCCTGATGCTGATCGGCGTGCCGTTCGCGCTGATCGTGCGCCAGCCGGATCTCGGTACTTCGCTGCTGATTCTGGCGGGCGGCGCATTTGTGCTGTTCATGGGCGGGCTGCGCTGGCGCTGGATTCTCAGCGTGCTGGCCGCCGCGATTCCGGTGTCGGTGGCGATGTGGTTTTTCATCATGCACGACTACCAGAAGCAGCGAATCCTGACCTTCCTCGACCCGGAAAGCGACCCGCTGGGCACTGGCTGGAACATTATTCAGTCGAAAGCCGCGATCGGTTCTGGCGGCGTGTTCGGCAAGGGCTGGCTGCTCGGCACCCAGTCGCACCTGGACTTCCTGCCGGAAAGCCACACCGACTTCATCATTGCCGTACTCGGCGAAGAGTTCGGTCTGGTAGGTATCTGCGCGCTGTTGTTGATCTACCTGTTGCTGATTGGCCGAGGGCTGGTGATTACCGCTCAGGCCCAGACGCTGTTCGGTAAATTGCTCGCCGGTGCGTTGACCATGACGTTTTTTGTTTACGTTTTCGTCAACATCGGTATGGTCAGTGGCCTGTTGCCGGTCGTAGGGGTGCCGTTGCCGTTCATTAGCTACGGAGGAACTTCGCTGGTGACACTGCTGTCAGCGTTTGGGGTTTTGATGTCGATCCATACCCATCGCAAGTGGATCGCACAGGTTTGAATAAGGTGAAGAGTTCAATGCAAGTAATGCGTGGCTGGGCGACTCGATGCGCGCCGTTGGTAGGCCTGATGGGCCTGCTGGGCAGTGTGCAGGAGGCGCTGGCCGGCGAATACGAAGGCTCGCCTCAGGTGGCCGAGTTCGTCGGTGAAATGACCCGCGACTACGGTTTTGCTGGTGAGCAGCTGATGGCGGTGTTCCGCGAAGCTCAGCGCAAGCAGGCGATTCTCGACGCCATTTCCAGGCCTGCCGAGCGGGTCAAGCAGTGGAAAGAATACCGTCCGATGTTCATCACCGATGCGCGCATTGCACGGGGTGTCGACTTCTGGCGTCAGCACGAGGCGACGCTGGCCCGTGCCGAGCAGGAATACGGCGTGCCGGCACAAGTCATCGTGTCGATCATCGGCGTTGAAACCTTTTTCGGACGTAATACCGGTAATTACCGGGTGATCGATGCCTTGTCCACGCTCGGTTTCGACTATCCTCCCCGTGCCGAATTTTTCCGTAAGGAACTGCGTGAGTTCCTGCTGCTGGCGCGTGAAGAACAGGTCGACCCACTGACCCTCAAAGGCTCGTACGCCGGCGCCATGGGCCTGCCGCAGTTCATGCCGAGCAGCTTTCGCGCTTACGCGGTGGATTTCGACGGTGACGGCCACATCAATATCTGGAACAACCCGGATGATGCGATCGGCAGCGTCGCCAGTTATTTCAAACGTCACGGTTGGGTCGCCGGTGAGCCGGTGGTCAGCCGCGCCGATGTCCGTGGCGAGCAGGTCGATGAAGGCCTGACCACCGGCATCGAGCCGACAAAGACCGTCGCAGAGTTGCGGGCGCTGGGCTGGTCAAGTCATGATGCGCTGCGCGATGATATGCCGGTTACTGCATTTCGCCTCGAAGGCGACAACGGCCCTGAATACTGGATGGGCCTGAAGAATTTTTACGCGATCACGCGTTATAACCGCAGCGTGATGTACGCCATGGCCGTACATCAACTGTCTGAACAGCTGGTACAAGCACGGGGCGTCAAGTAATGCGGGCATTGCCTAACAATAAACCCCTGAAGCTGGTGGCATTCGCTGCGTTGGCGGTGCTGGTCGCCAGTTGTTCGACCAGCCGTTCGCCGACTCAGAAAACCTCTTCGACCGCTGTGCGAGCGCAGCCGGGCCTGGACATCAACCGTGCACACAAAGATGGCGCGCCTTGGTGGGATGTCGATGTTTCGCGCATCCCCGATGCCACGCCGACCCTGCACACCGGTCCGTACAAGGCCAACCCGTACACCGTACTGGGCAAAACCTACTTCCCGTTGCAGGAATCCAAGACCTACGTCGCTTCCGGCACGGCGTCCTGGTACGGCACCAAGTTTCACGGTCAGAACACCGCCAATGGCGAGGTCTACGACCTGTACGGCATGAGTGCCGCCCACAAGACGTTGCCGCTGCCAAGTTACGTTCGGGTGACCAATCTGGACAACAATCGCACGGTGATCCTGCGCGTCAACGACCGCGGGCCGTTCTATTCCGATCGCATCATCGACTTGTCCTACGCCGCCGCGAAAAAGCTCGGTTACGCCGAAACCGGTACTGCGCGGGTCAAGGTTGAAGGCATCGATCCTCAGCAATGGTGGGCCGCCAAGGGCCGTCCGGCGCCGTTGATGCTCAACGAGCCGCAAGTCGCGCAGAATAGCGCCCCGGTGATCACCGCCTCGGCCGGCACCGTTGAGCAATGGACGCCACCGCCGCAACAACACGCTGCGGCCGTTGTGCCAGTGCAGATCGATGCAAAAAAAAACGCTTCTGCAACAGCGTCTGGCCAGTATCTGCAGGTGGGCGCGTTCGCCAACCCGGACGCTGCAGAACTGCTGAGGTCGAAGCTCAGCGGGATGGTGAGCGCTCCGGTGTTCATCAGCTCGATCGTGCGCAATCAACAGACTCTGCATCGGGTTCGCCTGGGGCCGATCGGCTCGCCGGGTGAGATCGCCCAAGTGCAGAACAGCGTGCGCCTGGCCAACCTTGGTTCGCCAAGTGTGGTCACCGAGTAATACGTAGGACTTGATTGACGATTCGCCAGCGATTGGGGGGCGAATCAGGTTGTTGGCTCGTCGAAGAACAAAAGCCCGGCAAGGGTGACTGGAGTGAGCAACTGAACACGCGATGGCTCGTTAGAAAGTCATCTGATTAAATTTTGTCCGCAAGGACAGTTTCCATTAGCGATTTCGAGAGACGGATGAACATCACCACCTTTGCCAAACGCCTGTGTCTGCTAGTCCCGCTGCTCCTCTCGCCAGCCGCCTTCGCGGCCGAGATGATGCCGTCGCCACCGCAACTGGCCGCCAAAGCCTACGTTCTGATGGATGCCAGCAGCGGCAACGTGCTGGTCGAGAACAATGGCGACCAGCGTCTGCCACCGGCCAGCCTGACCAAGCTGATGACCGCGTACATCGCGACCCTGGAAATCCGTCGTGGCCAGATCGGTGAAAACGATCCGGTGACCGTCAGCGAAAACGCCTGGCGCACTGGCGGTTCGCGGATGTTCATCAAAGTCGGCTCGCAGGTGACGGTCAGCGACTTGCTGCACGGCATCATCATTCAGTCCGGCAACGACGCCAGCGTGGCGCTGTCCGAGCACATCGCCGGTAGCGAAGATGCATTCGCCGATCTGATGAACAAGACCGTGACTGATCTGGGCATGACCAACTCCCACTTCATGAACCCGACCGGTCTGCCAAACCCTGAGCACTACTCGTCGGCTCACGACATGGCGATTCTGGCGCGCGCGATCATCCACGAAGACCCGGCTCACTATGCGATCTACTCGCAGAAAGAGTTCTTCTGGAACGGTATCAAGCAGCCTAACCGCAACCTGCTGCTGTGGCGTGACAAGACCGTTGACGGTCTGAAAACCGGTCACACCGACGAAGCCGGCTACTGCATGGTGTCCTCGGCTGTGCGTGACGGCCAGCGTCTGATCGCCGTGGTGTTCGGCACCAACAGCGAAGTGGCTCGCGCCGCTGAAACCCAGAAGCTGCTGACCTACGGCTTCCGCTTCTTCGAAACCCAGACCTTCTATCAGAAGGGCACCGAACTGGCTCAGGCCCCGGTGTGGAAAGGCACCACCAATCAAGTCAAGGCCGGCCTGGCTGAAGACCTGACCATGACCCTGCCAAAAGGCCAGCTGAAGAAGCTTGCTGCGAGCATGACCATGAACCCGCAACTGACCGCGCCAATCGCCAAGGGCGACGTGATCGGTAAAGTCGAAGTCAAACTGGAAGACAAGGTGGTGCACAGCGCTGACCTGATCGCTCTGGATGGCGTCGAGGAGGGTGGTATCTTCCGCCGCATGTGGGATAGCATCCGTCTATTCTTCTACGGCTTGTTCAACTGATTTGTGTTGACCTGCATGGCCCCGCCCCGATCCGGTGCGGGGCCATGTGCGTTATCACGGCTTGCGCTCAAGAGGCCGTTACGCCATGACCGATACCGAAGTAAAGGCGCCAAAGATCGAATTTCCCCAGGTTGATTATCCGGTTAAGGTGATCAGCGACACGGGGGTTGGCCACAAAGACAAGATCATCGAAATCGTGAAGAAATTCGCGAAGATCAATGATGAGCGTGTCGACGAGCGTTCGAGCAGCAACGGCAAATACACCACGATTCAGTTGCACATCGTCGCGACCGATCAGGATCAGCTGTACAACATCAACAGCGAACTGCGGGCGACCGGTTTCGTGCACATGGTGCTGTGATGCCAGGCACGCTGGGCTTTCGTGAGCTCGGCCAGATGGCGTACGAGCCGGTCTGGCATGCCATGCAACGGTTTACCAACGAACGCGGCAGCGATGCCGCCGACGAAATCTGGCTCGTCGAACACCCTCCGGTGTTCACTCAGGGCCAGGCCGGCAAGGCCGAACACCTGTTGCTACCGGGCGATATTCCGGTGGTACAGGTCGATCGCGGCGGGCAGGTGACTTATCATGGTCCCGGCCAGTTGGTGGCCTACCTGCTGCTGGACGTACGCAAGCTGGGTTTCGGCGTGCGTGATCTGGTCAGCCGTATGGAGCTTTGCCTGATCGAACTGCTGGCCAGTTACGGCGTGACCGCCACGGCCAAGCCAGACGCTCCCGGCGTGTACGTCGACGGGGCGAAAATTGCTTCTCTGGGTTTGCGGATTCGCCACGGTTGTTCCTTTCATGGTCTGGCCCTGAACGTGGATATGAACCTGGAACCGTTTCGACGGATTAATCCCTGCGGCTATGCCGGGCTGGCGATGACCCAGCTGAGCGATCACGCAGGATCGATTGAATTTGCCGAGGTAAGTGCCCGGCTGCGCGCGCAGCTCGTCAAACACCTCGACTATGCTGAGCAGACGACCCTGACGGGCGGAATCGACTGATATGACTACTGATGCAGTGCAAACCATGATCCCGACGCTCGACGTGACCGAGCGCCCGGCCCCGCGTCCCAAGGTTGAAGCCGGCGTCAAGCTGCGCGGCGCCGAGAAGGTTGCACGCATCCCGGTAAAGATCATTCCGACCACCGAACTGCCGAAGAAACCTGACTGGATTCGTGTACGCATTCCGGTTTCGCCGGAAGTCGATCGCATCAAGAGCCTGCTGCGCAAACACAAGCTGCACAGCGTCTGCGAAGAAGCCTCCTGCCCGAACCTCGGCGAGTGCTTCTCCGGCGGCACCGCGACCTTCATGATCATGGGTGACATCTGCACCCGTCGCTGCCCGTTCTGCGACGTCGGCCATGGTCGCCCGAAGCCATTGGACGTCAACGAGCCGGAAAGCCTGGCCATCGCCATCGCTGACCTTAAGCTCAAGTACGTGGTGATCACCTCGGTTGACCGCGACGACCTGCGCGACGGCGGTGCCCAGCACTTTGCCGACTGCATCCGCGAAATCCGCAAACTGTCGCCGAACGTGCAGCTCGAGACTCTGGTTCCGGACTACCGTGGCCGTATGGACGTCGCGCTGGAAATCACTGCGGCCGAGCCGCCGGATGTGTTCAACCACAACCTGGAAACCGTGCCGCGTCTGTACAAGGCTGCGCGTCCGGGTTCGGATTACCAGTGGTCGCTAACCCTGCTGCAACGCTTCAAGCAGATGATGCCGCACATTCCGACCAAATCCGGCCTGATGCTGGGTCTGGGCGAGACCGACGAAGAAGTCATTGAAGTGATGAAGCGCATGCGCGAACACGACATCGACATGCTGACCCTCGGCCAGTACCTGCAACCGTCGCGCAGCCACTTGCCGGTGCAGCGTTTCGTGCACCCGGACACCTTCGCCTGGTTCGCCGAGGAAGGTTACAAGATGGGCTTCAAGAACGTCGCCTCGGGCCCGCTGGTGCGTTCTTCGTACCACGCCGACGAGCAAGCGAAGCTGGTCAAGGCTGAGCTGCTGGGTTCCTGAGCCTGCGTTGAATGAAAACATGCCCGCCGAGGCTTTAACGCCCGGCGGGCATTTTTTTGCCCGGATTACATTCGCTGCTGATTTTTCCTTCAATCCACGGCGTGGCTGACCCTCTTCTGTTTGCCGCCGTTCCTGACTACTGTGTGTGCATGACTTCACAGGGAGATCCAAGGATGACCGTTCGACCAACCCACACACTTTGCCCGCACAAAGCCGTGCCTGCGCTGCCCTCGGAAGGGCTGATCGGCGTCATTGCGCCTGCCGGCCCCGGTGCTCTGGACACCGATAAGGCGATGCAATGGATGCGCGCTCGTGGTTATGGGCTGAAGGTGTTTCCCGGCGTTTATGAGAAGGACGGCTATCTGGCCGGTAGTGACGATGTACGCCTGCGTGACCTGCACGCGGCGTTCGCTGATCCCGAGGTCGATGCGATCATTTGCCTGCGCGGTGGCTACGGCACGCCGCGATTGCTCGACCGGATCGACTACGACCTGCTGAGCCGCAACGCCAAGCCTTTCGTCGGCTACAGCGATATCACTGCGCTGCATCTGGCCATCAGTCGTTATGCCGGATTCGTGACCTTTCACGGGCCGCTGCTCAACGCCGACCTGTTGGGCGATAAGGAGCCGCCGACCGTTACTTCGTTCTTCGCCATGCTGCGCGGGCAATTGAAGGCAGGGAGTGTGTTTAGCCATCCGGTGGCTTATCCATTGACCACGGTCGAGCCCGGCATCGCGCACGGGCGCTTGCTCGGCGGTAATCTGGCGATGATCGCCGCAACGCTGGGCACGCCTTACGAGATTGATGTCGAAGGGGTGATTCTGCTCATCGAAGACATCAACGAGCCGCTGTATCGCATTGATCGCTTGCTGACCCAGATGCGTCTGGCCGGCAAACTGGCCAAATTGCGTGGTGTGTTGGTCGGGGATGTGGCGGGGGTGGATGTCGCGGCACTGAACCGGTTGCTCAAGCAGACGTTCGAGCCGTTACGGATTCCGGTGTTATCGGGGTGGCGAAGCGGGCATTGCGATCCGAACCTGACGCTGCCGATGGGTGCGCTGGTGCGGCTGGATGCGGGGAAGCAGGAATTGATGCTGGAGCAGGATGTCGTCACCCGATAGTTTGTGGGTGAAGTAAAAAGATCGCAGCCTTCGGCAGCTCCTACAGGGGATTGATATTTGCCCAGTAGGAGCTGCCGAAGGCTGCGATCTTTTGATTTTTACTTTATTGGTTGCGCAGGCTTTCCAGCAACTTGTGCGTCGGATACCCATCCGCCGGCCAGCCAAGCGACTGCTGGGCACTGCGAATCGCTTTGCGCGTATTGGCGCCGATGATCCCGTCCGCTGTGCCGGCATCGTAATTGCGCGCGCTCAGCAGGGTCTGCAATTCCATGCGCTCGGTGCGGCTCAGCGGCAGGTCATCTTTCGGCCAGTTGCCGTTGATCAAGCCGCCGCCGCTGAAACGCTCGGACAACAGACTGACCGCCAAGGCATACGACGAAGAATTGTTGTACTTGAGGATCGCCCGGAAGTTGTCGAGGATCAGGAACGCCGGGCCGCGATAGCCGGCGGGCAGCAGCAGGGCGGCGGACAGTTGTTCTGAACCTGCCGGGACCTGAGCGCCGTTCGGCAGCATCACGCCCAGTTGACGCCATTCGGCAACGCTCTTGCGAATCGCACCGTCGGCCAGCGTGTAATTGAAGCTGCTCGGCAGTTGTACTTCGAAGCCCCACGGCTGGCCACGCTGCCAGCCTGAGCTTTGCAGGTAATGCGCGGTCGAGGCCAGCGCATCGGCCGGGCTGCCCCAGATGTCGCGGCGGCCGTCACCGTCGAAATCCACGGCGTGAGTGTTATAGGTGGTCGGAATGAACTGGGTCTGCCCCATGGCGCCGGCCCACGAGCCGAGCATCTTCTCCGGCGTGATATCACCCTGCTGCAGGATCTGCAGGGCGGCGATCAGCTGTGCATGAGCAAAACCCGGGCGGCGGCCTTCGTAGGCGAGGGTGGCCAGCGAGTTGATCACCGACTTGCTGCCCTGGAACTGGCCGAAGTTGCTTTCCATGCCCCACACCGAGACCAACGCCTGACGGTCAACGCCATAACGCTGCTCGATGCTTTGCAGTATATCGGCGTACTGGCTGATCAGCGCCTGACCCTTGCGCACGCGCAGTGGCGACAGGGCGCCGTCGAGGTATTCCCACACCGGGCGGGAGAACTCCGGCTGACTGCGGTCGGCCCGAATCACACTGGCGTCGAAGCTGACATTGGCAAATGCGCGATCGAACAGATCGGGGCGAATCCCAGCGGCCAGCGCATCTTTGCGAAAGCCTGCCTGCCATTCGGCAAAAGTCTGGGTCGGCTGAAGGTCGAGAGGGTCGGCGGACGGCACTACCGGCGGAATAATCGCTGGGGCCGTGGCGACGGGAGCGGCTTGAAGAGGTTGCGCATCGGCGGCGGTCGGTTTTTCCGCGCAGGCGACAAGCAGAATGAAGCTGGAGGCAGCGATCAATTGGCGAACAGGCCAACGACGGGAAAGACTAAAGGGCATGCACGGTTCCAGGGGATACGAATCAGGTGCAGACCTTAACATGACCGAGGGGTGCTGTGCTTCAAGCAGCCAGAAAGTAAGAAGCCTCCCAGCTGTCAGACTGGAAGGCTTCGCGGCGGTAGCTGCCTTTACCCTTGGTTGGTCGTTCCTGGCGACTGCGGAACAGGGGCTGGGCGACGATGGATTTGGCCTTGTTGGGGCCATGTTTCGATGGCTTTTTGCTCATGAGGGTTCTCTCGATTGAGTGGGTTTTGCGCGGCAAATAATCTGCCGATGTCGGGCATCTGTCTATAGTGCAAATGCAGGCGTGCATTGTAGGAAACAAGATCAAAAGATCGCAGCGTGCCGCAGCTCCTACAGGGATTGGTGTAGGAGCTGCCAAAGGCTGCGATCTTTTGATCTTATTCGGCAGGCAGTGAAAGACGCTGGCCAGCCATCAATAGAGCCAGACGACTCAGACTCATCCACGGCGAACCGGCAGCCTGGCCCTTGATTTGCGCATCGATCCGCTGCGCTTCCAGCAACAACTGCGCCCAGCGTTGCGCCGAGTAGCGCTGCAGGGCTTTGCTCATCAGCGGCTTGCGCTTGTCCCAGACTGGCGGTTTTGCCTGGCTGAAACACTTGTCCAGCGGCGTGCCCTGGCTGTATTGCAAGGAGATGTTGGCCAGCAGCCGCAGCTCCCGCGCCAGCGCCCAGAGAATCACCGGTGGTTCGACGCCTTCGCCACGCAAGCCTTCAAGCATGCGCAGCGCGTGGGCCGGCTCGCCATTGAGCACGGCATCGGTAAGGCCGAACACGTCGAACCGCGCACTGTCGGCCACAGCGGCCTGCACGGTTTCGACGGTGATCTGGCCACCTTCGGCCATCAACTTGAGCTTTTCGATTTCCTGCGCGGCGGCGAGCAAATTGCCCTCGACGCGTGCAGCAATCAATTCGACCGCGTCCTGGCTGGCCGACAGTCCGGCCTGAGACAAGCGCTGACGAATCCAGCTGGGCAGCTGATTGGCATCCACCGGCCAGATCTGGATGAACTGGGTTTGCTGACCTTCGACCAGCGCCTTGCCCCACTTGGTCTTCTGCGCGCTGCCATCCATCTTGGGCAGGCTGATCAGCAGCACCGTGTCTTCAGCGGGACGTGAGCAATATTCGATGAATGCAGCGGCGCCCTTGTCACCGGGCTTGCCTGAAGGCAGGCGCAGTTCCAGCAGGCGTTTTTCCGCGAACAACGACATGCTGGCGCCCGCTTGCAACAACGTGCCCCAATCGAAATTGGCGTCGGCAGCAAAGACCTGGCGTTCGTCAAAACCTTGCTGGCGCGCAGCGCTGCGGATGGCGTCGGCGGCTTCCTGACACAGCAGCGGGTCATCGCCGCTGATGATGTAGACAGGCGCCAAAGCACCTTGCAGGTGTTTACCGAGTTGGGCGGGAGCGAGCTTCATAAGGAATGCCGAACGGGGCGCCTGAGCGCCCCGAACGTCTTACTGCTGCGGTACTTCGAGCGGCGACTGACGCGGGGTTTCCGCTTCAGCCTTTTGCGCCGCTTGCAGCGCATCGGCTTCTGCCTTGGCGCGGTCATTGGCGGCTTGCTGCAGTTGCTCCAGTTGACCAGGGGTCAGCTGTTGCAGGCGTAGCATCATGCGTTGAACCAGTTCGCGACGGATATCGCGACGGGCGTCGTTGGCTTCCTGGTCGGAGCCGACGAGGTTGTTGCCGTCGTGGATAAACACTTTCTGTACTTCAAGCTTGTCGCTCAGCAGAGAAAGATTTTTGTCGCCACGGATGTCGTAGCTCAGGATGGTAGTGACCTGATACTCACCGGTACGACCGGCGCCGGCGTAGCTGAGGATACGCTGGCTTTCCTGCTCGTCAGCCAGGAACAATTTGTACGGCGCACCGCTGTAAACCTTGACGCCGCTCGACTCCAATACCTGGCGCAGTTGCGTGACCGTCTCGCCATAGGCGTTGCGGGCGCTCAGATCAAGTTCCTTGATCGTCAGTTCGTTGGTGCCGGTGCCGCGCAGCTGGAAACCGCAGGCGCTCAAGAGAACGGCGAGGCCCATCACCAGCAGATTGCGTTTGATCATTGTGTTGCTCCCCTTGAAACCAGGTGGGCCGACCGTGCGGCCCGAAAGGTTTTACTTGGCGCCAGGCAAACCTGACGCCCGATCCAATTAGCTGGCGACGATGTTGACCAGTTTCCCCGGCACAACGATCACTTTACGAATCGTCAGGCCGTCGACGAAACGCAGTACGTTTTCGTTGGCGCGGGCTGCCGCTTCGACTTCTTCACGCGTTGCGCTGGCCGGCATTTCGATCTGGCCACGCAGCTTGCCGTTGACCTGAATAACCAGCGTCAGGCTGTCCTGCACCAGCGCGCTTTCGTCCACAGCCGGCCAGCCGGCGTCGATGACAGCGTCGGCGTGACCGAGCTGATTCCACAGTTCGTGGCTGATGTGCGGGGTGATCGGCGCCAGCAACAGTGTCACGGCTTCCAGGCCTTCGTGAATCAGCGCGCGGTCCTGTTCGGTGCCTTGCGCGGCTTTCTCCAGCACGTTCATCAGTGTCATCACCTGGGCGATGGCAGTGTTGAACTTGTGGTTCTGGCCGACGTCGTGGCTGGCCTGTTTGATGGCCAGATGGATCGCACGGCGCACGGCTTTCTGCTCGTCGTTCAGGCTGGCGATGTCCAGTTTGCCCGGCAGACCCTGAGAAACGTGAGCTTGTGCCAGACGCCAGACGCGTTTGAGGAAGCGGTGCGAACCTTCGACGCCGGAGTCGGACCATTCCGCGCTCATGTCGGGTGGCGAAGCGAACATCATGAACAGGCGGCAGGTGTCCGCGCCGAACTGATCGATCATCGACTGTGGGTCGACGCCGTTGTTCTTCGACTTGGCCATCTTCTCGGTGCCGCCGATTTCCACCGGCAGGCCGTCGGCAATCAGTTTGGCGCTGATGACCTTGGCTTTGCTGTCGCGCTCGAGTTCCACGTCCGCCGGGTTGAACCAGGTGTAAGCACCATTGGCTTCGCGACGGTAGTAAGTTTCGGCGATCACCATGCCTTGGGTCAGCAGGTTCTTGAACGGCTCGTTGGAGCTGACCAGGCCTTCATCACGCATCAGCTTGTGGAAGAAGCGCGCATAGAGCAGGTGAAGAATGGCGTGTTCGATACCGCCGATGTACTGATCGACCGGCAGCCAGTGATCGGCTGCGGATTTTTCCACCAGGCCACCTTCAAAGTGCGGCGAGGCGTAGCGGGCGTAATACCACGACGACTCGACGAAGGTGTCCATGGTGTCGGTTTCACGCTTGGCAGGCTGGCCGCATTTCGGGCAGCTGCACTCGTAGAACTCAGGCATGCGCGCCAGCGGCGAACCGGCGCCGTCCGGCACCACGTCTTCCGGCAGGACCACAGGCAGTTGATCTTCCGGCACCGGCACGTCACCGCAGGCATCGCAGTGGATGATCGGGATCGGGCAGCCCCAGTAGCGCTGGCGGCTGATGCCCCAGTCGCGCAGGCGGAACTGGGTACGCGAAGCGCCCAGTTCTTTCTTGATCAGGGCGACTTCCATGGCGTCGAACGCGCCGGCGAAGTCGAGGCCGTCGAACTCGCCGGAGTTGATCAGCGTGCCGTGCTCGCCGTAGGCGTCTTGCCACGGGGCCGGGTTGGTATCGCCGGAGCTGGTACGCACCACGGATTTAACCGGCAGGTTGTACTTGTGGGCGAATTCGAAATCACGCTCGTCGTGCGCCGGTACGGCCATTACAGCGCCGTCGCCGTAGTGCATCAGCACATAGTTGGCGACCCACACCGGGAGTTTTTCACCGGTCAGCGGGTGCTCGACGAACAGGCCGGTCGGCAGGCCTTTTTTCTCTTGGGTAGCGACGTCGGCTTCGGCGACGCTGCCGCCCTTGCATTCAGCGATGAACGCTTGCAGCTCAGGATTGTTTTTCGCCGCCAGGGTCGCCAGCGGGTGCTCGGCAGCCACGGCGACGTAAGTCGCGCCCATCAGGGTGTCCGGACGGGTGGTGAAGACTTTCAGGGTGCCGGCTTCGCCGATCGAGTCGACGTTGTACGGGAACTGCACTTCCATGCCGCGGGATTTGCCGATCCAGTTGCGCTGCATGGTCTTGACCTGTTCAGGCCAGCCCGTCAGCTCGTCGAGGCTCTCCAGAAGCTCATCCGCGTAGGCGGTGATCTTGAAGTAGTACATCGGGATTTCGCGCTTTTCGATCAGCGCGCCGGAACGCCAGCCGCGACCGTCGATCACCTGTTCGTTAGCCAGAACGGTCTGGTCGATCGGGTCCCAGTTCACGGTGCCGTTTTTACGGTAGATCACGCCTTTTTCGAACAGGCGAGTGAACAGCCATTGTTCCCAGCGGTAGTAATCCGGCTTGCAGGTAGTCACTTCGCGCGACCAGTCAACCGCCAGGCCCAGGCTGCGCAGCTGGGTTTTCATGTAGGCGATGTTTTCGTAGGTCCACTTGGCCGGCGCGACGTTGTTCTTCATCGCGGCGTTTTCCGCCGGCATGCCGAAAGCGTCCCAACCCATCGGTTGCAGAACGTTCTTGCCGAGCATGCGCTGATAGCGGGAGATCACGTCGCCGATGGTGTAGTTGCGCACGTGCCCCATGTGTAGCTTGCCGCTGGGGTAAGGGAACATCGACAGGCAGTAGTAGGTTTCCTTGCCTGGCTGTTCACTGACTTCAAAGGACTTTTGCTCGTCCCAGAACGACTGGGCGGCGGCTTCGATTTCACGGGGCTGATATTGTTCGTGCATGGCTACTTTTGTACTGGATAGGGGTGGCCTAATCCTCTTCAACGCAGGTTCCGGGGTTGGCCCGGACGAGCTGGAAGTGGAATTACAGGAAGCGCCGTAGCATACATGACCGCGCTTGGCCTAGGGAAACCCTGATTACAGCTGTTTTCCCCGGCCAATCCGTGGCGAGGGCCGTTGGTCGCGGCGTGCAGCCGGTTTGTGCAGCGAAGCTAAGCTCTAACTGGGGAGTGAGTCTTATCTTCAATGAGGTGAGGGATGGTGGAGCAACGGCAGAAAAAAGTGACTAAACCCGAGTTGTACGAAAGGTTGATCGACCGTCTGGGTATGGCCCTGGACGCTGTAAAAACCGCCGACCGGCTGCGCGACGAGCGCCCCCTGGAACTGGAATTGCGTGGCTTGAGCCCCGCTGAGTTCAAACTGGTCAAGGCCTATCTGGATCGCAGTGAACGTGAATCGCATGGATGCCTGTCACAAGCAGTGAAGCAGCTCGATGCAGCACATTCGGCCAAGGTCATCTGGCTCAAGGACAAGGCGCCCGGCAGAGACACCGTCAAGGTTCGCTCTGTGCAGGCCAAGTAACCGCATGGCAGGTCAAGAACCGGATCTTTTTCAACAGGATCCCACCTATTGGTTGTAACGCTTTATTAACACTCTTAGGCTTCGGGCATCTCTGGAGATGCTCGATGCCTTTTCGTTATTTGATCAAACAACTTTTATTGCCGCCCGGCATTCTCTTGCTGCTATTGCTGGCTGCGTGGTGGCTGCGTCGCTCTCGGCCACGCCTGGCTGGTGTGTGCTTTGCGCTTGGACTTGGCGGAATGTGGCTGATGAGCCTGCCGGTGGTCGTGCAGTGGGGTGCCAAAGCGCTGGAGCGCGAACCACCGTTGGCCCGTGAAGAGTGGGCGACGTTGGCGCAGCGGGCTGACGCGATTGTGGTGCTGGGTTCCGGGCGCGAGCGCGGTGATCTGGCGTGGGGCGAGGATCAGCCGACCGGCGTGGGGCTTGAGCGTCAGCGATATGCGGCGCGGCTGGCCAAAGCTTCCGGTTTGCCGATTCTGACCACGGGAGGCCTGCATTACGGTACGCCGCCGACTGAGGCGAAGTTGATGGCGGACTCATTGCGCGACGATTTTGGCGTGACAGTGCGTTGGCAGGAAGGTGAAAGCCGTACGACGTGGGAAAACGCCAGGTTCACGGCTGATATCTTGTTGCCGCAGGGGATCAAACGCGTAGTCGTGGTGACGCAGGCCTGGCACATGCCGCGCTCGGTTTGGAGTTTTCAACAGGCGGGATTTGAAGTGGTGCCGGCGCCGGTGGGGTTTCTGGGGACCGATAACGCAAGACCGTTTGGTGGCTGGCTGCCGGAGTTCAAATCGATCTGGCAGAGCGGGCAGTTGCTGAACGAGGCGGTGGGGCAGGTGGGGTATTCGTTGTTTTACCGCTGAAGATCAAAAGATCGCAGCCTGCGGCAGCTCCTACATTGGGATTTGCGTTTTCCCTGTAGGAGCTGCCGCAGGCTGCGATCTTTTGCTTTAAAGGGTTTTCGACATCCGGCTGGCCATCAGTGCCCAGCCAAACAACAGCACGCACAGGATGATCAATGGCCACGAACGCCATTGCAGATACGGCGTCAGGTTGTGCATCGGCACCACTTCGCCGTACAGAATGCCCTGTTCGAACTGCGGAATCTGCTCGGTGATCTGCCCGAACGGGTTGATCAACCCGGTCACGCCGTTGTTGGTCGCGCGGATCATCCAGCGCCCGGCCTCAAGCGCGCGCATCTGCGCCATCTGCAGATGTTGCAGCGGGCCAATCGAGGTGCCGAACCAAGTGTCGTTACTGATCGTCAGTAGCAGATCACTGCGCGCCGACAGGCTGGCGGCAAACTCCGGATACACCACTTCGTAGCAGATGAACGGCGCGATCTGATAACCCTTGGCCTGCAGCAACGCCTGATCAGCCGGGCCACGGGCAAAGTCGGACATTGGCAGGTCGAAGAAGGCGATCAGCCCGCGCAATACATCCTGCAGTGGCACGTATTCGCCGAAGGGCACCAGTTTCTGTTTCAGATAAGTACCGTCGCCTTCGCCGACCACGGTAATACCGTTGAAGAAGCGTTTTTCATGACGAACGGTTTCGCGAATCGGTACACCGGTGATCAGCGCCGATTTACGCTCGGCGGCGAAGGTGCCCATCATGTTCAGGTAGCCCTCGGCGGACTCCTTGAGCACGGGCACCGCGGTTTCCGGCCAGATCAGCAAGTCGACCGGTTTCGAACGGAAACTCAAATCGCGGTACAGGGCCAGTTGCGCGTTGAGCTCGGCCGGGTCCCATTTCATGCTTTGTGCGACGTTGCCTTGAATCGCGGCAACACTCAGCGGCGCGCCGGACGGGCTGGTCCAGGCGTGGCCTTTAAGCGCAATGCCGGCCACCCAAGGGCCAGCCAGCAGCACCAGACCGGCAACGACAAAACCTTTGCGGCCGGTTTGCAACAGACGCGGCGCGTTGTAAATCAGCGCCGCAGTCAACGCCAGTACGAACGACACCAGCCACATGCCACCGACCGGCGCGAGTCCGGATAATGGGCCGTCGAGCTGGCTGTAACCCGAGTACAGCCACGGGAAACCGGTGAGGAACCAGCCACGAAAGGCTTCCTGTCCGACCCACAACGCAGCAAACGCCAAAGCATCCGCCACGGGCGCTTCATTACGGCGCAACCAGCGCGCCCACAGCCAGGCCGGCAGGGCAAAGAACCAGGCAATCGCTGCGGTAAACAGCAGCATCAGGAAGCCAGCCAGCAGCACCGAAGCGCCGCCGAAATGGTGAATGCTGTAATAGATCCAGCTGGTGCCGGCGCCGAACAGGCCGAAACCGAAACACCAGCCACGGCCCAGCGCCTGACGCGGGCTCAGCTCGCGCAAACCGGCATAGAACAAGCCGACCGCCAGCAAAGCCAGCGGCCAGATGTTGAAAGGTGCCAGAGCGAAGGTGGTGATTGCACCGGCCGCCACGGCCAGCAGGTTACCGGGCCAGCCGGGGCGGGTTGTCCAGCGCATTTCAGTCCTTAGAATTAACGAGCAATTGGCGTCAGTCGCAGCAAATGAATCCGACGGCTGTCGGCGTTCAGGATGCGGAAACGATAGGCGCCGATTTCAGTGATTTCGTTGCGTTTTGGCAAGTGCCCGAACGCGCTCATCACCAGACCGCCGACGGTGTCGAACTCGTCGTCGGAGAACTCGCTGTCGAAAAACTCGTTGAAGTTCTCGATCGGCGTCAGGGCCTTGATCAGGAAGTCACCGCTGGGCAGTGGCTTGATGTAGCTGTCTTCTTCGACGTCGTGCTCGTCTTCGATGTCGCCAACGATCTGTTCCAGCACGTCTTCAATCGTTACCAGACCGGCCACGCCGCCGTATTCGTCGATGACGATGGCCATGTGGTTGTGGTTGGCGCGGAATTCTCGCAGCAACACGTTCAGACGCTTGGACTCCGGCACGAAGGTGGCCGGGCGCAGCAGATCCTTGATGTTGAAGCTGTCGCCGTTCTCCTTGAGGATCAGCGGCAGCAGATCCTTGGCCAGCAGCACGCCCATCACATCGTCATGGCTTTCGCCGATGACCGGATAACGCGAGTGGGCCGAGTCGACCACGGCCGGGAGGAATTCACGCGGTGTCTGGGTCGCCTTGATGCTGATCATCTGCGAGCGCGGCACCATGATGTCGCGTACTTGCAGGTCAGCCACCTGAATGGCGCCTTCGACGATGGCCAGCGCTTCGCTGTCCAGCAGTTTGTTCTGATGTGCATCACGCAGCAGCTCGAGAAGCTCCTGACGGTTCTTCGGCTCGTGGGCAAAAGCCTGGGTCAGTTTACCCAGCCATGACTTCTGCCCGTTGCTCGATCGATCTTCGCTCATAGCGATTACTCTGAATCCTTTGTTGTAACGATAGGGGATGTTTCGGGTTCGTCGTCCGCGTACGGATCGGGATAGCCCAATTCGGCAAGCAACTCGCGTTCCAGTGCTTCCATTTCTTCGGCTTCTTCGTCATCTATATGGTCGTAACCGAGCAGATGCAAGCAGCCGTGAATGACCAGATGTGCCCAGTGGGCCTTTAGTTCCTTGCCTTGTTCGGCGGTTTCACGCTCGACCACCGCCACGCAGATCACCAGATCGCCGAGCAACGGGATGTCGAGAAACTCGTCAGGCACTTCAGCCGGGAACGACAGGACGTTGGTCGCGTAATCCTTGTGGCGCCAGGTGTGATTGAGCTCGCGGCCTTCTTCTTCGTCGACCAGACGAATGGTCATTTCCGAATCGGCGGTGCGTTGGCGCAGGGCCAATTCGCACCACAGGCGGAAGTCGGCTTCACTCGGCGCGCTCGCTTCAGTCGCGATTTGCAGGTCTAGCTCAAGCATTTCGCGAGGTGTCCTTGGGGGCGTCATCACGGTTTTCGAAGCGCTCGTAGGCTTCGACGATCCGCTGGACCAAAGGATGGCGCACGACGTCTTTAGGCTGGAAGTGCGTGAAGCTGATGCCCGGAACGTCTTTGAGCACTTCAATCACATGATGCAGACCCGACTTGGTGCCTTTCGGCAGGTCGACCTGGGTGATATCACCGGTGATGACTGCTGTGGAGCCGAAACCGATCCGCGTCAGGAACATCTTCATCTGTTCAACGGTGGTGTTCTGGCTTTCGTCGAGAATGATGAAGCTGTTGTTCAGTGTACGGCCGCGCATGTAGGCCAGCGGCGCAACTTCGATCACCTGACGTTCGATCAGCTTGGCCACGTATTCAAAACCGAGCATCTCGTAGAGCGCGTCGTAGAGCGGGCGCAGATACGGGTCGATCTTCTGCGACAGGTCGCCGGGCAGGAAGCCGAGTTTTTCACCCGCTTCAACCGCCGGACGCACCAGCAGGATGCGGCGGATCTGCTCACGCTCCAGTGCATCGACAGCGCAAGCAACGGCCAGATAGGTCTTGCCGGTACCGGCCGGGCCGATGCCGAAGTTGATGTCGTTGCCGAGGATTTCCTTCACGTAGCGCAGCTGATTCAAGCCGCGCGGGCGAATCATGCCTTTCTTGGTGCGCAGGGCGACGGAGGCTTCGGCGGGGGCGTGGTTATCCAGTTCGACGACGGCCGATTCCTGCAGGAACAGGTGAACCGTATCTGGCGACAGCTCTGAACCTTTGGTTTCCCGGTACAGGCGACGAATCAGATTTTCCGCAGACGTGGTGTGTTTGGGGTCGCCGATCAGCTCGAACTGGTTTCCGCGGTTGCGGATCTCGATCGTCAGGCGCTGTTCGATCAAGCGCAAATGCTCGTCGAATTGCCCGCACAGATTGGCGAAGCGGCGAGCCTCAAAGGGCTCGAGGATAAAACGATGTGGTTCTATGGGTGCGTTCAAGGTCGTATTTAGCCGCCCTGGGGCAATTAAGATGAAATCAAGGATAACGCCAGAGGCCTGGGGGCGAAAGCTCTTAAATATTCTTGGCGTCGACACCGTCAAGATCGCAGCCTTCGGCAGCTCCTACAGGGGAATGTAATCCATGTAGGAGCTGCCGAAGGCTGCGATCTTTTGCATTTATTGGATCAGCGAGCCGCGCAGCGAGTGCGGTTGCGCCGCGTCGATGTGTACATCAGCAAACTGACCAATCAGGGTCGGATTGTCGCAGCGGAAGTTGACGATACGATTATTCTCGGTACGCCCCTGCAACTCGCCCGGGTCTTTCTTCGAATAATCGGTGACCAGAATGCGCTGGATCGAACCGACCATTTGTCGGCTGATTTCGAAACCTTGCTGATTCAAGCGATGTTGCAGCGCGTTCAGGCGCTCCTTCTTCAGCTCTTCCGGGGTGTCGTCGGCCAGATCGGCTGCCGGCGTGCCCGGGCGCTGGCTATAAACGAAGGAATAAGAGAAGTCGAAACCGACGTCGGCAATCAGCTTCATGGTCTGTTCGAAGTCTTTCTCGGTCTCGCCGGGGAAACCGACGATGAAGTCCGAGCTGATGCAGATACCCGGTACCGCCGCGCGCAGTTTGCGCAGCTTGGATTTGTACTCCAGCGCCGTGTGGTTGCGCTTCATCGCCGCGAGAATCCGGTCGGAACCCGATTGCACCGGCAAATGCAGGTGCTTCACCAGTTCCGGCACCTCGGCGTGGGCCTGGATCAGGCTGTCCGAGAACTCCAGTGGGTGCGAGGTGGTGTAGCGGATGCGGTCGATGCCGTCGATGGCGGCGACAACGCGAATCAGCTCAGCGAGATCGGCGAGTCGACCGTCATGGGTGGTGCCGCGATAGCCGTTGACGTTCTGCCCCAGCAGCGTCACTTCACGCACACCGTTTTCGGCGAGGTGGATGACTTCGGCGATCACGTCATCGAACGGCCGGCTGACTTCTTCGCCACGGGTGTAAGGCACCACGCAGAACGTGCAGTACTTGCTGCAGCCTTCCATCACCGACACATAGGCGCTCGGGCCATCGATGCGCGGCTCGGGCAAGTGGTCGAATTTTTCGATTTCCGGGAACGACACGTCGACTTGCGGCAGCTTGGTGATACGCGCGGCGTCGATCATTTCCGGCAGGCGGTGCAGGGTCTGCGGGCCGAAGACCACATCGACGTACGGCGCGCGATCACGAATTGCCGCGCCTTCCTGGCTGGCCACGCAACCGCCGACGGCGATCACCATGTCCGGGTTGGCCAGTTTCAGTTCGCGCCAGCGACCCAACTGCGAGTACACGCGATCTTGCGCGCGCTCGCGGATCGAGCAGGTGTTGAGCAGAATCACGTCGGCGTCTTCCGCACGGGCGGTGACTTCCAGGGCCTGATGTTCACCCAGCAGATCGACCATGCGCGAGCTGTCGTACTCGTTCATCTGGCAACCGTGGGTTTCGATGTAAAGCTTCTTGGCCATGGATTAGTGTCGTCACGTGATTCAAAGAACCCGGCATTATAGGGAACAAGCACTCAGGTTCCTACCGCTGTGCGTCCGGAGGCTATGCTATAGTTTGTGCCCTCATTTTTATCCCCGATGTTATCCCCCCGCCATGACCAAACGCGAAGCTCCAATCTATAAGGTGATTTTTCTCAACCAGGGCCAGGTGTTCGAAATGTACGCCAAGCAGATCTATCAAAGTGATCTGTGGGGCTTTCTGGAAGTGGAAGAGTTCGTCTTTGGCGAGCGCACGCAAGTGGTCGTCGATCCGAGCGAAGAAAAGCTCAAGGCGCAGTTCGAAGGCGTGGTGCGCAGCTTTGTGCCGATGCATTCGATTGTGCGCATCGACGAAGTGGAACGTCTGGGCACCCCGAAAATCAGCGAAGCCCGTGGCGCGGTCGGCAATGTGATGCCGTTTCCGATGCCGATGCCTGAGAAGTAAAACCGGATCTGGATTTTTGATCGTTCCCACGCTCTGCGTGGGAATGCCGCCTTCGACGCTCTGCGTCGGTGACGCGGAGCGTCACGGGATGAATTCCCACGCAGAGCGTGGGAACTATCGGCGGTCAGGGAAGAGGCGAAAACGGCGTACGCCCATCGGCGCTCTGCAGTTCCATCAGGTATTTACGGAAAATTTGCCCGAGCACCTGAGTGGCGGTTTCGAGATCTTCGCGGGACATTTTTTCGGAAACTTCGTCAGCCGTATCCAGCGCATCTTCAGCGCCGTTGACCGCGGCCATCTTCAGCACGATATACGCCTGAATGTTGTTGGCCTGCACGCCTTCACCGTGGAAGAACATGGTGCCGAGCTTGAACTGCGCCTGAGCGTGGCCTTGCAGCGAGGCTTTTTCGAAATAGCTCAGGGCTTGATTGAGGTCGCGCGGCGCATTCTTGCCGTCGTAGTAGAACTCACCCAACTCGTATTGCGCTTGCGCATCCCCTTCGTCCGCCGCTTTCTGGCAGGCGGCCAGTGCCTGCGTGACGTCTTGCGGCTGAGTATTGAGGGTGCAACGACCCATCGCCGGGATCAACAACGAGTTGCCGCCTGCTTGTGCATGCGCGAGCAGGGGCTGAAGGAGCAACAGGCAGCCCAAGGCAAGGGTGCGGCCGGTGCGGTTCATGGGAATCGACTTACCTCTGAAGGGCACGCGGACCCATCGAGGGATCCAATAAGCGCGCATTATGAAATAAGCAGGGCCAACCTTACAAAGTCTTTACTCGTTTTTCTGCTGCGCGGGGAATATATCGCCCACTTTAGGGGAGATTTTTAGCAGGAGCATCGGAAAAACAGCGTGGGTGTAGGTGAATGCTGACGCTGGCGATAGCCAACGTCAGCGGTACGGCGATTACTTCAGTGCAGCGAAGGCGCGCTCGGCAGCGTCCAGTGTCAGTTTCAACTCGGCTTCGCCGTGGGCGATCGAGGTAAAACCGGCTTCGAAGGCGCTCGGTGCCAGATACACGCCACCTTCCAGCATCAGGTGGAAGAAGCGACCGAACAGGGCAGCATCGCTGGCCATCACGTCTTCAAAGGTGACGATGTCATCGGCGCCGCTGAAGTACAGACCGAACATGCCGCCAGCCTGGGTGGTCACGAACGGAATACCCGCAGCATCGGCGCGTTGTTGCAGACCGTCGAGCAGGCGCGTGGTGTAGTCGGTCAACTCGGCGTGGAAACCCGGACGGCTGATCAGGCGCAGTGTGGTCAAACCAGCGGCCATGGCCAACGGGTTACCCGACAGAGTACCGGCCTGATACACCGGACCCAACGGCGCGATGCGCTCCATGATTTCACGCTTGCCACCGAAGCAGCCAACCGGCATGCCGCCGCCGATGATCTTGCCGAACGTGGTCAGATCAGGATTGACCCCGTAGTACGCCTGAGCGCCACCGAGGGCAACGCGGAAACCGGTCATCACTTCGTCGAAAATCAGCACCACGCCATGCTTGTCGCACAGCGAACGCAGACCTTCGAGGAAACCCGGCGCTGGCGGCACGCAGTTCATGTTGCCGGCCACCGGCTCAACAATAATGCACGCCACGTCCTCACCCACTTCAGCGAGCATCTTTTCCACAGCGTCGATGTCGTTGAACGGCAGGGTCAGAGTGTGTTTGGCGAATGCCGCCGGTACGCCGGCCGAACTTGGCACGCCTTGGGTCAGTGCGCCGGAACCGGCCTTGACCAGCAGGCTGTCGGAGTGACCGTGGTAGCAGCCTTCGAATTTGATGATGCTGTCGCGGCCGGTGTAACCACGGGCCAGACGGATCGCGCTCATGGTTGCTTCGGTGCCGGAGCTGACCATGCGCACCATGTCCATCGACGGCACCAGCGAGCAGACCAGATCGGCCATCTCGGTTTCCATCGCGGTCGGCGCGCCGTACGACAAGCCGTGTTGCAGTTGATTGCGTACCGCGTCCAGAACGTCCGGGTGGCTGTGACCGAGGATCATCGGGCCCCACGAACCGACGTAATCGACATAACGCTTGTCGTCTTCGTCAGTGACGTAAGCGCCTTCAGCGTGTTTGAAAAACAGCGGGGTGCCGCCAACGCTCTTGAATGCGCGGACTGGCGAGTTCACGCCACCGGGAATGTGTTTCTGAGCATTGGCAAACAGCGTTTCGGAACGAGACATGATCGGGCTCTCAAATCAGACTTTCAGTAATTCATTGAACGCGCGGGCGCGGCGGGTGACTTCGGCGGTGCTTTCGGCACCAAACAGACCGTGAACCACGGCCAGCAGGTCGACGCCATGGGCCACCAGCGGGGCGGCGTTGTCGAGGGTGATGCCGCCAATCGCGCAGATTGGCAGGTGCAACGTGCGCTTGGCTTCGTCCAGCAGATCGAGGCTGCAGGTCGGCGCGCCGGGCTTGGTGTTGGAATTGAAGAAGCGACCGAAGGCGACATAACTCGCGCCTTCTTTGGCCGCTTGTTCGGCCAGCGCGATTTGCGCGTGGCAGGTCGAACCGATGATCGCTTTGGAACCGAGCAGCGCGCGGGTCGGCGACAGCGGGCCGTCGGTCTGACCGAGGTGCACGCCGACGTTGAGGCGCGCGGCCAGTTCGGCATCATCGTTGATGATCAGTCGCGTCTTGTAGCGCTCACACAGATCGCGCAGCGCTTCGGCCTCGCGCAGCCGGCGGGCTTCGTCGCTGCTCTTGTCGCGGTATTGCAGCAGGGTGACGCCGCCTTCCAGCGCCGCCTCCACGTAAGACAGAAACTTGCCGGCCAGCAATTGGCTGTCGGTAATGGCATACAGGCCACGTAGTTTCATCGGGCAGACCTCACGACGTTACGAGCAGAAATCCAGCGGCAGGCGACGCGGGACGAACTGGCCTTTGCCCAGTTGTTCGGCGTCGCGCAGGGTGCGCCAAGTGTAATCCAGAGCACTGCGCACAGCGCTGGCCAAATGTTCGCCTTGTGCCAGTCGGCCGGCGAGGGCGCTGGCCAAGGTGCAGCCGGAACCGTGATAGCTGCCCGGCAGGCGCTGGCAGATAAAAGTTTCACGCAGACCGTCGCGGCTATATACGCGGTTGTGGATTTCAGTTTCGTCGCCGTGGCCGCCGGTGATCAGCAGGTTTTTGACGAACGGCAGGAGTTTTTCCGCGCACTCGTCCGCGGTGCCTTCGGGCAGTTCGGCGAGGATGCGCGCTTCAGGAAGGTTAGGGGTGGCAATGATCGACAACGGCAGCAGACGCTCGCGCATCGCATAGCCGACCTCGTCCTTGCCCAGGCGACCGCCGCCACCGGCGCGCAGCACCGGGTCGCAGACCACTGGCAAGTGCGGGTGCGCCGAAAGCAGTTCGACAACGGTGTCGACCATTTCCAGCGAACCGAGCATGCCCAGTTTGACCGCCGCGACTTCGGAGTCGTTGAGCACGGCATTGGCTTGAGCCAACACCCACTCACGGTCGAGGACGCGGAAGTCAGTGACGTTGACGGTGTCTTGCACGGTCAGGGCGGTGACGGCCGGAGCCGCATGGCAACCCTGCGCGAGCAGGGCTTCGATATCTGCCTGCAAGCCGGCGCCACCACTTGGGTCGTGGCCGGAGAGACAGAGGACAACGGGGCGGGAGCTGTAGATATTCATGGTGCGCGAGCTTACCACCAAAGCTGATTTTCGGGTTCAGTGCCGTTGTGCGTGGCCGATAACCTGGCAGATGAATCCGACCGTACTGTCACAACCTGACCAACCCAACAGCTCTAGCTCGGTGCTTTGCTCTGAAACGCCCGTTCTAGAGCCTTTGTAGGAAATATTTCGATGGTGCTCAATGGCCATCAACGGCTATGCTAGTCTGGATCCAAACCAATAACAGGTAATACCGGTTTTACGTCTACTCAAAGGGAATGGGGGGCTTCCTGACACAACCGGACGAGCCACGCTGGGGCTTCAATGCGCTATTTGCTGATGTTGCTGTTCTGCTTGCCCTTCATGGCGAGCGCCGTCGAATTCGACGAGTTCACCCAGAGCCTCCCTCTGGGCCGGTCGCTGCAAGTGTTCGAAGACCCGAGTGGTCAGGCGAGCATTGCCGATGTTCGCGCGCAGGCTGCCGCCGGCAATTTCAAACCTCACGATAAAGCCACGCTCAATGCCGGCTATTCGCGTTCGGCGTTCTGGCTGAAGATCGACCTGCATTATCGTCCGAGCAATCCCGCCGCCCAGCGCACCTGGCTGCTGGAACTGGCGTATCCACCGCTCGATCATCTCGATCTGTACATGCCCGATGCTGCTGGCGACTACCGTCTCGTCCGGCAAACCGGTGATGCCTGGCCGTTCGCCAGCCGCGAGATCCGCCAGAACAACTATTTGTTCGACCTTGCATTCGAGCCTGGGCAACAGCAAACCGTGTACTTGCGCCTGGCCAGCGAAGGCTCGATCCAGGCGCCGGTGACGTTATGGTCGAGTACCGCGTACCTCGAAGACCAGCCAGTGCGCCTTTATGTGCTCGGCATCATTTATGGCGTGTTGCTGGGGATGGTGGTCTACAACCTGTTCATCTACCTCAGCGTGCGCGACACCAGTTACCTCTATTACATCTTCTATATCGCCTCGTTCGGCCTTTATCAGCTGTCGGTGAACGGCGCGGCGGTGGAGTATTTCTGGCCGGACAATCCGTGGTGGGCCAACGCCGCCACGCCATTCTTCATCGGTTGCGCCGGCCTGTTTGGCAGCCAGTTCGCTCGCAGTTTCCTGCAAACCAAAAACCACAGTCGTGGGCTTGATCGTGTGCTGATCGGATTGATCGCGTTCAGTGCGTTAGTCATCGGCCTGTCGCTGATGACCAGTTACGCCCTGGCCCTGCGCCTGGCAACGACGCTGGCGCTGACCTTCACGGTGGTGATTTTTGCCGCCGGGATTCTGGCCTGGTGGCGCGGCTTGCGCGTGGCGCGCTATTTCATCATTGCCTGGTCGGCGTTTCTGCTCGGCGGCATCGTCAACACGCTGATGGTGCTCGGCCTGCTGCCGAACGTGTTCCTGACCATGTACGCCAGCCAGATCGGTTCGGCCATCGAAGTGGCGCTGCTGTCGCTGGCACTGGCCGATCGTATCAACGCGATGCGCGAGCAACAGGCGCAGACGCTGTACGACGCCGGTCAGAAGCTCGAAGTGCTCAACCAGCAACTGGCCCACAGCAACAAGCTCAAAGATGAGTTTTTGGCGACCTTGACCCACGAACTGCGCACGCCGATGAACGGTGTGATCGGTTCGCTGGAACTGATGCAAACCGTCGAAATGGATCCGGAGCTGGAGCAATATCAGCAAACCGCTGCCGGGTCCGCGCG
This sequence comes from Pseudomonas sp. TNT2022 ID642, assembly GCF_028656995.1. Lineage (NCBI taxonomy): Bacteria > Pseudomonadati > Pseudomonadota > Gammaproteobacteria > Pseudomonadales > Pseudomonadaceae > Pseudomonas > Pseudomonas sp. TNT2022 ID642. Next base: position 169,144 of record NZ_JAMDGW010000006.1, on the reverse strand, counting down.
GGACATGATGCGCATGGTCAACGGCATCCTCACCCTTACCGAATTGCAGGCCGGCAAGCTCAAGGCTGCGCCGGGCAGTTTCAGCCTGCGCGCGGTGGTCGAAGCGTTGCGTGTGCAATTCGACGGGAATGCGTCGAGCAAGTCGCTGGACTTCAAGGTCGATGTCCTGCCGACCCTGCCGGATCGCTTGCACGGTGACAGCGCGAAACTCGCGCAATGCCTGGAATGCCTGCTGGATAATGCGATCAAGTTCACCCGTGTCGGTGGGCTGGCATTGCGGGTGACTGGCAAACCGTCGACGGGCAATCGTCTTGCGTTGTCGTTTGCGGTGATCGACACCGGCATCGGTTTTACCGACCTGGGCGAGGCGACGATGTATCAGCGCTTCTTCCAGCTCGACGGTTCGATGACCCGTGAATACGGCGGACTGGGCGTCGGCCTGGCGATCTGCCGACAGTTGGTTGAGCTGCTCGGCGGCAAGCTTACCCATCGCTCGGAACCTGGGAGCGGCAGCCGCTTCCAGTTGGACGTCGAGTTCGAATTGCCGGTGGTTGAATCTGCGCCAATAGCCGCGCCTTCGCACGATTGTGTTCGCGCACCGCAGGATTGCACGGTGTTGCTGGTGGACGATAACAGCGTCAACCAATTGGTGATGCGCGGCATGTTGCTCAAGCTCGGTTTTCGCGTGCGCACCGCTGACAATGGCGCAGCGGCACTGGACTGCCTGCAGCGGGAAACCTTCGATGCGGTGCTGATCGATTGTCAGATGCCCGCCCCTGAAGGCGCGTCCTTGTGCTGCCAGATTCACGCCATGCCGGGCTGCGCCAACCTGCCGGTGTTCATGCTCGCACTGACCGCGGACCGAGAGCTTTGCGCCACGGGAGCCCCGGTCGATTACCTGAACAAACCGGTGAAATTCGAGGAACTGCAATCCGCACTGGAGCGTCGGGTGCTGTGCTGTTGATAGGGTAAAAGCGCCGCCAATTCGGCGCGTATGACACTTTGATCAGTCTGGGGGCGGTGCTTAACTGACCGCTCCGGTTGATTCAAGGAGCCCGTCATGAACCTGCATCAGTTCGCCGAAACCCACGAAGTCACCAACCAGCCACCGTCGCTGGACGGCACCAATCTGTACCGCATCGACCTGCCGTTGCAGGAGTGGTCGCGCAGGTTCGGCGCCGGGTGGGCGGAGTCGCGGATCGATGCCTACGGCGCGCTCGCCGGTGGTCCGTTGATGGAAGCCGGCTTTCTTGCCAATCAGAACAAACCAACGTTCGCCAGCCATGACCGCTATGGCCATCGCCTTGATCTGGTGGAATTTCACCCGGCTTATCACGAGCTGATGCGCACGGCGATCGAGCATGGTTTGACCTCATTGCCATGGGCGCACCCACAGGATGGCGCCCACGTCGCCCGCGCCTCGATGACTTATTTGCACAGCCAAGCCGAGGCCGGCAGCGGTTGCCCGTTGACCATGACCTTTGCCAGCGTGCCGGCCCTGCGCTTGCAGCCGAACATCGCTGAGCAATGGCTGCCGAAAGTCCTCGCCACCGAATACGATCCGCGCAACGTCGGCGTGGCGCACAAGGCCGGCGTGACCATCGGCATGGCCATGACCGAGAAACAGGGCGGCACCGACGTGCGCGCCAACACCACCAAGGCCTATCCGGTCGGCGCCAGCGGCCCGGGTCAGGCCTATGAACTGGTCGGGCACAAGTGGTTTTGCTCGGCGCCGATGTGCGATGCCTTCCTGACGCTGGCGCAAACCGACAAGGGCTTGAGCTGTTTCCTGCTGCCACGCCATCGTCCGGACGACACGCGCAATCAGTTCTACATCCAGCGCCTGAAAAACAAACTCGGCAACCAGTCCAACGCTTCCAGTGAAGTGGAGTTCCGTGGCGCGCTGGCGTGGATGGTTGGTGAAGAAGGGCGCGGCGTGCCAACCATCATCGAGATGGTCGCGATGACCCGTTTTGATTGCATGGTCGGTTCCAGCTCGCTGATGCGTCAGGCGCTGACCCAGGCCAGCCACCACTGCGCGCACCGCAAGGTCGGCGGCAAACTGCTAAGCGAACAGCCATTGATGCAGAACGTGCTGGCCGATCTGGCCCTGGAAAGCGAAGCCGCGCTGGCTCTTAGCTTGCGCATGGGCAAGGCGCTGGATCATCTGGATGATCGCCACGAAGCGCAATTTGCGCGGCTGGTGACGGCGGTGGGCAAGTACTGGATCTGCAAACGCGCGCCGGGGATGATCAACGAAGCAGCGGAATGCATGGGCGGCGCGGGGTATGTCGAGGACAGCATCCTGCCGCGTCTGTATCGCGAGGCACCGGTGAACTCGACATGGGAAGGCTCGGGGAATGTGCAGTGCCTGGACGTGCTGCGCGCGTTGTCGAAAGAGCCGGGTGTGCTGGACGTGTTGTTCAGCGAACTCGGTGATGGTCATGGTGACAGGCGTCTGGCCGCGCATATTCAGCAGTTGCAGGCGCAGTTCAAGGACACCAGTGATATTCAGTACCGGGCACGGCAACTGACCGAAGACATCGCGCTCGGTTTGCAGGCCAAGCTCCTGTTGGAGGCCGGGAACTCAGCTGTCAGCGATGCCTTTATTGCCAGCCGCCTGAGCGGTGGTGGCCGCGTGTACGGCGCCTTGCCGCGCGGCCTCGACATCGAGTCCCTCGTCGCCCGCTCAACCCCGCAAGGTTTCTGACCGCAATCTCCCCAACACTACAAAACCCTGTGGGAGCTGGCTTGCCAGCGATGGCGGCCTGTCAGTCAACACTGATGTTGCATGTGCTGGCCTCATCGCTGGCAAGCCAGCTCCCACAGGGGTTCGCTTTGTCTGAAAGATTTGGGTACACCCACAACGCCACTGTTCCCGTGACGCCACGATGCAGGCAAGATGAAGCTCTGCAAGTCAGAACACAGGAAGCTGATCGTGACCGAAGCGTTTATTGTCGTTCAAACCGCCGAACAAGCCGTGGACCGTCTGGCCGAGCTGCATGAGCGGGCCACCACTGCGCTGAATTCGGCGCTCAAGCGTTACCTCAAGGATCGCGTCGAACCCGACGCTGCGCAGCGTGCTCTGTTTCGTTATCCCGAACTGCGTCTGACCTATCACTGCCAGGGCGAAGTCCCGCAGACCACCCGCGCTTACGCCAAGGTGCAATTGCCGGGCACTTATAGCGTCACCGTCACCCACCCGGCGGCGTTCCGCAAATACCTGCTCGAGCAGCTTGTGCCGTTGATGCACGACTTCACCGTGACCGTGGAAGTCGGCGTCAGCCAGCAGAACATTCCGTATCCGTACGTGGTCGAGCAGGGCGATGAACTGGCCGGTTCCGGCGTCACCGCTGCCGTGCTGGCGCGGGTGTTCCCGAGTACCGACCTGTCCGCCGCCACCGATGGCATCGCCGACGGTCTCTACGACTGGGAAAACACCGATCCGCTGCCGCTGGCCTTGTTCGACGCCGCGCGCGTGGATTTCTCCCTGCGCCGTCTGGTGCACTACACCGGCAGCGACTGGCGCCATGTGCAGCCGTGGATTCTGCTGACCAACTATCACCGCTACGTCGACCAGTTCATCGTCCATGGTCTGGAGCAATTGCGCAGTGACCCGCGTTTCGTGCGCATGGTGTTGCCGGGCAACGTGATCATCGAGAAGGGCATGGATCACGGAGAAGCCTCGGCGATTGCCGCCGGTGTGGTCTGGCACCGTTACCAGATGCCGGCCTATCACCTGATCGCCAGCGATGGCCACGGCGTGACGCTGGTCAACATTGGCGTCGGCCCGTCCAACGCCAAGAACATCACCGACCACCTGGCCGTGCTGCGTCCGCATTGCTGGCTGATGATCGGTCACTGCGGCGGCCTGCGTCAGTCGCAGACCATCGGCGACTATGTGCTGGCCCACGCTTATATGCGTCGCGACGGCATTCTCGACCGAGTGGTGCCGCCGAATATTCCGATCCCGGCACTGGCCGAAGTGCAAATGGCGCTGCAACAAGCAGCGGCGAATGTCACCGGCGAGAAGGGTGATGATCTGAAAAAACGCCTGCGCACCGGCACCGTACTGACTTACGACGACCGTAACTGGGAATTGCGCTGGGCGCAGGAGCGGCCGTTGATCAACCTGTCCCGCGCGGTCGCGGTGGACATGGAAAGCGGCACGATTGCCGCGCAGGGTTATCGCTTGCGGGTGCCGTACGGCACGTTGCTCTGCGTTTCGGACAAACCGCTGCACAGCGAAATCAAGCTGCCGGGTTCGGCCAACGCCTTCTATGAGCGCGCGGTCAGTCAGCACTTGAAGATCGGCATCGAAGCGGTGGACCTGCTGCGCACCGAACTCAACTCGCTGCACTCGCGAAAACTGCGCAGCTTCGACGAACCGCCGTTCCGCTGATTTGTTGATGGTCATTTAACGGTCAGGCTACTAGCATTGGCAGCCCTGACCGTTAGATGTTCTTTTCGCCATGTCCCGTCCCCCGCGTCCACCTTCCCGCCGTCCTGGCGCGAAGCCTCAGTCTTCTTCCCCGCGCCGTGTTGCCAAGGCACCCCCGGCCGAGCCGAAACTGATCCTGTTCAATAAACCGTTCGATGTGCTGACGCAGTTCAGCGACGGCGAAGGGCGGGCGACGCTCAAGGACTTCATCGATGTGCCCGGCATCTATCCGGCCGGACGCCTTGATCGTGACAGCGAAGGCTTGTTGCTGCTGACCAACGACGGGCAGTTGCAGGCGCGCATCGCCGATCCGAAACACAAACTGGCGAAGACCTATTGGGTGCAGGTCGAGGGCGTGCCGACGGCCGAACAGCTGCAGCGTTTGCGTGACGGCGTGGAGCTGAATGACGGCATGACCTTGCCCGCCGAAGCGCGACAACTGGATGAGCCTGAGTTGTGGCCGCGCAATCCGCCGGTGCGCTTTCGCGCGACCATACCGACGTCATGGCTGGAGCTGGTGATTCGCGAAGGGCGCAACCGTCAGGTGCGGCGCATGACCGCGGCGGTCGGGCTGCCGACATTGCGGCTGGTGCGGGTGAAGATTGGCGACTGGACGATTGAAGGGCTTGATCAGGGCCAGTGGAAGGAAGTGCCGGCGCGCTTATAAAGCGCCGGATTCGATCAGGCCGATCACCACACTCTTGATGATGAACGCGGCCACGCCCAAGCCCAGCACGAAGAACAGAATGAACGAGCCAAAGCGCCCGGCCTTGGACTTCTTCGCCAGATCCCAGACGATGAAACCCATGAAAATGATCAGGATACTGACCAGACCGGTCATCATCCACTCTTCTAATAAGGCTGGATCCATTGGGCATCTCCGGCGCGCACGCGGCTAAAAGGGCGCGGCGAGTATACGCCAAGGTGTGTGGGGTGACATTGATCTGGGTCTGATCCGGAACTGTTGCCCTCACCCTAACCCTCCCGAAACGTCGGACCGCCCGGAGGGAGAGGGGACTGACCGGGGGATGCTCGCAAAATACGCCGACCTGAACGTTCTGTTGTGAATCCATAATCGACTCAATCTTTCAGGTCGATGTATGACAGCAGACACCTCGGTCGGCTCCCTCTCCTGGGGGAGAGGGCTGGGGTGAGGGGGCCTTTGATCAGCTACGCAAATGAGTCAGCGGCAGTTCAGTGCTGTTGAGCACCTGATTCAGCACAAAACTCGACCGCACACTCGTCACCCCTTCAATCCGCGTCAAATGCCCCAGCAACAGCTTCTGATAGTGATCCATATCCGGCACCACCACCTTCAACTGGTAATCCGCATCCACGCCTGTCACCAGACTGCACTCCAACACCTGCGGCAACGTGCGAATCGCTGCCTCGAAGTTCTCGAAACGCTCCGGTGTATGCCGGTCCATGCCGATCAGCACATAAGCCGTCAGGCTCAACCCAAGCATTTTGCGATCGAGCAATGCCACCTGACGCGAAATATACCCGTCGTCTTCCAGTTGCTTGACCCGGCGCGAGCAAGGGGAGGGCGACAGACCGATGCGCTCGGCCAATTCCTGGTTGGAGATGCGGGCGTCGCGCTGCAATTCCGCCAAAATGCTCAGGTCGTAACGGTCGAGTTTGCTCATCAATCTGTCCTTGGTTGTAACTATTGCGGCGGATTATCTATCCAGGGTTAAAAATTGCGCAAGTGGTGTTTATTTCAGCAATCTTCGCAATCCTCTGCCGCCGTCTCAGGCCTATTCTTATCACCAGAATCACTGCTCGGTAACACAGTCCACGCGGCCCGCCCTATCCGGCCTGCCGCGGCCGCCACCCCCACCGGGGTTGTGCCGGCCCCCGAGCTGCACACTGTCCAGAAGACGGCGTGAGGTGAGCCGACGTCAAAAGCGTCGAGCCAGGACGAAGTTCTCTAAAGGGAGGCCGACGGGTCTCCCTTTTTTCTTGCCTGCGATTTCATGCCCACGGGCTCAATAAATAAGTTGTGCGACTGATAACCTGTTGCAGAACCCGGTGTGTGTATTGCCGGTCTTAGTGACAAGCCCTCTTACATTTACAGGCCCCGCAGTGAGAAAAAGCATGAAGTCGCGCATTTGGCGTCTGGCCGGTGTTGGTTTGCTGTGTGTGAGTGTCAGTGCGCAAGCGCTTGCCGATGAACCGCAGAATCGCGGGCCGGAGGGTGGTGGCCATGGCCAGGACCATCAGGGCAATAATCAGGGCCATGGCGGCAACAATCAGCCGCGTCCGCAGAACAATCCATCGCAGAATCAGCCGCAACAGAATCAGCCGCGTGCGCAGAACAACGAGATCATTCGTGGCGACAACAGCCGCCAGTTCGAGCACAACGGTCAGCAGCACAATAACAACGGTCAGCAGCACAATAACAATGGTCAGTGGCAAAACCACGACCAGAACCGTCCAGCGTATAACCCCAACCCGGTGCGCCAGCCGCCACCGCCGCCGCAGTTGCCGGCCAACAGCCTGCCGATCCAGCCACGGCCCGACGCCGTGCGCCAGACTCAAGAGCCGCGTCAGGGTTACTACCGCGATGAGCGTCCGCAGAACGGTTACCACAACCAGCAATGGCAGACCAACAACCGACCTAACGACAATCGCTGGCCGGGCCGTCCGGACGGTCACGGCAACGGTTGGGGGCCAGGCCCGCAATATCGCCCGGGGCACGTGATCGACCGCTTCCCGGATCGCGATTACCGCGTGCCGTATCGCGGTCAGGATTACTTCTATTCCGGCGGTTACTGGTATCGCCCGCAAGGCCCGCGCTACATCGTCGTGCAACCGCCGCGCGGGATCCGCATCCAGTATCTGCCGGATTACGCCCGAGAAGTGTGGATCGGTGGTTCGCTGTTGTTCCTCGCCGCCGGTTCCTACTATGCCTATCAGGAAGCGACGCAGGATTACATCGTGGTCGAGCCGCCGGCACAGCAACAGCCGCAGCCGCAATCCCAAGGCTATGACGTCGAAGCGTATCCGGCCAACGGCCAGTCGCCCGAGCAGGTGCAGCAGGACGGTTACCAGTGCTATCAGTACGCCGTGCAGCAAAGCGGTTTCGATCCGCGCACCGCGACGTATCAACCGGCGCCCGAAGTGGTTCAGGCCTACCGTCAGGCGCAGGGCAATTGCCTGAGCAGTCGCGGTTATCAGGTCAGTTACTGAAGCCGGGTTTGCGCCCGTTCTGACTTGACCACTTCCTGCGGGTCGGCGTGCACCAGCACTTCGGCTCGCGGGTAGGCCTTGTGAATGGCATCGGCCGCTTGATCGCTGATGCCGTGCGCCACTGACAGGGTCAGTTCCCCCGGCAACTCCAGGTGCAACTGCACAAACCAGTGGTTGCCTGAGATTCGCGTGCGCAAGTCATGTGCGCCCAACACCCCCGGCACACTGCAGGCCAGTTCGAGCATGTGCTGACTGACATCCGCCGGCAGCTCCTCATCCATCAACACCGAAAAACTTTCCCGGGCAATCTGGATGGCACTCCACAGAATGTAGGCGGCAATTCCCAGTCCGAACCAGGCATCCAGTTGATGCCAGCCGAACCCGGCCAACATCAGCGCCACCAGAATACTGCCGTTGAGTAACAGATCGGATCGGTAATGCAGTGAGTCGGCACGCACGGCGTTGGAGCCGGTCTGCTTGATCACTCGATGCTGCAGCATCAGCAAGGCCACGGTCAGCAGCAATGAGAAAATGATCACGCCAATGCTGATCCACGGCGCGCCAAGCGGTTCCGGGTGCTGGATGCGTTCGTAGGCCTGAAACGCGATCAACACCGCACTGCCGCCAATGAACAGCGCCTGCGCCATGCCCGCCAGCGATTCCGCCTTGCCGTGACCATAACGGTGATCGTCATCGGCCGGGCGCAGCGCGTAATGCACCGCCAGCAGATTGAGCAGCGAAGTGACGCCATCCAGCGCCGAGTCGGTGAGGCCGGCGAGCATGCTCACCGAACCGCTCAGCCACCAGGCGATGGCTTTGGCGATGATCAGTGTGCACGCGACCGCCACCGAGGCGCGGGTCGCCAGCCGCAGCAGGCGAGCGTGTTCGGGGCTGGATGTCATTGAACGTCCTTTTTAAGCGGCGGGTTGCAGGCCGAACATCGCCAATTGTTGAGTGCTGCCCTTGTGTTGAATCAGGCGCGGATCATCCAGTGGGAAATCTCGGCCCAACTCGCTTTCGAGAATAGCCTGCAGCTTGTGATTATCGACCTGACCGTCCGGGCCGATGGCTTGCTTGAGTTTGGCCGGGTCGATCTGCGCGGTGTGGCCCGGTTCGAAATAGATCGCGCCGGTGGCAAAGTCGACGGCAAACGCGATCAGGCCGGGAATGACGTAGAACAGCAGGCCCACGGCGTCGAGCACGGCAATCGCCGGGTCGATCTTGCCGTCGATCTGACCGCGCCGGTCCGGGTAGAAAATCGAACCGCACGCGGTGATTTGCGTGAGCAGGGTGGCGACCAGTACACCGCCGATCAGGCGAAAAGGTAAGCGCATGGGAAAATCTCCTGAGTCATCTGATAACGAAGCGTCGTCGTGTGAAGTTAAGACCCCGACGAACGCCCGCCAGTTCGCCGTTATACTCGGCCATGGCAGGGCATGCCCACAGTAAATTGCGGCCTCGTCTCACCCCTACCGAAATACGTTGAGGATTGAAGTTGTTTTCTCCAGATCGACACCGCGTGAAGGCCAACGAATCCTATCGGGGTTCGGCCCTCCGGGCTAAAGCTGTGAGCGCGCCATGCTGCGTTGCGGGACTTGGCAAGGAAACGACCCTTACCTGCGTCCCGCGCCTTGCCTGGCACGCTCACAGCTCTAACGCGACTCGCAATTTACTGTGGGCACGCCCTGGGGAGCCAGCATGATTTCTTTGCCAATCGATGAAGTTTTACCCGCCCTGCGTGAAGCCTTGGCGACTCGCCACGAAGCCGTGCTCGAAGCACCGCCCGGCGCCGGTAAAACCACCCGCGTGCCGTTGGCCTTGCTCAATGAAGCGTGGCTGGCCGGGCAGACCATTCTGATGCTTGAACCGCGCCGTCTCGCCGCGCGTGCGGCGGCGGAACGTCTGGCCAGCGAGCTGGGCGAGAAGGTCGGTGAAACCGTTGGTTACCGCATTCGTCTCGACACCAAGGTCGGCCCCAATACGCGCATTGAAGTGGTCACTGAAGGCATTCTCACCCGCCGCTTGCAGGATGACCCGGCGCTGGAAGGCGTGGGTCTGCTGATCTTTGACGAATTTCACGAACGCAGCCTCGACGCCGATCTGGCGCTGGCGTTAAGTCTGAACGGTCGCGAGCTGTTCCGCGCTGAACAGCCGCTGAAGATTTTGCTGATGTCGGCCACGCTCGAAGGTGAACGTCTGGCCGGGTTGCTGGATGATGCGCCGATCCTGCGTAGCGAAGGCCGCATGTATCCGGTGACGATGCGCTGGGGGCGGCCGTTTCAGCCCGGCGAATACATTGATCAACGCGTCACGCAAACCGTGCTTGAAGCGCTGCACGATGAAACCGGCAGCCTGTTGGTGTTCCTGCCGGGTCAGGCTGAAATTCGTCGCGTGCATCAACAATTGGTCGACGCCCTTGGTGAGCGCAGCGACGTTTTGCTGTGCCCGTTGCACGGTGAACTCGACCTCAACGCACAACGTGCGGCGATCGATCCGGCGCCGGCCGGTCAGCGCAAGGTGGTGTTGGCGACCAACATCGCCGAGACCAGTTTGACCATCAACGGCGTGCGCGTGGTGATCGATGCCGGGCTGGCGCGGGTGCCGCGTTTCGATCCGGGCAGCGGCATGACACGGCTCGACACTCAGCGGATTTCCAAGGCCAGCGCCACCCAGCGTGCGGGCCGGGCAGGGCGACTCGAGCCGGGCGTTTGTTATCGCTTGTGGTCGCAGGATCAGCACGAACAACTCGCCGCTTATGGCAGTGCGGAAATTCTTTCGGCGGATCTCGCCAGCCTCGCCCTGCAACTGGGACGCTGGGGTGTCACGCCGGGCGAACTGGTCTGGCTCGATGTTCCGCCGGCGGCAGCCTATGCCCAGGCGCAAGATTTGTTGCAAAGGCTTGGCGCGCTGGAAGGCGAGTCTCTGACCACGCACGGTCAGGCCATGGCTGAATTGCCGGCGCATCCGCGCATCGGCCATTTGCTGCTGCGGGGGCAGGCGTTGGGTCTGGCGAACATGGCGTGCGATGTCGCCGCGTTGCTCGGCGAGCGCGATATTTTGCGTGGCGCCGGGGCCGATCTGCACAGTCGGCTGGTGCTGCTGTCCGGCGAGGAACGTGCCGCCCGTGGTGCGCAGGGCGGGGTGCAGCGCGCTAAGCAACTGGCGCGGCAATATCGCGGTTACCTGCGCGGCAAAGCGAGTGAGCCGGTCAGCGATCCCGATCATCCGCGCTGGCTCGGTGCGTTGCTGGCGCTGGCGTATCCGGATCGCGTCGCGCAACAGCGGCGTCCTGGCGGTGCCGAATATCGGCTGGCCAACGGTCGTGCGGCGCTGTTCGCCGAAGCTGACAGCCTGATGAAAGAACCGTGGATCGTCATCGCCGATCTCGGCAGCCGTCAGGGCCAGCGCGAAGAACGGATTTATCTGGCGGCGGATTTCGACCCTGCGCTGTTTGATTCGGTGCTGGCCGAACAGGTGCGCAACGTCGATCAACTGGATTGGGACGAGCGCGAAGGCGTGCTGCGCGCCGAGCGTCAGCGCAAGGTCGGCGAGCTGATCCTCAACCGTGAGCCGTTGACCGGTCTCGATGAAAATGCGCGCAGTCAGGCGCTGGTCAATCTGGTGCGGCGCAAGGGTCTGGAGTTGCTGCCGTGGACGCCGGAGCTGCGTCAGTGGCAGGCGCGGGTGGCGCTGTTGCGTCAGTTGGAATTGCACAATCAGGACGACAGTCAATGGCCGGATGTCAGCGATGCAACGTTGCTGAACACCCTCGAAGACTGGCTGATGCCGTATCTGGGCAAGGTTTCGCGGCTCAGCCATTTTGCCAATCTCGATCTGTCGAGCATCGTGCGTAACCTGCTGCCGTGGCCATTGCCGCAAAAGCTCGATGAGTTGGCGCCGCATCATTTGAGCGTGCCGTCGGGGTCGTCGATTCGTCTGGACTACAGCGAGTTTCCACCGATTCTCGCGGTGCGCTTGCAGGAGTTGTTCGGGCTGGCGGATACACCGCGAATTGCCGGCGGCCGGCAAGTGGTCAAGCTGCACTTGCTATCGCCAGCGCGGCGCCCGGTGCAGGTGACGCAGGATCTGGCGAACTTCTGGCGCAGCACTTATGCCGAGGTGAAGAAGGATTTGAAGGGGCGCTATCCGAAGCATTATTGGCCGGATGATCCGTTGGTGGCCGAGGCGACCGCACGGGCGAAACCGCGTGGGACCTGAAGATCAAGAGATCGCAGCCTTCGGCAGCTCCTACAGAATTGAAGTCGGCCACAGTAGATCGGTGGTGTGCCGAAGTTGTGAACTACGGCGTGGCGGGGAGCAGGAAGCGTGCGATGACTGGCAGGTGATCGGAGATGCGTAACGTATCGTCCTGCCGCACCATTGCCCCGACCCGTTTGATCTTCGGGCTGTAGAACAGATAGTCGACCGTGCGATCCGGGCCATTCAGGCCGGGGTCGTTGGGGTAGTGGGTCAGCCACTGCGCGCGGTCGATGCCGCTGGCCTCGTTGTTGGTCGGGATCATCGGGTATTTGTCCCACAGCAGGTGCAGTTCGCTGTCGGCGGCGTAGGGCGTGCGCTGCTCGGCGGGCAAGCGACGGTATTGACCCAGCGGCAGCAGATTGAAGTCGCCACCGATCAACCATGGCAGGCCCTGGCTTTCGTACTTGTCGAGCACTTTGGCCACGGCGCTCACTTGCGCCTGCAAGGTGTCATCGGGCTGGCTGGCACGCTCCAGATGGGTATTGAAAACGGTCAGTTGCCCACCATCGCTCAGGGGCAGTTTGGTCGCGAGCAGCGCATCTTTTGGCTGGAATTGACGGCTGATGACATTGGCTGAGGCGACCGGTAATTGCAGGCGTTCGGCGTGTTCGATGCGGTAGCGGCTCAGGGTCGCCAGTTGTCGGCCGACACTGCCGAAAATAGGCGAGTCGGGGACAAAATCGGCTTTCCAGTCAAACGCGCTGGCGCTGCACGGATACAGGTCGGCAACGCGTTCCTGCAATAACTTCAGCTGATCCTGGTAGTCGCTGGCCTTGGCGCCGTCATCCAGTTCCTGCAACAGCACCACATCAGGCTGCTCATCGCGGATTACCCGCGCCACTTCGTCGAGGCTGAAGGCCATGTCTTCCAGGGTCGGCGCTTCATCGTTGCCCTGGGCCAGATCATTCCAGAACACGTAACGCTTGCCGGCCAGGTACTGCACATTCCAGGTCATGACTTTCAGCGCCTGGCCCGGCACCAGCGTCGGTGGCGTCCCCGTGCAACTGACCGGCAAGGTTTCGCGGGCATCGGGACGCCAGGTCAGGCTGAAGATCAGCGCGCCGATCAGGACGAGGGCGAGCACGGCAAGTAACAGGGTGTAGCGCAGTAGACGGGTCATGGCTCGGCTTATAGCGTTACAGAAAGTGGCCCCGAGCATACCTGACGGCCGTCTCGAAGCCCAAGCGCAGTGCTGTCAGACCACTCTGTCACGTTTGTCAGGCAATTCGCTTATAAGCATGAACAGGCGGAACAACACTACGCTGGTGAACAGTTGCAGGAAGCTGTGAGCGCTGTCGATCAGTATGGCGATCACAGGATTCTGCGGCTCGGGGTAGACCGCCAGCGTCGCCCCTTTGAGCAACCACAGCGGCGTCATCACGCAGAGAATGCACAGCAGGATTCGCCAGAAATGCCCACGGGTGAGGCGCAGGCTTTCCTTCATCGCCTGCAAGGGGCCCATGCCGCGCAGCACCAGCAGGTATTCGCCGAACGCGAGCATGACCATCAACATCAGGCCCGGCAGGAAATACAGCGACAAGCCCAGCAGGATCAACAAGGTGTTGAGCGCAGTCAGCAGGGCGAAACGTGGCCAGAGGGTAGCGGCCATCGCCAGCAGATCACGGTTGCGCGGCGCCTCGCCACGGCTGCGCGCATCGAGAAAGAGGATGAGCGCAGCGGTGTACAGCGGATACACCAGCAGACCGACGACGATACTGATCGCCGAGATGTTTTCCGGCCCGCTGGCGTGATCGACCACCTGTTGCAGGAACGCTTCGAATATCACCAGCGGCAGACACAACTGCACGATGCTGCCCAAATGGCGTTTGAAAAAATACAGAGAGTCGCGCAGTACTTCGAGGGCATTCATCAGTCGGTATCGCAGGTGGAAAACAGTGGCTCACTTTAACCGATGATGGCTGGCGCGACACAAACGTAAACATTCGGTAAAGGTCATTGAAACGTTTTGTCACCGTCTCCATTACAGGAGAGCACCTCGGCCAATGTGGACGAGGGCAATGTGATCCCCGGCAATCTATGAGGTCGCCATGAACAGCGAAGAGCAAACCCTGATCGATGGACTGTTTTCCCGGCTGCAACAGGCCGAAACGGAGGCAGCCCCGCGCGATGCCCAGGCAGAGGCGCGGATCAAGGAACACCTGACCCGCCAGCCAGCGGCAGGTTATTTCATGACCCAGGCGATTCTGGTGCAAGAGGCTGCGCTCAAGAGCCTCGACGAGCAGAACAAGCAACTGACTCAGCAAGTCCAGCGTTTGCAGGCGGAGTTGCAGTCGGCCAAGGCGCAGAGTGCCGCGCCGGCGCCAAGCAGCGGCGGTGGGTTCCTGTCGAGCATCTTTGGCGGCAGCCCGCGTCCGGCGCCGACTCAGAGTGCCACCCCGGCGTCGACCGGCGGCTGGCGTGACCCGGCACCGCAGCAGAATTACGGCGCGTCTGCACCCCAACAGAACTTCGGCGCGCCACCGCCTAACTACGCGCAACAAGCCGCTCCGGCGGCGGGCAGCAGCTTCCTCGGCGGCGCCTTGAAAACCGCCGCTGGTGTGGCCGGTGGCGTGATGCTGGCGCAGGGCATCAGCAGCCTGTTCCATCACAACCAGCAGCCGGAAGAAATCGTTGAAGTGATCAAGGAAGAGCCGGCGCAGGTCGCCGACCAGAGCAACAGCGGTTGGGGCGATGACCAGCGTGTGGCCGATAACGGCTTCTCTGGCAACGACCAGGGCGGGTTCACCGACACCGACTACGGCAACGACAATTCTTCCTTCTTTGATGACGACGATTCCTTCGTCTGATTCACCATTCGTCCGGAGCCCCTGAGGGCTCCGGGCCGATTATTCGCGGAACCTTCCTTCGGACTGGCATACTGAGCGCCTTTTTCGGGCCCTGCGCCTGATCCCGCTTCGTGCGCTTGCGCGCCCACAGGAACTCCGGTGAAAAAAATCGCAGTGTTCGCCGACGTGCAGAACCTCTACTACACCGTGCGTCAGGCTTATGGTTGTCACTTCAACTACGCCGCCTTGTGGGCCGACATCAGCAAGGACGGGCAGATCGTCGAGGCCTACGCCTACGCGATCGACCGTGGCGACAGCAAGCAGCAGCAGTTCCAGCAGATCCTGCGCAACCTCGGTTTCACCGTGAAACTCAAACCCTACATCCAGCGCAGCGACGGCTCGGCCAAGGGCGACTGGGACGTGGGCATCACCCTCGACATCATGGACGCCGCCGACCACGTCGACGAAGTTGTCCTGGCTTCCGGTGACGGCGATTTCGACATGCTGCTTGAGCGCATCATCAGCAAACACGGCGTGCAGGCAGTCGCCTATGGCGTGCCCGGCCTGACGGCCAACTCGCTGATCCGCGCCGCCAGCCGTTACGTGCCGATCGAAGGCGCGCTGCTGTTAAAAAATTAAGCTGAAGAATTGATTTGTACGGAGTTGAACCCGGTTTGGAACGCATTGCAGTCATCGACTTTGAAACCACCGGCCTGTCGCCGAACAGCAACTGCCGCGCCACGGAAATCGCCGTGGTCATGCTGGAAAACGGCCGCATCGTCGAGCGTTACCAGAGCCTGATGAACGCCGGCGTGCGCGTCCCTGCGTTCATCGAACAACTGACCGGCATCAGCAACGCCATGTTGCGCACCGCGCCCTCGGCCGAGCAGGTGATGAACGAGGTCAATGAGTTTGTCGGCTGCACGCCGCTGGTGGCGCACAACGCCTCGTTCGACCAGAAGTTCTGGGACTTTGAACTGGGGCGGATCAAGCGCACGCGGTTGCAGAACTTTGCCTGCTCGCTGCTGCTGGCACGGCGGCTGATGCCGGCCGCGCCGAATCACAAGCTCGGTACGCTGACCACGTTTGCGCGTCTGCCGCACACCGGCCAGGCTCACCGGGCCATGGCCGATGCCGAGATGGCGGCCAATCTGATGGCGCATTTGGCCGATGAGTTGCGGCACAAGCACGGTGTAAGCGAGCTATCGCATGACCTGCTGTGCAAACTGCAGAAAGTCCCTGCTGCGAAAGTCAGCGAGCACTTGCTGCGTTACCGCTGATCCCCAATCCAGTACACAACCCCTGTGGGAGCGAGGCATCATCGTTCTCAGGATTTGCCGTTGCCTTCGATCTGGCCAAGCGGCACACGCTTTTCGATGGCACTCGACAACACAATCGACGTCTTGCTGAAGCCAAACTTCGCGACCCGATTGATCAACTCCTCCAGCTCCGTCATCGATCCCACCGCGGCTTTCATCATCACGCACGGATCGCCTGTCACTCGAAAGCACTCGGTCAGCTGCGGGATTTTCACCAGTTCGTCGTAGACCTTCTGGCTGCCGTTCTGGTGCAGGCGCAATTCGATCATGCACTGGATCGGCAGACCGATTTTCGACAGGTCGATTTTCGCCTCATACCCGGTAATCACCCCGGATGCCTCTAGCTTGGCTACGCGCTCGGCGACGGCGGGGGCGGAGAGATTCACTTTGCGTGCGAGGTCGGCGTAGGACGCTCGACCGTTTTCGAGCAGGGCGCTGAGCAGCATGCGGTCATATTTGTCCAAGGCCGGACTCCTGAAAATGCCAGACTTTCGAAATCGTGGTTTATTCCAGCGATCTCCGTGATTTCCAAAGTGTACCGGCGCTATAAACAGGTTTTGTAACTTATTTTTGCCCGCAAGCCTTTCTAGAATAACTAATCCCGAGAGCCTGATATTTGAGCTGCCCATGCCTGCCTTGCGCCGTTTTTCCTTGCCGCTGATCGCCGCGTTTTTTGCGTTGTATGTGATTTGGGGATCGACCTATCTGGTGATCCGCATTGGCGTCGAGTATTGGCCGCCGCTGATGCTCGGCGGTGTGCGCTTCGTGATCGCCGGTACGTTGATGTACGCGTTCCTGCGTTGGCGCGGGGCTCCGGCGCCGACCTGGGCGCAGTGGAAAGCGGCGGGGATCATCGGGATTTTGCTGCTCAGTTTTGGTAATGGCGCGGTGAGTGTGGCTGAACACACTGGCGTGGCTTCGGGCGTTGCGGCGTTGGCGGTGGCGACGGTGCCATTGTTCACCTTGCTCTGTGGATATTTCTGGGGTGCGCGTAATACGCGTCTTGAGTGGGCCGGGGTAGCGTTGGGGATTATCGGCATCGCCATGCTCAACATGGGCTCCAACCTGCAATCGAGTCCGATGGGCGCGGCGTTGCTGATTTTCGCGGCGGCGACCTGGGCGTTCGGTTCGGTGTGGAGCAGACATTTGCCGTTGCCGCAGGGCGCGATGGCCAGTGCGGTGGAAATGCTGGTCGGCGGTGTGGTGCTGCTGATCGGCAGCGCCGTCAGTGGTGAGCGTCTGCAAGCAATGCCGCCAGTTGAAGGCTGGCTGGCGCTGGCGTACCTGATCTTCTTTGGATCGATCATCGCCTTCAACTCTTATATGTATTTGCTCAAGCACGTGCGTCCAGCGGCGGCGACCAGTTATGCCTACGTCAACCCGGCGGTGGCGGTGTTGCTGGGGATCGTGTTTGTTGGCGAGACCATCGGGATCGAGGAAGCGCTGGCGATGCTGGTGATCATCAGCGCCGTGGTGTTGATCGGACTGCCGCAGTGGCGCCGTCCGGCACAGCCGCCGATCGTAGCGCCGACAGCCGTTCGCGAAGAACAGCGTACGAATTAGGGTAAACTGCGCGGCATTGCATGCCCGCGTCATTTTTTCCTACGGTACTCCCATGACTTTCGCCACCCTTGGCCTGATCGAACCCTTGCTGCGCTCCCTCGAGACGCTCGGCTACCAGACCCCGACGCCGGTTCAGGCGCAAGCCATTCCAGCCGTGCTGGCCGGTCGTGACCTGATGGCTGCCGCCCAGACCGGCACCGGCAAGACCGCCGGTTTCGCCTTGCCGCTGCTGCAGTTGCTGGCCATGGAAGGGCCGAAAGTCGCTGCCAATTCGGCACGTGCGCTGATTCTGGTGCCGACCCGTGAGTTGGCCGAGCAGGTTCATGAGTCTGTGCGCCAGTACGCCGAAAACCTGCCGCTGCGCACTTATGCGGTTTACGGCGGTGTCAGCATCAACCCGCAAATGATGAAGCTGCGCGGTGGCGTCGATGTGCTGGTCGCCACGCCAGGTCGCCTGATCGATCTGTTCCGCCAGAACGCGCTGAAACTCGATCAACTGCAGACTCTGGTGCTGGATGAAGCCGACCGTATGCTCGATCTGGGCTTCTCCGAAGAACTGGCGAACATTTACCGCATGCTGCCGAAAAAGCGCCAGACCCTGCTGTTCTCCGCGACCTTCTCCGATGACATCCGCCTGCTGGCCGGGCAGATGCTCAACGATCCGCTGACCGTCGAAGTCAGCCCGCGCAACGTCGCCGCCAATACGGTCAAGCAGTGGATCGTCACGGTAGACAAAAAGCGCAAGGCCGAACTGTTCGTGCACCTGATGCGCAAGAACAAGTGGAAGCAGGTGCTGGTGTTCGCCAAGACCCGCAACGGTGTTGATGCGCTGGTGGAAAAACTTCAGGGCCTGGGTGTGAATGCCGACGGTATCCACGGCGACAAGCCGCAGGCGACCCGTCAGCGCGCGTTGGATCGTTTCAAGCTCAGTGAAGTGCAGATTCTGGTGGCGACTGACGTGGCTGCCCGTGGTCTGGATATCGAAGATCTGCCGCTGGTGATCAACTTCGATCTGCCGATCGTGGCTGAGGATTACATTCACCGCATCGGTCGTACCGGCCGTGCGGGCGCGACGGGCGAGGCGATCTCGCTGGTGTGCGCGGATGAAGTGAACATGTTGTCGGCGATTGAAATGCTGACTCGCCAGACGTTGAAGCGTCAGAACGAGCCGGATTTCGAGCCTGAGCACCGCGTGCCGGACACCGATGCCAGCGGTCAGGTGATCAAGAAGCCGAAGAAACCGAAGAAGCCGAAGGCTTCCGGTGGTGGCGGCAAGCGCAATCTGGGCAAGTGGGTGGATAGTGGCGAGACGCAGGCTCCGGAGCCTTCGATCAAACCTGTGCGTAAAGTGCCGGTGTTCAACACTGGGCCTCGCAAGCGCAAGCCTTAAGGTCAAAAGCCCCTCACCCTAACCCTCTCCCCGAGGGAGAGGGCACTGATTGGGGGATGCTCGCGTAGTACGCCGACCTGATCCTATGGCTGTGAATCCATAATCGAAAAAGCTTTCGCCTGACACCTAGGTCGTCTGACCAAATCCTTAATCGACTCGGTGTTTCAGGTCGATGTATGGCGCCAGACACCTCGGTCAGCCCCCTCTCCCCGAGGCAGAGGGGGCTGATTGGGGGGCGCGAAGTACGCCGACCTGATTCTTTGTGTTGTGAATCCATAATCGACAGAGCTTTCGCCAGACACCTCGGTCGATTGACCAAATCCATAATCGACTCGGTTTTTCAGGTCGATGGATGACGTCAGACACCTCGGTCGGCCCCCTCTCCCTCTGGGAGAGGGCTGGGGTGAGGGTTCAGGCAGACGCCTCGGGCTTGAGCCACTGCACAATCCCCAACCCCGCCGCCCGGCCACTGGCAAAACACCCCGTCAGCAAATAGCCACCCGTCGGTGCTTCCCAATCCAGCATTTCCCCCGCGCAGAACACCCCCGGCAACGCCTTGAGCATCAAGCGCTCATCCATCGCCTCGAACGTCACGCCCCCGGCACTGCTGATCGCTTCGTCCAGCGGACGGGTTTTCACCAACGTCAGTGGCAACGCCTTGATCGCCCGCGCCAACAGCGCCGGATCAGCAAACGTCGCCGCATCAGTCAACTCCCGCAACAACGCCGCTTTCACCCCATCAATGCCGACCTGACTGTGCAGATGCTTGGCCATCGAGCGCGATCCGCGTGGCTTGCTCAATGCCGCCTGCAATTTATCCACAGGCCGGCCGGGCAACAGATCGATGTGAACGGTCGCTGCGCCGTACTGATTGATCGCCTCACGAATCGGCGCCGACAGCGCGTAAATCAGACTGCCTTCAATGCCGGTCGCGGTGATCACGCATTCGCCCAAGCGCGGAATATCGTCGTTCAAACCGATGGCGATATTTTTCAGCGGCGCGCCGGCGAATTTGCTGACCATCAATTCACTCCAGGCCTGCACCTCGAAACCGCAATTACTCGGCTGCAACGGCGCCAGTCCTACACCGCGTTGCTCCAGCGGCAACATCCACGCACCGTCGGAACCGAGGCGCGCCCAACTGCCGCCGCCGAGGGCGAGCAGGGTGGCGTCGGGCTTGACGGTGATTTCACCTTCCGGGCTGTCGATGCGCAGCGCACCGTGTTCGTCCCAACCGAGCCAGCGATGGCGGGTGTGGATAACTACGCCGCTGTCGCGCAGGCGTTTGAGCCAGGCGCGCAACAGTGGCGCGGCCTTCATGTCCGTAGGAAAAACCCGGCCGGAGCTGCCGACAAAGGTCTCGATTCCAAGATCATGAATCCATTGGCACAACGCATCGGCGTCGAAGCCGCGCAGCAATGGCGCGATCTGCGGTGCGCGCTCGGCATACCGCGAGAGGAACGCCGGGTAGGCTTCGGAGTGGGTGATGTTCATGCCGCCGACCCCGGCCAGCAGGAATTTGCGGCCCACCGAGGGCATGCCGTCGTACAGATCGACGCGGATTCCGGCTTGGCTCAGCACTTCGGCGGCCATCAGGCCGGCGGGGCCACCGCCGATGATGGCGACGTGAGCGGGGGAGGAGGCGGAATTCTGGGTCATGGCATGCGCTGCGGTATGGCGGGATAAGGCGCGCATTCTAACAGCGCAAACCAATGTGGGAGATCCCTGTGGGAGCGAGCCTGCTCGCGAAAGCGGTGGGTCAGTCAGTTAAATGTTGAGTGCTCCGACGCCTTCGCGAGCAGGTCGAATCGTCGCACCGTCGCTCCCACAGGGAATTTTGGTGGATTCAGTATCTGGTTAAAAATTAGCCAGTGTTCTGTGGGCCGCAATTGGTATGGCCTGTAGTCCCTTTCACTCAGGTTATCCACAGGCAGTTCCACAGCCATTGTGGGTAACGCAGCACAGCTCAATGACAACCGTGTGACTGCCAGACCCGTTGCGCGCTGTGATGCAGGATGCCGTGGCGGCGGGCGAGGGCATGGCGATCCTTGCTGTAACCGCCGCCAATCACACCGACCACCGGAATGTCGCGGCCCAGGCAATGGCGCATCACGCTTTCATCGCGGGCGGCGACACCTTCGTCGGTCAGTTGCAGATAACCGAGGGCGTCGTCCTTATGTACATCAACGCCGGCGTCGTATAGCACGAGATCCGGCTGATACAGCGGCAGCAAGTAGTTGAGTGTGTCGTCCACAACCTTCAAATAGTCGGCATCGCCCATGCCTTTGGGCAGCGGAATGTCCCAGTCACTTTCCGCTTTGCGTGCAGGAAAATTCTTCTCGCAGTGCAGGGAAACGGTAATCGCCTCCGGCGTGTCATGCAGGATTCGCGCGGTGCCGTCGCCCTGATGCACATCGCAATCGAAGATCAGCACGCGATTCACCCGACCGCTTTGCAGCAGGTAATGGCTGATGATTGCCAGGTCATTGAAGATGCAGAACCCCGCCGGATAGTCGTAGTGCGCGTGGTGAGTGCCGCCGGCCAAGTGGCAGGCCAGGCCATGTTCCAGGGCTTTTTCTGCGGCCAGAATCGAACCGCCGACCGCCCGTACCGTACGCCGCGCCAAGGCTTCGTTCCACGGCAGACCTAGACGCCGCTGGTCTTCGCGGGACAGCTCGCCGCTCATGTAGCGTTCGATATACGCACGGTCATGGGCGAGGGCGAGGATGTCGTTGGGGCAGATCTCCGGGCGCAGCAGGTCGGCATCGCGGGTCAGACCGCTGTCGACCAGGTGATCGCGCAGCAGGCGAAACTTGTCCATCGGGAAGCGGTGATCCGCCGGAAACTCGGGGCTGTAGTCTTCGTGGTAGATCAGCGGCAGTGGCATGGCGAATTCATGTAGGAACGTAGGAAAGAGTGAAGGATCCTACCAGCGATGTAGACTTGCGGCATGGAAACGGAGGGGCACGATGGAGCCGATACTGGAACTTGAAAGCGCGCGCTTGCTGATGCGTCAGTGGCAGGACGAGGATTTGCCGGCATTTGCCGCGATGTGCGCCGATCCTCAGGTGATGCGCTATTTTCCGGCACCATTGAGCCGCCTGGAAAGCGCCTCGATGATCGGCCGCGTGCGCGGGCACTTTGCCGAGCACGGTTTTGGCCTGTGGGCGCTGGAGCGCAAGGACAGCGGCGAATTCATCGGTTTCACCGGACTCGGCGTGGTCGGTTTCGACGCGTCGTTCACGCCTGCGGTGGAAATCGGCTGGCGCCTGGCCAAGGAACATTGGGGCCTGGGTTATGCCAGTGAGGCGGCGTGGACCGCTCTGCGCTGCGGTTTTGATCGGTTGGCGCTGAAGGAAATCGTCTCCTTCACCGCGCAATCCAATCTGCCGTCGGAGAAAGTCATGCAGGCGATCGGCATGCATCACGCCCCCGAGGATGATTTCGATCATCCGAAACTGGCCGTCGATCATCCGTTGCGCCGGCATGTGCTGTACCGCATCACTCGGGAACAATGGCTGCAAACCTTGCATGGATAAGCCGACACGGACGTTTACAATGGCCGCCATATCATTGGCCCGCGCCAGAATCTGAATCGGCCGCCGCAGCCAAGACTGCGCGGCATAGTGCTTTGTGTGAGGAGAGTCTGAATGAGCCAAGTGTTGGAAGATCTGGTCGACCTGCTGACCCTGGAACCGATCGAAGAAAACCTGTTCCGTGGCCGTAGCCAGGATCTGGGTTTCCGTCAGTTGTTCGGTGGTCAGGTGCTCGGCCAGTCGCTGTCGGCGGCCAGTCAGACCGTTGAAGAGGCGCGTCATGTGCACTCGATGCACGGTTATTTCCTGCGTCCGGGCGATGCCAAGTTGCCGGTGGTTTATTCGGTTGATCGCGTGCGCGATGGCGGCAGTTTCAGCACTCGTCGGGTCACGGCGATCCAGAAGGGTCATCCGATCTTTACTTGCAGCGCTTCGTTCCAGTACGACGAAGCAGGCTTCGAGCACCAGAGCCAGATGCCGGTGGTGGTCGGCCCGGAAAACCTGCCATCGGAACTGGAACTGACTCAGCAACGCGCGCACCTGATTCCGGAACACATGCGTGAAAAACTGCTGTGCCCGAAACCGATCGAAGTGCGCCCGGTCACCGAAAAAGACCCGTACAACCCGCAACCGGCGGATCCGATCAAATACGTGTGGTTCCGTGCCGATGGCGCACTGGCCGACATCCCGGCGCTGCACAAATACCTGCTGGCCTACGCTTCCGACTTCGGTTTGCTGACCACTTCGATGCTGCCACACGGCAAGTCGGTCTGGCAGAAAGACATGCAGGTCGCCAGCCTCGATCACGCGTTGTGGTTTCACAATGATCTGCGTGCCGATGACTGGTTGCTCTATGCGATGGACAGTCCGTGGGCCGGCAATTCCCGTGGTTTCTCTCGTGGCAGCGTGTACAACCGCGCCGGGCAACTGGTCGCGTCGGTGACGCAGGAAGGCTTGATCCGCCATCGCAAGGATTGGGCATGAGCCTGAAAGAGGTGAAGCACTGGGTGTTCGACATGGACGGCACGCTGACCGTCGCCGTGCATGATTTTGCGGCGATTCGCGTGGCGCTGGCGATTCCGCCGGAGGACGACATCCTCACTCATCTTGCGGCATTGCCGGCGGATGAGGCAGCGGCGAAACATGCCTGGCTGCTGGAGCACGAGCGCGATCTGGCGCTTGGTTCGACCCCGGCGACCGGAGCGGTGGAGCTGGTGCGCGATCTGCATGCGCGCGGTTATCGCCTCGGCATTCTGACCCGCAATGCTCGGGAACTGGCGCATGTGACGCTGGAGGCCATTGGTTTGGCTGACTGTTTTGCGGTGGACGATGTGTTGGGCCGTGATGAAGCACCGCCGAAACCGCACCCGGGTGGTTTGCTGAAACTGGCTGACGCTTGGGACGTGCCGGCGAGCGCGATGGTGATGGTCGGTGATTACCGCTTTGATCTGGATTGCGGGCGAGCGGCGGGGGCGCGGACGGTGTTGGTGAATCTGCCGGAAAACCCGTGGCCGGAGCTGACGGATTGGCATGCGAAGGATTGTGTAGAGTTGCGGCGGATGCTGCTGGCCTGAGATTTATGTTGTCAGAAGGGACGCCTTCGCGAGCAGGCTCGCTCCCACATTAGATCTTCGGTGCACAGAGATTTTGTGCAATGCATCAATCCAATGTGGGAGCGAGCCTGCTCGCGAAGAGGCCAGATCATCCACCGCACAACTTACTGTTCAAACAACGCCTTCTGCCCCTCCGGCGAGGTCAACATCCCATCGCCGTTATGCCCAACCCCCGGCACTTCAACCAGTCGCTGATTCACCCCTTCCGGATGGCGGCGCAACAAATAGCCGAAGTACAACTTCCCACGCTCCAGGCGATACGCACCTTGCGCCTTGGCTTCACAACGCTTGTCCAGCGCCGGATGGTTGGGATCGACGTCCTGCTGCCCAAGCAGATAAATCACTTCGCGTTTGACGTAACCGCTCTCAAGCTGCAACGGCGTTTGCCCACCGGCATACACCGGCATGTCTGTCAGACCGTACTTCCAGCGGTTGAAACCCGCGCACTTGGCGTGATCGAACGCCACCGGCCGTTGCTCATTGAAATAGGCGTACGACGACGGGTTGGCGACCACATAGCGCAGACGAATGCCGTTGGTTTTCAGTGCCGGCTGATCCTTGGCGAGCAGGGCATAACGCTGCACCACCTGGCCACCACCGGAATGACCGAAGATCACGATCTGTTTAACGTCGGGAAACTGTTTGCGATCGCTGATCCGCGCGACGATCTCATCGAGCGCCGCATAGGAACTCAACGGATTCGGACCTGTGGATAAGCCGCCGCCCATCCACTCGTTGCCCTGCCAGCGCAGGACGGTGGCGGGCAACGAATACAGGGCGACATCGCTTTCATTGAGAAACTGCGGGGCGATCACCAAGGTGTGCGCGGTTTGTCCCGCTAGCTCGGCCGCACTTTCGGCGCTTTTGCGATAGGTCTCGGCGTTGCGTAATCGGCCATGAATGACGATCAGCACACGCTCGATTTTCTCCGGCGCGGGACCAATGCCCACCGCCATTTCCCCGGCCTTGAGTTGCAAGCGACCGGGGCTGATCGCATCGACACCAGCTGCTTGCGCGGTGCTGCCAACAATCAGTAACGCCAAAAGCCATTTATGCATTTACAGGTTTTTCGCCGCGAAGGTGTCGCACTGGCCGACCTGGCCCTGTGCGAATCCGGTTTTGAACCAGCGCACCCTTTGCGCCGACGTACCGTGGGTAAACGAGTCCGGCACCACACGGCCCTGACCCTGTTGTTGCAAGCGATCATCACCGATGGCGTTGGCCGCGTTCAAGGCTTCTTCGATATCGCCCGGTTCCAGCCAGTTCAAGCGCTTCTGTGCACTGTAGGCCCAAACGCCGGCGAGGCAGTCGGCCTGCAACTCCTGACGCACCAGCAGGCCGCCATCACCTTCCATCTGCCGGCCTTGCTGGCGGGCTGTCTGAATTTTCGCCGACACGCCGAGAAGCGTCTGCACATGGTGTCCGACTTCGTGAGCGATCACGTAGGCCTGAGCGAAGTCGCCGGCGGCCTTGAAGCGTTGCGACATTTCCTGGAAGAACGCCATGTCCAGATAAACCTTCTGGTCCGCCGGGCAATAGAACGGGCCAGTGGCCGAGGTCGCCAGACCGCAGGCGGAATTGACCCGGTTGCTGAACAGCACCAGCGTCGGATCTTTATATTGCCGCCCGGCCTGTTGGAAAATCGTGCCCCAGGTGTCCTCGGTATCGCCAAGGATCGAGCGGACGAATTCGGCCTGTTCATCATTGGCCGGCGGTGCCTGGCGGGTTTGCGAGGTAGGCGCCGATTGCTGTGTGGATTGCCCAGCGAGCTGACCGAGAATCTGCAGCGGATCCTGTCCGGTGATCCAGCCGATGCCGACGATCAGCAGGATGGCCCCCAGGCTCAGGCCTTTGCCGCCACCGAAGCGCATGCCGCCGCCACCGCCGGCATCATCACCACGGGCATCGACGACGTTGTCACTGCGTCGGCCTTTTTTCCATAGCATGTGGGAATCCTCTGTGTGTATCGGGTGGTGATGAGTGTTGCTGTTGTGTGAGTGTGGCGCCAGTCCGGTCGTCCGTCTATTGGCGCACACGCAAACAGGCCCGGCCTCGTACTGACGAGGTCGGGCCTGTTATTGACGGTCTGGCACGCGGCAAATTCAATCCCGCGCAGGATTTCTATCGCTGGATTATCAATCAGCGATCAAACGCATCCCACTCCGGGGCGAAATCCGGACTGACCTGACGTTCGCGCTTCGACAGCGCGGCGATCAATGCGCGGTCTTCATCGTCGAGTTCGACCTGCAGAGATGCGAGGTTGGCCAGTTGATTGGCTCGGCTGCTGGCCTTGGGAATGGCCGCGACGTTGGGTTGATCAAGCAGCCATTTCAACGCCACTTGAGTTGGCAACACACCGTGCTTGTTGGCGATCTGTTGAATCTGCGGGATGTCCGAGACCTTGTTGCGCGCCAGTGGGGTGTAGGCCGTCAGTGCCATGTCGTGTTGACGGGCGTAGTCGAGCAGGGCGTTCTGGCCGAGCAGGACGTGGTACTCGACCTGAATCGCTGACAGACCAATCCCATATTCCTCGATGACTTTGCGCAGCAATGGCAGCGGAAAATTCGCCACGCCGATGTTGCGTGCCAGGCCTTGCTCCTTGAACGAGGCCAACGTAGCGAGGGTGCTTGGCAAATCCCAGTCGGTGGTCGGCCAATGAATCATGAACAGGTCGACATAGTCACTGCGCAAGGCTGTGAGGCTGCGGTCCATGGAATGGCGCATTGCATCGGGTTGCAACTGATCCCACCAGACCTTGGTGGTGACGTGAATCTGCTCGCGCGGTGTCGGCGTATTCGCCAGTGCTTGTCCGACCGCGTCTTCGTTGTTGTAGGCCGCTGCCGTGTCGATGTGTCGATATCCCAATTCCAGCGCTTGCTCCACGGCGCGGGTGCATTCATCGCCGAGCATCGGCCAGGTGCCGAGGCCCAGTTTCGGCATGTTCAAACCTTGGGTATTAACGATGTGCTGCATGGTCGATCTCCTGTTCGAAAGCAGTCATGCCGGCAATGTGCCGGGCGGCGATGTAGCCGAAAGTCAGTGCCGGGCCGAGGTTGATCCCGCCCGCCGGGTAGTGGCCACCCATGATGCTGGCCATGTCGCCGCCCGCTGCGTAGAGGCCGGTGATGGGGTTTTGGTTGGCATCCAGCACTTGCGCATGTGGATTGACCTTGAGGCCGGCAAACGTACCGAAGCAGCCGGGTTGGACTTTTACGGCGTAGAAAGGGCCGGTTTCTATTGGGGCAACGCAGGGGTTGGGAAGGTTCGCCGGATCACCCTGTTTGCGGTTGTAGGGTGTTGCGCCGCGACCGAACAACGGGTCTTCGCCATGGCGGGCATGGCGATTGTAGTTATCCACAGTCTGGCGCAAGCCGCTCGGGTCGATGCCGCAGGCGAGGGCCAATTCTTCAACGGTGTTACCGGTTTTCAGATAGCCGCTGCGGATAAATTCTGACACTGGCAGCGGAAATGGCCGCGATATGCCCAATCCATAACGCCGTTGAAAGGCACGTGTGCAGATCAACCATGAGGCGACTTCTTCACCTTCCGGCGCGGCGGCGACCATCGCGCTGACGTAGTCGTAGTAACCGTTGGCTTCGTTGACGAAGCGCTGGCCGTTGCGCAGAACCCCGATGATCCCGGGTTTTCCGCGCTCGATGATGTGTGGGAAATGGCCGGTGCTGCCGTCGGAATGCGGCACTTGCGATACCGGTGCCCACGCCACGGGCGAAGCCACATCGGTATTGACCCGTGCACCGACGCTTTCGCCCAGGCGCAAGCCATCGCCGTTGACGGCCAGTGGCGGCAGCGCCCAATGTTCGTGGCCGGTCGGTGTGCGCGGGAACAAGGCTTTGCGCCGCTCGATGTCATTGGCAAAACCACCGGCGGCAAGCACCACGGCCTTGCGGGCATGAATGCGGATCGGGCCCTTGCGGGTGTTGACCACCGCGCCCGAGACGCGCGAGCCATCACGCAGTAGTTCCGTTACGGGCGCCGATTCCCAGAGCAGAACGCCAAGGTCTTCGGCGGACTTCGCCAGTCTTGCCACCAGCGTCACGCCGTTGACCAGTTGCATCGCCCGGCCATGCACCGCGAGGTCGAACAAGTGCCGAGTGAAACGTTGGGTTACATGCCATGCGGCTTTCATTGAGCGCGTCAGATTGAGAAACGCCGACAGATCCGCCCCGGCCATGATCGGCATGCCCATGAAGGACGTTTCGCGCATCGTTGTACGAAGGCGCTTGAGCAAGTGTCCGACTTTGCGCCCATCGTAAGGTGCTGCGATGACCGAGCGGCCGCCAGTGCCAGCACCCGGCGTGTCGCCATGAATGTCGGCGATGGTGTTGCCATCGGCAAATTGCAGCGCGGTGTGCTGCTCGAAAAACGCAACCATGCGCGGCCCGGCTTCAAGGAAAGCGTCGATCATCGCCGGGTCGAAGTGCTCGCCCAGTTCATGGCGCAAATAGGTGCGCGGT
The DNA here is from genome assembly GCF_028656995.1 of Pseudomonas sp. TNT2022 ID642. Taxonomy (NCBI): domain Bacteria; kingdom Pseudomonadati; phylum Pseudomonadota; class Gammaproteobacteria; order Pseudomonadales; family Pseudomonadaceae; genus Pseudomonas; species Pseudomonas sp. TNT2022 ID642. The sequence goes on along the minus strand of NZ_JAMDGW010000006.1, from coordinate 140,569 downwards.
TGTTCGATGTCTTCGACGATTCCGGCCCGACGCGCCAGAGGATTGCACGGCACCCACGCCCAGCCACCGGACCAGGCGGTGGCGCCACCGAATACCGGATCTTTCTCGACAACGATGACTTTCAAGCCATGCCACGCGGCCGTCACGGCGGCCGAAAACCCGGCAGCGCCGGATCCGACGACCAATACGTCACAGTCGATTTCCGGGAGTTCGGCAGACATCAAACAACACTCCAGCGATGAATTTTTTTTGGAATTTGATTCCAGAAAATAACCAGTGCTGGAGCGGCTCGACAAGCGTTGATTCAACAAAGCGGGCGGTTATCGAACAAGTGGTTCCAGATTTCGCTTTGCCGCCAATGTCTTCTAGAATCGGCAAAATTTCTTTGGATGTCCCCATGGCCGGCAGTCAAATCGAACGGGTTTTCAGCGTGCTCGAAAGCCTCACCAGTGATCCGCGCGGGCTGCCGATGCAGACGTTGGCCGAGCAACTGGATATCCCCAAAAGCGCGACGCACCGCTTGCTCGCCGAGCTGATCCGCCTGGGCTACGTGCGCCAGAACGCGGAAACATTGCGCTATCACCTGTCGACCAAACTGGTGGCGATGGGCTTCCAGTATTTATCGAGCAGCGGTGCCGACATCGTCCAGCCGGTGCTTGATCGACTGGCGCAGGAAACTGGCGAACTGGTGCGGCTGGGGGTAATCGACGGCGAGCGCCAGACCTGGATTGCCAAGGCCCAGGGGGCGCGCACCGGTCTGCGTTATGACCCGGACATGGGCCGCGATGCGCCGCTGTTCTACACCGCCTCCGGGCATGCGTGGCTGGCGTGCATGAGTGATGCCGAGGCGTTGTCACTGGTCGAGCGGCAGGCGGCGGAAGTGCCGGTGGGGATCGGGCCGAATGCGCCGCGCTCGAACATCGAATTGCTGGAACGGCTGCGTCTGGCGCGCGAGCAGGGTTATGCCTGTGTCGAAGAAAGTTCGGCAGTGGGGACTTCGGCGATTGCGGCGGTGGTGAGGCATCCAACAGATGGTCGGGTGATTGGTGTACTGAGTATCGCCGGACCGAGTGCGCGGATGCCGGGGGCGCGCTTGCATGAGCTGGCGCCGTTGCTTCTGCAGTTTGCTGAGGAGATGTCGGCGGCCAGCCTGGCCTCCGAACTGTTTGTCTAATCCGCCGCAAATCCCCGGTAGGAGCTGCCGAAGGCTGTGATCTTTTTATCTTGTCTTTTAATAGCAAAATCAAAAGATCGCAGCCTTCGGCAGCTCCTACATGGATGGGTTTGGCATGAAATTGTGCGGTGTTCGCACGGTTTCAGGATGGATGGGTGTTTGATTCTGGAACTCGGTTCTAAATTGTTGCTGGAGTGATATTCCAACAACAATCACAAGAGGACCGCACCTTGAATTCGCCCCTTCGAATCGCCCTGATCGGCGCCGGTAACATGGGCCAGCAGCATTATCGGCATCTGCAAACCCTCAGCGAAGCGACGCTGTGCGCCGTGGCTGATCCCGGGCCGCAAGCAGCAGGGCTTGCGGCGAAATGGGGCGTCAGGCATTTCGCCGATCATCGTCAGATGCTTGAGCTCATCCGGCCAGACGCGGTCATTGTCGCCAACCCCAATAATCAACACGTCAGCACCGCGCTCGATTGTCTGGCGGCGGGTGTGCCGGTGCTTCTGGAGAAGCCGGTCGGTGTGCATCTGGACGAAGCGCGCGAGCTGGTCGCGGTGGTCAAAAGCAGCGGCGTGCCGGTGCTGGTCGGCCATCATCGGCGTCACAATCCGCTGATCGTACGCGCCCATGAGCTGGTGCAGAGCGGGGCACTCGGGCGTCTGACCACGGTCACTGCGTTGTTCCAGTTGCGCAAACCCGACAGCTATTTTGAAATCCCATGGCGCCGCGAACCGGGCGCCGGGATGTTGCTGACCAACCTGATTCACGACCTCGACCTGCTACGGCATCTGTGCGGTGAAGTGCGCTCGGTGCAGGCGATCACCGACAACGCCGTGCGCGGTTTTGCCAATGAAGACAGCGCGGCGGTGTTGCTGCAATTCGAGGGCGGCACGCTGGGCACATTGAGCGGTTCCGACGCGGTCGCCGCGCCGTGGAGTTGGGAGCTGGGTTCCGGTGAGAACCCGGTCTATCCGCGTCAGGCCGGTCAGCCCTGTTATCTGCTGGCCGGGACCGCTGGCGCCTTGAGCATTCCGCAACTCAAGCGTTGGCATTACGCCGCTGATCAGGTCGACGCTGGTTGGCATGAACCCTTGCAGGTAGTGGAAGAGTCCTACAGCGGTGACGACGCCTTACGCTTGCAGTTACAGCATTTCGTACGCGTGGCACGGCGTGAAGTCGAGCCGCTGGTGAGTGCGGCCGATGCCGCCCGCACCCTTGCGCTGGTCGAAGCGATCCGCGAGGCCGCCGCCACCGGCCGTACCTGCACCCCTGCACTGATCGAGTCCTGAACATGAGTGAACGAATCCTGTCCCTGGCCAGCCTCACCGTGCTGGAGTTGTCGCCACCGCAAATGGTCGAAGTGGCTGCGCGTGCCGGTTACAGCCATGTCGGCCTGCGTCTGGAGCCAGCAACGCCAGAGGAATATCACTTCCCGTTGGTCGCCGATGGTGCTTTGTGCCGTCAGACATTGCAGCGGCTGCGCGAAACCGGCATCCGTGTGCTCGACGTGGAAATCCTGCGTCTGAAGCCACAAACCGTCGTCGCCGATTTTGAGAAACTTCTTACGGTCGGTGCGGAATTCGGCGCCACGGAATTACTCGTCGCCGGTAACGATCCTGACGAGCAGCGGCTTACCGATCACTTCGCGGCCCTTTGCGATCTGGCGGCGCCTTACGGGTTGCACCCGCATCTGGAGTTCATGCCCTGGACTGATGCGCGCGATCTTCGACAAGCGCTGCGAATCGTCGAGAACGCTGACCGGGAAAACGCTGCGGTGTTGGTCGATGCGTTTCACTTTGATCGATCGGCGTCACGTTTGGAGGATCTGGACAACGTGCCGGCGTCGCGCCTGCGTTATGCGCAATTATGTGATGTAGCGGGGCCGCGACCGTCAGACATGGCCGAGATCTTGCGTCAGGCGCGCAACGAGCGGCGGTTTCCCGGCGAGGGTGATTGCGATCTGCTCGGGTTGCTGAAAGCGTTGCCGGCTAATATTCCACTGAGTCTGGAAATTCCCACGGTAAAACTGCTGGAGCAGGGCGTGAGCGGATTGCAGCGGGCGCAGATGGCGATTGATAAAACTCGAGCGTTGTTGGCGCGGCTTTAAGCGGTGCTGCGCACCTATCGCGGGCAAGCCCGCTCCCACAGGGACAGCGCTGTTCCTGTGGCGGCGCGACTTTCCTGCGAAGACTTCTGATCTTTTTGGCAACACAAGGAAACCCAATGACCGTCAGCACTCCGCTCTCCGGTGTCAACCAACCCTTCAAGGGGATCTTGCTGATTGTCGTGGCAACCTTCCTGTTCTCCAGTCACGACGCGCTGTCGAAATACCTGTCCGGTTTCTATCCGATCGTGATGGTGGTGTGGGCACGCTATCTGGTGCACACCTTACTCATGGCGGGGATTTTTCTGCCGCAGTCCGGGCTGCGCGTCCTACGTACCAAAAAGCCTTTATGGCAATTGGTCCGAGCACTTTGCCTGCTCGGCACCAGCCTGTTCTTCACCACCGCGTTGTTGTACATCCCGTTGGCGGAAGCGACGGCGGTCAACTTTCTTGCGCCGGTTTTGGTGACGGCATTGTCCGTGCCGCTGCTCAAAGAGCGGGTAACACGTGGCCAATGGATTGCAGTGATTTGCGGTTTTATCGGCGTGCTGATCATCGTCCATCCCGGCGGTGAGTTGTTCACACCGGCGGTGTTGCTGCCGTTCTGTTCGGCGCTGTTTTTCTGCTTCTATCAATTGCTGACGCGCAAGCTCGCCGAAGTCGATAGCCCGACCACCAGCAACTTTTTTGCCGGGCTGTGCAACACCCTGGTGATGAGTGCGCTGGTGCCGTTCTTCTGGCAGGTGCCGACGTTGACCCACGCCGGGCTGATGCTGGCGCTGGGCAGTTGCGGGATGACCGCGCATTTGTTTCTGACCCAGGCATTCCGCCATGCCGCGCCGGCACTGCTGGCGCCGTTCGGTTATTGCCAGATTGTGTTTGCGGGGTTGTTGGGCTGGCTGCTGTTCAATCACACGCCGAGTCTGTTGACGGTGATCGGCATTGCGGTGATCTGTTGCAGCGGGCTGGCGGCAGCGTGGCAGCAGAGCCGCCGCTGAAGAGACCGCAACCCCCTGTGTAGGAGCTGACGAGTGAAACGAGGCTGCGATCTTTTGATCTTCAACATCAAGATCAAAAGATCGCAGCGTGCCGCAGCTCCTGCAAGGGAGCCAGGTGTAGGCAGATTACTCGGTGATGGTCGGAATCTTGCGCGGTGCCATGAAGTACATCCACGTCAGCGCAATGAAATACATCGCCGGAATCAGGGTGAACAACACGGTGTAGTTGTTGTTGGTGACGGTGAGGATATGGCCGACGATCTGAGTCATGAACATCCCGCCGATCGCCGCGCACATGCCGCCGAAACCGAACACCGTGCTCATCATGTGCTTGGGTGTGTAGTCCATCACCAGGCTCCAGATGTTCGCCGTCCAGGCTTGGTGCGCGCCGATCGCCAGAGAAATCGCAGCCACCGCCACCCAAAGATTGGCAGAGCCAGCCGCCATGACCACGCCGATGATGCAGCAGGCAAACAGGAACATCGACAGCAGGCGCGCCTTGATCGAGTTCATCCCGCGACCGATCAGGAACGAAGACAGAATCCCGCCGCCGACGCTACCAAAGTCAGCCGTCACATAAATGATGATCAGCGGAATACCCATTTGGGTGACGTTGATGCCCAGGTTGTATTGCTGATTGAGGAACGGCGGCAGCCAGTACAGGTAGAACCAGAACACCGGCGCGGTCAGCGAGTAGGCGAGGGCGAAGGCCCAGGTGCCGCGCATGCGCAGGATTTTCGAGAACGGCACACGGGCCTGTTCCGGTTCGACTTCTTGCTGGATGTAGTCCAGTTCGGACTGCTTAACGCTCGGGTGATCTTCCGGGTTGAAGTACTTCAAACCCCAGAACAGCAACCAGATGCCGCCCAACGCCGCCATGCACAGGAACGCCGCTTGCCAGCCCCACACGTGCAGGACCAGTGGTAGCAGCATCGGGGTGAACATCGCACCGACGTTGGTGCCGGCGTTGAAGATGCCGGTAGCGACTGCACGTTCGCCGGCCGGGAACCACAAGCGCGTGGTTTTCACGCAGGCCGGGTAGTTCGCCGCTTCAGTCAGACCGAGGATAAATCGGCAGACCATAAAGCCGACGGCCGACGTCGCCAGACCGTGAGCACCGGTGGCCAGGCTCCAGAGCAGCACGGCGCAGAAGAACACGCGTTTGACGCCGACCCGGTCGATCAACCGTCCTTGCAGGACGAAACCGATCGCGTAGCCGACCTGAAACCAGAAGTTGATGTTGGCGTAATCCATCGCCGTCCAGCTCATTTCCTTGGCGAGGATCGGCTGCATGACGCCGAGGGCGGCGCGGTCGATGTAGTTAAGGGTCGTGGCGAAAAACACCAGCGCCAGCATGCCCCAACGGGTCTTGCCGACGGCCATGGCGCCTCTGATCTTGTCGCCGATGCCACCCGTGGCAGTGCTCATGGCCGGGGCCATGCGGGAAGTCTGTGAAGGAATCATGTGTTCCACCCGTTTTTGGATTTGTTATTTGGTGTGCTTGTTACTTGCACGCTGCGACCGGTGGTTCAGATCCGGACTCAATGTGCAGTCGATGTTGGGCAGTGGACGAAAAATCGTCAATTCGCCAAACCGCCATTGTGTTCGATAATCGCACGCAAAACTAACCGGGTAGTACACTTTAAATTGCTGCGCTCGGGGATGCAGCCAATAATTTCCCTCACTATAAAAACCATCCTGTGTAGGAGCTGCCACAGGCTGCGATCTTTTGATTTTGCTTTCAGCAATAAAGATCAAACGATCGCAGCCTTCGGCAGCTCCTACAGTAAAGATAAAGCGGCGCAGTCCGGGAGTTGAAACATGCAGCGTTCCATTGCCACCGTTTCCTTGAGCGGCACCCTGCCGGAAAAACTCGAAGCCATTGCCGCCGCCGGGTTCGACGGGGTGGAGATTTTTGAAAACGACCTCCTGTACTACGACGGCAGTCCGCGAGAAATTAAACAGATGTGCGCCGACCTCGGCATCGCCATCACTCTGTTTCAGCCATTCCGCGATTTCGAAGGCTGCCGCCGCGATCGCCTCGCGCGCAATCTGGAGCGGGCCGAGCGCAAGTTCGACCTGATGCAGGAACTGGGCACCGATCTGGTGCTGGTCTGCAGTAACGCCTCGGCCGACAGCGTCGGCGATCAGCAAATTCTAGTCGATGATCTGCGCCTGTTGGCCGAGCATGCCGGTGCGCGTGGTTTGCGCATTGGCTACGAAGCACTGGCCTGGGGCCGTCACGTCAACACTTATCAACAGGTCTGGGACATCGTGCGCCAAGCCGATCACCCGAGCCTCGGCGTATTGCTCGACAGCTTTCACACCTTGTCGTTGAAGGGCGATCCAAGCGCTATCGCCGACATTCCAGGCGAGAAGATCTTCTTCGTGCAAATGGCTGATGCACCAATCCTGCAGATGGACGTGTTGGAGTGGAGCCGGCATTTCCGCTGCTTCCCGGGGCAGGGCGAATTCGATCTGCCGGGGTTTCTCGCGCCGATCATCCAGAGCGGTTACACCGGGCCACTGTCTCTGGAAATCTTCAACGACGGCTTCCGCGCCGCACCGCCACGGGCCAATGCCGCCGACGGTTTGCGTTCGCTGCTGTATCTGGAAGAGAAGACCCGTCAGCGTCTGGAGCAGGCAGCCCAACCTGTTGCCAACCGTGAAATCCTTTTCGAAACACCGAAGGCCAGCGAGTACAACGGCATCGAGTTTCTTGAGTTTGCCGTAGACGAAAGCCTCGGCGCCAAACTGTCGAACTGGTTGGAGCGCCTCGGTTTCGTCAAGGCCGGGCAGCATCGTTCCAAGAGTGTGAGCTTGCTGCGTCAGGGCGACATCAACCTGATCCTCAACTCCGAGCCTTACTCGTTTGCTCACAGCTTTTTCGAGGCTCACGGCCCGTCGCTGTGCGCGACCGCCGTGCGAGTCAAGGACAGCGCCAGTGCGCTGGCCCGCGCTGTCGCCTACAAAGGTCAGCCCTATCGCGGACTGGTCGGCCCCAATGAACTGGAGCTGGCAGCGGTGCGCGCGCCGGACGGCAGCCTGATTTATCTGGTGGATGAACAGGCCGACGTCTACGGCACCGATTTCAATCTGCTGGCAGATGCGCCCGCCCGTGGCGGTCTCAAGCGTATCGATCACATGGCCATGGCGCTGCCGGCCGACAGCCTCGACAGTTGGGTGCTGTTCTACAAGAGCCTGCTGGATTTCGAGGCGGACGATGAAGTGGTATTGCCCGATCCGTACGGGCTGGTGAAGAGCCGCGCATTGCGCAGTCGCGACAGTTCGATCCGCTTGCCGCTGAATATTTCCGAGAACCGCAACACTGCGATCTCCCACGCGCTGTCGAGCTATCGCGGCTCGGGTGTGCACCACATCGCCTTCGATTGTGACGATATCTTCGCCGAAGTCAGTCGCGCAAAAGAGGCTGGCGTACCGTTGCTGGATATTCCGCTCAACTATTACGACGACCTCGCCGCGCGCTTCGATTTCGATGACGAATTCCTCAGCGAACTGGCGTATTACAACGTCTTGTACGACCGTGATGCTCAGGGCGGTGAGCTGTTCCACGTCTACACGGAGCCGTTCGAAGGGCGTTTCTTCTTCGAGATCATCCAGCGCAAGAACGGCTATGCCGGTTACGGCGCGGCGAACGTCGCAGTGCGTCTAGCGGCGATGGCGAAATCCCGCAGCGGCGCCGTGCGCCAGGCGAAGTTGTAGGAAATTCGTAAGCGCGGGATTAAACACAGGTCCCGCAGCTTCCTTCACTGTGCTGCGCGGCCCATAATCGCCGCCTGTGCAGTGATGGCCGTGAGCCCGCAATGACGATGAATACAGAACTTTCCGCAGCTCCTGTCGTATCCGCCGTGGAGCCGCGCAAGAGTCGCAAGAACAACCCGGAAAAGACCCGCGAGAACATCCTGCAGGAGGCGATCGTCGAGTTCGTCCAGCAAGGTTTGTCGGGGGCTCGCGTCGATGCGATTGCCGAGCGTATCCACACCTCCAAACGCATGATCTATTACTACTTCGGTAGTAAGGAGCAGTTGTACGTCGAGGTGCTGGAAAAGCTATATGGCGATATTCGCAACACCGAAAACCGTTTGCACCTGGCCGAGCTGGCGCCGGTGGAAGCGATTCGCCGATTGGTCGAGTTCACCTTCGACCACCACGACCGCAACGTCGATTTCGTGCGCATCGTCAGCATTGAAAACATCCACAATGCCGAATACGTGAAGCGTTCCGATGCGATCAAGGCGATGAACAACACCATCCTCGATTCGCTCGGTGAGATTCTGCGTCGGGGTGCTGCTGAAGGTGTTTTCCGTGCGGGGCTGGATGCGCTGGATGTGCATTTGCTGATCAGTTCGTTCTGCTTCTATCGCGTATCGAACCGGCACACGTTTGGCGAGATTTTTCAGATCGATCTGCCGGATGAAAGCATCAAGCAGCGGCATCGCGAGATGATTTGCGAGTCGGTGCTGCGCTACCTGCAGGCCTGACATCGTCCCTGTGGGAGCGAGCCTGCTCGCGAAAGCGGTGTGTCAGTCAGTAAATATGTTGACTGAAGGTAAGCCTTCGCGAGCAGGCTCGCTCCCACAGGTTTTTAGCCATTCATGCTTTGAAAATGCGCGAGCATCCGCTGCGCATCCGGCACCACGCCGCTGAACAATTCAAACGCCTTCACCGCCTGAAATACCGCCATATTGCCGCCGTCCAGTGTCCGGCAACCCAGCGCGCGGGCATTGCGCAACAGCTCGGTTTCCAGCGGGAAATACACAATCTCGGCCACCCACAATTCCTTGCGCAGCAGCTCGACCGGCACCGGCATGCCCGGCAGTTTGGCCATGCCCATTGGCGTGGTATTGACCAGGCCGTCGGCCAGATTCAGCGTGCTCGGCAGATCATGTCCGGCCACCGCGCGAGCGGAGCCGAAATGCTCATTGAGATTGTTCGCCAGGCTCTCGGCGCGCTCACTGTCGACATCGAAAATAGTCAGTTGCTGTACGCCTTCGCTCAGCAACGCGTGGGCCACCGCCGCACCGGCGCCACCGGCGCCCATCTGGACCACGCGTGCACGGGCAGCGTCCTTCAGGCCACGGCGAAAACCTTCGGCAAAACCGAGGCAGTCGGTGTTGTGACCGACACGCTTGCCGTCCTTCAGCACGACCGTGTTCACCGCGCCGATGCCCTTGGCTTCCGGCGACAGCTCATCGAGCAGCGGGATGATCGCCTGCTTGCACGGGAAGGTGATGTTCAGCCCGGTGTAATTCATCCGCTCGGCCGCCAGCAGCAGGTCGGAGAGGGCGGTGCTGTCCATTTTCAACTGATCGAGATCGATCAATCGATAGAGGTAGCGCAGACCTTGGGCATCGCCTTCGTGCTCATGCAGCGCTGGCGTGCGAGAGGCCTGAATGCCGGCGCCGATCAGCCCGGCGAGTATTACGTTAGAGCGAGACATGCGCGTTACCCCTTTAGCCGCTGGCTGAAATGTTCCAGTGCCAGTCGATAACCATGACTGCCAAAGCCGCACATCACCGCCGTGGCGATCGCCGAGACAAACGAGTGATGACGAAACGGTTCACGAGCATGGACATTGGACAGGTGCACTTCGATCACCGGCAATTCACTGGCCACCAGCGCATCGCGAATCGCAACCGAGGTGTGCGTCCACGCCGCCGGATTGATCACGATCCCGGCGCAACGGCCACGGGCAGCGTGAATCCAGTCGAGCAGTTCGCCTTCGTGGTTGGTCTGGCGAAATTCCACGGCCAGGCCGAATTCTTCGCCGGCGCGACCGCACAACGCCGAGATGTCCGCCAGGGTTTCGTGGCCGTAAGTCGCCGGCTCGCGGGTGCCGAGCAGGTTCAGGTTCGGGCCGTTGAGCACCAGAACGATAGGGGGCATGAGGGGTAACTCCACTTATTGTTTTTGGCTTTGGCCGAGGATTTCAGCCTGTGGAGATAAAATGTACTAGATGGTTACCATGGTCAATTGAAGTGCCTGAGCCCAGGATTTTTGTGTTCGGTAATCGCACCAAGGCTGTTTCATACTTGATGTTGTTCGAATCGTAACGACAGTTTTGCTTACGTTTTCCCTCGAAGATTTACCGACTCCTGACCCATGCCGGCGCTAGCCTGAGAGAAGAGCGGAGCCGCTTGCGTTTTACGGCACCGGTCGTCGGATTTGAAAGGATTATCGGATCCTGAAATTTATTAACCTAACGGATGGGTTAGCATGAATGTGTGCAACTACAAGGGATTGTCGATACGCGTAATGTTGCGGAATGAGCATTGCCCACCGCACGCTCATGTAAATGCGGGCGCCTGGAGTGCGCGATTCCATTTCAGCTTTTGGCACAACGACATTGATCTGTGGGATGTCGTGCCGCTGTCTCGTCGACCGACGATGGCTGTATTGGAGGGTTTGTGTCGATCGTTGGGGCATCCCGTTCATCTGCGTCGCGCACGAGGGATCTGGTGGTCAGGTTTGCAAACCGTCTGTCTCGGCAATCAAGTGTGGGACTGCGAATCAAACGAGGTACCCGTGATGAAACTGGTTACCGATACGACTTACAGGATCGCTGCGGCGCGCTACGAACCAGAAGAAGACAAGTTGCTTCTGACATTGGTTGGCAAACCGGAAGGAGTTGAAATCCATTTATGAAAGTCATTAAGGCAAAGCCGTCCGTACATCGACCACTGACGGAAGAAATGCTCGATGCAGCCATAAAGCTTGGTGAAGTACGACAGGCCAGCAGTTTCCAAGCTGTTTCTGTGTGCTTTGAAAAATCATCTTTGGTCATCCGTTTTGAGGATGGCAGCGGTGTGTTGCTTCCGGTGAACCAGTATCCAGAGTTTGACGGGTTTGATGCAGGCGATTACGAGGGACTAACCGTCGGATTCGCAGGCACTGCGCTTTGCCATGAGGGCAAAGACCTTGACGTTTCCATTGCCGGGATGATTTCAGCGAGCCAGTCACTCATGAAGATGGCTGCGTCGGTGGTTGCATCGCGTAACGGTCGTCAAAGCAGTGCTGCAAAGTCCGAAGCTGCTCGAGCGAATGGCAAAAAGGGCGGGCGACCACGCAAGGCCGATCCCGCGTTGTAAAACCACAAAAAAGCCGTCAATCACGACGGCTTTTTCCTATCTGCTATGCCGCAATCAACGGCGAGTCAGCAACACACCCGATTCCATGTGATGCGTCCACGGGAACTGGTCGAACAACGCGCATTGGGTAATACGGTGCGTGTCGTGCAACTGGGCGATGTTCGCCGCCAGGGTTTCCGGGTTGCAGGAGATGTACAGGATGTTGTCGAAGCGCCGGGTCAACTCGCAGGTGTCCGGGTCCATGCCGGCGCGCGGCGGATCGACGAAGACGCTGCCGAACTCGTAGCTCTTCAGGTCGATGCCTTGCAGGCGACGGAACGGGCGCACGTCGTTGAGCGCTTCGGTCAGTTCTTCGGCGGACAAACGCACCAGAGTGACGTTATCCACAGCGTTTTCGCTGAGGTTGCTCAATGCAGCGTTGACCGAGGTCTTGCTGATTTCGGTGGCCAGCACTTTGCGCACGCGGGTGGCGAGCGGCAGGGTGAAGTTGCCGTTGCCGCAATACAGCTCCAGCAGATCGTCGTTGCGATCACCCAGCGCTTCGTATGCCCAGTTGAGCATCTTCTGGTTCACTGTGCCGTTCGGCTGAGTGAACGCGCCTTCCGGCTGGCGATAGCTGAAGGTGCGACCGCCGACGTCGAGTTTCTCGACCACGTAATCGAGGCCAAGTACTTCGCGTTTGCCCTTCGAGCGACCAATGATGCTGACGCCGAGATCCGCCGCCAGCTTCGTCGCCGCTGTATGCCAGTGTTCGTCCAGCGGGCGGTGATAGCACAGGGTGATCATTGCATCGCCGGCCAGCGTGGTCAGGAATTCCACCTGAAACAGCTTGTGGCTCAGCGCCGAACTGGCCTGCCATGCCGCCTTCAATTGCGGCATCAACTGGTTGATGCGCAGGCTGGCGATCGGGAATTCTTCGATCAGGATCGGCGTGCGTTTGTCGTCCTGAGCGAACATCGCGTAATGCCGCTCGCCACCCTCGCGCCACAGGCGGAATTCGGCGCGCAGACGGAAGTTCTGCAGCGGCGAGTCGAACACGGTCGGCTCGGGGGCATCGAACGGCGCCAGCAGATCACGCAAGCGCGTGACCTTGGCTTCTAGTTGCTCGGCGTAGGCCTGGGAATCGAAAGTCATGCGTTGAACCAACCCAACTTGATCACGAACAGAATCGACAGAATCACCAGCGCCGGGTTCAGCTCACGGGCGCGGCCCGACAGCAGCTTGATCACGGTCCAGGAGATGAAACCGAACGCGATGCCATTGGCAATCGAGTAAGTGAACGGCATGGCCAGCGCGGTCACGACAACTGGCGCGGCGACGGTGATGTCGTCCCAGTCTATTTCCGCCAGGCCGGAAGTCATCAACACGGCGACGAACAGCAACGCCGGTGCCGTGGCGAAAGCCGGAACGCTGGCCGCCAGTGGCGAGAAGAACAGCGCCAGCAGGAACAGAATCGCCACAACGATGGCCGTCAGACCGGTACGGCCGCCCGCACTCACGCCAGCAGCGGATTCGATGTAGCTGGTGGTGGTCGAGGTACCCAGCAACGAACCGGCCATGGCCGCGGTGCTGTCAGCGATCAGTGCGCGACCCATTTTCGGCATGTGGCCGTCCTTGCCCATCAGGCCGGCGCGCTTGGCGACGCCGATCAGGGTGCCGGAGTTGTCGAACAGGTCGACAAACAGGAAAGCGAAAATCACGCTGACCAGACCGATGTCCAGTGCGCCTTTGATGTCCAGTTGCAGGAAGGTCGGGGCCAGCGAAGGTGGCATCGAGGTCACGCCGTTGAACGGGGTGAAGCCCATGGCGATCGAGACAATGGTCACCGCCAGAATGCCGATCAGCACCGCGCCGCGCACTTTCAGTGCTTCGAGGGCGACGATCAGGGCGAAACCTAGGGTGGCGAGAATCGGTGCCGGTTGTTTCAGGTCACCGAGGCCGACCATGGTCGCCGGGTTGCTGACGACGATACCGGCGTTGTGCAGGGCGATCAGCGCGAGGAACAGGCCAATACCGGCGGCAATCGCCGAGCGCAGTGGCAGCGGGATGCTGTTGATGATCCATTCACGAATACGGAAGATCGACAGCAGGAAGAACAGCACGGCAGAAATGAACACCGCTCCCAGCGCCACTTGCCAGGTGTGGCCCATGTGCAGAACCACGGTGTAGGTGAAGAAGGCGTTCAGCCCCATGCCCGGTGCGAGGGCGATCGGGTAGTTGGCGATCAGGCCCATCACCGTCGAGCCGATGGCGGCTGCCAGACAGGTGGCGACGAACACCGCGCCCTTGTCCATGCCGGTCTCACCGAGGATGCTCGGGTTGACGAACAGAATGTAGGCCATGGCCAGGAACGTCGTGATGCCCGCAAGAATCTCGGTGCGCACGTTGGTGTTGTGTGCCTTGAGTTGAAACAGCCTTTCCAGCATGTCTGCTCCCCGTGGCGCGCGTGGCGCCGTGAATGTATCGACCTCAACAGCAAAGCACAGACCGTCGCAAGCGCCTGAAAAATTGTGCTGGGCCGGAAAAAGCCGCGCATCATACCAGCAGCGTGAGGAATATGGCGGTTGTTGGTGTCGATCGTCGGCGAAGTTTTGCGTTGATGCCAACTGCGCCATACTGCGCGCTGATTTTTTCGGGGCGGGAAGCGCATGAGCAAGTGCTGGATGAAGGTTTTGGGTTTGATTGCCGTACTGATGGCCGGGATGTCGACAGCCTGGGCGGCATCGGCGCCACCGTTGACGCAAGTGAAAGTGATCAAGGTGCAATCGCCGGCCTGCGGTCTTGAAGACATCGGCGATGGCCAGACACAGACCCAATGCAATCACGGCGGACCGAACATCAAGGTCTACGTGCTCGAAGTCGGCTACGGCAAGAGCCAGCCTCAGGTCGCACTGGACGGTTTTGAAGTGAACGGCACCCGTGCCCCGGTGTGTGCCTTTGATAACGGCAACCTGACCGAATGCACTCCCGGCAACAAAACCGTCGGTTCTCTTTATACCTTCGATCTGGCGGGCAAGCAGGAGGGCACCTTCACCTTCAGCAACACCTCGATCAACGCGCCGCGCAACACGATGTCGACTCAGCTTTACATCAAGTAACGGCTGCTGCAGCGCGATCCGGTTGAAGCTGACTACGCTTCAAGCATCACCCAGCGGATAACGCCCATGACCTTTAGAGCCCTGATTACCCTCGCCGAGGGCATCGATGATCTGCAAAGCGTGACCCTGATCGACGTGTTGCGCCGCGCCGGTATCGAAGTGGTCGCCGCCAGTATTGAAGGCCGACGCATGCTCACCTGCGCCCGTGGCACACGCCTGACCGCCGACGGCATGCTGGTCGATGTGCTGGCGCAAACCTTTGACCTGATCGTCCTGCCCGGCGGTGTTGTCGGTTCACAACATCTGGCCGCGCACCAACCTCTGCAACAGTTGCTCAAGGATCAGGCCAGCGCCGGACGCCTGTTCGCTGCCATCGCCGAATCCCCGGCCGTCGCCCTGCAATCCTTCGGCGTGCTGCGCCAGCGGCGCATGACCTGCCTGCCCAGCGCCAGCCATCAACTCTCGGGCTGTACGTTTGTTGATCAACCGGTGGTGGTCGACGGCAACTGCGTCACCGCACAAGGCTCAAGCGCTGCAATGGAGTTTGCCTTGACGTTGGTCGAGCAACTCGGCGGCAAGGCCTTGCGGGCGAAAGTGGCGGGGGAGTTGTAGTGGCTGGAGGTGTCAGGCGTGGACAGAGATCAGTTCGATAACCGGTTGCTCCCGATGCTCCGCTTGCCACAGATCGTAGTCGGTTTGTACGCCTAGCCACACACGCGCCTTGCCAATGCCGGCACGCTCAAGACGCACAGCCAGATCCGGGCTGATTGGCGCATGTCCGTGTAATACACGGGAAAGATGTGGGCGCGCGAAGCCCAAGTGTCGGGCCAATTCGGTCACGCTGATGCCAAGCTCGGGCAAAACATCCATCAGCAGTGTTTCGCCGGGGTGTGGCGGGTTGTGCATGGGCATGAGCCTGCCTCCTGTCAGTGGTAGTCCAGATAATCGACCAGTTCGATATCCGAACCGACAAAACGAAAGATCACTCGCCAGTTGCCTGAAACGCTCAGCGACCAGTACTCCGTCAGTTCACCTTTCAATCGATGCAGGCGCCAACCCGGAAGGTCCAGATCTGCAGGAAGCGTAGCGCGATCCATGAACTGCAGCATGCGCGACAGCCGTTTTGCGTGGTCGGCACGAATCCCGCGAGTCGAACCTGTTTCATAGAAGCCTCGAAGGCCTTTGTGCTGAAAGGATTTGATCATAGGCTCGAGTGTAAGGCGATACATTACACTCGGTGCGGTAACTATGTACCGCACATTTTCAGTTTTCTTGTGCTTTGGAGGTTGTCAGACCTTCACCTCTTCCACCGGCACATGCATCCGATCCCGATTGGCCAGCGTCGGAAACAACTTGATCCACGTCCCCGTGACCACCAGCGTGCCGATCCCTCCCATGACCACCGCCGGCACCGTGCCGAACCAGTGGGCGGTGACGCCGGATTCGAATTCGCCCAACTGGTTTGAAGCACCGATGAACAGCCCGTTCACCGCGCTGACCCGGCCGCGCATTTCGTCCGGGGTTTCCAGTTGTACGAAGGAAGCACGGATGACCATGCTGATCATGTCCGCTGCGCCGAGCACCACCAGCACCGCCAGCGAGAACCAGAACGAGGTCGACAGGCCGAAGGCGATGGTCGCCACGCCGAAGATGCCCACTGCGGTGAACATCACCCGGCCAACATTGCGCTCCACGGCAAACCGCGCGAGAAACAGCGACATCCCCAGTGCGCCGACCGCCGGTGCAGAGCGAAGCAGGCCTAGGCCCCACGGTCCGGTCAACAAGATGTCTTTGGCAAATACCGGCAGCAGCGCCGTGGCGCCGCCGAGCAGTACCGCAAACAAATCCAGCGAAATTGCCCCGAGAATGTCCGGGCGGCTGCGTATGAAACGAATCCCCGCCAGCAACGAATCCAGCGTGGCTTTGCCTTTGTTCAACGGCGTCTGGCGCGCGGGAAGATTGAGCATCAGCGTGCAGGCAATCACATAAAGCAGCACCGTCGGGCCATAAACCCAGACACTGCCGAACGCATAGAGCAAACCGCCCAGCGCCGGGGCGACGATCGTTGCCGACTGCTGCGCCGACTGCGCCGCCGCCACTGCCCGAGGGAATAGCGCGCTAGGGACGATGCTCGGCAGCAATGCCTGAGTGGTCGGCATCTCGAACGAGCGCGCCGCGCCAAGCAGAAAGGCGAGGATGAAGATCATCTCGCGGGTCACGTGATCGGTGGCGCTGCCAATCGCCAGCGCCAAGGCGATCAACGCCTGCAACGACTGACAGATCGCCGCGACTTTGCGTCGGTCATAGCGGTCGGCGACATGCCCGGTGTGCAACATGAACAGCACGCGCGGGGCAAATTCGACCAGTCCGACCAGACCCAGATCAAGCACGTTGCCGGTCAGTTGGTAGAGGTTCCAGCCGATCGCCACGGTGAGCATCTGAAATCCGCTGGCGGTAAAGATCCGCGCGAACCAGAAAGCGAGAAACGGACGATGGTGACGTAACA
Organism: Pseudomonas sp. TNT2022 ID642; assembly: GCF_028656995.1. Taxonomy (NCBI): domain Bacteria; kingdom Pseudomonadati; phylum Pseudomonadota; class Gammaproteobacteria; order Pseudomonadales; family Pseudomonadaceae; genus Pseudomonas; species Pseudomonas sp. TNT2022 ID642. Next base: position 123,577 of record NZ_JAMDGW010000006.1, on the reverse strand, counting down.
GCAGGGGCTCTTGGCTGGGCATCTGAAGGCAGGTCTGGCTCGAGGGGAACCGCGAGATTATCACCAGTCTGTAACAGGAAGTTGCTATGACAAAAAATTTAGTTAGGAAGACATCGATTTATTCAAGCTCGCCGCAAGAAATCCATTGCAGAGCATTGCCGCGCCGATGAGGCAACTTGTCACGCGGCAAACGACCACGCAGTTCTTCGTCGGAAATGGGACTACTCTTTCAACGTTGCTTGATCCAGATCAAGACCCTCCCGGGCCATGCTCTGGTGGCCCGTTGGCCAGACTCCCTGCGTTGCGATGGTTGTTAAAAAAGAACGAATCAGAATTCGCCGCACTCCATATCCGTGGGGGCAGTAGGCGCAGGGGCCACAAGCCCCGAAGCCGGTATTACCTGACAGAGGAAGACTTATGTTCGGTTTAGAGGCACTCGATCTCGCCCGAATTCAGTTCGCGTTCACCATCTCGTTCCACATCCTGTTCCCGGCCATCACCATTGGCCTGGCGAGTTACCTCGCGGTGCTCGAAGGCCTGTGGCTGAAAACCCGTAACGACACCTACCGTGACCTCTACCATTTCTGGTCGAAGATCTTCGCCGTCAACTTCGGTATGGGTGTGGTCTCCGGGTTGGTCATGGCCTACCAGTTCGGCACCAACTGGAGCCGCTTCTCGGACTTCGCCGGCGCCGTCACCGGGCCGTTGCTGACCTATGAAGTGCTCACGGCATTCTTCCTTGAGGCTGGTTTTCTTGGGGTCATGCTGTTCGGCTGGAACAAGGTCGGGCGCGGGCTGCACTTCTTTTCCACGGTCATGGTGGCGATAGGTACGCTGATTTCGACCTTCTGGATTCTCGCCTCCAACAGCTGGATGCAGACCCCGCAGGGCTTCGAGATCGTCAACGGTCAGGTAATCCCCACCGACTGGCTGGCAATCATCTTCAACCCTTCGTTCCCGTATCGCCTGATGCACATGGCGACCGCTGCGTTCGTTGCCACAGCTTTCTTCGTCGGCTCCTCGGCGGCCTGGCACTTGCTGCGCGGCAAGGACAATCCGGCAATCCGCACCATGCTGTCGATGGCAATGTGGATGGCGCTGATCGTCGCGCCGATCCAGGCAGTCATCGGCGACTTCCATGGTCTGAACACGCTCAAACATCAACCGGCAAAAATCGCTGCGATCGAAGGTCACTGGGAAAACCACGGTGATGAAGCGACGCCGCTGATCCTGTTCGGCTGGCCGGACATGAAAGAAGAGAAGACCAAGTTCGCCGTGGAGATTCCCTACCTCGGCAGCCTGATCCTGACTCACTCGCTGGACAAACAGGTGCCGGCGCTCAAGGAATTCCCGCCAGAAGACCGGCCGAATTCGACCATCGTATTCTGGTCTTTCCGGATCATGGTCGGCCTCGGTTTCCTGATGATCTTCACCGGTCTGTGGAGCCTGTGGCTGCGCAAACGCGACACGCTCTACACCTCGCGCCCGTTCCTGTATCTGGCATTGTGGATGGGGCCTTCCGGCCTGATCGCGATTCTCGCTGGCTGGTTCACCACTGAAATCGGCCGTCAGCCGTGGGTGGTTTACGGGCTGATGCGCACGGCGGATGCGTCTTCAAACCACAGCTTCATGCAGATGAGCATCACCTTGATCATGTTTGTGGTGGTGTATTTCGCGCTGTTCGGTGCAGGTCTCGGTTACATGATGCGTCTGGTGCGCAAAGGGCCGAAGATCAGCGAAGGCACGGAAACGCCGGACGGTGGTCCAGGCAAGAAACGCACACCGGCCCGTCCGTTGTCCGCTGCCGACGACTCGGCCGATGCCGATCACGGCGACGACGACATTCGCGTGACCAAGGAGATTTGACTCATGGGTATTGATCTTCCGCTGATCTGGGCCGTGATCATCATCTTCGGCATCATGATGTACGTGGTCATGGACGGCTTCGACCTGGGGATCGGGATTCTCTTCCCGTTCATCCCGGGCAAAGTCGACCGTGACGTGATGATGAACACCGTCGCCCCGGTCTGGGACGGCAACGAAACCTGGCTGGTGCTGGGCGGTGCGGCGTTGTTCGGCGCATTCCCGCTGGCTTATTCGGTGGTGTTGTCAGCGTTGTACCTGCCGCTGATCTTCATGCTCATCGGTTTGATCTTCCGCGGCGTGGCGTTCGAGTTCCGCTTCAAGGCCAAGGACGACAAGCGCCATTTGTGGGACAAGGCGTTTATCGGTGGCTCGGTGGCGGCAACGTTCTTTCAGGGCGTGGCGCTGGGCGCGTTCATCGACGGCTTGCCGGTGGTCAATCGGCAGTTCGCCGGCGGTTCACTGGACTGGCTGACGCCGTTCACAATGTTCTGCGGCGCCGCGCTGGTGGTGGCCTATGCCTTGCTCGGCTGCACCTGGCTGATCATGAAAACCGAAGGCAAGCTTCAGGAACAGATGCATGACCTGGCACGGCCATTGGCTTTCGTACTGCTGGCCGTGATCGGTATTGTCAGTATCTGGACGCCGCTGGCTCATCCGGATATTGCCACCCGCTGGTTCAGCATGCCGAACCTGTTCTGGTTCATGCCGGTGCCGATTCTGGTGCTGGTGACGATGTACGGGCTGATCCGCGCCGTGGCACGCAATGCCAACTACATGCCGTTCCTGCTGACTTTAGTGCTGATCTTCCTCGGCTACAGCGGTCTGGGCATCAGCCTGTGGCCGAACATCGTGCCGCCGTCGATCTCGATCTGGGACGCCGCCGCACCGCCGCAAAGCCAAGGCTTCATGCTGGTGGGCACGCTGTTCATCATCCCGTTCATCCTGGGTTACACCTTCTGGAGCTACTACGTGTTCCGCGGCAAGGTCACCCATGAAGACGGTTATCACTAATCCTGTGGGAGCGGGCTCGCCCGCGATGGCGTCGGCAGCGGCGCCATCGATCTGACTGAGGATCGAAACAATGACCGGCAAACATTCCCTGCACGACATTGAAGAAGCCGAAAAAAAACCGCTGTGGCAGCGGCTCGGCTGGTTGGCCTTGATCTGGGTCGGTAGTGTTGGCGTGCTGTTTATCGCCGCCAGCCTGATGCGTATGTTCATGAACGCGGCAGGCCTGACCACGCACTGAATCATCCCCGTCCCGGCGCCTTCGGGTACGGCTTTGCAACCCTCCTCACGGAGGGTTTTTTTTGTCTGAAGGTTACTTGCGGGCCTTGATGATCACGAATTTCGGCGTGGCGGCCACTTGCTCGACGCCGCGGAACAGCCGCGCCAGTTTGCTGTGGTAACCCAGATGACGGTTGCCGACGATGTACAGCGCGCCACCCACCACCAGTGCTTCGCGCGCCTGCTGGAACATGCGCCAGGCGAGGAAGTCGCCAACCACCTGCTGCTGATGGAACGGCGGATTGCACAGCACCACGTCCAGCGATTGCGCTTCCTGACCGGCCAGGCCATCGCCGGCACGCACGATGACATCGCGATTGCCCAGCGCTGCGCGCCAGTTCTCGGCAGCTGATTGCACGGCCATGAACGATTCGTCGACCAGTGTGTAATGCGCATCGGGATTGTGCAGGGCACTCGCGATGGCCAGCACGCCATTGCCACAGCCCAGATCGGCGACTCGCGCACTGCCAAGGTTTTTCGGCAGGTGCGGGAGGAAGGCACGTGTGCCGATGTCCAGACCTTCGCGGCAAAACACGTTGGCGTGGTTGAGCAACTCGATCGATGGCTCGTCGAGGCGATAACGCGAAGGGTAGGGCGACACGGCCGGGGCTTTGGCTTCAGGCGTGGCGATCAACAGCCGTGCCTTCTTCACTGCGAGAGAGGCTTGCACCGGGCCAATGTAGCGTTCAAGCAAGTCACTGGCGGCGCGGGGCAAGTGTTTGACCATGGCGGCGGCGATCACTTCGGCGCCGGGTGCGAGTTGCCCCTGCAGGCGGACTAGTTGTTCTTCCAGCAGCGCGAGGGTTTTCGGTACGCGGATCAGCACCCGGTCGAACGGTCCGACCAATGGTTGGCTTGCGGGGATCGCGCAAATGGCGTCGAACGCCTGGCCATTACGCAGCAGATTTTTTTCCAGCCCCTGAAACCCAAGGAACGAGTCGCCGCTGCTGCTGACCTGGACTTTGCCGAGCAGGCTGGCTGCCAGCGCGCCGAAACTGTCGTTGAGCACCAATACGCGCGTGTCAGCCGTCGGTTGCTGCGCCGCCAGATGGTTGAGCAGGTATTCGTCGGCCGCATCGAAGGCTTGCAGCGGTTCGTTCTGCTGTTCGGGCTGGCGGATCAGATCGAGTTGGGCGAAAGGCGTATCAAGCAAAGGCATCGGGGGGAACTCAGGGTAATCAACGGGGTGTTCCGCAGCCCTGACAATGTGCGGCGGAACCGACCGAGTGTAATGCAACGCAGAATGTTCGCGTCATCACTCAGGAGGGCCATAAATGGTACGTTTTTTTGTTCGTCATTACCCACAAGTTTTGTAAAGGAGGCAAGACCGTTCGACTAGATGATGCCGGCTCTGGCGGCCGCTATGACAGCGGAAATCTTGTTGCAGACGTTGAGCTTCTCGATGACGTTCTGCACGTGGTAGTTCACGGTGCGCTCGCTCAGGCTGAGGATCTTCGAGATTTCATAGGCTGTCTTGCCTCCCGCGGACAATTGCAGAACCTCCAGCTCTCGCGGCGAAAGGTGTGGTTGGCGGGGTTTGAGTGCCTGGGGGGGCAGGGACCGGGCAGACAGTTCGCTCAAGTGACTGGTGGCGTAGAACATATAACCAAAATGTTCATAAAGCTCCAGAGAGCTGATGGGGCAGTGCTTGCGCGCCAGACTGATAATGCTGCACAAGCCACTTTGCTCATGATGGAATGACTGTGACCAGCCATGTTGCAGTCCGTGTTGCTGCAAACCTTGCCATAACTGCGGAGTATCTGCGAATACCGATTCGTTCCAGACGATGGGCATCATTGAGTGGTTGCAGTGTGCTATCAGTGGATCTATTTCAATGTAGCTTTTCTGTTCATACTGAGCCTTCCATTCTTTAGGATAGTTATTGATTTGCAAGGCATTGAGGCGTAGTTCCCGATTGGGTGATGTAACCGAAACAGCACAATAATTAAAGCCCAGGTTTTCGGCGAATCTCAACAGAATCGAATAGGCAGCATCTATACCCTTGGCGAAAGTCAGTTGCTTTAACTGCGACTCCTTCCAGGTTTCCATTACAGAATCTCCATTGATGTTGCGGGGGGTGCCAAAATGGATCCAAAAGATCCGGCACGAAACGGAGTGTAGGACGTTTCCTATAAAAGTTATTGAATTTTTTCGATCTTGAGAATCGGGATTTTTTTATAAAAGGTTCTTAGCGATCAGTCGGCCTTAGTATTTGACTTGTCATGTTAATTTTTAAATTCTTCCGGGAAATTCCTTAATGATTTCAGTTTTTATTCATGCCGATAAATAGCTTAATGCCATTACTCAACATAGGTGTTTAAGGCGGGCGATATGCGCGACACTGACGGCAATCGTTCACTGGAGTGCCCCATGACCGCCAGCGCAGAGAAATACACCTTGCAGACCTTGCTCGATGTCCAACCCTTGACCCCGAGCCTGTTTACCCTGCGCACCAGCCGGGATGCCGGTTTTCGCTTCCGCGCCGGGCAGTTCGCCAGGCTGGGTGTGACCAAAGCCGATGGCAACATCGTGTGGCGCGCGTATTCGATGGTGTCGTCGCCGTTTGACGAGTTTCTCGAGTTCTTTTCCATCGTCGTGCCGGGCGGGGAGTTCACCAGTGAGCTGAGCCGGTTGCAGGTCGGCGACACCTTGCTGGTGGATCGCCAGGCATTTGGTTATCTGACCCTTGATCGCTTTGTCGACGGGCGCGATCTGTGGCTGCTATCCACAGGCACTGGGGTGGCACCGTTTCTGTCGATCCTGCAGGACTTCGAAGTCTGGGAAAAATTCGAGCGCATCATTCTGGTGTACAGCGTGCGCGAGGCGCGGGAGTTGGCTTATCAGGAGTTGATTGCCGGACTTACGCAGCGTGAATACCTCAGCGAATACGCGCACAAATTGCAGTTCATCGCCACGGTGACGCGTGAAGCGCATCCCGGGGCGTTAAACGGGCGCATTACCAGCCTGATCGAAAGCGGGGAGTTGGAGCGTGCAGCAGGTGTGGAGCTGTCGGCGGAGCACTCTCGCGTCATGCTCTGTGGCAATCCGCAGATGATCGATGACACTCGCGCGCTACTGAAAAAACGCCACATGAGCCTGAGCCTGACCCGTCGGCCCGGTCAGGTGGCCGTGGAAAACTACTGGTAAACCAACGGCGCCTCGAAGGCGCCGTTGTTTCTATCGTGCACAGAATTCAGGGCCGGGTGTTCTGGGCCTTGAGCAAGTCGCGGATCTCGCCGAGCAACTCTTCTTCTTTGGTCGGAACCGGTGGCAGGGTAGGAGCCACGGCTTCTTCGCGTTTTAGGCGGTTGATCGCTTTGACGCCCATGAAGATCGCGAAAGCGACGATCACGAAGTCCAGAATGGTCTGCAGAAACTTGCCGTAGGCCATGACCACCGCAGGCGCAGCGCCATCGGCGGCCTTGAGCGTGATGGCTAAATCACTGAAGTCCACCCCACCGATCAACAGGCCGATTGGCGGCATGATGACGTCACCGACAAACGACGAAACAATCTTGCCGAAGGCGGCGCCGATGATGATACCGACGGCCATGTCGACCACATTGCCTTTGACCGCGAAGGCCTTGAACTCACTTAGCACGCCCATAGTTATTTCCTTGTTACAGATGAGTTTGGTGTACGCAGTGTAAATCAGCAAAACGCGTCCTGCGCGAAACACCTTCTTACAATGCCCGTTTTTATCGACACATCAATCGGCGATTAGTTTGCAAAGTGCCATCAATCGCGCGCGAAATATACGGTAACTCGCTGATCGGAAAGCCAATTTTCTCAATCATGGCGTTACGTTCTTTCTATTTATGTTCGACGTCGCAGGCCTCTAGCCTTGGGTTGGCGCATCTGGATGCGCCCCAAAACAACCAGAGGATCCTGATATGAACTCCGCACTTGGACTGGGGGCTTTTCCCCGTCGCCGCACACTTGGCGTACTCACCGCCAGCCTGTTGACCTTCTCCGTAAACGCCGCGCCCCTGACCCGCGATAACGGGGCTGCGGTCGGCGACAATCAGAACTCGCAGACCGCCGGCGCCAACGGCCCGGTGCTGCTGCAAGATGTGCAATTGATTCAGAAGTTGCAGCGCTTCGACCGTGAGCGCATTCCCGAGCGTGTGGTTCACGCCCGCGGTACCGGCGCCCATGGCACTTTCACCGTGACCAACGATCTCAGCGACCTGAGCAAGGCCAAGGTCTTTGCCGCCGGTCAGACGACGCCGGTCTTCGTGCGCTTCTCTGCCGTGGTGCACGGCAATCACTCGCCGGAAACCCTGCGTGATCCACGGGGTTTCGCCACCAAGTTCTACACCGCCGACGGCAACTGGGACCTGGTCGGTAACAATTTCCCGACCTTTTTCATCCGCGACGCGATCAAGTTTCCCGACATGGTGCACGCGTTCAAACCGGATCCGCGGACCAACCTTGATGACGATTCGCGCCGATTCGATTTCTTCTCCCATGTACCGGAAGCCACCCGTACCTTGACCGAGTTGTATTCGAACTCGGGAACGCCTGCCAGTTATCGAGAAATGGACGGCAACGGCGTACATGCTTACAAGTTGGTTAATGCCAAGGGCGAAGTTCACTACGTCAAGTTCCACTGGAAGAGTTTGCAGGGACTTAATAACCTTACGCCAAAGCAAGTCGCGAAAGTTCAGGGTCAGGACTACAGTCACATGACCAATGACTTGGTGAGCAACATCAATAAAGGTAACTTCCCGAAATGGGACTTGTACATTCAAGTGCTGAAACCACAAGATTTGTCCAAGTTTGATTTTGATCCATTAGACGCGACCAAGATCTGGCCAGGTATTCCTGAGCGAAAAGTTGGACAAATGGTATTGAACCGTAATCCGGCAAATGTATTCCAGGAAACCGAACAAGTGGCCATGGCGCCGGCGAATATTGTTCCGGGTATCGAACCCTCTGAAGACCGTTTGTTGCAAGGCCGAGTGTTTTCTTATGCCGATACGCAAATGTATCGCCTGGGTGCCAATGCCCTGCAATTGCCAATCAACGCAGCGAAAGTTGCCGTGAATAATGGTAATCAGGACGGTGCGATGAACGTCGGCGCCAGCAACAGCGGTGTGAACTATCAGCCAAGCCGTCTGCAACCCCGTGACGAGACGCCAGGCGGGCGTTACAGCCAGTCGGCGCTGTCCGGCAGCACCCAGCAGGCGAAGATCCAGCGTGAGCAGAACTTCAAGCAGGCGGGTGATCTGTATCGCTCGTTCAGCAAGAAAGAACGCCGGGACCTGATCGACAGCTTCGGTGGTTCGCTGGCGACCACCGATGACGAGAGCAAGCACATCATCCTGTCCTTCCTTTATAAGGCCGATCCGGAATACGGCACCGGCGTCACGGAAGTGGCCAAGGGTGACCTGAGCCGGGTCAAGGTGTTGGCGGCCAAACTGGTCGACTGATCCCTACGTAGCGCACACGGGGCCTGATTCAGGCCTCGTTCCGCGCAAGGAGGCTGCTTATGCGCACCTGTCTTTTACTGCTGGCCGGTTGCCTGTCGTTCGCGGCGTGGGCAGCACCGGTCGAGCAAAGTCCCGAGGCGATCAAGGCCCAACTGCAGGCCTACTACTTCGACGCGGCCCGGCGCGGTGATGTACCGATGCTCGACACGTTCATCGAATCGGGTTATGCCCTCGACACCCGCGACAGCAAGGGCTACACCGCGCTGATTCTGGCGGCCTATCACGGTCAGGCTCCGGCCGTGGAACGTTTGCTCGCCGCCGGCGCCAATGCCTGCGCCCAGGACCAACGCGGCAACACGGCGCTGATGGGGGCGATTTTCAAAGGTGAATTACAGATCGCCCGGCGCCTGATGGCCACCGATTGCAGCCCTGATCAGCGTAACGGCGCCGGGCAGACGGCGGCCATGTACGCCGGGTTGTTCAAGCGTCAGGAGTTGCTCGATGCGCTGAAGGCCAAGGGTGCTGACCTGAATGCCGAGGATCCGTTGGGCAATAGCGCCGCGCGTCTGGCCAGTGGCGAAATCCGTAGTGCGGCGCCGCGCTGATCGGCGGCACGTGCGTTATCATCGCGGTTTTTGTCGGGGGTTCTGATGGCCAAGGCCAAGCGCATGTACGGCTGCACCGAGTGCGGCGCAACCTTTCCCAAGTGGGCCGGGCAGTGCGGTGAGTGCGGTGCCTGGAACACCCTGACCGAGACCATGATCGAAAGCGGCGGGGCCACGGCGCCGACCGGCCGCACGGGGTGGGCCGGGCAACAGGCGCAGATCAAGACGCTGGCCGAAGTCAGCATCGAAGAGATTCCGCGCTTTTCCACCGCTTCCGGTGAGCTGGATCGCGTGCTCGGCGGCGGTCTGGTCGACGGTTCGGTGGTGTTGATCGGCGGTGACCCTGGCATCGGCAAATCGACGATTCTCTTACAGACATTGTGCAACCTCGCCAAGAGCATGCCGGCACTCTACGTCACGGGCGAAGAATCGCAGCAGCAAGTGGCCATGCGCGCGCGTCGCCTCGGCTTGCCCCAGGATCAACTGCGGGTGATGACCGAAACGTGTATCGAAACCATCATCGCCACGGCTCGTCAGGAAAAGCCCAAGGTGATGGTGATCGACTCGATCCAGACGATCTTCACCGAACAACTGCAGTCGGCCCCCGGCGGTGTTTCCCAGGTACGTGAGAGTGCGGCGTTGCTGGTGCGTTATGCCAAGCAGAGCGGCACGGCGATTTTCCTCGTCGGCCACGTGACCAAGGAGGGTGCGCTGGCCGGTCCCCGTGTTCTCGAACACATGGTCGACACCGTGCTGTATTTCGAGGGCGAGTCTGATGGGCGCCTGCGTTTGCTGCGCGCGGTGAAAAACCGTTTCGGCGCAGTCAATGAGTTGGGCGTGTTCGGCATGACCGACAAGGGTTTGAAAGAAGTCTCCAATCCTTCGGCGATTTTCCTCACCCGCGCGCAGGAAGAAGTCCCGGGCAGTGTGGTCATGGCGACGTGGGAAGGCACCCGGCCGATGCTGGTGGAAGTGCAGGCACTGGTTGATGACAGTCATCTGGCCAACCCGCGTCGGGTGACATTGGGTCTTGATCAGAACCGTCTGGCGATGTTGCTCGCGGTTTTGCATCGCCATGGCGGCATTCCGACTCACGATCAGGACGTGTTCCTCAACGTCGTGGGTGGGGTGAAGGTGTTGGAGACGGCGTCTGACCTGGCGTTGATGGCTGCGGTCATGTCGAGTTTGCGCAATCGACCGTTGCCGCATGATCTGTTGGTATTTGGTGAAGTGGGGCTGTCCGGCGAGGTGCGCCCGGTACCGAGCGGGCAGGAGCGTCTGAAGGAAGCGGCCAAGCACGGCTTCAAGCGGGCGATCGTGCCGAAGGGCAATGCGCCGAAGGAATCCCCACCAGGCTTGCAGATCATTGCCGTGACCCGCCTCGAACAGGCCCTTGACGCGCTCTTCGAATAACTTGAACCCACCGCATAACCTGTGGGAGCTGGCTTGCCAGCGATTGCGTTCTGTCCGTCGACATATTCGTCGAGTCTGAAATCGCTATCGCTGGCAAGCCAGCTCCCACAGGGTTCAATTGTCGATTCTAGATTTCGATCAGGGCGCCCAACTCGCGCTCCAGTTCGGCCTCGTCAGCCAGGTTCAGCTCGATCAGCCGCCGCAAACGCTGGATCGATTCCAGGCTGATATGCCGGCAGACAAATCCCAACTGGCCGTTTTCCTCATGGGCCAAGTGCACGTCCATCTCGATATCAACGTCATCGCTCAGATGAATGTCGACGAAAAAATCCTGTTCCTTATCGCCCAGCCACGGCTCCGGCCGCTCGATCAGCAATCCTTTCAGCGACAGGTCGATCAGCTTGACCGGCCAGATGTACTCGCCCTGACTCAGCTCGGTTCTGGCATCGAACGCAATACGTTTGAAGCGACGACGGTTGGCTGGGTGCTCGCTCATGGCGCAATCCTCATGAAGGTTCGCTGACTATAGACCGCGAATGCGGGCGCCAGCCAATCGCTAAAGCGTCTAGACCAACGTCGGGGTATGGCCTTTGGCGCCGTAAGCGCTAAACTCGGGGTGGCTGTCTTTCTTGTCCACCCTGGCTGGAATAATAAAATGAAAAATAATAATAGCCTGCTACGCCACTTACCCTGGCTAGTGCTGGCAATCGTAGGAGCGTGCGCCCTGGGCGTAGTGGCATTGCGCCGCGGCGAGGCGATCAACGCCTTGTGGATCGTGGTCGCAGCCGTGGCCATTTATCTGGTTGCGTACCGTTACTACAGCCTGTTCATCGCTAACAATGTGATGCAACTCGATCCGCGTCGGGCCACCCCCGCCGTGCTCAACAATGATGGTCTGGACTATGTGCCGACCAACAAACACATTCTTTTCGGTCACCACTTCGCCGCGATCGCGGGCGCCGGACCTCTGGTCGGCCCGGTATTGGCCGCGCAGATGGGCTACTTGCCCGGCACGCTCTGGCTGATTGCCGGCGTGGTGCTGGCGGGCGCGGTGCAGGACTTCATGGTTCTGTTCATGTCGACCCGGCGCAACGGCCGTTCCCTGGGCGACATGGTGCGTGAAGAAATGGGCCGCGTGCCCGGCACCATCGCGCTGTTTGGCTGCTTCCTGATCATGATCATCATCCTCGCGGTGCTGGCGCTGATCGTGGTCAAGGCACTGGCCGAGAGCCCGTGGGGCATCTTCACCGTGATGGCAACCATCCCGATCGCGATGTTCATGGGCATTTACATGCGCTACATCCGCCCGGGTCGCATCGGCGAAATCTCCGTGGTCGGCGTGTTGCTGCTGCTCGGTTCGATCTGGCTCGGTGGGCAGATTGCTGCTGATCCGGTGTGGGCCAAGGCGTTCACCTTCACTGGCGTGCAGATTACCTGGATGCTGGTCGGTTACGGTTTCGTCGCTGCTTCGCTGCCGGTGTGGCTGATTCTGGCACCGCGCGACTACCTGTCGACGTTCCTGAAAATCGGCACCATCGTCGCCCTGGCGATCGGTATTCTGATCACCATGCCCGAGCTGAAAATGCCGGCGCTGACCCAGTTCGTCGACGGCACTGGCCCGGTGTGGAAGGGCGGTCTGTTCCCGTTCCTGTTCATCACCATCGCCTGCGGTGCGGTATCGGGTTTCCACGCACTGATTTCTTCGGGCACCACGCCGAAGCTGCTGGATAACGAAACCAATGCCCGTTATATCGGTTACGGCGGCATGCTGATGGAGTCGTTCGTGGCGATCATGGCGATGGTTGCCGCGTCGGTGATCGAGCCTGGCGTGTACTTCGCTATGAACAGCCCGGCCGCCGTGGTCGGCAGTGATGTCGCTTCGGTTGCGCAAGTGGTTTCCAGCTGGGGCTTTGCGATCACGCCGGAAGCGCTGCAAGCCGTGGCGCATGACATTGGTGAAACCACCATCCTCGCCCGTGCCGGCGGTGCGCCGACGCTGGCGGTCGGTATCGCGCAGATCCTGCACAGTGTCCTGCCGGGTGAAAACACCATGGCATTCTGGTACCACTTTGCGATCCTGTTTGAAGCGCTGTTCATTCTGACTGCTGTGGACGCCGGCACCCGTGCCGGGCGCTTCATGCTGCAGGACCTGCTCGGCTCCTTCGTTCCGGCACTGAAACGTACCGAATCGTGGACCGCCAACCTGATCGCCACCGCCGGTTGTGTGGCGATGTGGGGCTGGTTGCTGTATCAGGGCGTGATCGATCCATTGGGCGGCATCAACACCCTGTGGCCACTGTTCGGTATCTCTAACCAGATGCTGGCCGGTATCGCGCTGATGCTCGGCACCGTGGTTCTGATCAAAATGAAGCGCCAGCGCTACATCTGGGTCACCCTGCTGCCAGCCACTTGGCTGTTGATCTGCACCACGACTGCCGGTTTCATCAAACTGTTCGATGCCAACCCGGCGATCGGCTTCCTGTCGCTGGCCAAGAAGTACAGCGATGCGCTGGCCAATGGTCAGGTGCTGGCCCCGGCAAAAAGCGTCGAGCAGATGCAGCACGTGATCTTCAACGCTTACACCAACGCAACGCTTACCGCGCTGTTCCTGTTCGTGGTCTTCAGTATCCTGTTCTATGCGCTCAAGGTCGGCATCGCCGCCTGGGGCAAAAAAGAGCGTACGGATAAAGAATCGCCATTCCAGGCCCTGCCGGATGCGTAACCAGAGGATTGCACCATGTTCAATGACCTGAGTCGCCTCGGTAAATACCTCGGTCAGGCCGCGCGCCTGATGGTCGGCATGCCCGACTACGACACCTACGTCGAGCATATGCAAACCAAGCACCCGGACAAACCGGTGATGAGCTACGAGATGTTCTTTCGCGAACGTCAGGAGGCGCGTTACGGTGGCAAGGGTGGGCCGAAGTGCTGTTGAGCTGACAGCCTGCGGTTGAGGTAATCCCCCTGTGGGAGCGAGCCTGCTCGCGAAAGCGGTGTGTCATCGAGCAATGATGTCGACTGACACGACCCCTTCGCGAGCAGGCTCGCTCCCACAGTTGTTTTTGTGTTGTTCATTCATTTTGTGAAGGAGAAAGCGTTTGTCCTCTCCCATCCCGGTCACGGTACTCAGCGGTTTCCTCGGTGCCGGCAAGACCACTTTGCTGCGCCATATTCTGAAAGCCGAGCACGGCCTGAAAATCGCCGTGATCGAAAACGAATTCAGCGACGCCGGCATCGACACGCAGTTGCTGGGTGATGAGCCGGTGCAAGTCATGACTCTGGCCAACGGCTGCGTCTGCTGCACTATTCACACTGACCTGACCAAGGCGCTGTACTTGCTGCTCGAGCGTCTGGACAGCGGCGAGATCGCGTTTGATCGCTTGGTGATCGAATGCACTGGTCTGGCCGATCCTGCACCCGTAGCGCAGACCTTTTTCATCGACGAAGAACTGCGTGAGCGTTACCTGCTCGACGGCATCATCACCCTGGTCGATGCCGCCCACGCGGACGTGCACCTGACCCAGACCATCGCTCAGGCGCAGATCGGTTTTGCCGATCGCTTGCTGGTGAGCAAGACCGATCTGGTCGACGAAGCTACGTTCAATGCACTGAGCGAACGCCTGACGCGGATCAACCGTCGCGCGCCGATCCGTGTGGTCGAGCACGGCAGCATTGATCTGGCAGAACTGCTGGATGTACGCGGCTTCAACCTCAATGCTGATCTCGGCGGTGGATTGAGCCTGCGTCCGGTGGGCAAGGCGCCATCGATTGATCGCATTTCCAGTCTGGTGCTGCGCACCGATCATCCGCTGGATATCGATCAGCTCAGTGAGTTTATGAATGAGCTGCTGGAAGAACACGGCAAACAATTGCTGCGTTACAAAGGTGTGCTGAACATTGCGGGTGAGGATCGGCGCTTGGTGTTTCAGGGCGTGTTGAAGCTTTACGGTTTCGACTGGGACACTGAATGGGCCGAGGGTGAGGCGCGGGAAAGTGTGATTGTGTTTATTGCTGATGAGTTGCCGGAAGAGAAGATTCGGGCGGGGTTTGCCAAGGTAGCTTCTGCCTGATGGTTCTTCGGTGTCAGGGCTGACGCCATCGCGGGCAAGCCCGCTCCCACAGGGTTATTTGTCGTTCACAGATTGTGTGGACACCAATAAACCTGTGGGAGCGGGCTTGCCCGCGATGGCGATTTAACCGACAACACAATGCTTGACGGTCGACTCCAGCAGGGTCTGCTCAAGATGATCCAGATGCCGATTCATCAGCATGCCTGCTTTGGAAACATCCCGAAGCTCCACTGCCTCAACCAGCGCCAAATGCTCCTGCCATGCGCAACAGCTGTGCGTCTGGCACTCACTTCGCGCAATCGCCAATGAAGTCAGCGGCACAAGACTGCCAAGAAAATGCGCCAACGGTGCATTCCCCGCCATTTTCGCCAATTGCAGATGAAACTCCCCGGACAAGCGAATCGCCGCACCCCGCCGATCCTGCTCGACGGCTTGCCGCTCGCGCTCGATCAGCCCGCGCAAGCGTTTCAACCCTTCCGCTTGCGGACGTTGGCAGGCCAGACGCACCAAGGTGTTTTCGGCCAGTCGCCGCGCATGCAGAGCCTGCCGCGTCTGCTCCCGATCGGGTGCTGCCACACGCGGCCGATGATTGGCGCGCAGCACAATGACGTGTTCAAGAGACAACTGCGTCAGCACCCGGCGCACATCGGCACGACTGGCGCAGAACATCTCTTTCAAACTGTCCTCGGTGAAACGGCTGGCCGGATCGATGCGCTGCTCGAGAATCGCGTCGAACAGTCGCGGGTACAGATCCTCCGCCGGCACTCTTACGCGGGAGAAGGGCAGGGGCGCTTTGGTCGGGTGGGTTTGCGACGGTGAAGCGAAACTGTTCATGGCCTGTCTCCAATAGAAATCAGCGACTCAGGTTGTCTTCCGGAATATTCAACTCAATCCCCATCCGCTGGCCTTCGCGCAAAATGTGCCGACGCATTTCCGCGCTGGCCTGGGCGCTGTTCTTGCTACGGATCGCGCGGACCACCGCTTCGTTTTCTTCCAGCCGCTCGGCCAGATGCTCCGGCGAATTGCGCAGCACCTCGGCGCTCTGCTTGAGGGCGTTGCTGGTTTGCTGCACCACGCTCTGGAAGATCGGATTCGACGTGAGCGTGAACAACTCTTCGTGGAAGGCGATGTAAGCGCTGACCCCGGCTTCGCTATCGCCAGCCTCAAGGGCTTCGCGCATGTCCATCAAAGTCAGGCGCAACTGGCCGACTTCCTTGCTGCTGATCGACTGCGCGACCAGGCCGACGATAAACGGCTCAAGGGTGTAACGCAGTTGCAGGACGTCTTCGAGGCTGGCGCCGGCCACCGCACTGTCGTGGCTCTGGCTGTCGCTCAGTTGTGCGTCGAGGACGACCACGCCTTTGCCCGGCATCGAACGCACCAGACCAAGGGTTTCCAGGACGATCACCGCTTCACGGAGGCTCGGGCGGCTGATGCCCAATTGTTCGGCCAGTTCGCGCTGGCCCGGCAGCATGTCGCCGGAGCGCCACTGGCCACGGGCCAATGCGGCGCGCAGTTTTTCTACAACTGAGTTGACGACGGTTGATGTGGTAATCACTTGTCTTGCTCCATGTGCCTAAAGGGGCGCCGCAAACCGGGATCAAAAGATCGCCACTTGCGGCAGCGCCGATAGGGTTGAAATCAGAACTCCTGCTGGTGCGCCGGAGTTGCTGTTTTACGCGGCTGAAAGGTGTAGCCCTGCTGACCGCTGAGTACTTTGTTGGCGCGTTGCACGTCGATGTCCTTTTCCCAACGGGCGATGGCGACAGTAGCGACGCAGTTGCCGATGAGATTGGTGAGTGCCCGGCCGATGCCCATGAACCAGTCCACCGCCAACACCAAGACCAGACCGACCACCGGGATCGCCGGAATCGCCGTCAATGTTGCCGCCAGAATCACCAGTGCCGAACCGGGAATACCGTGGGCGCCTTTGGAGGTGATCAGCGACACCAGCAGAATTGTCAGCAAATCGGTCATCGCCAATGGCGTGCCGGTGGCGTTGGCGATGAAGACGATGGCCAGGGTCAGGTAGATCGAGAAACCGTCGAGGTTGAACGAGTAGCCGGTCGGAATCACCAGACCCACGGTCGAGCTGCCAATGCCGAGGTGTTCGAGTTTGCGCATGATCTGTGGCAGCACGGCGTCAGAAGAGGCGGTGCCCATGACGATCAGCAGTTCTTCACGCAGATACTTCAACAGCGGCCACATGCGCAGGCCGGAAGCACGCATCACCAGACCGAGAATCACGCTGACGAAGGCGATGCAGGTCAGGTAGAACAAACCGACCAGGCTACCCAGATGTTGCAGGGAGTCGAGGCCATATTTGCTGGTAGTAAACGCGATGGCGCCGAACACGCCGATCGGTGCCAGACGCACGATCATGCCCATGATGCGGAAGATCACGTGGCTCAGTTCGTTGATCAGGCGCGAGATCCCGGAAGCCGCTTCACCGACCAGATTCAACGCGCTGCCAAACAGTACCGAGAACAGCAGCACTTGCAAGATGTTGTTGTCAGCGAAGGCGCCGATCACCGAGGTCGGGATCAGGTCCATGAGGAACTGCGTGGTGGTGTGCATGTGCTGGCTGCGTTCGGCGAGATCGCCCATGTCGGCCGCAGACAGTTGCTCGAGATGGATATTCGCGCCGCTGCCGATGCCGGTGCTGAAGGCGAAGACCAGGCCGATCACCAAAGCGATGGTGGTCAGCACTTCAAAGTAGATCACCGACTTGAGGCCGATGCGCCCGACCTTCTTCAGATCGCCCGCGCCACTGATGCCGCTGACCACCACGCAGAACACGATGAGGCCGATGAGCATCTTGATCAGTTTGATGAAACCGTCGCCGAGCGGTTTGAGCTGGGCCGAGTATTCAGGAAGGGTCAGCCCGCAGACGATGCCGAGCATCAGTCCGAGAACCACTTGGAGGAAGATTGAACGCGAGCACCATCTGAGCATGGGAGGAATCCTGGTCGGTGTCCTGGCTGCCGTGCGCTTAGGGCGCATCAGATTCAGGACTTAATTATTGTGGTCTTACCGGTATGTCCAGTGCGGGTGCAGTCTACGCTCGGTTTTTTCGGGATGACAAGTGAAAAGATCAAAATTGGCATGACCGGTCTGACCAGTGGCCATAGCCACGTGTAGGAGCTGCCGAAGGCTGCGATCTTTTGATCTTGTTTTTAAGATCCAGATCAAAAGATCGCAGTCTTCGGCAGCTCCTACAGGGGAATCACAGGCGAAAAAAAACCGGCCAATCACTTGGCCGGTTTTTCATGCTGCGGATTTAACGTCGCAATTAAGCGCCGTATACCGGCAGTTTCTTGCAGATGGCTTTGACTTTCTCACGAACGGCGTCGATCACCGCTTCGTTGTTCAGGTCAGCCAGGATGTCGCAGATCCAGCCGGCCAGCTCTTTGCACTCTGCAACCTTGAAGCCGCGAGTGGTCACAGCCGGAGTACCGAAGCGCAGGCCGGAGGTGACGAACGGCGAGCGTGGATCGTTTGGCACGGAGTTCTTGTTCACGGTGATGAACGCTTTGCCCAGAGCGGCGTCGGCGTCTTTACCGGAGATGTCTTGCTTGATCAGCGACAGCAGGAACAGGTGGTTCTTGGTGCCACCGGAAACTACGTCGAAACCGCGCTCGATGAACACTTCGGCCATGGCCTGGGCGTTCAGCACTACTTGTTCCTGGTAGGCCTTGAACTCAGGCTGCAGCGCTTCCTTGAAGCAGATCGCTTTAGCGGCGATCACGTGCTCCAGCGGGCCACCCTGGGCACCCGGGAATACCGCGGAGTTGAGCTTCTTCTCGATGTCGGCGTTGGCGCGAGCCAGGATCAGGCCGCCACGTGGACCGCGCAGGGTCTTGTGCGTGGTGGTGGTCACGACGTCAGCGAAAGGCACCGGGTTCGGGTAAACACCAGCGGCAACCAGACCGGCTACGTGAGCCATGTCGACGAACAGGTAAGCACCAACTTTGTCCGCGATTGCGCGGAAACGCGGGAAGTCGAGAATCTGCGAGTAGGCAGAGAAACCGGCCACGATCATTTTCGGCTTGTGCTCAACTGCCAGACGCTCGACTTCGTCGTAGTCGATCAGGCCGTTGGCGTCGATGCCGTACTGCACGGCGTTGTACAGCTTGCCGGAGGAGGACACGCTGGCGCCGTGAGTCAGGTGACCACCGTGGGCCAGGCTCATGCCCAGAATGGTGTCGCCACCTTGCAGCAGAGCCAGGTAGACCGCAGCGTTGGCTTGCGAACCAGCGTGCGGCTGAACGTTGGCGTAATCGGCGCCGAACAGCTCTTTGGCGCGGTCGATGGCCAGTTGCTCAACGATGTCGACGTACTCGCAACCACCGTAGTAACGCTTGCCTGGGTAACCTTCAGCGTACTTGTTGGTCAGGACCGAGCCTTGAGCTTCCATCACCGCTGGGCTGGTGTAGTTTTCCGAAGCGATCAGCTCAATGTGTTCTTCCTGGCGCTGAGCTTCTTGCTCCATGGCGGCAAAAAGGTCGGCGTCGTACTTGGCAATAGTCAAATCACGGCTGAACATGGCGGTCCTCAAGGATCGGGGGCAGAAAAGGGGGGCATTCTAACCCAATGGGTTTTGGATGGCATATGAAACGACATCATGTCGCAGACAAGTGGCGTTCATGCGCAGATAGATGGTGATTGTGCCGGCCTCAAAAGATCGCAGCCTTCAGCAGCTCCTACAGTAATCCGAGCTGATCCCGAATACTGTGACCGACATCAATCCTTGTAGGAGCTGCCGAAGGCTGCGATCTTTTCGGTCGCGCCGCCGATCTTCAGTCGAACATAAAGAGCGCGTCATTACTGAACTGCGCCTCAAACCGCCCCGCCGGCATCGGCCGCCCGAACAGATAGCCCTGAACCTCATCGCAACCATGCTCACGCAAGAAATCCAGTTGCTCATGGGTCTCCACACCCTCGGCGATTACCGCCAGATTCAGGCTGTGGGCCATGGCGATGATCGCCCGGGCGATCTGCGCGTCCTGCTCACCGGACGGCAAGCCATCGACGAATGTGCGGTCGATCTTCAGCACGTCGATCGGGAATTGTTTGAGGTAGTTCAGCGATGAGTAACCAGTGCCGAAGTCATCGACCGCGATGCTCAGGCCAAGGTTTTTCAGCCCGGCAAGAATCTGCATGGCCTCGCTGACTTCACGCATCAGGATACTTTCGGTCAGTTCCAGTTCCAGACACGCCGGCGGCAGGCCGGTTTCGCGCAGGATCGTGGCGATCCGCGTGCCGAGCTGGCCATCGGAGAACTGCCGCGCCGAGATGTTTACCGACACTTTCGGCACACGCACACGATTCTGGTGCCAGGTCTTCAACTGACGGCACGCCTCGCTGATCACCCAATCGCCGACGTCCACCACCAGCCCGAGTTCTTCCAGCACCGGAATGAAATCCCCCGGCGGCACCAGCCCGCGACGCGGATGGCGCCAGCGCAACAGCGCTTCGGCGCCGGTCAGGCGTTTGCCGTCGCCGCTGAATTGCGGTTGGTAATACAGGACGAATTCGTTTTGCTCCAGCGCGTGGCGCAAGTCGCTTTCCAGTTCCAGACGCTCCAGCGCACTGGCGTTCATGTCGGCCTGATAGAACTGGAAGTTGTTCTTGCCGCGCTCCTTGGCGTGGTACATCGCGGTGTCGGCGTTCTTCATCAACTGGCTGAGTTCGTTGCCGTCCTGCGGACTCAGGGCGATGCCGATACTGGCGGTGACGAAGAATTCGCGGCCTTCAAGCACGAATGGTCGGACGAGGCTGCCGAGGATCTGTTCGGCGACATGAATCGCTCGGTTCAGCGCCATTTCGCGGCTGGAGCGATGTTGCAGTAGCAGCGTGAATTCGTCGCCGCCCATGCGCGCCACGGTGTCGTCATCGTCGACGCAGGCCAACAAGCGCGTGGCCATGTCTTTCAACATGCGGTCGCCGGCGGCGTGGCCGAGGGAGTCGTTGATCGGTTTGAAACGGTCGAGGTCGAGGAACATCAGCACCACCCACGACTTCTGCCGCTCGGCCGATTGCAGTGCGGTGTGCAGGCGATCCTGGAACAGCGTGCGGTTCGGCAGATGGGTCAGCGCGTCGTAGTAGGCAAGGCGATGAATCCGCTGCTCGCTGGCCTTGCGCTCGCTGATGTCGCTGAAGAAGCACACATAGCTGGCCAGATCGCCTTCGTCGTCGAGCACCGCAGTGATGCCGACCCACGCCGGGTAATGCTCGCCGTTGCGGCGCTTGAGCCAGACTTCGCCTTCCCAAGTGCTGTGCTGATGCAGTTGCTTGAGCACATAGCGCAAGTGTGCGTCCTGCTGCTCGTCGACAGTGAGCATGTTCGGCAATTGGTCGAGAACTTCGGACACGGCGTAACCGCTGACCCGGCTGAACGCTTCGTTGGCCTGGACGATGTAACCGGCCGGGTCGGTGATCAGAATCGCCGAGGTCGAGTGCTCGAATACCGTGGCAGCCATGCGCAGGTCTTTCTCGGCGCGGCGCTGCTGGCTGATATCGCGACCGACACCGAGCACGCCTTCGAACGCGCCGTGCTCGTCCCATACCAGCACCAGACGCAGCTCGATCGGGATCTTGCGGCCGTCGGCGCGCAGGCAATCGAACAGGAACATTTGCGTCTGCACCTGGCTGCGCAACACGGCCAGTTGCTCGGGTTTATCCAACGATTTACTGACCCGATCCATCAGCGTGTAAATGCCGCTCAATTGCTGCGGATTGGCGATGGTCGATTGCCAGCCGTTCTGGAAAATCCATTCGGCGTCGTAGCCCAGCACGGCTTGCACCGACGGGCTGACGTAGTTCAGCGACAGCTTACTGTCGGTGGAGAAAATCACGTCGCTGATGCTTTCGGCGAGCATCCGGTAGCGCTGTTCGCTGTCACGCAGGGATTCGCTGGCTTCGATCTGTTCGGTGATGTCCTTGGCCACGCCGATGATCCGCGTGACCTGATCGTGCTTGTCGCGAGCCAAGGCCTGCTCACGGATGTCGAAGCGCCGCCACTTGCCGTCGCGATGGCGGAAGCGCAACTGGCATTGCAGCAACTGGCTGTAACCGGCGTGACGCTGCATCTGCCGCGAGCGATGGTAATAGTCGGCGTCTTCCGGGTGCAGCAGGATCTCCCAGAAGTACTCGCCCATCTGGTGCAGTTCGGTGCGGTTGTAGCCGAGGGTCTGGCCGAGGTGGTGGTTGCTGAAAATCATCCGCTGGCTGATCACGTCCTGCACATACAGATGATCCGGCACGGTGCGCACCACGTCCGACCAGAAACCTTCGCGTTCGAGCAGCGACAGTTCGATCAGCTTGCGGCTGGTGATGTCGTTGATGCTGAGGATCACCGCTTTGTAGTCGTGCTGCTCGTTGGGCAGGCGCAAGACCATCCACAGGTGCTGGTCGCGGCCGTTGATGTCCGGCAGTTTGATTTCCAGTTCCAGCTGCTTTTGTTGCTGCAGGACGGCGTCGAGTACTTGATTGCCGATGGCGCACTGGCGGTGTGGATGGCCGTCGATCAACAGTTGCCAGGCGTGCTCGCAGGAGTTGACGTTGAGCAGTTGCAGCGCGACCTGGTTGACCTCGGTGACGCGCAATTCCTGCAACAGTTGCTGGCGTTGCTGCGGTTGGTCGAGCCAAGCCTTGAGCTGGTCGCTGGTCTGGATCTGCGCCTTGTCGAAGACCTGCTTCAAACCGGACAGATCGAGCACGCAGAGGGCCACGCCGGTGCCTTCGAAAATGTCCTGATAGCGTCGACGACCTTCGTGCAACTGGCGCTGGCGGCGGCGCATGTTCAACAGCGCAATCACCGGCAGCATCGAGAACGCCAGACCCAACAGGCATTTGCCGATAAACGCCGGGAGCAATTCTTCCAGCACACGCTGGCGGTCGAACAGGCCACGCAACTGCCAGTCGCTGCTGCTCAGTGGCACGGTCAGCACGGTGTTGGCCATGTCGTCCGGACTCAAGACGCCGGGCCTGGCCGAAGGCTGCGCTTCGTCGCGGCTGATGATCTGATGGTTGATCCGGTTTTCCACCAGCCACAACGGGCGGATACCGGTTTCGCCCTGTTTGGTCAGCGAGTCGAAGAACGTCGGGGTCAGGCGTAACGCCCAATAACCGCGCGTGCTGCCGCTGGCCTGATGTAGTAACAGATGCACCACCGAACCGTCGTCGGCGTTGCTGAAGTAATGCGCCTGGGCACGGCTGCGGCGCACCAGTTCGGTGAGGTAGTCGGCATCGTGACTGTCGACGGCGCTGTCGTTGATGATTCGTCCGGAAGGGCTGAGCAACGCCAGGCTGCGCAAATCGGGCAGCGATTGCTGGAGCTTGCGCAGCAACGCCTGCTGTTCGTCGGCTGATTGCGGTTGTTCGACGATCGGTAGCAGGTTGAGGGCGATTTGCGCGTTCAGCGCCATGTTCAGGCTGACCTGCGAGGCGAGGTCGGCGGTGTAATCGATGGTGTATTGACGCTGGTTTTTCTGGGTTTCGCGCAGTTGATCGAGCAGTTGCCAGAACAGCAATGCGAGCAACAAAAGCACGAGCGTCGCCAGCGCACCCTTTAATGTACCGCGCAGGGACGAGCCGGGCGCCGGTGGGGTGCTGCTCACAGAAGCTGGCGGAGTGACATTGGACAAGCTGTAATCCTGCGATTTGGCTGGACTGGCGCGACGTGCACTATAAGCCGGACGCCCAAAGGGCGGCTAGCATGCCTTGAGTCGTGGCGAAGTGCCAGCCCCGCGCGGCTGGACTGCCTTTCATCATTAAGGTAGCTTTGCCGGTTACGCGGGAGCCCAGACACTGTTAAAACTACTGCGCTCGGAAATACTGCGTTGAAAACAGGCTCGGACTGCTCATTTACAACCCGTAAACTCCGCGTCCTCGCCTGTTTTCGCCTTGTCTTTCCTTCGCTCGTTACGTTTTAACAGCGTCTGGTCCAGCTCCTAGACTCAGACTTTTTCAGCGCGCACGCATTGATAACCATCAAGTGAACGACGCGCATGGTCTGGCCGGGCTTCGCCTGCGCTGCAATCATTCATCTGTCACTGACCCAAGGTTCTCCATGGCTCAATACGTCTTCACCATGCATCGGCTGGGCAAAGTTGTTCCGCCGAAGCGGGAAATTCTCAAAAACATTTCGCTGTCGTTCTTCCCCGGCGCCAAGATCGGCGTACTCGGCCTCAACGGTTCGGGTAAGTCCACGCTGCTGAAAATCATGGCCGGCGTCGACACCGAGTTCGAAGGCGAAGCCCGTCCGATGCCGGACCTGAACATCGGTTATCTGCCGCAAGAGCCGCAACTTGATCCGACCAAGACCGTGCGTGAAGTGGTCGAGGAAGCGGTCAGCGTGATCAAGGATGCGCAAGCGCGTCTGGACGAGGTTTACGCCGCTTACGCCGATCCGGATGCCGACTTCGACAAGCTCGCCGCCGAGCAAGCCAAACTCGAAGCGATCCTGCAGGCCAGCGATGGTCACAACCTTGAGCGCCAACTGGAAGTCGCCGCCGATGCGCTGCGTCTGCCGGCCTGGGATGCGAAAGTAGAACACCTGTCCGGTGGTGAAAAGCGTCGTGTGGCCCTGTGCCGCCTGTTGCTGTCCGCCCCGGACATGCTGCTGCTCGACGAACCAACCAACCACTTGGACGCCGATTCGGTGGCGTGGCTGGAGCACTTCCTGCACGACTTCCCGGGCACCGTGGTAGCGATCACGCACGACCGTTACTTCCTCGACAACGTGGCTGGCTGGATTCTGGAACTCGACCGCGGCGCGGGCATTCCGTACGAAGGCAACTACTCGGGTTGGCTCGAAGCCAAGTCCGATCGTCTGGCGGCTGAATCCAAGCAGCAGTCGGCTCACGAAAAAGCCATGAAAGAAGAACTGGAGTGGGTGCGCAAAGGCGCGAAAGCCCGCCAGTCGAAATCCAAGGCACGTCTGCAACGCTTCGAAGAAATGCAATCGCAGGAATTCCAGAAGCGCAGCGAAACCAACGAGATCTACATCCCGGCCGGCCCACGTCTGGGCGACAAGGTCATCGAATTCAAGAACGTCACCAAGGGCTACGGCGATCGCGTGCTGATCGACAACCTGTCGTTCTCGATGCCGAAGGGCGCCATTGTTGGCGTGATCGGTGGTAACGGTGCCGGTAAGTCGACCCTGTTCCGCATGCTGATGGGCAAGGAAACACCGGATTCGGGCAGCATCGAAGTCGGCGAAACCGTGCAACTGGCCTGCGTCGATCAGAGCCGCGACGACCTGGATGGCAGCAAGACTGTGTTCCAGCAAATCTCCGACGGTTCCGACCAGATCCGCATCGGCAACTACGAGATCCCGTCGCGTACCTACGTCGGTCGCTTCAACTTCAAAGGCGGCGACCAGCAGAAGTTCGTCAAGGACCTGTCCGGTGGTGAGCGCGGTCGTCTGCACCTGGCGCTGACCCTGAAGGAGGGCGGCAACGTCCTGCTGCTCGACGAACCGTCCAACGACCTCGACGTTGAAACCCTGCGTTCCCTGGAAGAAGCCCTGCTGGACTTCCCGGGCGCTGCGATTGTGATCTCTCACGATCGGTGGTTCCTTGACCGCGTCGCGACACACATCCTGGCGTACGAAGACGACTCGCAAGCGATCTTCTTCGAAGGCAACTACACCGAGTACGAAGCTGATCGCAAAAAGCGTCTCGGCGAAGCGGCTGCCCAGCCACACCGGGTACGTCACAAGAAACTGGCCTGATTCGGGTTGGTTGCAAAAAGAGCGGAGCCTTCGGGCTCCGTTTTTTTTTGCCTGGTTTTTCAGGGATACCGAGTTGGATTCATCGCTGGCAAGCCAGCTCCCACAGGGTTTTGTGGGGGTGTTCGAGTTATGTGTTTCACCGATGTCCACTGTGGGAGCTGGCTTGCCAGCGATGGCGGTATAACTGTTGGTGCATAGCTTGAATTTGATCTCACCATTCAGGTGCAAAACTGGGCAAAAACCAGCCTGATTTATATCCTGTGCACCATTTAATTTCATAACTGCGACATTTTGCTCTGTTCCTGTGCGCATTTCGTTTGTTACAGTCCGGCCCAATCTCCTCCAACGACAATAAATTTGCCGAGACTTTTCCCATGATCGAATCCGTCGAATCCTTCCTCGCTCGTCTGAAAAAACGCGACCCGGATCAACCCGAATTCCACCAGGCCGTCGAAGAAGTCCTGCGCAGTCTGTGGCCGTTTCTCGAAGCCAATCCGCATTACCTGAGCTCAGGGATTCTGGAGCGCATCTGCGAGCCGGAGCGTGCCGTGGTGTTCCGCGTGTCATGGGTCGACGATCAGGGCAAAGTGCAGGTCAATCGCGGTTTCCGCATCCAGATGAACAGCGCTATCGGCCCGTACAAGGGCGGCTTGCGCTTCCATCCTTCGGTCAATATGGGCGTGCTGAAATTCCTCGCCTTCGAACAGACCTTCAAAAACTCGCTGACCTCGCTGCCCATGGGCGGCGGCAAGGGCGGCTCGGACTTCGATCCGAAGGGCAAGAGCGACGCTGAAGTCATGCGTTTCTGCCAGGCGTTCATGAGCGAGTTGTATCGCCATATTGGCGCCGACGTTGACGTACCCGCCGGTGACATCGGTGTCGGTGCGCGCGAGATTGGCTTCCTCTTCGGCCAGTACAAGCGCTTGAGCAACCAGTTCACCAGCGTGCTGACCGGCAAAGGCATGACCTACGGCGGCAGCCTGATTCGTCCGGAAGCCACCGGTTTCGGTTGCGTGTATTTCGCTGAAGAAATGCTCAAGCGCCGCGAGCAGACCGTCGAAGGCAAACGCGTGGCGATTTCCGGTTCCGGCAACGTTGCGCAGTACGCCGCGCGCAAAGTCATGGATCTGGGCGGCAAAGTGATTTCCCTGTCCGACTCCGAAGGCACGTTGTATTGCGAAGCCGGGTTGAGTGAAGAGCAGTGGCTGGCGCTGCTGGAGCTGAAAAACGTCAAACGCGGACGCATCAGCGAATTGGCGGCAGCGTTCGGCCTGGAATTCCGCGCCGGTCAGCTGCCGTGGTCGTTGCCGTGCGACATCGCGCTGCCGTGCGCCACGCAGAACGAACTCGACGCAGAAGCTGCGCGCACGTTGCTGCGCAATGGCTGCGTGTGCGTGGCTGAAGGCGCGAACATGCCGACCACGCTGGAGGCTGTGGATATCTTTATCGAGGCCGGCATTCTGTTCGCCCCGGGCAAAGCCTCCAACGCCGGCGGTGTCGCGGTTAGCGGTCTGGAGATGTCGCAGAACGCCATGCGTCTGCTGTGGACGGCGGGTGAGGTGGACAGCAAGCTGCACGCGATCATGCAGTCGATCCACCACGCTTGCGTGCATTACGGCGAAGAGAACGGGCGGATCAACTACGTCAAAGGCGCGAACATCGCCGGCTTCGTCAAAGTCGCCGACGCAATGCTCGCGCAGGGCGTGGTTTAAGCCGGTTCGATGCGGATCACTTCAATCATTTGATCGCCGGCGGGGCGCTGCCACAGCACCTCGTCGTTGAGTCGGGCACCGAGCAGCGCGCGGCCCAGCGGTGAGTCCCAATTGATCAGGCCTTTGCTGGCATCGGCCTGATCTTCGCCGACCAGTTGCACCCGGCGTTCGGTGTCGTGCTCATCGGCGTAGGTCACCCAACTGCCGATCTGCACTTTGTCTCTGGACGTTGCTGCTACGGCGACTTGTGCGCTGCTCAGGCGCTGATTGAAATAACGCAAATCCCTTTGCAGATCCGCCAGCCGTTGCTTGTCGGCCTGCTCACCTCTGGCTGATTGTTCGGCATACAGGGTTTGCAGTTCGGTGACTTTCGCCTGCAACTGCGCCAGCCCTTGCGGCGTGACGTAATTGGGCTGCTCGCTGACCTGGCGTTCGACCGGCTGATCGGCTTGTGCGGCGGCGTTGTCTTCGTTGACGAATGCGCGACTCATGGTGTCCTCCTCGTATGAGGTTTGGGCCATGCTCGCAGGCATTTGGTTTCACTGGATGTCTGGAAACGACCTATTGCGAGCGATAGGCCCGCCCGGCGTCCTGATCTTTCTGTTGTTGCCAGGCGCGCTCGCGTTCGTCCCAATGTTCGTTGCGGTATTGCTCGCGATCCTTGTTCTCCAGCATCGCCTGACACTGGCGGAAGCCGTCGGTCCAGCCTTCGGCGTATTGCTTGTCCTTGAGATAACGCGGCACGTTCTTGCGAAACTCGCCGCTGATCGAACCGGCCGCCTGACGACCGCTGATGCAACCGTCATCGAAACCGTCGGCGAAGGCCGGTGGATAACCTTTGGCGATCAGATCTTCATGGGTGGTCTGGCAACCGCCCAGCAACAGCACAACACCCAGCAAACCCGCACACCGCCACATCGCACTCTCCCGCGCCGGTTGTCCGGCTTATGGGGAAAGTCTAGAAGGGGATTCGTTGGTGGGGTGTGAAAGAAAGATCAAAAGATCGCAGCCTGCGACAGCTCCTACAGGTGAAGCACATTCCAAATGTAGGAGCTGCCGAAGGCTGCGATCTTTTAATAGTGATACCACTTCACTTCAAGCATGACTTCGGTTTCCGGCGTGGCGAGATGGCTGAACTCACGCTGCGCACTCAGGCGCAAACCAAGGTTGCGCGACAATTCCCACTGCTGATTCAGACTCAGGCTGCGGCGCACTTCGCCATTGAAGAAGTAATCGCCCTTGGCCTCCAGACTGAGATTGCCCAGCGGGTTTTTCCACAACACGCCGGTATTGAAACCACCCGCCGGGGACACGAACTCGGCGAAGTCATTGTTGTGTTCAACGCGTACCGTGCCGAGAGCAAAACCCAGCACATCCTCACCCAGCGCCCACGTGCCACCGCCACCACCGTTGACGTGGCTGACCAGCGTTTCGTCATCGTGCTTGCCCGGTACGCGCTCCAGGCCACCGGTGACCTGCCACGACAGCGGCTGCAGCAGCTCATTGCGTGGCGTCAGCGAGCGAATCGTCGCCAGATCCAGTTGCTGGAACTGCCAGTGATTGCCTTCGTACTGACGCAACTTCATCTGCAGGATTTCGATCTGTGCGCCGAGCGGGAAGCTCTCGGCGTTGTCGTTGAGATCGTGATAGGCCATGCGCAAACCGTACTCACCGAATGCACGATCACCACGGGTGCCGAGACCGGCCTGCCAGGTGCGGGATTCGTGGCCGTCTTCCGGCAAGCCTGGCTGCGGAATGTCCAACTCAGGTGCCGGGTTCTTGTTGATCGCCCGCAGCAATTCGAAACTGCGCTGCGCCCGTTGCGGATCACGTTCCTGCCCGTTGGCGCGGTAGCGCTCGAGGCGATACGCCGCGTCGATGATCAACGCCTGACGGTCGCGTGGCAGGGCTTTGAAAGCCGGATCCTGCAACTGCTGCTGATCGGCGCTGACGTTCAGCACCCATTGCTGTTCGTCACTGTTCAATGGCTCGGCGCGGCTGAGCAATTCGCGCTCACGGGACGGGCGATATTCGATGCTTTCCACCAGCCCGGCTTCTTTCACCGCTTTAACGGTGTCCGTGGGTATCGCGGTCAACGGGAATTGTTCGGTCAGGCGCAGGCTCGGCCGTGCGACTTGCAGCAACTCCAGCAAGCGATACGAGCAGTTTTCGTCGAAGAAGAAGTAGTCGAACTGGATCTGCTTCAACTCCCACACATGCTCGACCATGCGTGCGGTTTCTTCCTGGGTCAGATTGAGCCGGTATTCCCACAGATCGCGGTTTTCCAGGCTGCGGTATTCGGAGAGTTTTTCCTGATACGGCACCAGGGCGAACAATCCCGGATAACCGCCCATCAAACCTTTCCAGGCATACAGAATGCTGTTGTCCGAGCCTTCGATGTAGGCGCCGAAGTTGATCGCGTAACTGAGCAGCGATGTCTTGTCGGCCTGCACGTCAGCCTGATCGATACGCAGCAGGGTGTGACCGAACATCGATGACGGGCTGTTCAAATAAGCCGCCGGGAAGATCATCACCGCGCTGTGCGGCGAAACATCCTTGAACCACTTCTTGTATTCGGCGCATGCAGGTGTCGGCAGATCGCTGAGATTGAGCTGCGCTTTCAACCAGCGAGTGCGCGCCGGATACACACATTGCGCATGTTGCTCGCCAAGACTGGCCGGGGCGTACAGCGCTTGCACGGTGGCCGCCAGTTCATGATCGGGATGTTCATTGCCATCGGGCGCCAGAAAGAACTTCTTGTCGCTGACATAGCTGCGCCAGCCGCCAAGCTTGGCGGTTTCGTAGTGACCGAGGGAAATCCAGAAGCGGTCGTTGGCCAGTTGCTGCAAACGTTGAGGGTCGATGGTTGGCGCGGCGGACAGCGGGGCGCAGACACAGAGCGCCAGCCAGGCAAGGCGTTTGAGCATAGTCGGCAACTTGAACAGGAAAGAAATAAAGACCCAAGGAGGGACGGGCCGAAAAAATAAAACCCGCTTCCCGAAGGAAGCGGGCGAGGTCGAGCTTAAGCCTGAGTTGCGTACTTGGCCAGACGAGGATCCGATTTCAGCACGGCCAGGGTGTTGGTATGCACGTCTTCAGCGGTCACGTCAGCCTTGCTGAAGATCTGCTGGAAGTGCTCGTGAGTCACAGCCGCGAAGTGCGCACGGTCTTCCGGCGCTACGCCCAGTACCACGGCGTAAGTCGTCAGCGCTTCGCCGTTGCCTTTGGCCATGTCTTCGGACAGCTCGTTCATCATGCCATTCATGGCAAACCAGGATTTGCCGCCGTAGGTCAGCGATGCGTTGGTCGAGCAGCCGTTGGTGCCGGACGTCATCCCGAAGGTGGCGTTACCGGACGTGCCGTTGGTGGTGGAAGCGAGGAAGTGAGCAGGGGTGCCACGCTGACCTTCGAACAGCATGTTGCCCCAACCGCAATCCGGGCCGCCTGGAGCTTGCGCCATTGCGTTGATGGATACAGCGGTGAAGAGAGTACCGAGAAGAATCCGTTTCATAGCTTTGTTCTCTTTATGTGCATACCAATGGACAGGGTTCTGGCCCCCCAAGCTCTGTACGAGACAGACCCAAACGAAGCCAGTGGGCCGGTATTAGTTCCAGCCGCGCAGTTTGGAGTTTAGGCACGTTCCAGGGGTTCCGTGGTTTTTTGCAAAATATTTGGAATAAACCCCGGTTTCCGGGGGCGGGCCGCCGGCTTGGCCGGTTGTCTATGCTTTGTGGTGTGGCGCGCCTTGCCAGTGGGGCACGGGCAGCGCCAGAATGCCGCTATCTGCCCCGCCTGATTGTTAAGGAAGCCCGATGCCTGATCCTGTTGCTGCCAGCTTGCGTCTCGCGCCCGAAGCGCTGACCCGTCCGTTTTCCGCTGAACAGTTCAGCTTCACTACCACCAATGATCTGGAGCCCTTTCGCGGTGTGCTCGGCCAGGAACGCGCGGTCGAAGCCTTGCAGTTCGGTGTGGCCATGCCACGCCCCGGTTACAACGTATTCGTCATGGGCGAGCCCGGCACTGGCCGTTTCTCGTTCGTCAAACGCTACCTGAAGGCCGAAGGCAAACGCCTGCAGACCCCGGCGGACTGGGTCTACGTCAATAACTTCGATGAGCCGCGCGAGCCGCGTGCGCTGGAACTGCCTTCGGGCACGGCCGGCGCATTCATCGGTGACATCAACGGTTTGATCGACAACCTGCTGGCGACGTTTCCAGCGGTGTTCGAGCACCCGTCCTACCAGCAAAAGAAAAGCGCCATCGACCGAGCTTTCAACCAGCGCTACGACAAGGCCCTCGACATCATCGAGCGTCTGGCCCTGGAAAAAGACGTCGCCCTGTATCGCGACGCCAGCAACATTGCCTTCACGCCGATGCTCGACGGTAAAGCGCTGGATGAAGCGGAATTCGCTCAGTTGCCGGAAGCCGATCGTGAGCGTTTCCACGATGACATTTCCGGCCTCGAAGAGCGCCTGAACGAAGAACTCGCCAGCCTGCCGCAATGGAAGCGTGAGTCGAACAATCAGCTGCGTGCGCTCAACGAAGAAACCATCACCTTGGCCTTGCAGCCGTTGCTGTCACCGTTGTCGGAGAAGTACGCCGAGAACGCTGCGGTCTGCGGTTACCTGCAAGCCATGCAGGTCTATCTGCTGAAAACCGTGGTCGAGCAACTGGTCGATGACAGCAAGACCGACGCCGTTGCGCGCAAGCTGCTGGAAGAGCAATACGCGCCGAGCCTGGTGGTCGGTCATCCAGTGAGCGGCGGTGCGCCAGTGGTGTTCGAGCCGCACCCGACTTACGAAAACCTCTTCGGCCGCATCGAATACACCACCGATCAGGGCGCGCTTTACACCACCTATCGCCAGTTGCGTCCGGGTGCCTTGCACCGCGCCAACGGCGGTTTCCTGATTCTTGAAGCGGAAAAAATGCTCAGCGAGCCGTTCGTATGGGATGCGCTGAAACGCGCCTTGCAATCGCGCAAGCTGAAAATGGAATCGCCGCTGGGCGAGATGGGCCGTTTCGCCACGGTGACGCTCAACCCGCAGCACATTCCGTTGCAGGTCAAGGTCATCATCATCGGTGCGCGATCGCTGTACTACACGCTCCAAGACCTCGATCCGGACTTCCAGGAGATGTTTCGCGTTCTCGTTGATTTCGACGAAGACATCCCGATGGTCGACGAGAGCCTGGAGCAATTCGCCCAGCTGTTGAAAACCCGAACTTCGGAAGAAGGCATGGCACCGCTGACCGCCGATGCGGTGGCGCGTCTGGCGACCTACAGTGCACGCCTGGCCGAACACCAAGGGCGTTTATCGGCGCGCATTGGCGATCTGTTCCAGTTGGTCAGTGAGGCGGATTTCATTCGTCATCTGGCCGGCGATGAGATGACCGATGCCGGGCATATCGAACGAGCGCTGAAAGCCAAAGCCACGCGCACCGGGCGTGTGTCGGCGCGGATTCTCGACGACATGCTCGCCGGGATCATCCTGATCGACACCGATGGTGCTGCAGTCGGCAAGTGCAACGGTCTGACCGTGCTCGAAGTCGGCGACTCGGCGTTTGGTGTGCCGGCGCGTATTTCCGCCACGGTTTATCCGGGTGGCAGCGGCATCGTCGACATCGAGCGTGAGGTCAACCTTGGGCAGCCGATTCACTCCAAAGGCGTGATGATCCTCACCGGGTATCTGGGCAGCCGTTACGCCCAGGAATTCCCGTTGGCGATTTCCGCGAGCATCGCTTTGGAGCAATCCTACGGTTACGTTGATGGCGACAGTGCGTCGTTGGGCGAGGCGTGCACGCTGATTTCGGCGCTGTCGAAAACCCCGCTCAAGCAGTGCTTCGCGATCACCGGTTCGATCAACCAGTTCGGTGAAGTGCAGGCGGTTGGTGGGGTCAACGAGAAGATCGAAGGCTTCTTCCGCCTCTGCGAAGCACGCGGCTTGACCGGCGAGCAGGGCGCGATCATTCCGCAGGCCAACGTCGCCACGCTGATGCTCGATGAGAAAGTACTGGCGGCGGTGCGTGCCGGGCAGTTCCACGTGTATGCGGTGCGACAGGCCGACGAGGCGTTGAGTCTGTTGGTGGGCGAACCGGCCGGTGAGCCGAATGCCGATGGCGAATTCCCGGAAGGCAGCATCAACGCACGGGTGGTGGAGCGCTTGCGCGACATCGCCGAAATGATCAGCGAAGAAGACCTCAAGGAAGCTGAGAAGGAACTGGCGCAGGAGGCTTTGGCCGAAGCCAAACCGGCTTAAGCTTTAACGCGGTCAAAAACTGTGGGAGCGAGCCTGCTTGCGAAAGCGCTGTATCAGACGACGAATAAGTTGCCTGACGCTCCGCATTCGCGAGCAGGCTCGCTCCCACATTTGTTTTGTGTGAATTCATCGAAAATTCGCCACTACTCTGACGCCAATATTCACACAATGACCATTCGGCGCCTTCTGGTTCCATTCGGCTTGCGCAGCGAACTTTTCCTCTATTCTCAGCTCAAGGATATCGACAGTATCACTGGATCGAGCCAGTCCTCCCGTGAGGGCTGAATACCGGCTTCACCGAGGGTCGCCGCCATGTCGCGCAACCTCTGTCTCACCCGTCAATGCCTGGGTCTCGTGACCCGTATCGAATGCGCCATCAAGCCGTTGGCCGGCGATAACGGCATGTGGACGCTGCTCTTCGCCGCCGGCATGGCCGGCGAACAACCTTCCGCCATCAAGGCCCAAGGCCCGTTTCATGGGCCGGTCGCCGCTGAATCGATACTCGACACCATCGTCGAAAGTCTGACCTTGCACGGCTATGAACTGGCCGATGATCCGCAGATCTGGAGCCTGCACCTGCAAGCGCAGTTGCGGCAGATCAACGGTGGTCGTGGCCGCAGCCTGAATTAGGATCTACGCCTGTAGGCGCTGCCGCAGGCTGCGATCTTTTGATCTTGCCCTTCAAGGGACAGCATCAGGCAGCTGCGCCTTGTCGAGTTTGACCTCAAAACCGTATTGCACGGTGGCGAGGTCGGTGCGCTGATAGGCTTCCACGTGGGTTGGGCGGCCGTAGAAATAATGCACGCCAAACAGCGCCGGGCCTTCTGCGCTCGCATCGTGGCTGACCGAGAGGATCTGCTTGAGGTAGTTGCCACTGTCGTCTTTGACGAAGAAACGCCACTCGTTGGGCGGGAACAGTTTCAGGTCCACCACCAATTGGTTGTTCTTGATCTCCAGGCCGTTGGGCAAGGATTTGGCGTCGTACGCCTGTTTGGCCACCGTGGCGAGAAACAGCGGCATTGAGCCGACGGCAATCGCCGGGGTTTCCGGGAACAGGTTCAGGTCGTAGGTGATCGTCGCGCGCAGCGGATCGACTTGATAGGCCTCGGGCGGCAATTCAATCGGTTCATCGAGCTTGCCACCGCGCTTTTCGGTGAAGAACGTGACAGGACTGACCCCGGGATTGAAGTCGTCGCCCAGCAATTCATCGTTGAACGTGCGGCGGTGGGAAAACTCGATGCGGGCAGCGCTCGGCTCTTCCACGGATTGGTGGACGCGGATGCCCGCCTTCAATTGCTCTTCGGTCAGGCTCGCGCCCTTGAGCCAGTTGGCCGCCAGATCGTCGTAAACGGTCACCGACGGATCCAGTGGCTGGATGGTTTTCTCCGTGGTGTGCTGATTGAACGTGCGAATCGGCAGGTCCAGCGATTTGCGGGTCACGGTCGCCGAGGAAAAATCCAGCACGCTGACTTCCAGCGTTTCGATCGGGCCATTGAAATAGACCTTGTTGTAGCGACGCGGGTGTTTCTGCTCGAAATCCTGCTGTTCCTGGGTCAGCTGCTTTTCCAGCGTATCGCTCCAGGTTTTCTGCTGTTGCAGGTACGTCAGTTGTTTCTCGTAGAAGGCTACTTGCTCCGGACTCTCGTTGATCGAGCCGGCACGCACCAGGTACTGTCCGGTGTTATCGCGGGCCTGAACGATCATCGGGTTGAGCTGGGCATCGGCGACTTCCGTAGCCAGCGGAAGGTTGTTGCTGAATTCGACTTCGGCGTAATTCTGTTCAAGCTTCAGCAGTTTGACGCTGAGGTTGTCATTGCTGCGGGTCTGGCCGACGTCCTTTTGCGTCAGGTCGAAGCTGTACAGGCGGCGCGGGGCGATGACTTCGATCTGGCCTCGCAGGCTGACCGGTTGCGGCAGGGTCTTCTTGTCCACATCCAGTCCGTCGATGAATGGGTAAGTCACGGTCAGGTCATCGGGGTTGGTGACGTTGGAGCTGGAGGGGCTGAGCTGAATGCCCGGATCGGTTTCCGACCATTCCGGCTGATAGGCGATCACACGTTTGTTGCTCAACGTCACCGACTGCCACTCCACGCCATGGGGGAACAGGAAGCCGCCGGGAATGTTCAGGTTGAACGGGAACACCGGTTGCAGATCAGTGAGGTAATCGGAACTGGCGTCCTTGTGCAGCACGAACAGGCCATTGATAAAAGTGTCGACCAGGGTCTGCGGGGCAGGGTAGTGCTTGAGCACGGCGAGGGCGTCTTCGCCGTATTCGGTGCGCGGTGGATTATCGGCGAGTTTGAGCTGCGCGCGTTCGAGCAGCAGCAGTGAGCCGCCGAGTTCGGTGATGGCGTCCTTGAGTTTCGAATCGGTGATGGCGTCCAGCGACTGTTCGAACGTTGCGGTCTTTTCTTCAAGGCTGGCGGCGTGCTTCTCGTCGCCGGGCGAGCAGCCGCTGAGCAACACAGCAAGGCATATTCCGGCAGTCGTTATTGGTAATCGCACATCCATTTCCACGCGTCCTGTCTACAGTCACTGGGCTGTCAATGGTTTGGACACTAGCAGAAAAAAAATCACTCACACACGCAGGTGGCGGATTTTTCGGCGGTTTCTGGCTGTCATAGGGGGCTGTTATACTCGCCGCCATTTCCAGCCCCCCTGTGTGAGATTCAATGGAACGCTTTATCGAAAATGCAATGTACGCCTCGCGCTGGCTGCTGGCGCCAATCTATATCGGGCTGTCCCTCGGACTGCTGGCGCTGGCACTGAAATTTTTCCAGGAAGTTTTCCACATCCTGCCCAACGTGTTCTCGATGGCCGAGTCGGAACTGATTCTGGTGCTGCTGTCGCTGATCGATATGGCGCTGGTCGGCGGCCTGCTGGTGATGGTGATGATTTCCGGCTACGAGAACTTCGTCTCTGAACTGAACATTGATGAAGGCAAGGAAAAGCTCAGCTGGCTCGGCACCATGGACTCTTCGTCGCTGAAGATGAAAGTCGCGGCTTCGATCGTGGCGATCTCCTCGATCCACCTCCTGCGCATCTTCATGGATGCCAAGAACGTCGATCCAGAGCACTTGATGTGGTACGTGATCATCCACATGACCTTCGTCGTCTCGGCCTTCGCCATGGGTTACCTGGACAAGGTCACCAAGCACTGATCAACCGTTGATCGCTGCAAAAACACCGCCCGTCTGTTGTGAAACAGACGGGCGGTGTCGTTTGTGGCTTGTGCTTTGGTGCGCGCGGGCATATCCCTGTAGAGGTCCTGACTCGCCACGTTGTGAGGTGCGTTCATGAACCTGCAAGAGTTGAATGCGTTTGCCATCGCCAAGAAGGTTGATGAGCTGAATCTGATCTCCATGGAAGGCGGGATTTATCTGCTCGAAGCGCGGATGCATGGGGCGGCGTATCCGTTGAGTGATCTCAAGGGCAAGATGCTGACGCTGCGCTCGGTTGAGCATGCGCGGGATTTGCTGCATGACCTTCCGGTGCTGCCGTTCAACCTCGTACACACCTCGGTACATGATGAAATGTGTGGTCTGGGCGCCAGTGGCGAGGAAAGCCTGAAGGTGCCGCTGGCCTGGCGTTCTGCCCTGTAGGCGTTGTGCGCCATCGCGGGACATCTGTGCTAGTCTGCTCGCCCTTTTGGTTCCGGGCGCGCCGGGACGCGCTGTGCAAGCACGGCAAGTCTTGTGGCCGTCCGCACAGCGGAGCAGTGTCATGTCCGAAGTAAATCTGTCCACCGACGAAACCCGCGTCAGCTATGGCATCGGCCGTCAGCTGGGTGACCAGCTGCGCGACAACCCGCCACCGGGCGTTAGCCTGGACGCCATCCTGGCCGGTCTGACCGACGCGTTCGCCGGTAAGGAAAGCCGTGTTGGCCAGGAAGAAATGTCCGCCAGCTTCAAAGTGATCCGCGAGATCATGCAAGCCGAAGCCGCTGCCAAAGCTGAAGCCGCTGCAGGCGAAGGCCTGGCTTTCCTGGCTGAAAACGCCAAGCGTGATGGCATCACCACCCTGGCTTCCGGCCTGCAATTCGAAGTGCTGACTCAGGGCGAAGGCGCCAAGCCAACCCGTGAAGATCAAGTGCGTACTCACTACCACGGCACACTGATCGACGGCACCGTGTTCGACAGCTCCTACGAGCGTGGCCAGCCTGCAGAATTCCCGGTTGGCGGCGTGATCGCTGGCTGGACCGAAGCCCTGCAACTGATGAATGCCGGCAGCAAATGGCGTCTGTACGTGCCGAGCGAACTGGCTTACGGTGCTCAAGGCGTTGGCAGCATCCCGCCGCACAGCGTTCTGGTATTCGACGTCGAGCTGCTGGACGTTCTGTAAGACCGGGCCTGCCTTGATGGCGGGCTAATGTGGGAGCCAGCCTGCTGGCGATAGGGTCGACCGGGTTTTCCTTCAGGACCGCGTTGGTACCATCGCCAGCAGGCTGGCTCCCACAGTTTTTTGGGTGATGCTCATAGTTCTATCTTGTGATGCAGCTCACTGGTCGGGCGCAACGCCCGGGCATAGCAGAACAGGAACAGATTGCGCACCAGCTCCTTGAGCACCAGCGGCTCGCTGGAATTGAGGCTGCTGACGTCCAGATCCCCTTGATCCTGCAGTTCATGCAGAGCTTCTTCTTCAAGCACCGCACAGACTTCACCGGTTTCCCGATGGAGGATTCTGAGGTAAGGGTGTGGGCGGTCCAGCCACGCGTCGATCAAATAAGTCATGGTTCTCATCTCCTTGAAGGGTTTCAATGAGAATAATTCTTATTCATCAAATAGCAAGCGTCTATTGGCGGATTCTGAAATTTTCCGGGTAAAGATTGCGTAAGGTCAAAACGGCTGGCGTTTGGCTATTGCTTGGTTTTGCTGGGGCGGAGCGGGGAGGGCGAAGCTCCATCCCACGCCTGGCGCGGGATGGATGACAAGCGATTCAGACCTTTCTGACGAACTCGGATTTGAGTTTCATCGGGCCGATGCCGTCGATCTTGCAGTCGATGTCGTGGTCGCCATCGCACAGGCGGATGTTCTTGACCTTGGTGCCGACCTTGACCACCAGCGAGGTGCCCTTGACCTTCAGATCCTTGATCACGGTGATGGTGTCGCCGTCCTGCAGGACGTTGCCGACCGAATCTTTCTTCACGGCGTCATCGGACGCCACTTCGGCTTCGCCACTGGCGGACCACTCGTGGGCGCACTCCGGGCACACCAGTTGGGTGCCATCTTCGTAGGTGTATTCGGAATTGCATTTCGGGCAGGGTGGCAACGTGCTCACTAAGGCTCCTTGGGATGTGGATCGCTAAAAGTCGCACATTGTATAGGGTTTTAGCTTTTCAGGCAGTCAAAAGCAAAAATCGCAGCCCCGACAGCCCCTGTAGGAGCTGCCGAAGGCTGCGATCGTTTGATCTTGCTTCAGCGATATCAGTGCGTACGGGCGACCGCAAACTCACTCAGTTCAACCAGCGCATCCCGATATTCACTGGCCGGCAGGGCATCGAGGCACTTGATCGCACGAGCCACGTAATCACGGGCCAGTTGCGCGGTGTACTCCAGCGAACCGGACGCTTCCACGGCAATGCGGATGCTTTCCAGATCTTCGATCCCGCCTTTCTGGATCGCCTGACGCACCAGTGCAGCCTGTTCCGGCGTGCCTTCGCGCATGGTGTAGATCAGCGGCAGAGTCGGTTTGCCTTCGGCCAGATCGTCACCGACGTTCTTGCCCAGGGTTTCCGCGTCACCCTTGTAGTCGAGCAAGTCGTCGACCAGTTGGAATGCGACACCCAGGTGATCACCGAAGGTGCGCAGGGCTTCGCTCTGTTCGGCGGTAGCACCGGCCAGTGCGGCGGCACTGTGGGTCGAGGCTTCGAAGAGCATCGCGGTCTTGCCGCGGATGACTTCCATGTAGGTTTCTTCGGTGGTGCTGGCGTCGCGAACCTTGGACAGTTGCAGCACTTCGCCTTCGGCGATGATGCGCGTGGCCTGGGAGAGGATCTTCATCACCGGCATCGAGCCCAGTTCGACCATCATTTCGAACGAGCGCGAGTACAGGAAGTCGCCGACCAGCACGCTCGGAGCATTGCCCCACATGGCGTTGGCGGTCGAACGGCCACGGCGCATGCCGGACATGTCGACCACGTCGTCATGCAGCAGAGTGGCGGTGTGCAGGAATTCGATGGTGGCGGCCAACAGGCGCATGTCGTCGCCTTCGCGACCCAGGGCCTTGCCACACAGCAACACTAATAAAGGACGCAGACGTTTGCCGCCGGCCGAGGTGATGTAATCGCCGATTTTCGATACCAGCGGTACTCGGGAAGTCAGCTGCTTCTTGATGATGCCGTCGACGGCGCTAAAATCGTCCGCCACCGCGCGGTAGAAAGCTTGGGGTTGCATCAGCGAGAGTCGCTCCAGAAGGGTTGCGCGGCATGCTAGGACCCCCGTCCAGACCTGTCAAGGCGCGATGGACGGCTACTTGCAAGCCTGCCGCGCCTTGCGTACAATCGCGCACCCTGAACTTCCTGGGCAGCACCTGCCTTACGCAATTGCAACGGGCCTTCCAGCCTTATGCAGCCATGCCAGCCAATACCTCTTCCTATAAAGAGCTGGGTGAGCAGGATTATCGGAGAAATACCATGTCTTATGCAGTAATCGTTACTGGCGGCAAGCAGTACAAAGTCGCCCCAGGTGAATACCTGAAGATCGAAAAACTGGAAATCGCCACCGGCGAATCCGTTACCTTTGATCGCGTTCTGTTGGTTGCCAATGGCGACGACGTGAATATCGGCGCTCCAGTTGTTGCTGGCGCTACCGTTGTGGCTGAAGTGATCTCCCAAGGTCGTCACGATAAAGTCCGCATCATCAAGTTCCGTCGCCGTAAGCACCACATGAAGCGTATGGGCCACCGCCAGTGGTACACCGAGATCAAAATCACCGGTATTCAGGCTTAATTTCAGCCTAATTCCTCACTAGGAGAATTGACTCATGGCACACAAAAAAGCTGGTGGTAGTACCCGTAACGGTCGCGACTCAGAAGCCAAACGCCTTGGCGTTAAGATGTATGGCGGCCAGAAAATCATTCCGGGCAACATCATCGTGCGTCAGCGCGGCACCCAATTCCACGCTGGCTACGGCGTTGGCATGGGTAAGGATCACACCCTCTTCGCGAAAATCGAAGGCGTGATCAAGTTTGAAGTAAAAGGCGCGTTCAACCGCCGTTACGTGAGCGTTGTCGCAGCTTAATTGCGCGATCGCTGGAAAAGCCCTGTCTCGCGACGGGGCTTTTTCGTTTGTGGGGTGAGTCTCTTGCAAAACTGTTTGTATGGGCTGTCGGCGTGCGATACATGTCGTGTTTTGGGGTCGCTGCGCTCATTTTTGCAAGAGTCTTATGTCTTGATTGTTTTTCGGCTCGTCCGTATGGCGAGAGGCGTTGGTTATGAAGTTTGTTGATGAAGTATCGATTCGCGTAAAGGCTGGTGACGGCGGCAATGGCGCCATGAGTTTCCGTCGGGAAAAATTCATCGAAAACGGTGGCCCGAACGGCGGTGATGGCGGTGACGGCGGTTCCATCTACATGATGGCTGACGAAAACCTCAACACCCTGGTCGACTACCGTTACACCCGGCACTTCGATGCCGAGCGTGGTTCCAACGGCGGCAGCACTGACTGCACCGGTAAAAAAGGCGAAGACCTGATCCTGCGCGTGCCGGTCGGCACCACGGTGATCGACTCTGCCACCCAGGAAGTGATCGGCGACCTGACCAAGGCTGGCCAGAAGCTGATGGTCGTGCAGGGCGGCTGGCACGGTCTGGGCAATACCCGTTTCAAATCCAGTACCAACCGTGCGCCGCGTCAAACCACGCCGGGCAAGCCGGGTGAGCAGCGCGACCTGAAACTGGAAATGAAAGTGCTGGCTGACGTCGGTCTGCTGGGCTTGCCGAATGCCGGTAAAAGTACTTTTATCCGTTCGGTATCGGCCGCTAAGCCGAAAGTTGCCGATTACCCGTTCACCACGCTGGTGCCGAACCTCGGTGTGGTCAGCGTCGATCGCTGGAAGAGCTTCGTCATTGCTGACATTCCGGGTCTGATCGAAGGTGCTTCCGACGGTGCGGGTCTGGGCATTCGCTTCCTCAAACACTTGGCGCGTACGCGTCTGTTGCTGCACCTCGTCGATATGGCGCCGCTGGATGATTCCAGTGCACCGGATGCGGCTGAAGTGATCGTCAACGAGCTGATCAAGTTCAGTCCGTCCCTGGCTGAGCGTGATCGCTGGCTGGTGCTGAACAAGTGCGACCAGATCCTTGAAGAAGAGCACGATGAGCGCGTCAAGGAAATCGTTGATCGCCTTGAGTGGACTGGTCCGGTTTACGTGATCTCGGCGATCGCCAAGATCGGTACCGAGCGTCTGTGCCACGACATCATGCGTTACATGGAAGATCGCGCCGATCGCCTGGCCAATGACCCGGCTTACAAGGAAGAGCTGGCCGACCTCGATCAGCGCATCGAAGATGAAGCGCGCGCGCAACTGCAGGCGCTGGATGACAAGCGTGCCCTGCGCCGCAGTGGCGTGAAGTCGGTCCATGACATCGGCGACGATGATTGGGACGAAGAAGATGTGGATGACGAAGACGGTCCGGAAATCATTTACGTGCGTGACTGATTCGTTGGGTAGGAGCTGCCGCAGGCTGCGATCTTTTGATCTCCAGAAGATCGCTGGTGTGTGCTGAGTCTTCATCTCGGGGCGGTGTTATCATCGCTGCAAGCCGTTTTTCTAAGGCGCCGCTCAATCGAGCGGCGTTTTAGTATCTGGAAATCGCAAGTCACAAATAACGTCATGGGCGGCGCTGGGTCGCGCTGCCCTCAAGCTAAGGTTGAAGATGATGCGGAGCAAGGTGACAGGTGCGCAGCGTTGGGTCGTGAAGATCGGCAGCGCTTTGCTGACAGCTGATGGCAAGGGGCTGGATCGCGCGGCAATGAGTGTCTGGGTCGAGCAGATGGTGGCCTTGCATGAGGCTGGCGTCGAGTTGGTGCTGGTGTCCTCCGGGGCGGTGGCGGCCGGCATGAGTCGTTTGGGCTGGACCGCACGACCCAGTGCGATGCACGAGCTCCAGGCGGCTGCGGCAATTGGTCAGATGGGTCTGGTGCAGGCGTGGGAGTCGAGCTTCGCTGAGCATGGCCGGCACACTGCACAGATTCTCCTGACTCACGACGACCTGTCCGATCGCAAGCGCTACCTCAATGCCCGCAGCACCCTGCGCGCACTGGTCGAGCTGAAAGTTATTCCTGTCATCAACGAAAACGACACCGTGGTCACCGACGAAATCCGTTTCGGCGACAACGATACGCTGGCGGCGCTGGTGGCTAACCTGGTCGAGGCGGATCTGCTGGTGATCCTGACCGATCGCGATGGCATGTTCGACGCCGATCCGCGCAATAACCCCGATGCGCAGCTGATTTACGAGGCGCGCGCGGATGATCCGAGCCTGGATGCAGTGGCGGGTGGTACTGGCGGCGCGCTGGGTCGTGGCGGCATGCAGACCAAGCTGCGTGCGGCACGTCTGGCTGCGCGTTCCGGTGCGCACACCATTATTGTTGGTGGGCGTCTTGAGCGCGTGCTCGATCGTCTGAAGGCGGGTGAGCGCATCGGC
Source organism: Pseudomonas sp. TNT2022 ID642 (assembly GCF_028656995.1). Lineage (NCBI taxonomy): Bacteria > Pseudomonadati > Pseudomonadota > Gammaproteobacteria > Pseudomonadales > Pseudomonadaceae > Pseudomonas > Pseudomonas sp. TNT2022 ID642. The sequence continues at coordinate 80,557 of NZ_JAMDGW010000006.1, read as the reverse complement.
ACATTGCTGTCGCCTGAGCGCGGCATGCTTGCGGCGCGTAAGCAATGGCTGGCTGGGCATCTGCAAACTCGCGGCACGCTGGTGCTGGATGATGGCGCGGTGTCGGCATTGTCCCAAGGCAACAAAAGCTTGCTGCCAGTCGGTGTCAAACTGGTTCAAGGCAGCTTCCGTCGCGGCGAGATGGTCGTCTGCGTGGCGCCCGATGGTCGCGAGATTGCTCGTGGTCTGGCCAACTACAGTGCGCTGGAAGCACAAAAAATCATCGGTCAGTCGTCAGATGCGATTGTCGGTTTGCTCGGTTACATGGCGGAGCCTGAACTGGTTCACCGTGACAACCTGATTCTGGTTTAAGGAAAACTCGATGCGTTTAGCGAAAGGATTGTTGGGCTTGCTGATGGCAATGCCATTGCTGGCCTCGGCCGAAGAAATCGGTCAGGTGTCGACGGTGTTCAAGTTTGTCGGCCCGAACGACCGCATTGTGGTCGAGGCTTTCGATGATCCCAAAGTCGAAGGGGTTACCTGCTACCTGTCGCGCGCCAAGACTGGCGGTGTGAAGGGTGGTCTGGGTCTGGCTGAAGATCGTGCCGAAGCTTCGATCGCCTGTCGTCAGGTAGGGCCGATCAAGTTCAAGGGTGATCTGAAGGATGGCGATGAGGTGTTCAAGGAGCGCACTTCGCTGGTATTCAAGACCATGCAGGTGGTGCGTTTCCTCGACAAGAAGCGCAACACGCTGGTGTATCTGGTCTACAGCGACCGCTTGATCGAAGGCAGTCCGCAGAATGCCGTGACCGCCATCCCGATCCTGCCATGGGTGCCGGTCCAGCAATAACACCGCAAATCCAACTGTAGGAGTGAGCCTGCTCGCGATAGCGGTGTGTCAGTCGATGCAATTATTGACTGTGACACCGCTATCGCGAGCAGGCTCACTCCTACATTTTTTTGCGCTGGGATTTGTTAAATCACAGGCAATAAAAAACCGACCCTAAGGTCGGTTTTTTAATGACTACGTCGATTAAGCGGCTTCTTTCAGCGCTTTAACGTGGCCATTCAGACGGCTCTTATGACGAGCAGCCTTGTTCTTGTGGATGATGCCTTTATCGGCCATGCGGTCGATAACTGGCACAGCCAGAACGTATGCAGCTTGAGCTTTTTCAGCGTCTTTTGCGTCAATGGCTTTAACTACATTCTTGATGTAGGTGCGAACCATGGAACGCAGGCTGGCGTTGTGGCTGCGACGCTTCTCAGCCTGTTTTGCACGTTTTTTGGCGGAAGGTGAGTTGGCCACCGTCGAGCTCCTCGAAAGACTTTTTAGGAAATAGCAAACAAAATAGGCCGCGAATCATGCCGATGAGTTGAAGTCTTGTCAAGGGCACTTGAAACGTTCCGCTAAGTGGTAGGTATAAAGAGGCGGGATATTTATTTCCGGCGCTTGACCTGTAAACTCGCGAGCTTTGGCTCTGTGCTGCTGCGGCGCGGAGTATCGCACAAGTAGGCGCTTTGTTCGCCTGCTGTTTATCGACAGGCACAAATTCCCTCAATGAATCTGCTCAAATCGTTGGCCGCCGTCAGCTCTATCACGATGCTTTCCCGGATTCTGGGCTTTGTTCGTGACACGCTGATTGCTCGTACTTTCGGCGCCGGGATGGCGACGGACGCCTTTTTTATTGCCTTCAAACTGCCCAATCTGTTGCGGCGTATCTTCGCTGAAGGCGCGTTCTCTCAGGCATTCGTGCCGATTCTCGCTGAATACAAAAGCCAGCAGGGTGAAGAGGCGACCCGAACCTTTATTGCCTATGTGTCGGGTCTGCTGACGCTGGTATTGGCGGTAGTGACGGCGCTGGGCATGATCGCTGCGCCCTGGGTGATCTGGGCGACGGCCCCGGGTTTTACCGATACGCCGGAAAAATTCCAGCTCACCTCCGATCTGTTGCGGGTGACGTTCCCCTATATATTGCTGATCTCCCTGTCCTCACTCGCGGGCGCGATTCTCAATACCTGGAACCGTTTCTCGGTGCCGGCCTTTGTGCCGACGTTGCTCAACGTCAGCATGATCGTGTTTTCGCTGTTCCTCACGCCGTACTTCGATCCGCCGGTGATGGCGCTGGGCTGGGCAGTACTGGTCGGTGGACTGGCGCAGTTGCTCTATCAGCTGCCGCACCTGAAAAAGATCGGCATGCTGGTGTTGCCGCGCCTGAACCTGCGCGATACCGGCGTCTGGCGCGTAATGAAGCAGATGCTGCCGGCGATTCTCGGCGTGTCGGTCAGCCAGATCTCGCTGATCATCAACACCATCTTCGCCTCGTTTCTGGTCGCAGGCTCGGTGTCGTGGATGTATTACGCCGACCGCTTGATGGAGTTGCCATCCGGCGTGCTTGGCGTGGCATTGGGGACGATTCTGCTGCCGACGTTGGCGAAAACCTATGCCAGCAAGGATCGCCATGAGTACTCGCGAATCCTCGATTGGGGCCTGCGCCTGTGCTTTGTGCTGGTGCTGCCCTGTGCGCTGGCGCTGGGGATTCTCGCCGAGCCGCTGACTGTTTCGTTATTCCAGTACGGTCAGTTCAGTGGCTTCGACGCCGAAATGACCCAGCGCGCATTGATTGCTTACTCTGTCGGTCTGCTCGGGATTATCGTGATCAAAGTGTTGGCACCGGGCTTTTATGCGCAACAGAACATCCGTACACCGGTAAAAATCGCAATCTTCACCCTGGTGGTCACTCAGTTGTTCAACCTGGTGCTGATTGGCCCGTTGGCGCACGCTGGGCTGGCCCTGGCGATCAGTGCCGGTGCCTGTCTCAACGCCGGATTGCTGTTCTATCAACTGCGTAAACAGCAGATGTATCAGCCGCAGCCGGGTTGGGCCAAGTTTGGTTTCAAGCTGGTGATCGCGGTGACGGTGATGTCGGCAGTGCTGCTGCTTGGCATGCATTTCATGCCGGCGTGGGATCAAGGTCACATGCTTGAGCGCTTCCTGCGTCTGGGCGCTTTGGTGGCTGCCGGCGTAGTGGCGTATTTCGGTATGTTGCTGCTGCTGGGTTTCCGCCTGCGCGACTTCAATCGCAAGGCCTTGAGCTAAGGTTTTACCCTTTATAAGTAGGCGCGGGCCGGCAGTTTTGTCGGCTCGTTCACTTTGCGTTACGGTGTTGCCTGTCGTCGGCCGTCGGGTGTGGTTATAATCGACCACTTTATGAGCAAGAAGCGCGTTATGCAGCTGGTTCGAGGCCTCCACAACTTGCGCCCCCAGCATCGGGGCTGCGTCGCCACTATTGGCAACTTTGACGGTGTTCACCGTGGTCACCAGGCTATCCTGGCCCGACTGCGTGAGCGTGCGCTCGAGTTGGGCGTACCCAGCTGCGTGGTGATTTTCGAGCCGCAGCCACGGGAGTTCTTTGCCCCCGAGACCGCGCCGGCGCGTCTGGCGCGGCTGCGTGACAAGCTGCAACTGCTGGCCGCCGAAGGCGTTGACCGGGTGTTGTGCCTGGCCTTCAACCAGCGCCTGAGCAAGCTCAGCGCCAGTGAATTCGTCGATACCATCCTCGTCGATGGTCTCGGCGTGCAGCACCTGGAAGTCGGTGACGATTTCCGCTTCGGTTGCGACCGTCTCGGCGATTTCGACTTCCTGATGCAGGCCGGGCAGGTTCACGGTTTTACCGTTGAAGCGGCGCAAACCGTCGAGCTGGACGGCATTCGCGTTAGCAGCACCCAGGTGCGCAACGCGTTGGCCGCCGCCGATTTCGCCTTGGCCGAACGTTTGCTCGGTCGCCCGTACCGGATTGCCGGTCGCGTGCTGCATGGCCAGAAGCTGGCCCGGCAACTGGGTACGCCCACAGCCAATATTCAACTCAAGCGTCGTCGCGTGCCGTTTACCGGGGTGTATCTGGTGGATGTCGATATCGACGGCAAGACCTGGCCCGGCGTCGCCAATATCGGCGTACGGCCCACGGTGCAAGGTGATGGCAAGGCCCACCTTGAAGTCCATCTTCTAGATTTTGCCGGCGATCTGTATGACCGGCGTTTGACGGTGGTTTTCCACCAAAAGCTGCGTGAAGAGCAGCGCTTCGCCTCCCTGGAGGCATTGAAAACGGCGATCAATGCGGATGTCGCCACCGCCCGTGCACTAGCCGCACCTAGCGCCCATCGCTAATGAAGAGCCTTAAATGACCGACTATAAAGCCACGCTAAACCTTCCGGACACCGCCTTCCCAATGAAGGCCGGCCTGCCACAGCGCGAACCGCAGATCCTGCAGCGCTGGGACAGTATTGGCCTGTACGGAAAGTTGCGCGAGATTGGCAAGGATCGTCCGAAGTTCGTTCTGCACGACGGCCCTCCGTATGCCAACGGCACGATCCACATCGGTCACGCACTGAACAAGATTCTCAAGGACATGATCATCCGCTCGAAGACCCTGTCGGGCTTCGACGCGCCGTATGTCCCGGGTTGGGACTGCCACGGCCTGCCGATCGAGCACAAGGTTGAAGTGACCCACGGTAAGAACCTGGGCGCGGACAAGACCCGCGAGCTGTGCCGTGCCTACGCCACCGAGCAGATCGAAGGGCAGAAGTCCGAATTCATCCGTCTCGGCGTGCTGGGCGACTGGGCCAACCCGTACAAGACCATGGATTTCAAGAACGAGGCCGGTGAAATCCGCGCCCTCGCCGAAATCGTCAAGGGCGGTTTCGTGTTCAAAGGCCTCAAGCCGGTGAACTGGTGCTTCGACTGCGGTTCGGCCCTGGCTGAAGCGGAAGTCGAGTACGAGACCAAAAAGTCCTCGACCATCGACGTTGCCTTCCCGATCGCTGACGAAGCCAAACTGGCTGCCGCGTTCGGTCTGCCGTCGCTGGGCAAACCTGCCTCGATCGTGATCTGGACCACCACCCCGTGGACCATCCCGGCCAACCAGGCGCTGAACGTTCACCCGGAATTCAACTACGCGCTGGTTGATGTCGGCGACAAGCTGCTGGTATTGGCTGAAGAACTGGTCGAAGCCTGCCTGGCGCGCTACAGCCTGGAAGGCTCGGTCATCGCGACCACCACCGGTAAAGAGCTGGAGCTGATCAATTTCCGTCACCCGTTCTATGACCGTCTGTCGCCGGTGTACCTGGCTGACTACGTTGAACTGGGCGCCGGCACGGGCGTGGTTCACTCCGCTCCTGCCTATGGCGTGGACGACTTCGTAACCTGCAAGAAATACGGCATGGTCAACGACGACATCCTCAATCCAGTGCAGAGCAATGGCGTGTACGTGCCGTCGCTGGAATTCTTCGGCGGCCAGTTCATCTGGAAGGCCAACCCGGCCATCGTCGACAAGCTGACCGAAGTCGGTGCGCTCATGCACACCACCGTCATCGAACACAGCTACATGCACTGCTGGCGCCACAAGACTCCGCTGATCTACCGCGCCACCGCGCAGTGGTTCATCGGCATGGACAAAGAGCCAACCAGCGGCGACACCCTGCGTGTGCGCTCGCTCAAAGCCATCGAAGACACCAAGTTCGTTCCGGCCTGGGGTCAGGCGCGTCTGCACTCGATGATTGCCAACCGTCCGGACTGGTGCATCTCGCGTCAGCGCAACTGGGGCGTGCCGATCCCGTTCTTCCTCAACAAGGAAAGCGGCGAACTGCACCCGCGCACCGTCGAGCTGATGGAAGAAGTCGCCAAGCGCGTTGAAGTCGAAGGCATCGAAGCCTGGTTCAAGATGGACGCTGCCGAACTGCTCGGCGACGAAGCGCCGCTGTACGACAAGATCAGCGACACCCTCGACGTTTGGTTCGATTCGGGCACCACGCACTGGCACGTCCTGCGCGGTTCGCACCCGATGGGTCACGAGAGCGGCCCGCGCGCCGACCTGTACCTGGAAGGGTCCGACCAACACCGTGGCTGGTTCCACTCGTCGCTGCTGACCGGTTGCGCCATCGACAATCATGCGCCGTACCGCGAACTGCTGACCCACGGTTTTACCGTTGACGAGTCTGGTCGCAAGATGTCGAAGTCGCTGAAAAACGTGATCGAGCCGAAAAAGATCAACGACACATTGGGCGCTGACATCATGCGTCTATGGGTCGCTTCGACAGATTATTCGGGCGAGATCGCGGTATCGGATCAGATCCTGACACGCAGTGCGGACGCCTATCGTCGCATCCGTAACACCGCGCGTTTCCTGCTCTCGAACCTGAGCGGTTTCAACCCGGCTACCGACATCTTGCCGGCCGAAGAAATGCTCGCGCTGGATCGTTGGGCGGTTGATCGCACCTTGCTGCTGCAACGAGAGTTGCAAGAGCACTACGGCGAATACCGTTTCTGGAACGTCTACTCCAAGATCCACAACTTCTGCGTGCAGGAGCTGGGCGGTTTCTACCTCGACATCATCAAGGACCGTCAGTACACCACTGGCGCCAACAGCAAGGCCCGCCGTTCGGCGCAAACCGCGCTGTTCCACATCTCCGAAGCGCTGGTGCGCTGGATCGCGCCGATCCTCGCCTTCACTGCTGACGAGTTGTGGGAATACCTGCCGGGCGAGCGCAACGAGTCGGTGATGCTCAACACCTGGTACGAAGGTCTGACCGAACTGCCGGCAGACGTTGAGCTGGGCCGCGACTACTGGGAACGCGTAATGGCGGTCAAAGTAGCGGTCAACAAAGAGATGGAAATCCAGCGCGCGGCCAAGGCCGTCGGTGGCAACCTGCAAGCCGAAGTGACGCTGTACGCTGAAGACGCCCTGAGCGCCGATCTGGCCAAGCTGAGCAACGAACTGCGCTTTGTCCTGATCACTTCGACTGCCAGCGTTGCGCCGTTCGTACAGGCTCCGGCCGATGCGGTAGTGACTGAAGTCAGCGGCCTGAAGCTGAAGATCGTCAAATCGGCCTTCCCGAAGTGCGCCCGTTGCTGGCACTGCCGCGAAGACGTTGGCGTCAACCCGGAACATCCGGAAATCTGCGGTCGTTGCGTCGACAACATCAGCGGCGCTGGCGAGGTTCGTCACTATGCCTAATGCCGTTGGCCGTTTCGGACGGTTGAGCTGGCTGTGGTTGAGTTTGCTGGTTCTGGTCATCGACCAGGCCAGCAAGTTCTACTTCGAAGGCAAGCTCGAAATGTTCCAGCAGATCGTGATCATTCCCGATTACTTCAGCTGGACCCTGGCTTACAACACCGGCGCTGCGTTCAGCTTCTTGGCTGACAGCTCCGGGTGGCAGCGTTGGCTGTTCGCCCTGATCGCAATTGTCGTCAGTGCTGTGCTGGTGGTCTGGCTCAAGCGCCTGGGCCGCAACGAAACCTGGCTGGCCGTCGCTTTGGCGCTGGTGCTGGGTGGCGCGTTGGGCAATTTGTACGACCGCATTGCCCTGGGCCATGTGATCGACTTCATTCTGGTGCACTGGCAGAACCGCTGGTACTTCCCGGCGTTCAACTTCGCCGACAGCGCGATTACCGTTGGCGCGGTGATGCTGGCACTGGATATGTTCAAAAGTAAAAAGACCGGAGAAGCCGTTCATGACTGAACAGGTATTGGCTGAGCAACGCATCGGCCAGAACACGGAAGTCACCTTGCACTTTGCATTGCGCCTGGAGAACGGCGACACCGTCGACAGTACGTTCGACAAAGCCCCGGCGACCTTCAAGGTCGGCGACGGCAATTTGCTGCCGGGTTTCGAAGCGGCGCTGTTCGGCTTCAAGGCAGGCGACAAACGTACGCTGACCGTCGAGCCGGAAAACGCCTTCGGCCAGCCGAACCCGCAGAACGTGCAGATCATTCCGCGTTCGCAGTTTGTCGACATGGAGTTGTCACCGGGTTTGCTGGTGATCTTCAACGATGCGGCCAATACTGAGTTGCCGGGTGTGGTGAAAGAGTTCGATGACGCGCAAGTGACCATCGACTTCAATCACCCGCTGTCGGGCAAGACGCTGACCTTTGACGTGGAAATCATTTCCGTCAAAGCGCTGTAAAAATGTGGGAGCGAGCCTGCTCGCGAAAGCGGTGTGTCAGGCGACATCGATGTTGACTGTCAGTCAGCTTTCGCGAGCAGGCTCGCTCCCACAATGTTTTCCACCGTTTTCGCTATTTCTTGCGCGCAAGACACGAGGCACAGCATGCAAATCAAACTCGCCAACCCCCGTGGCTTCTGCGCCGGCGTGGACCGGGCGATCGAAATCGTCAACCGCGCCCTGGAAGTCTTCGGGCCGCCGATCTATGTGCGCCATGAAGTGGTGCACAACAAGTTCGTCGTTGAGGACCTGCGCAGCCGCGGAGCGATCTTCGTCGAAGAGCTGGATCAGGTGCCGGACGACGTCATCGTGATCTTCAGTGCCCACGGCGTCTCTCAAGCCGTGCGCACCGAAGCCGCCGGCCGTGGCCTGAAAGTATTCGACGCCACTTGCCCGCTGGTGACCAAGGTGCACATCGAAGTGGCGAAATACAGCCGCGACGGTCGTGAGTGCATCCTGATCGGCCATGCCGGTCACCCGGAAGTCGAAGGCACCATGGGTCAGTACGACGGCAGCAATGGCGGCGCGATTTACCTCGTCGAAGACGAGAAAGACGTTGCCGAGTTGCAGGTGCACAATCCGGAAAAACTGGCTTTCGTTACTCAGACGACGCTGTCGATGGACGACACCAGTCGCGTCATCGATGCCTTGCGCACGCGCTTCCCGGCCATCGGTGGTCCGCGCAAGGACGACATCTGCTACGCCACGCAAAACCGCCAGGACGCGGTCAAGCAATTGGCCGACGAGTGCGACGTGGTGCTGGTAGTCGGTAGCCCGAACAGCTCCAACTCCAACCGTCTGCGTGAGCTCGCCGAGCGCATGGCCACACCGGCCTATCTGATCGACGGCGCCGAAGACCTGCAGAAGAGCTGGTTCGATGGCGTTGAACGTATTGGCATCACCGCCGGTGCCTCTGCGCCGGAAGTGCTGGTGCGCGGCGTGATTCAGCAATTGCAGGCCTGGGGCGCAACCGGCGCCGATGAACTGGCCGGGCGCGAAGAGAACATCACGTTCTCGATGCCTAAAGAGCTGCGCGTACGTTCGATCTGACGTTTTCGGTTTTTTGACACAGCGCCTGCTCAGCCTCTTTACTGTTCAGGCGCACGCGTCCGGTCGCCGCCAGCACTATCTGGCGCTGGCTGACCGGCTCGCGAGCCGAACAGACATGTAATGTCCCTGCCTGAAATGCCCGCCCGGGCATCAGCGGTTGCCCCAGACTGCTGAAGCGTACATAACGACTCACCGACCAATTGCCGACGATCGGCACCTGCTTGTCGCTCGCACGCTCTTGCAGTAGCGGATTGCTGCTGTCCTTCGACCCTTTGCCGCTGATATCCAGAATGATCCGCCAGCCCTGACTCCAGTCGCCGTTGATGCCATGAATCACCACGCTCTGATTGCGCGTGATGGCCAGTGTGCGGGCGTTGCGAAGGCCATCAAGCAGCGATTGCGCCGCTTGATCCCGATGGTTCGATTCTCTGAGTGTGGCAAACGCCGGACTGACCAACAGCAGAACAATTGCGCCAATCGCCAGTCCCATAAGCAGTTCTATCAGGCTGAAACCCTGTTGCGGCATGAAAACTCCCTCCATGGAGTGTGAAGAACGGCGCGCTCCATGCGCCGGGCAGGGCAAATCAACCGACGCGGGCCGGTTGAATGTTCTAGCGTGTAGAAGCAGGTATAGCCGACGGCAACGGAGGGCATTGATGGATCTTCGTACAAAAGGTTTCACGCTGATCGAGTTATTGGTTGCGATCGCGATCTTCGTGATCCTGATCACTCTGGCGGTGCCGGCGTTCACTCGTTCGATACAGGGCAGCAAGGCCGATACCGAGATGGGCGACCTGCAGCGAGCGATCAATTTCGCCAGGCTCGAAGCGATCGACCGTGGCACCACCCTGCGCCTGCGCCCAACCGCTGGCGGCAGCGTCTGGACCGGTGAGTTAACGGTCTACGACAGTACTGGCTATCCGGCCAATGTGTTGCGGGTTGTTCCCGCGATGAGCAGCGGCGCCACTCTGACGCTACCCTCAGGAGTGACCGCACTGGATTTCAACAACCTCGGTGGCCTGGCAGCGCCGTCGACGGCGGTGACCATCAGTTACACGTTGGGAACGCAAAGCAGGACGCTGAACGTGTGTTTGAACGGACGAATTCAATTGGGTGGAAGTTGCGGATGAGGGCAGGGAGTCAACACGTACAGCAGGGCATGACGCTGATCGAAGTACTGGTCGCGTTGCTGATTCTGACGGTCGGGCTGCTGGGCGCGGCAGCGGTGCAACTGAATGCGCTGAAGTACACCGACAGCTCGCGGATGACCAGCCAGGCCAGTTTCATCGCCTACGACATGATGGACCGCATCCGCGCCAACTCCGGCGCCGACTACACCGTCACGCCGCCGACTTCGGGCAATCTCAGCGTTGCGCGCGACCAGGATCTCTACGATTTCACCACCAACATCGTCAACTTCGGCGGCCCGACCGCGACAGGCAGCATCACCCTCAATCAGCGGGTTTACACGATTACCATTAACTGGAGCGATGCGCGAGCGGCCAACAGCGCCAGCGCTCAACGCAGTTTTGTCCTGACCAGCCGCGCCGCCGTCGATCCGGTGGCTACACCATGAGGCGTGGTCAGCGTGGTTTTGGTCTGATCGAGATGCTTGTCGCCCTGGCACTGGGGCTGATTGTGGTGCTGGGCGTGGTGCAGATTTTCATCGCGGCGAAAAATACTTATGTCAGCCAGAACAGCGCCGCCGCGATGCAGGAAGACGCGCGGTTCGTATTGAGCAAGATGATTCAGGAAATTCGCATGGTCGGGATGTTCGGTTGTCTGGGCACCATCCTCGATTCGAGCTCCGCGGGCGACTTCAACGCTGCGCAGGTCATGCCGATCAGTTGGGACAATGCCAACCTGAAACTGACGCTGGTCACCGCCGATATCGGCAGCGGCGGGGGCACGCCGACCTGGACGGTGCTCTCCGACTGCCGTAACAGTGCAACGGCCTATACCGGCTTGCGCTCTCCGGCGAGCGGGCAGATCGCGTTCCCGATCCGGCGTCTGATCTACAGCTTCAGCAACAATCAGATTCTCATGGGCACCGGCAGCGGCACACCGACGCAGCAGGTGCTGGTGAACAATGTCAGTGCGTTCACCGTGATGTTCGGTCTGGCCAGTTCCGCGACAGATGTGGCCGCTTCGACTTATAGCGCCAACCCCAGTGATCCGGCGCGTATCCGCAGTGTGCGCCTGAGCCTGACTCTCACCGACCCGAACAACCGGGTGCGCAATCAAACCTTCAACGTGGTTGCCGCTTTGCGCAACCGCTTGCAGTGAGGGCGCGCTGATGAGGATTTCTCTTCATACCCGTCAGGCGCAGCGCGGCATGGTCTTGCTGGTCAGTCTGGTCTTCCTGCTGTTGTTGACCCTGATTGGTTTGTCGTCGATGCAGAGCGCCAACCTGCAGGAAAAAATGGCCGGCAGCGTGAGTTTGCGCAATCAGTCGTTCCAGACCGCTGAAGCGGCTTTGCGTGTGGGGGAAAGCGCTGTGCAACTGGACAGCTATGCGCTGGCCGTTTGCAGCGGCACCACTCAATGCGCGCCGCCAGCGGAGTCATCAGTGGTCAGCGCGGCGGGGTTCAACTCGACCTCCGGGGTGACCTGGATCGCCGCCGGCAATGGTTTCTATGGTGTGCAGAATATCGGCACCACGCTCACGGCGGTGAACGTGCCGAGCAATACCTCGGCGACGTTGTATCGGGTTACAGCGGTCGGCATCGCCGGTACTTCGCGCAGTGTGGTGGAGAGTGTTTATGCGAAGTATTGAGCGCTGCATATCACTATTGATCGGCATGCTGCTGAGCTTTTATCTGGCCGCGCCGGCGTATGCGTTCACGCCTTCCGATTCGCCGCTGTTGAGTGCGGCGGCGGTGCCACCCAACGTCATGCTGCTGATCGACGATTCGGGGAGTATGAACAGCATCATTTATGCGGCTGGGTTCGATCCGACGGTTGATCGCACACCGGCGCGGCAATGTAATGCCTTGCTCGGTTTATGCCTGAGTTCGACGACGATCACCGGCGACACGATCTTTCTGTCGAGCCTGCCGACATCCGGTTGCTCGGGCGGCGCCTATGCGTTCTACAACAACAGTCTGGCGCCGTTGTGCCTGAAACTGCCAGATCCGGTCGGCAGCGGCAATACGCGTTACTCAGGGGATTACATTTCCTACGTAGTCGGCCTGGCCATCAACAACGGCACCCGCGATTTCACCACCGGGGCGATCCCCAACGACTACCGCATCAACGTTGCGCGCAACGTCTCCACCGCACTGGTCAGCAGCAACCGCACCTTGCGTATTGGTCTGTCGACGTTCAATCCGGCCACCAGCAACAACTCCGGCAATGGCGGTTTCATTGCCCGTGCGATCAGCGATTTGTCGCCGGTGTCCGGCAGCGTGACTCAAGCTCAGGCCGACACGAATTACAACGCACTGATTTCTTCCATCAACGGCTTGAGCGCAGTGGCCAACACGCCGTTGGCTGAAACCTATTACGAAATCACCCGCTACATGCGCGGCATGGCGCCTTACTACAACAGCACGCCGAGCACCTACACCAGTCCGATTCAGTACCGCTGCCAGAAAAACTATGGAGTGGTGATCACCGACGGCTTGCCGACTTTCGACCGAACTTTCCCCACCAATGACCCGTTGGGCGGCAGTCGTTTGCCGAACTGGGATGGCGTCAACAATGACGGCAACAACCTCAATGGCGATAACGAAGGGGATACGCTGTATCTGGATGACATCGCCAAGTTTGCCTTTGACATCGATATGCGTTCGACCGGTACTGACGCGGCGGGCAAGAGCTGGAACGCGGTGGATTTTCCCAAGCAGAACATGAATACCTACACCGTGGGCTTCACCGCCGATAACGACATGTTGTCGGACGCGGCCAGTTACGGACAGGGCAGGTATTACCAGGCGACTGACAGCACCGGCCTCAACGCCGCGTTGTCGTCGGCGTTGAGTGATATCACCTCCAAGGCCGGTTCCGGCGGGGCGGGCACCGTCAGTGGGACAACGACCAGCAGTGGCAGTAGTTTTTATCAGACTACTTACGATCCCAGGGACTGGCGCGGCACGATCAAATCATTCGGCTTTACCTCGACCGGAACCGTTAATACATCGACAGCACTCTGGAGCACTGACACGACAATCGTGCCAGGTGCGACTGCACCGACCTATCAATCCTGGAACACCGCAAGCAATGCCGCCGTGACGCTGGCCTACGGAAATTTTTCCGCCGCACAGCAGGCCACGCTGAGTCAGGGCCTGCCCACCGGCATTACCGGTATCGACCTGGTGGAGTGGAGCAAGGGCACCAATAAAACCGGGCTCAAGTCACGTAGCGTGTTATTGGGCGACATCATCAATTCGCCATTGGTGCTGGCTTCACCTACCGATAAAACCGCCTCAGACCTGTCGGGCGATACCTCTTACACCTCCTACCTGACCACTAAAGCGGCGAACATGAATGCAAGCCTGGTGGTAAATGCCAACGACGGTTTCGTCAACGTGATCAACTCGGCCAACGGCACCCGGCGTTACGGTTATATGCCGTCGAGTGTATTGCCGTCGCTGCGGCTGATTGCCGATCCAACCTACATCAACGGTGTCAGCCACAAGTTTCTGGTCGATGGCCAGGTCGGGGTTTATGACGCGCAATTCAACAGCGCTTGGAAAACCTTGGCCATCGGCGGTACCGGCGCCGGCGGTAAGACGTTCTATGCGCTGCAACTGTTCGACGCTTCGGCTGGCAACGTAATGCGTGCGCTGTGGGAAGTGAGTGGACCAACGACCGCGAACACCGCTAATGTTTTCAATGATCTAGGTTATGCCTACGCCCGGCCGGAAGTGGCACGCTTGGCCGATGGTCGCTGGGCGGCGTTCATTTCCAACGGTTACGGCAGCAACTCCGGTGTGGCGGCGTTGTACGTGCTGGATGTACGCGATGGTTCGTTGATCAAGAAAATCGTAATCGACAGTTCGGAAACCACTAACGGTCTGTCGTCGGTGAAGCTCAAGGTCAATTCGCAAAATGTGGTGCAGGCTGCCTATGGCGGTGACTTGAGAGGGCGATTGTGGAAGTTCGACCTGAGTGCTAGTGCGCCTGACAGCTGGGGCGTGGCGTTTTCCGGCAAACCGCTGTTCACCACGGCAGGCGGCGCGAGTCAGCCGATCACCGCGCAACCATTGCTTGCGGACAATTCATTGGGCGGCAAACAGATTTTCGTCGGTACCGGTAAATTCAACGAAACTGCAGACAAGACCAACAAGGATTTGCAGGCGTTTTACTCGGTGTGGGATGCCGATGGGGGTTCGGGACAGCTCACCGTCAGCAGTTTGCAGCCGCAGGCGATAACCGGTTCATTTTCCGGCAGCTCCGGGCAATTGCTGACCACAACTCAAAATGACACGACTTATCCGGGGGAGAAGGGCTGGTATCTGCCGCTGGTGTATAACAACGTGCTGACTGGCGAGCGGGTCATTAATCAGGCGAGTATGGTGCTGGGTCGTATCGTCTTCACCACGGCGAGTGTCGATACCACTGACCCTTGTGCGAGTTTTGGTACAGGCAAACTGGTCGAACTCGATGCGTTCAGCGGTAAGATGCTCAACTACGCCGTGATTGACTCCAATACCGATGGAGTAGTCAACAGCTCCGACACTATTTCCAGCGGTGTGATTTTTACCGGGGGCATTCCGACCCTGAACGCCATTATCAATGCCGGCACAGGCAAGCTCACGACGGACAGCAGCGGCACCATCACGGTGGTTGTAGAAAAGGGCGGCGGTGGCAGCCGTCGTATCATGTGGCGACAAATACAGTAAGTGAGAGTTTGAGGCATGCGCAGATTCAACCGAGGCTTCACCCTGATCGAAATCATGATCGTGATTGCGATCATCGGGATCGTCATCACCATCGCCGCACCGAGCTATACCGAGTACCTGAAAAAGGGCCGCCGCGCCGAAGTGGTGTCGCTGCTCTCGGAGCAGGCTCAGAGCCTCGAACGCTTCTACACCAAGAACAATGTCTACACCGGTATCACCGGACTCAGCACGGGCAATGATTTCTACACCCTCACCCCGACCATCGCTGACCAGACCTTCCTGCTGACCGCTACCCGTAAAACGGGTACCTCCATGGCCACCGACAAGTGCGGGGATTTCACCCTGACCAACACCGGTGTCAGAAGCATGAACAACGCGACGACCGGGCTGACCACCAAGGATTGCTGGGGCCGCTGAGGCGCTTTCTTTCGGGTGCCTTTTGCGCCCACTGTCTTTTTTACGGTTGGATCAAACATGACCAGGCAACAGCAAGTGGTGATTGTCGGTGGCGGGGTGATTGGCCTGCTGACTGCCTACAACCTCGCCTCCGAAGTGTGCAGTGTGGTGCTGCTCGATCGCTCGAACCTCGGCCAGGAATCGTCCTGGGCCGGCGGCGGTATCGTTTCGCCGTTGTATCCGTGGCGTTACAGCCCGGCGGTCACGGCGCTGGCGCACTGGTCGCAGGATTTTTATCCACAGCTCGGCGAGCGCTTGTTCGCTGACACTGGAGTGGATCCTGAAGTGCACACCACCGGCCTGTACTGGCTGGATCTGGACGATGAAGCCGAAGCACTGGCCTGGGCCAAGCGGGAAAACCGTCCGCTGCGTGCTGTGGATATCTCGGCGGCGCATGATGCGGTGCCGGTGCTCGGTGGTGGTTTCTCGCGGGCGATCTACATGGCCGATGTCGCCAACGTGCGTAATCCGCGTCTGGTCAAGTCGCTGAAAGCGGCCTTGCAAGCGCTGTCGAACGTGACCATCCACGAACAGTGCGAAGTCAGCGGGTTTGTCCGCGAGTCTGAGCGGGTTGTTGGCGTGCAGACATCCACGGGCGTGATCAAGGGCGATCAGGTGGTGCTGACGGCCGGTGCGTGGAGCGGTGATTTGCTCAAGACGCTGGACTTGTCGCTGCCGGTCGAACCGGTCAAAGGCCAGATGATTCTCTACAAGTGTGCGGCGGATTTTCTGCCGAGCATGGTGTTGGCCAAAGGGCGTTATGCGATTCCGCGTCGCGACGGGCATATCCTGATCGGCAGCACGCTGGAGCACGAAGGTTACGACAAGACCCCAACCGAGGTTGCACTGGAAAGTCTCAAGGCTTCGGCGGTTGAATTGCTGCCAGCGTTGGCCGATGCCGAAGTGGTCGGGCACTGGGCGGGGTTGCGTCCGGGCTCGCCGGAGGGCATTCCGTACATTGGCCGGGTGCCGGGGTTTGACGGGTTGTGGTTGAACTGCGGGCATTACCGCAATGGACTGGTGCTGGCGCCGGCGTCGTGTCAGTTGTTTGCCGATGTGATGCTTGGGCGCGCGCCCATTATTGATCCGGCGCCGTATGCGCCTGAGGGTCGCATTTAAAGCAAGATCAAAAGATCGCAGCCTTCGGCAGCTCCTACATTGGAATGCGTTTCCTGTAGGAGCTGCCGAAGGCTGCGATCTTTTAGGATTTAATCCAGACCGAGTTTTTTCAGTCTGTAGCGCATCGACCGAAACGACAGACTCAACCGCTGCGCCGCCGCAGTACGATTCCAGCGCGTCTCCTCCAGCGCCTGCAAGATGAGTTTGCGTTCGACGTTCTCCAGATAATCCTCAAGATTATCGATCTGGGTCAGATCGGCAATCCCACCATCCGCCGCGCAGTTGCCTTCACTCAAACGTAAGTCTTCAGCCTCGATCGTGCGGTTTTCACACAAGGTGTGCGCCCGTTCGAGAACGTTCTCCAGCTCCCGTACATTCCCCGGAAACCGGTAACTCTTCAGCGCTTCCAACGCCTGCGGATGCAAGCGTGCTGCCGGCTGGCCGGTGTCCTTGGCGAGGCGCTTGAGCATATTGGCCGCCAGCACTTCAATGTCATCACGGCGCTCACGCAGGGGCGGCACGCGCAATTCAATCACGTTCAGGCGGTAGTAAAGGTCCTGACGAAAGCGTTCGGCCGCGACCTCTGCATCGAGATCCTTGTGGGTGGCGCAAAGAATCCGCACATCGACCACGCTTTCCTGCTGGCCGCCGACACTGCGCACGGCTTTTTCCTGAATCGCGCGCAGTAACTTCACCTGCATCGACAGCGGCAAGTCCGCCACTTCATCGAGAAACAACGTGCCGCCATGGGCGGCCTGAAACAGCCCCGGCTTGTCTTCGACCGCGCCAGTGAAACTGCCTTTGCGATGGCCGAAAAACTCGCTTTCCATCAGCTCGGAAGGGATCGCCCCACAGTTCACCGGCACGAAAGGCTGGCAGGCGCGCGGCCCTTGTTCATGGATCAGCCGCGCGACCAGTTCCTTGCCACTGCCCGACTCGCCACTGATGTACACCGGCGCCTGACTGCGAGCGAGTTTGTCGATTTGCTTGCGCAAGCTGCGCATCGGCGGCGAATCACCGAGCAGGCGTCGATCAATCGTGGTGAAACTGCCTCCCGCCGCCGACATCCGCAGGGCTGTGCCGACCAGTTCGCGCAGGCGCGTGAGGTCGACCGGTTTGGTCAGGAAGTCGAATGCACCTGCTTTCAGGGCATTGATGGCCGTTTCCAGGCTGCCATAGGCGGTGATCATCGCCACCGGCAGTTGTGGATAACGTTGCTGGATGTGCTGCACCAGTTCCAGCCCCGTACCGTCGGGCAGGCGCATGTCGGTCAGGCACAGGTCGAAACTCTCGCGGTTCAGCAGCGCCTGGGCTTCAGCCAGATTGCGTGCGCTGTAGGTGTCGAGCTTCATCCGACCCAGGGTGATTTCCAGGAGTTCGCGGATATCCGGTTCGTCGTCGACGATGAGGATTTTTTGCCGTGGGCTCGTGTTCAACTTTGTTTCCGTCCGTGAGCAAAGGTGATGCGAAAGCAGCCGCCGCCTTGGCGTGATTGAAAGTCTAGGCGCGCTTGGTTGCTTTCGCACAGCTCACGGGACAGATAAAGCCCAAGGCCGGTGCCCTGGCTGCTGGTGGTGAAGAACGGTTCGAACAGATGCGTCTGTTCACCGGCTGGCACGCCGGGGCCGTTGTCCTGCACTTCGAGGACCGCCAACTGGCTGTCGGGGTCGATGAACAGGGCCAGCCAGACTTGCGCCTGATCGTGCAGCAGGGCGCTGTGGCGCCAACCGTTGCGTAACAGATTGTCGAGAATTTGCGTGAGCTGGCCGGGGTCCATCAGCGTGGTGAAATCCCCCGAATGGGTCCGCAGGTGGATCTGCTGGCGCTCGCTGGCCTGTTCGCGGCTCTCGGTGACGAAGTTTTCCAGCCATGGCTTGAGATCCAGCCGTTGCGGGGCGCTCTGTTGGCGGCGGGACAGTTGCAGGACGTTTTCGATGACTCGGTTCATGCGCTGGGAGTGGTCTTGAATGATCTGCGTCAGACGCCGATCCGCGCTATCGAGTTCCTCGGACTCAGCCAATAGCTGTGCGGCGTGACTGATGGCACCCAGCGGATTGCGGATCTCATGGGAGATGCCGGCGGTCAAGCGGCCGAGTGCGGCAAGTTTCAGTTGCTGCGCTTGCTGGGCGATTTGCGCGAGGTCTTCGAGAAACACCAGGGTTTGCTGGTTGGGGCTCTGTTCGAGGGCGATGAAGCTGGGTTGCAGCTCCAGGCCGTTGCCGGGGATTTTCAGGCTCTGCGGGCGCAAGGTCGGGTTGTTCATCCACAGTTGCAGGCGATCGACCAGCGCCGTCGAATAGTCATCGATCAGATGCCCCTGAAGATGCGATTGCGCGAGCAGGGTTTGTGCGCTGTGGTTGGCCAGTTGCACCCGCCGCTCCTCATCGAGCACCAGAATGCCGGTGCGCATGCGTTGCAGGATAAGTGCGTTGAGGGCTTCGAGGCCGACGACTTCGCTGGCGCGTTTTTCCGCGAGTGTCTCGCTGACTTCGAGGCGACTGATCAGCCCTTGCACCAGCAGCGACGCGGCAAAGCACAGGGCGCCGAGGGTGCCGGCTTGCAGGTACTCATTGGCGCTCAGCGGATGGTTGAAACTCAGCAGGAAACTCGAACCGACGATGCCCAGCGCGCCGATAGCGGCAATCAACAGACCTATGCGTCGACGCAGCAAGGTGTTGCTGATCGCTACCGAGACAATCAGCAAATTGCCCAGCGCACTGCCAACGCCGCCCGCTGCAAAGAACAAACCGGATAAAAGCAGGGCATCGACGAGGGCCAGGCTGAACAGTTGCGCCGGCCTTCGCGTGTTCTCAAGGAACACCACCAACAGAATGTTGAGGATCAGATACAGCCAACTGCCGCCGCGCAGCAATTCGTCATTGGCCGAGGTCAGCAGGCGGTTGTCCATGTTGCTGGAGATCAGCAACACCAGTGTGATGCCGACGCTTAGGCGGTAAAGATGATAAAGGCGCAGCAGGCGCTGCGCCTGTTTGCTGTTGGCGCTGGCGGCCTCAGCGATCACTGGCACCCGGGCCTTGCTCAAGGTGAGCCTGGCTGCAATACCACTGTTGTTGAACGCTCAGCGCACGGTCGCGGGGCAGATGCACGCCGCAATGGGCGCAGCGCACCATCGGTGGCGCGTCCTGTTCGCGCGGGGCGCGATTGGATTGATTGGACGCGGCAGGCGCCTTGAATTTACGCCACAACCATATCGCGGCGAAAATCACGACGATCCAGAACAATAAACGAAGCATGATGAGCGGCTTTCCGACTGATGATCCGGCAGTTTAGCCAAGGACCCGACATGCGCACAGCCTATTAAAGCGCGGAAATGAAAAAGGGAGATCCGCAGATCTCCCTTTTCTGTACATCCGGTGTGATCAGTCGAACACGCCGAAAGTCATGTAGCTGAACCACGAGCGGTCGGTGTTGCTCGACTCAGGCTCCGGCTCTTCGATCACGTCGCCGTTTTCGTCTTTAGGCTTGAGCTCGTTCGGGATCGCGTCTTTCGCGTCCTGGAACTGCTTCTGCACATCCTGGTTGGCGCGGGTTTCGCCCGGCGGCAGCGGTGGACGCGATTCGATCAGGCCCAAAGTCGCCTTGCTCAGGAAAGAACGGTTGTCGGCTTCGGCAACCCGTGGCACGAACTGGCCATCCTGCAGGCTCGGGTGATTCGGGTAGTTGAGCTTCAGGGTTTCCAGACTGGTGGCCGCCAGATCGTCCAGATGCAGACGCTGATAGGCTTCAGTCATCACCGCCAGGCCGTCGCCGACCGATGGGGTTTCCTGGAAGTTTTCCACTACATAGCGGCCACGGTTGGCAGCGGCGACATAAGCCTGACGGGTCAGGTAGTAGTCGGCCACGTGGATTTCGTAGGCTGCCAGCAGGTTGCGCAGGTAGATCATGCGCTGCTTGGCGTCCGGCGCGTAGCGGCTGTTCGGGTAACGGCTGGTCAGCTGGGCGAACTCGTTGTACGAGTCGCGCGCGGCGCCCGGGTCACGCTTGGTCATGTCCAGCGGCAGGAAGCGCGCCAGCAGGCCCACGTCCTGGTCGAAAGAGGTCAGACCTTTGAGGTAGTACGCGTAATCCACGTTCGGGTGCTGCGGATGCAAACGAATGAAACGCTCGGCGGCAGACTTCGCAGCCTCAGGCTCGGCGTTTTTATAGTTGGCGTAGATCAGCTCCAGCTGTGCCTGATCGGCGTAGCGACCGAACGGATAACGCGACTCCAGAGCCTTCAGCTTGGCTGTGGCGCTGGTGTAGCTGTTGTTGTCCAGGTCAGTCTGAGCCTGCTGATACAGCTCGGCTTCGCTGAGGTTTTCGTCTACGACTTCCTTCGATGAGCAAGCAGCGGTCAATGCGAGGATGGCGATCAGCAGCAGGTGTTTCACTTGCATGGCGGCTTGCGTCCCTATGACGGCCGCTGTCTTGGGCGGGGCCGTCCTGTTATGATGAGCGCCCCGTTGAAAAGCCTCGGGGCAAAAGACGCCGTATTTAACCACAAGCGCGCAGCCGAAACCAAAAGCTGTG
The DNA here is from genome assembly GCF_028656995.1 of Pseudomonas sp. TNT2022 ID642. Classification (NCBI taxonomy): domain Bacteria; kingdom Pseudomonadati; phylum Pseudomonadota; class Gammaproteobacteria; order Pseudomonadales; family Pseudomonadaceae; genus Pseudomonas; species Pseudomonas sp. TNT2022 ID642. Next base: position 59,578 of record NZ_JAMDGW010000006.1, on the reverse strand, counting down.
CCGACGCACAGTCAGAGCATGTCCGATAAAATTGAACTTCGCGCAGAGGTGCCGTCCGAATTGGGCGGCCAACGCCTCGATCAAGTCGCTGCCCAACTCTTCGCTGAGCACTCTCGCTCGCGCCTTTCCGCCTGGATCAAAGAAGGTCGCCTGACTGTGGACGGGGCGGTCATCCGCCCGCGCGACATCGTGCACGGCGGTGCCATCCTTGAGCTGACTGCCGAGCAGGAAGCCCAGGGCGAGTGGATCGCCCAGGACATCGAACTCGACATCGTCTATGAAGACGACGACATCCTGGTGATCAACAAGCCTGCGGGCCTGGTGGTGCACCCGGCTGCCGGTCACGCCGATGGCACGCTGCTTAACGCCTTGCTGCACCACGTGCCGGACATCATCAATGTCCCGCGCGCCGGTATCGTGCATCGTCTGGACAAGGACACCACCGGTTTGATGGTGGTGGCCAAGACCATTCAGGCGCAGACCAAACTGGTCGCACAGCTGCAAAGCCGTAGCGTCAGCCGCATCTATGAGTGCATCGTGATTGGCGTGGTGACGGCCGGTGGCAAGATCAACGCCCCGATCGGTCGTCACGGCCAGCAGCGCCAGCGTATGGCGGTGATGGAAGGCGGCAAGCCTGCCGTCAGTCACTACCGCGTGCTGGAGCGCTTCCGTTCCCACACCCATGTACGGGTGAAACTGGAAACCGGTCGTACGCACCAGATTCGCGTACACATGGCGCACATCAACTTCCCGTTGGTCGGCGACCCGGCGTACGGCGGTCGTTTCCGCATTCCGCCAGCGGCCAACCCGACGATGGTGGAATCGCTCAAGCATTTCCCGCGTCAGGCCCTGCACGCGCGCTTCCTTGAGCTGGATCACCCGACGAGCGGTGAGCGCATGAGCTGGGAATCGCCGCTGCCGGAAGATTTCGTCTGGCTGCTGACCCTGCTCAAGCAGGATCGCGAGGCCTTCGTCGGATGAACTGGCTGACGCCGGACTGGCCTGCGCCGGCCAGCGTCAAAGCCTGCGTCACCACCCGCGAGGGTGGTGTCAGCGCGGCGCCGTTCGACAGCCTCAATCTGGGCGATCATGTCGATGATCGTCCTGAGGCGGTTGCCGAGAACCGTCGGCGCCTCACTGATCACTTCTCTATAATGCCTGCCTGGTTGCAGCAAGTGCACGGAATTGTCGTGGCGCATGCTGATCCGGGCATTGTCGCGACCGCCGATGCCAGCTGGACGGCAACGCCGGGCATTGCCTGCGCGGCGATGACGGCAGACTGTTTGCCGGCATTGTTCTGTGATCGTGCCGGCACGCGTGTCGCGGCGGCTCATGCCGGTTGGCGTGGTCTGGCGGCGGGCGTGCTTGAGGCAACTCTCGACAGCCTCGATGTTCCGGCTGCAGAGGTGCTGGTCTGGCTCGGTCCGGCCATTGGCCCCAAAGCCTTTGAAGTCGGCCCGGAAGTGCGGGAAGTCTTCATCAATCAACTGCCTGAAGCAGCAGAAGCGTTCGTACCGAGCGACAATGCCGGCAAGTTCATGGCTGACATCTATCTGCTGGCGCGCCTGCGTCTGGCTGAGCGGGGTGTCACTGCTGTTTATGGTGGCGGTTTCTGCACCGTGACCGATCCGCGCTTCTTCTCCTATCGCCGTGCCCCACGCACCGGTCGCTTTGTCTCCCTTATCTGGCTCACCCGCTAGACTTGCCTGACCTGAATCAACCCTCTGACGCTTGAATCTCCCAGAATCGACCGCATCTACAGTGGTATCTGGCAGGTTTCTTTATTCAGGATGGTTTTTAGGTCCGGCCTGCTCAAAAGGAAGGTGACTTATGCGAATAGACCGTTTAACCAGCAAATTACAGTTGGCCTTGTCCGACGCCCAGTCGTTGGCTGTCGGCCACGATCATCCGGCGATTGAGCCGGCGCACTTGATGCAAGCCATGCTTGAACAGCAGGGTGGTTCGATCAAACCTCTGCTGATGCAGGTGGGCTTCGACGTCAACAGCTTGCGCAAAGAGCTGACCAAAGAGCTCGACCAATTACCGAAAATCCAGAACCCGACCGGCGACGTCAACATGTCGCAGGATCTGGCGCGCCTGCTCAATCAGGCCGATCGTCTGGCCCAGCAGAAGGGTGACCAGTTCATTTCCAGCGAACTGGTGCTGCTCGCGGCGATGGACGAGAACAGCAAGCTCGGCAAGTTGCTGCTCGGTCAGGGTGTGAGCAAGAAAGCCCTGGAAAACGCGATCAACAACCTGCGTGGCGGCGAAGCGGTAAATGACGCCAATCACGAGGAATCGCGGCAGGCGTTGGATAAATACACCGTCGACCTGACCAAGCGCGCCGAAGACGGCAAGCTCGATCCGGTGATCGGCCGTGACGACGAAATTCGCCGCACCATCCAGGTTCTGCAACGCCGCACCAAGAACAACCCGGTGCTGATCGGTGAGCCTGGCGTGGGTAAAACTGCGATCGCCGAAGGTCTGGCCCAACGCATCATCAACGGCGAAGTACCGGACGGCCTCAAGGGCAAGCGTTTGCTCTCGCTGGACATGGGCGCGCTGATTGCCGGTGCCAAGTATCGCGGTGAGTTCGAAGAGCGCCTGAAATCGCTGCTCAACGAGCTGTCGAAGCAGGAAGGACAGATCATTCTGTTTATCGACGAACTGCACACCATGGTTGGCGCCGGGAAAGGCGAAGGCTCGATGGACGCCGGCAACATGCTCAAGCCTGCGCTGGCTCGTGGTGAGTTGCACTGCGTTGGCGCGACCACGCTCAACGAGTACCGCCAATATATAGAGAAGGACGCGGCCCTCGAGCGACGCTTCCAGAAAGTCCTGGTGGATGAGCCGAGCGAAGAAGACACCATCGCCATCCTGCGTGGCCTCAAAGAACGTTACGAGGTTCACCACAAGGTGGCGATCACCGACGGCGCGATCATCGCCGCGGCCAAGCTCAGCCATCGCTACATCACTGACCGGCAGTTGCCGGACAAGGCCATTGACCTGATCGACGAGGCGGCCAGCCGCATCCGCATGGAAATCGACTCCAAGCCGGAAGTGCTCGATCGTCTGGAGCGTCGCCTGATTCAGTTGAAGGTCGAGTCCCAGGCACTGAAGAAAGAAAGCGACGAAGCGGCGATGAAACGTCTGGAAAAACTCCAGGAAGAAATCGTCCGCCTCGAACGCGAGTATTCCGATCTGGAAGAAATCTGGAACTCGGAAAAAGCCGAGGTGCAGGGTTCTGCGCAGATTCAGCAGAAGATCGAACAGTCGCGTCAGGAACTGGAAGCCGCGCGCCGTAAAGGCGACCTCAACCGCATGGCCGAGTTGCAGTACGGGGTGATCCCGGATCTGGAGCGCAGCCTGCAAATGGTCGACCAGCATGGCAAGAGCGAAAACCAGTTATTGCGCAGCAAGGTGACTGAAGAAGAGATCGCCGAAGTCGTATCGAAGTGGACCGGCATCCCAGTGTCGAAAATGCTCGAAGGCGAGCGCGACAAACTGATGAAGATGGAAAGCCTGTTGCACAAACGGGTGATCGGTCAGGAAGAGGCCGTGGTCGCTGTGGCCAACGCGGTACGGCGTTCGCGCGCCGGGTTGTCCGATCCGAATCGTCCGAGCGGCTCGTTCATGTTCCTCGGCCCGACCGGTGTCGGTAAAACCGAGCTGTGCAAGGCGCTGGCTGAATTCCTCTTTGATACGGAAGAGGCGATGGTGCGGATCGACATGTCCGAGTTCATGGAGAAACATTCCGTGGCTCGCCTGATCGGTGCGCCACCGGGATACGTCGGTTACGAAGAGGGCGGTTACCTGACTGAGGCGGTACGTCGTAAGCCTTATTCGGTGATCCTGCTGGACGAGGTCGAGAAGGCGCACCCGGATGTGTTCAACATCTTGCTGCAAGTGCTCGAGGATGGTCGCCTGACCGATAGCCATGGCCGCACGGTGGACTTCCGCAATACCGTGATCGTCATGACTTCGAACCTCGGCTCTGTGCAGATTCAGGAGCTGGTCGGTGATCGCGAGGCTCAGCGTGCTGCCGTCATGGATGCGCTGACGTCGCACTTCCGTCCGGAGTTCATCAACCGGGTCGACGAAGTGGTGATCTTCGAGCCTTTGGCACGGGATCAGATCGCGGGCATTACCGAGATCCAGTTGGGCCGTCTGCGTACTCGTCTGGCCGAGCGCGAGCTGAAGCTGGAACTCAGCCCGGAAGCGATGGACAAGCTGATCGCTGTTGGTTACGACCCGGTGTATGGCGCACGTCCTTTGAAACGGGCGATTCAGCGCTGGATCGAAAACCCGTTGGCACAGTTGATTCTCTCGGGTCACTTCATGCCAGGCGACACGGCGACCGGCAAGGTCGAGAACGACGAAATCGTTTTCAACTGAGTCCAAGCACCAATGAAAATTGGCAGGCCCTACATCGTAGGGCCTTTTTTTTCGTTAGGCTGTTGAACTCAAAGGAAAAGGCTTGTAAAGTGCGCCCCGCAGTCAGTCGCCAAGACGGTCTCAGCTCACTGAGTTGAAATCTGAAATAAGTTGCAAATCATTAACTTGAAAGCAATTTAGGGGGTTGACAGAGGTGTTCTAGGTTGTAGAATAGCGCGCCTCAGACACACGAACGCAGCGATGCGAACGAGTGACTAGATGCAACAAGTTTCACCGTTGTAAATTGAAATATGTAGTTCCGTGATAGCTCAGTCGGTAGAGCAAATGACTGTTAATCATTGGGTCCCAGGTTCGAGTCCTGGTCACGGAGCCAATTTCAAACCGGGGTATAGCGCAGTCCGGTAGCGCGCCTGCTTTGGGAGCAGGATGTCAGGAGTTCGAATCCCCTTACCCCGACCATTTTTGGGTCGTTAGCTCAGTTGGTAGAGCAGTTGGCTTTTAACCAATTGGTCGTAGGTTCGAATCCCACACGACCCACCATTTTTGAAACCAGTTTGCGCTGGGATCGAATCTTAAGATCAGAGGCCAAAAGCGCTGATCGAAGAAGGCGATCTTTGAAAGGTCGCCTTTTTTTTACCGGGGTATAGCGCAGTCCGGTAGCGCGCCTGCTTTGGGAGCAGGATGTCAGGAGTTCGAATCCCCTTACCCCGACCATATTAAAAATCCTCGTATCGAAAGATACGGGGATTTTTTTTGTCCGACAAAAACTCATTTCCCCTTCAAGTCATCATACAACCTGCCGATAGCCCGCTAACAAGAGGGGACTGCCATGGCTTCGCCCCTTGAATCTGGCCAATACAAGAATAAGGGCGTTCGTCATGTTGCTTCGTCAGTTGAATATTGCTCCCCGGGCGGCCCTGGGGTTCGCCTTGATCGCGGTGTTGGTGGCATTGCTCGGCGTGTTTGCGCTGGGGCAGATGTCGAGCATTCGCGACAGTGAAGTCGCGGTCGAAAATCAGTGGCTGCCGAGCATTCGTGGCGGCGACGAGATCCGCGAGATCATGCTGCGCATCCGCACCATCTCACTGCGCATGGCGCTGGACCAGGATGCGAACAATATCGCCACCTACCGCAGCCAGATGGACACACGCGACAAGGAGCTGAGCGAGAAAATCGCCACCTACGACAAACTGGTCAATACCCCGGAAGGCCAGCAGCTATACGACCAATTCAAAAAGACCTTCGTCGCGTATCGCAGTGGTATTGCTCAATCGTTCGCCCTCGCCGAGCAAGGCAAGCGTGATGAGTTGACCAAATTGTTGCTGATCGACATGAAGACAGTGGTCGACGGCTCCGGCAAGCAACTCAATGATCTGGCGGACCTGTTCGCCAAACAAGTCGCCGCCGAAAGCCAGAAGTCCGCTGCGCACTACGAAAACTCGCGCACGATTGTCAGCTTGTTCATTGCCTTGGCCGCGCTGGCCACGGTGGCACTGGCGATGATGCTCACGCGCAGTATCGTTCGTCCGCTGAGCAGTGCCGTGAGCGCCGCAGAAAGTGTCGCGCAGGGTGATCTGACCCGGCCAATCGAAACCCATGGCAACGATGAAGTCAGCCGCTTGCTCAAAGCCTTGGCGACCATGCAGCAAAACCTGCGTGAGACGCTGCAAGGCATCAGCGGTTCGGCCACGCAACTGGCGACCGCTGCCGATGAACTCAATGCGGTAACTCTCGACAGCACCCAGGGACTGCAACAACAGAACAACGAAATCGAGCAAGCCGCGACGGCCGTCAACCAGATGACGGCAGCGGTGGAAGAGGTCGCACGCAATGCGGTGTCGACGTCTGACGCGACCCGTCAATCCAGCGAGTCGGCGCATCTGGGGCAGGTGCGCGTCAGTGAAACGGCCACAGCCATCAATGCCCTGGCCAGCGATGTGCAACAGACCGGTGAGTTGGTGCAATCACTGGCCAATCAATCGCAGGACATCGGCAAAGTGCTGGACGTGATTCGGGCGATTGCCGAGCAGACCAACCTGCTGGCGCTCAACGCGGCGATTGAAGCGGCGCGGGCCGGTGAGAGCGGGCGAGGGTTTGCCGTGGTCGCCGATGAGGTGCGCGCGCTGGCCTATCGCACGCAGCAATCGACGCAGGAGATCGAGCAGATGGTCCAGGGCATGCGCAGCGGTTCGAGCCTGGCGCTGGATTCGATGCAGGCCAGCACGGCGCGGGCGACCACCACGCTGGCGCTGGCTGAGCGCGCCGGTGAGGCGCTGCAAACCATTACCGCGTCGGTGCATGAGATCCATGAGCGCAATCTGGTGATCGCCAGCGCGGCGGAAGAACAGGCGCAAGTCGCCCGCGAAGTCGATCGCAACCTGGTGAACATTCGTGATTTGTCGGTACGTTCCGCCGCCGGTGCCGACCAGACCAGTGCTTCCAGCCATGAGTTGTCGCAACTGGCCAATGCCTTGCAGGGCATGGTGCGGCGTTTCCAGCTGTAAACAATCACACATGAAAAAGCCGCGCGTCTCACAGGAGAAGCGCGGCTTTCTTCTGGCGGTCAGACGCCGTCTTGATCTTTCAGGTGCTCGAACAGACCTTTCGGCATCTTCTTGCCGTTGGCTTCAAAGTTGGCCTTTACGTTGTTGTAGGCCTCTTGCTCGTCGATGAAGCCGTCATGGTTGGTGTCGATCTTGTCGAAGTCGGACTTCGGCGCGACTTTGAGGAATTCGGCGCGGGAAACCTTGCCGTCACCATCGCTGTCAGTCTTGGCCATCGAAGCATCGCCACATTTGCCTTCACCGCATTTGCCTTCCGGCGCTTTCACCGAGGTTTCCGCCGAGGCGACCATGTAGCCCTGTGCCAGTGGCTGCGCGGCAAACACCGAACCGGACAACATCAGGCCGCCAGCCAGGGCTGCGCCGATCAGGCCAATGGATTTTTTACCGAGGGTCGAAGTACGGGACATTTAAATTCTCCTGGGCTGCACAACGCAACCACACGTTAAAGACGCAAGCCTGAGCAGGTGTTGCTCGGGTGTGGCCATTAGGCGGTGGCGGTGTATCGCGACTGTGTCGCGCAGCGGGGGAGTTTGTAAGCGAAGGAGGGAAAAGCGGGGCGGGGATACAGTAAGAAACAGATCTTTCGATCAACACAAAACATTGTGGGAGCGAGCCTGCTCCGGGCGGCGATCCGACGAATGCATCAGATCAGTCGCATCAATAACGACTGACAGAACGCTTTCGTCGGATCGCCGCCCGGAGCAGGCTCGCTCCCACAGGTTTTTAGTGCAGCTTCAGGCGCGGCTCGGTGCCACGGCCGATCTTGCTGCCCAGCATCAGCATCGCCGTGCGGAACGGCCCGTACAGCGCCATCTGGTGCATGCGGTACAGCGACACGTAAAACATCCGCGCCAGCCAGCCTTCGAGCATCACGCTGCCGGTCAGGTTGCCCATCAAGTTACCCACCGCCGAAAAACGCGACAGCGAGATCAGCGAGCCGTAGTCGGTGTACTTGTACTCCGGCAGGGTCTTGCCTTCGATGCGCAGTTTCAGCGACTTGGCCAGCAGCGACGCCTGTTGGTGCGCGGCTTGCGCACGTGGCGGCACGTTGCGATCGGTGCCCGGTTGCGGGCACGCAGCGCAATCGCCGAAGGCGAAGATGTTCTCGTCGCGGGTGGTTTGCAGCGTCGGCAACACTTGCAGCTGATTGATGCGGTTGGTTTCCAGGCCATCAATGTCCTTGAGGAAACCTGGTGCGCGAATACCGGCAGCCCAGACTTTCAGGCTGGCCTTGATCTCATTGCCATCGGCCGTGATCAGGCTGTCGGCGGTCACTTCGCTGACCGAAGCGTTGGTCATGACATTGACCCCGAGTTTCTCCAGGGTCTTGTGCACCGGCCCGCTGATGCGCTCCGGCAGTGCTGGCAACACCCGTGGCCCGGCTTCGATCAGGGTGATGTGCATGTTTTCCGGTTTGATCCGGTCCAGACCATACGCCGCCAGTTCATGGGCGGCATTGTGCAGTTCTGCCGCCAGCTCGACGCCCGTGGCGCCAGCGCCGACGATCGCGACGCTGATCTGCTCGACCACATCGGTTTGCCCGGCGTGTGCACGCAGGTAGTGATTCAACAGTTGCTGGTGAAAGCGCTCGGCCTGTTTGCGCGTGTCGAGGAACAGGCAGTGCTGCGCCGCGCCCTGAGTGCCGAAATCATTGGTGGTACTGCCGACGCTGATCACCAGCGAGTCGTACTGCACTTCCCGTGCTGGCACCAGCTCGACGCCGTTTTCGTCGTAGGTCGCTGCCAGCTGGATTTTCTTCTGTGCGCGATCAAGCCCGCTCATGCGCCCCAGCTGGAACTCGAAGTGGTTCCATTTCGCCTGGGCAACATAGTTGAGTTCGTCTTCGGAAGAGTTCAGCGATCCGGCGGCCACTTCGTGCAGCAGGGGCTTCCAGATATGCGTCAGATTGGCGTCGACCAGCATCACACTGGCCGTGCCGCGCTTGCCCAGAGTCTTACCCAGACGGGTAGCCAACTCCAGACCGCCGGCGCCGCCGCCGACAATAACAATACGATGGGACATAGGGATAACTCGCAAGGTTTTTAAAGGAAATCGGTGCGGTTACCCAAGCGAGCGCGAGGCAGCTCATAGCGTCAGGTAACTGATAAATCGGCTCAACAGGCCCAGACCAATGGTCACTGCCAGCACCAGCACCAGGAGCATCCACGGCCGGAAAGGCCGGCGCTCGACTCGGTGTTGGGACAGTTGCAGGTACTCTTCGACATGTTTCTGGTCTTCGGGGTTCAGGCGGCTGGTCATATTTGCCTCGTCAGGTAGACGTTGCTGAATGGACAGAAGCTACAGCAGTTTTTATCCGGGGTTGAAAGCAGCATAGCCGCTGTCCGGAACCGGCTCGACGCTCACCCGGTCTTCGAGGCGAATGATCCCGCTTTGTAACACTCGCGCGGTAATTCCGCCATGTCCGCGCACCGCTTGAAAGGTGCCGGGGCCGAGGTTGTTCTGCAGCCGTGCGCAGGGCTGACACCAGCCCGTGGTTTCGAATATTGCCTGACCGATGCGAAAGCGCCGACCCTTGAGACTAAACAAATTGATACCGCTGATAACGAGATTGCGCCGCAGATCTTCAGGCCTGACCGGTTGATTATCAGGGCGCCCCATCAATGCGCTGATCACCGCCAAATGTTCCCACTGGATCAGGGTCACCTGCCGCGCGTTACGCACACCGGGGCGGGCGTGGTCGCCGGTCAGCCCTGCTTCCAGCCGCGCTTCCACCGCATCAAGTTCGATCATCGGCCCACGGGATTCGGGGCGCACGCCGATCCAGCGCACACATCCGGTCTGTGGCACATCGGCAATCAATTGCTGCAGCGGCGTCACAGGCTGATCCCGACATCGAAAACGATGCTGCGACCGAGGTTGCTGCGCAGGAAGTCCGGTGCGTCCGGGTGGGCGAACAGCACACGGGCGAAGGTCGGGCCGACAAGAGATAACGAACGCCAGCCTTGGCGCAGATATTCGGTCGGCGGGGGAAAATGGCTGTTCAGATCCAGCACCTCACGTTTAAGACTGGCGAAGGCGATGATATCCAGTTCGCCCAGATCCATGCCGCGTTCCTTGTAGTTGTGCGCTTTCTTGCGCAAGGTCGGCGCCAGTCGCAGCAGGAATTCATTGGCCGGAATCCGCTTGGGCTTGGCTTCACGGCGCACCAGTTGGCTGAGGGAAAAGGCGCTGCGGCGGCGCTGCAGTTCATCGCGCCATTCGTCGTTGAGCCGACGGCCCTCATCGAGAACAAAGAACACCTCGAAATTGGCATCGCGAAACAGCACATCCGGCGGTTCGCCGGCCGGCGCGAATTCGTCGGCGCGGTAGGGAATGTTCAAGCCTTGCAGCAGGCGTTGGCAGACCCAACGCTCACGCTCCCATTTGCGGGCATTGGACAGAAAGGCGTTGGCCTGCTCGGCCGCGATGGTCAGCAGGCGTAAATAATCTGAGTCATCCATAAGCCCAAGCTTAGCGTTCAAATGCGACAAGCTGAAAGCGTTACGCGGCAAAGTGCATCAGTGGGCAGTCGAGAAGGGCGGTGTAGACTCATGGCAATCGACTATTTACGCCAAACCGTGAGGACTCATCGTGAAATTTCGCTGGCTGCTGCTGTTTGCTGTTTTTCCGCTGTTTGCCCATGCACTCGAAACCGGCGAGCGTCTTGCATCCTGGACGTTGCTTGATCAGTACGAGCAGCCCTTCACCCTCGACGACAGCACTACAACGTTGCTGGTGGCGCGGGATATGGACGGCGCCAAGCTGATCAAAGAAGCGTTGAAGGATCAGCCCAAGGGCTATCTGGAGGCGCGCCACGCGGTATTCGTTGCCGATATCCAGCGCATGCCGGCGCTGATTGCCAGGATGTTTGCCGTACCGGCCATGCGCGACTACCACTACCGGGTCATGCTTGATCGAGAAGGCCGGGTCGCGTCGCGCTATCCCGGCGCAGAAGGCCAGGTGTTGTGGTTGCAATTGAAGGACGGTCGATTGCTCTCGCAACGTGAGTACGCCAACGCGAGCGAACTGCGCGAGGCGCTGGAGAAGGCGCGCCCATGATCGGCGTCGAGGTGCTGGCGACTGAAAGTCTGCTGCTGGGCTGGCTGATTTATCTGCCGGTGCTGCTTTGGGCGATCGTGCGGGCGCCGTGGGTCGAGTTGTTCAGCGACAGCCGGCGTCAGCATCTGCTGTTCGGCACCGTGTTTGCGTTGTTTCTGTTGTGGTTGATGCGCAGGGATTTCGACACGGGCGTGTCGTATCACTTCCTCGGCATGACGGCGGTAACGCTGTTGCTGGACTGGCCGCTGGCGATTGTCGGCGGGCTGGTGGCGCAAATCGGCCTGGTGCTGCTCGGGCGTCAGGATCTCGCGGCGATGGGGGTCAATGGCGCGATGTTCATTTTGCTGCCGGTGCTGGTCACCGAGTGCGTGGCAATCCTTGTCGAGCGTGCCCAACCGCGCAACCCGTTCGTGTACATCTTCTGTTCCGGTTTTTTTGCCGCCGCGTTGTCGGCCTTGTTGTGCCTGATCCTCAGCCTGACGCTGCTGTGGTACGACGGCCTTTTTGCCATGCCAGAGTGGCTGGAAGACTTCATCGGTTACGTGTGGCTGATCATTTTCCCCGAAGCGTTCATCAACGGCATGATCATCAGTGCGCTGGTGGTATTCAGCCCGGAGTGGCTGGAGACCTTCAACCGCACGCGCTACCTTTCGGCGCCGTGGAAGGACGACGATCCGAAGTCTTGATCCACATCAAACCCGCCAGACGCGGGAAATTTCATGCTCGCGCAAATCCCTTCAGGAGCAGCGGCATGAGTGTTTACGAGTGGGCAAGACAGGAGACCCGGCAGAGTCTGGACATGGCGCAGGAGGTGGGCTTTGACCCGGGGTTGAGTTTGCGTGCCTTGCTCAGTGCGGTGGTGCAGCAGAGCAAGGCTGTGCGCAACGCCGAAGACCTGGCCGACGAGTTGCGCTTTCTGGCGGAAAACCTCGACGACGATCAGGACTACGGCTTTATGCGGCCCTGATCAGGTCAGTGGCGCGGATCGAAATCGCCGGAAAACAGTTCGTCCTCGGCATCCGGCGCGACCGGAATCTTGTGTTCTTCCGACGCCCAGGCGCCGAGGTCGATCAGTTTGCAGCGATCGGAACAGAACGGCCGAAACTTGTTTTCGGGGGTGAATTCCACGGGGGCGCCGCAGGTTGGGCATTCAACGGTGGGGATCTGGCTCATGCTTGGCCTCCGGATAAAGTCAGGTAAAAGTGATGCAGGCGCTCGACTTCGCTGTGCAACCAGGCGAGGTCGCGGTCATTGACCACCACGTCGTCGGCACGGCTCACACGGTCTTCGCGGCTCGACTGAGCCTTGAGGATCGCCTGAACCTGCTGCTCGCTGGTCTGGTCACGCTGCAAGGTGCGTTCGATCTGCAGTTGTTGCGGGGCGTCGATCACCAGGATGCGCTGGGTCATCGCGTATTGCCCGGATTCGATCAACAGCGGCGAAACCAGAATCGCGTAAGGCGATTTTGCCAGCGCCAGATGATGAGCGATTTCCTCGGCGATCAACGGATGCAGCAGCGCTTCGAGCCAACGGCGTTGCTCCGGTACTTCGAAGATCAGTTTGCGCAGGGCGGCGCGGTCCAGCGTGCCATCGGCCTGCAGCACGTCGGGGCCGAAGTGTTCGGCAATCTTCGCCAGCGCCGGGCGCCCCGGTTCAACCACCCAGCGCGCCGCGTGATCGGCATCCACCACGTGGACACCCAGATCAATGAAGTGCTGAGCTGCCGCGCTTTTGCCGCTGCCGATGCCGCCGGTGAGGCCGAGAATCCAGGGTTTTTCCACAGGGGTATTCATTTCAAACCGACAAACTGCCAATAGAAGTCGGTTATTTGACCACCCCAGAGCAAGGCAATCCAGCCAGCAATTGCCAGCCACGGGCCAAAGGGTATCGGCGTGGAGGTTTTCTCATTGCGCAAGCGCAGTAAAACCACCCCGATAATGGCGCCCACCAGCGATGACAGCAGGATGGTCAGCGGCAGAATCTGCCAGCCGCCCCACGCGCCGAGCAGCGCCAGCAACTTGAAATCACCGTGACCGATGCCGTCCTTGCCGGTCAGCAGTTTGAACAGCCAGAACACCGACCACAGCGTCAGGTAACCGGCCACCGCGCCCCACAGCGCATCGTGCAACGACACGAACAGGCCGAAACTGTTGACGATCAGCCCCAGCCACAACAACGGCAGCACCAGCACATCGGGTAGCAGCTGATGTTCGGTGTCGATCAGACTCATCGCCAGCAAACCCCACGTCAGGACAATCAGCAGGCATGCCGACCAACCGAAGCCGATATGCCAGGCGATGAAGGCAGAGAGCAGCCCGCAAGCCAGTTCGGTCAGCGGATATCGTTTGCTGATCGGCGCGGCGCAAGCTGAACAGCGCCCGCGCAGCCAAAGATAACTGAGCAGGGGAACGTTCTCCCACGGGCGAATGCGATGGGCGCAATGTGGGCACTCGGAGTGCGGCAGCATCAGGTTGTAGGTGGGCAGCGGCGTTTCGCCGGGCAAACCGAGCACGTCGTGGGCCTGCTGGCGCCAATCGCGTTCGAGCATTTTCGGCAGGCGCCAGATCAGCACGTTGAGGAAGCTGCCAACCACCAGACCCAGCAGCAGGGCAGTGAAAACAAAGGCCAGCGGATACAGGGCAAACAGTTCGTCGATAGGCATGTCAGATCGCTGAGCCGAGTTGGAAGATCGGCAGGTACATGGCCACCACCAGCCCACCGACGATAACGCCTAGCACCACCATGATGAACGGCTCCATCAGGCTGGTGAGGTTGTCGACCATGTTATCCACTTCTTCTTCGTAAAAGCCTGCAACCTTGTCGAGCATTTCATCTAGCGCCCCCGACTCTTCGCCAATCGCGGTCATCTGCACGGCCATGTTGGGAAAGACCCCGGTGGAGCGCATCGAAAAATTCAGCTGCATACCGGTTGAGACATCCTGGCGAATCCGCAGGACGGCACGTTTGAACACCACATTGCCGGTGGCGCCGGCCACTGAATCGAGTGCCTCCACCAAAGGCACACCGGCCGCGAACGTAGTCGACAGGGTACGGGCGAATCGCGCCACGGCGGACTTGTACATCAGCGTGCCGACCAAGGGCAGTTTCAACAGCCACGTGTCTTTGCGATCGCGTAGCGCCTGGGAGGTTTTCAGTGCGTGACGAGTGCCGAAAATCGCCGCGACCAGCGCACCGAGAATCGCCCACCACCATTGCTGCATGAACTCCGAAAGGCTGATCACTATCAGAGTGAAGGCCGGTAACTCTGCACCGAACCCCGAGAATACCGACTGGAATTGCGGCACCACTTTAACCAACAGGATTCCGGTCACGACCGCCGCGACCAGCACGACGGCGGTGGGGTAGGTCATGGCTTTTTTGATCTTGGCCTTGAGCCGTTCGCTTTTTTCCTTATAAGTCGCGACCCGTTCCAGCAAGGTATCGAGCGCGCCGGACTGCTCGCCGGCATCGACCAGGTTGCAATACAACTCGTCGAAGTATTGCGGCTTCTTGCGCAGGGCTGTGGCGAAGCTGTTACCGGCCGCGACCTCCTGTTTCACCTCGTCTACCAGTTTGCGCATGGCCGGGTTTTCAAAGCCTTCGCCAATGATGTCGAACGACTGCAGCAGCGGCACACCGGCCTTCATCATGGTCGCCATCTGCCGGGTGAACAGGGCGATATCCTGCGCCTTGATGCGTTTGCCAAAGCTCAATAACGACGCGGACTTCTTGCGCACCCTGCCCGGGTTGATTCCCTGTTTGCGTAGTTGTGCCTTGATCAGCGCCGGGTTCTGTCCGCTCAACTCGCCAGTGACTTTACTGCCTTTCCTGTCCGTGCCTTCCCAGGCATAAATACTGATTTTCGCTGCCTTGACCGCCATGTTCAGTCCTTGGTGACCCGGTTGATTTCTTCAAGGCTGGTAATGCCTTGCATGGCCTTGTGCAGCCCGGAGGTGCGCAGGTCGTCGAAGCCGTCGCGGCGCATTTGAATGTCGATTTCCAGCGAGTTGCCTTCGGCCATGATCAAGCGTTGCAACTCCGGTGTGTTTTTCACCACTTCATAAATCCCCACGCGTCCCTTGTAACCGCCGTTGCAGTGATCGCAACCGACCGGCTCGTAGATCGTGAAATGGCCGATGCGTTCCTCGGGGAAGCCTTCCTTGATCAAGGTTTCGCGTGGGATCTCGATAGGCTTCTTGCAGTGGCTGCACAGTTTTCGCGCCAGGCGCTGAGCGATGATCAGGCTGACCGAGGTGGCGATGTTGAAGCCGGGGATGCCCATGTTGTGCAGACGGGTCAGGGTTTCCGCAGCGCTGTTGGTGTGCAGGGTCGAGAGCACGAGGTGGCCGGTCTGCGCAGCCTTGATCGCGATCTCGGCGGTTTCCAGATCGCGGATCTCGCCAACCATGATCACGTCCGGATCCTGACGCAGAAACGAGCGCAGCGCTTGGGCAAAATCGAGGCCCTGTTTGGGGTTGACGTTGACCTGGTTGATGCCTTCCATATTGATCTCCACCGGGTCCTCGGCGGTGGAGATATTGATGTCGACGGTGTTGAGGATATTCAGGCCGGTGTACAGCGACACGGTTTTCCCCGAGCCGGTGGGGCCAGTGACCAGAATCATGCCTTGGGGCTGCTTGAGCGCGGCCATGTACAGTTCTTTCTGCGCGGGTTCGTAACCAAGCGCGTCGATGCCGATCTGTGCGCTGGACGGATCGAGGATCCGGATCACCACTTTTTCCCCCCACAGCGTCGGCAGGGTGTTGACGCGGAAATCGATCGACTTGCTCTTCGACAGGCGCATCTTGATCCGCCCGTCCTGCGGCTTGCGCCGCTCCGAAATATCGAGACTGGCCATGACTTTCAAACGTGCGGCGATGCGCCCGGCCAGTTGAATCGGCGGTTTGGCCACCTCGCGCAGGATGCCGTCGGTGCGCACTCGTACCCGGTAGTTCTTCTCGTAGGGCTCGAAGTGCAAATCAGAAGAACCGCTTTTGATCGCGTCGAGCAACATCTTGTGAACAAAACGCACCACCGGCGCATCGTCGGCGTCGAGTCCGCCAATCGTGTCTTGCTTGCTGTCGTCGATGGATTCGACATCGAGGCCATCGAGATCGACATCGGCCATGTCTTCCAGGCCACTGGCGTGGGTGTCGAAGAATTTCTCGATGGCGTCGGTGAGCTTGTCGTCCTCGACCAGAATGGCTTCGGTGCTCAGCCCGGTGCTGAACTGGATGTCGTTGATCGCTTGATGGTTGCTCGGGTCGGAAATGCCCACGAACAGTTTATTGCCGCGCCGCCACAGGGGCAGGGCATGGTGCTGACGCACCAGTTTTTCGCTGACCAGGCCTTTGGGCTGGGTTTCCTTGTCGAGGCAATTGAGATCAAGGAACGCCATGCCGAAATGCTCGCTGGCGATCTCGGCGACCTGCCAGCTCTTGACCAGTTTGTTCTGCACCAGATAGCTGACCAGCGACAAACGATTGCGCTGGGCCTGTTGCCAGGCTTGCTGGGCGCTTTTTTCCGTGAGCAGTTCGGCCTGGACCAATTGCTTGGCCAGACCGCTCAGAGCGATGTCATTCATGGGGATTCCGCACGCTTGCAGTTCATGACTTATAGCCTAGTCAAGTGACAGCGCCAAACACGGCCAATGCAGGTGACAAAAAGTGTCAGATAGTGCGGTTACGGGTTGTAGGAAATGGCGATGTATGTGGTTCGCGCCCAAGGGGCGGGGCTTCGAAGGCATTGGCATGGCCTATGCTGCTTCCCTTTCAGATCATGAGATTTCGACTCATGCATGGAGCGTGTCTATGAAAAAACAACAAGGTTTTACTCTGATCGAGCTGCTGATCGTGGTGGCGATCATCGGGATTCTGGCAACCATCGCCCTGCCGCAATATTCCAAGTATCAGGCGCGGTCGAAGGTGACGGCGGGGCTGGCGGAAATCAGTGCGCTGAAGGTGCCGTTTGAAGACACCATCAACCAAGGCACAAATCCTACCCTCGCAATCGTGAAGGGGGATGCGGTGACCACTACATCCAACTGTGCATTGTCGGCCACAGGTACCGCCGCTGACGGCGCGGGATCGATCGTGTGTACGATCGCCAATGCCCCGGCACCGGTGCTGGGTAAAACCATTACGCTGACGCGCTCTTCGGGTACCGGCGCCGGTGTCTGGAGCTGTGCTACCACGGTGGCACCGGACTATTCGCCAAAAGGCTGCACCGCCAGCGGTACATAAGTTGAATGTATGCTGAACAGAATGCCCCGCAGTGCGGGGCATTTTTCATTGCGCAGCCGTTCACAAAAGCTTCAATAATTTCAGCGTCTTAGGAACTTTCCAAAAAACCGCAACTTGCATGTGAATATTGCGCATGTCATGCAAATTGCATGATTCCGAAAATCTGCGATAAACATAAGTTGTTGATTTATAAGGATTTTGTGTTGATGGAAAAGTTGGCACAGCGTTCGCAACTACCTTGGTAACCCTGCTGACAAGACAACCAGCAGACTTTCCAGAAAAACAGGAGTTACTCGTATGAAGAAGTTCGCTATCACTGCCGCTGCTGCTACCGCGCTGACCCTGACCATGGCTTCCGGTGCATTCGCACAATCCACTCAGGCTACCCAGGCTCCAATGACTCTGGCTGCCGGTGAAGTTACCCAGGCTAAAGAAGCTACTTCTGACACCTGGATCACCACCAAAGTCAAAGCTGACCTGGTCACCGAAAAAGGCATTCCAGGTACTGACATCAAAGTAGAAACCAACAAAGGCGTTGTATCGCTTTCGTCGACTACTGCTGTAACTGAATCGCAGAAAGACGTTGCTGTTGCGATCGCCAAGAAAATCAAAGGCGTTAAAGCGGTCTCCGCTGACGGCCTGAAAGCCGAGTAAGGCATGACTTCTCGCCTGGACCGGGAGAAGGCGCGACAGACGGGCCGAGCAATACGTCTGCCGCAACTTTAGAGTTCATGCGAACGGTCACACGGAGGTGACCATTACGGGCCCCGACACTTGTGTCGGGGCCTGTTCTATTTTTAGAAGCAAAAGATCGCAGCCTTCGGCAGCTCCTACAATTGGAATGCACTTCCATGTAGGAGCTGCCGAAGGCTGCGATCTTTTGCTTTTTCAGTTACCGCGTTTGCTGTTGATCTGCCGCAGGCGATTGCCTTCAAAGCGCAGGTATTGGTACATGCCGTTGCTCGGGCCGTAGGTCCACTCCTCGACCTGAAACTCTTCGCGGCGATTGGCGCTGCGCTTGTAGCCCAACACATCACGGCTGACCGGCTCACCGCATTTCTGCAGGACTTCGCTGGACCGGTCGCCAAGGCTGATCAATTGACTGCCGCAGCGCAGCGTATCGGACGCCGAGGCGTGACTGGCCGCGAGCGTCATTGCGAGCAAGGCCAGCCACTGTAGTTTCATCATTCGGCGTCCAGATGCATTTGCGTCACCACGCGGCCATCGCTCTCGGCTTCACCGAGATTGGCGTCGATGAAGTACACGCGGTCATCTGCCAGTTGGCCTTTATCGACGAGGTAGTCCTTGATGCTGCTGGCACGGTCCTGACCCAACTGACGCAGCAACACATCGCTGCCACTCCAGAACTGGATCACGCCTTCACGCATCTTCGCCGTGCGTTCTTCCTTGCCCAGATCCTTCCATTCGGCCGGCGGCTGGGTTTTCAGGCGGGTGCGGTAAATGCCTTCGAGCAGTGGACCTTTTTCGCTGTCCGGCACTTGCAGCAATGAAGCTTGGGCCGGGACTTTATCGCCGCGACGCTGGAGCATCTTGTAGTAGTTGTACTGGTATTCACGTTCCAGACGTTGCTCGGCGAGTAACGGACCGTCACTGCTTTTGGCCGCAGTGCCTTCGATTTCCAGACGCAGTGCCGGACGCTCCTTCAGCGCCTGGGACAATTTGACCAGTGCGGCCTCGGCATCCTTGCTCAACTCGCTGGAACCCGGAGCAAACGAAACGGTGCCAAGGTCTTGCGAACCACCGCCACTGATCAGCCCGCCAATCATTTTGAACGGCGCGGCGGCGGCTTTGACGATCAGGTTGCGCAAGGTCTGCCAGACAATCGGCATCACGCTGAATTGCGGGTTGTTCAAGTCGCCGGTCACCGGCAATTCGATGGAGATCTTGCCGTCGACATCCTTGAGCAGGGCAATCGCCAGTTTCAGCGGCAGGCTCACGGCATCCGGGCTGTCGACCTTTTCACCGAGCTGCAATTGCTCGACCACCACTTTGTTCTCGGCTTTGAGCTGGCCCTTGGTGATCAGGTAGTGCAGGTCGAGGTTGAGCCGGCCTTTGCGGATGCGGTAACCGGCGAATTTGCCGGAGTAGGGCGTCAGCGTGGTCAGCTCGACACGTTTGAAACTGGTGGCGATGTCGAGGCTGGCCATTGGGTCAAATGGATTGACCGCGCCCTTGATGGTCACCGGTGCGTAGCGATCGACCTTGCCTTTGATGTCGACGCTGGCCGGTTTCGCCTGACGGCTGTCGATGGTGCCGATCTGGCCGTTGAGTTGCTGCACGGCGGTGGCGAAATTGGGCGTCAGGCTGAAGTCGGCGAAGTTCGCCGAGCCGTCATTGATCGCGATGCCACCGATGTGAATGCCCAACGGTTTCTCGTTGCTGGCCGGTTTGGCTGCCGTGGTTTTTGCGCCGCTGTCGGCCGGTTGCGGGATCAGCAGGTCGTCGATGTTGGTGGTGCGATCATCGTTGATCATGAACCGTACATAAGGCTGGAACAGGTTGACCCTGTCGATCGACAGACTGTCGCCGTGCTGATAATTCAGGCCTTCGACCACCACTTGCTGCCACTTGAGGAAATCGCGGGTTTTCAGGGTGTCGAGGGTGTGCAGTTGATCGATCTGCGCGCGGCCGGTGACGCTGAGTGCCAGCGGTTCGGTGCTTTTGAGGTTGACCTTCAGGTCACTGCCGAGCATGCCGCTGCGCAGTTCCAGGCGAATGAAAGGATTGATGTAGGACTGCGCGACACGCAGGTCGATGTCCTGGGTTTTCACATTGAGCTGGGCGTTGACCGGGGCGAGATTGACGGTGCCGTCGGCCGTGATCTTGCCTTGCTTGCCCACGCCGCTATCGAGCTTGAGCTTGAAGGGCGAACCGTTGAGGCTGTCGAAGTCTTGCAGGTCGACGTTCAGCGGGGTGATATCCAGTGCCACCGCAGGTGTTGCCGAGCGGTCGGCCAGATGCACAGTGTAGTTACGCAATTGCACGTCTTTGAGCAGCACTTGCCAAGGCTTGCTCGGCGCAGTCGGTTCAGCTTTCGGCGAGTCGGCAGCAGCTGGCGTACTGGCT
Source organism: Pseudomonas sp. TNT2022 ID642 (assembly GCF_028656995.1). Classification (NCBI taxonomy): domain Bacteria; kingdom Pseudomonadati; phylum Pseudomonadota; class Gammaproteobacteria; order Pseudomonadales; family Pseudomonadaceae; genus Pseudomonas; species Pseudomonas sp. TNT2022 ID642. The sequence goes on along the minus strand of NZ_JAMDGW010000006.1, from coordinate 39,231 downwards.
GGTTCTGCGGCGGCTTTGGCGGCGGGTTTAGACGGTTGGCTGGCGAACAGTTTCTGCCAGTCCAGCTGGCCGTCGGCTTCGAGGGCGGCCCAGGTTTCCAGTTTGTTGCTGCGGATCTTGCCGACCACGACTTGTTGCTTGGCCAGATCCACCGAGGTTTCGCTGACGTCGAGGCGTTCGAGTTTCGCCAGTGGCCGGCCGTCCGGAGCCTTGATGGCGAACGGCGCGATGCTCACCGCGACGTTGTTCAACTGCAGCTCGGTTTCTTTCGACAGATTGAGTTTGTATTCGCTGCTGAGGCTGATCACGCCGTCTTCCAGCACCAGCGGCACCGAATCACGCACGTAGGGCCAGAACGCTTTCATCTTGCCGTCGGTGACTTTCAGGGTGCCTTCGGAAGTGAACGGGATCAGGCTGAAATTGCCACTCCAGTCGATCCGCCCACCGGCCGGGCCGATGGCGACCAGGGTCATGTCGGCGCTGTCTTCGGGTAGGGTGCTGAGGTTTTTCAGTTCGAAGCTGAGGTCGTCGTAGAGGAATTCGATCGGCTCGCTCGGGCGCACGTCTTCAAAGTGCACGACGCCGCCGGCCAGTTTGATGTTGTCGATGCGCAGCGGGAACGGCTTGGCGTCCGGGTCGGTTGGTGTTGGCTCACTGGCCGGCACATTGAACAGGCCCAGCAGGTTGAGCTTGCCGTCTTTGGCGAAGAGGATTTCGCTCTTTGGCTTGTCCAGCTCGATGTTGGCCAGATGCAGGGCTTTGGTCCACAGACTGTCGATTTGCAGGTCGGCGTACAGGCGATCGAAGCCGATCTGTTCCTTGCCCGGCTCGCCGATGACCAGCCCCCACAGGGTGACTTCAAGGCTGAACGGGTTGAGTTCGATACGCTGGATATGCGCGGGCACCGTCGCGTAGTTGGCCAGTTGCTGATTGGCTACCCGCAGAGCGATGCCCGGCAAAATCAGAAACCCCAGCAGGCTGTAGAGGGCCAGAGCAGTCAACAGGGCGCCAATCGCGCGAATCAATCCTTTGGGCATGTGCGGCTTCATCTGTCTGAATCGGAGTGCCTTGGAGTATGGCACGCGATTCTGGTTCCGAAGTACCTCGCGTGGGGCAGGATTGTTCAGATTTGTCTCAAAACACAGAACCCCTGTGGGAGCTGGCTTGCCAGCGATGAGGGAATACCAGTCGACAACTTTGTTGACTGACCCACCGCAATCGCTGGCAAGCCAGCTCCCACAGGGTTGTTTATAGCTGCAGGATCAGGGTTTTCAACGGCGGTTGCTGGTCCATGGACGGGAAGTCGGCGCCCGGGGTCATCACGCTCCACTCACGCACCGGTCGCCCGGCCTTCTCGGCACAGCGCAGCACCTGCTCGCGCCAGTCGTCCATGCTGACTTTCGCCAGGTTGTTGCAGCAGATCAGCACGCCGTTGTCGGCGGTGGTCAGCAGGGCCGGTTTGAGCAAGCTCTGATAGTCGCGCAGCAGGTCGACGGTGCCGAATGCGCTCTTGGCCCAGGCGGGCGGGTCGAGCAGGACCAGATCATATTGGCGCTGATCGAGGCGCTGGTAGCTCGGCAGTTTCTGTCCACGGCGCTGACTGATCGGCAGACCGGCGAGTTGCCGGATTGCCGGAAAGTAATCGGACTGGATGAACTGCATCTCAGGCAATTGCGGGTTGAGCAGACCGTTTTCGCGTCCGACCGCCAGATTGCCTTCGGCGAAATCCAGGTTGCACACTTCACGCGCGCCACCGGCGGCGGCACTCAGGCCAACGCCGCAGGTGTAGGCGAACAGGTTGAGCACGGATTTGCCCTTGGCGTGATCCTTGACCCAGCCGCGCGTGTTGCGCAGGTCGAGGAACAGCAGCGGATCCTGCCCGGCATGACGCCCGCGCACGCGGTAGTTCAGGCCCCACTCGTGGCCGACCAGATCCGCCAGTGCGGCGTCGTCGGCTTTGTAGACGCTATCTTCGCGGTCGATGCGCGAGTTGCCACGGGAGCGGTCGTTGTAAACCAGCAACGTTTCCAGGCCCAAAGCTTGATTGACCACGGCGTGCAGTTGCAGCAGGTCATCGCGCTCGAGCGTCTGGTGGAAGCTTTGCACCAGCAGTTGCGGGCCGTAGCGGTCGATGGTCAAACCACCGGCGCCTTCCTGGCTGCCGTGAAACAGCCGATAGCAATCGGTGCCCTGGCTGTGCAGCTCGGCGAGCAAGTCCTGGCGTTGATCGAGGGCGGCGCGCAGCGCCTGATTCAAGGAAGACATGCGGGCGCCTTGCTGGAGAGAATTGGGGCGCGGGAGTTTAGCAGCTTGGCGGGTAACCGAGGTGCTGCCTTCGCGAGCAGGCTCGCTCCCACATGGAAATGCATTCCAAATGTGGGAGCGAGCCTGCTCGCGAAGCTTTTAGGTCAGCAAACCCATTCGGCGTTTGGCCCGTTGCACTGAGCCATTGCGCATCGCCCAGCGCAGCATCGGTGCACTACGTTTGACGCTGGCGCGAATCAATTGCCGTTGCAGCGAGCTCTGCCGGACATCAAGCATATCGCTGGCCCAGTCCGGCAGCAGGTCGATGCCGGCCTTCATCATCAAATCACCAAATGGTCGCGCCAGAGCACTCGGCGCCGGTGCTGCGAGCAACAATCGAAAAACCTCACGGCTGCGTTCATCGCACAACAACTGCGGGCGCATGCGTTGCAGATACTCGGCCACGGCTTGCCGTGATTTCGGCACCTCCCGCGCGCCCAGGCGTTCGGCAATCACGGCAATCTCTGCGTAATAACGATCCTGATCCGCCCCCGACAACTGCGGGTTGCGATAGCGCAAATGCGCCGCCAGAAAGTTACTCACTTCCGCCACATGCACCCACGTCAGCAAATCCGCATCGCTGGCCGCGTAAGGGCGTCCATCCGGCGCGGTGCCGACCACTTGCAGATGAATGGTGCGCACTTTCTCGATCAGCCAGTCGGCGTCCCGGCGCGAGCCGAACGTGGTCCCGGAAACAAACTGACTGGTGCGCCGCAAGCGTCCGAGCATATCTTCACGGAAATTCGAATGATCCCAAACCCCGGCCAGTGCCAGTGGATGCAAGGCTTGCAGTAACAACGCGCTGATACCGCCGATCAACATGCTGCTGAAATCGCCGTGCACCTGCCAACTGATCGAATCCGGACCGAACAGGCCGGGATCGCCCTTGGGGTTTTCCAGGTCGAGTTGACCGAGTGACAGCCCGGTCAGGCTCATGAGCTGGTTTTCGATACGACTGCGGATGAATTCCATGACCACTCAGTGCGAAAGGGCGGGCGCGGCCGGTTGACCGCGCCCGGGGTATTACTGATTGAGGCGCTTGTCGATCAGGCCTTGCACCACACTCGGGTCAGCCAGGGTCGAGGTGTCGCCGAGGCTGTCGAGTTCGTTGCAGGCGATCTTGCGCAGGATGCGCCGCATGATCTTGCCTGAGCGGGTTTTCGGCAAGGCCGGCGCCCACTGGATCAGGTCAGGTTTGGCGAAGCTGCCGATTTCCTTGCTGACGTGGGCCAGCAATTCTTTTTTCAAATCGTCATTGGGTTCGGTGCCGTTCATGGGCGTGACGAAGGCGTAGATGCCCTGACCTTTGACGTCGTGCGGGTAACCGACCACGGCGGCCTCGGCGATGCTGTCGTGCAGCACCAGCGCGCTTTCCACTTCAGCGGTGCCGATGCGGTGGCCGGAAACGTTGATCACGTCGTCGATGCGCCCGGTGATCCAGTAGTCGCCATCCTCGTCGCGGCGTGCGCCGTCGCCGGTGAAGTAGTAGCCGGGATAAGGTTTGAAATAGGTGTCGACCATTCGCTGCGGGTCGCCATAGACGCTGCGGATCTGCGCCGGCCAACTGGATTTGATCGCCAGCACGCCGCTGCCGGCGCCTTTGATTTCCTTGCCGTGCTCATCGAGCAGCACCGGTTGTACGCCGAACATGGGTTGTGTGGCGCAGCCCGGTTTGATCCGCTGGGCGCTGACCAGCGGGCTGAGCATGATGCCGCCGGTTTCAGTCTGCCACCAGGTATCGACGATAGGGCAGCGCTGTTCTCCTACGACGTTGAAATACCATTCCCACGCCTCAGGGTTGATCGGCTCACCGACGCTGCCGAGCAATCTAAGGCTGGCGCGCGAGGTTTCTTTCAATGGTTCGGCACCTTCTCGCATCAACGCGCGCAGAGCAGTGGGTGCGGTGTAGAAAATATTGACCTTGTGCTTGTCGATGACCTGCCAGAAGCGTGAACTGCTCGGGTAGCTCGGTACGCCTTCGAACATCAACGTGGTCGCGCCATTGGCCAGCGGGCCGTAGACGATATAGCTGTGGCCGGTGACCCAGCCGACGTCGGCGGTGCACCAGAACACTTCGCCGTCGCGGTAATCGAGCACGTATTTGAAGGTCATCGCCGCTTGCAGCAAATAGCCGCCGGTGGTGTGCAGCACGCCTTTGGGTTTGCCGGTACTGCCGGAGGTGTAGAGGATGAACAGTGGATCTTCAGCGTCCATCGGTTCTGGCGGGCAATCGTCGCTGACGTCGCGCACAGCCTGGTGATACCAGAGGTCGCGGCCCTCGACCCAGTCGACCTTGCCCTGGCTGCGTTCGACCACCACGACGGTGCTGACGTCCGGGCAACTCTGCAGGGCTTTGTCGACATTCTGTTTCAGCGGTACGAACTTGCCGCCGCGTACGCCTTCATCCGCGGTGATCACCGTGCGGCAGTCGGCATCGAGAATGCGATCACGCAGGGAATCGGGGGAGAAACCGCCGAACACCACCGAGTGAATCGCGCCGATCCGCGAACAGGCGAGCATGGCGTAAGCAGCTTCGGGGATCATCGGCATGTAGATGCACACCCGATCGCCTTTCTTCACGCCACGGCTTTTCAGCACATTGGCCAGGCGGCAGACATGGTGATGGAGTTTTTTGTAAGTAATTTGCGCCGATTCTGCCGGGTCGTCGCCTTCCCAGAGCAGGGCAGTCTGATCGCCGCGCTTTTCCAGATGGCGGTCGATGCAGTTGTAACTGACGTTCAGTTTGCCCCCGGCGAACCAGGCGGCTTCACCGGTTTTCAGGTCGTAGCGCTGAACGGTCTGCCACGGCGTGCTCCAGTCGAGGAAGCGCGTGGCCTGTTCGGCCCAGAAGGTGCTGGGGTGTTCAATGGATTCGCGGTACAGGCGCCGATAGTCTTCCTGACTCAACTGAGCAGCCCGGCGGACGGCATCGGCTTTGGGGAACGTGCTGATATCGAACATGACGGTTCCTTATTCTTGTTGTGCGACAAGAGGGGAGCTGTACGACCCTCGTAGGAGCTGCCGAAGGCTGCGATCTTTTGATCTTGTTTTTTAAGGTCAAGATCAAAAGATCGCAGCCTTCGGCAGCTCCTACAGGGATCGTGTACGCCACCGATTCTGCGATTAGCCCGGTGCCGTGGAACTGTCGATGTTGCAAGCTGTAGGGGCAGGCAAACCGCCCCTTCAGCCTATCACCCGCGGTGACGACCGCGGAAGTAGTTGATCAGGCCCTGAGTGGAAGGATCGTCAGCGGTAGTTTCATCGCTGCCGACCAAGCGGTTGTAAACGCCTTTACCCAGTTCCTTGCCCAGTTCCACGCCCCATTGGTCAAAGGCGTTGATGCCCCAGACCACGCTCTGTACGAACACTTTATGTTCATACATTGCCACCAGTGCGCCGAGACGACGCGGGCTGATGCGTTCAACCACAATGGTGTTGCTCGGACGGTTGCCCGGGATCACCTTGTGCGGTGCGAGTTTGTGCACTTCTTCTTCGCTCATGCCCTTGTCGCGCAGTTCTTGCTCGGCTTCCGGCAGGGTCTTGCCGAGCATCAGCGCCTGGCTCTGCGACAGGCAGTTGGCGTACAGCCACTGATGGTGGTCGGAGACCGGGTTGAAGCTGACGATCGGCACGATGAAGTCGGCCGGGATCAACTGCGAACCTTGATGCAGCAACTGGTGGTAAGCGTGCTGACCGTTGCAGCCGACGCCGCCCCAGATCACCGGACCGGTATCGGTCGACACCGGCGTGCCGTCCTGACGCACGCTCTTGCCGTTGGATTCCATGTCCAGTTGTTGCAAGTGCTTGGTGATGTTACGCAGGTAGTGGTCGTACGGCAGGATCGCGTGGCTTTGCGCGCCCCAGAAGTTGCCGTACCACACACCGAGCAGGGCCAGCAGCACCGGCATGTTCTGTTCGAACGGTGCGGTCTGGAAATGCTGGTCCATGGTGTAGGCACCGGACAGCAGCTCCTTGAAGTTGGACATGCCGATGGCCAGCGCAATCGGCAAACCGATCGCCGACCACAGCGAATAACGACCGCCGACCCAATCCCACATCGGGAAGATGTTTTCTTCGCGGATACCGAACGCAACGGCCGCTGCGTTGTTGCTCGATACGGCGATGAAGTGACGATACAGCTCGGCTTCCGAACCGCCCTGCGCCAGGTACCAGGCACGAGCAGCCTGAGCGTTCTTCAGGGTTTCGAGGGTGTTGAACGACTTCGACGAAACGATGAACAGCGTGGTCTCGGCGCGCAGCTTTTGCGTCAGCTCGTGGAATTCGCTGCCGTCGATGTTCGCCAGATAATGGCAACGCACGCCTTTCTGCGCGTACGACAGCAGCGCTTCGGAGACCAGCTCAGGGCCGAGGAACGAGCCACCGATGCCGATGTTGACCACGTCGGTGATCGGCTTCTCGGTGTAACCACGCCATAGACCGTCGTGAATGCGGCCAACCAGATCGGTGATCTGGTTCAAGACCTTGTGGACCTCCGGCATCACATTGACGCCATTGACCGACAGTTTGTCGCCTACCGGGCGGCGCAGGGCGGTGTGCAGCGCCGGGCGGCCTTCGGAAGTGTTGACGATTTCGCCTTCAAACAGCGCTTTGATCGCGCCCTTGAGATCGACTTCATTGGCCAGACCGACCAGCAGGTTGCGGGTCTGGGCGTTGATCAAATTCTTCGAATAATCGAGAAACAGTCCGCAGCTGCTGAGGGTGAACTGGTTGAAGCGCTGCGGATCGGCGTTGAAGGCTTCGCGCATGCTGAAATCCTGCATGGCTTGGCGGTGATCTTTCAACGCTTGCCAGGCGGGCAGAGCGGTAACGTCTTGAGGAGTGAGGTAATACGCCATCGCTGCGGTTTTCCTTTTTACTTGAACGGCCTTTTGAACACTGAACAGACCCGGCACGCCCTGTTTGGGCATGGGATCAACTGCGTCGACACGATTTCCGGACACAGGGCGAATACAGTAAACCTCGCGCTGCGTTCTGTCTTGACTTTGTCTGACCAGATCCCTGTACTTTTTTAACATCCAGACCGGGAACTGGCCGACAAACGGAGGGGGAGCGGGGCGATTTCGCGATCAGGCGAGCTGAACCGGGATGGCGTTGCTGGTGTGGCTCAGTTCATTGCCCGGCGCCATGTAGAGCATGCGCGGCTTGAAATTGACCAGCTCGGCTTCGCTGTAATGGGCGTAGGCACAAATGATCACGCGGTCGCCGACCTTGGCCTTGTGCGCAGCGGCGCCGTTGACGGAGATCATCCGCGAACCCTCTTCACCACGAATCGCGTAGGTGGTGAAACGCTCGCCGTTGTCGACGTTGTAAATCTGGATCTGCTCGTATTCACGGATGCCGGACAAGTCCAGCCACTCGCCGTCGATGGCGCACGAACCTTCGTAATCGAGCACTGCATGAGTGACTTCGGCGCGGTGCAGTTTGGCCTTGAGCATGATCGCGTGCATGAGGGTTTTCCCGGGTTGGAATCGAACGGCGGGCAGTGTGCCCGAAGGCTTTTAAGGCGGCAATACAGCTGGAATGCAATCTTTATGACGCTGAAAAACACTGTAGGAGTGAGCCTGCTCGCGATGGCGGTGTGTCATTCAACACTAATGCTGACTGACACACCGCCATCGCGAGCAGGCTCACTCCTACAGGGGGCGATGCGGTGTTTTTAAGCCGGGGTGTCGAGGTTCAGGTGCAGGTTGTCGATCAACCGCGTTGTGCCGAGGAACGCCGCCACCAGAATTACCAGATCACGGTCTTCAGCCGTCGCCGGACGCAGGGTCAGCGCATGGCGGATTTCCAGATAGTCCGGACGCAGCCCCGCAGCTTCCAACTGCTGCACCTGAGCACCGATCAGCGCCGGGAAGTCGCGTTCACCTTGCTTGATCGACTCGGCAATGTTGCTCAGCGAGCGATAGACCACCGGCGCCACCGCACGTTGTTCATCGCTGAGGAAACCATTGCGCGAGGACAGCGCCAGGCCATCGGCAGCGCGCACGGTCGGTTCGCCGATGATCTGGATCGGCATGTTCAGGTCATGCACCAGCGCGCGAATCACCGCCAGTTGCTGATAATCCTTCTGGCCGAAAATCGCCAGATCCGGCTGGACCATGTTGAACAGCTTGCTGACCACGGTCGCCACGCCTTCAAAGTGCCCCGGACGGCTGGCGCCGCACAGGCCTTCGGACAATTGCGGCACGCTGACCCGAGTCTGCCCGGCCATGCCGTCGGGGTACATTTCCTCGACAGTCGGCGCGAAGAGCAGGGAACAACCGGCGTCGAGCAGTTTTTCCTGGTCCGCTGCCAAGGTGCGGGGGTATTTGTCGAGGTCTTCGCCGGCGCCGAACTGCAGCGGGTTGACGAAAATGCTCGCGACCACGAAATCGACCCGCTGCGTGGCTTTGGTGATCAGCGCAACGTGACCGCTGTGCAGGTTGCCCATGGTCGGCACGAAGCCGATGCGCTTGCCTTCGCTGCGGGCGCGGGCTACAGCGGCGCGCAGTTCGCGTACGGTTTTAACGGTGTTCATGCAGAGAATCCGTGTTCGATGCCAGGGAACGTGGTGGCTTTGACTTCGTTGACGTAAGCCTTCAGCGCGGACTGGATGCTGTCCTGACCGTGCATGAAGTTCTTCACGAACTTCGGCACGCGGCCAGTGATCGACAGGCCGAGCATGTCGTGCAGCACCAATACCTGACCGTCGGTGGCGTTACCGGCACCGATGCCGATCACCGGAATCTTCACCGCCTGGCTGATTTCAGCGGCCAGTTCGCTCGGCACGCATTCGAGCAGCAGCATCGCCGCACCGGCCTGTTCCAGCGAGATCGCATCGGCACGCATCTGCCGTGCCTGGTTCTCGTTGCGCCCCTGCACTTTATAGCCACCAAGAATGTTCACCGCTTGCGGGGTCAGGCCCATGTGTGCGCACACCGGTACACCGCGTTCGGCGAGCAGACGGATCGACTCGGCGAGCCACAGCTGACCTTCGACCTTGACCATGTGCGCACCGGCCTGCATCAGCATGGCGCTGTTAGTCATGGTTTGTTCAAGGGTGGCGTTGGCCATGAACGGCAGGTCGGCGAGGATCAGGGCATCGCTGTTGCCGCGTTTGACGCAAGCGGTGTGGTAGGCCATTTCTGCAGTGGTCACCGGCAACGTGCTGTCGTGACCTTGCAGGACCATGCCGAGGGAGTCGCCCACCAGCAGCACTTCGACACCGGCCTCGTTGCAGGCGTGGGCGAAGGTCGCGTCATAGCAGGTCAGCATGGTGATCTTTTCACCTTTCTGCTTGAGGCTCTGGAGCGTGGTCAGGGTGATGGCTGGCATGTAAAAAATCCTCGTTCAGGCGCTCTGGAAACTACTGCGAGTAACGCGCGTGATTCTTCATCTACTCAGGCGCACGCTCTTTTGTCGTGCTTATAAGGCCTGGATTGCGCCCGTATGTGCCGTGTTGGCGGCAGCGGGACGCCTATAGTCGTGATGAGCCAACAGGAAGTCAATTGCGTGTGTTACCGCATTGTTACGAGGGGAGTGTTACCGGCGTTACTGATGCGATTCAGCGGCGCGGCGGGGCTGATTCGACGGTTTTTTGTCCGACAATAAATCTGGATATGGAAAGCTATTCCTGTAGGAGCTGCGGAGCGCTGCGATCTTTTGATCTTGATTTTGAAGATCAAAAGATCGCAGCGTTCCGCAGCTCCTACAAAGGATTTATGTCAGGCGTGGGGGAGGCGTTCCAGGCCGACGAACGGGCAGGCTGCCAGCAGGTCGGGCAGGGTGCGGCCGTCGGCCAGGCGCAAATCTTGCGGCGCCAGTTCGGCAAGGGGATAGAGCACGAACGCGCGTTCCTGAATCTGGTAATGCGGGACTTTCAGGCGTGGCTCATCGATCAGTCGATCACCGAACAGCAGAATGTCCAGATCCAGCGTACGCGGGCCCCAGCGTTCGAGGCGTTCGCGACCTTGGTCATTCTCGATGGCTTGCAATGCATCGAGCAGTTCCAGTGGGGCGAGCGAGCTGTCGAGCGCCGCGACCGCGTTGGTGTAACGCGGTTGGCCCGGCAGCAACGAGTCGCTTTGATAGAAGGCGGAAACGCCAGCGAGGGTGGTTTGCGGCAATTGCCCGAGCGCCTCGACGGCGCTGCGCAATTGTTCGGCCGGGTCAGCGAGGTTGCTGCCCATGCCGATGTAGATGCGTTCCATGCCTTTACTCGCCGGTCGAAGCGCTCGGTGCGCCGGCGCGTTTGCGTTTGGAACCGCTGCTGCGGCGACGTTTGCGCGGCGCGCCACTGGCGTCATCACCTTTACCGCTGAGGTCGCGAATCATGTCGCGGCGTTCGCTGTCGTTGGCGTCCTGATAATCCGTCCACCATTCGCCCAGGCCATCAGTCTCCTCACCAGCGCTTTCACGCAGCAGCAGGAAGTCGTAACCAGCGCGGAAGCGTGGGTTGTCCAGCAACAGGTCGGCACGTTTGCCGCTGCGCCGAGGCAGGCGCTCCTGCATGTCCCAGATCTCGCGGATCGGCATGGTGAAGCGTTTTGGAATCGCGATGCGCTGGCACTGTTCGGCGATCAGTTCGTGGGCGCCTTCCTGCATCGCCGGGATCGGCGGCATGCCACGTTCCTGCAAGCGCAACACGCGGGCCGGCAGGGCAGGCCACAGCAGTGCGGCAAACAGGAAAGCCGGAGTGACCGGTTTGTTCTGCTTGATGCGCAAATCGGTGTTGGTCAGCGCTTCGCTGATCAGCGTGTGGGTGTATTCCGGGTTATGTTCCAGCGCATCGGCGCTGGCCGGGAACAGCGGGGCGAACAGTTGCAGGTCGACCAGCATTTCGAAAGTGATCGCGCCGTGGCCCGAGAGGAACAGCTTGAGCACTTCTTCGAACAGACGCGCCGACGGGATCTCGCGCAGCATCGGTGCCAGTTCGCGGATCGGTTGCACGGTGTGCTTTTCGATGCCGAAGTTGAGCTTGGCGGCAAAACGCACGGCCCGCAGCATGCGCACCGGGTCTTCCTGATAGCGCTGCTTCGGATCGCCGATCAGGCGGATCAGGTGATTGCGGATGTCATGTACGCCGTTGGCGTAATCGAGGATGCGCTCGCTGACCGGATCGTAATACAGGGCGTTGATGGTGAAGTCGCGGCGTTGCGCGTCTTCTTCCAGGGTGCCGTAAACGTTGTCGCGCAGAATCCGCCCGCTTTCGTTACGCGAAGACTGGTTGCTGTCTTCGTCGTCTTCGTTGACCGGGTGATTGGCGCGGAAGGTCGCGACTTCAATGATTTCGCGACCGAAATGAATGTGCACCAGTTTGAAGCGGCGACCGATGATCCGCGCATTGCGGAATTCGGCACGGACTTGCTCGGGCGTGGCGCTGGTGGCGACGTCGAAATCCTTGGGCGTGATGCCCAACAGCATGTCACGCACGCAACCGCCGACCAGATAAGCCTGGTAACCGGCACCTTGCAGGCGTTCGACGATATTCACCGCATAGCGGCTGAACTGCGTTTTCTGCAGCGAATGTTGGCCGCTGTTGAGCACTTCAGGGGTGCTGCGGATGTGTTGCGTACGACGCACGGGAGTTCGGAATGACTGGAACAACTTCTTCAGCATGGGATGCACTGTTTGAAGGAATGTTCGGCCATACCAAAGAATGACCGCATGATGGGCGCAGATTCTAGCATTTAGTCGGGGGATGGTGTAGGACACGGCAGATTTGAGCTGTAAGCCGCAAGCTGCAAGGGGCGAGCAAGGGAAATTCGAAGGATTTTGCCGCGAGGGAGAAACTACAAGGGGAGCCGAAGCTCCCCAAGAAGTAGTTGCGTGCTCTTTTTATTATTGATTCGGGCTTCTTGTTTTTGTTGAGTGCCCTCGCCACGAAGTGTTTTCTTCGTGACCCTCCCAATCGGGAGCCAAGAGCAAACGGATTGCTTTGGTCGCTGAATTGCAGTGATCTCTCGATCCAACCAGTACAGGCTCTGTCTTAGGACAGTTTTTGTTGTTCTCGGCCTGGTCGTGGGGCAAGCCCCAAATACAACGCCTCTCCAAAAGAATCAGTTAGCTGCGCCTCTCGCCGTCTTGTTTTTATTGTGCGTGAGTCGATTCGTCTTATTTTTATTGTCTTGTGCATTGCTTGTTATTGTTCTTGTACTGAACATATAGCAGGTGCCGTGCCAACTTTTGCGAAGCCCAATAAAACAAGGGGTTAGGTCGATATAACCGTTTTGTCAGGGCGAAAAAAAGCCGGGGTTTCGTTACCGATAACCCCGGCTTCTGTTACGTGAATCGACTGAGGTAACAGTTTTTTCACCTCTTCAAGCGTTACCCGCACACTCGACAGGTAACGTTCAGCTCTCGCTGGCGACCCCGGTCTTGCGCCGCGGAATGCCCAGACGCTGACGACGTTCCCACAGACATTTACGGCTGACGCCGAGTTTGCGCGCCAGTTCGGTCTCGGTCATGTGGTCCTGATGCTCAAGGACGAAGTGCTGAAAGTAATCTTCCAGCGATAGGTCTTCGGTCGGCTCATGGCTGCTATTGCCGGTGTTACCCGCCGTCTGCGGTGGCAGACCGATGAACTCGTCGTCTTCCAGATCGCTCAGCTCGATGTCGATGCCCAGCAGGTCGGCGGAGATTTCCGGGCTTTCGCTCAGAATCACCGCGCGTTCGACCGCGTTCTCCAGCTCACGCACGTTACCCGGCCAGGAATAATGCCGGATCGCCTGCTCGGCATCCGCGGCAAACTTCAGGTCGGTACGGTTGATGCGCGCACTCTGGCGAGCCAGGAAGGCAGTGGCGATTTCGTTGACGTCGGCGCCGCGCTCACGCAGGGCCGGCAGTTTCAGCGCGATCACGTGCAGGCGGTAATAAAGGTCTTCACGGAACTGGCCGATTTTCGCCAGGCTCTTCAGGTCCCGGTGAGTCGCGGCGATCAGGCGCACATCGACTTTCTGCGACTGCACCGAGCCGACCCGACGAATCTCGCCTTCCTGCAACACACGCAGCAGGCGGGCTTGCGCCTCAAGTGGCAGCTCACCGATTTCGTCGAGGAACAACGTGCCGCCGTCCGCCGCTTCAACCAGACCGGCACGCCCGGCGCTGGCGCCAGTGAACGCGCCTTTCTCGTGGCCGAACAGTTCGGACTCGATCAGGCTTTCCGGAATGGCCGCGCAGTTCACCGAAATCATCGGCGCCTTGGCGCGTTTCGACAGGTTGTGCAGGGCGCGGGCCACCAGTTCTTTACCGGTACCGGACTCGCCCTGGATCAACACATTGGAATCGGTCGGCGCGACTTTACGGATCTTGCTGTACAGATCCTGCATCGGTGGGCAGGAACCGATGATGCCGATTTCACCGTTACTGTTGTCAACGGCGGATTTGCCGCTGCCATTGGTCGGTTTGCTGGCAACCGCTTCGCCGGCCGCCGGTGCCGATTGGCGATCACGCAGGATTCGCGCGACAGCCTGAAGCATTTCATCGTGGTCGAAAGGCTTGGCGATGTAATCCACCGCGCCCATCTTCATCGAGTCGACCGCCGAGCGCAGGCTGGCGTAACTGGTCATGATCAGCACCGGCGTGCCCTGGCCGAGCTTGATCAGCTCGGTACCCGGCGCGCCCGGCAAACGCAGATCGCTGACGATCAGATCGAACGTAGGAATGGTGAAGCGTTCTTGTGCTTCCTGCACTGAACCGGCTTCGCTGACCTGGTACTGATTGCGTTCCAGCAGGCGGCGCAAGGCGGAGCGGATAATTGTTTCGTCTTCGACGATCAAAATGTGCGGCATTGATTCGATACTCTCGACGGTCTCAGTTCACAGCGGACGTCGCTTCGACATGACGCGGTAAGGTCACCCGGATACGGGTGCCGCGTTGGCTTTGTACATCAGCCGGGCTGTCGATGGTGATTTGTCCATAATGCTCTTCAACGATGGAATAGACCAGTGCAAGGCCCAGACCGGTGCCTTCGCCAGGATCCTTGGTGGTGAAGAAGGGTTCGAACAATCTATCCATGATGTTCTTCGGAATACCGCTGCCTTCGTCTTCGACGATCAGATCGACCGTGTGTTCGCCGGCTTCGCTCTTGACCCGTACCGCACTGTGCGGCGGCGAGGCGTCGCGGGCGTTGGAGAGCAGATTGATCAGTACCTGGGCGAGTCGCTGCGGATCGCCCTCGACCCAATGATCAGGATCGCAGAGGTTGTAGAACTGCACTTCGAAATTGCGCCGGTTCAGGGCAAGCAGGCCAATGGCATCCTGGGCCACTTCGGCCAGACAAACGGGCTCGTCACTGTGCTGATGGCTGCCGGCGTGGGCGAAGCTCATCAGCGACTGGACGATGCGCGAGACGCGTTTGGTCTGTTCGAGAATCTGCCCGCTGATTTCCGTCAGTTCGCCGTCGTCTTCGCGTTCTTCGCGCAGGTTCTGCGCCAGACAAGCGATGCCGGTGATCGGGTTGCCGATTTCGTGGGCTACACCGGCCGCAAGGCGACCAATGCTCGCCAGGCGTTCGGAGTGCACCAGTTTGTCTTCGAGCATCTGCGTTTCGGTCAGATCTTCGACCAGTAACACCAGTCCGCTGTTACCCGGTGCCAACGGCTCATCGATCGCCGCTTTGTGCAGGTTCAGCCAGCGGGTCTGGCCGTCGAGGGCCAGATGCTGTTTGTGCAAATGCTCGTCGGGCAGGTTGATGAACCCCTGCAGCAATTCTTTCCACGGCTCACCAATGGTGCTCAGACGTGAACCGACCACGCGTTGTGCGGCGATCCCGGTGAGTTCTTCCATGGCCTTGTTCCACATCAGGATCTCTTGATCCTTGGCCAGCGAGCAGACGCCCATCGGCAATTCCTGCAGGGTCTGGCGGTGGTAACGACGCAGGGCATCGAGTTCGGCGGCCAAACCGGTGAGGCGCGAGTGGTAGTCCTCTAGGCGGCTTTCGATGAAGTGGATGTCTTCGGTGACATAGTTTTCGCCGCCGGCCTTATAAGGCAGGAAGGTTTCGACCATGTCCTGCGCCACGCTTGGGCCCATCAGGCCGGACAGGTTGGCTTCGATTCGGTCACGCAAACGGCGCAGGGCATAAGGGCGGCGCTCGTCGAATGGCAGATAGAGATCACGCAACGCTTGTTCGACTTCTTTCTGTGCAGCCTTGGCACCCAACGGTTTCGCCAGTTGTGTGGCAAATTCCTGTGGCGAGGCCGCGTGCAGCTCACGCCGCTGCGGACGACGAACGTTATCCACAGCGCAAGCTTCGGCAGCGCTGGCTTCTTCGGGGCTGGCGTTGGTGAACAGCGAGATCAGGGTGAACATCAAGACGTTGGCGGCGAGCGAGGCGATGGCCGCCATGTGCCAACTGGTGTCGTCGAGCACGTAAATCATGTTCAGTAGCGGGATGTAGAAACCCTGCAGATTGCCGACCAGCGGCAGCAGCATGGTCACTACCCAGACCAGAATCCCCGCCAGCAGACCGGCTATAAAGCCGCGACGGTTGGCAGTCGGCCAGTACAGAACGGACAGCACGCCGGGCAGGAATTGCAGGGTCGCGACAAACGCGACGATACCGAGGTTGGCCAGATCCTGCTCGGCGCCGAGCATCAGATAGAAACCGAAACCGGCCATGATGATCGCGACGATCAGCGCCCGGCGGGTCCATTTCAGCCAGCGGTAAATATTGCCCTCGGCCGGCGGCTGATAAAGCGGCAGCACCAGGTGGTTCAACGCCATGCCTGAGAGTGCCAGCGTAGTGACTATGATCAGGCCGCTGGCTGCCGACAGACCGCCGACATAGGCGAGCAACGCCAGCGGCTTGCTGTTGGCAGCGATACCAATGCCGAGGGTGAAGTATTCCGGATTGGTCGTGGCGCCGAGTTTCAGGCCGGCCCAAAGGATCAGCGGCACCGCCAGGCTCATCAGCAGCAGGAACAGCGGCAAGCCCCAGCTCGCACTGACCAGCGAGCGCGGATTGAGGTTCTCGGTAAAGGTCATGTGATACATGTGCGGCATCACGATTGCCGAGGCAAAGAACACCAGCAACAACGTGCGCCACGGGCCTTCCTGCAATGGCGTGTGCAGGGCGGCGAGGGCGGTCTGGTTTTGCAGCAGCCACAGTTCCAGCTGTTGCGGGCCATCGAACACGCCGTACAGCGCATACAGGCCGACGCCGCCGAGAGCGATCAGTTTGATCACCGACTCAAAGGCGATCGCGAACACCAGTCCTTCGTGCTTCTCGCGCGTAGCGATATGCCGGGAACCGAAGAAAATCGTGAACAGAATGATCAGCGCACAGAACGCCAGCGCCACGCGGCTCTGGATCGGCTCACCGGTGAGGATGCCAATGGAGTCGGCGACTGCCTGAATCTGCAGCGCCAACAGCGGCAGTACGCCGATCAGCATGAAAATCGTGGTCAGCGCACCGGCCCAGGTGCTGCGAAAGCGAAATGCAAACAGATCGGCCAGCGAAGACAGTTGATAAGTGCGGGTGATCTTCAGGATCGGATAGAGCAACACCGGCGCCAGCAGAAACGCGCCGGACACGCCGAGGTAACTGGAGAGAAAGCCGTAGCCGTACTGATAGGCGAGGCCGACCGTGCCGTAAAACGCCCACGCACTGGCGTAAACCCCCAACGACAAGGTGTAGGTCAACGGGTGGCGAATGATCGCGCGCGGGATCATGCCCCGTTCGCTGATCCAGGCAACACCGAACAGCACCGCCAGGTACGCGGCGCTGATCAGGATCATCTGGGTCAGGCTAAAGCTCATCGGCATCTTTTTGGCTCTGCAGGATGAAGGTCACGACTATGAGGATCAGCCAGAGCAGATAGGGGCGATACCAGGCGCCCGTAGCGTCGATCCACCAATCCATGATGGCGGGGGAAAACAGGTAGATCCCCACGACTAAAAGCAGGACCAAGCGATAGATGTACATCCCGGCCTCTCTTTTTTATGCGCGTGCCCGAAAACGTGCGGCGATGGTAACGGATGGGCGCGCGACTGCAAGTGTCGTCATAGCAGTTGCGCTTCGGGCAGGGTCAGTGTGCGCGGGATCTGTGTGGCATCCCAGTGCGCGCTGCCCCACGCCAGCAACTCTTGCGGCGAGGCGTGAGCCAGTTCGGCGCCGGGGTTTTGCCCCAGTGCGCGCAGGGCTCGCAGCAACAATGGCGTGGCTTGATCGGCTTGCAGCGGCGGCGAGCGGTAGGACTTGCCTAGCTTGTTGCCGTCCGGCTGGATGATCAGCGGCAGGTGCAGGTAGCGTGGTTGACGCAGGCCGAGCAGTTCTTGCAGATAGAGTTGGCGCGGGGTCGAGTCGAGCAGGTCGGCGCCACGCACGATGTCGGTGATGCCTTGCCAGGCATCGTCGAGCACCACGGCCAGTTGATAAGCGTAGAGCCCGTCGCGGCGGCGGATCACGAAATCGCCGACGTCACGGCCCAGATGCTGGCGGTATTCCCCTTGCACACGATCGATGAAGTGGTATTCCAGTTCCGGCACGCGCAGGCGGATGGCGGCGTCTTGTTGGTCATGACCGGCATTGCGGCACAGGCCCGGATAAATGCCGTTGTACGCTTCAAGCTGTTTGCGCGAGCAGGTGCAGGCGTAAGCGAGGCCGTGATTGAACAGGCTGTTGAGCACTTCGGCGTACGCATCGTGGCGATCGCTCTGGCGCACCATGTCGCCGTCCCATTCAAAGCCGTAACTCTCCAGTGCCTTGAGGATCGCCACCTGCGCACCGGGTTCTTCGCGGGGCGGATCGAGATCTTCCATGCGCACCAGCCAGCGACCGCCGACCGAACGGGCGTCGAGGTAGGAGGCGAGGGCGGCAACGAGCGAACCGAAGTGCAAGTGGCCACTGGGGGTTGGGGCGAAGCGGCCGATGTAGGCGGGGGATGTCTTGGCGGTCATGGAGACGAAGCTACTTTTCAGGCTATACGCAGGTCAACCTGTGGGAGCGAGCCTGCTCGCGAAAGCGTAATGTCAGACGATCAAATGCTGAATGACACACCGCTTTCGCGAGCAGGCTCGCTCCCACAAGAGCAAAAGGCAAAGGCAAAAGGCAGAAACAAAAACGGAGCGTTCGCACGCTCCGTTTTTCGTTCAGGTCGAGATTACTTGCCGACCTGCTTTTCCTTGATTTCCGCCAGGGTCTTGCAGTCGACGCACATGTCGGCAGTAGGACGTGCTTCCAGGCGTTTTACACCAATCTCGACGCCGCACGAATCACACCAGCCGTACTCTTCGTCTTCGATCAGTTGCAGTGTCTTGTCGATTTTCTTGATCAGCTTGCGTTCGCGGTCGCGGGCGCGAAGTTCGAGGGCGAACTCTTCTTCCTGGCTGGCACGGTCGGCCGGATCCGGGAAATTGGCAGCTTCGTCCTTCATGTGGTCAACGGTGCGGTCGACTTCCTGCATCAACTCCTGTTTCCACTTGTTCAGGACCTTGGTGAAGTGCGCGCGCATCGGGGCGCCCATGTACTCCTCACCTTTCGCCGGAACATAAGGTTCGAAACCGCTGATCGTCTGATTCTGCTGTTGCTTTGCTTGGGTGGGCATGAAATGGACCGCCTCTACTCTTGTAATCCATTGCGCAGGATTGCTCCATCACCGACACCTGCCGGCCCTGCGGCTGCAAGCGGGCGAACTTACCAGATCAAATCGGCCTGCGCTACTCCCGGATGTCGAGGCCCCGGCGGGTGGCGCTTGCAAATGTTTGGCAAGCCGTGTCTGTTGGTGTTGAAGACCTGTTCAATCACTGATTTTAGTCAATCCTGGAGCGTACGTGCGTATCGTTACAGTCCAGCGTTCTTGAGGCTGTGACCGCTGCGGGTTCTCGCTCGTTCCGGCAGATGGGTAGAATCGTCTCTTTTTCCCTGCCGAAGGAAAACCAATGGCTCAGCCCTACAGTGCGCGCAGTCGTGCGATCGAACCGTTCCATGTCATGGCGTTGCTGGCGCGGGCAAATGAATTGCAGGCTGAAGGCCACGATGTCATCCATCTGGAGATCGGCGAGCCGGACTTCACCACGGCCGAACCGATCATCCGCGCGGGGCAGGCAGCGCTGACGGCGGGCAAGACCCGTTACACCGCCGCACGCGGCATTCCGGAACTGCGCGAGGCAATCTCCGGGTTTTATCAATCGCGTTATGGCTTGAACATTGATCCACGGCGGATCCTGATCACGCCGGGCGGTTCCGGTGCCCTGTTGCTGGCCAGCGCTTTGCTGGTCGATCCGGGTAAACACTGGTTGTTGGCGGATCCCGGTTATCCGTGCAACCGGCACTTCCTGCGCTTGGTGGAAGGCGCGGCGCAGTTAGTGCCGGTGGGTCCGGACGTGCGTTATCAACTGACTCCGGATCTGGTTGAGCGCCACTGGGATCACGACAGCGTTGGCGCTTTGGTCGCTTCGCCAGCCAACCCGACCGGGACGATCCTGACCCGCGACGAACTGGCCGGGTTATCCACAGCCATCAAGGCCAGACACGGGCATCTGGTGGTGGACGAGATCTACCACGGTCTGACTTACGGCACCGATGCGGCGAGCGTGCTGGAAGTCGATGACAGCGCTTTTGTCCTGAACAGTTTCTCCAAGTACTTCGGCATGACTGGCTGGCGTCTGGGCTGGCTCGTCGCGCCGGAGGCGGCGGTCAGTGATCTGGAAAAGCTCGCGCAGAACCTCTACATCAGCGCGCCAAGCATGGCGCAACATGCGGCATTGGCTTGTTTCGAGCCAGACACCATTGCGATTCTGGAAGAGCGCCGCGCCGAGTTCGGCCGACGTCGCGATTTCCTGCTGCCGGCGTTGCGGGAACTGGGTTTCAACATCGCCGTCGAGCCCGAAGGTGCTTTCTATCTTTACGCCGATATCAGCCAGTTCGGCGGCGATGCCTTCGCGTTCTGCCGACATTTCCTTGAAACCGAGCACGTAGCCTTCACGCCGGGGCTGGATTTTGGTCGCTATCAGGCCAGCCATCATGTGCGTTTTGCCTACACGCAAAACCTCCCTCGCTTACAGGAAGCAGTGGAGCGAATCGCCCGTGGCTTGAAGAGTTGGCAAGGCTGATGCGTTTTTATCCACCACTTGAAGAGGCGCGTCTGATCCGGCGTTACAAGCGTTTTCTCGCCGATATCGAAACCGTTGGCGGCGAGTTCCTGACCATTCACTGCCCGAACACCGGTTCGATGCTCAATTGTCAGGTCGAGGGCGGGCAAGTCTGGTTCAGCCGTTCCAATGATCCGAAACGCAAATTGCCTGGCACCTGGGAGATCGGCGAGACGCCGCAGGGCCGCTTGTTCTGCGTGAATACCGCACGGGCCAACGGTTTGGTTGAAGAGGCGTTACAGGCTGGCGTGATCACCGAGTTGAACGGCTTTACCGCGTTGAAGCGTGAAGTCGCTTACGGGCAGGAAAAGAGCCGTATCGATTTCCGCCTCGAATACCCCAGTGGCCCGGCTTACGTGGAAGTGAAAAGCGTCACCCTGGGCTTCGACGGTACAGCGGTGGCGGCGTTTCCCGATGCCGTGACCCAGCGTGGCGCCAAACATCTGAGGGAGTTGGCACATCTGGCGCGGGACGGGATCCGGGCGGTGCAGTTGTATTGCGTCAATCTCACCGGGATTGAAGCGGTGCGGCCGGCGAAGGAAATCGATTCGGCCTACGCCGATGCGCTTCTCGAAGCGGTCGCTTGTGGCGTTGAGGTTCTGGCGTATGGCGTGCGTCTGGACCATGAAGAGATGGTCATCGACCGGCGTCTCGACGTGCTGCTCAATGGTTAAACATCGATCCACAGACCTTGGGCATCTTCACGGCAAGGGATGGCAGTGAGTGATTGTCCCGCGCAGGGGCCGGCCACGCATTCACCGTCCTCGATCAGAAACAGTGCGCCGTGGGTGGCGCACTGGATCAGGCTGTTGCTCGGGTCGAGAAACTGGTCGGGTTGCCATTCCAGCCCGACGCCCCGGTGCGGGCAGCGATTGAGATAGACGAATGCCTGCCCGTTGCGGCGCACGGCGAACAGCTTTTTCCCGTCGACTTCGAAACCACGGCTACTGGCCTCGGCGAGTTCAGCGCCCGCGCAAAGAATCTTCATGGCTATCCTCTAATGTCCGCTCGTGTCTGGATATGTCCGAGCTTGACGTTTAAATGCAAACAATTATCAAATGGCGGCCTTCGCCCGCAGGGCGGCTGGCAGGGGCGAGGATACTTGGCCTGTCATCCGGATGCCCGGGGAAAACCTTATTCAAGGAAGCTGTGTATGCGCCTGAGTACCCGCGTTGCTGTGCTGTGTGTCGGACTTTTGGTCAGCCACCAGGCTGCAGCGGCTGATTTGCCGCAACGTTGGGTCAGCGCTGGCGGTGCGCTGTCGGAGTGGGTCAGTGCCTTGGGCGGCGAGTCGAAACTGGTTGGCGTGGATACCACCAGTCAACATCCAGAGTCGTTGAAATCGCTGCCGAGTATTGGTTATCAGCGCAGTCTTTCGGCAGAGGGCATTCTCAGTCTGCGTCCGGACATTCTCATCGGCACTGAAGAAATGGGGCCGCCGCCGGTTCTGTCGCAAGTCAAAGCGGCCAAGGTTCAGGTGGTGTTGTTCTCGGCTCAACCGGATCTGCCGACGCTGGAGAAAAACGTCACCCACCTGGGCCAGTTGCTGGGCACCGAGCCACAGGCTGCGCAGTTGCTGCAAACTTATCAACAGCAACTCGATGCGCAGAAGGCGCGGGTTGTTCAGGTGCAAACCAGACAAAAAGCGCCAGGCGTTCTGCTCTTGCTTGGGCATGCCGGTGGCAAACCGTTGATCGCCGGCAAAGACACCGCCGCTGATTGGCTGCTGCAACAGGCCGGTGGGCATAACCTGGCGACCCATACCGGTTACAAACCGTTCTCCGTGGAATCCCTCGCCAGCCTCGATCCTGAAGTGCTGGTGTTCGCCGACCGTGCGTTGACCGGTGATGCGGCGAAAGCGGCGCTGTTCAAGGAAAATCCTATTCTCGATTCAAGCCGCGCGGCCAAGGCGGGGCGCGTGCTGGAGCTGGATCCGACCCTGCTGGTCGGTGGGCTCGGGCCGCGTTTGCCGGCAGCGCTGAAAACCCTGACTGACGGTTTCTACCCGGCCAAGAGCGGCCAATGACCACACTGGTAAAACCCCGTGGCTTGTTCATCGGTCTGACGCTCCTGTGTTTATTGGCGATCTGGCTGTCGCTGGCGTTGGGGCCGGTCAGCTTGCCGCTGTTCGACACATTGCGCGCGGCATTGCGCATGCTCGGCGTGCCGCTGGCACCGGACGGACTGGAGCAGGCTGAACTGATCCTCGGACAGATTCGCCTGCCGCGAACGCTGCTCGGGCTGGCGGTCGGCGGTGTATTGGCGTTGTCCGGCGTGGCGATGCAAGGCTTGTTTCGCAATCCACTGGCGGATCCGGGGTTGGTCGGTGTTTCCAGCGGCGCGGCATTGGGCGCAGCGATCGCGATTGTCGGCGGTTCTTTTTTTGGCGGTATGCCGGAGTGGTTCGGGCCGTATCTGTTGTCGGTCTGTGCGTTTCTCGGTGGGCTCGGCGTGACGGCGCTGGTCTATCGACTCGGCCGCCGTAATGGCCAGACCAATGTCGCGACCATGCTGCTCGCTGGTATTGCGCTGACGGCGCTGGCCAGCTCGGCGGTCGGGCTATTCACTTATCTGGCGGATGACGCAACGTTGCGCACGCTGACCTTCTGGAACCTCGGCAGCCTCAATGGCGCCAGTTATGCGCGGCTCTGGCCATTGCTGATCATCAGCGCCGGTGTCGCATTGTGGTTGCCGCGTCGAGCCAAAGCGCTGAATGCCTTGCTGCTCGGGGAATCCGAGGCCGGGCATTTGGGCATTGATGTCGAGCGGCTCAAGCGTGAATTGGTGTTTTGCACGGCGCTGGGGGTTGGCGCAGCAGTGGCGGCCGCCGGGATGATCGGTTTTGTCGGGCTGGTGGTGCCACATCTGATGCGTTTGCTGGCGGGGCCGGATCACAAAATACTGCTGCCAGCATCAGTGCTGGCGGGGGCGAGCCTGTTGCTGTTGGCTGATCTGGTCGCGCGGCTGGCGCTGGCGCCGGCAGAGTTGCCGATCGGTATTGTCACTGCGTTTATCGGTGCACCGTTCTTCCTTTATCTGCTGCTGCGAGGGCGTGCCTGATGTTGCGTGCGCAGAACCTGCACATCCAGCGTGGCCGCAAGGCAGTGCTCAGCGATGTCACGCTGCAACTCGAACCGGGTGAGGTGCTTGGTGTGCTCGGGCCGAACGGTGCCGGTAAAAGCACATTGCTCGGTGCCTTGTGCTGTGAGTTGGCGGCGAGCGCGGGCGGGGTTTCGCTCGACGGGCAAGCGTTGAGTCACTGGACCGGCCCGCAACGCGCGCAGCGATTGGCGGTATTGCCCCAGGTGTCGACCCTGGATTTTGCTTTTCGCGTCGAAGAAGTCGTGGGCATGGGCCGCTTGCCTTGGCAAAGCGGTCGGGTGCGCGATGACGAAGTCATCGCGGCGGCGTTGACGGCAGCGGATGCCGGGCACTTGAGCGGTCGCAGTTATCTGGCGCTGTCCGGCGGCGAGCGTCAGCGTGTGCATCTGGCGCGGGTGCTGGCGCAGCTTTGGCCGGGGCAGGCCGGGCAGACGCTGCTGTTGGATGAGCCAACGTCGATGCTCGATCCGCTGCATCAACACACAACGCTGCAGGCCGTGCGCGAGTTTGCCGATCGTGGCGCCGCGGTATTGGTGATCCTGCATGATCTGAATCTGGCGGCGCGTTATTGTGATCGCATTCTGCTGCTGGAAGGCGGGCGTCCGGTGGCGCTGGATACACCGCAGCAGGTTTTGCGACCGGACACGCTCCAAGCCGTATTCGGTCTCGAAGTGTTGGTGCAGCCGCACCCGGAGCGTGGGCATCCGCTAATCATCGCCCGCTGACTGGATCATCGAGGTGATTGCATGCGTGGAATGTGGCTGTTGGCGGTGGTGTTGCTTGCGGGGTGTCAGCATGCTGTGGCGCCACCGCCGGTCAGTGGCGAGATTCGCGATCTACGCAACGGCGAAGTGCTGACGGCGCAGCAGCTGCTGAAGCGCTTGGCTGAGCCTGAGCGGTTGATCATCGGCGAGCAGCATGACAATGCCGATCATCATGCCGCGCAGTTGTGGCTGTTGCGCTCGCTCGGTGAGCGGCGGCCGCAAGGCAGTCTGCTGCTGGAAATGCTCACGCCGGATCAGCAGCCTCGCGTTGATCAAGTGCGCCAGTCGACAACGCCCCCAGCTGATCTGCCTGGCGCATTGGCCTGGGAGGATGGTTGGGACTGGAGTCTCTACGGGCCGATTGTCCGCTTCGCTTTGACTCAGCCGTATCCGCTGCTGGCGGCGAATCTGAATAACGGCGAAATCCGCGGTTTCTATCGCAGTCCGCCAGTGTTGAAGGGGGAGCGCAGCAATGCTGGATCGGTGAAAACGCTGTTGTTGGAACAGATCAGCGATTCCCACTGTGGCCTGTTGCCCGAATCACAGATGCCGGCAATGCTGGCCGTTCAGCAACAACGTGATCGGCGTATGGCCGAGCGTCTGCTGGCGGCTCCCACACCCTCAATCTTGCTGGCCGGCGCGTGGCATGCGCGCAAGGATGTTGGCGTGCCGTTGCACCTGCTGGACTTGGGCGCTGCTCAGGCCCCCATAGTGTTGATGCTGGCAGAGCAGGGCGCCGAAGTGACCGCAACGATGGCCGATTACGTTTGGTTCACACCCGCCACGCCGAAGCAGGATTACTGCGAGCAGATGCGCAAACAGTTCGGCAAATGACTTTTCCACAGGCAAAAAAAGACCCGGTAAAAACCGGGTCAAATAACCGTGATTAGCCTGATGAGGAGATAATCTGAGAGTCCGAACCAAGGGCTTTTCAGAATATCGACTGATCTCGCGACCAGTTGTGATAATCATAGCGATTCTCATTACCGAGTCAACAACTGTTTTCCCGTTTCAGTGGATTTGTCTGGGAAATGGCCTTTATGCCCCGTAAACAAAGGGCGTCAGCGCTGGCCTGGTGGTGACGTCATTCGCGTGATCTGCCGATTCAGCTGGCCGATCCGTCGCGCCATACTCTCAATCAGGCTGTGGGCGATCTTTGGGTTGGTGCGGGTCATGCTCAAGAATTGATCACCGGGAATCAACATCACCGTGCTCGGCGCTCGCGCAATCACCGTGGCATTGCGCGGCTCGCCGGTGAACACGGCCATGGCGCCGAAAATCTCGTCCTTGGCCACATCGCCAACCTTTTGTCCGTCGACAAATGCTTCGGCATGCCCTTCGATAATCACGAATACGTGGTCAGCCGCGTCACCCTGCCTGATCAGCGTTTCACCCGCCTCGACCCGCTTGAAGCCATTGGTGCTGCGAAACTCGCGCGGTTTCAGCTCCGCGACGGCATGGGCGAGGATTGCCATTTGCCCCAGCAGATACTCCAGAAACTGCTCTGCCCGATGAGAATCCGCAAACAAGTGCTGGAAAACCTCGCGGCGTTGATAAGGCGTCAGGCGCAACATCCCCTCACTGCGCAAGCGGCAATCAGCCCAGTCGTTACCCTGCTGAAGGCCGATCAAATCACCCTCCTGCCAATAAAACAGTGGTCTGGCACCAATGCAGCCGTTGATCACGCCTTCGTCGAGCAGAAACAATTGATCAGCGGGTAACCGCGCGAGTAAGTCTTCCGTCGCTTCCAGTTCCAGAGGTGGCCCGCAAGGCGTCAGGTCGCGTAGCCACAGCGCGGGCAAACTCTGCAAACGGTTGATCAAGGCATCGGCGCAGGCCGATTGTTCCCCCAGTAAATACATGACGGTCAATGCCCGTTCAGTTCTTGTGGCGCGAGGAAATGGCTTCGAGCTGTTTGTTCAGGGCGTCTTTGCGTTCGGCGGGGATGTCATTCCAGTGCACATCCATCAGTGCGCCCTCGATCGCATACAACAACACCTTCGATGCGCGAAACCCGCGGGTACGCACGGCCCGGTAGGCGTCCACCGCGCCCAGGCGACGCAAGTCCGAGGCGCTGTGGATGCCCACGGCATGCAGCCATTGCGCCGACGTCTTGCCAAGATTCTTCAGGTGTTGCAGTTCATCATTCATCAAGCCTCCTTGCGACGGCCGAATGGTGCGTGGGCGAGCTTCTCAGGAGTGTAGCCATCAGTAGGAAAAGCGTGGTTGTTTGGTCGGATTCAACGCAAACGCTTCTAAGAAAGGGAGCTTGTAAGGCTTGCGAGCGCAGAAAGGCAGGAGGAAACACATTCCAAATGTGGGAGCGAGCCTGCTCGCGAAAGCGGTATGACTTTCACGATCAGGGTGACTGACACTCCCTCTTCGCGAGCAGGCTCGCTCCCACCAGGTGGGTGTTGTATCAGTGAGGGGTATGCGTATCAGCGGGTGCGATAACGCAGGCGCGTACCGAAATTCATCGACATCAGAATCTCGTCAGCGCTCAGTTCAGGCGGGAAATACGCCCCGGAAATCTGCGCGTGCGCCAGGCTTGCACCTTCCAGCGATGCGTTACGGAAATCGATGCCACGTAAATCGGCGGAACGGAAATACGCGTCCCGGAAATCCACGCCATCGGCATTCAGTTCACGCAAATCGAGACCACGGAAATCGCCGCCGACCATATCGATCGGGCCATCCTGTGGGCGCTCTTTGTTGAAACCTGTGATGTCGTCTTTGTGCAGCAAGGCATACAGCGGGGTGTCGAGAAGTTTCGGCTGGCTCATGTCATATCACCGTTGGTTTTATGACGCCAGTATAGTGCCACTATTTGACGGCCGTGAAGCAAGCGAGGGCTTCACGGCCGAAATAGTTTCTTACAGGCCTGGCAGGCGCTGACGGATCTGCGCGACCACGGTGTCCAGCGTGCCGGATTCATTGGTCTGCACGCGTTTGCTGCGCAGGATTTCTTCCGGCGTCAGCGGTTCACGGTTGGCCTGCTGCGCTTCGATTACGGCCAGGGTGGCGTCGGACGGATCCTTCTGGTCGGCCTGACGAATCGCCAACCAGCTCTCGATCACCGCTTGTGGCGCGTTGCAGTCGAGGATCAGGAATGGCGTGCCGGTGGCTTCGGCAATTTTTGCCGCGTTGTCGCGTTGTTCGCGTTTGAGGTAAGTCGCGTCGATGACCACCGGGAAACCGGCGTGCAGGATCACTTCCGCAATTTCGTGCAGACGCGCGTAGGTCGCGGTGCTGGCGTCAGCACTATAGATACCGGCTTGCACGTCGTTGGCAACGGTTTGCTCGCCGAACAGGCGCTTGCGCTCAACGTCAGAGCGCAGGCGGATTGCGCCCAGCGCTTCGACCAGACGCATGGCCACGTGGCTTTTGCCAACCGCGGAAACACCGTGGGTGATCGCCATGAAACGCGAGGGAATGGTGCTGTAGCTCTCCGCCAGGTTGGCGTAGTTGCGGTACTGGCGCAGGGTGGTGGCGCGCTGCACTGGCGTTGCGTCTGCCGGCATGCTGAACAGCGCAACCTTGGCGCGAACCAGTGCACGGTAGGCTTTATAGAAGTTCAGTACTTCCAGGCCTTGATAATCGCCGGTCAGTTCCAGGTACTGGCTGATGAAGCGGCGCGCCAGGGATTTCAGGCCACGGTCTTCCAGGTCCATCGCGAGGAAACCGGTGTCAGCCCAGACGTCAGTGAAGCGGAAGGGTTCGTTGAACTCGATGCAGTCGAAGATCACCACTTTGCCGTCAATGACCGTGGCGTTGCCCAGGTGAATATCGCCGTGGCATTCACGGGTGAAACCTTCGGTCTTGCGCTGAGCGAACAGGGGCTTGAGACGCTCGAAGCTGCTTTCGGCCCAGGCCTTCAGTGCGTCGAGTTGCAGCAGATCGTTTTTGTCGCTGAGGAACGGCAGGATCTGCTCGAAGTTTTGCGAGACCGGCGCCATCACGCTGTCCGGGGTACCAGCATCGTGTTCGGCCGGGACTTTTGGCGCGGTGAGGTGGAAGCGCGCAATCTGCTCGGCCATCTCGTCGATGTGCTGGGTGGTCAGCTCGCCATTGGCTTGCAGGGTGCTGAGCAATCCGCTCTGCGGGAACTGGCGCATTTTCAGCACATATTCGATCGCTGCGCCGTCGCCGCCCAGTTGCGGTGCTTCAACGCTGCCAGTCACCGGCAACACTTCCAGATACAAGTCATCAGTCAGACGCTGGTTCAGACGCAGCTCTTCAGCGCAGAAATGTGCGCGTGATTCGAGGCCGGTGAAGTCGAGGAAGCCGAAGTTAACCGGTTTTTTCACTTTATAAGCGAAGGGACCGGTGAGGATCACCCACGAGATATGCGTTTCGATGACCTGAAACCCTTCGACAGGGTGCGGGTAGAGGGCCGGGTTTTGCAGGGCAGCGATCAGTGATTGGCTCACGGGCGATCCTTCAGAGACTGGGGGAAATTCGAGGCGGCCATTATGGCCGCTCGCCAGCCTGACGCAAACCTCGGAGCGCTCCTGTTGAGGATGAATAAAGTGCGTATAATCCGCCGCCATGACTCGAACTCGATCTCCCCGTACCAAGAAAAAACCACCCTCCAAGGGCCTCAGCCCATGGTTGAGCTGGGCCATTAAACTCAGTCTGGTCGGCCTTGTCGTGCTGGCCGGCTTCGCCGTTTACCTCGATGCCGTGGTGCAGGAGAAGTTCTCCGGCAAGCGCTGGACCATCCCGGCCAAGGTCTACGCGCGCCCGCTCGAGCTGTTCGTCGGACAAAAGCTCAGCAAGGACGATTTCCTTACCGAACTCGATGCCCTCGGCTATCGCCGCGAAGCCGTGAGCAACGGCCCGGGCGCCGCCGCCGTCAGTGGCAATACGGTCGATCTGAATACCCGTGGCTTCCAGTTCTATGAAGGCCTGGAAAAACCGCAGCCGGTGCGCGTGCGTTTCTCCGGCGACTATGTGGCTGAACTGTCGGCGACCAACGGTTCGAAATTGTCCGTGGTGCGTCTTGAGCCGCTGATGATCGGTGGCATTTATCCGAAAAATCTTGAAGACCGCATTCTGATCAAGCTCGATCAGGTGCCGCCGTATCTGCTCGAAACCCTGGTCGCTGTCGAAGATCGCGACTTCTATAGCCACTGGGGTGTGTCGCCGAAGTCGATTGCCCGTGCTGTCTGGGTCAACACCTCGGGCGGCAAGATGACGCAGGGTGGCAGTACGCTGACTCAGCAGTTGGTGAAAAACTTCTACCTGACCAACGAACGCAGCCTGACCCGCAAGCTCACCGAAGCGATGATGGCGATGCTGCTGGAACTGCATTACGACAAAAAGGAAATCCTTGAGGCCTACCTCAATGAAGTCTTTGTCGGCCAGGACGGTCAACGTGCGGTGCACGGTTTCGGTCTGGCCAGCCAGTTCTTCTTCGGTCAGCCATTGTCCGAGCTGAAACTGCATCAGGTGGCGATGCTGGTCGGCATGGTCAAAGGCCCGTCCTACTACAACCCGCGTCGCAACCCGGAGCGTGCGCTGGAGCGGCGTAACCTGGTGCTCGACGTGCTTGAGCAGCAAGGCGTGGCGACGGCCGAACAGGTCGAAGCGGCGAAGAAAATGCCACTGGGTGTGACCACGCGCGGCAAGCTCGCCGACAGTTCGTTCCCGGGCTTTATCGATCTGGTTAAACGTCAGTTGCGTGAAGACTACCGCGACGAAGACTTGACCGAAGAAGGCCTGCGCATCTTCACCAGTTTCGACCCGATCCTGCAGATGAAAGCAGAAGCCTCGGTCAACGACACCTTTAAACGTCTGTCCGGGCGCAAAGGCTCTGATGACGTGGAAGCGGCGATGGTCGTGACCAATCCGGAAACCGGCGAAGTCCAGGCGATGATCGGCAGCCGTCAGGCCAGTTATGCCGGTTTCAACCGCGCACTGGACGCGGTGCGGCCGATCGGTTCGTTGATCAAACCGGCGGTTTATCTGACCGCGCTGGAAAAACCGAGCCAGTACACACTGACCAGTTGGCTGTCTGACGATCCGTTGTCGGTCAAAGGCGCGAACGGTCAAGTGTGGAAACCGCAGAATTATGATCGCCGCTCCCACGGTACCGTGTTCCTCTATCAAGGCCTGGCGCATTCCTACAACCTGTCGACCTCGCGTCTGGGTCTGGAAGTCGGCGTGCCTAACGTGCTCAAGACCTTGGGTCGTCTGGGTGTGACGCGTGAGTTCCCGGCATTCCCGTCGATGTTGCTGGGCGCCGGTGGCATGACCCCGATCGAAGTCGCGACCATGTACCAGACGTTGGCCAACGGTGGTTTCAATACGCCGATGCGCGGGATTCGCAGCGTGCTGACCGCTGAGGGCGAACCGCTCAAGCGTTATCCTTTCCAGATCGAACAGCGTTTCGATCCGGCGTCCATCTATCTGATCCAGAACGCCATGCAGCGCGTGATGCGTGAAGGTACCGGCAGCTCGGTTTATAACGTGCTGCCCAAGACTCTGACATTGGCCGGCAAAACCGGTACCAGTAACGATTCCCGTGACAGCTGGTTCGCCGGTTTCAGTCAGGACTTGCTGGCGGTGGTGTGGCTGGGGCGCGACGATAACGGCAAGACGCCGTTCACCGGTGCCACCGGTGCGCTGCAGGTCTGGACCAGTTTCATGCGCAAGGCCGATCCATTGCCGCTGGACATGCCGCAACCGGACAACGTCGTGCAGGCATGGGTTGATTCGCGTACCGGGCAGGGCTCCGATGCCAACTGCCCGGGGGCGGTACAGATGCCGTATATTCGCGGCAGCGAACCGCCACCCGGCGCCGCCTGTGCAAGCGAAACGCCTGCTTCCGGCGAGTCGGTGATGGATTGGGTCAAGGGCTGGATGAATTAAGCAAAGAGGGTTTCAAGTGAACAAGTGGTTGATTCCAGCGGTGACCGCCGTGGCTTTGCTCAGCGGCTGCTCTACCGTACAGCGTGGTTCGATTCCGGTGGTTGATTCCGGTACAGCGGTGTCCAACAGCGAGCGCATTTCGGCCAATGGCGGTTTCCGCCAAACAACAGTCAAGCGCCCTGCGCAGGGCCAGACTCAGGCAATCCCGCAAGGTGATACTGGCGTGGTGGTGATGGTACCGGGTGGCGGTGCGACGGCTTCTGCGCCGATCAGCTCCTCGCCAATCGTGCCGGGTCCGGCGTCCGGTGGTATCACGCCGGGGCCGTATAACCCTTCGGCAGTTGAGTCGGCACCGATCAATTCCGGCAGCTACAGCATGCCATCGACGCCGAGCGGCATTCCTTCGGCCAGCAGTGGCGGCGGTCTGTCGGCCGACGAGCAGTTGGACGGTCCGGTGCTTGCCTTGCTGACGACGGCTCAACAGCAGCAGGCCGGTGGCGACCTTAACGGTGCATCGTCCAGTCTGGAGCGCGCCCAACGTGTGGCGCCGCGTGAGCCGCAAGTGCTTTATCGTCTGGCGCAGGTGCGCATGGCCCAGGGTGATGCGCCGCAAGCCGAGCAGTTCGCCCGTCGTGCGCTGACCATGGCTAATGGTCGCCCGGACCTGCAAGCCAGTCTGTGGGAAATCATTGCCCAGTCCCGTGAGAAACAAGGCGATTCCGCCGGCGCCGCTCAGGCCCGTCAGAAGGCCAAGGTTTCGCTGTGATGGATGCTCGTTTCCCGAAGATCGCCGATCAGCTGTTGCTGATCGAGCGTGAACTGCGCACTCAGGGTTGGTGGGACGACGTTCAGCCGTCGGTTGAGGCACTGAGCAGTGTCGAGCCGTTTTCGGTCGATACGCTGGACTTCGAGCAGTGGCTGCAATGGATCTTCCTGCCGCGCATGAAGATGATCCTCGAACAGGATCTGCCATTGCCGAATGCCTCGGGGATTCAGGAAATGGCTGAAATGGTCTTTGCCCAGCGCAACGTGGGCGGCAAGGATCGTCAGCTTCAGGTGCTGCTCAAAGAGTTTGATCTGCTGATCACTGCCTCGCGCTAACCCAGACTGACACCGGATATGTAGGAGCTGCCGCAGGCTGCGATCTTTTGATCTTGTTTTTGAAAGCAAAATCAAGAGATCGCAGCCTGCGGCAGCTCCTACAGGTGTCTATTCACAATTCTGCGCGATTTGTTTCTGTGCCTCGACGATGCGCTCCTGCCGCTGCGCATCATCCAGCCGTCGCATCTGTCCCTCGACCTCTTCCCGCAGGCGCGGATTGTTCTGCAATTGCGCCAGGTTCGTCCGTGCCTGCTCACAAAACTGTTTGAGCTGCGTCTGTTGCTCCGCAACCTGCTTCTTCACCTTGTCGTCGATAGCCTTCTGATCACCGAGCGCGCCACTGCCCGGCATTGCCGCAGGTTTCGGCGGGGACGAGGAGGGCGTCTGCAAGGTCGTCGACGGCTGGCCCGGTGGCGGCTGCGCATCAAAGTGCGTGACACCTTGAGCATCGACCCATTTGTAGATTTGAGCGGCCATGCACCATGGGCTGAGGCCGATCAGCAGAGTGAAGAGGAGCGTTCGCATGCTGATTCCTTGGCAAAATTGCGCAATTGACACTAACAGAGTAGCGGTTTTCAGGTTTTTTCTTGCGTTCTCATGTGCTTACCCACAATTAACCACACAGACGACTTGACTTGGAGAGGGCGAAACAGAAGAATCCAAAGTCCGCTGTAGAGGGACTGCCAGAAGCAGACCCACTCGGTAGATCATGAGGCGCACATCCGCGCCGACCTGTTACACCCGCAACGCGTTACCTCGCGCTGGGTGGGAAAGGCCCGCAACACTGGGACGATCCCAATACTTGCTCAGTCAGTGCTGACGTAGTCGGCGACCACCGTCGCTCATGCTCTGCCGAGAAGTAAACCTATTAAGACCCGCCCCTTTTTTGTGGACGGTATTCTGGCGTTTTAGAGGTGAACAACGTGGAGCTTTTATCTGGCGGTGAGATGCTCGTCCGCTTTTTGCGTGACGAAGGCGTCAAATATATCTACGGGTACCCGGGTGGTGCTCTCCTGCATGTTTACGATGCCCTGTTCAAAGAACCGGAAGTGACTCACATCCTGGTTCGTCACGAGCAAGCGGCAACCCATATGGCTGACGGTTATGCCCGTGCCACCGGTAAAGCCGGCGTGGTATTGGTGACGTCCGGTCCTGGCGCCACAAACGCCATCACCGGTATCGCGACCGCCTATATGGACTCGATTCCAATGGTGATCATTTCCGGTCAGGTGCCAAGCACCATGGTCGGCACCGATGCGTTCCAGGAAACCGACATGATCGGTATCTCCCGGCCGATCGTGAAGCACAGCTTCATGATCAAGCACGCTTCGGAAATCCCGGAAGTCATGAAGAAGGCCTTCTACCTGGCGCAATCCGGTCGTCCGGGCCCGGTCGTGGTCGATATCCCGAAAGACATGACCAACCCGGCCGAGAAGTTCGAATACATCTTCCCGAAGAAAGCCAAGCTGCGTTCCTACAGCCCGGCCGTTCGCGGTCACTCCGGACAAATCCGCAAGGCAGCAGAAATGCTTCTGGCGGCCAAGCGTCCGGTCATGTACTCCGGTGGCGGCGTGATCCTCGGCAACGGTTCCGCACCGCTGACCGAACTGGCGAAAATGCTCAACCTGCCGGTGACCAACACGTTGATGGGCCTGGGCGGTTTCCCTGGCACTGATCGTCAGTTCATCGGCATGCTCGGCATGCACGGCAGCTACACCGCCAACCTGGCGATGCACCATGCTGACGTGATCCTCGCGGTCGGCGCGCGTTTCGACGATCGCGTGATCAACGGCGCGGCGAAGTTCTGCCCGAACGCCAAGATCATCCACATCGACATCGACCCGGCCTCGATTTCCAAGACCATCAAGGCTGACGTGCCAATCGTTGGTCCGGTGGAGAGCGTCCTGACCGAAATGGTCGCGATCCTCAAGGAAATCGGCGAGACCCCGAACAAGGAGTCCGTGGCCAGTTGGTGGAAGCAGGTTGATGAGTGGCGCGGTGATCGCGGCCTGTTCCCTTACGAAAAGGGCGACGGCAGCATGATCAAGCCGCAGACCGTGATCGAAACCCTTTGCGAAGTGACCAAGGGCGATGCCTTCATCACTTCCGACGTGGGCCAGCATCAGATGTTCGCTGCGCAGTACTACACGTTCAACAAGCCGAATCGCTGGATCAACTCCGGCGGTCTGGGCACCATGGGCTTCGGTTTCCCGGCGGCCATGGGCATCAAGCTGAGCTTCCCGGACGATGACGTTGCCTGCGTGACCGGCGAAGGCAGCATCCAGATGAACATCCAGGAACTGTCGACCTGCCTGCAATATGGTTTGCCAGTGAAAATCGTCATCCTGAACAACGGTGTTCTGGGGATGGTTCGCCAGTGGCAGGACATGAGCTACGGCAGCCGTCACTCGCACTCCTACATGGAATCGTTGCCTGACTTCGTCAAGCTGGCTGAAGCCTACGGCCACGTCGGCGTACGCATCACCGAATCGAAAGATTTGAAGTCGAAGATGGCAGAAGCGTTCGCCATGAAGGATCGCCTGGTCGTGATCGATATTTCGGTCGACACCAGCGAGCACGTCTATCCGATGCAGATCAAAGACGGCTCGATGCGCGATATGTGGCTGAGCAAGACGGAGCGTACTTAATCATGCGGCACATTATTTCCTTGCTTCTGGAAAACGAACCCGGCGCTTTGTCTCGCGTAGTCGGCCTGTTCTCGCAGCGCAACTACAACATCGAAAGCCTGACCGTGGCCCCGACCGAAGACCCGACCCTGTCGCGTCTGACGCTGACCACCGTTGGCCACGATGAAGTCATCGAGCAGATCACCAAAAACCTGAACAAGCTGATCGAAGTGGTCAAGCTGGTGGACCTGTCGGAAAGTGCTCACATCGAGCGCGAACTGATGCTGGTCAAGGTCAAGGCCACTGGCGCCCAGCGCGCCGAGATCAAACGCACCACCGATATTTACCGTGGACAGATCGTCGACGTCAGCGCCAGCGTGTATACCGTTCAACTGACCGGTACCAGCGACAAGCTCGACAGCTTCATTCAGTCCATCGGCACCGCATCGATTCTGGAAACCGTCCGTAGCGGCGTGACCGGCATTGCCCGCGGCGACAAAGTACTCAGCATCTAAACCAAATTAGCGAATGGCCTGAACGGCCTGGATATAAAGGGGAAATTCATGAAAGTTTTCTACGATAAAGACTGCGACCTGTCGATCATCCAGGGCAAGAAAGTTGCCATCATCGGTTACGGTTCCCAGGGCCACGCCCAAGCGTGCAACCTGAAAGATTCCGGTGTCGACGTTACCGTTGGTCTGCGTAAAGGTTCGGCCACCGTTGCCAAAGCTGAAGCTCACGGCCTGAAAGTGACCGACGTTGCTTCCGCTGTTGCTGCTGCCGACCTGGTCATGATCCTGACCCCGGACGAGTTCCAGTCTTCCCTGTACAAGAACGAAATCGAGCCGAACATCAAGAAGGGCGCCACCCTGGCCTTCTCCCACGGCTTCGCGATCCACTACAACCAGGTAGTTCCGCGTGCCGACCTCGACGTGATCATGATCGCGCCGAAAGCTCCGGGTCACACCGTACGTTCCGAGTTCGTGAAAGGCGGCGGTATTCCTGACCTGATCGCGATCTACCAGGACGCCTCGGGCAACGCCAAAAACGTTGCACTGTCCTACGCTGCTGGCGTTGGTGGCGGTCGTACCGGCATCATCGAAACCACTTTCAAGGACGAGACCGAAACCGACCTGTTCGGCGAACAAGCCGTTCTGTGCGGCGGTACCGTTGAGCTGGTCAAAGCCGGTTTCGAAACTCTGGTTGAAGCTGGCTACGCGCCGGAAATGGCCTACTTCGAGTGCCTGCACGAACTGAAACTGATCGTTGACCTCATGTACGAAGGCGGTATCGCCAACATGAACTACTCGATCTCCAACAACGCTGAGTACGGCGAGTACGTGACTGGTCCGGAAGTGATCAACGCCGAATCCCGTCAGGCCATGCGCAACGCCCTGAAACGTATTCAGGACGGCGAATACGCCAAAATGTTCATCAGCGAAGGCGCAACCGGCTACCCTTCGATGACCGCCAAGCGTCGCAACAACGCCGCTCACGGCATCGAAGTCATCGGCGAGCAACTGCGCTCCATGATGCCGTGGATCGGTGCCAACAAGATCGTCGACAAAGCCAAAAACTAAGTCGTCGTTCCTTGTGCGAAAAACGCGGCCTCGGCCGCGTTTTTTCGTTTGGGGCGGTGGTTCTGGTATAAAGCTGCAGCGTTTGTGGCCGAACTGTCGTCCTCAAGCATCTGTCGAATTTTCTTCAAACCGTTGCAAGGTAATGTCCATGAGCGAACGTCCCGAAGAGCCGAACAAGGCTTCTGACGCCGAAAGCCTGCTGCCCATCGATGAACACATCGAGGAAGGGCACGACGCAGAAGGTCGTAAAGTCCGGCATCGTGGTATCTATCTGCTGCCGAATCTGTTCACCACTGCGAACCTGTTCGCAGGGTTTTACTCCATCATCAACTCGATGAGCGCCCAGGCTGCGTTGAGCGCCGGTGATTCGGCGAACGCGAGCAAGTATTTCGCTTTCGCCGCGATCGCGATTTTTGTCGCCATGGTGCTCGACGGCCTCGACGGTCGTGTAGCGCGCATGACCAATACGCAAAGTGCCTTCGGTGCCGAGTACGACTCGCTGTCGGACATGGTTGCTTTCGGTGTCGCGCCGGCGTTACTGGCCTTTGGTTGGGCGTTGGGCGACATGGGCAAGGTTGGCTGGATGGTCGCCTTTATCTATGTGGCAGGCGCGGCGTTGCGTCTGGCGCGTTTCAACACTCAGGTGGGTACGGCTGACAAGCGCTATTTCATCGGTCTGGCCAGTCCGGCAGCTGCTGGTGTGGTGGCAGGGATTGTCTGGGCATTCAGCGATTACGGGATTCAGGGTTCGAAGATGTCGTTCCTGGTCGCACTGATGGTTGCGGCGGCCGGCATGCTGATGGTCAGCAACATCAAGTACAACAGCTTTAAGGAGCTGGACCTGAAGGGGCGCGTACCGTTCGTGGCGATCCTTGCGGTGGTGCTGGTGTTCGCCGTGGTCTTCAGCGATCCGCCGCGCATTCTGCTGCTGGTGTTCCTCGCCTACGCCGCTTCTGGCCCTGTGCAGTACCTGTTGCATCTTCGTCGGCACAAAAAAGCCGAGTGATGTAATTTCCCGCATACTCCGCAGTCTATGGGTGCATCTGTCCTCCAAAGCTGCGGAGTTGCCATGTTGATCAAAGTCCCCAAAGCGTCCGACTGCCATGAGTCGGATGTCACGCCTGAATCCATTTATCTCTCTCGCCGCCAATTGTTGGGGGCCACTGCTGCCGGTATCGCCGTCAGCAGCCTGCCGCGCTGGGCCAATGCCGACGATGCGGCGCGGTATGCCGATGTCGAGCCGGGCAAGGCACCTGCATGGTTCAGCGAAAAGCTGCCTTCTACTAAATGGGGAGCGGTTAACGTCAAGGATGAGGCGATCACGCCTTATAAAGACGCAACTCACTACAACAACTTTTATGAGTTCGGTACCGACAAAGGCGATCCGGCGGCGAATGCCAGCTCGCTGAAAACCGAACCGTGGAGCGTAGTGATCGACGGGGAGGTGGGTAAACCAGGGCGCTATGCGCTGGAAGACTTCATGAAGCCTTACCAGTTGGAGGAGCGTATCTATCGTTTGCGCTGTGTCGAGGCGTGGTCGATGGTCATTCCGTGGATCGGCTTTCCAATCTCGGCGCTGCTCAAGCAGGTCGAGCCAACGTCCAATGCCAAATACATCCGGTTTGAAACCTTGCAGGATCCCAAAAGCATGCCTGGCCAGCGTTCTGGTTTTGCCTTGATCGATTGGCCTTATGTAGAAGGTTTGCGTCTGGATGAGGCAATGAATCCTTTGGCGATTCTGGCGGTAGGCATGTATGGCCGTGAGTTGCCGAACCAGAATGGCGCGCCGCTGCGTCTGGTGGTGCCGTGGAAGTATGGCTTCAAGAGTGTCAAATCCATCGTGCGTATCAGTCTGGTCAGCGAGCAGCCGAAGACGACCTGGCAGAGCATTGCGGCAGATGAGTACGGCTTCTATGCAAATGTGAACCCGACAGTTGATCACCCGCGCTGGACGCAGGCGCGCGAGCGGCGTCTGCCGAACAGTCTGTTCAAGCCAAATGTGCGGGATACGCAAATGTTCAATGGCTACTCGGATGAAGTCGCTTCTTTATATACAGGGCTCGATCTGCGGAAGAACTACTGATGCGGTTTCCACTCTGGCGTATAGGCGTTTTCATTGCGGCGGCAGTCTGGCCGATGCTGTGGTTGTATCAAGCGCTCGAGGATTTACTCGGGCCAGATCCCGGTAAAGTGTTGGTAGATCGGTTGGGCCTCGGGACGTTGGTGTTGTTACTGGTCACCCTGAGCATGACGCCTATGCAGAAGCTCACCGGCTGGACAGGGTGGATTGCAGTGCGCCGTCAGTTGGGGCTCTGGTGTTTTGCCTATGTGGTTTTGCATCTGTGTAGCTATATGGCGTTTATTCTGGGTTTCGATTGGTCGCAGTTGACGGTCGAGTTGCGCAAGCGGCCCTACATAATAGTAGGGGCTTTGGGTTTTCTCGGATTGTTGGCGTTGGCGGTGACGTCCAATCGCTACAGTCAGCGTCGTTTGGGTTCGCGCTGGAAGAAGTTGCATCGTCTGGTCTACGTGATTCTGGGTCTGGGTTTGCTGCATATGCTGTGGATCGTGCGTGCTGATCTCGAGGAGTGGGCGATCTATGCCTTTATAGGTGTAGTGCTTCTGGTGCTGCGCATTCCGCCAGTGATGCGTCGGATCCCGCGTTTGCTGGCTAAAAAGCAGGTTTTGCAAGAAAAGTGAAATTAACGGTTGACGGCGAATTTCAGATGCCTATAATTCGCCCCACTTCCGGCGCAGTCGAAACGGAAAACTCCTTGAGATTCAATG